>UCMT01000020.1 GCA_900473795.1 Hyphomicrobiales bacterium | reverse complement strand
CGCGCGGCGCCGCATAAGCAGGCGCTTCACACTGAACAGGAAAAGGGCGCTGCGATCCCCATCGCAGCGCCCTTTTCATTTCTGGCGATCTGCCGGATCATCAGGATTTCAGCACGCCGCTCTTCTTCGCCGTCCAGGTGGCGATGTAATCCATCAGGCCGGGCGACAGGCAATCGGAGGGCGGCAGGCCGAGGGCGCTGAGGCGCTGGCGAATGGCGTCCATGTCGGCCGGATCGGTACCGGATTCGATGATGGACGAGACGAAGGCCGCGAATCCGGGCGGTGCCCAGCCATCCGTGTCGAAGCGTTCCGGGTGGATGAAATCCAGCCCCTGGAAGGGATGTTCGCGCACCACCGGGCCGTACATGTGCACGCCGCAGCCCTTGCAGGCGTGGCGCTGGATCAGCGCCGATTTATCGACCACTTCAAGCTTGTCGCCGTTTTCAAGCACGGTGATCTTGTCATGCGGAACGACGGCAACGATCGAGAACGTCGCACCTGCCGGTTTCCAGCATTTCGTGCAGCCGCAGGCGTGGTTATGCGCGACGTCGCCATCGACCCTGACCTTCACGGGCTTGTCGGTGCATTCGCAGACGAGAATACCGCCTGTAAAGCTTGGCGAGCCTTGGGGCACGCCATTGTCGATCAACGGATGTAGACCTGTCATATTCTCCTCCCAGTGCCGGCCATGGCTTCGCCCCGCCGCGCCGGCAGATCGCGGCAGGACGCCTCGACACGCAGCATAGCACGATGGCGCAAGGAGTCGCCCCGTGTTCACAACGGTGCTGCAGTGCTCACCAGCCCGCCTTGATGAATTCGAGCGGGCCGCCGGCCACGTCATCGTCGAATACGGCACAGGTCAGCTTGCCGCCGAAGACACAGCCGCTGTCTATATTCGTTCGGTTGCCGATGGTCCGGGGATTGGCCCTGGACGGCGTATGCCCATGGCAGAGATGCTTGCCCCAGTAATAGGCCGAGGACTCCGGCCGCAGCCAGAGCAGGTCCTGCGGCGATTGCTTGTCGAGCGCGACATCGGGATTGACGCCCGCATGGACGAAGAGGCGGTGTGGGTCCAGATGCATGAGCGGCAGCCGGTCGGCCCAAGCCAAATCCGCGGCCGGCACCCTGCCATCGTAGGACAGCTCGGTTTCCAGCCCGCCATTGTCGAGCCACCAATCCCGGTCATAGCGGCCCGCATAGGCGCCGACCATCATGTCCTCATGATTGCCCTTGAGCATGATCCATTGCCAATCCGGCTCTGCCGGGCCGGCCTTGAGCAGATCGATCACGCCGCGGCTGTCGGGGCCGCGGTCGATATAGTCCCCGACGAATACGATTGTTCCGGAAACCCAGCGGGCCTGGACCATGGCAAGGAGCTTGCGCAGAGGCCCGAGGCAACCATGGACGTCACCGATTGCGAAAGTACAGCTCATGGGACATTCCGCCCTGCAGCAACCGCATCGCCAATGCATGTCGCCCAAAGTGCGCAGCGGTTTTGGCGCGATGCGCGTTGGGGGCAGAATACAACGATCCGCGATAGACAGGTATGGCATCGCCCAAAAAGCGCGGCACATATGAAAAAAGCCCCGTCATTACTGACAGGGCTTTTGGAATGCAGGCGCCGTGGGAAGCGGGTTTTACGCTGCTTCTTCCTGCGCGTCTTCTTCTTCGAGGAGCTTGCCGCGCTTCGGGCCCTTGCTGAGGTTGGCTTCAACGAGGCGGACAGCTTCCGTTTCCGACATCTTGTTCACGGCTGCGATCTCGCGCGCCATGCGGTCAAGCGCAGCTTCGTATAGCTGACGTTCGGAATAGGACTGCTCCGGCTGGTTTTCAGCCCGGTAGAGATCGCGTACGACCTCGGCGATCGAGATCAGGTCGCCGGAATTGATCTTGGCATCATATTCCTGCGCACGGCGGGACCACATGGTCCGCTTGACGCGCGCCCTGCCCTGGACAACCTTCAATGCACGCTCGACGAAATCGGTTTCGGACAGCTTGCGCATGCCGATGCTGACGGCCTTGGCAACCGGCACCTTGAGACGCATCTTGTCCTTTTCGAAATCGATCACAAACAGTTCGAGCGACATGCCCGCAACCACCTGCTCTTCGATTGCCACGATTTGTCCGACGCCATGAGCCGGATAAACGATCGATTCACCGGTCTTGAATCCATGGCGTGCTGAAGATTTTTTCTGCTGGGTCGTCATTCGTTTCAAAAACTCCCTGTTACGCTCCCGGCTGCAAGCCGGGGCCGGGTCAGTCAGGCCCGGGATGGACGGGGGCACCGTCGGGTGACTCCATGCTGATCCGAGCCAACGGTCATCAAATCGATCTTCTGCGTGGCGATCACACACAAGCAACAGACGTTGCGTATTTGGGGTCAGCCGCGCCGTAGGATTCTTTTGCTTTCGTGATGGTTTTCAGGCACACGTTCGTGCCGTGATGTGGATCAGTTTTTCGACCCTATCATAAAAAACTGTCGAAATCAATAATTTGCTTCACAACGACAGACGAGACCAACCCGTCCGGCAAGGACACGGTTAAGCCACAATTCCCAAATTTTCGCCACTTTTCGCGACCGGAAAAACACGCTGTGAACCGGTCGCAGAAAGCCCAAAAAGGTCAGTCGCCCTTGCCGGGCTCCGGCGAAAAATATTTCTCGTACTTGCCTTCCACGCCGTCCATTTCCTTGGCTTCCGGCATCTCGTCTTTCTTGACGGTGATGTTTGGCCATTGGGTGGCGAAATCGGCATTTACTTTCAGCCACATGTCGAGGCCCGGCTCGGTATCGGGCTTGATGGCTCCGGCCGGACATTCCGGTTCGCAGACGCCGCAGTCGATGCACTCGTCGGGATGAATGACCAGGAAATTCTCGCCTTCATAGAAGCAGTCCACCGGGCACACTTCCACGCAATCGGTATATTTGCAGCGTATGCAATTGTCGGTCACGACATACGTCATGAGGTACTCCAGCGATTTCTCACATTCGATGGCAGACAGCAATCGAGAGCGAAGCCCGCTTGTCCGCATCCATTCAGGATATCAGCCCGCCAACGCCTTTCACGGCGCAACAGCACTGCGCATTTGTCCCGTCAGGTAAAGGCTTTGCCTGGGCTTTGCAAGAATAATCCATACGCCAAAGCACCGCGTGGAGAGACAGTTTTCTAATCCTCCTGCCAGCCCGGCCGCAGCCGGTCCACATCGCGGCGCTCCTTCTTGGTCGGCCGACCGCTGCCTCGCTCGCGCGTCGCCTGCTCGAACGCGTTCGGCTTTTCGCCCGGGACGGGAGGCGGGGTCAGATCCTCGTAGAGAAGCTGCGCTTCCTCGTAGGGACCGCGCCGATTGCCGGGTTGCAGGACACGCACCGTCATATCGCGCCGATCGAGCGAAAGAACGACGACATCGCCGGTTTTCAGTGCAAAGGAAGGCTGGGTGACACGGGCATCGTTGACCCGGACATGCCCGGCCTCGATCGCCTTCTGGGCGATCGAGCGGGACTTTTGCAGGCGCGTGAAAAACAGCCATTTGTCGAGACGCTGGCGGAGGACCGACAGGGACTGGGGCTGTTTTTCGCTCATGGCCTTATTTCTTCATCTGCTCCTTCAAAGCAGCGAGCTTGGCGAAAGGTGAATCCGGATCGATCGGTTTTTCCTTACGCGGCGGCCGCGCCTCGAACCTGGCGGCCTGCGGCTTAGTGCCGCGGTCGTTGCGATCGGGACGATCCTGGCGATCGCCTTTCTCATGGCGCTGGCCATTCTGCGGCTTGCCGCCGTCACGACCGCGGTTGCGGTCCGGACGACCGCCGCCCTTACGATTGTCGTCGCCACGGGCTTCACGGCGGCCATCGCCGTCGCGGCGCGGCTCGGTACCATCGCGACGAGCCTCACCCTGATGCGCCCGATTGTTGGCGCCGCGTTGATTGCCGTGCGGACGTCCACCAGAGCGCTGATTGTCGTTGCGGCCGCCGGGGCGCCACAGAAGAACCGGCTTGGCTTCAACCGACTCTGCGGGCTCGCCCGCGAGTTCGGCGACGACAGCTTCCGCCTCCGGAGCAGCCGCAGCGGGCGCTGCCTGCTCCGGCGCCGGCTCGGAAGCCTCTTCGCTTGGCGCATCCGCGTCGTCATGGTCGGCCGTCTCGGCCGGCGCTTCGACAGCGGTTGAGTCCGCCGGCGCGGTCGCATTGCCCGCCTGTGCAGACAGGAATGCCGCAGCCTCCTCGGCCTTTACGCTGTCGGCTCGATAACCGAGGCCCTTGAGGATCTCTTCCATGTCGTCGGGCGTCGCACCGAGAATGGACAGCATGGCCGTCGTCGCGGTGAAGCGGCGGCCGTCATAGGCGCCGTCCGGACGCGACGTCGTGCCCGGCTTCCACTGCAGGAGCGGCCGGATGAGGTCGGCGAGCCGCTCGAGAATATCGATGCGGACGGCGCGCTTGCCGAGGAAACGGAAGCCGGCCAGCTTGTAGAAGGTGCGCTCGAACGACGGATCGGTGACGACCGAGGTACGGCCAGCCGCCAGAACCGGGATGAGCTCGCCATAACCGGGCTTGTCCAGGCCGTCATTCTTCAAAGCCCAGAGCAGCGTAATGAGCTCGGCCGGAGCGGGCTTCAGCAGCGCCGGCATGAAGATGTGATAGGCGCCGAAGCGAATGCCGTGGCGGCGGATCGAGGCGCGCGCCTCCTGATCCAGCGACTTGACCTCGTCGGCGACGTCGCGGCGGAACATCACGCCGAGATTTTCGACGAGCTGGAACGCCAGGCCCTTGGCAAGGCCTTCGAGATCCTCGGCACGCGACAGGTCGTCGAGCGGCTTCAGGACCGTCGAGATATGGTGGTTGACGAAGCGCTCGATGCGGGCAAGCACGTGATCGCGCGCATTGCCCTGCAGCTGCTCGTCGGCAAGCAGGATGACACGCGGGCGCATGACATGGTCGCTTGCGGCAAGCCGCGCGACGGGTTCGCCGAGCCAGCGCACGAGACCATCGGAAGCCAACGCCAGATCGGCATTGCCCGCCGCATGCAGGCGCGCGGCGCGTGCTTCGAATTCCAGCGCCAGCGCCTTCTGGGCGGCACCCTGCACCGCACGCGCGTCGAGACCGTCGGTCACTGCCGCCAGCGTGAAACGGAACCCGGCCAATTGTCCCACATGATGCCCTTCAACGAAGACATCGCCATTTACACTGATTTCAGCTTCCAGCATCGCATTCTCTCTCAGGCGCTTCATGAGCACAGATGTCCTGCGATCAACAAAGCGTTTCGTCAACCTTTCATGTAACGCGTCAGACAATCGATCTTCGATTTCCCGCGTCTTTTCTTGCCAGTGTGTCGGATCGGCAAGCCACCCTGGACGGTTAGACACATAGGTCCATGTCCTGATTTGTGCAATTCTCGCGGACAATGTGTCGATTTCACCATCCGTCTGGTCCGCGCGGCGAACCTGTTCGGCCATGAAATCTTCGTTCACTGTGCCACGCCGGACGAGATCGGCATAGATCGTCGAGATCAGATCGGCGTGTTGCGCCGGGGTTATACGACGATAGTCTGGAAGCGCACAGGCCTCCCAGAGTTTTTCTACACGCTCCGGTGTCGTTGCGACACTGGTGATTTCCGGATAACGCGAAAGATAGTCCAGCGCCTGCTGATCGACGGCCGGCAGGGCCCGCGTCAGGCCGTTTACCGCGGGTGCGGCATCGAGGCTTTTCTTCAAAGCCGCAAGCGAGGCGAAGCTGAGCGCCTTGGAACGCCATTGCAGCACCCGCACCGGGTCGAACTGGTGCGATTCGATGCGGTGGACAAGCTCGTTGTCGAACGGCTCCACCCGCGAGGTAACGCCGAATGTGCCGTCCCGCAGATGGCGGCCGGCGCGGCCGGCGACCTGCGCCAGTTCGCCCGGGTTGAGATTGCGGAACTGATAGCCGTCATACTTTCTATCCTGGGCGAAGGCGACGTGATCGACATCGAGGTTCAACCCCATGCCGATCGCATCGGTCGCCACCAGATATTCGACGTCGCCAGCCTGATAGAGCGCAACCTGCGCGTTGCGCGTGCGGGGCGACAGGGCGCCGAGCACGACGGCGGCGCCACCCCTCTGACGGCGGATCAGTTCGGCGATCGCATAGACCTCTTCCGCCGAGAAGGCGACGATCGCCGTGCGCTGCGGCAGCCGGGTGATCTTCTTCGAGCCGGCATAGAGAAGCTGCGACAGCCGCGGCCGCTCGACGACGGTGATGCCCGGCAGCAATTGCTCGAGGATCGGCCGCATCGTCGCGGCGCCGAGAAACAGGGTTTCGTTTCTGCCGCGCAGATGCATCAGCCGGTCGGTGAAGATGTGGCCGCGCTCGAGATCGCCCGCAAGCTGGACCTCGTCGATCGCGACGAACGCCGCCTTGGTTTCGCGCGGCATGGCCTCGACGGTGCAGACGGAGAAGCGCGCCATATGCGGCGCGATCTTTTCCTCGCCGGTGATCAGGGCAACATTGTGGGCGCCGACCTTTTCGACGAGCCGGGTATAGACCTCGCGGGCAAGCAGACGGAGCGGCAATCCGATCACGCCGGATTCATGCGCGATCATGCGCTCGATCGCATAATGCGTCTTGCCGGTATTGGTGGGGCCGAGGACCGCGATCACGCCGCGGCCGCTCAAGATCATGGGTTGGTCAGGCACTTTATCGATCCTGCGCACTTTCACTCTGCGAAGGCCATTTACGGCGGGAAAGCCGTTTCAACCGGCGCAGCACACATGCCCACGCAACGCCACAAACGCAAGGGTGCCGGAGCATGAAATACTGCAAATGGGACTCGCGGCCTGCATTTCCACCCGCATTTACCGGAATCGGAACAGCCATGGAACGAATCGGAGACGAATCGCTGACTCCCTCGGATTCATCGTTTGTTCACTGCTAGATATTGATTTTCCAAGTCGGATTCGCACCAGATGCTGAATCGCTGACTCCCCGGAAGAACGGCGCGCGGCAGTTAGTCTCATCGGCCTGCGCATGCCGTGAGATTCAGAATCCAAACAGCTGAAAATTCAGAAAAATTTAACCACGTTGGTTAATCGGTTCGCCGTCGGCGCATCGACTGGCGATGCTGCGGTCAAAGGCGGAACGAATCGGCGACGAATCGCCGACGCCGAGAATTTCCCGATTTGTTCCCTACAAGATATGGTAGGAATAACGGATATTTAACCATAGGAAAAATTGAGTCTTTTGCCAGATTCCGGCCGCCGCGTTAACTTTTCCGCCGAAGCCGAACATCCCATCTGCAAGCGGGAGAGAATCGCAGCCTTTCCGACAACGCAAAACGGCGCCACAAGGGCGCCGTTCGCAAAGCACGAAGGCAATTCGCGATCAGACGAAGAACTGGCCGCCATTGGCAGAAATCGTCGAACCGGTGATGAAGCCGGCATCGTCTGACGCCAGGAACACCGCGATACGGGCGATCTCTTCCGGCTCGCCGAGACGGCCGACAGGAATCTGCGGGATGATGCGTTCCGCCAGAACCTTTTCGGGGATCGCACGGACCATTTCGGTGCCGATGTAGCCGGGGCAGATGGCGTTGACGGTGATGCCCTTGGCAGCGCCCTCCTGAGCGAGCGCCTTGGTGAAGCCGAGGTCGCCGGCCTTCGCTGCCGAATAATTGGCCTGGCCCATCTGGCCTTTCTGGCCGTTGATCGAGGAAATGTTGATCACTCGCCCGAAATTGCGGTCTCGCATGCCGGTCCAGACCGGGTGCGTCATGTTGAACAGGCCGCTGAGATTGGTGTCGATGACGTCCTTCCAGTTCTCCGGCGTCATCTTGTGGAACATGGCATCGCGGGTGATACCGGCATTGTTGACGAGAATTTCGATCGGGCCGAGATCGGCCTCGACCTTGGCGATGCCTGCGGCGCAAGCCGCGTAGTCGGAAACGTCCCATTTATAGGTCGGGATGCCGGTTTCGGCGGTAAAGGCCTGCGCCTTCTCGTCATTGCCGGCATAGTTTGCCGCAACCTTGTATCCTGCGCCCTTCAAGGCAACGGATATGGCCGCGCCGATGCCGCGCGAACCGCCAGTGACCAATGCTATTCTGCTCATCCGTCTCTCCCTTTTACATGGTTTTTGGCCCGATGCCTGTGCTCGCAAATGCGAGCACGATTTTTCCGGCTCTTGCCCGTGAAGTCTGCCCCGGCCGCGGGGCCGGAGCGGTTGACTAGCGGATGATTGTCACAGCCGTTCGACACACATGGCAACGCCCATGCCGCCGCCGATGCAGAGTGTTGCAAGCCCCTTGGACACGCCGCGGCGCTTCATTTCGAACAGCAGAGTGTTGAGAACGCGGGCGCCCGACGCGCCGATCGGATGGCCGATGGCGATGGCGCCGCCATTGACGTTGACGATCGACGTATCCCAGCCGAGATCCTTGTTAACCGCGCAGGCCTGCGCCGCAAAGGCCTCGTTGGCCTCGACAAGCTCGACATCGCCAACCGACCAGCCGGCCCTTTCCAGCGCCTTGCGCGAAGCAGGAATGGGGCCGGTGCCCATGATCTGCGGATCAACGCCGGCGGTTGCCCAGGAGACGATCCGGGCCAGCGGCTGGATGCCGCGGCGTCCCGCTTCTGCCTCGGTCATCAGCAACGTTGCGGCCGCACCATCATTGAGCCCGGAGGCGTTGCCGGCGGTGACGGTGCCCTCCTTGTCGAAGGCCGGGCGGAGCTTTGCCATCGAGTCCAGCGTGGCGCCATGGCGGATATATTCGTCCTGGTCGACGGTGACGTCGCCCTTGCGGCTCTTGACGATGAAGGGAATGATTTCGTCGGCGAAGCGGCCGGCCTTTTGGGCGGCCTCGGCCTTGTTCTGCGAGGCAAGCGCGAACTGGTCCTGCTCGTCGCGCGAAAGCTGCCATTTCTTGGCGATGTTCTCGGCCGTGGTGCCCATGTGATAGCCGTAGAAGGCATCGGTCAGGCCGTCCTTGATCATGGTATCGACCATCTTGAAGTCGCCCATCTTGACGCCGCCGCGCAGATGCGCGCAATGCGGCGCCAACGACATGGACTCCATGCCGCCGGCCACGATGATCTTGGCGTCACCCGTGGCAATCTGCTGCATGCCGAGTGCAACCGCACGCAGGCCGGAACCGCAGAGCTGGTTCATGCCCCAGGCGGTGGCTTCCTGCGGAATGCCGGCCTTGATCGCAGCCTGGCGGGCCGGGTTCTGGCCTTCGCCGGCCGACAGAACCTGACCGAGGATCACCTCGTCCACTTCGCCGGCATCGACGCCGGCGCGCTCAAGCACCCCCTTGATGACCGCCGCGCCGAGTTCGTGCGCGAGCGTATTGGCAAAGGCCCCGTTGAAAGATCCGACGGCGGTGCGGCCGGCGCTGGCGATGACGATAGAGGGAGTGCTCATCAGATATTTCCTCGTTCATTTTTTTCGCAACTGCCAAAGACTGGCAAAGGTCAACGCCCAAGTCAAACGCCATAATGCAGTGGCTGCCTTTTCAATCCACAATCCAGACGCGAAAAGAAATTTTGCACCTGCGTCGTCGCATTGCACAAAGAGATTGTCAGAACAGGTTTTTTACGGATACTCTGAAAAACTCAATAAAGACGGGAGCATGGGGAGGAGACCCTGATGGCAAAACACGACGGCCAGATCGTTATCAAAAAATACGCCAACCGGAGGCTCTACAATACCGGAACCAGTACATACGTCACACTCGACGATCTCGCGGTCATGGTGAAGAAGGGGGAGGAATTCACCGTTCAGGACGCCAAATCAGGCGAGGACATCACGCATCAGGTGTTGACGCAGATCATTTTCGAGCAGGAATCCAAGACCGGCAACACGCTTTTGCCGATTTCCTTCCTGCGCCAGCTGATCTCCTTCTACGGCGACCAGATGCAGATGGTGGTGCCGAGCTATCTCGAACATTCGATGCAGGCTTTCACCGACCAGCAGGTGCAGATGCGCGAGCAGATCAACAAGGCCTTCGGCGACACGCCGCTCGGCAAGAACCTCGCGGTTCCCTTGCAACTGGTGGAAGAGCAGGTCCGGCGCAATACCGATCTGTTCCATCAGGCGATGCAGATGTTCTCACCCTTCATGGCAGCGACACCGCAAGCCAAGGAGCCGCGCAAGGCAGAGGCCAAGGATATCGATGAACTGAAGGAACAGCTTCGCGCGCTGCAGACGAAACTGGAAAACCTCGGCTGACCAGCCTTTGCCGCGCCGACGGAAGGCGCGGCACCTGGCCTTAATCCGTTAAAGTCCGATCGAGACATCCCGCCCGGCGGTGCGCATCGACACCGAGAAGCCGGCAATCACGTCGATGAAGCTGATCGTCATCAGGATGAAGAAGGTGTGCGTTGCGGCGTTGGCGACCAGCAGGAATTCCACCAGGAAGACGATGAACAGCACCATCGACAGCAGATGATCCATCAGCGCCTTCGAGCTGACGCGGGTCGCCTTGAGGATTTCGACGAAAAGCAGGACGAGCGCGATGACGATCACGAGATCGCCGACGCTCATCGTCCAGACGGCGCCCGACAGCATCGTCATCGACAGGACGGTGCTTTCGAAGACCGCGACACCGCCGCTCCCCAGCAGGCCGACCATTCCGAGATTGTAGAGAACGAACGGCAGGATCAGCAACGGAATGGCGGCAATCATCGGCAATGGCTCCCAATTTATGGCACCGGCCGCACGGCCGGACGTCGATCGATATTTGCCTACAGTAAGTTTACGGTCAAGAAAATGACCCTGCGGGAGAGCGACCCGGCCAGCCGGCTGGTCTGTGAGCAGACAACAGAAAAGGGCCGGCGAAAGCCAGCCCTTCGAAACTCGAGCCTGACGGCAACGCTGATTAAGCGGAAGCCTTCGGGGTCAGAACCTGGCGACCGCGGTACATGCCGGTCTTCAGGTCGATGTGGTGCGGACGGCGCAGTTCGCCGGAGTTCTTGTCTTCGACGTAGGTCGGAGACTTCAGCGCGTCAGCGGAACGGCGCATACCGCGCTTGGACGGGCTTGTTTTTCTTTTCGGTACAGCCATTTCATACTCCACTTATCGGGCAAAACTCTGTTGAGCGGCCAGACCGTTGGCCGGGACAAACAGATGTCAATCTCGGAATTTGCCGGGCTTATACATGCCTCGCAGGCGTTTGACCAGTCCCCACAGGTATTTTTTCATGGCGACCGGCGGCGGGACGAATCACGCTTCGTCTTCCGCCACGATCCAGGTTTCCTTCAGCGCCGCCTCCTGCCACTTGCGAAATGCCGGATGAGTTTTCACCGCATCCATATAGGCGAGCGAGCCGGGATTGCGGGTGAGGTCATAGACCTCGAACCGGTTGACCACGGGTGCGAACATGGCGTCCGCGGCGGTGAAGCGGCCGAACAGGAACGGACCGCCGGAACGGGCTATCGCCTCACGCCAGATCGTCTCGATCCGCTCGACATCGTGCATGACGCCCGCGGGCAGGTTGATCGCCCGCTTCTCGCGGCGGATGTTCATCGGGCAGGCGCCGCGCAGCGCCCGGAAACCCGAGAGCATCTCCATGGAATAGCTGCGGGCGACCGCCCTTTCGGCGGGATCTTCCGGCCAAATGCCGGCCTGCGGGAAAAGCTCGGCGACATATTCGATGATCGCCAGCGATTCCCAGACGCGGACATCGCCATGATGCAGAGCCGGAACCCGCCCCGTCGGCGAAATATCCCTGAACTTCGGATTGCCGGCCTCAAAATCGAAGGGGATGACGACGTCCTCGAACGGGACGCCGCAGCCTTCCAGCGCCAGCCACGGCCGAAGCGACCAGGAGGAATAGTTCTTGTTGCCGACATAGAGCGTGAGCTTGGTCACCGGTCTTCTCCGATCCTCGTGAATGAGGCTCCCGCTATAAAGGGAAAGCCACGTTCAGCGCCAATGAAAAGGCCTGATCTCATTCATAAAGGCATTTGATATATTCGCCTGACCGGCCGGCACGACGCTCGATCACGGAGGCGAGCCGTCGCAGGCCACGGCCGGGCTTGCCGGCGATGCGCTCGAACGGATTGGGAAGCGACACGGCAAGAAGAGCGGCCTGCCGGCGCGTCAGTTTTGCCGCCGAGACGCCGAAGTGGTGGCGCGCGGCAGCTTCGGCGCCATAAATTCCGGGACCCCATTCCGCGACGTTGAGATAAAGCTCCATCACCCGCCGCTTGCTCCAGACGAAATCCGCGACGAGCGCCAAGGGAAGCTCCATCCCCTTGCGGACGAAGGAGCGGCCGTTCCAGAGAAACAGGTTCTTTGCGGTCTGCATCGGGATCGTCGAGGCGCCGCGGGTGGATTCGCCTTCCAGCGCATCGTTGACGACGCCGCGCATCTGCACCCAGTCGACGCCGTCGTGGATACAGAACTGGCCATCCTCCGACATCATCACCGACTGCACGAGATTGGGCGAAATCTCGTCGAACGAGACCCATTGGCGGTCATAACCGCGCAGAAATACGAGATCGCGCAGCATCAGCGTCGAAATCGGGTGAATGAAACTGGGGATATAGAGGATGATCAAAACATAAGGCAGGAGGACGATGGCGGCCGCGATCAACAGCATACGGCGCCAGTGCTGACGCAAGACATCGCGCCACCCTCGCGAACGGCTGGAAGACACGTCTTCCTCCTCTTCCCGAGTCTCCGGTACGATGTCCACCCCTGAAGCGCCCGCCTGATAATCCATAAAATTCTCATAGAGCAAGAACGGGTAAATTTGAACGGTTTTCTCTGCCTTGCACCGGCAGCCGGGCCGTCGCCTGCCGATATGGTAAAATCCCGTTGCCAGCGGCCTTACTGTCATGCCAAAGAGCGCCGCATGAGCGAAAACTCCGCATCCTTCAAAATCCGCCTGAAGAACAATGCTGCAGAGGTCGAGGCCTGTCTGGCCAGTATTCTCATCGACACGGCACAACCGGATGAAATCGCCCGGCCGGAACCGCTGCTGGCGGCCATGCGCCATGGCGTGCTGAACGGCGGCAAGCGCCTGCGCCCGTTCCTGGTGATGGAGAGTGCCGCCCTCCTCGGCGGCGATGCGGAGGCCGCCTTGCGCATCGGCGCGGCATTGGAATGCGTCCACAGCTATTCGCTGGTCCATGACGATCTTCCGGCCATGGACGACGATGACTTGCGCCGCGGCCAGCCGACCGTGCATATCGCCCATGGCGAGGCAAACGCTATCTTGGCCGGCGACAGCCTGTTGACGCTCGCCTTCGACATCATCGCCGCACCGGAAACAAGGCTCCAGGACCGGCAGAAGACCGAGCTGGTCCTGGCATTGGCGCGCGCCTCGGGCATCGGCGGCATGGCCGGCGGCCAGGCGCTCGACCTGGCGGCGGAAGGCTGCGCGCTCGACGAGACAGGCATCACGACGCTGCAGGCGATGAAGACCGGCGCGCTCATCCGCTTTGCCTGCGAGGCCGGCGCCATCATAGCCGCCAGCTCCGATGCCGATCGGCGGCTGATGCGGCAATACGGCGAAAAGATCGGCCTCGCGTTCCAGCTGGCCGACGACCTTCTCGACCTGACGGCCGACGCGGAGACGATGGGAAAGGCGACCGGCAAGGACGCCGCCCGCGGCAAGGGCACGCTCGTTGCCCTGCACGGGAAGGACTGGACCGAGACCCAACTCGCCCGGCTGGTGCAGGAAGCTGCCACACTGCTTGAGCCGTTCGGTGAGCGGGCGGACGTTCTCAACGAAGCGGCCCGTTTCGTCGCCAATCGCAGGAGCTGACTGATGAGCAAGTTCTGGTCGCCGATTGTCGGCACGCTGAAGCCCTATACGGCAGGCGAGCAGCCGCGCATCTCCAACCTCGTCAAGCTCAACACCAACGAGAATCCCTATGGTCCGTCGCCCAGGGCAATCACTGCCATGCAGGCGGCCGTGGCCGATACGCTGAAGCTCTATCCGGACCCGAGCGCGCTTGCGCTGCGCGAAACGATTGCCAAGGCCTACGGCGTCTCGCCGGATGAAGTGTTGTCGGCAACGGTTCCGACGAGGTCCTGGCACATGCCTTCGTGGCGCTTCTCAAGCACGAGAAGCCGCTGCTTTATCCCGACATCACCTACAGTTTCTACCCGACCTATTGCCGCCTGTTCGGCATCGAGGCCGTCGAAGTCCCTCTGAACGACGATTTTGGCATCGACATCGGTGGCTATGACCGTCCCTGCGGCGCGATCATCCTGCCCAACCCGAATGCGCCCACCGGCATTGGCCTGCCACTGTCGGCGATCGAGACCCTTCTTGCAGCCCATCCCGAGCAGCCGGTCGTGATCGACGAAGCTTATATCGACTTCGGCGGCGAGAGTGCGATCCCTCTCACCCGGAAATACGACAATCTGCTGGTCATCCACACCCTGTCCAAGTCTCGCTCGCTGGCGGGTCTGCGTGTCGGCTATGCCATCGGCCAGCGCCCGCTGATCGATGCGCTGGAGCGCGTCAAGGACAGTTTCAACTCCTATCCGCTGGACCGCATCGCACAGGCTGGCGCCACCGCCGCCATCGAAGACACCGCGTGGTTCGACGAAACACGCCATGCCGTCATCGCCTCGCGCGACCGCGTTTCCGGTGCACTGCGCCAGCGGGGCTTCGAGGTGCTCCCTTCGCAAGCCAACTTCGTGTTTGCCCGTCACCCGGACCACAGCGGCGAGGCACTGGCAAAGGGCCTGCGCGAGCGGGCGGTGCTCGTGCGCCGCTTCGCCGAGCCGCGCATTTCCGATTTCCTGCGCATCTCCATCGGCACGCCGGAGCAGTGCGACGCGCTTATTGCGGCACTGGAAGACATTCTCTGAGGGCTTTCGTTCGGGCGGTCAGCCAGCGCCGCAAGGCGGGCCTGTCGCCGGCCTTCGGAAGGGCAGCGGCAGAGAATATTGTCACCACGACAAAATGCCTGTTTCGCTGAACAAGGGAACGGGCATAGTGGCGGTGAAAAACCAATCGGAAATCGCTTATGTCTTCGCTCATGCCCTACCTGCCACAGCTGATGGTCGCCTGGGGCGCATACATCATTGCCACGGCTTCACCCGGACCGGCGATCGTTTCCATCATTTCCACCGCGATCAGCCATGGCCGCAATGCCGGTCTTGCGCTCGCCTTCGGCGTTCTGACGGGGTCCTATACGTGGGCGATGCTGGCGGCAGCCGGGCTCTCTGCGCTGATCAGAACCTATGGGAACGCCTTGTTCATCCTGAAAATCGCAGGTGGGCTCTATTTGCTCTGGCTTGCCTTCAAGGCTTTGAAGGCTGCGATGCGGAGGGAAGCGGACAGCATACTTCTGCTGGAGAAGCAGTCACCCTCGCTGCGCCGCCTCTACCTCAAGGGCCTCGGCATTCACCTGACGAACCCGAAGGCGATCTTTTCCTGGCTCACGCTGGTTTCGCTCGGCACACCGCAGGACGCGCCGCATGTCATGCCCGTCCTGATCGGCGGCTGCATGGTGATCGGCGTCGTCATCTTCATGGGCTTTGCGCTGCTGTTTTCCATCGAACCGGTGCACCGCGGCTACAGGAAGGCACGCCGCGGGATCGAAGGCGCGATGGCCGGCTTCTTTGCCTTTGCGGGATTCAAGCTTCTGACGGCACGGCTGTAGCCTATTCGGCCGCAGCCTGACCCTGTCCGAAACGCTTCTCGATATAATCGGCGACGAGCGCCTCGAAATCGCCGGCGATATTGGTGCCGCGGATCGTCATCGCCTTCTTGCCGTCGATATAGACCGGGGCTGCCGGAAGCTCGCCGGTGCCCGGCAGCGAGATGCCGATATCGGCATGCTTGCTTTCGCCCGGGCCGTTGACGATGCAGCCCATGACCGCGACCTTCAGGCCTTCGACGCCCGGATATTTTTCACGCCAGACCGGCATGTTGCGGCGGATATCGTCCTCGATCTTGCGGGCAAGCTCCTGGAATACCGTCGAGGTCGTGCGGCCGCAGCCGGGACAGGCGGCAACGACCGGGATGAACTGCCGGAAGCCCATGACCTGCAAGAGTTCCTGCGCCACCTGCACCTCGCGGCTGCGGTCGCCGCCGGGCTCGGGGGTGAGTGAAATGCGGATCGTGTCGCCGATCCCCTGCTGCATCAGGATGCCGAGCGAGGCGGCCGAGGCGACGATGCCCTTGGAGCCCATGCCGGCTTCGGTAAGGCCGAGGTGCAGCGCATGGTCGGAGCGGGTCGCCAGCATCGCATAGACGGCGATCAGGTCCTGCACGTTCGAGACCTTGGCCGAAAGGATGATGCGGTTGCGCGGCAGACCGATTTCCTCCGCCAGTTCCGCCGAGATCAGCGCCGACTGGACGATGGTTTCGCGCATGACTTGGCTGGCGGTGAGCGGAAAGCCCTTCGCCTGGTTGTCGTCCATCATCCGCGTCAAGAGTTCCTGGTCGAGCGAACCCCAGTTGACGCCGATGCGCACCGGCTTGTTGAATTCGATGGCACGCTCGATGATGGCGGCGAATTGCTTGTCCTTCTTGTCCTTGAAGCCGACATTGCCGGGATTGATGCGGTATTTCGCCAGCGCCTCGGCGCAGGCCGGATGGTCGGCGAGCAGCTTGTGGCCGATATAATGGAAATCGCCGATCAGCGGCACGTCGAGGCCGAGGCGCTCGAGCCGCTCGCGGATCTTCGGCACGGCCGCAGCGCTTTCGTCGCGGTCGACGGTGATGCGCACCAGTTCGGAGCCGGCACGATGCAGCGCCGCGACCTGCGCAACGGTGGCGTCGACGTCTGCCGTGTCGGTATTGGTCATAGACTGCACGACGACGGGTGCAGCTCCCCCGACGATCACTCCACCGACATCGACGGCAACGGAGGCCCTGCGCGGCTGCGGATCAAAATCGAAGGCGGAAGACATGAAAGCCCCTTGAACATGCTGTTGCGGCGATTTTCCTTGAGGTGGATGAGGAAAGCCGCCTTGTCAACGGCAACAGCATGGATTGACGGCGAATTGATGACCGGCAGGCCGCACGTTGACCTCAGTCGTGTCCCTTCGGATCGGCGTGAACCGCATGATGCGACAGGAGAAGCACCACGATGAACAACGCCGGAATGCAGGTAAAGATGATCGAAAAACCGGTGTGCTCGGCGACGAAGCCGATCAGCGACGGCGCAAACAGCATGCCGGAATAGCCCATGAAGGTGGCGACCGACAGCCCGATGCCCGGTGCCAGGCCCGGCATGTTGCCGGCGGCGGAAAAGGCGATCGGCACCATGTTGGAAATGCCGACCCCGGCCAGCGCAAAGCCTACAATGGCGAGCGGCGCATTCGGCGCAAGACCGGCAAGGACGAGGCCGACCAGTGCCGTCAGCGTGCAGACGCGCAGGGTCTTCACGCCGCCGAAGCGGTCACGCACATGGTCACCGGCAAACCGCATGATCGCCATGGTCGCCGAAAATGCGGCAAAGCCGAAACCGGACAGGGCGACCGAGGCGCCGAGTTCGTTGCGCAGGTAAAGCGCGCCCCAATCCAGCACGCTTCCCTCCGGCACCATCGAGAACAGCGCAACGAGACCGACCAACCAGGGCAGCGGCGTCATCGGCAGGCGCAGCTTCTGCTTGGCCACATCGGGATGCGGCTGATCATGAAGGATCATCGGCCAGGCAAGGCCAAGCACCGCAAGACAGGCCAGCGTGACGAGGATCGCGTGCGGCAGCACGCCGAATTGCGCCATGATGACACCGCCACTTGCCGAGCCGATAAGGCCGCCAAGGCTCCAATAGGCGTGGCAGGACGACATGATCGCCCGGCGCATCGACTTCTCCACCTCGACCGCATTGGCATTCATCGCCACATCCATGGCGCCGACGAAGCCGCCGAGCAGGAACATGCCGATCGCCGCCGTCCAGACATTCGGGAGCAGCGTCAGGAGCAGGAGAAGCGGCGACAGGATAATGGCGGTGGCCTTCACCACCCTCTGCGAGCCGACCCTGGCGATGAAGCCGCCGGCGATCGGCATCAGCACCAGCGAACCGATGCCGAAGGCGAGGATAAGCAGGCCGAGCACGCTTTCGCCGATGCCGAGTTTCTCCTTGAATTCCGGAATCTTCGGCGCCCAGCTGCCGGTAACGAAACCGTTCATCAGAAACAGCAGCGACACGGCCAGACGGGTTTTCGGCATGTAGCCCGAGCGCACGGCGGCCTGCGGCTGGAGGTTGTTGCGTTGATCCATGGTTTTTTCCTGTCGTGTCCGGGCTCAAACCGTGATTTCAATGAGATTGCCGTCGGGGTCCCTGAGGACCGCCTCGTAGAAGCCATCGCCCGTCATGCGGGCGGGGGAGATGAGAATTCCTGAAGCCGTCGCCAGCGCAGCCATTGCATCCACGGCCTCGCGGCTGCCGAGCGACAGCGCAAGATGGGCGTAGCCCTGCCGTTCTTGAAGCACCTCTCGCGTGATCCAGGGCCCCTGCATCACCTCGATCGCGGGTCCACCCTTCAGCGTCAGGAAGCGCGAGCAAAAGCCGGGGCGGCGGGCGCTCTCGTAGAGATCGCCCACGACCGCGCCGAACGTCTCGGCCCAGAAGCGGCAGAGGCCATCGAGATCGGCTGTCCAGAGGGCGACGTGGGCGATCCTCATGCCTTGGCCTTTCGCGCGTGCACGATGGCGATGCCGGCTTCCTCGTAGCAACGGACAGCGTCCGCCGGTGCATCATGCTCGACGACAAGTGCCGAGCAGCTACGCGCGGCGATGACCCGATGCGGCGCCGAAGTCCCGAATTTATCGTTGGTGATTGCCGCCAGCACCGATGCGCTGCTCTGTGCCACAAGCCGCTTGAACTCGGCATCCTCGTATTCGAAGACGGTCAGTCCGGCGTCGATATCGGCGCCACAGGCGCCGAGAATGCAGAGATCGGGCCGCAGCGTCTCGATGTCGCGCTGCGCCCTGGCGCCGACCGCGGCTCCGACACGCCTGTCGATCTTGCCGCCGATGACGATCAGATCCACTCCGGACTTGTCCATCAGCGCGGCGGCAAGCAGCGGCGTGTTCGTCACCGCCGTCAATTCCAGATCGTTCGCAAGCGCCTCAGCGATCGCTAGATTGGTCGACCCCGCATCGAAGAAGACCGTCATTCCCGGTTTGATGAAGGCGAGAGCGGCAGCGGCAAGCGCCGCCTTGCGCTCCGGCACATCGCCGACACGCTGGGCAAGGGTCGTACTGCCGGGCGAAACCGGCAGCGCGCCGCCATAGACTCGCTCGCATAGCCCTGCGGCAGCAAGCTCACGCAGATCACGGCGAATCGTATCTTCAGAGACGTTGAATTCCTGCGCGAGATCGACAGCCAGCACCCGGCCGGACGCCCGCAGGCGGTCCTGGATCAACCTTTGACGTTGTTGAAGAAGCAGTTCTGCCTGCATGGTTCGGCCACATCGTGCATGATTACGGATAAATCGGCACGAACAGGCATACACGCACATTCTTCGCAATTCAACCGATTTGTATGATTTCTGGAAAAACGTGCCGTCAAAACAGACAAGCCGCCTTGAATTTGAGCGATCGGCGCCAATTTTGCGTGGAAACGGCCGGAATTGGAGAAAAACCTTCGCTGTTGCGCCGCACAATTGAAGTTTTGTGCGCTGTAGGCGGCGGGACCATATGCGATTGTCCTCTCACACCGGCGACGGGCCGGACAGAAAGATGGAAAAAACACGATGAAATGGGTTCACACACTTCTCGCCGCCGCCGCCATCGCGCAGCTGGTTTCGATCGCTCCGGCCTTTGCCGGCGAAAACCTTCAGGCCGTCAAGTCGGCCGGGGCGCTGAAGATCGGCACGGAAGGTACCTACGCACCC
Organism: Hyphomicrobiales bacterium; assembly: GCA_900473795.1. GTDB lineage: Bacteria > Pseudomonadota > Alphaproteobacteria > Rhizobiales > Rhizobiaceae > Pararhizobium. Next base: position 44,231 of record UCMT01000020.1, on the reverse strand, counting down.
TTCACCTATCACGATGAAAGCGGCAAGCTCGTCGGCTTCGACGTCGAGATCGGTGAAGCCATCGCCAACAAGCTGGGCGTCAAGGCCGAGTTCCTCGAAGGCAAGTGGGACGGGCTGATCGCCGGCCTCGATGCCAACCGCTACGACACCGTGATCAACCAGGTCGGCATCACCGAGGAGCGCAAGAAGAAGTACGATTTCTCCGAGCCTTACATCGCCTCCAAGGCCGTGCTGATCGTCAAGGCCGAGAATGAGGAGATCAAGGATTTCCCGGACCTCAAGGGCAAGAAGGCCGCGCAGTCGCTGACCAGCAACTTCGGCAAGCTGGCTGAGGCCTCCGGCGCCGAACTCGTCGGCACCGATGGCTTCGACCAGTCGATCCAGCTTGTCCTGACCGGCCGCGCCGACGCGACGATCAACGACAGCCTGTCCTTCCTCGATTTCAAGAAGCACAAGCCGGATGCGCCGGTGAAGATCGCCGCCGAGCAGGCGAATGCCGACTATTCCGGCATCATCATCCGCAAGGGCGAGCCGGAGCTTCTGGAAGCGATCAACAAGGCGCTGGCCGACATCAAGGCCGACGGCACCTATGACGCGATTTCAAAAAAGTATTTCGGCGCCGACGTTTCGAAGTAATCCCGGTCGCGGCGTGACCGCACTGGTTTCGCCGCGTTCCTCACTCCAGTATAAGGCATGATCCGTTCCGGAGGCTCCGGGGCGGATCATGTCGTTTGAAAGGCCCTGTCCGTGCCCTCCTGGCTCCAACTCATGCTCGATTCGCTCCTGCCGCTTTTGCGGGCCGGATTGATCTTCACCATTCCGCTGACGCTCTTGTCCTTCGGTCTTGGCCTTGCACTTGGGCTTCTGACGGCGATTACCCGTCTCTTCGGGGCCAAACCGCTGGTCGCCGTGGCGCGCTTCTATGTCTGGGTCATTCGCGGCACGCCGCTGCTCGTACAGCTCTTCGTCATCTTCTACGGCCTGCCGAGCCTCGGCATCCTGCTCGACGCCTTTCCCGCGGCGCTGATCGGCTTCACGCTCAACATCGGCGCCTATACCTCCGAAATCATTCGCGCCGTCATCTCCTCGGTGCCGCGCGGCCAGTGGGAGGCGGCCTATTCGATCGGCATGAGCTGGGGCCAGGCGATGCGCCGCACCATCCTGCCGCAGGCGACCCGCGTTGCCGTGCCGCCTCTGTCCAACACCTTCATTTCGCTGGTCAAGGACACCTCGCTCGCCGCTGCCATCACCGTGCCGGAGCTTTTCCAGACGGCGCAGCGCATCGTCGCCACGACCTATGAACCGCTGATCCTCTATATCGAGGCGGCGCTGATCTATCTGGCGCTCAGCTCCGTTCTCTCCGCCCTGCAGGTGCGGCTGGAAAACCGCTTTGCCCGCTATGGCGGCTTCCTGGAGGCGCGCGCATGATCGAGCTCACCCATATCGAAAAGCGCTTCGGCGACAATGTCGTCTTGAAGGACATCAGCGTCACCATCGCCGAAGGCACAGTGACGGCGCTCGTCGGCCCCTCCGGCGGCGGCAAGAGCACGCTGCTTCGCTGCGTCAACCTCCTGGAAATCCCAACATCCGGCGCGATCAGGCTGGGCGAGGAGCGCATCGAGTTTGCCCCCCACAGGAAGACCGGCTGGGACGCCATTCAGCGCCTGCGCCGCCAGACCGGCATGGTCTTCCAGAACTTCCAGCTTTTCCCGCACCAGACAGCGATCGAGAACGTCATGGAAGGGCTGGTGACCGTCCTGAAATGGCCGAAGGACAGGGCCAGGGCCCGCGCGCTCGAACTGTTGGAAAAGGTCGGCATGGCCCACAAGGCCGATGCCTGGCCGGCAACGCTTTCCGGCGGCCAGCAGCAACGCGTGGCGATTGCCCGTGCGCTGGCCCCCTCGCCGCGCGTCCTCCTCTGCGACGAGCCGACCTCGGCGCTCGACCCGGAACTGGCAGAGGAAGTGGTCGAGGTCTTGAACCGGCTCGCGGCCGAAGGCACGACGATGATCATGGCGACCCACGACCTGCGGCTCGCCTCGAAAGTCGCCGACCAGGTGCTGTTCCTCGATGGCGGCCTGATCGTCGAAAGCGGACCGCCGAGGAACATCTTCCAGACGCCGCAGCGGGAACGCACGAAGAAGTTCATTTCCTCGCTGAACATGGGGAACGACTACGAGATTTGAAACGCAAACGGCCGGGCAAAGCCCGGCCGTTTCTTTGGTATCGGAATGCTCAAGCCCCGTAGACGATCAAAAGATCCTTTGCGTCGATCTGGTCGCCGGTGCGCACGAGCACCTCGGCGATGGTGCCGTCCTTTTCGGCGTGCAGCGCGGTTTCCATCTTCATTGCTTCGATCGACAAGAGCACGTCGCCGGACTTGACGGTCTGGCCGGCCGAAACGGAGACCGTCGAGATGACGCCCGGCATCGGCGCGCCGAGATGGGCGGCGTTGCCAAGATCGGCCTTGCGGCGCGCGGCGCTCGAGGCCGAGCGGTTGCGGTCCGGCACCTTGATCAGGCGCGGCTGGCCGTTGAGCTCGAAGAACACCTTGACCATGGCCTGCTCGTCCGGCTCGCTCTTGGCCTGGTGCAGGATGACCAGCGACACGCCCTTTTCGAGTTCCGGCAGCAGCTCCTCGCCGGCCGATAGCCCGTAGAAGTAAGCGGGCGTCGGCAGGACGGAGACCGGACCGTAGGTGTCGGCGGCCTGCGCATAGTCGGTGAACACCTTCGGATACATCAGATAGGAAGCGAATTCGAAGTCGCTGACCTTGCGCTCCAGCTTGGTCTCGATGTCCTTGCGCTCCTTGTCGAGATCGGCATCCTCAAGCAGCGAACCCGGACGGGCGGTATAGGCCTTTTCGCCCTTCAGCGCCTTCTTCTGCAGCGCCTTCGGCCATCCGCCCGGCGGCTGGCCGAGATCGCCCTTCAGCATCGACACGACCGAATCCGGGAAGGAGACATCCTTGGCCGGGTTCTCGACATCGGCGACCGTCAGGTCCTGGCTGACCATCATCAGCGCCATGTCGCCGACCACCTTGGACGACGGCGTCACCTTGACGATGTCGCCGAACATCTGGTTGGCATCGGCATAGGCCTGCGCCACCTGATGCCAGCGGGTCTCCAGCCCGAGCGAACGGGCCTGTTCCTTGAGGTTGGTGAACTGGCCGCCCGGCATCTCGTGCAGATAGACTTCCGACGCCGGCCCCTTGAGGTCGCTCTCGAAGGCGGCATACTGGTTGCGCACCGCTTCCCAGTAGAAGGAGATGCGGCGGATCCATTCGGGATCGAGGCCCGGATCGCGCTCGGAGCCGCGCAGCGCCTCGACGATCGAGCCGAGACAAGGTTGCGAGGTGTTGCCGGAGAACGCGTCCATCGCCGCATCGACGACGTCGACGCCCGCGTCCACGGCAGCAAGCACCGTTGCCGCCGCAATGCCCGACGTATCGTGCGTGTGGAAATGGATCGGCAGGTCGGTCGCCTCGCGCAGCGCCTTGAACAGCACGGTCGCCGCCGCCGGCTTCAACAGGCCGGCCATGTCCTTCAGCGCGATCATGTGCGCACCGGCCTTTTCCAGCTCGGCGGCGAGCGCGGTGTAGTATTTCAGGTCGTATTTCGGCCGGGCGGAATTGAGGATGTCGCCGGTATAGCAGATCGCCGCTTCGCAGATCCTGTTCTCTTCCGCGACCGCGTCCATCGACACGCGCATATTGTCGACCCAGTTGAGGCAGTCGAACACGCGGAAGACGTCGATGCCGCCCTTGGCCGCCTGGCGGACGAAGTATTTGACGACATTGTCGGGATAGTTCTTGTAGCCGACGCCGTTGGCGCCGCGCAAAAGCATCTGCAGAAGCAGGTTCGGCGCATCCTCGCGCACCTTGGCGAGACGCTCCCACGGATCCTCGGTCAGGAAGCGCATCGAAACGTCGAAGGTGGCGCCGCCCCAGCATTCGAGCGAGAACAGGTTGGGCAGGGCACGGGCATAGGTGCCGGCGACCCGGGCGATGTCATAGGTACGCACACGGGTGGCGAGCAGCGACTGATGGCCGTCGCGCATCGTCGTATCGGTCAAAAGCACACGCTTTTCGGCCCGCACCCATTCGGCGAACTTCTTCGGGCCGAGCGCGTCGAGCTTCTGCTTGGTGCCGTCGGCGATCGCGGCGTTGCTGTGCGGAACGATCGGCTTTGCCGCATCCGCGCTCGGCTTCGGCCGGCCCTTGGCTTCCGGGTGACCGTTGACCGTCACGTCGGCGAGATAGGTCAAGAGCTTCGTCGCGCGGTCCTGGCGCTTGACCTGCTGGAACAGCTCCGGCGTCGTATCGATGAAGCGGGTGGTGTAGGAATTGTCGGTGAACTTCGGGTGGCTGATGATCGCTTCGAGGAAGGTGAGGTTGGTCGCAACGCCGCGGATGCGGAATTCGCGCAACGCCCGGTCCATGCGCGCAATCGCTTCCTTCGGCGTCGGCGCCCAGGCGGTGACCTTGACCAGCAGCGGATCGTAGAAGCGCGTGATGACAGCGCCCGGATAGGCCGTGCCGCCATCCAGGCGGATGCCGAAACCGGAGGCGGAACGGTAGCCGGTGATGCGGCCGTAGTCGGGAATGAAGTTCTGCTCCGGATCTTCCGTGGTGATCCGGCACTGCAGCGCGTGGCCGTGGAGACGGATGTCCTCCTGCTTCGGCACGCCCGATTCCGGCGTGCCGATGGCAAAGCCCTCGAGGATGTGGATCTGCGCCTTGACGATGTCGATGCCGGTGACGACCTCGGTGACGGTGTGCTCGACCTGGATGCGCGGATTGACCTCGATGAAGTAGAATTTGCCGGTGTCCATATCCATCAGATATTCGACGGTACCGGCGCCGATGTAGTTCGTCGCCTGGGCGATCCGGGTTGAATAGCCGGCAAGCTCCTGGCGCTGCGCTTCCGTGAGATAGGGAGCCGGGGCGCGCTCGACGACTTTCTGGTTGCGGCGCTGGACCGAGCAATCCCGCTCGAACAGATGCACCACGTTGCCGTGGGTATCGCCGAGCACCTGGCTTTCGACGTGGCGGGCACGCTCGACGAGTTTCTCCAGATAGACCTCGTCCTTGCCGAAAGCGGCCATTGCCTCGCGCTTGGCTTCCGTCACCTCGCGGATCAGATCCTTGGGGTCGCGGATCGCGCGCATGCCGCGCCCGCCGCCGCCCCAGGACGCCTTCAGCATGACCGGATAGCCGATCTCTCCGGCGAGTCGCTGGATCTCGGCAGGATCATCCGGCAGCGGCTCGGACGCCGGCACCACGGGTACGCCGATTTCTATCGCGAGATTGCGGGCGGCGACCTTGTTGCCGAGGCGCCGCATCGTGTCACCGGTCGGCCCGATGAAGATGATACCGGCCGCCTTGCAGGCATCGACGAATTCCGGGCTTTCCGACAGAAGACCGTAGCCCGGATGGATGGCATCGGCGCCCGAGAGCTTGGCGACGCGGATGATTTCATCGATCGAGAGATAGCTCTCGATCGGACCGAGATCGCGGGCGAGGTGCGACCCGCGGCCGATCTGGTAGCTCTCGTCCGCCTTGAACCGATGGAGCGCGAGCTTGTCCTCCTCCGCCCATATCGCAACCGTTTTTATTCCCAGTTCGTTGGCCGCGCGAAACACACGGATGGCAATTTCAGAACGATTGGCGACAAGGATCTTTGAAATGGGCAAGTCGGACTCCTCAAGACTTGAACACGGTCATGTTGCACCGCGAAAAGGACTATTAGCGGTTCATGACAGGAAGTTCAATTTCAGAGTCGGCATGAGGGCGTTCATTTCCGTCAAGAAATCAATCCCAGGCGGAAGGACAGGGCGACGGCGTGATGGCGGTTTTTCGCGCGCAGCTTTTCCTGGATGCCGTTCATGTACCAGTCGACGGTATGGTTGGAGATGTCGAGGATCCGGCTGATCTCGTTCGACGTCATGCCGTCGGCCAGATAGTTCAACGCCTCCATTTCGCGGCGGGTCATCTGCACATCGACGCTGGAGACCATTTCGGCGAGGACTGTCGGATCCGTCAGTTCCAGAAGCCGCCAGAAAACCTTCTTGGCGATGCCGTCGAACAGGCTCATTTCCACCGGGCTGAGATCGACCACGCGCCCGCCAAGCGACAAATTGCCGAGCAGTCCGCGACGCCCGTGGACGGGAAAAATGTACCCATCATGGAGACCATAGCCGCGCGCCTCGACCATCATACGCTCCATGCGCTTGCGGTGCGGATCGGAGCGGAAGGCAACCAGCGTCTCGCGCCAGCGGAACCCCCGCTGCGCATGGCCGAGAAAGCGAATCGTCGGGTCGATGATGACGTATTTCTTCTTGATGTAGACCTGCGGCCAGCCATCGGGCCAGCGTCCGGCAAGCAGCAGGCTCATCGGATTTTCATTCGGCTTCGGCTGGCGGACGATGCCGTAATAGTCAAAGCCGTAGCGGTCCAGAACCCGCTCGAACTCCTGAACAATCTCGTCCCTGCTCGTCATCTCGTCGATGAGCGCCAGAAACTGCACCAGCAACGTAATATTCATAAATGCCCCTTCAAAAAATCCATTTCGGCCTTTGACCGCGCCCACCGCAGCGCAACATGAATGCTGTTCAGCACCCATTCATGTTGCAAGCGCAATAATCCCTCCGTCAGCCATGGAACCACCTAACACCGCATCGCCGTTCACCCGCAAGGCGCGAAAAATAGCAAACTATGAATAATTCTACCGGACGACACGTGCAATTTGTCTCACCCGGTATTTATCACAGATGGGCTTGCTCGTTCGACCTGAAAGTTGATCAAGACGATGTTTTGTTTTGCCATGGAAAACAAAAGAAGGACTGGAGATTTACCGGAAAGAACTGAGCAGGGTTATCAAGGATGATGATCCACAACGTTTGTTTTCGCCGGATATCCTTCCTTCTCAGTAACTTATACCGCGATGCAAATGCCCTGTTGCTTTTCATTGCACCGCAACCAGCTGCCCAAGAGGGATAAGACAGTGTCATTGTTCCAGGTCTACGCAAGAGCGCTTCAGTATCTTGCCGTTCACAAACTTCGCGTCTCTGCGATCGTTATCGCCAACATCGTCCTGGCGATCATCACCATTGCAGAGCCCATTTTGTTCGGCCGCATCATCGACGCGATCTCCTCCAAAAAGGCCGTGACACCGATGCTCCTGATGTGGGCCGGTCTCGGCGTCTTCAACACGATCGCCTTCGTGCTGGTCGCCCGCGAGGCCGACCGGCTGGCGCATACGCGCCGCTCGACCCTGATCACGGAAGCTTTCGGCCGTATCATCGCGATGCCTCTTTCCTGGCATAGCCAGCGCGGCACCTCCAACGCGCTGCACACGCTGCTGCGCGCCTGCGAAACGCTGTTCGGCCTCTGGCTCGAATTCATGCGCCAGCACCTGGCAACGGCCGTGGCGCTGACGCTGCTCGTCCCGACAGCCTTTGCCATGGACTTCCGCCTGTCGCTGGTCCTCGTCGTGCTCGGCGTTCTCTACGTCGTCATAGGCAAGATCGTGATGACACGCACGAAGGAAGGCCAGGCCTCCGTCGAGGACCACTATCACACCGTCTTTTCGCATGTCTCCGACTCGATCAGCAACGTCTCGGTCGTGCACAGCTACAACCGCATCGAGGCAGAGACCCGCGAACTGAAGAACTTCACCCAGAAGCTGATCTCGGCCCAGCTGCCGGTCCTCGACTGGTGGGCGCTGGCCAGCGCGCTGAACCGCATGGCCTCGACGATCTCCATGATGGCCATCCTCGTCATCGGTACCTTCCTCGTCCAGAAGGGCGAACTGGGCATCGGCGACGTCATCGCCTTCATCGGTTTTGCCGGCCTGCTGATCGGCCGTCTCGACCAGATGAAGGCCTTCGTGACGCAGATTTTCGAAGCCCGCGCCAAGCTCGAGGACTTCTTCAACCTCGAGGATTCGGTCCGCGACCGGGAAGAACCCGCCGACGCCGGCGAGCTGAACCATGTCCGCGGCGAAGTCGAATTCCGCGATGTCTCCTTCAACTTCGCCAACTCGAACGAAGGCCTGCGCAACGTCTCCTTCACCGCCAAGGCCGGCCAGACGATCGCCATCGTCGGCCCGACCGGCGCCGGCAAGACGACGCTGGTCAACCTCTTGCAGCGCGTGCACGAACCGGCCAGCGGCAAGATCCTGATCGACGGCGTCGATATCTCGACGGTGACCCGCAAGTCGCTGCGCCGCTCGATCGCCACCGTGTTCCAGGATGCAGGCCTGCTCAACCGGTCGATCTGCGAGAACATCCGCCTTGGCCGTGAAGACGCATCGCTGGTCGAAGTCGCGGAAGCGGCTCAAGCAGCAGCGGCAGCCGACTTCATCGAAGGTCGTCAGGGTGGTTACGACACCAAGGTGGGCGAACGCGGCAACCGGCTCTCCGGAGGCGAACGCCAGCGCATCGCCATCGCCCGTGCGATCCTGAAGAATGCGCCGATCCTCGTGCTCGACGAGGCGACCAGCGCGCTCGACGTCGAAACGGAGAATCGCGTCAAGACGGCGATCGACAACCTGCGCAAGGACCGCACGACCTTCATCATCGCCCACCGCCTGTCGACGGTGCGCGAGGCCGACCTGGTGATCTTCATGGATCACGGCCGGATCGTCGAAATGGGCGGCTTCAACGAACTCAGCCACAGCAATGGCCGCTTTGCATCGCTGCTGCGCGCGAGCGGCATCCTTACGGACGAGGACGTCCGCAAGAGCCACGCTGCGGCCTGACCGACGCGGCATGCGCTTCCACGTCTCCCCTCATGGCGCCGCCATGGGGGGATTTTTTATGGCCGCGGCAAACACATCCTCGGTTCGCCCGGGTCATTTGCGAAGAGGTCAGGTTTGCCGTCAACCACTCGATAAAAGTCGCGGCCGGTCCCGGCAGCCTGTCGAAACGGCGCGCCACGAACCGAGCCGCAAGGTACGGAAATGTCGGATAGCGGAATGAGATTGCCCGTCGCGATCTCCTCCCGGGTGAAGAATTCACCAGCAAGCGCCATGCCCTGCCCGTGCCGCGCAGCCTGCAAAATCAAGCCATCCGTATAGACCGCTCCGCGCTCCATACTGCCAACGACGCCCGCAGCCTGGAACCAGAGGCGTCACTGCTCGCGTCTTTTCTCATGGAGAAAGTGTGGGTGCCGGCAAATCTACGAGACGCTCATGGAGTGCTACGCGCCGCCACGTTCCAGCCGCGGCAAATGTCAGGCGGGCGAAAATCTGCCAGCACGCCCGGCCGAGAATTTCCCTGACAATCGAGAGCGACGGCAGGACGCTCGTCAGGCCCTGACCGTCTCGGGCCGGGCGAGGCCGCCGAGCCAATCGAGATAACGCGCATAGGCGAAATGGAGCCCTATGCCGACGATGACGAACAGCGAGCCCCAGAGCAGGTCACGCCCCGTGACGAACAGAAGCACCTGCCCCGCCATGGCTAGGATCGTGCCAAGGATGAAGACCGGTAGAGAATGACGGCCGATCATCACCAGCGGATGATCGACGCGCAGCCGCGCCATCCGGCTGAAAACGGGAAAGACCGCCAGCAGATAGGCAAGCGCCAGAACATGCAGCAGACGCGTCAGCGACAGGAAGGTCTTGTCGAAGCCCGTCAGCACGGCAGGCAGGCCGTAGGAAAAATCGATGTTCCACCAGGAGAACACCACCCAGAAGAACGACAGCGTCACGTAGCCAGCGGACAGGGCGACGAGCAGCGGGTGGCGCGGCAGGCGCTTGCCGGCGCGCGAGCGCATCATGCAGATCATGCCGATGACAAACAGGAACTGCCAGGACCAGGGATTGAGGAACCAGTAGCCTTCATCGAGGAAATTGATCGGCACGATCATGAAGATGCCGGCGGCGAGCCAGAGGGCCGCGGATGCCACGAACAACAGCAAGGGGCTGCGGCCATGGAGCCAGAGCATGCCCGGCAAGAGCAGGAAGACGACCGCATACATCGACAGGATGTTGTTGTAGCCCAACTGGTGACCCAGCAGGACCATCGCAACGAAGCCCTGTTCCGTGTGATCGACCAGCGGGCGAATATTGATCTCGCTGATCAGATCCTGCCGGCCGAAATAGAGCGCCCCGCCGGCGAAGATCGCCAGCGTTATGATACTGGTCATGATATGCGCGACATAGAGCGTGAACGCCCGGCGCCAGATCTTCAGGCTGAGCGCGAGGCGATTGCCGACGTTGAATTTCCGCCCATAGGCGAGCCCCGCCGAAAGCCCCGAGATCAGCACGAAGGCTTCCGCCGAATCGGAGAAGCCGAAGTTCTTCGTCGTCAGATATTCGAGATATTGCCCCGGCACATGATTGACGAAGATGGTGATGAGGCAAAGCGCGCGAAACACGTCGAGGCGGGTGTCACGCTCGGGAGGGATGGATCGCTTCGTTCCGGTCTGTCCGTCATCGGCAGACGGTTCGAATTGCAGTTTTTGAAGCATTCAGAATGTTCTCGTCCGAGTTCAGTGCCCCCTGCCCCCTTGACGCAATACGACTGCCGGCAATCAGAACGAAGCCGGCTTTGCAACTTGTGGTGCAAAGCCGGCTGCACGTCCGACGAAGCGCCGGCAGCTACACTAAAACGCTTTCATGCGCGTTTTTTGTGACAGTTTTATTGACGCTGACGATCGGCTCGCCGCTTTCCGCATCTTTCGTCACAGAAATTACATGCGTCTTGCCGTCGATGGTCAGCGTCGCCGAGAAACCATCCCAGGCTTTCGGCAGGACCGGGCGAACCGTCAGCGTCCCGCCCTGTCGGCGAATGCCGAGAATGCCTTCGACTGCTGCTCGATAGAGCCAGGCCGCCGAACCGGTATACCAGGTCCAGCCGCCGCGCCCGGTCAGAGCGCCGTCGCCATAAATATCGGCAGCGACCACATAGGGTTCGACGCGATAGTGATCGGCGCTGTCGCGATCCTTGGAATGGTTGACCGGATTGAGCATCTCGAAAGCGCGCCATGCGTCTTCCGTGCGGTTTTGCGCTGCAAGCGCCAGTACGACCCAGGTTGCCGCATGGGTATATTGCCCGCCATTTTCGCGGACGCCGGGCGGATAGCCCTTGATATAGCCCGGATCCTGCGCCGTCTCGGAAAGCGGCGGCGTGAACAGTCGGATGATCTGGTGGTCGGCATCCGCAAGTTCGGCCAGCACGGCGTCCATGGCCTGCGCCGAGCGAGCCGGATCGCCTTCGCCCGACAGAACGCTCCAGGATTGAGCGATCGAATCGATGCGGCATTCCTTGCCATTGGCAGAGCCGAGCGGCGCCCCATCGTCGTAGTAGCCCCGGCGATAGTATCCACCATCCCAGCCGGCGGTCTCCAGTGCCTGCTTGAGACTGGCCAGATGGATTTCCCAGGCAGCAACCCGCTTCGTATCGCCGCGTTCGCGCGCGATCTCGGTGAAGGAGCGCAGGGTGGCCGCAAGGAACCAGCCGAGCCAGACGCTGGTGCCGCGCCCCTCGATGCCGACCCGGTTCATGCCGTCGTTCCAGTCGCCGCCGAGGATCAACGGCAAGCCGTTTTCTCCCTTGCGGGCAATCGCCAGATCGAGTGCCAGCGCGCAGTGCTCATAGAGCGTTGCACGCCGCTCGGACACCAGCGGCTGGAAGAAGCTGTCGTGCTGGCCGGCTTCCAGGGGAGGCCCCTCGATGAAGGCGATCGGCTCGTCGAGAATGTCCTTGGTACCTGTCACATTGCAATAATACTGCACGGCATGGCCGAGCCAGACGACATCGTCGGAGATCATCGTGCGGACACCCGAACCATTGCCCGGCAGCCACCAATGGAGGACGTCGCCTTCCGGGAACTGCCGCGCCGCGGCGTTGAGGATCTGAGCCCGCGCCAACTCCGGACGGTGGACGATGAACGCAAGCGTATCCTGCAGCTGGTCGCGGAAGCCGAAGGCACCGCTGGCCTGGTAGAAGGCCGAACGCGCCAGGATACGGCAGCCGAGGCTCTGATAGGGCAGCCAGGCATTGACCATGTTGTTGAACGCCTTGTCCGGCGTATCGACCTGGAGAACGCCGGTGAAATCCCGCCAGAAGCTGTTGGACGCCTCAAGGACGGTTTCGAATGGCGTGCTGCGCGCCGTTTCAAGATGTTCGAGCGCCTGACCGGCATTGTCGGCGTCGCCCATGTAGAAGGTCAGCTCGCGGCTCGCACCCGGCTCCAGCACCACGTCGAGAACGAGCGCTGCACAGGGATCGCCATCCGCGTCGATCACGCCTGACAGGGAGGTACCGTCAAGCACCGCCTTCGGCGCGTAGATGCTGCCGGCGAGGCCGATGAAGTCGCGGCGGCTCGCCGTGAAGCCCACCGGCATTTCGCTCGCCGCCAGGAAAGCCGTGCGGCCGGAATAGTCGATGCTGTAGGGGTTGGTCGCGAGCACCGCTCCACTTGCCTCGTCGCGATGCGACAGGATGAACGGTGCCGTCTTGCCGCGATTGTTGCCGAGCAGCCATTCGGCATAGCCGTAGACCTTGAGGTTTCGCGCTTCGCCGGTGTGGTTCTTCAACCGCATCCGCCAGTATTTCACCGGCGCCTTGCGGTGAACCGCCTGGCTGACCTCGATCTCCAATCCGTCCTGGACGCTGTTGAAAACAGAATAGCCGAGACCATGCCGGGTTTCGAAGAGCACGGACTTGCGCCGCGACAGGGCGGCGTAGGGTGAGAGCACGGCACCGCTGTCCATGTCTCTTACGAAGATCGCTTCACCCGGCCGGTTGATCACCGGATCGTTGGTCCAGGGCGTCAGCTGGTAGTCGCGCGAATTGCGACCCCAGGTGAAGGCAGCGCCTTCCGCCGCCACATGGAAGCCGAAGCTTTCGTTGGAAATGACATTGATCCACGGTTGCGGCGTTGCTTCGCCGCCGCGCAGGCGTGTCACATATTCACGGCCGTCCCTGGAAAAGCCGCCATAGCCGTTCCAGAAATCGAGCCCGTCGCCATTGATCTCGGCTGGTGCCGCATCCCGGTCCGCGGCAGGCGCTGCGAGCAGCGGCAGGGCGATCTTGCTCTTCTTGACCGGCTTGGCAAACAGCGTTTCTGCGCGAGAGATCTGATCCGAAATCTTGCCGTTGCGGGCGTGGAAAACGGCACGCGAAGCAGACAAGAGCGCCGACCACGTCTGCGGTTCCATGATATCGCGGCGGACCGCGAAGATATGCTGGCGCGCGCTATCCGACAGGCGCAGGCGCAGGTTTTCGCACATTGCATCGAGCGTGTGCTGCATGTCCTGCGCGTAGGAGGACGCCCGCTCGTTGATGATGACGAGATCGGCCGTGACGCCGCGCGAGCGCAGATATTCCTGCGCCTTCAGGGCCTCACGCGCAATGCCGAGGTCGATGTCGTCGTTGATGCGGACGGAAAAGATCGGGAAGTCGCCGGAAATCGACAGCGGCCACAACGACGATTGCGGTGCGAGACCCGCCTGAACCGTGGCGATGTCGGCACGCAATTGCATGTCGGGATAGGTGAGGTAACGGCCGAGCGTCTGGAAGCTTGCCGCCTCCTGCGAGGTCACGCCGACATGGCGCATCTGCACCTGGGAACGGGTCCAGGCGTGGATCATCTCGTGATTGAAGCTGTCCGGATGGCGATAGCGGTCGACCGCCTTGTCGATCTGCTCGCGGCCGGGCGCTGCGATGGTCCAGAAGATCACACTGACCTTCTTTCCGGCCGGAACGCGCACGATACGGCGCAGCGAAACGATCGGATCGAGCGTATAACCGTCCGTGCCGGACAGCTTGGCGTCGGCGTCAAAGGCCTGCGCCTCGGCGAGCGTCCGGCCCGTACCGATGAACCGGCGCCTGTCCGTCTCGGCTTCCGTATGGCGGCTGCTGCCGGCATTGTCGACAACCAGGTGAGCCACCTGCATGTCCGGGTCGCCGGGGCTGCGCTTGTTGCGCGTGACGCGGATGACGTCGCCCTTCGGATCGATTTCAGTGCGCAGGAACATCTTGGCAAAGAGCGGATGGGCATTGTCGGTGTCGTCGGTCGTCAGCACCGGCTCGGCATAGGACGTCACCTCGATGAAGCGATCTTCCGTGCCTCGGTTGAGAAGGATCACCCGGCGGCCTTCGGCGTCGTGCTCTGTGGCGACGATGCATTCGACCTCGCTGGTGAGGTCACCGACGGTCTTGACGAATTCGGCCTTGTCGTCGCCGAAGCGGATCATGGCCTTTTCGCCTTCCGCCCGGCGCGGTTCGGCCGTTGCCGACCACCAGTTGCCGGTCGCCGTGTCGCGCAGGAAGATGAAGGTGCCGGAGCGATCCTCGCTCGGATCGGCGTTCCAGCGGGCTACGGTCTGGCCGTTCCAGCGGGAATAGCCGCTGCCGGTCGCCGTCAGCATGACCGAATAGTGGCCATTCGACAGGAAGACGGTCTCGCGATCCTTGATCAGCGGGTTGTTGACGGTACGGATTTCGGGGCGAAGAAGATCTTCCTGGCCCTTGCCGAGCGATTCCGGTTCCTTCTTGGTGTTGATGATCGGAATATCGCGTGGCGCCTTTTCCTGCAGCAGCAGTTCGGCCGCTTCGATGACCGGATCGGCGTGGAACCACTCGCGCAGGCGCCCGTTGAAGACGACGTTGGCGACGGCCGCGATCGACATGCCATGGTGGTGGGCATAATAATTGCGCACCACGGCGCAGGTCTTGCCTTCCGGTACACGGGTCGGGGTGAAATCGACGGCGTCATGGAAACCGTAGGCGCCAAGCGCACCGACGCCGCGCAGCCGCTCCAGATTGGCGAGCGCCGCCTTCGGATCGTACATGCTGGCAAGGATCGAGGCGTAGGGCGCGATGACGGCATTCTGGCCAAGGCCGCGCTTGAGGCCGAGCGTCGGCACGCCGAAATTGGTGTACTGATAGGTCAGTTCGTGGTCGCGCGCGTTGAAGGCCGCTTCCGAAATACCCCACGGCGTGCCGAGGCGACGGCCGTGATTCATCTGTTCCCGGACGATCAGATTGTTGGTCTGGTTGAGGATGCCGCCCTGGCGCTCCTGCATGACCAGAGGCGGCATCAGATATTCGAACATCGAGCCCGACCAGGAGACGAGCGCGCCGCGCGCGCCGATCGGCACGATCGGACGGCCGAGCTTGTACCAATGCTCGGTGGGCAAATCGCCCTTGGCGATGGCAAACAGGCTGGTTAGTCGAGCTTCCGAGGCGAGCAGGTCGTAGCAGGCTTCGTCCAGTTCATTCGTATTCACCCGATACCCGATCGACAGCAACCGCCGCTCCGGACGGAACAGGAAGCCGAAATCCATGGAGAAGGCGATATCCCGCGCCCTGTCGCGCACGACGATCAGCCGCTGGCGCAGCACCTCGATGGCATTGAGATCGAAGACGCCGTCGGCGATGTGGGATTCGCAGGTATTGACGAGAATGCCAGCCCATTTCGTCACTTCGCCGCTCTGCGCGCTGCGGACTTCATGGTCGAGGTTGGCAGTCAGCTTCTGGATGTCACGCGCCAGCACCGCCAGGTTGATCACCCGGATGGAGGCAAATTCCTGCTCGCGCTTGACGACTTGCAACGCACTGTGGAAGCCGGCGATCCGCTCGTCCATCAGCCGCCGCAGCGGCCGCACGGTCTTGCGGTCATCCGGCAGTTCGGCCAGCACCTCCGAGAGGATCGATGCGACATCGCCGATACCGTCGAGATTGCCCTGAACGTGCGCTGACGGCGCTTCGGCCCATTCGCGGCACATCGAGGAGACGGCGATCAGATGTCCGGCGAGGTTGCCGCTGTCGACAGCCGAAATATACTTCGGCTCCATCGTCTCAAGCGGGTTCGTCGTATACCAGTTGAACAGATGGCCGCGATATTTCGGCATTCGGTCGATCGTGCCCACCGTTTCTTCCAGGCGCCGGACGGTCTCCTCGAAACCGATCCAACCGAAATCGCGGGCCGACATGACGGATAGAAGATAGACGCCGATGTTGGTCGGCGACGTCCGTTCGGCCACGACCGGATGCGGGATTTCCTGGAAATTGTCCGGCGGCAGGAAGTTTTGCTCGGCCGTGACGAACGTCTCGAAATAGAGCCAGGTCCGGCGCGCGATCTTGCGCAGTTCCTCGACGACGTTTTCCGGCACCACCAGCTGGTCTTCCGTCTCGGCCGACTGGCTGACGAACCAGGCAATGGCCGGAGACAGCGCCCAGAGCAGGGCGAACGGCAGTCCAATGAAGGGAAGACCGGTATCGGAGACGGCCGCAAGCAGCACCGAGATCACCGACAGGGCCGGCGCGGTCCACATCGAGCGGTAATAGTCCCAGATCGTACCGCTGGCTGAACTCTGCACCTGCGCTGCCGTGCGCCATTCGAGCATCAGCTTGCCGCTGACGAAGGTACGGTAGAGGGAGCGCACGATGGCGTCGGCCATCATCGCGGCGGCGTGGGCAATGAAAACGATGCGCAGCGCGACCTGAGCATTGGCCGCCTGGATTTCAGACAGAACCGCATGCAGATGAGCGCGGGCGACGATATCGTTGCGGCGCGGCATGACGCCGGAGATGAGCGAGAGGGTCGGCGCGACGAACAAGCTGAAGATCAGCACGAACTGCCAGACCAGAGCCTGAGTGGGCTGCATGTAGTACCAGCCCATGACCGAGGCGACGAGCCAGGCGCAGGGGATCAGCGAGCGGCGCAGATTGTCGTACATCTTCCATCGGCCGAGCATGCTGACGCCGTTGGAAAGATCGAACATGTAAGGGAGAAGCTGCCAGTCGCCGCGCGCCCAGCGATGCTGGCGCGACATCTCGACTTCGTAGCGGATCGGGAAATCCTCGACCAGTTCGACATCGCTCACCAGCGCACATTTGGCAAGCGAGCCTTCGAGCAGGTCATGGCTGAGAACCGCGTTTTCCTCGATCCTGCCTTTCAGCGCCGCCTCGAAGGCGTCGATATGGTAGAGGCCCTTGCCGGTGAACGTGCCCTCGCCGGCGATGTCCTGATAGACGTCGGAAACGGTGAAGACATAAGGGTCGATGCCGCGATTGACCGAAAAGATGCGCTGGAACGCCGAGGCTTCGTTGCCGGTGGTCAGCGACGGGGTGACGCGCGGCTGCAGGATGCCGTAACCGGCAGTCACCTGCTGCGTAACCGGATCGACGACCGGACGGTTGATCGGATGGTAGAGCTTGCCGACCAGCTTGGTCACCGCATCGCGCATCAGGCGCGTGTCGGAATCGAGCGTCATGATGTACTGCACGTTTTCCGGCACGGTATTGGCGCCGGGCAGGAAGCTTGTGTCGCTGTCGCCACGCAGAAGCAGGTTCAACTCGTGCAGCTTGCCGCGCTTGCGCTCCCAGCCCATCCAGGCGCCTTCAGCCTCATTGTAGAGGCGGCGGCGATGCAGGAGGTAGAAGCGGGTGCGGCCATCATGGGCGTAGCGCGCACTCAAGATGTCGATCTCGCGCTTGGCATAGTCGAGCACGTCGAGATCGATGGCGGTTTCCTCGACCTTGCTGTCGACCCAGTCGCTCAGCAGCGCGAAATAGATCTCGCCCTTCGGGTTGGCGAGGTAGTGGACCTCGATGTTGCGCACGAGCTCATCGACATGATCGCGCTTGGAGATCAGACAGGGAACGACGACGAGGGTGCGCGCATCCTCCGGAATCCCGTTGAGAAACTCGTAGCCGACGAGACGCGAGGGCGTCACGCAGAGCGTGACCAGCGTGTTGAAGAGACCGGCAGCCCCTTCGGAAGCCGGAAGCGCGAACAGGAGCAGCATGATCAGCTTTGCCCCGGTCGGAATATCCATCGGACTGACGAAGACATAGACGGCGATCATCGCCAGGATCGTCAGGATGATGTTGGGGCCGGCAATCGCAAGCCAATCGAGCTTGCGGCTCACGCGGATGATGCTTTGCAGGATAGTCGGACGGTAGCCGATCCTCTGTTCCAGAAGCCGGCGCTGCTTGCCGACCAGGAACCCGCCGACATTCGGCTCGTGCGGGATGTCGTCCGGAGCGGCGGCCTGCTCCTTGACCATGTCCAGCGCGATCTGGGTGACTTCAAGCTCGGTGTAGCCGGAGCGGCGAGCCAGTTTTTCGATGGTGTTGCGGTACTTGTTGCGCGAGCCGAAATCGAGCGACGAGTAATCCGAGCGCGCGCGCAGGGCATCGTCGAGCTTGCTGACGCTTTCGAACCAGACGGCCCAGTCGTTGTCGTCGATTTCGCGCAGGCTGCGGACGATGTTGCTCATCGTCGCATTGCCGGACGACAGGCGGTTCTGCTCGGCGACCAGAGCTTCCTCGACATTGCTGCTGCGCTTTTCCAGCTGCTCTTCGAGCCAGGTGATCACGTAGCCCGACGTCTGCGAACCGTCGCGCAGGCGATAGAGAAGCTGCGTCACGAACGTATTGTCTTCGGTCAGCGGCTGGGCTTCCAAAAGCACCGAGTTGAACTTCTCCGGATCGCCCAGCCGGACGATCTGGTCGGCGACGTCGTTCGCCTTCTTGCGCATGCCCCGCGAACGATCGACGCGGATGGCGATGCGGCGCAGGTTCTCGATCAGCACGAAGCGGAGAATCGACGGCAGCGCCCAGAGTTCACCGATCTTGAAGGTCTCGTGATTCTGGAAACCCGCGACCATTGCCGTCAGGCTTTCGCGCGATACCGTGCTGTGGGTGTGGGCGACATAGAGCCAGGCAAGCGCCATGGTGCGCGGGATCGTCGAACCGGCAACGGCCAGCGTCGGCAGCTGGCGGTAGAACCTGCGCGGAAAATCGCGCCGCACTTCCTGAATCGACTCTTCAACCAGATAATGATTGTCGAGCAACCACTCCGCGGCGGGGGTGATCGAGGCGCCGGCTTCGACGTCGGCGGCCGTCACCTTGTAGACGCGGAAAATCTCGTGTTCGTTTTCGCGATGACGTGGACGGAACTCGAACGGGAAGAAACCCGGAAGGCTTGCCACGCCGTCGCGGGCCAGGGCGGCGCCGCATTCATGAAGCTCATCGATAGTGAAATAGGTCGACCGGATCGAATCGTTATAATCGATCGGCTTGATCTCAGCTTCGCGCGGAGGCGTGGAATGCGTATTTTGAAGGTTCATCGGTACGGGTTCTGGATCCAGGCGGTGTTGAAGGGTCCGGCTGTGGTCGTCATGCCGGATGGGCGGCTGCCCTGTCGTTTGGCTCTGCGCCGCCACGACCTAGAGACTCGTCTGAGTTCTGCCATCAACCGTAAGGTCTCGCGCACGCGGGAAACCATGGGCTTTGGCACAGCCCGGAAGGGCCTTGAGGGTCGTGAAGGCGGCAGTCGCTTCGCTGTCAGGGCTGCGTGATGCAAGAAATGGGCATTTTTTAGCCGTAGTGCCAATGTGTTGCAAGGAGTTGGACGCTCGCGGCGCGCGAATTCTATCATGCCGCGCTAAAGAACGACCAGTGACGTGGTCCCCTTTGGCAGCAAATGACGTGAAATCCCCTAGGGCTGTCTCTTCGACACTGTTCATCCAGCCCGAAACGCGCAACGTGCGGAAAGGTTCCGCATTTTTATATTGCGGTGCAGCAAAGTCCTGACCTCATTCGACCTGCGCCGTGATCCAGCCACGGAAAGCCTGGCTGATCGGATTTTCGAGCTTCCCTTCCGGCACTACGAGATAATAGCTGTTTTCGGTTTGCATCGGCCGGTCGAACACCACACGCAAATGGTCGCTCGCCAGTTCCTGTTCGATCAGATAGCGCGGCAAAAGCGCAAAACCGAGACCGGCCGCCGCCGCTTCGATAACCATCGAAAACTGGTCGAAGCGGTTGCCGCGATAAGCGGATTTCATCTCGCCGCCGTTGTGCTCGAACCATTGCGCCCACATCTTCGGGCGAGTGGCGAGATGCAGGAGCGGTTTGTCTTCCAGCTCGCCCGGCTCCTTCATCGGATGCTGCTCACAAAGCGCAGGATTTGCCACGGGCACGATGATCTCGCTGCAGAGGTAGCTGCAGGTCGCGTGCGCCCAGACCGGCTGGCCATAGTGAATGGCGAGATCGAAGTTCTGCTCCTCGAAATCGAAGGGCTGGGAGCGCGAGGCAATATTGATCACCGTGCCGGGATGCCGCTTCAGGAAATCCGGCAAGCGCGGCGTCAGCCAGCGGCTGCCGAAGGTCGGCAGCGAGGCGATGGAGAGGGTCGATTCCGAGCGCGCCGAGGCCATCGCCCGCACCATCAGCTCCTCCGATTGCGCCAGCAGCCTGCGAACCTCGGGCAGGAACTTCTGGCCCGCATCGGAGAGGATCACCCGCTGGCGGACGCGTTCGAACAAAAGCACGCCGATCTGGCTTTCGAGGTCCTTGATCTGGCGGCTGACGGCGCTCTGCGTCAGGTTCAGCTCAGCCGCGGCCTGGGTGAAACTGCCGTGGCGCGCGGCGCATTCGAACGCCTGCAGCGTTGTGATGTCTGGGACCAGTCTTCTGCTCAACTTCATTCCCGCCTCGCATGATCATAGTCATAACAGTCGCAATCAATGCTCATTCGACCCGTATATGATACGAAATGAGAATGATCGACCCCATCCATTCAATACTGCGAGGCGTGCTGCCGTGAAAGAGAATAGTTTCGTATCCAGCGACGAGATCCGCTCGGCCTTTTCGGCCGCCATGTCGGCCATGTACCGGACCGAAGTGCCCGCCTACGGCACGCTGATGGAGCTTGTCGGGCAGGTGAACGCCGAAACGCTCGCCGCCGATCCGGCGCTGCAAATCAGGCTCGAAGACACCGCTTCGCTGGAGCGCATTTCCGAAGAGCGGCATGGCGCGATCCGCCTTGGCACACCTGCGGAACTCTCGACGATGCGCCGCGTCTTTGCCGTCATGGGCATGCATCCCGTCGGCTACTATGATCTCTCGACCGCCGGCGTCCCGGTTCACTCGACCGCGTTCCGTCCGGTCGGCGACGCCAGCCTGAAGAAGAACCCTTTCCGCGTCTTTACCTCGCTGCTCAGGCTCGACCTCATCGCTGACGAGACCCTGCGTGCTGAAGCCGAGCAGATCCTGTCGAAGCGACAGATCTTCACCTCCGGCGCAATCGCCCTGACGGAAAAGGCCGAGAGAGAAGGCGGCCTCGACAAGGCCGACGCCGAGCGTTTCGTCGCCGAGGTCTTGGAAACCTTCCGCTGGCACGACAAGGCCAATGTCAGCCCGGAGATGTACCAGCGGCTGCATGACGCCCACCGGCTGATTGCCGACGTTGTTTCCTTCAAGGGCCCGCACATCAACCACCTGACGCCGCGTACGCTCGATATCGACGCCATCCAGGCGCGCATGCCGGATCACGGCATTGCACCGAAGGCGATCGTCGAAGGCCCGCCGACCCGCAAATGCGCCATCCTGCTGCGCCAGACCTCGTTCAAGGCGCTCGAAGAGCCGGTCTCCTTCCAGGCCGCCGACGGCAGCTGGCATGCGGGCTCGCACACCGCCCGTTTCGGCGAGATCGAACAGCGCGGCATCGCGCTGACGCCGAAGGGCCGCGCGCTCTACGACGAGCTGTTGAACGCTTCCCGCAAGATCGTTCGCCCGGCTGCCGATGGCTCGAATGCGGCGGAGTATGAAAAGGCACTCGCCGACGCATTCGTCCCCTTCCCCGACACATGGGCCGGCATCCGTGCCGAAGGCCTCGGCTATTTCGCCTATTCGCTGACCGCCAAGGGCCGCAAGACGAAGGTCGACGCCGCCAAAAGCCTCGACAGCCTGATCGAAGACGGTCTCGTTCAGTTCGATCCGATCGTCTACGAGGACTTCCTGCCCGTCAGCGCCGCCGGCATCTTCCAGTCCAACCTCGGCGACGATGCCGCGCAGGAATTCGTGGCAAGCCCGAACCAGCAGCGCTTCGAGCTCGATCTCGGCGCCAAGGTGCTGAACGAATTCGACCACTATGCCGGCATCGAACAGGCATCCATCGCCGATTGCCGTCAGACGCTTTCCTCCGCCGAGGCAGCGGAGTAAACCTGAAACGATGATCGACCACGCGCACATCGCCGCACTGACCGGCATTCTCGGCGACAAGGGTCTTGTCACCGAGCCAGGGGACATGGCGTCCTATCAGACCGGCGCGCGCTATGACGAAGGCCGGGCCGCACTCGTCCTGCGGCCACAGTCGACCGAAGAGGTCTCGGCGGCGGTCGCCTATTGCGTGAAACACGGCATTCCGCTCATTCCGCAGTCCGGCAATACCGGCCTCGTTTCCGGCTCGACGCCGGATGCGGGCGGAACACAAGCCGTGCTCAGCCTCGACCGCATGACCCAGCGTTTCGATCTCGATCTCGACAATCGGTCGCTGCGCGTTGACGCCGGTTTCCGGCTTTCGGACGTCAACCAGAAGCTTGAAAGGCACGGCCTGTTCTTTCCGATCGACCTTGGCGCCGACCCGCGCCTTGGCGGCATGCTGGCCACCAATACCGGCGGCTCGCGCTTCCTGAAATATGGTGACGTGCGCCGCAACACCCTCGGCATCAAGGTGGTTCTCGCGGATGACGAGGGCACGATCCTCGATCTCACCTCGGAGCTGCGCAAGAACAACACCGGCATCGACTGGAAACAGCTCTTCATCGGCACCGCCGGTTCCTTCGGCATCATCACAGAATGCGTGCTGAATCTCGAACCGCTGCCGAAGCAGGTGGCGACCGCCTATCTGGTGCCGGCAAGCGGCGCCCACGTGATGCCGCTGCTGCGCGCCATGGAAGACCGCCTCGGCGCCTATCTCTCCGCGTTCGAGGGCATGTCGAAGAACGCCGTCGCGGCCGCGCTCGATCACGTGCCGTCGCTGAAAAACCCGTTCCAGGGCGGCAACGTGCCCGACTACGTCATTCTCGCGGAGATCTCCCGGACCTGGGAGCCGCGCGAAGGCGAGCAGACATTGGATGCGGTGCTGGAAACGGTGCTGGCGGAAATCTGGGAAAGCGAAGACGCGCCGCTCGCCGACGCTTTCGTCGGCCCGGCGCATGAAATGTGGGCGCTGCGCCATGCCCTGTCCGAGGGCGTCAAGCACGCCGGAAAGCTGATCGCCTTCGATCTTTCCTTCCGCAGAGGTGATATCATGGCCTTCTGCGACCGTATGAAAGACGAGATGCGACAAGCCTTTGCGGAGGTGACGATCTGCGATTTCGGCCATATCGGCGACGGCGGCGTACATTTCAATCTTGTGGTGCCCAAGGACAGCGCGGCGGCATCGGACAAGGACTTCGAGCGGCGGCTGCGCGACTGGGTATTTGCCATCGCCGTTCAGGATTTCAACGGCAGCTTCAGCGCCGAACATGCCATCGGCCGGAAAAACCAAGCCTATTACGACCTCTATACAAGCCAGAAGATCAAGGACATGGCCCAGGGCCTCAAAGTCATCACCTCGCCGGGAAGTCTCGGCACGGTCAGCTTCGGATAGTCCTTCAAGACAAGAAACGGGAGTTTGCTCATCATGAACATTGCAACGAAGACAGTGAACGTCGTCCAGGAAACGGCCGCACTTCTCGAAAAGCTCGGCGTCGCCAAGGAGCTCTATACCGGCGGCGAAATGGCCTCCTTCTCGCCGGTCACCGGCGAACAGATCGCCAGCCTCAAGACGGTTTCGGCCGCTGAAGCCGCAGCCAAGATCGAAAAGGCCGACGCGGCCTTCCGCGCCTGGCGCCTGGTACCGGCACCGAAGCGCGGCGAACTGATCCGCCTGCTCGGCGAAGAGCTGCGCGCCCACAAGGCCGACCTCGGCCGCCTGGTATCGATCGAAGCCGGCAAGATCCCGTCGGAAGGCCTCGGCGAAGTGCAGGAAATGATCGACATCTGCGATTTTGCGGTCGGCCTCTCGCGCCAGCTCTACGGCCTGACGATCGCCACCGAACGCCCCGGCCACCGCATGATGGAAACCTGGCATCCGCTCGGCGTCATCGGCGTCATCTCCGCCTTCAATTTCCCGGTTGCCGTCTGGTCGTGGAATGCGGCGCTGGCGCTGGTCTGCGGCAACGCCGTCGTCTGGAAACCTTCGGAAAAGACGCCGCTCACCGCACTTGCATCGCAGGCTATCTTTGAGCGCGCCCTTGCCCGCTTCGGCGATGCGCCGGAAGGTCTGGCTCAGCTGCTGATCGGCGACCGCGCCATCGGCGAAGTGCTCGTCGACCATCCGAAGGTGCCGCTGGTTTCGGCCACCGGTTCCACCCGCATGGGCCGCGACGTCGGCCCGCGCCTTGCCAAGCGCTTTGCCCGCGCCATCCTCGAACTCGGCGGCAACAATGGCGGCATCGTCTGCCCCTCGGCCGATCTCGACATGGCCCTGCGCGCCATTGCCTTCGGCGCCATGGGTACGGCCGGCCAGCGCTGCACGACACTGCGCCGCTTGTTCGTCCACGAAAGCGTCTACGACCAGCTCGTTCCGCGCCTGAAAAAGGCTTATCAGAGTGTATCGATCGGCAATCCGCTGGAATCGACCGCCCTCGTCGGCCCGCTGGTTGACAAGCCGGCCTTCGACAACATGCAGAAGGCGCTCTCGGAGGCCAAGGCCTATGGCGGCTCGGTCACCGGCGGCGATCGCGTCGATCTCGGCCATGCCAACGGCTACTACGTCAATCCGGCGCTCGTCGAAATGCCGAAGCATGAAGGCCCGGTCCTCGAAGAAACCTTTGCGCCCATCCTGTACGTCATGAAGTACAGCGATTTCGACGCCGCCGTTGCCGAGCACAACGCGGTCGGCGCCGGTCTCTCGTCATCGATCTTCACGCTCGACCTGCAGGAAGCCGAGCGGTTCCTGTCGCCTGACGGTTCCGACTGCGGCATCGCCAACGTCAACATCGGCACCTCCGGTGCTGAAATCGGCGGCGCGTTCGGCGGC
Source organism: Hyphomicrobiales bacterium (assembly GCA_900473795.1). GTDB lineage: Bacteria > Pseudomonadota > Alphaproteobacteria > Rhizobiales > Rhizobiaceae > Pararhizobium. Next base: position 19,396 of record UCMT01000020.1, on the reverse strand, counting down.
GAGAAGGAAACGGGCGGCGGCCGCGAATCCGGCTCGGATTCGTGGAAGGCCTATATGCGTCGTGCCACCAACACGATCAACTATTCGAAGGCCCTGCCGCTGGCACAGGGCGTCTCGTTCGATATCGAATAATTGGCGGCATCGAATAGGATCGGCACCATGACCATCAACACCAAGGTTGAGGAGGCGGGCTTTACGCCCGCCTCGCGGATTTCCACGATCGGCGTCTCGGAAATCCTGAAGATCGGCGCCCGCGCGCAGGCGATGAAGCGCGACGGCAAGCCGGTGATCATTCTGGGCGCCGGCGAACCCGATTTCGACACGCCGGACCACGTCAAGCGGGCGGCAACCGCCGCCATGCTCAGGGGCGAGACCAAATACACGGCGCTCGACGGAACGCCGGAGCTGAAGGCCGCGATCCGCAAGAAATTCGCCCGCGAAAACGATCTCTCCTACGAACAGGACGAAATCACCGTCGCGACCGGCGCCAAGCAGATCCTCTTCAACGCCATGATGGCGACGCTCAACCCGGGCGACGAGGTGATCATCCCGACGCCGTACTGGACATCCTATTCGGATATCGTCGAGATCGCCGGGGGCAAGCCGGTCCTGATCGCCTGCGATGCCGAAGCCGGATTCCGGCTGCAGGCCGAGCAGCTCGATGCGGCGATCACGCCGAAGACGCGCTGGGTGATGCTGAATTCACCATCGAACCCGTCCGGCGCCGCCTACAGCGCCGAAGACTATCGTCCGCTGCTCGACGTACTCTTGAACCATCCGCATGTCTGGCTGCTGGTCGACGACATGTACGAGCACATCGTCTACGATGAGTTCCGTTTCGTGACCCCGGCCGCCCTGGAACCGCGCCTGAAGAACCGCACCCTGACGGTGAACGGCGTTTCCAAGGCTTACGCCATGACCGGCTGGCGCATCGGCTACGCCGGCGGTCCACGCGCGCTGATCAAGGCTATGGCCGTCGTTCAGAGCCAGTCGACGTCCTGTCCGTCCTCGATCAGCCAGGCCGCCGCGGTGGAAGCCCTGACCGGTCCGCAGGATTTCCTGAAAGAGCGCACCGAAAGTTTCAAGCGCCGTCGCGATCTGGTCGTTGCCGCGCTCAACGCCATAGACGGCCTCGACTGCCGCGTCCCGGAAGGCGCCTTCTACACCTTCTCGGGCTGCGGTGGCGTGCTCGGCAAAACGACACCGGGCGGCAAGCGGATCGAGACGGACACGGATTTCTGTGCCTATCTGCTCGAAGATGCGCATGTCGCCGTCGTGCCGGGTTCCGCCTTCGGCCTCTCGCCCTTCTTCCGGATCTCCTACGCCACCTCGGAAGCGGAATTGCGCGAAGCGCTGGAACGCATCGCAAAAGCCTGCGCGGCCTTGCGCTGAATTCCCTCTTCACGGCCGCAGCATCACCGCGCGGCCGTGAAGACCTTTCCCCTGCGTCGGGGCTTCGAAAGGATTTTGCGCTGCGGGAAATTGCTGCTATCCGGAAAGCCGCAACGCTGCGCGCGCAACGCGCCGTGATCGGATACAGACAGGGGCAGCCGGAGCATGTTCTCCAGTTTACGGCAAACGACGGATATCATTGAGAACCTCAAGAAGACGTCGTTCGAACCCGCGCATTCCGCCTATTATACGGGCAAGCCCGGACGGCCGCTGAACCTGATCCTCAAGGCCCGTCACGACTTCCTGTCGATCTGGCGCAAGGGCGACTATACCGACCGCGTCACCCAGATGAAAATCTTCGGGCGCCAGATCGTCGTCGTCAATTCGCCGGACGCGATCCGCTACGTCGTCGCCAAACGGCACGAGAATTTCGAGCGCAAGACCCCGCAGATGCGCCGCGCACTGGAATTCCTGCTCGGCGACGGCCTGTTCATCTCCGATGGCGAAACCTGGAAGCAGCGTCGCCCGCTGGTCAACGACATCGTTCACAAGAACCGCGTGCCGGCTTTCGGCAAGATCATGGAAAGCACGACCAGCGAGCTCGTCCAACGTTGGGAATCGTTGCCGGACGGCGCACCCGTCAATGCGCTCTTCGAGATGGCCGGACTGACGGCCGAGATCATTTCGCGTTCCGTCTTCGGCAACGATCTCGGTGAAGACGCTGCCAACGCCGTCAGTGAAGGGTTCGAGAGCTATCAGGCGCTGATCGATTCCGTCAACATCGGTTATTTCCTCGGCTTCGACGAAGGCCTGCCGGTGCTGCGGACGCCGAAACTGCGCCGGTCCGTATCGCGCATCCACCAGATCATCGACAAGGTGGTCGAGGATCATCTGGCCGGGCGCGGCGACAACAATTCGATGATTGAACTTCTGGTACGCCGGCAGAAACGCAATCCGGAGCTGAAGCTCGATGTTGTTGCTCTGCGCAACGAGGCAGCGACGATCTTCATGGCCGGCCACGAGACGACGGCGGCGACGTTGACCTGGGCCTGGTACCTGCTGTCGCGAGCGGGGTGGGTGGAAAAATCCCTGCATGAGGAGATCGCCCGGGTCTGCGGCAACCGCGTGCCGACCTTGGACGATATCCCGCAGCTCGAATGGTGCCGGGCGGTGATCGAGGAAACGCTCAGGCTCTATCCGCCCGTGCCGATCCTCGCGCGGCAGACGAACGAAGCCGACCGGATCGGCGATATCGACGTCAAGCCGGCTTCGCTGGTCCTGATCGTGCCGTGGCTGCTGCATCGCACCGAGGCCTTCTTCAAGGACGCGCATCTGTTCAAGCCCGAGCGCTTCCTGAACGGGCAGAGGCCGATCCCCTACAGCTACATCCCCTTTGCCAGCGGCCCGCGCGTCTGCCCCGGGCTGCAGTTCGGTCTCACGGAGGCGATCCTCTGCCTGGCGATCCTTGCACAGCGCTTCAGGGTGCGCGTTGCCGATGATGCCAAGGTCGAGCCGCAATGCCGCCTGACGCTGAGGCCGCGCGGCGGCCTGCCGGTGACCCTGCACCGGCGGGAAAGCATATAGGGCCATGGCCGCTCCAAAGAAAAAGCCGAAGAGCGGTCCGGCGAAACGGACTGCCTGGGTCTACCGCCCCCCGGCCGCGCCGCCGCTCATGGACCTGTTTGCGAGCGCGGACCGGCGCCGCGCGGCATTTCGCTACCAGGTGACCGACAATATCCAGAACCTCCTCGACCTGGCCGTCCACTTCGGACTGAAAGCCATGCCGGCGCGGGTTTGTTCTGCCGCAGGCGCGCGGCTTGGCGCTTTCGTCATGCCTCGCTGGCACAAATCCGCAGTCAAGAAGGCGCAGAAGAACCTGGAGCGGCTTCTGCCGGATGCGACAGAGGAAGAACGCGACCGGATTTTGAGGCGAAACTGGCAAAACCAGGGACGCATCATGACGGAGTTCTCGATCATCGGGCGTCTGGCGCAGCGCGTCGTCTGGCACGATCTCAACTATTTCACCGAGTCGCATGCGAAGGGCCCGGTGATCGTGGTCTGCATGCATCTGGGAAACTGGGAAATTTTTGCCCCGAAACTCGTTGAACTCGGACTGAACCCGTCCGCCAACTATACCCCACCCGCCGGAAGGGCGCGGGCCTGGATCGCCGAGCGGGTCCGGCGCAAGCTGGGATACGGCCTTATGCCGCCGGGCAAGGACGGGATACGGCCCGCATTAAAGATATTGAAAGACGGCGGTACGATTTCGGTGTTCTGCGACGAGGGTTTTGCGGGCAAGATCCGCGGCCCCTTCTTCGACCGCCCTGCGCATCTCGAAGGCAATCTCGCGGTCGTCGTCCGGCTTGCCCGGCTGACAGAGGCGACAATCTGCCCGTGCTATATCCTGCGCAAGGAAGGCGCGCATTTCGACGCCTTCGCGCTCCCCCCGATCACCCTGCCGCTGGAAGACAAACCCGGCGAGCGCCTGATCGAGGACGTCCTGCTGCTCAACGCGGTCATCGAGCCCGTCGTCCGCGCCCATCTCGACCAGTGGTATTTCCTCGACAACGCCCTTTGACGCTTAGACAAACTCACCGTTTCACGGAAACAGTGAACTTGTCTAAGTTTTTGTTTTATCGCGTTTTCGAACGGTGAACCGGTTTCCCGCCTGGAAACGCTTAGAGCGCCAACGCCGTTCCCTGCAGTTCGGCAACGAGGGCGACAAAGCGAGAGCCGGCGATATCGAGCGGCCCGCTGTTGTCGATCGTCGTGACGTCGGCGTCGTCGGGAATATCCGGTGCCTGCCGCTGCAGGCGTTTCAGAATGTCCGCCTCGCTTTCGCGCCCGCGTGCGACAAGCCGCTTGGCCAGCACCTGCGGCGATGCCGTGATGTTGACGACCACGACCTTCGGGAAAACCCGCCGGAACTCGGCAAGCGCCCCACGGCTGCCATTGGCGATCAGGATACGCCCGGCGCGCACGCGCTCAAGCGCCTCGCCGGGAATGCCGTATTTCAACCCATGCGCCTGCCAGGCAACGGCGAAATCACCCGCCTCCAGCCGCGCGTCGAATTCATCGGCGGCAACACTCTCGTGATCCTCACCGCCGGCATCGGAGGGACGGGTGATCACACGGCGGACGAAATCGATATCGGCGCGGCCGGCGAAATGCTGGGCGACATAGCCGATGACGCTGTCCTTGCCGGCACCGCTTGGTCCGACGACGACGATGATCGCCCCGGATCGATCCTTGAGCTGGCCGTCCATCAGGCGACCCGCCGACCTTCGCGCCAGACGGAACGGACGACCGGAATGCCCTCATGGCGCTGGACCCGAACGATATCGGCACGCAGGCCCGTGGCGATGCGGCCGCGATCATCAAGACCGACCGTGCGGGCCGGTGTCGCCGTGACCATGGCGAGCGCCTGCGGCAGGCTGACGCTTTCCACCTCGTCCGACAGCACGAAGGGCGCATGGATCAGGCTGAACGGCACGTAGTCCGACGACAGCACGTCAAGAACACCGCGCTCGGCAAGGTCACGCGCGGCGATATTGCCGGAGTGCGACTTGCCCCGCACGACGTTCGGCGCGCCCATCAGCACGCTCAGGCCCGCGGCATGCGAGGCCTCCGCGGCTTCGAAGCTCGTCGGAAATTCTGCCAGCCGAATACCGAAACCCACGGATTCCTCGACATGGGCAAGGGTTGCGTCGTCGTGGCTGGCAATGGTGATGCCGCGTTCGGCGCAGGCCTTGGCGATCTCGGTGCGATGCGGTCCAGCGTATTTGGCCGAAAGCGCCTGCTGGCGGGCACAAAACGCGGCGAAGGCCTGGTCCGTCATGCCGCGCTTGTTCTTGTAGTAGAGCGTGTACTGATCCATCGTCTGGAACTGGCGCTGACCCGGCGCATGATCCATCAGCGAGACGAGGCCGACCTGCGGGTCATTCTCGAACTCCTGGAAATGGGCGAGCACGTTGTCCGTCGAGACCTCGCAGCGCAGGTGGATGCGGTGGTCTGCGCGCAGGCGATTTTCCCTGGCGGCCTGCGCCAGCGCGTCCGCCATCTCGCGCATCTCGCCCTGCTCGAAGCCGCCGTCCTCGTCGGAGCCCATGCGCAAGCAGTCGAAGACCGTGGTGATGCCCGACGTGACGACCTGCGCGTCATGCGCCTGGATTGCCGCCATCTTCAGCCAGCGAACGCCGGGGCGCGGCGAGTAATGCGCTTCCAGATGATCGGTGTGCAGCTCGACCAAGCCGGGAATGAGGTAATCCCCTTCAAAGTCCTCGCCAATGCGGGCGGCGCCTTCCGAGACATCGGCGATCTTGCCGTCGCGGATGAGCACCGAGCCGGTGAGGATCTGATCCTCAAGGACGATGCAGGCATTGGAAAGAACGGTTTCAGCGGTCATGTCATGCCATCTTTCGTTGGGATGTGCCGCCAAGCGGCAAGAGCGTGTGGACGGTGAAAGGCGCGCCGCGCGCGTGTTCGGTAAACAGTGCCAGCGACGTCACGGCGAGCGGCGCGCCGATGAAGGGCGCGAAGGTCTGCTCCAGCAAGGCCTTCATCGCAGCCTGCCGCTCCGCCGGCACCGGGCCGGTCAGCGTCATGTGGAACTGGAAGCTCTCGAACACGTAAGGGTAACCCCAGGAGAGCAGATTGGCCCGATGAACGTCGCTCAGCGAATCCGGCTTGCGCCGCGAGAAATCCTCGGCCGAGAGAGGTGCTCGAAAGGGTTCGAAACGCCGCACCGTCTCGTCGGCAAGCGCCTGCAGTTCCGGACAATCCGCCGCCGGCACCAGCGCAAAAAACGGTCCGAGCTGCCCCAGCGTCATTTCCGGTATCTCGAAAGGCGCGCATTCGTCGGCAAAACCATCGAAGGCGGCAAGCAGCTGTGCTTCGTTTTTCGCCGCAGCAAGCGGGAACGGCGCCTTCAGCGTGCCATGAAAGCCGTAGCGGCGTGGATCGGCGGTCAGGGCCGTGAGTTCAGCCGCATCGAAATCGCCCGCGGCTTCAAGCCGTGTGGTTTCGCCGGTGAACGGGTTACCGCCCAGCCAGTTCGCCGCTGCGGTCGTCAGCGGGTGGTCTTCGTCCGGCGTCAAATAGAATGCGTAGCGCACGGTCCATTCCCTATCGAGGACGTCACGGGAGCGTCGATCGGACGGGCCGATGAGACGCCGTCGCTACCTGCTTTTCGTGACATTATCGTGATGGCCGGCGATGAACCGGCACGTTTTTCAATGTGTTTTCTGGCCCATCAGACGCGAGCGCAGAAGATTGGAGACGCTGTCGAAAATGAAGACGACGACAAGAATCAGGATAACCATGTAACAGACGTTTTCCCAGTCGGAATTCGTCCGCATCGCTTCCCAGAGTTTCAGGCCGATACCGCCCGCGCCGACCGCGCCGATGATGGTCGCCGACCGGGTATTGGATTCCCAGAAATAGAGCGCCTGGCTGGCAAAGACCGGCAGAACCTGCGGCAGCACGCCAAACCGCTGCACGGCAAGCGGCGTGGCACCGACCGACTTCACACCCTCGCGCTGCTTGTCGTCGATATTCTCCAGCGCTTCCGAATAGAGCTTTCCGAGCGTGCCGGTATCGGTGAAGAAGATCGCCGACATGCCGGCAAGCGGCCCGGGGCCGAAAGCGCGGGTGAAGAACAGCGCCCAGATCAGCATGTCGACGGAGCGCAGGAAGTCGAAGAAGCGCTTGGTGACCTGGTTGAGCACGCCGTTGCGGGTGATGTTGCGCGCCGCCAGGAAGCACAGCGGAAAGGCGACGATCGAGGCAAACAGGGTGCCGACGAAGGCCATGACGATGGTCTGCAACAGCTTTGTCCAAACGTCGAGATGCTGCCATTCGGCATTGTAGAGAATGTTGCTCCAGGCGAGCGACAGGTTGGAGCGGGCCGGATCGAGACGCTCTCCAGCGAAGATCAGGCCCGCCACTTCGCCGAAGGACTTGTTGAAGAACGGCGAGCTGGTATCGAAAATGAAATTGGCCCAGCCGGGGAACCGATTGTGGATGCTGATCTTTCCCACATCGACATCCGCCCAGCCAGTCATGCCGAAGGCGAGCGTGATCTTCTCGCCCGGCCGCTTCTGTGTCGCCCAATCCGGCAGTGCGCCTTCCGGCCGAACGCCGCTCGCGGGATCGAGATCGATCAGCAACGTCTCGCCATTATGTGTGGCGGTCACCATCCGATCGGCGACATCGATGCTGGTCGTGCGGTTGTAGTTGACCGTTGCGCGGCTAACGACCTCTTCGGTGCGCCTTTCGGGCTTGACTTCGGCCTCCGCGCTGCGGCCGACTGCCGATTTCGGCGCCATGAAGCTGAAGGTGGAGCTCTTTGTCGGGAGAGCCTGCTGCTTCGCGGCTGGCGCATCGATGGCGCGCTCTACCATCCTCGTCTCGATCTTCACCCATTCCGGCTTCGCATCGGGACCGAGCGGCGAGAAGCGCGGATAGACGACCTGCATGGCCCCGTCCGGCGCGATCTTGATATCGGGACGAACCTCATAGGAAACCCAGTCGGCCAGGTAGGTGCCGGCGATGCCCCAATTGGCGTTCACGAGAACCTGGCCGATCGAAAAGAACCACCAGCTATAGATCATGTAGAGCGCGATGCCGGCAAAGATCAGGGCAGAGCGGATGCGCTTGCGCGACGAACCATGGATCAGATGCGGATGCCGGGCGGCGATCGCTTCCATCTCGGCGGCGTTCATCATGGTGTTGACGGTCATGTCCCGCTCCTATTGCGCAAGCCGGAAGGCCTGGTCGCCGACGAGGCGGCGGCGCAGCCATGCGGAGAAGTGATCGACGGCGATGATCGTCGAGAACAACAGGATGATGATGGCGAGCGTCTTTGCCTCATGCCCCTGGCCGATCGACAGGCGCAGCGGCTCGCCGATACCACCGCCGCCGACGGCGCCGATGATGCTCGAGGATCGCACGTTGATCTCGAGCCTCAACAGCGCGTAGCTCATGAAATTGGGCAGGACCTGCGGCACGATGCCGAACCAGACGCGTTCGATCCAGTTCCCGCCGGCGGCTCTTAAACCCTCGTCCGGCCTCATGTCGGCATTCTCGACGACTTCGAAGAACAGCTTGCCGAGCGCGCCGATCGTATGGATCGACACGGCGATCATGGCCGGTATCGGCCCGAGCGACAGGACGGCGAGAAAGAAGCCGGCGATGACGACCTCCGGAAAAGCGCGCAATATTTCCATGAAGCGGCGGACAAGGCCGCGTACCCAAGGATTGGGCATCAGGTTGCGGGCCGCAAGGAAGCAGAGGAGGAAGCCGAAGAACAGGCCGAAGATGGTGGAGAAGATCGCGATGTTCAGCGTTTCCAGCATCTTGTAGAAATATTCGGGCACGTAGATCGCGCCCGCCAGATATATGCGGCCTTCGGGATAATTGTATTTCAGGCTGCCATCGTCATAGGGCGAAGGCAGATCGAACATGGCGCGGACGATTTCAGCGCCGTCGCGCGGCACGAGATCGCCGACGAAATCGAAGACATAGGGCAGGCGATCGAAGAACTTGCCGGCATTGGTCTCATTGGCAAACCAGAGACACCCGGAAAGCGCCATGGCAAGCAGTGCGAGACCTATGAAAGTGTAGGTCCGGCGGCGGAGATTGAGCTCCTGCCAGTGGCGTTCGACCAGAGCGCCGTTGTCGCTCAAGGTCGGGGAAAGCGCTGACGTGGCCATGGCGTCTCCGGCAAAACGTGGCGGCTTCAGCGGCATCATGCCCATGAAGCCTGTCCAGACGAGGAACGCTGGCCGGCAGGACCGGCCAGCGTTTTGAATTCAGGCGATATCAGCCGCCGATGGTCGACTTGCGGGCGTCGATGATCGGCTTGTAGAAGTCGGAGTTGACTTCGATGAAGCCCTTGTACTCGCCGCCCTCGACAGCCGCGAAGCAGGCCGCGTCGGTCTTCGGCAGGTCGAGCATGAACTGCTTGAACTTGGCCTTGACGTCGGCGCTGAGCGACGAACGCACGACGGTCGGGCCGTTCGGGATCAACGGCGAGCGCCACAGTTCGACCAGGTCGTTCATGTCGAGGATACCCTTGTCGACCATCTTGCGCAGGTTGCCGGAGGTGTAGCCTTCCTTGAACTCGCCGATACCCGAACCAAAGGTCGTGCCTGCGTCGAAGGTACCCTTCAGCACTTCGAGAACGAGGTTTTCATGGCCGCCGCCGAAGCCGGTCTCGGCGAAGAATTCCTTGACCGGCATGCCGATCGTTTCCGGCAGGGTGACGTTCGGGATCAGGTAGCCCGAGGTGGAGTCCGGATCAGCGAAGCCAAGCTTCTTGCCCTTGAGGTCCTCGACCTTGGTGAAGCCCGAATCCTTGCGGGCGACCATGATCGAATAATAGCCGGTCGAACCGTCGGTCTGTTCGGTGGTCAGGATCGGCTCGACGGCGTCAGCCTTGGCGAGGTAGATCTTGGCGTAGCCGGAAGCGCCGAGTTCGGCAAAATCGAGCGTGCCACCGAGCAGGCCCTGGATCACGCCGTCATAGTCGGCAGCCGGGAAGAACGACACCTTCTCGACATCGAGGGCGGTCTTCAGATGATCGCCGAGGCACTGGAAGTTGCGCAGGCGGTCGGCTTCGTTTTCGCCGCCGATGATGCCGACGCGGAATTCCTTGAGGTCTTCAGCCTGAACGTGGCCGACGAGGGCAAAGAGCGCAACGGCGCTCAGAAGGGCTTTCTTCAACATAAGGGTCATCTCCTGTTTTCCCGGCGGCGCCGGTTCACATTCGGTTGCAAGGTCTTGGCCCTTGACGCGGGCTCTCGATCCCGGTGGGAGTTTACAGTCCAGCCAGTGCCAGCGGCTTGACGCCGGCGGATTTCTGATTGTCCTGCGCTGCAGGAATGTTGATGCTGGTCGAGGTCATCGATTCCTCGATTTCCGCACCGCCTCCGTAGATTTCGGCGACGGCCGCTGCCGTCAGGTCCTTTGGCTGCCCATCGAAAACGACGCTGCCATGCGCCATGCCGATGATCCGCTCGCAATAACTGCGCGCGGTATCCAGCGTGTGCAGATTGGTGACGACGGTGATGCCGTCGCGCTCGTTGATGTCGCGCAGCGCGTCCATGACGATCTTGGCGTTGAGCGGATCGAGCGAGGCGATCGGCTCGTCGGCAAGCAACATCTTCGGCTGCTGCATCAGGGCGCGGGCGATGGCGACGCGCTGCTGCTGGCCGCCGGAAAGCGTGCCTGCTGGTTGCAGCGCCGTCTGCTCGATGCCGAGCCGCTCCAGCGCGCCGATCGCCATGATGCGTTCTTCACGGGTGAACATGTTGAGAATGCTGAGCACTGTCGAACGATGATTGAGGCGGCCGAGCAGCACGTTGGTCAGAACGTCGAGACGCGGCACCAGGTTGAACTGCTGAAAGATCATCGCGCAATCCCGCTGCCAGCTGCGCAGCGCCGCACCGCGCAGCGAGGAGACCTCGAGATCGCCGAAATGGATGGAGCCCGACGACACGTCGTTGAGCCGGTTGATCATCCGAAGCAGCGTCGACTTGCCCGCGCCGGAGCGGCCGATGATGCCGACCATCTGGCCCTGCGGAATGTCGAAGGTAACCGAGTTGACGGCGATCTTCTTGCCGAACCGTCGCGTTACGTTCTTCAACTGGAACATGGCACTCGTCCTTCTGGCAGTGGTAACCGATCATCGGTCGACCTTTGCATTAGCGGCGCATGATGAAGGGGGAATGTCAGTTCGATGTCTGTTTTGTTACAGTCCACAAACCCCGCCGGCACAGGGGTTGCAGGGTCTGAAATCAGGCATTGTGACGGGCGAGAAATGCGTCGGCATCCAGCATCCTGAAATCGTTCAGCGCATCGCGGAGCTTCGCGTGCTCCCAGTCCCACCAGGCGAGCTTCTCGAAACGCCCGGCGATCTCCCGGCCGAAGCGCTCGCGGATCAGCTTTGCCGGAACGCCGCCGACGATGGTGTAGGGCGCAACGTCCTTCGAGACGACGGCGCCCGCGCCGATCACCGCTCCATTGCCGACCTTGACGCCCGGCAGCACCGTCGCGCCATGACCGATCCAGACATCATGGCCGATGATGACCCTGTTTTCCCGCCGCCAGGCGAAGAAATCCTGATCCGTGTCCGCATCCGGCCAATAATCCTTAGCCCGGTAAGTAAAATGATGCAGCGTTGCCCGCCAGACCGGATGGTTGGTGGCGTTAATGCGCACCGACGAGGCGATGTTGGCGAATTTGCCGATCGCCGCACACCAGACCGAGCCGTCTTCCATGATGTAGAATAATCGCCGATTTCCGTTTCAGAAATGCGGCAGCGCTCGGCGATTTCGGTGTAGCGGCCGATCGTGCAATCGGTCACCCGCGCGGTCTCGTGGATGAGCGGCCTTTCCGACAGCTTGATGGTCATGCGGCGACCTTTCGCGGCGAGAAGGCAGAGACGTCGAGGATACGGTCTGCAACGGCGTCGCGCACTTCCTCGTCATGGAAGATGCCGAGCAGCGCGACCCCTTCGGCCTTCTTGGCCACAATCATCTCGACGACGACGCGGCGGTTTTTCGCGTCGAGCGACGCCGTCGGCTCGTCGAGCAGAAGGATCGCATGGTCGGTGATGAAGCCGCGGGCGATATTGACGCGCTGCTGTTCGCCGCCGGAGAAGGTCGCCGGTGGCAATTGCCAGAGCTCGCGCGGCAGATTGAGCTTTTCCAGCAGGTCGGACGCCTTTTCGATTGCCTCCGCATGGGAAACGCCGCGCGCTAGAAGCGGTTCGGCAACGACGTCGAGAGCCGACACGCGGGGAACGACGCGCAGGAACTGGCTGACATAGCCAAGCGTATCACGGCGGACCTCAAGCACCGAGCGCGGCGCCGCACTGGCAAGATCGACCAGCTGCCCGTGATGCTCGATCAGGATCTGACCGGCATCGACGGCGTAGTTGCCATAGAGCATCTTCAGGATCGAGCTCTTGCCGACGCCGGACGGACCGCCGAGCACGACGCATTCGCCCTTTTTGACGGAAAAGGAAACGCCAGCGACCACCGGCAGGGTGATGCCGTCGCGCAGATGCATGGTGAAGCTCTTGGCGACTTCGGAAACAACAAGCGGCGTCGGCATGACTATTCTTCCTGTTGGAGCATGGTTTCGTCCGAAAACCGGTTCCCACTTTTCGGAACCATGCTCAGACCTGCAGAATGGAGGAAACGAGAAGCTGGGTGTAGGGCTCGCGCGGATCGTCGAGCACCCGGTCGGTCAAGCCCTGCTCGATGACCGCGCCGTCTTTCATCACCATCATGCGATGGGAGAGAAGGCGGGCGACGGCGAGGTCATGGGTGACGATAATCGCCGACAGGCCGAGGTCATGGACGAGGCCGCGCACCAGGTCGAGCAGGCGCGCCTGAACCGAAACGTCGAGGCCGCCGGTCGGCTCGTCCATGAAGACGAGGCGCGGGGAGGTAACAAGATTGCGGGCGATCTGCAGGCGCTGGCGCATGCCGCCGGAAAAGGCGCGCGGCTGGTCGTCGATGCGGTCTACTTCGATCTCGACCCGACGCAGCCAGTCGGTGGCGGTGGCCCGGATTTGCCCGTAGTGCCGGTCACCGACCGCCATCAGCCGCTCGCCGACATTGGCGCCGGCCGAAACCGTCATGCGAAGGCCATCGGCCGGGTTCTGATGAACAAAGCCCCAGTCCGTGCGCATCAGGAAACGCCGCTCGGCCTCGCCCATGCGGGCGAGATCGCGGTATTGGCCGTCACGCATGTGATATTCGACGACGCCGGAGGTCGGCATCAGCCGCGTCGACAGGCATGAAAGGAGCGTCGTCTTGCCGGAGCCGGACTCGCCGACGATGGCCAGCACTTCGCCCGGCCAGAGCTCGAACGAGACATTGCGGCACCCGATACGGCCGCCGTAGAACTTCGAGACGTCGTTGACTTTGAGAAGCGGGACGGTCGTCATTGACGTGCCTCCTTTTGAGCGCGCGGAGGTTTACCCCCCTCTGTCCTGCCGGACATCTCCCCCTCAAGGGGGGAGATCGCCTGGACGCATCGTGCAGCCCAGCCTGCCGCCTGGATTTGCCGGGCTTTCTCCCTCGTCTCCCCGACGGGGAGAAGGTGGCGCGAAGCGCCGGATGAGGGGGACGGCTGGCGCCGAAATCGCAGAAAAGGCCCCCTCATCGCCTCGCATACGCTCGGCACTTCTCCCCGCCGGGGAGAAGTGGGAGCTTGTCGCAAGCGCCTTCGCTTCATATGCAATAGCCCGGTCCTTGAGGGGGAGATGTCACGAAGTGACAGAGGGGGGTAACCCCTCGGTAAACACTCAGCCGACCCGCTCATTCCGCCGCCTCCTGCCGCGCCAACATCTCGCCGGCATGACCACGCGCCCGCCGATCCTCGCAGTGGTCGGTGTCCGAGCAGACGAACATCCGGCCGCCCTTGTCGTCGAGCACGACCTCGTCGAGGTAGACCTGTTCTGCACCGCAGAGCGCGCAGGGCTTGTCGAAATGCTGGATCTCGAAGGGATGGTCCTCGAAGTCGAGGCTGACGACCTCGGTATGGGGCGGCACGGCGTAGATGCGCTTTTCGCGGCCGGCACCGAACAGCTGCAGCGCCTCTGACATGTGCATCTTCGGATTGTCGAACTTCGGCGTCGGCGAGGGGTCCATCACATAACGACCCTCGACCTTGACCGGATAGGCATAAGTCGTGGCGATATGGCCGTTGCGGGCGATGTCCTCGTAGAGCTTGACGTGCATGAGGCCGTATTCCTCCAGCGCATGCATCTTGCGGGTTTCGGTCTCGCGCGGTTCGAGGAAGCGCAGCGGTTCGGGGATCGGCACCTGATAGACCAGCGTCTGGCCGGCCTTCAGCGCTTCCTCCGGAATGCGGTGGCGGGTCTGGATGATCGTCGCCTCGCTGGTCTTCGTCGTCACCGCGATATTGGCGACCTTCTGGAAGAAGGCACGGATCGAAACGGCGTTGGTCGTGTCGTCGGCGCCCTGGTCGATGACCTTCAGCACGTCATCCGGCCCGAGGATCGCCGCCGTCACCTGCACGCCGCCGGTGCCCCAGCCGTAGGGCATGGGCATTTCGCGCGACGCGAACGGAACCTGATAGCCGGGTATGGCGATCGCCTTGAGGATCGCCCGGCGGATCATCCGCTTGGTCTGCTCGTCGAGATAGGCGAAGTTGTATGTGGCAAGGTCAGGCATTGTCGATTACCTTGAGGTGCAGAGGACCACGGGAGAAAGATCCGGAATGGAAGCCGAACCCGGCGCCTTCAACGTACTGCCGCTCGTTCTGGCGGGTCTTGTTGTGCTGGTGATCGTCATCCTGGGGGACCGCGCCGCGAGAAAGAGGAAAAGCCAGGCGGCGGGATCGGGAGGCGACGGCGGCGTCTATGCGTCGAGCGACGGGGATACCGGCGGAGATTGCGGCGGCGGAGACGGTGGAGGCGACTGATCCACCGTGCGACAACGGGAACATCATTCGGCCGCCGCCTCCAAACGGGAATACGTCTCGAGCCGCTCGGAGAGCGTGCCGCTGTGCAGTTCGAAGAGATGGTTGTCGGCATCGTGGAAGTAGATCGACCGCCCCTCGCCCTCGACACGCGGACGCGGCGGCATGACATCGAGATTGAGCGAGCGGATGCGCTCGAGATAAATATCGATATCCTCGTCGCGTATCTTGAAGGCGACGTGATTATACGTGCGTTCGCTCAGGCCCTTGCCCTGCATGATCGCGATCCAGAGATCGCCGACGGTGAAGAATTTCTCCGGAGCCTGCGAGAAGTGCTTTTCGCCGCTGGCGTAAACCTGTTTGGCTCCGAAAACCGTTTCGAGAATCTCCGTCATCCGGTCGAGATCGCTGACGATGAAGGTGATGTGGGAGAGATCCTCGATCATTCCGCCGCCTCCCGAACACCGCTATTCTTTTCGGCACCAGACTTCGCGTCATATTCGGCGCGCATGCGGCGGACGAGATCGAGTTCGGCCTGGAAATCGACGTAGTGCGGCAGCTTCAGGTGCTCGACGAAACCGGTCGCCTGGACGTTGTCGGAATGTGAAATGACGAATTCCTCGTCCTGCGCAGGTGCGACGATATCCTCGCCGAACTCTTCTGCCCGAAGCGCCCGATCGACCAGCGACATCGCCATCGCCTTGCGTTCGCTCTGGCCGAAGACGAGGCCGTAGCCGCGGGTGAATTGCGGCGGGTTCTTCGCCGAGCCCTTGAACTGGTTGACCATCTGGCATTCCGTGACCTGGATGCGGCCCAGCGACACCGCAAAGCCGAGTTCCGGCATGTCGAGTTCGACCTCGACGTCACCGATGCGGACTTCGCCAACGAAGGGATGGGTGCGGGCATAGCCGCGCTGCGTCGAATAGGCGAGCGCCAGCAGAAAACCCTCGTCGCCGCGCGCTAAAGCCTGCAGGCGCAGGTCGCGGTTCAAGGGAAACTCCAGCGGCTCACGCGTCAGGTCGCCCGGGACATCGTCCTCCGGCAACCTGCCGTCGGCTTCGATCAGGCCTTCACCGGCGAGAATATCGGAAACGCGCATCATCGTGCTCTCGTCGGCGTGTTTGCGGACGGGATCAGCGACCGGCTCGTCCGTCAGCAGCGACGGGTCGAGCAGGCGGTGGGTATAGTCAAAGGTGGCCCCAAGAAGCTGGCCGCCGGGCAGATCCTTGTACGTCGCCGAGACGCGGCGTTCGATCTTCATCCTGCCCGTATCGACCGGCTCCGACAGGCCGAACCGTGGCAGCGTCGTGCGATAGGCGCGCAGGATGAAGATCGCCTCGATCATGTCGCCACGTGCCTGCCGGACGGCAAGCGCGGCGAGTTCGCGATCGTAAAGCGAGGCTTCCGCCATGACGCGATCGACGGCGAGGCCGAGCTGGGCGACAATCTGGTCGATGGAGACCGCGGGCAGCGACCGGTCACCCCGGCGGCGATCGGCGAGAAGCCGGTGCGCATTGGCGATGGCGGTTTCGCCACCCTTGACGGCAACATACATGCTCAAACCTCCCGATGGCGAAGCTTGGTGGTGCGCGGCAGGCAGAGAATGTCCGTGCCGGCAACCAGGATCAGATCGACGCCCCTTGGAAACAGCGCGCGATTTTCCGCCCAGAGGGTGAGGAAAATGTCCGGCAGGCCGATCGGCGAAACGACGGTCTCGCCGTTGATGCCGGGGCCGGTGGCAGTGAACCCAGCGCTGCCTTCGAGCGCGGCAATTTCAAGCACCAGCGTTGCCGAACGATCCGGGTATTCCTGCGTTCCGAGCGCGAACTGATCGAAGCCCGGAACGATGCCGCCGGCTTCCACGAAGACGAAACGGACCTCCGGCTTGACGTCGGTCAGCGGTGCGCCGGTGTGGAAGGAGAGCCAAGCCGGCACCGAGGAATTGGCAAGGGCCGGGCTCAGCCAGGTGGGGGTTCCGTCGTCGCACAGCGTCAGCGCAATCGCTCCGGCTCCGGAACCGAGCGGCGCCGGCGGCGCCGCTGAAGCGCCAAGCGGCGTGATCGTGCCCGGACGCGCCATGGCATCCATCAGCGCCCGGAACACGGCCTGCGACTGGAACACAGGATCGGTAAAGGCACCGGCATAGGCGCTGGCGTGGCTCTGGGTTTGAATGCCCATCAGTCGTCTCCCCGCACCATGGTGAAAAAATCCACCCGCGTTGCCGCGGTCTGTTCGGCACGCTTGCGATCCTCGGCCGCGACGCGGCTTTCCACCGCGTCGACCAGCGCATCGACCGCCTGCTGGTGTTCGGGCCGTTGGCGAAGCGCGTCGAACACCGCCGCCAGGCGCGCTCTTTCGCGATCATTGCCAAGCAGCTGGCCGTGACCGATCTCGCCGGAGCCGAGCCGCACCGTGGCGCGGCTGACCGTCGCCTCGCCGAGATTGAAGGCATCGCCCCCGCCGCCGATTCGACCACGCACCATGACGAGACCGCTTTCCGGCCCGCGCACCGCATGCACCTCCGGCTTGGGCTCGATCGCCTGCCAGCCTACCTGCAGCTCCTCGGTCGAAGCCTTCGCCAGCAATTCCATCGCCCGCTTGCGCCCATTCACCGCCGCGCTGCCATCTTGTTTGATCGGGTCCATTGCTTCCATCCGAAATGTCTATTATTATAGACAACTATACATCTGCTGATGCTTTTCTAGAACTGCAGCATGACGGGCCTGTGACATGAATGCGAAAAAGGTGGTCGAACGGCAAACCGGCGTTGCCCTCTGGCGGCAGATTGCCGATCTGATCCGGCTATCGATCAGCAACGGCGACTACGACCAGACCGGCATGATACCGCCGGAAATCGTCCTGGCAAGCCAGTTCGGCGTCAACCGCCACACGGTACGCAGCGCCCTTGCCGCACTCGCAGAGGAAGGTTTGGTGCAGGCCATCCAGGGGCGAGGCACCCTGATTCAGCGAAAGGAACGGCTGAGCTTTCCGATTTCGAGGCGTACACGCTTCGCGCAGGGGCTTGGCGACCAGGCACGCGAGACGGAAGCGAAACTGCTTGCCCAAGCCACCCTTGCGGCGGCGGGAGAGGTTGCCGCCGGGTTGGGGATCGCTCCCGGAACGGACTGCATCATGCTGGACCTGATGCGCAGCGCCGACGGACGGCCGGTTTCCTGTTCCACCAATTTCTTTCCTGCTGATCGCTTCCCGCACATGGCAGAGCAAGTCGAAAGGCTGGGCTCGATCACCAAGGCCTTTGCCGCCGAAGGCCTGCCGGACTACGTGCGCGTCTCGACGGAGCTTGTCGCCCGCCACGCCGATGCCGACGAACTGGCGCTGCTGCGCCTTTCGCCCGGCGCCATCGTCATCGAGGCGACCGCCGTCAATGCCGATCCGGACGGCGTGCCGGTGCAGTTCGCCCGCACGCGCTTTGCTGCCGACCGCGTCAAGCTGAAGATCGAAACGTGAGGCCACGAAAAAGGGCGCAATGCCGTAGCACGCGCCCTGTTCACCATGATCGCGCGATCAGACGTCGGCGACGAAGGTCTGCTTCTGCGTGCCCAAGCCTTCGATGCCGAGCTCGACGACGTCGCCGGCCTTGAGATATTGCGGTGGCTTGAAGCCCATGCCGACGCCGGGGGGCGTACCGGTCGAGATGATATCGCCGGGATGCAGCGTCATGAACTGGCTGAGATAGCTGACGACATTGGCGACCCCATAGACCATGGTCTTCGTGGAACCGTCCTGCTTGGTGACACCGTTGACGGTCAGCCACATCTTCAGCTTCTGCGGATCGGCAACCTCGTCGCGCGTCACCAGCCAGGGGCCGGTCGGGCCGAACGTGTCGCAGGACTTGCCCTTGGTCCACTGTCCGGAGCGCTTGGTCTGGAAATCGCGCTCGGAGACGTCATTGATGACGCAGTAGCCGGCCACATGCTCCAGCGCATCCGCTTCGGAGACGTACTTGGCTTTCTTGCCGATCACCACGCCGAGCTCGACCTCCCAGTCGGTGGCTTCCGAGCTGCGCGGGATGACGACGTCATCGTGCGGACCGACGATGGCCGATGTGGCCTTCATGAAGATCACCGGCTCCGGCGGCACCGTCGCACCGGTTTCAGCGGCGTGGTCGGCATAGTTCAGTCCGATGCAGATGAACTTGCCGGTTCCGGCAACGCAGGCGCCAAGGCGCGGGCTGCCGGCGACGACCGGCAGGCTGTCGATATCGAGACCCTTGGCCCAGCCCATATCGCTGATCGCGGCGCCGCCGACATCGGCGATAACCCCGCTCAGATCCCTGATCTGGCCATCCTTGTCGAGAACGCCCGGCTTCTCCGACCCCAGGGGCCCATAGCGCAAAAGTTTCATGTTACCTCTTCCCTTGGAACGCAGACTGTCGTGCCGCCTGACAAATCAAAGGCGGGCAGCGTTGTAAAGCGATTTTGCCGGTTCAAGGGGGTCGGCGGGTAGCCAAATCTTGCAGGCGATCAGGACGCTCTCGCCCCGCCGCAGCCCGCCGAAGGAGATTGTGGCGGGATTTCTCCCGCCA
>UCMT01000019.1 GCA_900473795.1 Hyphomicrobiales bacterium | reverse complement strand
ACCCTGCTGACTACAACCTATGGACCTGCCGAGAAGGGTCGAGCCCAGGCAACGAATGACATGACAATCTTCGCGGTCGGACTGGCATGCTCCCTCAGTGCCGGGGCGTTGTTGCAATCGTTCGGATGGCAAACGTTGAACCTGCTTCTGCTGCCGTGGCTTGCGGTTGCCGCCTCCGCCATCGCCTGGTTCGGCGTCCATCGGCAGCGCTCGATGGCAACCGTTTCCAAGTAGACTGGCCGCTCACGGAATAGAAGCAAATACGCCTACAGAAACGCCGATTGGACACTTGACCCTCCCATCGTTGGAAGCCCCACATTGAGGCAATAACATCGAAAGGAGACCACAGATGTATGAGTTTGGCATCCCAAGCATGACCTGCGGCCACTGCAAAGGAACCGTCGAGAAGGCGATCAAGGCCGCCGATCCCGCCTTCCGGAAGATGTTCGACCCGCATCCTGTACCGTTGTTCCTCGCGTGCCGGCAAGCGATAGGGCCATGCGGCCTCGACCAGCATGGCGCGCGCTTCTCCGTTTCCGGTTTTTGTAATTGCCCCGCGCCGCGTTCGCGATCCGCTCGACGCCTCCGATGGTACAAGCCCAAGCCGGCCCACAAGATGCGTGGGTGTTGGAACCGAGCGAGGTCGCCGATCTCGGTGAAGAGCGTAGCCGAGATCACAAGGCCGACGCCGCGCAACGCCTGCAGGGCCCTCACGAGCGGCGCTAGCGACCAGCCTTCCATCGCTTCCTGAAGCATTTGGTCGAGGCGTTCGCACCGAGCCTGCGCTTCCTCGATGCGGCGAATGCATTCACCGAAGACGAACTGCTGATGAGGCGAACCAAAAGCTTGCTCGCCCAACCATCGGCAATGCATCCGTGTCCAGTTCGTTCGGCCGGGGAATTTGCGTCCGTGCCGGAGCAGAAATCCCAGCAGCATCTGCCGGGCAGCGACAAGATCGCCCTTCGCGTGACGCCGCGCCCTGACCAGATCGCGCATCAACACCGGTGATCACGAAGCCCGCATTGATCATCCAGGCGGTGCGCCAGCCGAGATGCTCCATCATCGTCACGCCGGCAATTGGAAAGAGCCCCTGGCCAGCCGAAAATCCGAGCGCGATCACGCCGATCGCCTTGCCGGCATCCTGCGGGAAAGCTCGCGCTGTAGCGGTCAATGCCGCGTGCGTCATCAAGCCTTGTCCACCGAGGCGTAGGAAATAGAAAGCCACGGCGAGCATGACGAAATTTGCACTAGCGGCCACAAGCAGGCAGGCAGCCGCAAGAAGGAGTGCCACCCCCCATGTAAAGCGCCGAACCGTCGTATAGTCGATCAGGCGCCCGGCCCAGGTCAGCGTCATGGCACTCAAGATTGTTCCGGCCGCGTATGTCGCTCCCAAGCCGCCGTCGCTGAGATTGAAGGCTTCGCGGAAATACGAGCCGGAGACGGCGACGAAATACGTCTGGCCGAAGCGTGAAACCGCCATCAGAAGGGCACCGAACAGGAGCTGCTGCCAGTTCACCCTGGCGAAATCGACATATGCACGGACCATTCGCAGTTTCCAAAACGATGTGCGCCCGAGGCTTGGGCCTGGACGTTCAAGACAGGTGATTAAAAGGGATTCGTGCCCGGATGAGCACAACACTTATAGCGCGGCATCTCCCGCCGCGCTACGCGAAAGTCATTGACTTCAGTCAGCTTGCCGGGGTGTCGGATTTTTCCAGTGACAACTGACCGATGATCGGCGCCAGATCGACGAAGGTATCCGCAGCCTCCATGAGGACGGAGGACGCGGCAATCTTGTTCGGCGCGGCGAGGGTCGAGAGCAACGTCACTTCGATGTCATAGTCCCTCAGGGCGCTGAACAATGGCTCCAGCTTGGCGTCGCTTGCGAGAACCATGACCCGATCGCCTGGTTCCGCGAGGAGAAGCGCATCGACGGCGATGTGAACCAGATTGGTTGCGTAGCGTTCGCGTGGTTCGCCGGGTTCGTGGGTGCGGCCCTTTACAACAAAGCCGTTGTGCTTCAGCCAGCCAAAGAGTGGACGTTGGCGCTCCGCTTCAGCGTCGTCGCGCAAATCGCGGTAGTAGATCGCCTGGTCCACGGACACGCCGTCATTGGCGAGGTAAGCCAGCTTGCGCAAATCGAAGGGGGTCTCAAACACCGAACGCAGCCTGTCGTAGTGGCTTCCGTCGATCAAAAATAAGGTCTGCTTTTGTCGCGACATGATCGCTCCTCTCAGTCGGTGCGGAACAGTGGTGGGCTCAGGCGGCGCAGTGTACGCAGGCCTCGAAGGTCGGATCGATCTCCAGCCGCCGGACGGCTATGGCCTCTCCACATTCGGCGCAATATCCAAACTCGCCATCGCGGATCCGGGATAAGGCGCGCTCGATTGCGACCTTTCGTTCGCGCCGCCGCCGCGTGATGTCCTGAACCATGGCTTGGCTCTGCATGGCGCTCATGCGGGAAAGCCTGCCCACGCCTTGCTGGTCGAGTTCGACCGGCGCCCGGTATGCCCGGCTTTCCTCAATCAGCCGGGCCGTCTGATCCAGTTCTTCGCGCAGGCGCGTCTCGAACGCCTCTATGACGTCACGATCCTCGATCGTCTTCATGGCATCCCTCCCAGAAAGTAGGCGGGCCAAGTGCCCGCCAGCCTGTTCTCAGCGGAAGATGACGACCGGAACCTTGCAGGACCGGATCATCTCTGTCGTGGTCGAGCCGATGAAGAGGCTGCGCAGCCGTGAGTGGCTGTAAGCGCCCATGGCGAGAAGGTCGAAGCCTTCCCTCTCCACCGTCTCTGATATCACTTTGTCGCCCGAACCCTGGACGAGTGCCACTTCCGGCGTATAGCCGGCGGCCTTCAGGATCACGGCTGCGTCATCGAGCTTCTTACGGTTATCGAGGGTGTCGGCACCCGCCATCACCAGCTTGCAGCCGAGACCATCGAGGATCGGACTGCGGGAGACCTGGTCCACGGTCTTCATGGCCATCGTGCCGCCGTCATAGGCGATCAGCAACTTGTTGACCGGCTTGAACGCTCGCGAGGCAATGACGATCGCCTTGTGTGTCGAGCGCACCACGCGTTCGAGATTGGAGCCAAGATGGCCCTTGGCAAAATCCGCACCTTCGCCGCGTTTGCCGATCACGATGATGTCGGCGTTGGCTTCGAACTCCAACACCGTCTCGACCAGATCGCCGTTGCGCAGCCTCAACTCGACATTCTGGACGCCGGCCGCCTGAAGGCGGGCTTTTGCCTCTTCGAGCAGCAGGCGGCCGCGCTTCTGCGCCACCTTGGCCTTCTGCGCGTCGAGATCGGCGAGCTCTTCGAGCAGGGCCGTGCGTGCACCAAGCCCGATATTGCCGCTGAGGTTCACCGGCTCGCTCGAAAGGTCGCGGCGGCCAATCACGTGGAGGATCTCCACCGTGACATCGGTCTTGCTGGCGATCCAGGCGATGTGATCGCAGACGCTCTGGGCGTAGGCAGAGCCGTCAATCAGTCCTAGTATTTTTGTCATTTTGCGTTCCTCCCTCAGTGGCCCATCAGGCGTTCCATAGCGCCGGGCTTATCGTGGATGGCGAGCTTGTCGACGATGGTCTCGCTCGCTGCGTTCATGCCGATGATCTCGACATCGGCGCCTTCGCGGCGGAACTTGAGCACGATCATGTCGAGGGCGGCCACGCTGGAAATATCCCAGATATGGGCGTGGCTGACGTCGATGGTGACCTTGTCGAGCGCCTCCTTGAAGTCGAAGGCCTTGTTGAAGTCATCGACTGAAGCAAAGAACACCTGTCCTTGGACGGTATAGGTACGATGCGAACCATCCGGGGAGAGAGCCGAGGTGACGCGGAAAATCTGGGAAATCTTCCAGGAGAAAAACACGGCTGAGAGCAGGACGCCAATCAAAACGCCGATAGCGAGGTTATGGGTGTAGACCACACCGACGACGGTGGCGATCATAACGATCGACGAGGAACGCGGGTGATCCTTGAGGTTCTTGATCGAGGACCAGGAGAAGGTGCCGATCGACACCATGATCATGATGGCGACGAGGGCGGCCATCGGAATCTGGCGGACGAGATCGCCAAGGACCAGGATCATGAACAGCAGAAAGACCCCGGCGCAGAAAGTGGAGAGGCGGCCACGGCCGCCGGACTTCACGTTGATGATCGACTGGCCAATCATGGCGCAGCCGGCCATGCCGCCGATGAAACCGGTCGCCGTATTGGCAATGCCCTGACCGATGCATTCCCGGTTCTTGTCGCTCGGCGTATCGGTCAGATCATCGACAATCTGCGCCGTCATCAGCGATTCCAGCAGGCCCACGGCTGCAACCGCCACCGAATAAGGCAGGATGATCATCAGCGTTTCGAGGTTGAAGGGAATTTGCGGGATGAGGAAGATCGGCAGGGTGGACGGCAGTTCGCCCATATCGCCGACCGTGCGGATGTTGAACCCAAAATAGATCGAGATCACCGTCAGGACGATGATGCAGACGAGCGGCGACGGCACGGCCTTGGTGACATAGGGGAAAAGGTAGATAATGCCGAGGCCAGCCGCCACCATAATGTAGGTCAGCATCGGAACGTTGATGAGCTCCGGCAACTGCGCCATGAAGATCAGGATCGCCAGCGCGTTGACGAAGCCGGTCATCACCGATTTCGACACGAAGCGCATGAGGTAGCCGAGCCTGAAGATGCCGGCGATGATCTGGATAATGCCCGCGAGCACAGTTGCGGCCAACAGGTATTGTAGACCGTGATCGCGCACGAGCGTGACCATAAGGACGGCGGTGGCTGCCGTTGCGGCGGAAATCATGCCAGGCCGACCGCCGACGAAGGCGATCAGCACGGCGATCGAGAAGGACGCATAGAGTCCAATCTTCGGATCGACACCGGCAATGATCGAAAAGGCGATTGCTTCGGGGATGAGGGCCAGCGCCACGACGAGGCCGGCAAGAACATCTGCCCGGATATTGCCGAACCATTCGGCTTTGAGGTTACCAATAAAATCGCGATTCAAGTTTGTGTTCTCCCTGCCGGCGACGCTTGGGAGACCGTCCGCGCGGCTGTTTGTGTGAATAGATGAGTGACGTCGCGCGCACGATTGTGAGCGTGTTGACCGCGGCTAAAGCTGCGCGTGCGACCGACGTCGGTTCTGTGGCGTGATCAGGCCGTCTTGGTCATTTGGGAGGTCCAATCGGAATACTCGCTGCGGCTATATCGAGAGGGATATTTGCAGGAGTTAGCTGGTTGCCGAGGGATAGGCGCCCGGAGAAGCCACCCGCAGCGCGGGTCCGTTGATGATGGCAATATTGCGGCAAATGGATTCGAGATCAAGAAGAAACTTGGGAAGTCTCCAGGCTCCCCTCGGCTGGGTCGGATTCGGGACCTCTGTCGTGCCGGACTGATCTCTCGATCTGGTTGCCGCACCTTGTCCGGTTCCGGCAAGAGGTGCGCCTAACCAAAACGCGCCACAACGGCTGTTATCTCGTCGGTAGCCTTCTCCGCTCACGAGAACTCGACTCCCCATCATCGAGGCCGTTTGCCTTAACTGCTTAACAGCGCAGTCGATTGCTGTTAGCCTTGCTTATGACCTTGAATTTGCTGATCCCTGCTGGACCGCCGTGAGCGAATGATCTCGCCTCGACGGCTTGTGTCTCTTTAGATGGCCAGCCGGTCGTTTTCTCAAGAACGAGCGAATCGGATCCCGGAGGTCCGAACTGTTGACCACCAGTGATGAAGGTCCGCAATGAATGTTCAGAAATGCAGAGTCACGTTTTGGGGGGTTCGAGGCAGCCTCCCGGTTTCAGGGAATGAGTTTCAGGAATTTGGTGGAAATACCGCCTGCATCCAGATCCGCTGCGGGGCAACTGACCTTATTTTTGATGCGGGCACGGGTATCGTGAACGCGGCACGCGCGCTGCTTGACGAAAGGATTGAACACTTCAACCTGTTCTTTTCGCACTCGCATTACGATCACATTCTGGGGCTTCCATTTTTTGATCCGCTATTTCGCCCCACATCGACGGTCGATATCTGGGCCGGGCACCTTCATGGCACGATGACGCCGCGCGTTATGGTGGAAGAGTTCATTTCTCCACCCTAGGTTCCGGAGAAGATCAAGATCTCACGTTCTCGACTTGCGTTCCATGATTTTGCACCTGGTGAGACCCTCAGCCCGACCCTGGACGTGAAGATTGAAACCGCAGCGCTCAATCACCCTGGCGGTTGCGTTGGCTATCGCATCCATTGGCAGGATAAAATCATCGCGCTGGTTTACGACATCGAGCATGAGCCAGGAACGCTTGATCCAACGGCCCTCGGATTGATGGCAAATGCAGACCTCGTTGTCTACGACAGCGCCTATCTCGATGATGAGATGAGAATCTACCGAGGATTTGGCCACTCGACTTGGCAGCAGGGAATTCGTTTAGCGAGAGCATCCAATGCGAAACGGATTGCGTTCTTTCACCACATGCCAATGCGAACGGACACCGCATTGTTCGAAATAGAACAGGCTGCTCAACAACAATTCGGCGAAGCCTTTGTTGCCAGAGAAAAAATGACTGTGGAACTATAGGCGTGAAGCGTTCGCGCAGCTCTAAGCCATGCACGTGACATACAAGTCAAAACCTGCCAACATGAACAGCAGATGAACGGGATCCGTCATAGCGACTGATTCCCCAAAAAGGAATTACCGTCATATTTGCTTTGTTCAGATCGGCAAACGGCCTTGACGATACCCGATATTCGAGCCTTGCAGCCTCAGTGACATCGGCCATCGCCTATGGCGCGGGCATGGAGAATGTCCGCATCACCGCTCGTGCCGAACACGGTATGATCCGGCTTGAGGGAACCGCACCAACACTGACGATTGCGGACCGCGCGGTCGAGATTGCGGTAGAGGTGGCGGGACGCCACGTCCGCAGCGATATCACATTGAGCCGCCACTAGATCAACAGCCGGCGACCACTTTACCCAGCCAACCCGCGTAAGTCGCTGCGACGAGCCCTATTTGGACGCCTGCGGCGACGGCGATAATCACGCTCACTGAAACTAGCGGGATCCTTCGGACTTTCTGGCTCATGAACGGGACCTCGGTTGTGGGCGACCGCACTCAGATCAAATATGGGAAGCCCGTGGCCCGTCGCTTCGTGGTTTGCAAAATCGTTCATTGAAACCTGCTCCGGAATACCCAATAAGTCCACTCGGACTTGCAGTCTCACTCCCAGATGAGGGACGTTCAGAGCTGGCTCGGTTTGTCTGAACTGAACGTTTCGAAGCGGGCACTGGAGCCGAGTGCGGTCAATGCGATCGTCAAGCAGCGAGCGGCTCTGGCTGGACTGGATGCGGGGGAGCTTTCCGCGCATGGATTACGGTCAGGCTATCTGACGGAGGCGGCTAACCGAGGGATCCCCCTCCCCGAAGCAATGGAGCAGTCGCGACACCGCTCGGTGCAACAGGCGTCCAGCTACTATAATTATGCCACAAGGCGAACAGGACGGGCTGCCCGCCTTCTGCCGTAACTGATTATTCCATAGGGAGACACGGCCAGACCGCTGCCAAAACAGCTTCTAGCAGGCTGTTGAAGAAGTCTCTGGTTCGGCCTTCAGCACGGCCTCGTCGCCATTGTGGTACGCGAACGCGATCTCGATCGAGTCATCGTCGAGCAATTCGGCATGACCGTCGCCCGAGACCTCGTCCATTTCGTCAAATCCGGACCATGTGAAAGAGACAACCGACTTGTTGTATCCGAGATCGAGGCTCGCTTGCATCGCACCGAAGGCGATTTCGCCATGTCCATTGGCCCCGATGGTGATTGTGGCGGGCTCGACCAGGTCGAGATAATCCCGATCCCATAGATCGGCCTCGACGATCCGCCAGCGGCCAATCAGGCGGCAGTTTGAAGCCGCGCTCATGACGACACCGCCATTAGTTTCGGTAACCGCAGCAGATCATACGCGGCGGCCGCGAAGGTGAAGGCCCATCCGACGCAGTCGCGGCCACGGAACTTCGTCTTGTCCTGCCCCGCGACTGTCTTGATCCAGCCGAACGCCTCCTCGATGCGCTTGCGGATGCGCAAGCTGACCCCATAGCCAGAATGGCGCGTCGTGGGCCCGTCAATGGCCGAGCGGCGACCATTGACGTTCTGCGCCACATGGGGTGTCACCTTCATCGACCGCAAATCTTTGACGAAGTCCCTTGTGTCATAGGCCTTGTCGGCACCCAGCGTGATCGCTTGTGACCGGTCAGCAAAGGGTTCGATCATGGTAAGCGCCGCAACCCGTTCGGCATACCCGCTGGCCTCCGTCAGGCAGGCATCGACCAGCAGGCCATGGCGGTTTTCCATCAGCCCGTGGCCCATGAAGCACAGCTTGGCCTCCTTGCCTTTGCCCTTCCTATAAAGTCTTGCATCTGGGTCGGTCGTTGAAGCATGCGTCTCGTTGGAACGCCTTTCGCCATGGAAGTCTGCTTCCGCATTCCGGCCGCCGCCTTCCGATGGGGGTTCGCCATGATCGCCGCTTGGGCCGTCCTTCAGCTTGAAGCTCTTCATCGACGCCCAGGCTTCGATCAGCGTGCCATCGACAGAGAAGTGGTCCGTTGACAGCAGCCGTTTTACCTTGGGCTGCGAAAGGATCGCACCCAGAAACTTCGCAGCGATGTTGCCTTCCAGCAACCGGTCGCGGTTCTTCGAAAACACCGAATGGTCCCAAGCTGGATCGTCAATGCCAATGTCGACAAACCAGCGGAACAGAAGGTCATATTCCAGCCGCTCCATCAAAAGCCGCTCAGAACGGATCGAATAGAAGGCTTGCAAAAGCATGGCGCGCAGAAGCTTCTCAGGCGCGATCGACGGCCGCCCGATCGGTGAATAGAGCGCTGCAAACTCCCGTTCCAGCAAAACGAGCGCGTCGTTCACGATCTGCCGGATTGCCCGCAGCGGATGATCACGACGAACACGATCCTCCAGATCGACATAGCTGAAGAGTTGACCCGTCCTCACATCGCCGCCGCGCATCCATCACTCCGAATCTCGACAAAGCCAGTGAATCACGACCAAAGTCTTCACGCCAGAGCCTTTTTCAACAGCCTGCTAGAGCGATGCATCGCACTTGCTGTAATCGATCACAATCTTCAGGAAAATTCGAAGACGCTGAAGGTGCCGATCACCGAATGGCAACGCAACAGTGCGGCTCTGTCCCGCTTCGACGACGATCCGCAGCGCGTGCTGTTGTCGTTTCTGCCGGGAACGGAGAGGCAATTGTCGCCGCAGGGGATCAGTATGTTCGCCTTGCATTATTATTCGCCGTGGATGGGCGTTCTGGTTCCACAGCGTGACCGGTTGGTAAAATTGGAGGTGCGATACGATCCCCGGGACATCAGCCATGTCTATATCCGAGATCCAGACACGCGACAATTTCGGCCCGTCGAGCGGCGCGATGGTCAGCTTACGTCACTGACGCTGTGGGAGTTCGAGGCCGAACGTGCCCGTCGGCGGGCGGCAAACCACCGCTCAAGCACTGAGAAGGTGGCGCTCCGCCGCGAGATCGCCGCTATTGTCGAAGCGGCGAAACCTTCCAAGCGCCAGTTGCGCGATGCTGTCCGCGGCGCGCACGCTGCCGCGGCAGAAAAGCCATATGAAACCATGCGGGTGCAAGCGTCTGGCCCCTCCGAACATCCCTCGCGCCAGAAGCGCAGGTTGCCGGTGGAGGACTGGTAGCCCAGCATGTCGGATCACCTGCTTGAACACGTCCGGCCGTATCTCGACCGTGATCGAGAGGAACGGATCGCTTATATCCGCGCCCCGCGTTGGATCGGGCACCATGTCGCGACGGATGCCAATCGGCGGCTGGAGGAATTGCTCTCGCGACCACCGTCGTTGCGGACGCAGGGACTGATGTTGGTCGGGCCCTATGCCAACGGCAAGACGATGATCGCCGAGCGCGTTGCGGTCGAACACCTGAGAGCTTCGGCCGAACAGAAGATGTGGATCGTTCAGACCCGCGAGGGTGCCGGTCTCGGTCACTTTTATGCAAGTATTCTTCAGGCGTTGCGGGCGCCGATCGGCGGTAGTCGGAATGTCGGCCGAAAGGCCGAGCAAGTCGATCATTTGCTCGCCAGTCTCAAACCGAGGGTGCTGATCTTCGACGAGTTCCACAATGCGCTGCGCGGCCGGACGCGCGACATCGAGGCCGTCTTTGCGTTCCTGCGACGGATCGGCCGCCAATACGATATCTCACCGGTGCTGATCGGCGAGGTGGCCGTCTACGACTTCGTCAACGCCACCAGCGAGATGGCAAGTCGGTTCGACCTGCTCGCGGTCCCCCGGTGGCAATATGAGGAGGACTATCTCGTGCTCCTCGACAGCCTCGAAGCAGCATTGCCGCTGGCTCGCATCTCGGATCTGTCGGACGAACCGTTGGCGCGCCGGATATTCAGCCTCTCGGAGGGATTGATCGGCGAGATCGTCGCCATCGTTACGAAGGCGGCGGTCGCTGCAGTCAGATCCGGTGCGGAGCGCATCACGAAGACGAATATCGACGATCTGAGCTATGTCCCGATTTCGAACCGGCGGGATTCGGCGCTGCGTGAGCGCCTGCTATGACAGTTGCCGATGGGCGAAGTCTGGCAATCGGGATCCGGGAGCGATATCGCGATATCGTCTCGGACCGGTGGCCCGTCATCGTCGACCCGCAGCACGACGAGCTGCTGTCGAGCTGGGTGCATCGGCTTGCCTATGCCAATGGCATCGCGCCTCGGCAATTCGCTGGCGTGCTCGGGCTCAATGCGGGGATGTGGTCGGCCTCTCTCGACCTCAGGCTTCCGAGCGACGTCGCGCACCTGCTCCACACACATACCGGCCTTTCGCTGCGAAAGCTCTCGGCGATGTCGCTTGCATCATCGCCCCCGAGGTCGCTCCTACTGCCGCTGCGCAGCAATGGACGTCGCGACAGTTCGACCTGGCTGCAGTTCTGTTCCAAATGTCTGGCCGAGGATGCACAGCCGTATTTTCGGCGGCGATGGCGGCTGGCGACCCGGGTATCATGCGCAAAGCATGGCTGCAGATTGCGTGACAGATGCCCATCATGCCGCAGCCGCATCGCGGCTTTCGATCAGACCGAACTCATTCCGCAACATCATTGTGTCCGCTGCGGCTACGACCTGCGTCGGGCGTCGACTCTCGTTGTCAGTCCCGCGGCAGGGCGGCTTGATCGGTGCATCGACGATATCTGCCGACTGGAAGCGAGGACCGGCTCCCTGTCCAGCAGTACCCTCGCTCGGCGCCTATTGAGCTTACCCAGCATTGCCGGTGTTTATCCGACGACAATCCTCACCAGCCTGTCCACATCGGCGCGCATTCGATGCTTCGAACGGCTCACAGACCGACCAAATGGCTGGCTGACGGTCGATGATGACATCGTGGCCGCACATTGGCGGCGTTCCATCCTGTTGGCGGGTGGCCACGGCCCTTTGATCGCGCAGCTTGCGGATGCCCTCGAGCAAAAAAGACAACGGCCCACCACGACGATCCGCCGCACGCCGACTGCGGAGCTCTCTGCTCTGCTGGGAGCCTATGTACGGATGATGGAGGGTCCCCGTCGCCGGTCATCTCGAAACCGCGATCTGACCCGCGGCTGACAAGTTGAAGCGTAGCAGCGAGATCAGAGCCGACGTCTTGACACCGACCTCGGCGAAAACTGCAGTTAGGGGGCTGTCGCGAGAGTACAGGCCGCGGCGCCAAAAATCAGGGCAAGATTCCCCGCCGGCCATGAGATAACCTTGGCGATCACCGCCAGTCGATCTCCTTGCGAGCGGACTTCACCCCACGCTGCCAGTTCGAGGGATTTTGACGCCACGGTCCTGCCGCGTGACGGCGGGCCTCACACCGCGCCGCTATATTCGCCCCGGGCCGGGTAGTCGTTCTTGATAACGAAATCCAAGGCCTGCACCATCTCGTTGAAATTCGGCCGGGCAAACGGCATGGACTGCACCGAGAGCCAATAAACCGATTGATCTGGCCTGATCAGAAAGACGCCCGGCTCGGAGAACAACTCGGGCTCCTCGATCCCGATCGACGTTTTGCCACGCGACGTCGAAATATAGAGGCCCCATTGCTTTGCCACGCTCAAAGGCAGTCCATAGCCGATGCGGAGTTGCCCGGCGCCTATCTTATCCGCCATCTGCCGCGCGCGTTCCTCGCCGTCGGAGCTTATCGCAATGGTGTTGACGCCGCGTTCAGCAAAGGACAGCGTCAATCGTTCAAGCTCCTTCAGATAGCCTCCGCAAACGGGGCAGTGGAGACCGCGATAGAAGCAGACGAGGGTCATGAGCGCGGGTGCTTCGCGGGCCAGGTCGAACTCTCCGTGATCGAGGGTCCTGACCGCCAGATCCGGGGCCGGCATTCTCGGAACTAACATTGATAGACTCCAATCTTGTGACATCTGTCGACGCGGTTCTATTGACGCCGAAGCTTCACCCTCTCATACTTACGGTGATCTAGGATCCATAAAACATGATCGAAAATCCGATTTCCCTCCAAAAGGTAGACCGCCTCTCGGCGTTCTTCGATGCGTTCGAATTGTCGGCGTCATTAGAGCCGGCACCCACAGCCGATAGTCATGCCAAGCTGCACGTCATCGGCCCGCCGGACGGCCCTGCGGAAAAGATCGTCCTCTGCCTGCGCGGCGAATCGGCGCCAGACCCGTCCGTCCTGGTCACCGCAACAGTCGATTTCGGCGGGGCGCACAACCCGCTCATGAACGCCCTGCCGGACCAACTCTCCGTCGAGACCAACGACGCACCTGCTCTGCGCGATACAACAGCCGCGTTCGTGACCGAGGCACTGGAATCCCGATGCGGGCGGAACGCAGCGCTCGATCGGCTGTGCGAGGTGATCGTTCTGCTCGTGCTGCGATCAGCTATCGACCGAGGGGCTACCCGACCCGGGTTGCTGGCCGGCCTGTCTCACCCGGCTCTGCATCGGGTCCTGGTTGCGATGCACGATGCGCCCGCACGCGCCTGGAACACCGAAGATCTGGCTTCGGTGGCGGGAATGTCGCGAAGCCATTTCATGGCTCTCTTCCGCCATGTGGTCGGCACGACGCCACAGGCTTATCTGACGGGCTGGCGCCTGACCATCGCGCGCCGGAGGCTCTCCAAGGGTGCCCGGGTAAAAGCGGTGGCGCGGCAAATCGGATTTGGCAGCGCCGCGGCATTCTCGCGCGCATACGTCCGCCAGTTTGGAGAGTGGCCGTCACTGCAAATGCCGAACAGCGCTGATTCCGCGCCGGGTGTCGGGCGAAATGAATAACTGACCCCTATTCTTCAATTCGCTTGACACGGGGCCCTGAAGAGGGGGCGCTCATTGCCTGCTGGCCCTCGAACGTATCGATACAATGGAATCTCGACTTGCCCCCGACGCTGCCGTTGGCAGCTGCGGCCAGGACGAGCTAAAGTTCGGCGCTCGGAGTATCAGGTCGAGTGAGAGGCCGCTTTCGCGCCGTTAAGTGTGCTGCCCTTCGTCGTCCTCGGATCGCAAGTCAGCGCCCTGGGCGGTGGAAACTTTCACGCACGCGCTCGACCTTGGCCCGGATCACGCAATCCTCGGCGTGATCGTTGGCGAGCACGAGCTGCCCGGAATTCGATCTCGCGAACGCTATTCGCACAATGATCGAGGCGGGTGCGTTCACGGCGATCCGCCATGGAGGATGAGATGCTGACGTCCATACGAAAATTCTTCGACAATTCCGTTACCCGGAAGACAGGCTGGCTCGGCCGGATCGATGGCCTGATTGCCGCCTTTGCGCCGACATCGCTGGCCCAACTCGCCTTGCGTTTCGGTCTCGCCGTGCCCTTCTGGCGTTCCGGCATGAGCAAATGGGATGGCTTTTTGCAACTGAACGACGTCGCCATTCTTCTCTTCACATCGGAATTCAAGTTGCATCTTCCGGGCGGCCCGTACGACTTCCCAGCGCCGGCCGTGATGGCGTTTGCAGTCGCTTGCGCGGAGGTTCTGTTACCGACCTTTCTGGTCCTCGGATTGGCGACACGGCTTGCCGCGCTCGGCCTGCTCGCGATGACGATCGTCATTCAGCTCACCGTGCCGGACGGATGGCCCATTCATTTGACCTGGGCGGCGATGGCACTCGGTGTTATTACCTGGGGGCCGGGCAAGTGGGCGCTCGACCGGTGGGTCAAGGCACGCGACCGCCATCTAGGCGACGAGTGACTGCCAAAGTCTAAAGTCAGTTGCGGCCGCGTGCCGGAACTGACGCTGGACTTCTGGAGACAATGGGGGCTCGCCTTGCATCAAAACGCTGCCCGCGCATGAAGACAAACCAAGACACCCGCGGAGAAAAGCAAGGCCATGAAGAAACCCTATGCGCTCGCCGTACTCGCCTATCTCGTACCGACCTTCTTTACGGGTTTTGTCTGGCACCTCGTGGTGTTTCACGACGTCTACACAAGATTGAATATCTATCGAGCTGACCCGATCATCCCGTTCGGGTTTGGTTCGATGCTCGTGCAGGGCTTGATATTCGCCTGGGCGTATCCGCGGCTGTTCGATACCGGGCGTAGCGCCTGGGTCGGTAGTGCGCTGCGGTCCGGCCTGCTCTATGCGGCGCTATCGTGGTCGTTTACGACCATCGCCGTGGCAGCCAAACACCCGATGACTTCGGTTGCGGAATATTTCCTTATCGAAACGCTCTTCACCGTCGCGCAGTTCGCCTTGGTCGCGCCCCTCATGGCCCTTGCCTGGCGTGACGCAGAACCGAACTGACACCTGCAAGGAACCGCCGCTCCGATTATCGCCACAGGTCGAACTGGCGGCTTTGAGCTGGTTTTTCATCAGCCGTTTCGAGAACTGCTTCAATCGCCAATCGAGTTCCCGGCCGCGTTGCACCAGCCAGTAGTCAGCGGACGCTGGCAGCTCCAACTCTGTGACGATCGGCGCAGCCGCCGGCGTTGGCAGAAGATAACTATCGAACCGGCGATAGGCGGATGAGCGCTCAACCCATACCTCCCGATCTGAGCTTATTGCGCAGATGGGCCAATGTCGCCACTTCGTAGAGCCGCCGGTTGATCTCGCGGTCGGAGCCCATCACCAGCGTCTCCCAGTCATGAGCGAATAATCCTCATTCCGTTTCAAAAGTAAGGAAGCAACCGCCCTTGGCTGCCGGATTTGCTGGTAACGCCCGGGAGCTGCCGCTATACACGACAGGCTATGACGTGTGCTGCGTGCGTCAGGGTCTCACCCCTACTACGGAGAATCCTGAAAACCTTGTCACAAAGGACGCCGACGCATGTCTACCATAAAGCCTACCGGCCGCACCAACGCCACCCTCCGCCAGTTCCTCGACAACGAAGCCTCGGGCGGCCTGGTCCTCATGGCCGTGGCGGTTCTCGCCATCATCACCGCCAACTCAGCCCTTGCCGCCACCTATTTTGCCGCGTTGCACGCCTATATCGGCCCGCTGAGCTTGCACCACTGGATCAACGACGCGCTGATGGCGGTGTTCTTCCTGCTGGTCGGCTTGGAGATCAAGCGCGAGATGCTCGACGGCCAGTTGTCGAGCTGGAGCCGCCGCCTGCTGCCCGGCGCGGCCGCCGCTGGCGGGATGCTGGTTCCGGCGCTGATCTATGTCGCGTTCAACCTCGACCATCCGGTCGCCTTGCGAGGCTGGGCGGTTCCGACCGCCACCGACATTGCCTTCGCGCTCGGCGTCCTGTCGCTGCTCGGTCCACGCGTGCCCGCGTCTCTCAAAATTTTCCTCGCTGCCCTGGCCATCATCGACGACCTCGGCGCGGTGCTGGTCATCGCGCTGTTTTATACCGCCGAACTCAACCTCTACGCCCTCGGCGGCGCGGCCGTGTTGATCGCGGGTCTGGCCACCCTCAACCGCCTCGGCGTGGTGCGCCTGCCGCCCTACCTGCTGCTTGGCGCGGTGTTGTGGATGCTGGTGCTGCTGTCCGGCATCCATGCGACCCTGGCAGGCGTCGTCCTCGCCCTGACCATCCCGCTCAAGCGCACCCCCGGCTTGCCGGAGGCGTCGCACGCGGCCTCTCCGCTGCATAAGCTCGAACATGCCCTGCACAAACCGGTGGCCTTCCTCATCGTGCCGATTTTCGGGTTCGCCAATGCAGGCGTCTCGTTTGCGGGGGTCGCTCCGGGCGTGCTGCTCGAACCGCTCCCCCTTGGCGTCGCCGCCGGTCTGGTCTTCGGCAAGCTCATCGGCGTATTGGGGTCGGTGGCATTACTGGTCAAGACCGGCCTTGCCGACCTTCCCGCTAAGGCGAGCTGGGGCCAGACTACCGGCGTCGCGTTGCTGTGCGGTATCGGCTTCACCATGAGCCTGTTCATCGGCCTCCTCGCCTTTGACGACCCGGCGTTGCAGGACCGCGTCAAGTTCGGGATTCTGGCGGGGTCGCTGGTCGCCGGAGTGAGCGGTTATCTCATCTTGAGGGTCAGCGGCCGCAGGGTCGCCAGACCCGCGTAAGCGCTGGCGGAGTCAGCCCAGCCAGCCGAGCGCACCCGCGATGACCACTGCAATCTGACCAATTGCGACGGCTGAAAGCGCCACCCACACGAGGGTCATTCTGCGGCCCTTGAAGGTCATGCGTGGTCCCTTCCAATGTTCGTTATTCTATGTCGCGGTCGAAAACCTTGCATAGCCAACCCTACCACGATCGGCAACCCGACCTTATATCGGTGTTAATCTGCGTAAGGGATGAACCCCATGCCCCACCCAGCCAAGCCGGAACACGAAAGCCTCGCCACAACCCTGCTGCTGATCGGCGGCATGGCGTTGCTCGTGAGTCTGGTGGCAAGTTTGTCGCTGGCTTTGTTTTCTTGATATTGGGGCCCGAATGCGGCGAATGGGCACCATACGTTTCTTATAATTTGGGCACTGCTGCCGCATGGAATTTTTATGTTGTTCGGCGGTAATATCGTTGATCTGCGGTGCCTTACGTTTCGCGATGATGGCTAAGCCGACAGGTGATACCGGAGACCAGTCAAACATGACGACGGTCAGCGCCAGACTTCCGTTCGAATACTACGTGTTAGATCGCGTAGTGTTCGAGGGAGGTATTGTCTGCAGGATTGCGGGTAAGCTCGTGCGAGAGCGGGTTAAGGACAGCCACGGACGGTCTTACCGATTTGTGGGATTGGCGCTTCGCGATTCCAACGGTCGTCTCGATGTAGGACGGCTCAAGTCCGATGAGTGGGTTGTCGCGCCAAATTTGGTTTATGCATTCGAGGCACCCGTCGCTGAAGACGCAGACTAGGTTGCCAAACTGAGGAGTCGAGGTCATCGGCACCAACGAAGAGAGCGCCCATATGCTCGACCGCTTCGCCGTGCACGATAAGAAGGAAGGCGCGGCGTTGGCGCCCGCGCATTAAAATCAATGATGATCTTGGGTTGAATCCCATCAGCCCAGGATCATATAACACACCCGCTTCTCAAGAATCCGCGGGGCGAAGCCGAGTACGCCCCGTACATCCGCAAACGAGCCCTCGTATGCCATTCTGGACCTTTCTCGTCAGAAATTGCGGGGGCTCGCAGGCGGCTTCCTGCTCTGCTTCTTCTGATCCTTCGGTGCGACATCCGCCGCGAATACGCCTCAGCCCGGGGGGCCGAGACGCTTTACATGGGCGCCACGCTGCTGAGCGCACTGACGCTCCCACAGACGACGCGCTCTACGGGGAAGTGGCGTCGCCGTGGTTGCCAGCCATAGCGACCAAATGAGCTTGGCTAGTCCTGCTCGTCGCCATCAGAACTTACTTCCGCAAAATCTTGCCCCTCGCGCGCATGCCGGCTGAGCAGCCCGGCATCCTCCAGCCGCTCGACATCGGGCAGATCGCGTAGCGTCTCCAATCCGAACGCAGAGAGGAAATGTTTCGTCGTCACATAGGTGTAAGGCGCGCCGGGTGTCGGGCTACGCGGGCCGGAGCCGAGGAATCCGGCGTCGCGCAAACTGGCGATCGTGTCGCGGCTCACCTCCTTGCCAAACATGTTCGACAGCTCGCCGCGTGTCACCGGCTGCAAGTAGGCGATCGCCGCCAGCACCGCAGCCTCATGCTCCGACAGAGACACCGAGGACGACCGCGTTGGCGCCTGGGAGGCGCGGATTGCGGGCGCATAAGCCGAACGGCTTCGATGCTGCCAACCGCCGGCGATCGCGACAATATCATAGGGACGGGACCGCAGTTCCTCCCGCAAATCCTCAATGATGAGATCAATGCTGCAGCTCTTTCCCACCACCCGCGTCAGCGTTTCGCGGCTCACCGGTTCCCCGGCGGCAAAAATGACTGCCTCGACCCTGAGCATCCATTCACGCCAGCGCAAATCCGGCGGCAAATCGTCAAGCTCGCGATCAAGCAAGACGTCATCATCTGGACGCTTCTTCCTTCGCGCTGTTCTCGATTCAGCCATGATCACAACCCGAAGATCCGGAATGAGGTCCGGCCGGACAGTTCCCGCACCGCGCTAAAACCTTCGAGCCGCTCGAACAGCCGCGTCGCGGCCCAGCGGGAGAGATTGCTGCCGGGGGCGGAGGCCGGCACGGCATCTTCGTCGAACAGCTTTTGGATGACGACGCCGGCGCCCTTCGTCCGCACCTTGGGCGCCGCAGCCAGCAATTTTTCGGCGCGTCGCCCGATGTCATTGGCCTGCCGCAGTGCCTCAGTCGCACCCGCGACCTGCGCCAGGCACACCGCCCGCGCAAAGCCAGGTTCGCCGGGCCGCACCCTTCCGCGGCCACCGATCGTCTTGAACGCCGGCCCATAGCGCTCGCCCATCAAGAGCGGCACGCAACAATCCCAGCCGAGGTTTTCCGCCAGCAGCCGATCGGCCAGCCACCAGGCCAGGATTTCGGCGTCGGGCCGGGCAGCGCAGATGCTGGCGACCAGGTCGGAGACGGCGAAGGGTATGGCGCGCCGCGACTGCAGCGCGCCGTCGAAGAGATCGGCAATCTCGCTCAGGCCTTCGCGGCGCAACCCGATCAG
Source organism: Hyphomicrobiales bacterium (assembly GCA_900473795.1). Lineage (GTDB taxonomy): Bacteria > Pseudomonadota > Alphaproteobacteria > Rhizobiales > Rhizobiaceae > Pararhizobium. Next base: position 116,370 of record UCMT01000019.1, on the reverse strand, counting down.
CGCCGCTAATTCCTCCAGAACCTTGCTGCCGATCGGTCGCTTCTTCGCCGCCAGCTTCTTGAAGCCCAAAACCATCGCGCCGGCGGGGCCGGGGTCGTCGCCCGGCGCGGTGAGCAGCACCGCATCGCGCAAGGCCGCTTCGCCCTCCTTGCGGCCGATCAGCTGCACCGCGGATTGCGCGCCCCTGAGCGCCAGCCGCTGGCGCCAGCAGCCCGCCCATGGCGGTGCGGCGCGCACGAAATCGTCCAGTGATTTCAGGGCGATGCCGGCGGCAAAGGCGGCATCCGCCTCGCCGCAATCCTGGGCGCGCACGGTCGCCCAGGCCGGCAGGGGCGGCACGGCCGCCGGCGGGGAGGGACCGACGAGAGGGGAGCGGAAGCGCGAATCCATGCCAAGAGCTTAATCGAGGCGCGCAGTTTATGCCATAGATTTCGCGGAAAACCGCACCGCCTGTCAACATTGTTTTATGTCCGATAATGCCGGCTTATCGGTCGTTACGCCGCAGCGTGGCGAGAATGGCTGTATCATCGCGCAGAAGCCTAAAAATAGCGTTTCTGACACGCTGCGCCGTCTCTCAGCACAGGGTTAGGCAGTCGATTTTCGCCGAGACCGCGGAGACGACTATGCTCACTCGGTATTCCGCCGCACGGGATCCAGATTGGATGACCCGTCAAATTAGAGCCAGGGCGTCAGTTTCTTGGCATGCAGATCAATGGCCGCAGCTCTTGCACGATCACCCCGACCCCTGGCGAAACCATGGCGCCAGTCCAATTGTCGGAGAATGTCCCTCCCCCGTCGGCGGCCGAAAGCCAGATCACTTCGTTCGTCGCCAGTTCGATTTTCACCTCACTGCCAATCGGACTGCCGGCCACCGTCTGGGCATAGTGGCGCTTAATGGGATGGCTTCGCCCTGCATGGTCCATGAGACTGTTTTCCGGGTAATTCAGTTCTATCGTACCCTGATCCGAGTGCGAGGAGCAGTCGGTGGATCGTTCACAGCGGATGAGCGTGGAGAATGTGCAGGTCCATAGCAAACTGGTGCGCCACATAGGATTGTCCGCTGCGTTCGCAGTGCTTGTCGCCAGCAGCAGCGCTACGAGGAAAGGGTGCTTCAGGTCCACGGTCACTCCCATCATAGTCCGGATGAACCACATCCGAAGCGACAGATGGAAGAAGTAATTATAGTTTCCTAAATCCGCAAGGGATATGACGGCTCAATCCACTTTGACTTCGGATTTTTGCCCCATCATCAGCGCCTGCAACGGAATTTTCAGGTTGGTGCTGATCCGCGTGATGACCTGCAGCGAAGGGTTGGCGGAGCCGTCGAGAATCTGCAGGTAATAAGGCGATGTGATCTCGCACAGGCTCGCCATCTCCTTCTTATTGAGGCCACGCTTCTCCCGCTCGCGCTCCATGGTCATCGCCATGTTTCGCAGGATCATCGTCCCCAGGTCAGTATCGGTCTTCTTACGCTTGCTCGTTGCCATCGGATTATTTATATTTAATTGTCCATTGAGTCATGTGAGAGGTGTCCATGTCGGTCAAAGTCAAACGAATGAACGTCGTCATTGGAATTCTTCTGTCCGTATCGGCCACCGTGTCCAGTGCTCCCGCAACGGCGAGCGACTGGGGCTGTGAAGTGTTGCTGTGCGCAGCGTCGTCCAATCCCTCTTGGCGCGGTGTTGCCTCCTGCCATCCGCCGATGAAGCGGCTGATCTCGGGGATGAAGAAGCCCGGCTTCGATTGGCCAACCTGCCCGGCTGCTGGCACAGGTTCCCCCGGCTTTGAGCGTTATGCTGCTTGCCCGAAGGGATATCAGGTGGGAGGTCGGGAGGATCGGAACGGCTTTGGCAGAGAGGAGAACCTCTGCATCAAGACAGTGAACAAATGCCAGGGCAGGACGCACGGCTTCTATAACTCTGATCGACAGCAAAACTGCATACAAACGGTCTCCATATCCCGACCGCTCAAGTCAGAGCCCTATTTCTTTGACATCAAGAATGAAACCTCAGGTCAAACCGAGCGGCATTGGTTCGAACTCCACAAATAAACGCATTTTTCCGGTTAAGGAAGGTTTAAATCGATGCGACACGTTAATCGTCATACTATTCTCGGCCACGTTGGAAACCTCGTGGAACTCAAAAATGTGCTGAAGGTCAACATTGCCGCGAACCGTGAGTGGCAGGCCGACGGGGAAAAGAAAACGGCCACCGATTGGGTTCAGGTCACCATTCTCGACAAGAAGCAGGTGGAGTGGATCACACAGAACGTCGTTTCGGGCGATCTCGTCTATGTCGAGTCCCGGATATCCAATTCCAGCTACGAGCGCGACGGCGAACAGGTCTACACCACCGATATCATTGCGCAGCTGTTCAACCTGGTCGCCAAGAAAGCCGCTTGAGCTGATGTGAGCCTTTTGGGCCACCGGCCGTTCCGGCCGGCCGCGCTCTATGCCGTTGGCACGAAGCCGCCTGTCGCCGTCTTCGCCGTTGCCGGTAACGATCGCTTGTCCAATCGGTCGCTTGGCACCCGAAATCGAGGCCCGTAAGGGCCGCATGTCTTTTGCGCCCCATGACATCGTCCCCCAGGCCGGTCAAGCGGCCCGTGAAGTCGGGTCATCTTCCGCACCAGCCCGCCCTGTGGTCGGGCCCGAGAAGATGCCCCCGCCTTCCGCGCCACGCCACTTGACAGTCCCGTTTGCCGCCGTGGGGCGGGCTATCGCCCTCCCCCTCTGTCCGGGGGAATGTCAGAGGCCATTCCCCCGGAAAGACCGGGGAGGCTTCGCCCGACAGGGCTCCCCTTCGGGAAACGGGAATTTAGGAGACAGACCCATGAGCATTTACACCCAGACCGCCCGCTTCGATACCGGCCGCGCCATGACCGAGACCGAGATGCGCCAGATCGCGCCGTCCATCTTTGCCGTCAGCGCCCATGAGAGCCGGTCGGAACGTTTCAAGCCGATCCCGACCATTGAGGTTCTGCGCGGCCTCATGAAGGAGGGTTTCGTGCCGGTCGGCGCCAAGCAATCGAACAGCCGCATCGAGGGCAAGGCGGATTTTACCAAGCATCTTATTCGCATGCGACGGATCGACGATGGCAAGGTCTATAATGTCGGTGATACCGTCTGCGAAATCCTGCTGAAGAACGCCAATGACGGGACCAGCGCCTATGAACTGATGGCCGGTTTGTTCCGTGTCCGCTGCCTCAATTCCTTGGTCACCCAGACCGGCACGATCGATGCCATTAAGGTTCGCCACTCCGGCGACGTCCAGCACAAGGTTATCGAAGGCACCTATCGGGTACTGGGCGAGGCCGAACGCACGCTTGCCGCTCCGCAGGACTGGTCAGCCCTTCGGCTCAATCGAGACGAAACCAATATTCTCGCCGATGCTGCCCATGTGCTCCGGTTTGGAGACAGTGACGGTGAGACTAAGACACCAATCAAAGCGGAGCAGTTGCTTCTCCCCCGCCGCCATGATGACCGCGCTGACGATCTTTGGACGGTCTGGAACGTGGTTCAGGAAAACGCCATCAAGGGCGGTTTGCGTGGTGTCGGCCGTGACGATCTCGGCAGGCCGCGCCGTGTGAAGTCTCGTGCCGTCAACGGCATCGATCAGGATATCAAGTTGAACAAGGCGCTGTGGCTTCTCGGCGAACGGATGGCTGCGCTCAAGGCTTGACCCCCTGACGAATAAGGCGTCGCCGGTAACGGTGGCGCTTTGCCTCCCCTGCCATAGCCGCCTGCGTGGTAGCTGTCCCTTGCCGCTATCGAAGCGGCGGGTCAGCTTCGAGGGGTGCCCCAAAGCCCCACCCCTCGCACTCCCTTCCCGCCCGTCGGCGCGAAATGGCTTGCCAAATTGCTTTTAAACCAAAGCCTTGAATTTCAGTTATTGCAGTTAATCGCTGCGACCTCTATATTGACCGCACAGGAGATCAAGCCATGGCCAGCCACGTCGTGAAATTTGTCGGTCTGTCGGACCGTGACCGGAGACAAGTTGCGACCCTGCCGAAACTGGCGGCAGGCGATCGCATTGAACTGCATGTCCGACGCCGCGACGGTGTGGACCAAACATTGGCGCTGCCACTGGCTGCAGCCGTTGCCATCGAGACATTGATCAATCGGCTGTCGCGTGGGGAAAATGTCGCTCTCCTCACTGAGGATCAGGAGTTGAGCCCGTCAGATGCATCCGAAATTCTCGGGATTTCCCGACCTCTTGTGGTGCTGCGCATGGACCGGGGTGATCTACCCTTTCGCTATGTGGGCAAACACCGCCGCGCGTTGCTGAGAGACGTCTTAACGCTCAAATCCAAACTGGACACCCGTCAAAAGGCTCTTGAGGCGCTGGCAGACGATACAGAGGACTTGATCGGCACCCATGGCCTCTAAACCGCTTGTCGCGGTCCTTGATGCCTGCGTTCTCTATCCCTTCCATCTTCGCAACCTCCTTGTTCAGGCCGCTTTCGACGGTCTTTTCGATGCGCACTGGTCCGACGACATTCACGCAGAGTGGATACGCAATCTCGCCGCAAACGCTCCGCATGTCACGGTGGATCGACTCGAGGTCACGCGCGACCGGATGAAGGATGTTTTGCCGCAAGCCAATGTCCGTGGTTACCAATCTCTCATTCCCGAACTGGATTTGCCCGATCCGGATGACCGGCACGTCCTGGCGGCCGCCATAACCGGAAAAGCAACACTGATCGTCAGTTGGAATATTAAGGATTTTCCTATCGAAAATCTCCGATCGCATGGCGTGGCTTGCATCACGCCCGATGCTTTTCTGGTCGAGCTTTACGGCCAGTTTCCCGAGGCACTGATCGACAGTGTCGCTCGTGCCCGAGGCAATCTTCGCAAATCGTTGCCTTCAAACGAAGATTTTGTTGGGGCCGTGGAACGCCAGGGTCTGGCGGCTTTTGCCAAAATCCTCCGCCAGAATACGACAAGGATCGATTGATCGGCTGCTCCACAGCGACGCAGCCAGCACGGATAAAAAACCAGGTTGTCTGGGCTTTGAGCGCCGATAGCTTCGCGGGGTACGGCCAAGCCCCACACTCTCGCATTTCCTTCCGGCCCACCGGGTTTGCTCGTCATTATAGGCGCTCGTTGCAAGCGAGGTTTGTTCCCCTGCCCTGCATTTTTTCTGACTGTCCCGCCTACAAATGATAGGAACGCACAATCTGCCCTATGCAAGTTCCGCGCTCCGAGGATTTGAGGCAAGGCCTTTGTAAGTGCGTTGCGCTTTGCCGATTTGCCTACGCGAGAGATGGCGACACCAACCGACGGGTTGGCCGCGCTCTATGCCGATGGCACGAAGCAGCCCTTCGGCCGTCTTCGCCGATCCCGGTGACGATCGCTTGTCCGGACCCGAGAAGACCTCCGTCTTCCGCGCCACGCGACTTGATAGTCTCGTGCGTCGCCGTGGGACGGGCATTCGCCCTCCCCCTCCCCTGTCCTGGATCCAGGGCTAAGGGCACTCACAGCCAGCGTGGAGTTCATTCTGCGGTATTGTTCGACTGTTTTCCAGCCGCAGTGCCGTCAGACGGCGCGCCCGCGGCCGGAGCGAGCCGAAGAGGCGAGCGCAGCCAAGCGGAGGAAACCCGCGCTCCCACATAGCGCCGTAGGGTTTTCCGGAGCTTGGTGGAAAACGGTCGTTTTTGGCGTTTGGGTTTTTCTTGTTTCTGCCCCATGCAAACGGTGCGCAGCGTGCGGCGGCAGTCGATCCCGCCTCCCCTTCGGGCCACTATGTTGAGGCTCCTGCGGCTGCCTTTTTCCCGCTCCCTGCGCTTCGAGAATTCCCGAAATCCCGCCTGGGAGCGGCGCTATGCTGATTTCTCCGATACTCTTCATTTTTCGCTGATCGTGCCTTGGTCGTTGGCACTCGCACCGGCACGAACGCCGGCCAGATCCTCCTCCCTGCCCGCCCCTCACGGCATAGCCGCTGGGACGGGTTAATTGGTTTGTCAGCGTTACGCGTCCAGCCAGTTTTCGAGCTTCAGTTCGGGATACGCCAGAAAGTCGCGCGTGTTGTTGGTAACCAGGACCGTATTCAGGGCGATTGCATGCGAAGCGATCAGTTTGTCGAGATGATCTTTCTTTCGGTCTCTCGTCGCCATACGAACCGGCCCATAGGCACGCGCTGCTGCAATCCCAAACGGCTCTACCGTGATCAGCTCGGCCAGAGCTGCGAGATTATCAAGTTCGCGTGCGGGATCATCGGATGCGGATACACCATACTCGAGTTCGGCGAAGGTGATGGCGGACATGACCACATCTCCCACATAGCAACTGGCAAAGCGGCGGGCGACCTGCTCCGGCTGGTTTTTCATCAGGTAGATACACATGTTCGTATCGAGCATGTAGCGCGCCATCAGATCTTATCCCGCTCGTCTTGCTCATGGGGCTCTCTTCCGTCACGCATAAAATCAGGAGAGAAGCGGGCGAATACATCCAGAACGCCGGCCAGGGAGCGATGCACAGGACGGATGCGAAGCTCGTCGCCGACGCGTTCGATTTCCAACTCGACATCGGTCCGGTCAAACGCCAGTTCGGCGGGGATACGCACGGCCTGCGAATTTCCATTCTTGAAAGCTTTGGTGGTGTGCATGCCATCATCCTTGTGTGTACGTGGATGTACAATAGTCTTTTATTGATCGAATGTACATCCCCAGTGTGCACAATGACGATGTATTTTGGGCTGTGGTGGCGCATAACGCACGAGGCGGGCTTAACTGTGCCGCATCGTGTTCTGCTCCACCGAACCCGCAAACGGGTGCGGCCCATTCGGGGTTACGATCTTTTACACGGCGCGTTCTCTTTTTAAAGGACGAGAAGTTGAGAGCGCGACCCGCGCTCACATCTGTAAGGAGCATCCGCGAGAGGCGTATGCGCATCTTCTCCGTAACATGCCGCTCTTACGATAGGCCGGTGCTCGCGCCAATGGGCAAGCGCGCCAGGGCGCTGTCGGCCGGGAAGAAAAAACGGCTTTCACCGCCAGGGCGTCAAACCTTCCGTTTTTTCTTCCCGTCCGACCCATGACCCGATCTCCGCCCTACCGGGAGCGGGCTTACGCCCCCTCCCTTCGTTCCGAGGAACGTGTGCGCACGTCCTTCGGACCAAAGGAAGAAGGCTTCGCCCACCGCCGGGTTTGAAACCCAAGTGAAACGGGACATCAGGAGACTGAAAACATGACGACGACCATCATCATCGAATTGAACAAGCTGGATGCAGACCCCAAGAACGTCCGCAAGACCTACTCCGCTGACAGCATTGCGGCGCTTGCCGCATCGATCAAGGTCAACGGCGTTCTGCAAAACCTTGTCGTGCGGACCGCTGAAAAGAAGGGACGGTATTTCGTCACGGCCGGAGAGCGCCGCAGACGGGCATTGTTGCTGCTGTTGGAGCAGGGCGAAATTCAGAAGAACCACGCGGTTGAGTGCAAAGTGCGCGACAGCGAGGATGCCACGGAGATCAGCCTAACGGAAAATGTCATGCGCGAAGATATGTTAGGTTCTGTGTCGCAACTGTCCTGTTAGGTTCGTACGGCTGTCATGGCTTTGATCGATACTTGCGGGGCATATTGAGGAAGGCACACTGACGTCCGGGTCAAGCGTTCCCGCAGCGAAGCGAGGACAACGCTTGAGGCGGCGGCGACACCACAAGCTTTTTGGTGGGGTGCAGGCAAAGCCCTGCACCCCTGCCACGTGGCGAACGGGAGAGCGCGAGGGGAACCCCTCGCAGTCAAAATAGAAGAGTGCGCCGAAGGCGCTCCGCTCAAGATAACATCCTGTTCGAGAAACTGTCTTCTTTGTTGCTGTGCAGGGCTTTCGGTCCTGGCTGATGTCTTTTGCTGTTTCTTATGGCGGCGAGCAAAGAGGACAGGACATGGTGCGGATCATCAGGGCGGCGATGGGTTATGCCGCGATCCCGGCCGGCTTTCCGATCCTGGTATCGGAACGGATGGCGATCATCGAGCCGGCGTTCGCCTGGCTGATGGAACTGGCGACGATACCCGGCCGCAGCCACGCGGCGGAAACGGTCCGAACCTACGGCGAGCATCTTCACGACTGGTTCGACAGCCTGGAGCAGTCCGGTCTTGACTGGCACAGCGTGAGCGAGGCCGAGATTGCGGCCTGGCGCAATCGCATGCTGTCACAGCCGAGCCTGCATACGAAACGGCCCTACGCGCGCTCGACGGTGAACGATCGGGTCCGCACGGTCTGCCGGTTCTATGCCTGGGCGCAAGGCCGCGGGTGGATTGAGACTCTGCCGTTCCACTTTGTCGATGTGCGGGTGGGTGCCAGTCGGCGACAATCGTTCCTGGCGCATGTCGATGCGCGTCCAGGCGTCATGGCGGCGAACATCCTGACGGTCGCCGAGCACGAACGTTTGCCGAGACCGTTGCGTGTCGATCAATTGCGCCGCGTCTTTGCGCATCTGGATATGCCCTACCGGTTGATGGCGGAATGGGCGCTGGCGACGGGACTGCGGCGCAAGGAGCTTTGCGGCCTCGCGGTCTTCCAGGTTCCGGAGACGGCCCATCTGGACGACGAGGATCATCCCTTGATCGGCGTGCCGCTGACGATTACCAAGGGTGACAAGCCGCGCACGATCTACCCGCCGATCCGCCTGGTCGACCGCACGCAACTCTATCTCGACGAGGTTCGCACACCCCATGTCCGGGCGTTGCGTCGTCGACGGCCGGATTATCGGCCGCCCTCGGCGCTGTTCCTCAATCTTCAGGGAAACGCAGTCAGCAAGACACGATTGACGGCGGTGTTTGCAGAGGCGTTCCGGGCGGCGGGTGTGGCGGGAACTTTGCATTACTTGAGGCACACATTCGCGATGACGATGCTGGTGCGATTGCAGCGGCAGGCAGCGACGACGCCAGACCTCAATCCGCTGAAGATCGTGCAGGTGCTGCTGGGGCACAGCTCGATCCAGAGCACGGCGATTTACCTGCGCTGCGTCGAACTGAATGCGCGGGAACTCGCCGACAGCATCGACTATCTGTATGGCGAGTTGATCCCCGATGGCCGTTAGACGCGAACGCATCGACCGGCGTCTGGCGGCCGCGGCGCCGATTGTTCTGGATCAGCCAGCCGATACCATCGTCGTCTTCCGCGACGGCTGGGGCGACGTCACAAAGCGCTACAATACCGGCGCGCTCGGCTTGCCGTCGGACGTCGCACTGCTTCTGGCCGACGCCTTCCGTCACCATCATGCCGCCTCGAGCCGGGACACGCAGCGCCATTGCTGGATGGCGCTGCGCGCGTTTGCGCGCTTTGTGGCGGAGGACAGCCAGGTTCTGTCTGTGGCCGATCTGACGACCGCGATGGTTGGGCGTTATATCGCGTGGCTGGATCGCCAGGTCGCGGGACAGACGAACCAGCCCTGGTCGAAGAGTTCACGGGCGAATGTGCTGATGCAGCTTCGCCAGATGATCGACTGGACGAAGCGCCGGCATCCGTCGCGGCTGCCGGGCCGCATCGACTTCCCCTGGCGGGTCTGGCCGAACCGCAATGCCGACACCCGACCACGTCTTGCCGGGGAGGATCTCAAGGCGATCCTGCGCGCGTGCTACGAGGAAATTGACGAAGCATGGGAGCGCTTCGAAGCGGGGCGGACCATCCTTGCGACGAGCGGTCCGATCGATGGCGTCGATCCCGAGCTTTGCGACCTGGTCCGGGCGATCGCCCGGGTGAATGACGGAGTGCTTCCTTCGCGGACGTGTGCGATCCGCAGCGGCGTCAACATATCGGCTGTCAACCGCCATGGCGGGCTTCGTCATCTTGGCGGCTACCTGCACCTGACCGGTGAAACGGTCGCGGCGTTCTTCATCGCTCTGGCGATCCAGACGGCGGGCAATCCGGATGCGCTGCGGCTGATCACGCGGAATTGTCAGGTGGCGCATCCGCTCGACGAGCATCGTATCATCGTCGAGTGGGCCAAGCCCCGAGCCGGCGCGAAGGTGAAGCGCGCGCAACGGCGATCGTTCGACCGCCGTCGCCGCTATGCGGCGCCGAACCTGATCGACAAGTTGCTGGCGATGACCGCGCCGCTCGCAGGCCGGGCCAGCCGGCAGGATCGCGATCGCCTGTTCCTGGTGAAAAGCGAGAAGAAGAATACGGTCACGCTGATTGCGGATGGGACATTGTCGCATGCCCTGAAGCTGTTCATCAAACGCTCCAATGCCCGGATCGCCATCTGGAACAAGGCGGCGCCGGAGCGGGCGCGACCGTTCTTGCCGGATTTTGCGGCGGTGCTGCTGCGGGGCAGCGTCGCCACCGAATACTACAAGGCGTCCGGTGGCGATATCGTCGCGACACAGGACGTGCTCAACCACGCCCGCGCCGATACGACCGAGCTTTACATCAGGGGGCCTCAGACGCGTCGTATCCAGCGCGAGACCATCGCCCGATTACAGGAGCTTATGCTTGTCTGGATTGTCGGCGCGAAGGCGAACACCGAAGATCAGGTGCAACGCGACTGCATTGCGCTGGCGAGCGATGCGACGGTTCCGTTCAGCCATGATTGCCTCAACCCGGCCGAAGGCATCGCGCCTGGATCAACGGCCGGCAGGATGTGCCGGCACTTCGGCGGATGTTTGCGCTGCCCGGGACTGGTCATCCCGATCGATGCGGAGCACATGGCGCGTGTTCTTCAGGCTAAGGAGGAACTGGAGCGCGCGCGTGAGCGTATCGATCCGCGCCGCTTCGAGCTTCTGTATGCGCCGAGCCTGCGCATTCTAACGGGCGACATCCTGCCCGACTTCCCGCAATCGCTGCACACGGAGGCCGAACGCCGGATGTCGACCCTTCCAACTCTTCCGGCGCTGGAGTAAGCGATGCAAGCGTACACTGCATCCGATCTTGTCGCTCAGGCGAGGTCAGTCCTTCGGATATCGGCACGCTCGGTATGGTCAGACCAGGTCTGGCATCTCGACGGCCATCGCCCCGGCGCAAACCGGAGTGACTTCTCGCTCGACTGGGGATTTGCCCTGGCCGACGACAGCTGGTTCAGCGATCCGCAATGGGCTGACTGGCGAGAGGCGGCCAAATTGTTCCTGTGGAGCCTGAAGCTGGACCCGCCTCCAGGTCGCCGTAACGTTCACGAGTCGTCGATCGTCCGCGTCTTCGGCACGCAGAGGACACTGATCCGCTGGATGGCGGCGCAAGGATATCGGCGCTTTGCCGATCTCGACCGTGATGCCAGCGACGGATTCCTGGCAGCGATGGCGCAGCGTCCGGGCAGTAAGCCAGGCGAGCCGTTGAAGAGCGCGACGCTGCAACATTACGCAAATTTGCTGACGTGTCTGTATCTTCAAGGATCGAAGTTCCCGGAAGTGGCAATTGATGATCCATTCCCAGGGACTGCGCCGCCGTTCGTTCGCCGTGACCGGGGCTGGCTGCCCTATACGCCGGATGCGGTCGCCGTGCCATTGGTCTCGGCGGCGCTGCGTCTGATCGAACAGCCGGCCGACGACATCGTTGCTTTGCAGACAACGGCGCAGACCGCCTATGACGATGCCCTTGCCAGGGGCATCAGCCAGACAAAGGCCGGCTTCATCGTGACCGACGCGATCGCGTCGTTCGCCTTCTCGATGCCACCCGGGGAGGATGTTCCATGGCATGAAGCGCCTGTCATCAGCACCAAGCAGGTGCGCTATCTTGCCGATCGCATTTACGATGCCTGTTTTGTCGTCATCGCCTATCTGGTCGGCGCCCGTGTCTCGGAGATCCTTGGCCTTCAGGTCGGCTGCATCGAACACCATCTCTCCGGTGATAGCAGCGAGACCTTCGCCTACCTTGCCGGGCAGATCTACAAAACGGCGCGCGGCGTCGACGGCGAAGCCCATCGCTGGGTTGCTCCAGCGCCGGTCGAGCGAGCCGTCGTGGTTATGGAGCGGCTGACCGCCCGCCTGCGGACGCAAACCGGGCGATCCGAACTGTTCCTGGTGATGGCCAGCACGGGGTTGGTCGGTCCGGCCGCCCGCATCGACCTGCCCATTGTCTCAACCATCATACGGCGGCTGAACGATCTGTTCGCACCGTTCATCAGCTTGCCGGACCACGAGGGCGAGCCTTGGCATCTGAATACCCATCAGGGCAGAAAGACCTTCGCGCGCTTTGTCGGAAAACGCGACGGCACCGGCCTGCATGCGCTTCAGGCGCACTTCGGCCATGTGACGCGTGCCATGACCGATCGCGGCTATGTCGGAACCGACTTCGCGCTCGACGACCTGATCGACCGGCATGCCCAGGAAGAAACCCGCGCTGCCCTGGAAGAGGTGCTGACTGCGACGGCGCTTGCCGGCAAGGGTGGACGGATGATCGCCGCTCGCTCGCTGTTCCGCGGACGCACGCGCGACGGAGATGTCCAGGCTTATGTCCGTTTCTTGATGGAAGAAACCGATCTCCGCCTTGGGATTTGCGACTGGGGCTATTGCGTCTATCGCGTCGAAACAGCTGCCTGTTTCGGCGACGAGCGCGGCCCGAACCCCGTGCTGAGAACCGAAAGCACGTGTCTCGCCTGCACCAACTTTGCCGTCACAGCCAGGCACAGACCGGTCTGGCAGGCGCGCCGCGATCGCAATGCCGATCTTCTCGATCAGCCCGGGCTGGACGCGGTCAGCCGCAGGATTGCGGAAACACGGATCGCCGAATGTGATCGTATCCTTGGCGATCTCGATCATGGAAAGGATGGTCGCGATGGCGCGTAAACCCAGCAAGCCATCGGCGCTGACGCCGCACGAAAAACGCCTGCGCAACACGGACCGCAAGCTGCGGGAGGCTCTGGAGCGCCTGGTGAAGGGACTGCCCACACACCCGGACCTGCAAAAGCGATCCTACCGTCTGACCGTTGCCACGCTCGCACGTGAGGCGGGTGTCGGCCGCAACGCGATCTACACCAATCATCGCTCGATGATCGATGAGTTGCGTCGCGCCAGCGATCGCAAGATCGTCCCCGAAAAGCTGGCGGCCTGGGAAGACAAACTCGCCCAGCAGCGCGCTCTGATCCAGGTCTTGCAGATCGAGGAGCGGCGTATGGTGACGGAAAATGCCGTCCTGCTGAAGCGCATCCTCGAAGCCGAAACGGAGGTTGAGCGGCAGAAGCGTCATAATGCCCGCCTGATCACTGAGCGCGATCGCGACATGAAGCCGGTGGCCCTCCCGCGCGGGCCAAAATCCTGACGTCGTGGCGATCGGCGTCGCTGCGGTCCTCGAAGGACAATTGTCTTCCCCATTGCCTGCGACGATCATGCCCGGCATGATCTGCGGCATGCTTGACCCCTTCGATCCAGATAGCTTCATTGTGCGCGCCGAGGTTCATATCCTCGGCATCGAGCCCAGGATCAGCCGCACTCTCGAACTGCCAATCACTCTCAACCTCGCTCAACTCCACGAGGTGCTGCAGGCAGCCTTTGGCTGGACCGACAGTCATTTGCATCAGTTCAATATTGGCGGTCTTATCTATGGTGCCCCGGAGTTCGATGAGGACGGTCTGTCCGACAGCCGGACCTTCGAGGCGACCGAGGTCAGGATGATCGACCTTCACTTTCCCTACGATCCCGAGGAAAACCCTGTCACGATCCTCTACGAATACGACTTTGGCGATAATTGGCGTCATCTGCTGCGCTTGGAGCGCGTAGCGCGCGAAGAAGGCGTCAAGTATCCTCACTGTATCGCTGGCAACCGATCCGCACCTCCAGAAGATGTTGGCGGAACTTCAGGTTATGCCGACTTCCTCGAAGCCTGGCTGGACCCTGACCATGAGGAACACAAAGCCATGCATCGATGGGTGGGTCGCAAGTTCCACCCGGAAACCTGCAATCTCGACGACATCAACAAGGCGATCGCCAAGGCCATGCGCGCATCAAAGGGCGGCTATCGCTTCCGTCGAGAAAGCCCGTAATTGACAGACCCAAGAGGGCTTCGAAGCCAAAGATACACTCGAAATACGGAGCGCAGCTAAAAAGTCCTTAGAATCAGCGTTGTCCAGCTAAAAGGACACTTGACGCATAACCTAACAGCTCCACCCGGTGGATGCTTACGAGGCGTTCAGCGCCTTGGCGGATCAGGGCAAGGCGATCCCTGACATTGCCGCCCGTTTTGGAACCACGGAAATCATCGTGCGCCGCCGTCTGGCGTTGGCGAAGGTCTCACCCAAACTGTTGGACCTCTACCGCAAGGAGGAGATGACCTTCGAGCAACTTTCCGCCTTCACGGTTTCCGACGACCATGAGCGACAGGAACAGGTTTGGAATGGCCTATCCACATGGGATCGTCATGCAAGCCGGATCAAGTCGAACCTGTTGACGGACGAGGTTGCCAGCACTGACCGGCGGGTGAAATTCGTCGGGGGGCTGGATGCCTATGAGCAGGTAGGCGGAACCATTCGCCGCGATCTGTTTGACGCGGACGGCGGAGGTTATGCGCTTGATGTCGCATTGCTCGACAGGCTCGTATCCGAGAAGCTGGAAGAAGCCACGGTGCCATATCGTCAGCAAGGCTGGAAATGGGTGGAAGCGACTTCCGAACGCCCGGAATGGATGTTCAATGTACCGCGTGTCTATCCGGTGGAGGTCGAGCTTTCTGACGAAGTTCAAGCTGAATACGACGCGCTTTGCCAAGAGCATGACGAATTGGCAGAAATGATCAACAACGAGGCTGAGGAGAAGGGCGCACACGAGCGCGTTGATGCGATCAACCGGCGGCTGGACGAGATTTCCGAAAGCAAGGAAACCTATTTGGCCGAAGACAAGGCGAGAAGCGGCATCGTGCTGTATGTCAACTATCACGGCAAGCTGGAAGCGGCGATCGGCATCATCAGGAAAGAGGACGAGGCCGGAGACGCGGACGACGGCGAAAACGGGAACGCCCCCGCAAGCGTTAAAGCCAAGGATGACACCCCGAAGCTTACCCACCCGGCAACCCTGATCGAGGATTTGACGGCACAGAAGACCGCAGCGCTTCGCGTCGAGCTGGTCCACAATCCCGATGTGGCGCTTGCCGCCGTCGTTCACGCCATGCTGCTGCGTGTTGCTTACACCGGCTATGTGTCCGAGCAAAGCGCCCTGCAAGTGTCGCTGACTTATGAGCGCGTCGAAGGGTCGATAAAATCGCCTGAAAAGTGCAGGGCCGCTGCCGATTTCGAGAGCGTACAGGAAAACTACGGGCATAAAATCCCCGGAAACCCTGCCGACCTGTTCGAGTGGTGCCTTGCACAGAGCCGCGAAGAACTGCTGCTCCTGCTGGCCTATGCGGCAGCCCACTCCGTCAACGCTGTGGAGAAGAAACTCACCGACCGCCGATCTGGTATCGAGCAGGCAAACCAGCTTGGTCGTGCGCTCAATGTGCGGATGACCGACTGGTTCGAGACGACCGCCGACAGCTATTTCAGTCACATCAATCGGCAGAGCATTGCTCTCGCTGTGGCGGAAGCCAAGGGCGAAGACGCAAGCCTATCCGTGAAGGCAGCGGCTAAGAAGACAGAAGCTGTGCTGATCGCGGACAGGCTAATTGTGGGAACCGGCTGGCTCCCGGCTCCAATCCGGATTGCATCCGACCCGAGCGCCGAGGCAAACATCGAGATCGACGACGAGGCCCAGTCCCTGCCGATGGCAGCGGAATAACCCAGCCGATGCTATCCAGCCGGTCGCGCTTCTTCCGCGCGGTCGGCCCCTGTTTAAAACAGAGCCAGCTATTTGACCTACCCTAGTCATTTTCCCGCCCGCGAGCGCGGTCCAGGGCATCGAACCCCGGCCCGCGCTTTGCGTCGCAAGTAGGATCCACGCAGCGCTGGAGTCACGCGAGCGTTTATTTCCGGTACGACATTGGCTGGATGAGGCCGCATGTGATCGGGCGCGGATGATGTGGCTTGTTGTCGGACCCGTCAGCAACGGCTTTTCCCTTAAATGCGAAAGGAACAATCTTCACCCCGCGTACTGTGATCGTGTCCGCAACCCCACGCAGCTGTAAATCGCTAGGGCAATCAGTGTTCCTGTCCTGAAGATCGGCGATCTTGTCAGGGGAGGCTCCCGGGATGGCATGGTGGTGGAGCCGATCTCGATGTTTCGATGGGCTCGCTGCGTGATCGGTCTTCTTCCCAGATGCAGTCAGTTCCGTATGAGCCCCAGCTCTCGGCGAATGTCGTTGCGAGGATGCCGATGGTTCTCCCGCTAAGTGGTGTTTAATCGCCTGGTCGATTTCAGGTAGATGCGTCTGGCGTCAATGGGTGGCGATGCCGGTTTCGGTGAAACGGGCGGCGTTATATCCGGAGACATCTGCGCTGATCTCCTTTGTATGCGATGCCTTCAGATGGATCACTAAGGCCGGTCGTCACGCCCGCAACCCTCGATCGGAACGATTTTCCCCGATCCTACAGATCTCCTCGCGCTGCAAAATCGTCCCGCTCTCAGGTGCTGCGACCCTTCGGGTGCGGCCGTTCCTGTTCCCGCCCTTTTGTCGTGTCCATCGGCAACGCAAACAAAGGAGATACAGCAATGTCCGACCTCGTAAACTTCATCCGCTTCACCGAAACCGGCCTCTCGGGCAACATCGCATCCATGGCTTATGACATCGATTTGACCGGCGAAGAAATCAGCATCACCAACCCGAAAGCGCCCGTTTATCGCATCCTTGCCAAGACCCCTAGGGGACGCTCCGTAGAAATCGGCGGCATCTGGAAGAAGATCAATCAGAACGGCAGTGACTACTACACCCTCTCGGTCAATACCGGATACGGACGCCTCAATGCCAATCTCGGGCGCTTCCCGGGCCAAGACGACGATGATCTGATGGCCGTCATTCCCTGGGATTGATTCAGCGAGGTGCGGCCCCAGTGCGGGGCCGTACCTGAACGATCGCCTGAGTCGTCCACCTGGCCTCGGTGTCGAAAGCTTGTGGTGGCGCGGGTGGAGGTCAAGGTGGCAAACCTTCTCGCCGGCCCAAGTGGGAACTACAGGTCGCGCTGAACTTTACAACTGTAAAGTCCTGCGCCGGTGATTGGTGGTGTTAACTTTTCATTAACGAAAAACTCCTTGAAGAATCGGAGTCTCTCTGGCATTTCTGACGGTAAGGGTTGCGTATCGTGACCATAACCGTCAAGGGGATTTAATGCTTTACTCGGCTTCTCATAACGTCAGAGATACTGCATCGAAGATCCAGGCGTACACGTCGAAGCTTTCGGCGGAGCTTCAAGATATGCGCGAAGCAGTCTATCCGCCAGCCGCACGAAAAACATTCGCGAGAACATTCTCGACCCTCGATCTGGTACGATTGCTGGGAGTACCTGAAAGCACCCTCCGGCAACTAACGATCGAAGGGAAGGGACCTGTACCGGAGCGCGCCGAGAACAATCGGCGCACTTATACGGTAGACCAGGTGAAAGAGCTGCGCTCATTTCTCGCTACCCTTCGTCCGGATGATGCCGGTGAGCTTTTGCCGTACCGCCGTGAGGGCGAGAAGCTGCAGGTTATCGCCACTGCGAATTTCAAAGGGGGAAGTTCGAAGACGACGACCTCGATGCATCTGGCGCATTTCCTCGGCTTGCAGGGCTACCGGGTGTTGTGCATGGATCTGGATCCACAAGCGTCCATGACGGCGCTATTTGGTATCCAACCGGAATTTGATCTCGGCGAAAATGAGACTGCCTATGCGGCGATACGCTATGACAACGAGCGCCGAGCCCTGGCAGATGTCATTCGACCTACTTATTTCCCAGGCGTCGATCTGGTGCCAGGAAACCTCGAACTCATGGACTTCGAGTTTGACACCCCTTCCTACCTTACACAGAGGAATAGGGACGACCTCGGTCTCTTTTTCGAACGGCTAAGCAACGCGCTGGCGCGTGTGGAAGATCGTTATGACATTGTCATTCTCGACACACCGCCATCACTTGGCTACTCGACGCTCGCAGCACTGTATGCTGCGACGTCGCTGATCGTGACGGTTCATCCAGCCATGCTCGACGTGGCGTCTTGCAATCAATTCCTCATCATGATTTCCGATCTTTCCGAGACGCTGGGCCAGTTCGGCGCACAGTTTGAGCATGATTTCTTCCGGTTCCTTCTGACACGTGTGAATCCGAACGACGGACCGCAGAAGTACATGTCTGGGGTCATGCGACGTCTTTTTGGTGATGACGTACTCGTGTCGGAGGCTCTGGAGTCGACCGCCATTGCTGGTGCAGCCGTCGCGAAAAAAACGCTTTACGAGCTTGAAGTCGGCGAGGTTGGTCGGGAGGCGCTGAAGCGAGCGATCGAAAGCGCTGATCGGGTTAACTTCGAGATCCTTCACCTGATCCACAAGGTTTGGGGGCGTAGCGCATGAAAAAGAGCATACTTCAAAGAATGGCAGCGGATGCCGAAAACCGCGGTGATACGGCCCAAGTCCCTGAAGCACTGGACAAGGCTTTACCTTCTCGACGCCACTCATCGCCGGTCATTTCAAACGTGGGAAGAGTGCTCTCGCAGTTGACCGAGGACAGCATTATTTCCCTCGATCCCACGAAAGTGGAGCGCTCTCCTTACAAGGATCGCTTCGAAAATGACGAAGAGGCTGACAAAGAACTTGAGGCGCTGAAGTTATCGATTGCAAGCGAAGGGCAGAAAATACCAATTCTTGTCCGACCGCATCCAACGAAGAGCGATCATTATCAGCTGGCTTACGGGTACCGTCGCTGGGCAGCTGTCAAGGCGATCATGGCGGACGCCGAAAGACCGGAGGCCGTTAAGATCAAGGCATACGTCCGTGATCTTACAGATCGCCAGCTTATTGAGGAGCAGTCTCTCGAAAACGGCGTTAGGGAGAACCTCACCTGGATTGAGCAGGCAATGTGGGCCGTGCAGCTAAAAGGCGCAGGGCTCTCTCATCGTGCGATATGCCCCATCCTTGGTTTGTCTGAGGCGGCTATTTCGCACCTGTTCCGGGTCACCGACATCGTTCCTGAAGATATTGTCTACGCTATTGGTCGTGCAAAAGGCGTGGGCCGCCCCAAGTGGACTGCATTTGCGGACCTCTTGAAGAGTTTGAACAAGGCCGAGGCTGTGCGCCGGATTGTTAAAACACCAGAGTTTAAGCAAGCAGATGGAGCGGAGCGGATCGCGCAGGCAATCAGAGCTGCAAGTGAGATATCTAAGCACGGCGAAGGGAAAGCGCAGGATGAGACCCGCGACTTCGCTCTTAACCAAAGAGTTTTCGGGCGTATGAAGTCTACGTCTTCTGGGACGACCGTAATCATTCCCAAAAAAGAGGCAGCATTTGCGCGCTGGCTGGCGGATCGAATGCCGGATCTGATGCGCGAATATCAATCGGCCGACCCTGCGCAATAGGGCGGAGGGTCACAGCAAGAGTTAAGCAAGGTCGAAGGAGAGACAACCGCAAAAGAAAAAGGCCCCCAAACGTTTCCGTCGTGGAAGCCTTCCTCACATGTAGCAATCTGAGAATCGCATTTTCACGAATCACAGTCAAGAGTCTTTGGCATCGTTTTGGTGAGTGGATTTCTTTTGCCTTTTGAGAGGTGAAGGAAAATGCAGAGTGGAAGTGTGACGACGCCCTTTGGGCGGCGGCCGATGACGCTTGCCTTGGTCAAAGGTCAACTGGAAACAGCAGAGCGTAGCGAGAGCAAGCCCGTAGATAAGTGGAAAGTCTTCCGGGATCTCTGTGAGGCGAAGGACGTCTTTGGCCTTCAGGACCGATCTCTCGCAGTGCTGCACGCGTTGCTGAGCTTCTATCCGGATACTGAGCTCTCGGACGACAATGGTCTTGTCGTATTTCCGTCGAACACGCAGCTGTCGATCCGGGCGCACGGCATCGCCGGCACAACACTGCGGCGCCATCTCGGTGTGCTCGTTGAGGCTGGCCTGATCCAGCGCCGCGATAGCCCGAACGGTAAACGTTATGCGCATCGGAGCAGGGGAGGGGAAATCGAGGACGCGTTCGGCTTCAGCCTGGCACCGCTGCGTGCGCGTGCTGCCGAGCTGGCTGGTCTTGCCCAGCAAGTTGCTGAAGAGCGCGTGCGGTTCAAGCGTGCCAAGGAAGCTTTGACGCTTTGCCGGCGCGATGTGCGCAAGCTGATTTCCGCTGCCATGGACGAGGGCGCTGACGGTGATTGGGCAAAGATCGAGGCGATGTATGTCGGCCTTATTGCGCGCCTTCCGCGCGCTCCGAGGCGCCACGATGTCGATGCAGTGCTCGAAGACATGCGAATGCTTCGTGAGGAAATCGTCAACCTGCTGGAAATTCAGCTAAAAGCAGAAAAAACCGACGGCAATGCTATCCAGTATGGATGCCACATACAGAATTCAAATCCCGAATCCATCTATGAACTTGAACCTAGCTCTGACAAAGAGCAGGGCGAAAGGCCGGAGCTCAAACCGAAACGGGTTACCGAGCCGCTGAAGGCGTTCCCGTTGAGCATGGTGTTGAGGGCATGCCCGCAAATGGCGGATTACGCCCCAGGTGGCCGGATAGACCATTGGCGTGAGTTGATGTCGGCTGCCATTGTGGTGCGGTCGATGCTCGGCGTCAGTCCTTCGGCCTACCAAGAGGCCTGCGAAATCATGGGGGCCGAAAATGCGGCAGTCGCAATTGCCTGCATCCTTGAGCGGGCAGGGCATATCACCTCGGCCGGCGGCTACTTGCGTGACTTGACACGAAAGGCGGCGCGCGGCGAGTTCGGTCTCGGGCCGATGCTGATGGCGGCGATCAGGGCGAACGCCGGGGATGAGAAGCGGAGCGCATGATGAGCCCCGCGTCCAAGTGCTCAGGAAATGTCGGGGATCCGATCCGCTATCTTTTCGAGATAGTCGTCGATCGCTTCTTCGATATAGGCGTTGAACTTGCGGCGCTCTATCGCGGCAAGGATCTTCAGCGTCTTGTGAACGTCGGCGCGGATATGAATACCGGTGGTCACTTTTTCTGTGTCTCGGAAGCGTTTGCCGGCGATCGGATCGCGGCTTTCGCCCTTGGCGACCATCTCGCGAAGTTGGGCACGGTCTACCGGCGGCTTCGACGTCGAGGCTCGATGGTCGTCCTCGGTTTGCAGAGGAGGGGAGGCGGTGTGCTTTTCACGCACGGACGGTTTTTCGCGGTTGGTGGATATCAGCCCGAGAACCAGGTTCTTGCTGTTTGGACCGTCGCTCATGATTGAACTCCCTCAGCGGTCGATCTGTAAAGGGCGAGAATTTCGCCGAGCAGCGTTTCCATCTCGGCGATGGCTTTCGGGTCGGGCGTTGCAACTGTCTGGAGCGTGCCGGCGGCGCCGATCGATTGATAGCAAGCGCGCCGGGCGATGGGCTGGGAGGCAAGCGCAACGCCGCTTTCCCGCAAGATTTCACGCAGCGGCGCGTGCGCCTTGGCGCGTCCGGTGACCAAATCGTGTTGGTTGATGACGATCAGAGAGGGCAGTTTACGCTTTTGGTCGTCTTCGACGACGGGAATATGATTGAGCGCGAGTTGCATGCCGGCGACCACATCGTCCTGGGTGGTCTGGAGGGGAATGAGGACGACGTCGGCACAATAGAGACCCGCGAAGAGATTTTCATTGGTCGTCCCCTCGATGTCGACAAAGACGATCTTGCCCTCGCGCTGTCGATCCAACGCCATTTTGTAGATGCGATCTGGATCCAGGCAACTTTCCGCCTCCAGTCTGTCAGGCCAAACGTGCATCTGTTTCGACATCGTCACCCACCGCATTGTGTTGGCACGGCTGTCGGCGTCGATGAGAAACACGTCGTTTCCGGCATGGGCGGCGGTTCCCGATAGCGCCCGCACGAGCGTGGTTTTTCCGGTCCCGCCTTTTGGGTTTGCGATGGTGACGATCATGAAAGCTCCTTTCATTTCCAAAAGAAACTATAATTAACCGTGCGCAGCTTTTCTTGCAACGCTTCAGTTACCCGTTGCTGACTGGCCGCTGATGATTGATGATCGACAATTGCCAGCTGTTCATCATCAATGAGGAACGACCCATTGATGATTGCCATTGAGCAGTTGATGACGCGTCGTTTGATGATTAACAACGGTTATCTGAGCATTACCCACGCACTAACGGGCACTGTTTCAATTAACAATGGGCAATTGCCAGCGTTTCAATTACCCATTGTCGGTCGCCGTCCATAGACGGCATGTGCGTCTCACCTGCGAGTGTGGGTTGACAGTGCGAAGTGGAAACTATAATTAATTCTCTGTGGCAGGATAGTCAAGTTTGTGGTACAAACTCGACGACGCCCGCCTCCGGCAGGGCTGAGGTTCGCGCCATATGGCGCTCTGTGGCGCCTCCGGGACCCATGGCAATGGAGAGGAAGCGATGCGAAGCGAGGTGGTCAGGGTTCGTATGAAGCCGGAGGAGCGCGAGGCGCTTGCCGCGCTGTGCGGACAAAACCGCACCGCAAGCGATGTCATCCGGCTGCTGTTCCGCGATCAGGCCGGTCTTCCGCTGCCTGTCGGACCGATCGAAGCCGACTATCTGCGGGGCACGAATGAGGAATTGCGTCGGGTCGGCATCAATCTCAACCAGGCTGTGCGGGCCATGAACGAAGGTCGCGTCGGCTATGAACCGCATCTTGATGCAGCGCTGCGGAAGCTTCTCGACGCTGTGTTTCGGCTGAGGGCCGATGTCGATTTGATGCTTCGGATCAGCCGGCGTGAGCGGAGAGGAGGCGCCCATGGCCTATGAGTGGGCAAGTCTCCTCGGCGAAGTCGATAGCTACTCCGCGCGGCGGGCGGCTTCTCTCCTTGATGATGATGAGGAGCGGCGTCGCGGACGGGCGAGTTGTCCCGCCGTGATCAGTGATCGCGCTGAGAAGCGGTATCTGCCAACAGGGATTGCAGCCAGGGCCGCGACGATCTCCGTCCCGTCCGGGGAACAGACTATCGCCTCCATCCTGCAGCCAGCGCGCTCCTCTCAGCAGGACGTCATCGCGCTCGTCGGTGCGTTAGCTTCACGCACGGGGCCGGAAGAGGACGACGAATTGCGCAGGGGCGGGGGAGGCGGCGGTAGCGCCGCACGTCAAGCCAACCCGCCGATCGCCACGCGGCGTTCGTTGAAAGACAAGGCGTCGTCAGAGGTTGCCAGCCGGGCAGCGCTTGCTGCCGGTGCCCAGCCGGTCGTGATCAAAGTCACGTCAACGGTTTCCAGCCGAACTTCGGCCGCGGGCCTGCTCACCTATCTTGGAACGCGCGAGGCCGAAAACGAAAATGGCAGAAAGGGAAGGGTCGACATTCCTGTCATTGATCAAGACGGGATCACGATCGCAAGCAGGGAGGCGCGCGCGACTGTTCTCTCCGACTGGACCGCTGAGTTCCGAGAGCCCTATGCCGTAAACGCGGTGGCGAGCATCTCGATTAAGTTCGCCGAACGTGTTGGAGACGGTGATCTTCATGAGGCGTTAAACGCTGCCTTCGGCTCAAAGCCGTTCCTTTATTCCCGTCGCGCGGACGGGGACGTTTCTGTCTATGCGGTCACGGACCTGCCGGTAGCGAAACTGGCCGGCGCTCTGAAATCCCGCGAGACGGGCAAAGGCTCTGTACGCGTGGCAGAAACTGCCGAAGCTGATCTTGCGGCTCGGTTGGCGGACGCCGGCAGACGGGCGGAGGTTCGCATACTCGGGGCTGCAACTTCGGAAAAGTCGAGCCGCTATTTCCTCGAAAAATTTCTTCGTGCTGAAAAGCGGGTTATCACTAGCGCCGGCGACGCGGTAGAACGCGGCGCTTCAATCCAGAAAGCAGCAGACGGAATTTGGCAGGAGTGGTCCGGTCATATTCGCACCGTCGAACCACGCAATGCTTTCCATGTCATTTTCTCAGCCCGCGCCGGTACAGATGCGGAGGCGATGAACAGCGCGGCGCGCAATTTTCTGAGCGAGCAAGTCGCAGGGCACCGGTGGGTCACGGCGCATCATCCGGAAACCGGGCATGTGCACGTCCATGCGATGATTTCCGCCCGCGATGATGTTGGCAAAGCGCTGCGGTTGACCAAGCCCGAACTTTATCAATGGCGAGAGCGGTTCGCGGCAAAGGCGCGTGAGCATGGGATCGCAATGGTGGCGACCCGCCGTGCCGACGTCGCGGCAACGCGGCCGTACAGCCAGGCGCAGGCCGGCGCCTATCAACGTGGGCTCAATGATCCGCATTATCTCAAGACATCCGCACTCATTGGGCGCGTCGAGCGAAAACAGGCCGGTGTCGCCGACAATGCCTCGCTTGCTAACGGCAGTCTAAGTCTGGCCCCTCAGTGGCGAGCGACTGTGGACGCGCTGAAAAAGGTAGGGGCGAAATCCACAGTGATAAACGCGGCCGACCGGTTTGCTGCTGTGGCTTCGGAAAAAGCGTCTAAGCTTTCGCCACGCGCGATGAGAGGCTTCGTGCTTGTGCAGGTCAAGACCCACGGTGCCTATGACAGCGTCTCCCTGCCGAAGACTGTCCAGCATGCGCTGAACGGTGATGCTCGATTCCTCTCGGTGAAAGGTGGAACTGTACTGCTTCTGACGCCGACCGATGCGAGCGTCAGCAAGCTCGAGCGGGAGCTGAAGAAGCAGAAAGAGGTTGGCCGAGGCGCGGAGACCCTTGCGGTGGTCAAGAATATCGAGCGCCAGTTGTCCGAACAGGGGCTCAATGCCGCTGTTTCCGTCAAGGCTGCCGGCGCTGCCCAGAATGGTTCGCCAACGCCGTGGCTGCAGAGCCGCTTTGCAAAATCGGCACAGAGAACGGCTTCGGATCCAGCCACGCCACTCGCGAAACTCATGACTTTGGTTTCAGACATCAAACATCGAAAGGAAAACACTATGCCCCTATCGCTGGAACAGTTCGACGAGCGCGTTGCACGCGCCAATAAATCGATGGACCGTCTGGAGACGATGGTCGACAGCAGTGGTGAGCGCCAGGCCGTCGAGGAAATGCGGCGCGAGATTTCGGCACTCTTTGCCGAGCAGCGCCGTGACATCGAATTGCAGCAGATACCGTCAGCCATGCATGCTTCCGGGGGAGGGGGAACGCCGTCCACTATTCAAGCTGGCGAGGGCCATGATCAAAACCGGAAGCCGCCGGCAAGTGTCGATCCCGCAATCGCGGTCCAGCAACAGGCTATTGCTACAGGTCGAGCGGCCCGGGCAGCACGAGAGCAGACGGTGAGCACGAAAGGCGTGCAGAACGAACAGCGTCGTGAGCGCATTCGCCCAACCGAGCAAGAGCGTCACCGCGACAATGGACGTGATGAGGCCGAGCGCTAAGCGAATGCTACACGTGAGGGCAAGCCATGATATCTCTGTCACCTGCTTTTTGCGCAAGTCAGAGGTGAGGCGACCGAGTTTCGCCGTCTGCGGTCGGCATGAGCAGTTGCCGGGAGATGCGGCAGCTTTGCACCGTCAACTCTGCCGTTCAGAGCCCCCGCATTGAATTAGAAGCCGACGGTCTGCTGCAGAGAGGTGAGTGCTTTAAGGGCCGGCAGTAAACAGACTGGTCCTGGCTAGGTGCCGGATCAGAGGCCGGCCGGAACGACGGTGCAGGCAGCTTATTGAAACCGTATTTCGAACCGTCCTTCGGTCCTCATCTGGAAGGCTTTGGGGAACGGGATAGAGGGCGGCACATCGACTTCATATTCGTAGTCAATTGAAAATGTGCCTTTAAAAAAGTTGCCCTCTATAAAGCCCACCGCCTCGGTGTAGCACTCGGCTTTAAAGCCAAAAGCAAGCGTTCCACCTGGACTCATCATCGTCGTTGGAAATTTGGTCCCTGCCGGAATAGTCACCGAGATAATGTTCTGCATTAGCGTTGGATTCTCTATATCGATTGATATGAATTCATCAGCCGTATTGAACTCCAACGATGAAAAACCGATGGCGTCGTGGATTTCCTGTAGTCCAGCAAAAGCCGATTTTACGTCCACCTGTGCAGATATCAGACCATCATCGAGTCTTTTGACCCACCGACCAGTGATCGCGTTTTTAAGGCCGTCAGTCGTGTTTGCGAGTGGAATCGTCGCCACGGTCTTGTCATAGAGCACATGCCCGCTGACGATTTCGATAGTGGAACCAAGCCCTTCAGCGAGCGGCTTACCAAGGTCAATCTTTACATTGGCGCGCTTCTTCATTGCTTCAGGCCCTAGAAGGTTTTTAAGCACTGGAAGCATGTCGCCAGTCTGTTCCTTCGCCCAACCAAGAAGAATCTTGTCCGGCTCGCTAACCCGATAAACTCGGAATTCTTTGCCGTTTGTAAGCATGTAGAACTCGGCAGCTATTTCCGGGTGCGTGGCATATGTATGAGCTTGATAACTGTCATCCTGCGAAAGTTCGACTGACGGCTTCTTAGCTTCGACGACCCATCGAGTGTAGGAGACGACCTCGCAGACCAAATCGGGACGACCGCGCAACACAGGGTCTTTGCCAGGATTTTTGTGACCGAGAAAGGCTTTGTCGTATCGCAGGGAAACCTCGCTTCGTAGGTTTGCCTCGGGATCGCCTTGTGAGTAGCCCAGCGCCCGACAGAGTGGCCGAACAATGTCTCCGACGACATCAGTTTCGTTCATCGTATCGGTGTTGTGCGGCGCAAAGATGCTCATGGAAACTCCGAATCGGGGACCATTAACTTTAACGCGTAAAAACCTCAGTGAAAAAATATTTCAAGTTGTTCACAGAATGGAAGGCACGGTGATCACCTTGTTCTCAGTGTAATTTTTCAAGCAAAAGTATTTAACCAGAGAGCGGCGGCGCTGAACGCATATGCGATAATAGGAATTACCCGAAACCAGCGAGAATAAGCAATAGCTTGAAGACGAAGCCCCAGCGGGCGATATCTGCCACCCGTAATGTTGGATGACCGCTTTCGCTATCAACGCTTCGGGAGGCGTCGGGGACTTCCAGCCCAAGCCGGTAATAATTTCCGCTTTGCGCCTTAAGACAGGTCGTTCAACCCATTGTTGAATTTACCGGTAGATGCAGTTCATCCAAGTTGGACAGGATGGCTGACTTGGGATAGAAAGCAGACTGGCAGGTTTCGACGGAAGCGATGTGAAAGCTTATTAGCGTCTATTTTTTTTAGAAATCGATTTAATTGCAAATTCGGCGACCGCCAGGGGCGCGAGGAGCCGCTCAGATAAGGCTGATTGTGCGTTGCGAAGCAGATTGACGCCTTCAGGATGAATTTTCAAGGCGGCGGCATTCGTTTGTAAATCCTCCATGTTCACACGAACGCGGCTTCCACAAACCGGGGCGACGTTGCTGTTCATGGCTGCTGTGGCGCGCGGAGCATTGCCAAATCAGTAATACTTCTTGATTATCTAGGAATTCATTCAGAGGGGCGGGACCATTGGCGATCAACTATGCTGCCCAGATAAAAGTCCTTCCCGCCGACTCTCTCGAAGATTTCGTGAAGGATTGGTTGGCACAGCGGATCAAGGATTACCACAGTTACGAGCTTTGGCGCGGTACAGGCGATATGGGGCGCGACGTCACTGGATATGCCGACGAGCACCGCATGGAAGGCGAGTGGGACAATTTCCAGTGCAAGCAGTTAAGCCGCACCCTATCCATGCCCAATGTACTGGTGGAGCTGGGCAAGATATTCATGCACACGGCGGCCGGCGAATATAAGGTGCCCCGGGCCTACGTGTTCGTGGCGCCGCAGGGGGTCCAACGGGCCGTACAGCAAGCCATAGCCCATCCCAAAAAATTGCAGTCTAAGTTCTTGGATGTGTGGGATGTCGAGATCGCCAATCGATTGGTGGATAACGCCAACGTACCGCTCACAACCGAAATCGAGGCCGCCATCAAGGCTTTCGACTTTACCAAACTGACTTGGCTGGACGCGGGGCGGCTGGTCGATGACCCTGCGTGCAAAGCCGCTTTGGTCAAATGGTTCGGCGACGACCCAGGTCGTGCACCCCGCGGCGTGGTGCCAGCCGAAATGCAAGACGAGGAGTCGTCTTATATCAGCCAATTGCTGCTTCTATACGGTGCCAAAGGCCCCGGCACATATCCGGATGCGGCGTCTGCCGCAGTTAGCCCCGAACACGGACGCCACTTCACCGACCAGCGGACGCGGTTCTTCGACGCCGAAGCCTTCGATCGCTTTTACCGCGACTCGACGCCGGCGGATTATCTCCTGACTTTCAAGGACGAGATTTATCTTGGTGTCGTCGATGTCCATGGCGAACCCCACGCCGACGGTCTCGTCAAACTATCCCAGGTAATGAAACACGCTGGCGTTCTTCAAGCTTCCGGGATCTTGGGCAAGCATGCGGGGCCCCCGGTCAAACAAGGGACCTGCCATCAATTCGCAAACGAAAGGCGTCTGCCTTGGCATCCATAAACGAAGGCAAAAGACAGGCCCATCCTTTCAACAGCACGCTTGAGACGGGCATCCGCGCCCTCGTTGTGCTCGATGCCATGTATCCAAGGCGCTGTGACCTGATGGAAATGACGTGGCTCGACCATCTCGTGGTGCATACCGGCGACCTCGATGGCGACGATGTGCCCGAGAGCCTGCATCCCGATCTTCCCAATAGGGTAGGTGAATTGCTGGTCCGGCGTCCGCTCGTCGAGCGAAGCCTGCGACTGATGCAGCAAGTTCACCTGATAGAGGTGTTCGACACCGAAGCGGGCGTCGAATTCGCCGCCGGCGAAGACGCTCCCAGCTATCTTGAACTGTTGCGCACCCCGTATTCTGTCGCACTCAAAGAGCGTGCCGGGTGGATGGCGCGTCAACTTTCTGATATGACCACGGCGCAGCTCCGCCAATTAATCGATGACCGCATCGGACGTTGGACAGCGGAATTCCGCGCAGATGAAGTCCCAACCGGTTCGAGTATCATATGAGCGGTATCCGATTACGACATCTGGCCTTTACAGGGCCGAATGTGCCTGACGCCGAACTCAAGTTCGACGATGGATTGAACATCCTGTACGGTGCTTCTAACACTGGCAAGTCGTTCACCGCCCAGACCATTCTCTTCATGGTGGGCGCGGTGAAAAATCTGCCTGTCACGGAAGAGGTCGCCAAGTACGATGGAGTGTGGCTTGGCCTCACGCTGCCCGACGGAAACGAGATTACACTTTACCGTGCCGCCCGCGGTGGGCCATTCAAGAAGTACGATGGTCTGGTCAAGGCCGCCGGGACACTCACAGGTACGACCCTTCTCGGTCAGCATGACCATAGGCGAAACGACACGGTCTCCCAGCTCCTGCTCGAGGCCATCGGTTTGGCTGGCAGAAAGCTGGTGACCAATGCCAATGGCGCGAAAGACAACCTTTCGATCCGGCTGTTGTCTCCCTATGCCGTGGTTTCTGAAGAGGCGATCATCGCCCAACAGAGCCCCGTGCTTTATTCTGGAGCACCGACCGAACGCACGCTGGAGCAAAACCTTTTCAAGCTGCTGCTTACCGGAATCGACGATTCCGCGACGGTAGAGGTTCAGAAGCCGGGCGATAAGAAGGTGGCTAAGGCCGCTAAGATCGAGCTGCTCGACGAGTGGATCGGCAAGCTCGACGACCAGCTTGGTGAAGACGTCGGCGACGAAGACGAGATCAACGACCAGCTCGATCGTCTGGACAACAGTTCGGAAGGTCTATGGGACCGGTTGCGCTTGGCCCAATCTTCGCTTGATGAGCTGATCCGGAAGCGCCGGGCTCTTCTCGATCGCAGGCAGGAGCATGAGCTGCGTCTCGACGAGCTCGATATCACATTGCAGCGCTTCGCAAGTCTCAATGCCGTCTATTCGTCCGATCTCGAGCGACTACGGTCCATCGAAGAGGGCGGTTATGTCCTGGTAGCGTTGACGGACAGGGAGTGTCCGGTATGCGGGGCGCCACCCGAAGCTCAGGTTCACGACCACGCGGGTGAAGAGATCGCACTGGCTTATGCGGCCGCAGCGGCCGAAACGCGGAAGATCGAAGTTGAGCAGCGAGAGCTTACCCAGACCGTATCGGCACTACGGGGCGAAGCGGCCAGCCTCCGGCGGGTCGTCAAAGAACTCACTGACCAAATCGAAGAAATCGACAGCCAGATCGAAAACGACAGGCCACTCGAGGCCATGGCGCGAAGCAACTATGAGACCTATGCTTCGGCAAGGGCAGAACTGCAGAAGATCGCTGACCTCTATACCCGCCGGGCCGAGCTCGTCGCGAGTAAGGAAGAAATCGACGGCCAGAGCACCAAGCGAGACGGCGACGCGTTGGCAGTAGGACCTGACTCCACGGTTGCCTTCGCCTTCGGTGAAGCGGTGAAGGGAGTTCTCAAGGAGTGGAAATTCCCGGACGCCGACAAGGCCCAGTTCGACCTGTCGACGAACGACATTACGATCGGCGGCAAACCGCGTTCGTCAAACGGCAAGGGCGTTCGCGCAATTCTGCATGCGGCCTTCAACGTGGCGCTGTTTGTTTACTGCATCGAAAAAAAGCTCCCGCATCCGGGCTTTTTGATCCTTGATACGCCGCTGCTGACATATCGCGAACCGATGCGCTCAGAGAAACACGGCGCACTGACAGAAGACGAGCTTGCCCTCAAGGCGACTACACTTGCCGAAAACTTCTATAAGCACCTGGCGAGCCTGAGGGATCAGGTGCAATTCATCATCATCGAAAATATCGATCCTCCCGCCACCATAGACGGTCTGGCGAACATCACCACGTTTACCGGCCTAGATGGTAACGATCGGTACGGGCTCTTGGCCCGACGCTAATCGCAGCGGTCGCCAGCAGCAGGTGGGCAGCCTTGCATCTGGTGGCCGGCATAAGTGCCTGATCGAAGCATCGGCCATACCTGCTTCTGGACATCGGCGAACCTGACCGACGTCGATTGTCAAACAACCCACTATTCATCGCTCAATGCCCCCGAAATCTCCTTACGCAGCTTTTTGAGCGCGCGTTTCTTCGCCGGTGTGGTGTCAAATAAATTTAGAATTTTTCCAATCGCCTCGTCTGCTTCGGTCTGACGACGAGTGCTCTGGTCTATTGCGGCCCTGAAATCCGGCTTCACCTTGGATGGCTCTTCGCTGCTACCGTCTAGGCTTCGTCCGTTTGGGACCCTGATCGACGCCGCGACATGAGTGGGAGGGGCTTTCAGCGCAAACTTCGCGCCTGGTGCCACCATGCTTGGTGCGACTTGGTTTGCTGGATACGGTTCTATGGACTCAACCACCACCTCTGGAGTTCTTGTCATCCAGGGTTGTTCATTGGTTGCGGCGATTGGCAACCAAGCCCGCTTCATCAACTCATCATCGGCATAGTAGAAGTTGCGAAGGCCGAATATGGGTTGCTGATTTCGCAGCTTGATGATGCAACGCGTCTCGTTCATCGCCCCGAGTTCATCGGGGCGCATGAGCGGACGCATGGCCGTCCTGTGCGACATGGTTGCTCCCTTGCGATCAAAAAGCGTGACGCCTGTCGAAACCGCCTTATCAACAGTGACCTCTTTCCTCTCACCAAGCAATTGCGAGACATAACGCTGGTCCTCCGGATCCTGGGCTCCGAGGAAGATTTGAGCGCGTGCGGAATTCACCAGCGTTTGTCGACCTTCGCGCGTGTAGACGTTGTCGATCGACCGCAGCGATTGGACGAAGAACCAGCAGGGTATGCCGTAGCCGCCAAGAACGGTCGCGACGGTGAGGGCATTTTCCAGCTTGCCGAGGTTTTGAAACTCATCGAGCAACACCAGAACGCGGCGCTCGCCGCGCGTCATCATGGTGCGCGACATGTAGTCCATGAACTGGACCATCAGCACGTTGAAGATCGGCCCAATGGAGGCAACCTGCTGGATCCGGAAATCCAGATACAGGCTCATATTCTGGCGCCGCATCGCGCGAATGTCGAAGGTCGAGCGCGCCGTCGCTCGCAAAATGCGGTTGTTCTTGAATGGACGAACGGCTGCGGCAAGCGAGCCGTAAACCCCGTCGAACTGTTTTCCCGCCATAACCGCAAAGCGCGCGATCGTCGTATAGGTAAAAGAACTGATCCACTCGGCCCGAAGCTCGGGGTTGGCAACCTCCTCCAACCACTCGCGCAGCGGCTGATCACCACCTTCGACGACATTGAGAACCGTTCCGAGATTTTTGTCTTTGTCGGGGATGTCAGGATTTTCCAAAACCCAAGAGGTGACACCGGCAAACAGAGCCCGCGCATCGGAAATCCAGTAGGCATCGCCCTTTGGCGTCGGTAAAAGGGCGGTCGCGATCGAATTGATATCGATGTCTCGCTGATCGGGATCAATGGCGACGAAGTCGAGGGGATTGTAGCATTCCGTATCGCCATTCTCGTCGGCTGGCGAAAAGCGCAACACGCGTGAGAATTTCGACCGGTAGCCGGCCGTGGCCTCATAGGTCTCGCCGCGCATATCGAGAACGACTATGCTGTCTGGCCAGAGGAGACAATTGGGCACGATCAGCGATGCGCCCTTACCCGAGCGCGGCGGACCGATGACAAAGCCGCCGACGTCATCACCATCGATCCAAAGCTTTTTGCCGCCGAACAGCTTCGGCTTTGTCAGCCGCCGCCTGCCGGAGCCACGTTGGGTAAAGCCTCCAGGGACTTTGATCAGGCTGCCGCCGATTCTGCCAACGAACACGCCACCGGTGCGCGTCAGGCCGAGGGCGCGCGCCTCCATCGTGCTGAGGAAGCGCGCATCGGTGGATTTCTTCTTGCCCGTCGCAAGCGTGATCAGCATCGCGGCGCCGGCAACAAAACCCGCGCCGGCTGCGATCGCCGGCCGGTGCCACTCACCGGCATAGAGATCGAGACGTGCAGCCTTGTACGAAGCCAGAAGATCGTCCTGCAGCGCCTGAAACATCCATGTCGAATTGTCAAAGGCATAGTAGAGGCCAGCATAGGCAAGCGACGCCGCAAACGCAGCCGTGGCTACGGCAATGAGAGCGCCAAACAACAGGAGGGCTGGGTTCATAGCGCATCCGCCTTGGTGAACACGATCTCCGAAACCACCCTGCGTCCATCCGGCGTGCGCGCGAGCTGAACGACGACCGGAATAACCTCTTTGAGGTAGTCGATGATCTCCTGTTTTTTCAGGTCCATGCCGCTTTGCATGACCATCAACGCCAGGCGCTCATAGGCTGATCGGCCCGAATTCGCGTGCACTGTAGTCAGCGAGCCGGGATGGCCGGTATTGATCGCCTGCAAGAAGGAGAAGGCTTCTGCCCCGCGAAGTTCGCCAAGCATCAATCGGTCGGGGCGCATACGCAGCGAGGCCTCGAGGAGTTGTTGTTGCGTGACCTTGGCGCGGCCCTGGTCGCCTTTGGAGGCGAGCAGGGCAACCGTGTTCGGTGTGATTGGCTTCAGCTCGCGCGTATCCTCGATCGTGACAATCCGTTCTTCGTCCGGGATTTCCTTCAGAAGTGCATTGAGAAATGTCGTCTTGCCGGTGGACGTGCCGCCGGAAACAACGATGGAGACCCGCAAGCGCACAGCGGCTCGAAGAAATTCCATGGCATCGAAGTCTCTCTGCATCATAGCGGCGAGCTCTTCTTCGGCAGCCGACAGCGAGAGCTGGCGCCCGACGCGCGTTTGCTCAAAGGCTCCTCGCTGCTGATAGACGTCGAGGCCGATGTCATGAATGACTTGCTTGCGGATGGAGATGGCGCCGCCCGCCGGCGCTGCTGGTGGCAGCACGCATTGGAAACGCTCCCCGGACGGAAGCGACGCCGATAGGATCGGGTGTTCGTCATTGACCACTTGGTTGGTGGAACCGGCGACGCGCTCGCTCAACGTCCGGATCCATTCGGCCGTGAACTGGGCGTCCTCGACCCGCTCCATGCTGCTCACCTCAAGGCGTTCAATGAACAGCTCTCCCGGCCGATTGACCGAGATCTCGGAGACGCGGTCATCCGCCAGAAAAGGTCGTAGCCGTTCAAGCGCTTTTTCGAGAAACGGGAACGCGCTCATTTATAGACCGGCGCGATCGGATAGTAGGGGGTGGGGTCGACATCGCGGCGAATCTGCCCGCCACGTTTCAAGCGCATCATTTCCTGGCGGACCGGATCGGCATAGAAATCTGAGAAGTCGA
Organism: Hyphomicrobiales bacterium; assembly: GCA_900473795.1. GTDB lineage: Bacteria > Pseudomonadota > Alphaproteobacteria > Rhizobiales > Rhizobiaceae > Pararhizobium. Next base: position 82,371 of record UCMT01000019.1, on the reverse strand, counting down.
GATCACGCCTGAGATAAACGATCACCGGCTCGCCCTGAGCAACGTAGATCGTCGGCGGGATTTTCGAGCTCTCCTTAAACGCTTCGTTGGCGATCTCCTGGAGGATGGATGAGGATTTTTCGGCGGCAATGGCGCGCGCCTCCGCGGCTGTTTGGCTGGGTTCGCTGGTCACCGTCGTGACAGCACCAGTGATGGGATCCACAGTGGAGATCGACCGGGCGCTATTAGTCGGCGTTTCGCCGAGGGCGGAAACGTATTCAGCGGCGCCACCAATCACCGAGAGCATGATCGCTGAGCCAAACCGCTCCCAGAAATGCGTGTCGATCTCGCCGGTCAGGCCGGCACGACCAAGCCGGTCGGCGCCGGGCGAGGCGATCTCAACCGACAAACCGTCGGACCTAATGACCCTCGACCAGACGACGAAGATCCGCTTTTGGCCGCGCGCCAGCCCGGACTTGTATTCGCCGATCAGGCGAGACCCCTTCGGGATCAGGATGCGCCCGCCGTCGAGCGAGCGCACGTCCTCGCGCACAACGGCGCGTACCATGCCGGGAAGGTCGGTATTGATAGCTGTTTCTAGAAATCCGCGGATCATCGTGCCCTGCGCAACAAGCGCGTCGGTGCGGTCAAAACGGGTCGCCTTGACGATGCCGGCTGTCTGCTTCTCGGATTGAGCCAGGAAAGCCTTGTTTGCGTCGGTCTCTGCCCCCGGGACGGTCACGAGCTGACCATCGTCGGCGATGGTCACCGACTGGTCGCTCCCGGACAAACTCTCACTGTTTGACCCGTCGACAATGATTTGCTCGGAGCGCAGCCGGTCCCAGCGGGCCTTCTCCTCGTCCTCGCGCCGCTTGGCCTCCAGTTGCGCCAGCCGCTCGTCTTCTTCCGCGCGCCGGCGCGCCTCTTCCATCTGGCGCCGCTCTTCTTCAGCCAGGCGGCGGGCCTCTTCAATCTGTCGCAGTTTCTCCAGGTCTTCACCTTGGTTGACCGTGACATCGACCGTGGCAGCGTCCACCAGCTTCTTTTCCTCGACCATGGGGATCTGGACGAGGTTGGGATCGGCTGCCTGCTTGACCGGTTCGTCGGGGAAGTTGCGAATGCTGGTATTCGATGTTTCGAAGGTCTCGGTTGCGCCCTCGTTCAGGCCGGGGTTCTGAGGTCCCGTCGGCCAGTTGACGTACGCAAGCACGCCAGCGCCGATAACGAGAAGCAGGGGAAGCGCCAGCTTGCCGAGACGGCCATTGCGGTTGCTGGCGACACTGCTTTGACCATCGAGGTGGTCGAAATCGATCCTGCTCATCGCTGGCTGCCCTCCTTACCGTCAAGGTTCTTCGGGCCATAGGCATCCTCGACAAGATCGAAGGATCGGCGATTAGCCTGTCGATTGTAGAGGCAGAGCCACTTGTCGCCGGCGCGCAGCGTAAACTGGGCGGCGATCTTGTCGACCACCACGTATTTGCCCTGGGTGCGTAGATTGACGAGCGACTCCTGACGCTTGCCCTCGACGACGAAGATCGCCGGGATTTCATCCGGAAACTCAAGATACATATGGGTGCCGTCGTCGAAGGCGACGCGCGGCTTCAGGCTGCTGTCGCCCCGGAAGACATAGTCGTAGTTGAGCCGGCTCGGATCGAGGCCTTTCAGCAGTGGATCCTTGGCGCTTTCTTGGGCTGCCGCCAGAAGGCGTGCGTTCACATCTTCGTCGGGATATTTAAAGCGCACCTGGAACGCAGCTCTGAGATCGGCGGCGGCCGAGCCTTTCAGAAGAAGCGCATAGACCCGCTGGTTGGTGACGATGTTGGCGTTGGTCTCGGCGTTTTCGCGCAGCGGTTTGACGAAGAGGATGCTCGATCCCTTTTTCGGTACGATCGACCAGCTGGCCGTGTCTCCGGCCGAAATCGTCTCGATCACCTCGGAGCTCCCAAGCTGGATCATCGTCGACACGCCAAGCCCGGCGGGAACGGTGACGACGGCATTGTTGTTGAAGGTGATATAGCGGATGCGGGGATCGGCGGCCGCCAAGGGTTTTGCCATGATCAGTAGTGACAGAGCGCCGAGGAGGAAACGGGATTTCTGCATTAGCGTGCCGCCTTATCAGCCGGCAGGACTTCCGGAAGTGACTCCTGGTCGCGCCGATACTCGACGACCTGGAAACCGAGTGGGTTGTCGAAGCGATATTCGTTCTTCAGTGGCGCGGTCGTGTAGCGGAAGCGGACAACAGAGACCCAGTGCTCGCGCCGCAATGTGTTGTCGCGGCGTGTCTCCGTCGAAAAGCGCACCGTGGCGGTGGAGGAATTCAGGAATGACACCGACTTGATCGTCACAGCAATGCGAGTGTCGCGGCCAAGCACCTTATCCCTCGACTGCGGGTTCGATGGTTCGAATTCGTGGCGCAGGTCGACCGAGGCCTGCGCCGTCGAATAAAGCTGGGCAAGGTCGTAATTGTCCTTCAGTCCTCGCGGATCATAGGTTTCGCGCGCCCTGATGTAGCGGACAATGTTGGCGGTCTTGATCGCATCGTTTTCCGAAAGCTTGCTCTCATCGAGCGAGCGTGCGACCTCGACGAAACCGGTCGTCTTGTCGGCTACCACCACAACGGCCTCGAATTGCTTTAACGGAACGAGGAGATTGAGGGCTGACAGGCTGAGCAGCGTCGAAACGCTCGCGATCGTCGCGACCGTCCATGCGATTTTCCGCGATCGGCGTTCCTTCCGATAGAGTTCGGCCTCCCACGACGCACCCGCTTTCCAATATGAGCTCAGGTCAATGGGAGGGGTGGTGGGCTGCTGTTCAGTCGTGTCTGTGTTGGTCATATCTGCTTCCAAATGCACTGCTTTCGCAGTCTGATAAATTATATTTTATTCTGTGGGCATGGAGAGCCCAGGACCCCTCTCAGCGTGGTTTTGAACGTGTTTGTTTGGCCTGAAAATCAGCGTCGCTCGCTCAAAAGCTGCTCTTGTCCCGACGGGATTGCATAAGTTCGATACTTAGCTGCACCACCGCATCAGCGTTCTCTCGGACGCGGAATTGGAGAAATAGAAGCTCCTGTCGTCCTTCACCTCGATCCGGACCGTATCGCGATCGCCGTCCGCTTTGTCTGCCCCAGCCTCAATCCAGAGGACATCAAGCACGTAGGAAGCGCCGTCCTTTTTGGCCGATGTCACTGTCCCGGTGGTTTTATTGGCGGCGATACTCTTATCCTCGATATAGATAAAGGCGGCCGCTGCTGCGTTGCAGCCGCCTTCGGCAGGGGCATAAGCGCCAGTCATTACCGGAACGATCGAGCTTTTCGACTGCGCCATCGCTATGGCGGGAAACAGCATTGCAAACACTATGAGTGCTGCGGGAGTTTTGGTCATCAGGGTCTCCCAGTTTAAAGGCCCAACATGCCGGCTATGCTATTAATGTAGCTGGTGGCCGTGCCGTACAGGGCTAGGCAATATTCTACGAACGGCTTGAAGAGAACGACGGCGACGATGAAAAGCAGAAAACCGAGGTTGCCGCCTTTCTTTGACTCGGATCTGGCCCGTTCAGCCAGTTCCTCGTTGACGTGCTCCTGTTCCTGGAGAGCCGCGGTATAGCGGCGATTGTCACCCCAATGCTGCACGATAGGTCCCCTTCCACGCAAACTATATTTAACGACCAAGCTCGTTCTAGGCCAGCTTAAAGTTGAGCGTTCTTTTCAGTTTCTCGTTGAATGGCGCGGGCGCGAGCTGCTTGAACGTCGGCGGAGCTCCGTCGCCGCCCTAGACCGGTCCGCAGAATCCGTGCTCGCCCGGTGACCTGAAAGCTGGCACGGCGCCACGATTCCTTCCCGCCCTGAAATGGAACGTCCCCTTGACCGAGCGCCATGCCGCCAACGATTGCGCTGGCGAAGGATGGGATAAATCTGAACACCACGATACCGAGCAGGCAGACGATCACGAATGGCGCCACATAGGACAGCTTGCTTTCCGTGGCCGTATTGTTGGCCGTGTTAATGGCGAGCTCAATGAGTTGGTAGAGGAACGCCAGGAATGACATCATTAAAGTCTGCGTCACCATAAGATTGACCATGAGCAGCAGCCAACCATCCGTGAACCGGAAGCTCCAGCGATAGAGCGCCAGAATGATGAACACTGGCGCCAGCGCCAGCGTGATGAACAGCATCAGCTTGGCAGCAAGGATCGCGGCGGCAGCAACGGCAATGAAGATCATGGCGACGACGAAGACGACAGCACCAATCAGCGCGCCAACATATTCGAACGTACCGGTCGCCACCTGCTCATAGACTTTGCCGGCTGTCTCAAACACTGCGTCGAGGATTTTCACGACGCCGGTCGTATCGTCGGTTCCACCGTCGAGTATGCCGCCTGAGCCTGCAATCGACTCGATGATCGTGTCGGAGATCAGGTTCGGCACGGCTTGCACAAGCTGGTAGAGCGTGGCGGAAAAGGCGTCCCAGTTGGTCGCCATGTAATAGATGAAGAAGGCTCGCCCCAGCCGCCAAGCCGCTTCCGGTACGGAAAATCCGTCCCGGCCGGCAAGGATCATGTAACCCCACCAGATGACATAGAGTGTCAGCATCGACCCGAACAGGACGGTGACCTGAAGGGCCAAGCCTTCATAGGCGTTCGAGATGAAGGTCTCGCCGATATTGTCGAGCTTCTCGAAGATATCCGAAATGATCGTGGTCGCCGCCATCTCGTTATTCCTTCAGGACGGACGTAAACACGTCATTGACCGGAAGGGCAGGGCCACACAAGTCGTCGGCCGGCCCATATCCGGAGATCGGCGGGCAGGGGGCTTTCTTCTCGCCCTTTGTCTGGCAGCCGGCAACGAAGACCAGCCCTACCAGCATTGTCATCACGAGCAATCGCATGCGGTCTCACTTGAACGGGTTGATGTCTTTATATTGCAGCATCTTGGCGGTCTCGGATTGCTGCGTCAGTCGCATCTGCATCTCGGTATTGAGAGCGGAGACCGCGCCGTTCGAAACGCCGATCAACTCATTGATGGTACGCGCCGTCTCCAGCTGCATGCGGGTATTGGCGTCGACCGAGCCCTTTACGTCTTCGGATGAACCGATCTGACCAGTCGCCGACTGAAGCGACTGTTCCCTCTTGGAGATCCCTTGCGTCGCCTGCTGCGTCAGTGCCGAGAGCAGGGTGACTGTGTTTACGGCGCCGGAGAAGGCACTGTTCATCGCGCCCGCATCGTCGCCGTCAACGATTGCCTTCACCTGTTTGACGAGCTGAAGGCCGTTGATCAACGTCGCCGCGATATTCTGGGAGTTGGCGTCGAGGCCGCCAAAGGACAGCGTTCCACCGTTCATGATGGATGAGAAAGATGGTGCTGCGGAAACTGACATATTTCCGCTTAAGCCGGTCGAGGAAATACCCATGGACCCGTCGCGGCTCCCGGAGAGGGCACCAAGGATCGCCTTGGTCTTTTCCAGGATGTCGGTATTTGTGTTCATGATTTTGCCAGTGTTTTCGGCATTCTTTCTGGCGATCGTCAGGTTGGCGTTGTCGATGACCGGAACGTCGGCAAAAGCCGGCGTCGAAACGGCAATAACGGCAGCGATTGCAAGTCTCGTTCTCATGATGAAACCTCTTAATCGGTCGCCTCTGCGGCATTTTGGATGGACAGAAGATTGTCGGCGATCGCGCCGTCGGAATTGCCCGACGACGACAGCACCGACGTTTCACCCTCGGCAGCAGCGATGACAGCGCAACGTGGCCAGTCGGCGCGCGGCACCTTCATTTGCTCGAGAATGACGGGATCACAGCTATAGGGATTGACGTTGGGATCGGACTTCATGGCCTTGGCGGTCTCGGAGGACTTTGACAGCTTCATCTGCAGGCGCGCCTGCAACAGCTCGTTGAAGAGATTACGGGCAGTCATCAAGTTGTTGAGGAGCTCGGCGTTGACGGCGCGCGCTTGCGTATTGTCATCCCAGGCATCCTGGTAGATTTCCGAGGCGCCGACCGATGACGACAGGGCATCGATCCGTTGCCCGGCTTCCTGCACGCGGGCAGAGCTCCTATCGATCCCGGAGATGGCCATGTCGACGGAGCCAGCGGCGGCACGATTGGCGTTGCGCGTGGCCTCGGATCCGTAGTCGACAGTGGATTTGAAGGATGGCGAGGTGATCTCCTCGATATTGGAGCCGCCGGCATAGGCGTTGAACCACCCATGGTTCCTCCCGACCTTGCCGGCCCAGTTCTTCTGCTCTGCCGCCGTCGAGCCATTGTACCAGGAGGCAAGGCAGGCATAGTCCGTGGTCCCGCATTTGTTGACACCGAGCCCCAGATATTTGACACCGCCCTCGATATTCTCCTCGTTGATGTCGCGGTCGAAACCCATGCCCTTGCCGGTGCGTTTCGTCAGCTGCATCACGCCCTTTACACCGGTCGGTGAGCCCGAGCAGGTAGAAATCCCGGACTCCGCATGTGCAACAGACAGCGCCAGGCCGACGGGAACATTGTATTTGTCGGCATAGTGCTTGATCAGCTCGACATTGCTGGTGTCTTCATTCACTGCCTGCGCCGGCGATCGATACAAACGCCGGTTCTTTTCCTTCTGCGAGATGTTGCAGCTGGTGACGGTCTGCTCTTCGAGCTGGTCTTCCTGGGTGTCTTTGTCGGTCTCGGAATGGTTTTCGTCCTCGGAGCGCTTGTCCTCCACGTCGTCGTCGATGACAGGAACATCCGCCCAGACAGACGGTGATGGTCCACACGCAAGCCCAGCGAAGAGCAAAAGAAGAACCGCTTTATGCATCGCTTGCCTCCTGTATCGTCCAGCCGCAAAAGTGCGGCAGCCAGGCGGCCGGCTCATCGCCAAAAGTCTCTCGCAGATGCTCGCATTCGCGCACCGTTTCCGGACGTCCAGACAACACCTTCACCAGATCGGGCATGGCCGAAAGGTCGAGACGGGCGATGATGGAATCCTGCGCATGCTTGACCAGAAAGGTTCGGCTAGCCTTATCCGCCTGCTTGATGAACCGGAACTCCTTTTCCGACAGCTCGAAGGCCTTGCGGTAACTCTCCTCATCGGCCGACGCGTTCGGGAAGAAGATGTTGGTCATCGTCTGCTCGATGATCGTGTTGCGAAGATCGGAGCGCACGACGTCGGAAGCAGACTGGGTGCCGAAGCCGACAATGCCGTTCATCTTTCGAATGGTTTTCAGCCAGTCCTTGATGAAACCGGAAAACACCTCGTCGTCGAGCAGGCGCCAACCTTCGTCGAGGAAGATCATCGACGGCCGGCCATCAAGAATCTCCTGGATGCGGTGGAACATGTAAAGGAGAGCGGCCGAGCGGGTGCGCTTGTCGGACAGGATCTCCGTCATGTCGAAGCCGATCACCGAGCCTGAGAAATCGAGCTTGTCCTCGGCATTGTTGAAGAGCCAGCCCTTATCGCCGGTCGTCCATTCCTTCAGCCGGTCCGCAAGATCGCCAATACCGGATCGCATCCGGCCCTTCAGCGCCTCCGCCAGCATGTCGAGCCGACGCTGCGGTCTATCGAAATCGGTATAGATGCTATCGACCGCGTCGGAGATCACGGCCATCTCCTCGGCGTGAAGCACCCGGTCAGCCGGCGTGACCAGATAGGAAATCAGCGTCTTGCCGAAACTGCGATTGGCCGGCGTATCGTCAAGCTGGAGAGGGGCAAACCCGGTCGGCTCGCCGGGAGACATTCGCTCGTAGCGTCCGCCCATGGCGCGCACGAAAATCTCGCCCCCACGGTCCTTGTCGATGAACACACAGCGCGGCCGCGGCTCAACGCGCATCCCCTGCGCAAGCAGAAACGACAGTGCCACCGTCTTGCCGGAGCCGGTGGGTCCAATGACCGTGAAATTGCCGACATCATCCTCATGGAAATTGAAGAAATAGGCGGTCTGGCTCGTCGTTTCCAAAAGCGAGATGGGTTTGCCCCAATGCACTTTATGTGTCTGCCCGGACGGGAAATTATGCGCGGAAAACAGCCCGGCAAAGTTGACCGACGAGATCAACCCCTGCCTGGCGACATAGGCGAAATTCGCCGGTAGCTGCGCCCACCACGACGCTTCCTGGTTGAGATCTTCGCGCACCGCGACGACGCCCATGCGGGCAAGTTCGGCGGTGACGTCGGCAACCGCGCGGTTAAGGCCAGCAGGCTCGTGCGCCAGCACGGCGACGGTCATATGGTGTTTGCCGAAGACCACCTCGCCCGAGGCGAGGCGGTCTCGGGCGGTCTCGACATCGTCCTCGACAGCCGTACCGCCATCGTCGGAATTGGAGATCTGCCGGCTGATGGTCGCTATCGCCTCGGTGACGGACGTGCGATCCTCGGGAGCAAAGGAATGGGTGACGATGAACTCGTAAGGGAGGCGCAGCAGCCCGTCGAGTTGGCCCGGCGTCGTCATCGGCGGATATTCTTTGATCGACACCATAGCGGCGACTTTGGAAGTGGATCCGTCGTCCGACCAGATTTCGGTTGCCTTGCGGCCAAACAGAATACGACCGGTCCCGATATAGTCGGCAAGCGACATACGGGGCAGGGGCATCGACCGCTCGTCGCCGGCGGCAAGGATTTTTGCGAAAAACTCTGCTGGCTCCGAGAAGATGCCTCCCTCGCGGGTCACACAGGACAGGAGCTCCGGCCGATAGGTGCGGAAGTCGCCGACGATCCCCGAAACCATATCTTTCAGGTTGCGCAGCGCTTCGCCTTTGGCCTCAACCTCATTGTCCGCCATGCGGAAGACGTCGAACATGCGATCGACCTTGCCAGCGCGGCCGGTCATTGGCCGTCGAATGACGGTCAGATAAAGCTCGTTGACGAACATCGTCCGGTGCTTCAGTCCGTCCATGTAGCGGGCGTTCAGCTCGTCTGCGAAGGGATTGTCGAATTCCCCGTCGATTGCAGGGATGATCTGACGCCGGATGATGGTCGCATAAAGCGCAAAGCGCGAGGACCCGAGCGACCGGACCGTCATGTTGCGGTTGGCAAGACGCGCATTGATCTCTGCCTGGTCCATCGTCTGGTAAGGAAGCCCGGAAAGCTTGATGACCTGCAGGAGCATACCGGTCTTGGTGACGATGGTCTCTTCATCGACATGACGCAAATAGGGAACATGGGTGCCGATGCTGATTTCGCGGGCGCGTTCGCGTCCGAACTTTAAATCGTGATTGACGATGTTCACGGGCTATAGCTCCCCGCTCTCCAGAACCTCCTGTTGCGGATCGCCCTGCGCATTGACAAGAACACCTGGACCAGGCGGACGATGTGGACGTCGCGTTGGCAAAGGTAGAGACCGATGAAATGAATGGGCAGGACGATGAGCGGCGCGAGGAAGCTCGAGGTTGCAATGAACAAGACGATCCCGAACAGTCCGTTGATGACGAAGATGATGATGTCGACGCCAAAATACATCGGCGGCCGGGTCAACGGCAGGATCAGCGGTTCGACGTCGGGAGCGTCCTCGCGCATCTTAAATGCCCGCCGACGACTTCATGGCATCGACGAGCTGCGCCGCACCGAAGATGATCGCAATACCGATGACGATGGAGATCGCTCCCTGCCAGGCCATACGCCCGGTCAAAAACAGAAAGCCGAGGAAGCAGACGGCGATAATCGCGAGAGACCGCGCGACGTTGCCCTGAAGCACGCCAACGAACCATTCGAGGATCCCTTCGACGGGAGCAGCGGACTGCGCATAGGCAAAGTTCGGCGCGAGTGCCAGCCCGGTTGTCAGGAGAGCGAGGCATACCGTCGTCTTGAAACGGGAACGTGATACTGTCGAAAGAATGGTCATGCGGAAGTCCTCTGCGTTTTGAAGGAGAAGCTTGAGAAAACGGTCGATCTATTCGCCGTTCCAGACGTGCTCATCACGCCAGGGGGAAGGCGCCATTGCGATCGTCTGTTTCTGAGCATGGTGGCTGCCTCTGCGTCTTTTCTCGGCAGCCAATGCTTTGGCATTAAGGGTCCAGCGGTTCATCACCTTGACGACGTATTGGGCGGTTTCGTTGAACTCGGGAATGCCGGCCTTTTGGTAGACTCGCTCCGGACCGGCATTGTAGGCGGCGAGCATCAGCAGCGGATCCTCAAACTCACCATAGAGTTTCTTCAGGTAACGGACGCCGGCGCGAATGTTTGCCTCGGGGTCGCAGCGGTCCGTGACGCCGTAATCGAAGGCCGTGCCCGGCATCAGCTGCATGATCCCGACTGCGCCGGCGTCGGACACTTGATGCTTTCCACCAGCGCTTTCGACATCAACCACCGCGAGTGCGAGAGCTGGATCGAGCTGCTCTTCCGTGGCTATCGCTTTGACCATTGCGAGCGTGCTCGCCGTATCGATAGGCTCGCAGGCGTTGGCCGAATAGGACGCTGAAATGAGGAGGAGTAGCGCGATCGTCTTCACGGGAAGTTCCGGTTGCTGCGTTGCAGAATAAAATATAATTAATTCCTTAGGGATTCATGTGTCAATTCCAAATCGGAGAAATCTTAATGTTTGGACAACTCAGGGTCTGCGGCGTGGCGATTTCGCTGATGCTGACCAGTACCGCTTTAGCCAACGAGTTCGGCGAACACTCCTATGCGGAGCCGGCGCCATCTTATTTGCGCCAGTTCGCCGAGGAGGGTGGGAAGGTCTTCGTCCTTGAACGATTTGACGCCAAGGGCATACTGGTTGACCGCGCGATTGAGCGTGTCGGCGGCGAGATCACCATCACCGGTGCGGTCGAGCGGAGAATCGCCGGGTACGACGTTCAGTTACGAGGCCTCAAGGGTTGCCCGGTGGAGACCGTGACCTATAACCGGGTGCAGACATGGCCGTGCATCAACGCCGTCCGGGACTACGTCGGCGGGATATACAACAAGCGGGCACGCGTCATCCTGTGCAAGACCCTGGTGCTCTCGACCGTGCAGCAGGGGCAGGTGATTCCAGCGTCTTGCTTCTTGCTGGTCGGTGGCGAAGGCGAAGGCGAACCCTATCGAACTGTCAACGACGATGACAGCATGGTTTTTCTCGGCTTGGCTGAGATCGGAAAGACGCCTGATGGACGATCACGGCGTCCTGATCTCGAACACACGCAATCACTCGGGAAGACCATGGGCTTTCAAAATGCGGATTAAGCTAACCCTATTTCTGGCATTTATTCTTGTGTCACAGGCTTGCGCACAAGCAGCGACCATCTCGTTTTCCTCCGATGTCACATTCGAAACGGGGGACACCTGGAGCCACGAGGGCCGCAAATACAGACTGTTCGGGGTTCAATCCTGCATCCGAGGCACCAACTTCCGCTCGCCGGAGGGGCTAGACGAAGATTGCGGGCTGCGCTCACTTGCATCTCTGGCGGCTCTGTTTTCAACTGGCACGGTCGGATGCCAGCCGATTGGGACTGCAAAGGATGGAGCCACTTTCGTCGTATGCGCTGCCAACATCGATTATGCCATGGTCGATGTCGGAACCGCACTGATATCCTCTGGCGCCGCATTTGCGGCGACGCTGCCTTCTGGGGTGCCTGTATCCACAGCCTACGCGGTGGCCGAGCTAGCCGCAAAGGACAGCCGAAGTGGGCTTTGGGATGGATCTTTTAAGCACCCGGCTGACGTGCTTTCGCGCGGTCAGTGATCAGAGGTCGTTGAGATCAATATCGAGGTTCTCTGAAATTGCAACAATTTCCCTGATCGTCAGGTCTTGCCACGCTCCATTTTGAAGAAGCTCCAACCGGTCTTCTCCGACGCCGGTGATCTCAGCAAATTTGTGAGGTTTGGTCCCGCTGCGTTGAAGCTCTTTTGCGAGGATTTTGACAAGCTGAGGGGCACTCTCAATGGCCATTTGCGGTCATCCTTTGCAAGTTCAATGTCGAATGTGATGGTTTCGCTCTGTCCCGAAGCGCAATAGCGCGGGTCTAGGCGTGCGTTTGAAGGGTGAGGGGGACAAGGCGGAACCATTCCCGCCAGGCCGAGTATGGCACAACCCTTACACGAGTGGAAAGCAAAAATCTCGTCGAATGCTTTTTTGACGTGGAAACTATATTAAATCGTGTGCTTTGCTTTCGTTACGAGCGAGCCGTGGGGGGCCCATGCTGTGGCAGAGAAACGCCTCGGGCAGCGGGTCCAGTGACCATTTTTTCCCACGTCAAAGGTAGATGTAAGAAATTTCACTACGGCTACGTGTGTTCCTATCCTCCCACTCTTCTAGAGGTTCCGAATAGGAAGAGATCATGCTTGCCAATCCGCGATTGATGAGGAGAACTTTGCTGACGGGAAGATGGGCACCTCATGCCAATCATCGAGCACCACAAAAAACCAGGTGAGGCATCATTTCAGTAACGTTATAACGTATCGCATAAGCACATTTATGGAACTTATCCGATGGGACGGCTAGGCCCACCCGATTGACTTTGTCTGATGCAAGCTTTTTGGTGGCGACGAACACCCTTCAATGACGCAGCAGTAAATTCTTGTGGCTTCAATCCCGTCGACAAATCACTGGAGTGGGAGGGAAGCAGTGAAATCGCAAAAAGAATCCTCAATTCCATTCCGTGTTCAATGCACATGTTATAGTTTGGAAAACCAGTGCATTTTACCGCATCGGGCGCGGGTACGTATTCATAAGGAGATCGAGAACTTGCTTCGGTAGGAGAACCAGCCTGATCACGCAAGCGTGATAGCGTAGGGGTGTAACTTATATCAGGCCGATGTGTCTTACGGACAGAACCCGCCCGGGTTTGAACCAAGAGGCAAATGGCATTGATTACCTGCGGAGACGTTCCCGACATTGCAAGCGACTACATCAGCCGGGAGGGTTCGCCGAGAACCAGGCTGACGGTCGCGATCCATCTGCGGCATTGCGGCAGCTGCAGGACCTACGTCTGCGGACTGAAAATCGCCAGACACATTGTGGCCGAGCGCCTTCGCAGCTCCGTCCGAGCCACTCTGTATCAAAATCTTGGGCTCAACTCTCCGGATCGAGACGGTTCTTTCAAGGAGCCCAGCGAATGAGACTTGATACCTTCAATCTTTCGACTAGCACGGTGAGCGCGCAAGCAGAAACGGCCTTCGAAGAGGCCGTTCACGGACTTGCCGCGCATGGCCCCAATACGGGCGCGGCACTTCAGGCCGCGCTATCCGCCGACCCCGATCATGTCGCAGCCCTTGCGCTCAAAGGTTTCGCCAACCTAATCCTTGCCCGTTCGGAACTCACAGCGCCCGCCGCCGAGGCCCTGACAGCGGCGCGCCGGGCGATGGCTGGCCGCGATGGCGGCACGCGCGACGAGCAAGTGCTGGTACATGCCCTCGAAGCGGCTGTCGGCGGCTCGTTCGCAACCGCCGCCCGTCGGCTTGACGAAGGCTTTGCGGAGCGTCCTGCAACATTCCTGCCGTTTAAGATATCCCATGCGCTGCGCTTCATGCTGGGCGATTCTAAAGGCATGCTCGCCATGAGCTGTAGGGTCATGGAGCACTGGCACGACGAGCTCCCGGCAGCGGGCTTTCTCCTCGGGTGTCACGCTTTCGCACTCGAGGAGCACGGCTTTTACGATGCGGCCGAAGCCGCGGGACAGTACGCGGTGCAGTTGCAGCCGGACGATTCGTGGGGCCTTCACGCCGTCTCGCACGTCTACGAGATGCGCGGCGAAACCGCCCGCGGCATCGACTGGCTCGAAGGCGGTCGACGGTCCTGGTCCCGCTGCAACAATTTCTCGTTTCACATGGCGTGGCACCTGGCGCTGCTGCACCTGGAGCGGGGCGATCACGATCGGGTCCTCAAGATATACGACGAGGAAGTGCGCCCGCAGCAGACGGATGACTTCCGCGACATGGCCAATGCCGTCTCGCTCCTTTGGCGCCTGAACCAGACGGGTGTCGATGTCGGCGACCGCTGGTCGGACATGGCCGAGATCGCGTTGCGCCGCCGCCACGATACGACGCTGGTTTTTGCGTCGCTGCATACGCTGGCGGCCCTTGTCGCCATCGGCGAGCATTCCGGTGTCCGCGACATCGTCAGCGGGCTGGAGCGCAAGGCGGTTGGCCACGGCGATCAGGCGCGCGTCGCGGCCGAAGTCGGCGTACCGCTTGCCCGCATCATAGCAGGGCTCAGCACGGCTGCCGACCGCCGCATGCTCGACCGCATCGTTGTCGGCCTTCCGACAGTCGGCGGCAGTAACGCCCAGCGCGATTTCTTCATGCTGGCTGTAGCCAAATCTGCCGGGGCCAACGGCGACAGCGCAGCACTTTCGCACATCCGCGATGTCCGCTGCCGTCTGCGCGCCGAAGACCGCCTACTGGGATCCATAGAAATAAGCGCGGCTGTCTAGCCGCATGAATGCGCAATCCGTCCATATTCGTCAAGGGGAAATGCCATGACCATGATCGACACGCATGAAACGCAACTGCTGCCCCGGCTCTCCACGAAGCTGCTTGTCACCATCGTAATGGCAGGTCTGGCTGCGGATCTGACGTGGGAGTTCTGGGCGAGGGCGATAACGCCTCTTCTTGTCGGGGGACCGATGGAACCCGCAGCGCTCGTCCAGAGTGTATTCGGCCTTCAGAACCGCTTTTCTGCGGAGATCATCCACGCCGTCGTCGGCATCGTCTTCTATCCGATCGGCTACCTCTTCATCGCCAGACCGCTACAGCGCATAGTCGTGCCTAGCCTGCCGCTGTTTCTGATCGGCCTTGGTTTCGGGACGGGCCTGTGGATCTTTGCGCTATACGTGATGGCGCACCTGGTTGCCGGTTTGCCAGCGTTTCTCGGTTTCATTCCGCTCACATGGGCGTCGCTGGTCGGACACTGGCTGTTCGGCCTCGTTGTCGCCTACGTCGTCTGGTACCGCGAGCATTGAGCGTGTTGTCCCGTCAGGGTGCACGATATAACCGGCCCGTCCGCAACCTCAATTGCGGGCGGAATTGCTGTTCGAAGGGCTTGAATCAGCCCCGCTTTTCAGAAACCGATTTCCGTGAGCCCGGCATCGAGCTGATCCGGCCGTACCTGATGCCCGCAGTCGTGGATGCACAGTGCAATCTCACCACGATTGCAACCCGGCGTTACCGAACAGGCAATGCCGCCGAGCGTCTTTTTGGTCTCGGCCGTCATCTCACAACTCGCCCGCTCCCGGACGACCACCATGCTTTTGAATGTATCGCCCTGATGAAAATCATCGCCGATGGCACGGCCGCTCAACGGGAACGTCCGGTCCGCTGTTCCGTGAAAGTGCACGATCGGCGGCATGTCGGCGACGCAATCCTGCGGATTGGGCAGCGGGTCCCAGAAAACACCGGAGAACGTCACGGCGCCGGCCGTACGGTTGCCCTGCTGACAGAGCGTGTACCAGGCCATCGACGCGCCCTGCGAGAAGCCGCCGACAAGGGTGTTTTTCGCCGTGAAGCCGAAACGCGTCCGGAGATCATCAAAAACATGGCCGACAAAGCGCTTCTCGTCGCGGAAATCGCCTGGCGCATTGGGATGCGACCATGTGCCGTTCAGACCATCAACGGCCGCGAAGGCCAGCCGGTGTGCGTGCGCAACCTCGACAAGGGCGCGATGCTGCATCTGCAATTCGGCGGAACTCTTGTATCCGTGGAAGAAAACCAGAACGCCTTTGGCCATGCCGGTTCCGGGCAACTCGATCCTGTAGGAGCCCTCTTCGACGGTACACGCGACAGTTTCGCCGCAATCGGTAGCCTGGGCGGCAAGCGGCAACAAAAAAAATGCGGCGACAGCCGCAACACGTTCAAAACCCACCTGTTGGCCTCCAGCCTCAAACCTTCAATTCCACCTACAGTCTTTGCCGAAGTGCTGCAATTCGCCGGTCCTTCACGATTTCGCGAGAGGCGCATGCCGCATGCCTGATATGGATACATCCACCGCACCGCGTGTTGCCGATACGGTTGCCGCTACGCTCTACGCCTATGGCATTCGCCACGCCTTCGGCATGCCGGGCGGCGAGGTCGTGACGTTGATCGACGGTCTGGAAAGGGCCGGTATCGCCTTTCATCTGGCACGCCACGAGACGGCGGCGGCATCGATGGCGGCGGGCGCCAGCGTGACAACTGCGACACCCGGTCTCCTCGTGACTACGGTTGGGCCGGGCCTTGCCAACGCCGTCAACGGCATTGCAGATGCCGCACAAGAGCATGTGCCGCTGGTGGTGATATCCGGCATCGTCGATCGCGCCACCCGGGCGCGCTATACCCATCAGGTCATCGACCAGGCCCAGATGCTGCGGCCTCTGGTCAAGGCCAGTTTCGAGGTCGAGCCCGAGAGTGCCGGTTCGACCGTGGCGCGTGCCTTGGCAATCGCGCTTACCGAGCCGATGGGGCCGGTGCATCTCGACCTTTCGCCGGCTGTCGCCGCCATGCTCGACCCGGCCCCGCGCGTCCTACATCCGACGCTGATCTCGACACCGTCGGCGCGCGCCGATGACCCCGCAATCCTTTCCCTTGCTCGGGATTTATCCCATGCCGAGCGGCCCCTGATCCTTGCGGGCTTCGAGGCGGCACGGGCAAATGCCGGTGGACATATCGTGCGCCTGGCAGAGGCCATCGGTGCCCCTGTTCTGACGACCTACAAGGGCAAGGGGCTGATACCGGAAACCCACCCGCTCGCATTGGGCGGCGCCGGCCTGTCGCCGCTCGCCGATGCGGTGCTGCTCGATCTGGTGCGACACTCCGATCTTATTCTGATGATCGGTTACGACCCGATCGAGATGCGGCTTGGCTGGCTCGATCCCGTCATCGAGGCTGAGCGGATCGCCGAGATCACCGCAGCTGCCCCCGATCATGCCATGCACCATGCGGCAACCCGCATCGCCGCCAATACGGGCGCCGTGACGGCCGCACTCGCCACCACAGTCAGCCCGCGCAAATCTTGGCCGGGAGGCGAACCGATGCGGGCCAAGAGCCAACTTGAGGCGCATTTCGCAACGCAGGCGGATTGGGGACCGCATGCGATCATCGACGCAATCAACGAGGCAGCAGGCAGAGACGGGCTGGTGACGGTCGATAGCGGCGCGCATCGCATCCTCCTGTCGCAGAAATGGGTGGCAGCACGGCCCTTGTCGCTGCTGCAATCGGCAGGTTTCTGCACCATGGCCGCGGCCCTCCCGCTGGCGATCGGCGCAAAGACCGCCGACCCCGCGCGCCACGTCTTTGCCGTCATGGGCGACGGCGGGCTGGAGATGGGGATCGGCGAGCTTGCGACACTGCGGGACCTTGGCCATCCCGTCACCATCGTCGTGTTCCAGGATCGCAGCCTTGCGCTGATCGCACTGAAACAGGCCTCTGCCGGTCTGGCTGCGGCCGGCGTCTCGCTTGGCGAAACCGACTTTGCAACCATTGCCAATGGCTTTGGCGGGCATGGCGTCTGCGTCGAGACGGCCGGCGACCTGCGCCGGGAGCTCTCAGTGGCGTCAAATCGAAACCAGTTCACACTCATCTCATGCAGATTTGACGCCGATGCTTACCAGAACGCATTCTGATCCCGTTGTCGCGCCAGAGGTGCCGCAACGCATAAAGCGTCCGCGCGATCCACGTCTCGACGTCTTTCGCGGCGTCGGCATGCTGATCATTCTCCTTGCTCATGTGCCGAACGATCACTGGGCGCTTTGGATCCCGGCGCGCTTTGGATTTTCGGACGCAACAGAGATGTTCGTCTTCCTGTCCGGCATGGCATCCGCCATTGCCTTCGGCCGCCTGTTCGACCGGGAGGGCATCGTGATGCTCACCGCCCGGGTGGTCCAGCGCGTCTGGCAGATATACTGGGCGCATATCTGCGTTTTCCTGGTCATCGCAACGCTGATGTCCGTCGCCGGCACCAAGCCGGACGGCACGTCCTATATCCAGAGCCTCAATCTGGTGCGGTTTTTCGACGATCCTGCACCGCTTTTGATCGGCCTGCTGACCCTCAGCTATGTCCCGAACTATTTCGACATCCTGCCGATGTACATGGTGATCCTTGCCCTCATGCCGGTCATGCTTCTGGCCGAGCGTCTCCACCGCTTTCTTCCGATGGTGCTGATGGTGCTCCTGTGGCTGACGGCCCAGTTTTCCCTGGTGCGTTTTCCAGCCGAGCCCTGGACCGAGCGGCCGTGGTTCTTCAATCCATTCGGCTGGCAGCTGATCTTCTTTGTCGGCTTTTTCCTGATGCGGGGTACGCTCGTAGCACCTCCGCGCAATCGCTGGCTGATGACGCTGGCAATCGTCATCGTGCTCACGACCATTCCCTTTGCCTGGTATAGGATCCTCGACGCATCGCAGTTCCTCCGCGATGCGGCCCATGCCCTTCTTCCTTTGACCGACAAGACCTTGTTCGGTCTGCTGCGGCTCGTTCATTTCCTTGCGCTTGCCTATATCGCCGTCCATGCCGTGGGCGTTGGTGGCCGCCGGTTGATCCATCCTGTCATTTACCCAGTAACCCGCGTGTTGATGAAAGTCGGACAGCAATCGCTTGCTGTCTTCATAACCGGCATGGTCGTGGCGCAGATGATCGGCATCTGGCTCGATCATGCCGGACGCACACCATTGCCCACCGCAATCGCAAATCTTGCCGGTTTCGCCCTGTTGATAGCGACCGCCTATCTTGTCGGCTGGTTCAAAGCCGCCCCGTGGAAGACCTGACATTCTCATCCAGGAAGATGGAAATATGACGCAAGCGGATACACAAGGGCAAATTGGCAGCTTGGATGGCCTGCGCGTCCTCGATCTCTCGCGCATTCTGGCAGGTCCGACAGCCACACAGCTGATGGCCGATCTCGGAGCGGAGGTGATCAAGGTCGAGAAGCCGGAATGCGGCGACGACACGCGGAGCTGGGGCCCGCCATTTTTACCGGATGCGGATGGCAATGACAGCGATATCAGCGCCTATTTCCTGTGCGCCAACCGCAACAAGAAATCCATCGCCATCGATATAACGAGCGAGGAGGGCGTTGCACTGATACGCAGGCTGGTCGCAATTTCGGACGTCGTCGTCGAAAACTACAAACCGGGTGATCTTGCCCGGCGAGGGATCGCCTATGACGATCTCGCCCGGATCAAGCCAGACATCATCTGGTGTTCCATCACTGGCTTTGGCCAAACAGGCCCCTATTCCGACCGCACGGGCTATGATTTCCTGATCCAGGCGATGGGCGGGATCATGAGCATTACCGGACAGCCTGACGCTGAAGGCGGTACGCCCGTCAAGGTCGGCGTCGGTATCGCCGACGTGATGTGCGGCATGTATGCGACCGTCGGAATCCTTTCAGCCCTGCGCCATCGCGACCGAACCGGACAGGGCCAGCATATCGATCTGGCGCTTTATGACAGTCAAGTTGCCTGGCTGATCAACGCAGCGACCAATCATCTCGTTTCGGGTCGGTTGCCGGCTCGTCTCGGCAACGCGCACCCCAATATCTCGCCCTACCAGACTTTTTCAGCATCTGACGAGCATCTGGCGGTGGCCGTTGGCAACGACCAGCAGTTTGCCCGTTTCGCACAGGCGATCGGCCGGCCGGAACTGGCGAAGGACGAGCGGTTTGCCAGAAACAGGGACAGGCTCGTTCACATCGCAGCGCTGCAGAAGATCATCGAAGCCGAAATCGGCAGAGACACGGCGATTTCCTGGGAGCGCCGTCTGCTTGCCGCTGGTGTGCCGGCTGGTCGGGTCGCCAATATCGAAACCGTTTTGACCGATCCACACACTCTGGCACGCGGGATGGTCGTTGAGATGCACGACGATCACTATTATCCCGTTCGCGTTCTTGGAAATCCGCTGAAAATGTCCATGACACCTGTTCAATATAGAAGCCGCCCGCCGCATCTGGATGAGGATCGGGAGGCCGTTATGAGATTGCTGGAAGATTGATCAGGATCTTCTACACAAAAAGTCGACATGCCCGTGAGGTGGCCCGAATTTAATGTTGATGCGTGATCGACTTGTCGGCCACTCATTCCATTCCAGTCGCTGGTATCGCGCCGCCGGTGACAACGGCCGCCTCAGGAGAGATCAGAAACGCGATCAGTCGCGCGATGGAATCGGCCGAAACCCATGCCGTTGTCTTTACATCCAGCGTGGTGGCACGGTTTTGCGGTGTATCGATCGTACCCGGCAAGATGCAATTCGCGGTGATCCTGTCGGCCCGGTGTTCAGCGGCGATACTCTCCGTCAGCCGTATAACCGCAGTTTTCGAGGCAGCCTGCGGCGCGCCGGCGTTCAGACCCGGTGTCGCGGCAATATGGACGATGCGACCGTAGCGCGAGGCCTGCATTACAGGCAATACGGCGCTGCTAGTGACGAGCGCAACACGCGCATTCAGCGCTATCAACGCATCCCATTTGTCCGATGGATCGACCGCTGCCCGACCAGTCGTAAGGCCGCCGACCGTATTGACGAGGGCGTCGACGCCGCCAAAACAATCGACGGCCGCCTCAACCATAATCATTGCCGTCACAGGATCGCGGAGGTCAGCCCCGGCGAATGTCAGCGCCTCCGCCCCGGACGGCAGAGCCGACACGAAGGGTTCCAAACCCTCAACTTTTCGATCGACACAGAGCAGGCGAACGCCCGGCTTTGCGAGCTTGCCGACAACGGCCCTTCCGAGCTTTCCTGCAGCACCGGTCACGATTACGCACTTCGCTTCACGCACAAATATACCTCAAAATTGAATTGAACGAGAAACAGGCTCTTCGCCTTCAATTTGGTCGCCGTGTTAGGAGCACGTTGCAAGTAGGTCGCATGAGCTTCAGAAGTGGAAATGCGATCCACCGACAACCTAACCAGATCCCTTTTAGAAACGGGTTGTCAGTCCAGTCAGCCATTCCGGCGACATTGCCACCAGCAACGCTTCCACGTGCTTGTCTAACCCTGTGGTGACGAGAAGGCCGATGGCGACTAGAACCATGCCGAGTACAAACTTCCCACCATTTCCTACCTTAAGCATTCGATCCCGCCAGCGCGTCACGGCATCACGTGAAAGGATCCCTAGCAAAAGCAACGGCGACGCCGCGCCGATTCCAAACGCCGTCATCGTGGCGAAGACCTCGCCGAGGTTGTCACCCTTGGCCGCCATAATGGACGCTGCCCCCAGTGTGGGGCCTACGCACGGGCTCCAGACCGCTCCAAGCAGCAAACCGATCCCAAACTGGCCACCGAGTCCTTCTCGCTCCTGCCCGCCGAAACGCTGCTCCGTCCAGTTGGAAACAGGCCCGGCCAAGACTGAGAAGCGAGCCTGTAGCGGAGGCGAGAGCAGTACCGCGCCAAGTGTCAGCATGAGTGCTCCTGCGATCAGGCGGAAAAACGTGAAATCCAAGCCTATGGCGAACCCGACCAGAGCGACGAACATGCCAATTGTGACGAAAGACAAAGTCACCCCCGCGGCCAGCGCCGCCGGACCAAATCGATGCTTGCTCATTGCAGTTGTCAGAACGATTGGAACGAGGGGAAGCACACACGGCGACAAGATCGAAAGCAATCCTGCTATATATGCGAAGAAGATGGCAGTCATCACATCTATTCTCTTGTCGACGATTGGAACAGCAATTTGATCGATTCCGCATCGGTATCGCCTATTGAACGGTCAGTTTCATCGGTCCCCTTATACGCGATCAAGGTTGACTGCATGAACGCGCCCAGTGAGCGAACAACGTCTTTTTGACTGTCAAAATCGACGTGAAAGACGGTGACGTCCTCGAAGTCAGGCAATGCAGCCAGTTGCTCAATGATGGGCTTTTGAGCGGCACAAGTCGGACACCATGTCGCCGACACATCAACGACGATGGATTTCCCTACCGCTTGAGCAGCTTTAAATTGACCTGCATCAAATGCCACGACCTCCCCGGCGAACGCTGAACCACCCCCCCAAAGTGCCAAGACACCCACTGTGGCGAATGCCAAGGTTTTCCAGATTTGTCTCATCTCATTTCTCCACTTTCTATTGCTTCAACTTCCAAAGCATTCCGGCAAAACGTTTGAATTCAACTTGCAAGGACCACAAGATCGATCGGATTAGCGACGCCGGCTACCTGCCTCGCCAAGCGAATGTCGGGTTCGATGGTCGACCTGTAGCCTTGCTGAATCGCGAGTTCGTAGGTGGAAACATCGGTCAGAGCCGTGACGCGCTCCGCCCTGGTGTGTTTTTCCAGCTTCGCAGCGATGTTCACTGCATCTCCAATGATTGTGTATTCCAGCCGCGTGTCGTCGCCGACCACACCGAAGAGAACCTCGCCACTCGCGACGGCAACACTGACGTCTGTTGCAACCATCCCTCGACTGCGACGTCCTCCAATCCAGGAGGTGAGCTCTCTTACTATTTCGTCGACCGTTATTAGTGCGTCGATCGCAAAGGTTGATGATGATCTTCCCGTCCCGAAAGTCGCAAAAATACCATCGCCCAAAAACTTGTCGATCTGACCGCCATGCCGCTGTACGATCGGAACAACGCGTTTTTGGTATTCGCCCAGCAGCAACATGAGATCGGCGGGCGGAAGCTCGCGCGTAAGCGCTGTGAACCCCCTCATGTCAACGAACAGTGCGGCGACAACACGCATCTCGGCCTGGCCGGGTTGGATCGCGCGATCTGCAGTGCTTATGGTCTCGGCGACCCCAGACGCTACGAATCGCGAGAGCTCCGCGGCCGCGGCATGATCGATCGCTGCACGCTCCATCAGTCTTCGCGCCCGTTGAACGGCGACAGCGAGCACGAGCGATACAATAGCGATCGATATGACCTTGTCGATTTCCGCCCCCAGCAACACCGACGATGATGTCATATATTCGATGTAGTCCCGCGTTATGTTCTCGCCGCGTGCGGCATAGATGGCGGTTGCCAGGAGAAACAACCAACCGAGGGCGCCTGCAGCACCTGCGATGATGATCCACCTCGCCTCGAAGCGAAGGGTTCTCAGTGAAATAAATATAAATACATAAAGCAGGGTCGGCGCCTTCAGATAGAAGGCCGGTGGTTGGCCGTACTGTATGTGAAAGCTCCAGATCAGGACCATGAGCGCGGCAATATCTGCAACGATCGACGCTGAAAGCAGCCAGTTCGAAAGCCTCCCGATATGCGCCAGCCAAATTCTCAGCCCTAGGAACCCGGCGTAGATACTCAACGTCCATGGGACTGGCTGGAAACTGACTTCGCCAGTAAAGGCCTTCGGAGAGACTGCGTAGAGGACCGCCCAGGTCAAAAGGATGACCGCCTGCACCCAGCCAATAAGGATCTCGCCCTTCCGCTGCTCGTGCTCCAGCGCCGCCCGGACGCGCAATGGCACGATCCCTGCGGGGGCTTGACCAACGAGTCCTTCCCAGAGCCGCTGACGGGCAAACCAGTCAGACATGGCTCCCGCCTTGGTCGCCCTGACAGAAGCCGGACCATCCGTTTTCGTGTCGGCAGCGAGCGGGTTATTCATATCGTGTCGCACCTGGTGGATGCCCCTCTCTCGCGTGGGTCGGCTTGGTGTAAGGGACCGATGACGGCCCGACACATCGGAAGTTTTGATGACGGTTTCGGATCGACACATGGTGACGGCATCACGTTTTTTTCGAGGGGCATCCGAAGTGGGGAAGCGTCGGCGGCAAGCGCAAGACGCTGTTTTCGTCTAGAGTTCCTTGGGGGCTTTTTCCTTGATTTCTGGCCATACGCTGTTGGCCTGCGTGATGTTACCTGGCACGTCCTGCAACCATCGTGTCTGTGCTGGAGTGCCGACATTGAGATAGAGTTTTCCGTCCACGACCCGCCAGACCATCGGGTCGCCGTCCAGCTTCTTATTCAGAGCAACTCCCATCGCACAGAAACCACCGAACGCGGGGGCGTACTTTTCCGGATCACCAACGAATGTTGCCTTGTGATCTGCGGTCACGAAATAATATGTCGCACCCTTGTGCGTGGCGGAGAACTCTTTCGTCCCCGCCTTCGGCTGGCCCTCGAAATAGGAAATCGGATCATATCCGCGCATTGCGACGCCACTTTCGTCGACGTTGATGGCTGCCTTAGAGTTCTCATCATAGGCCAGCGCGTTTCCTGCACCAAAGGACAGCGTAATTGGTATGGCGATCGCGAGCGCGGAAAGCCCTCCGAGGATTGATCTTCTGCTGAGTTTTGACATTTCGGGTTCTCCATTTTGGACTGAGCAAGCGGCTTGCTACGGAGAGAACTTCGTAAGGTTGAACGAAAATGTTACACGATCACGGTCATGTGACGAGACCTAGTCGCGACGCTGATGCGAGCCTGGCCTTCCTTGACAACCGGCGAGCAGATCTGTTTTTTCCGCGATCCGGTAACAAAACCAAATCCTGCAACGAATTCGCAAAAATGAGGGGACCGGCCATGGAGTTGATCGAGCCCTCCATTTGAGAGGTGAGATAGGTCGACCAGCTAAACGGTTAAGCGCGGAGTTGTCTGTTCGCGGCCGCGGCTAGCTACCTCTTGATTCCCGCATTTACGGAGATGAGACATGAATACGCTGATAAAATTGCAACTGATCTCGCGCCGGCTGTTCGCATTTATCGAACAAGCAACGGATGGCTGGCTACTTGGTCTCTTCGCGCGAATTGCCTTTCTGGCTGTCCTGTACCTGTACTACCTCAATTCTGCGCTGACCAAAGTTGGACAAGGCGTGTTTGGCTTTTTCAGCATACAAGCCGGCGCATACTACCAGATCGCGATGCCAGCCGTCGAAGCAGCAGGCGGCGACCCGTCTGCGGTTCCGTTTTTTCCATGGGGCCTGATAGTCGTGCTTGGAACATACGCCGAATTCGTACTCCCGCTACTGATCGTGCTGGGTCTTTTTACGCGCGTTGCAGCATTTGGGATGATTGGTTTTATAGTGGTGCAGTCTCTGGTTGACATCACCATTCACAACGTCGATGCGACCACTATCGGGGCACTCTTCGATCGTTTCCCCGACAGTGTCATTCTGGACCAACGCCTTCTTTGGATTTTCCTCCTGACCTACCTTACCGTGAAAGGGGCCGGAGTTTTCTCACTCGACTACGTTCTATCCAAATCCCTCGTTCGTGTCCGAGAGGCGGGCGACGGCCACCGCACGTCTCTCATCGGTCGATAAGTCGGCATCGTATTCCGGGAACTGCGAAAAAACGCTCCACGGTGGCCTCGCGCCCTGTCGGCTCGTGGCATCCGAAAATGCCCATGAAGTCTGAATGTCGCCCCTGCCCCACTGTGCAATCGTTTTCACAAGAATGCAAAAATGGACGTCTGCACTCTGCACCAACAGCTTCCATGAAAGCCGCATCACCAGCGAAGTGTCCGTTTCCCGAACATGTAGCCGGTCACTGAGATGGCCGTGATTGACAAGGTGTACCATGCGGCCACGAACAAGGGACTGTCGTCAGGGCAGCGCCACGCATACAAGGCCGCAGCCACGCAGCCGGCAGCTAGACCAGCCACTGCACCCGCGACGCCAGGACTGTCCGGCGCAGCCCGCCGCAATACCGCCATCGCACCAACCATAGGTGCCAGTGACAAAAAAGGAATGACAACCAGACAAACCATCGCATTCCGGCCCATCATATTGATCGCCCACAAAGACGGCGGGACAGTCAGCAGTTCGGCAAGGACGCCCAGAATCAAAATCGCCAAGGGGATCATCATGAGAAGCGCTGGCAGCCTGAGATCCGCCCCAGGTCTGCCGACCCGCAGTAGGAGATTAACTGCCAAAAGTGCGGAGAGAAGCGTAAGCCCGAGTTTGAACAACACGCGACCAGCAAAAAGCGCCTCCGCGATATCGGTCCGGATTCCGATTTTCAACAGTAGCAAAGTCGCCGATGCGGAAACCCCGAGCAGCAGCATCGCCCACATCATGGGGGCAAGTCGAAATGAAACTGCCGCGTCCTGCGCGAGCATCTTTATAAGATCATCGGTCTTCATCTCATTTGCTTCCATAACGACCAGCGAGGAGCTTCAAGGCCCGATGTAGAGCTACACGCACAGCACCTTCGGTCATTCCAAGCCTGTCTGCGGTCTCCTTCACACCTGATCCATCAATCGAAAGCGAACGAACAATTTCACGTTGCTGGGGTTTCAGCAGGGCGATTGCGGTTTCGGCATCCATTCGATCAGTAATCGACCCATTTTCCTCCACTGCCAGGTTCCACTCGAAATCCTCGATCGGCAAGGCGCTGTTTCGGCTCCGGCGTCGCAAGTTGTCGATCATCTTGTTTCGCACGATGGCGGAAAGCCACGGTCCAATAGGACGTGTGGTGTCCCATGTGCCTCGCTTCGTATGCACTGCCAGCAACACCTCTTGCACGATGTCCTCGACCTCCGTTGTCGTTACTCCTGCTTTGAGGCAGCGCCTTTTCGCCAACCCTCGGAGATACGGTGTGACCGTAACGAGGAACCGATGATAGGATTGGCTGTCGCCGCCCATGGCTGCTCGCATGAGCGAAGCCCATTCATCATCACGTGCCCTTATTTCGTTCGACATCAGCCCTTACGCTCCACCACACGATTTTGTTACTGCCTGGACATCATTTTCTGAAAATTAATATTTGCCCGGCCGGCAGGGATTGCGGCCCCTCAACAACGGTCTGTAACAAGATGGACACCAAATGTCCGATTGCAAAATGTAACAATCCCGTCAGTACCGTCGTAAACACAATTGCGCGCGAAAATGTCGGCGCGCCCAATAGAGGAGATACTTTATGAAGAGTACCGTTGTCACAATGGCTCTCGCGGGCTCGCTGGCCTCCGCGATCGCAACTCTGAGCGTTCCCGCTTCTGCCGCCGAGACCAAGGAAAAATGTTTCGGAGTCGCACTGACGGGCCAGAACGACTGTGCTGCAGGTCCGGGAACGACATGCGCCGGAACGTCCAAGGTCGATTATCAACAGAACGCCTGGAAGCTTGTTCCAGCGGGCACGTGCCTGACCCTGAAGACTCCGAACGGATACGGTACGTTGGAAGCGGGACCGGCTCCTGTGTGATCCAGATGTTCTTTGGACTGGCGGTTAATACTGACCGTCAGTCTTCCCACAGCAAAGGTATGGCAATGAAAAAGTCGCAACTTCCTTGCCGTGTGGGTGTAGGATTCAAGCCCCAGCATTTCAAGGAGATCAATGGCAGCAGGCAGCCGGTGGGTTTCTTCGAGGTCCACGCAGAAAACTACATGGCGGCAGGTGGCCCACCACATGCCCAGCTTGGCCGCCTGCGAGAGGACTATCCCCTGTCGATACACGGCGTAGGCTTATCTATCGGTTCCATGCAGCCACTGGACCGATATCACCTTTCGCGGGTGAAGGCGGTCTGCGATCGCTACGAACCGGAAAGCTTCTCCGAGCATCTGGCATGGTCGTCACATGAATCGGTCTTTCTCAATGATCTGTTGCCTTTGCCTTACACCGACGCAACCCTCCGGCAGGTGATCAATCATATCGATCATGTTCAGAATGTTTTGGAGCGGCAGATGCTGTTGGAAAATCCAGCGACATACCTCCTTTTCGATGAAAGCACATGGGCGGAAGCAGACTTCCTCGCAGAGGTCACGCGTCAGACGGGCTGCGGGCTGCTGCTCGACGTCAACAATGTCGTCGTCGCCTCAACCAACCACCATCTGGATCCCGCCGATTATCTTGCAGCTTTTCCAGTTGCCCATATACGCGAGGTCCACTTGGGCGGTCATTCGGCAACGACGGACGATGAAGGAGCGCCACTGCTCATTGATTCACACGATGCACTCATTACGGACGAAGTCTGGGATCTTTACGAGAGCCTAATCCATGAGATCGGTCCAACGCCGACCCTGATCGAGTGGGACAATGACGTTCCTGAATGGGCGGTGTTGTGTGATGAGGCTAGGACAGCAGACCGGATCCTTTTCCAGGCGTCTGCCAACTCCGTGGTTAGGGCCTAAAGATGTCCCGACACACCCAGGAACTATTTGCTGTGGCCTTAATGGACCAGGAAAAATCCATCCCTGAGGGTACCACCGCGTGGAACGGAGCTCGGCCAGTACGGCGTTTTGGCGTGTATAGAAACAACATGACTTCCGGATTAGCGGCTGCCCTGAGTTCGCGCTTCCCTGCCGCAGTAAATCTCGTCGGTTATGATTTTTTCGATGCGATGGCCCGCGAATTCATACGCGCTCACCCGCCGCGTTCTCCAGTGCTCCTTACATACGGTGATGAATTCCCCTGTTTTGTGGAAAGTTTCGGACCAGTCGCCGAATTTCGCTATCTCTCGGATGTCTGTCGGTTAGAGGTAGCGCGGGGTCAGGCCTATCATGCACGTGATGCAAAGCCGCTCGATCCAGCCAGCCTTGTTTCAGTCGAACCGGAGAAGGTTGCTTTCCTGCGTTTTGCGCCGCATCCCAGTCTTTCAATCATACAATCACGATATCCGGCGGTCACTATATGGGCGATGAACACAGGTGAAGAAGAACTTCGTCCCTTGGACGATTGGGATGCCGAGGATGCGATCGTGGTGCGTCCTGAGATGATCGTCAACGTCCACCGCCTTTCACCCGGTGAGGCGACATTTCTAATGAGCCTCTGTAGTGGCAGGCAACTTCTCCAGGCAGTGAACGATGCAACGGCCGAGACCAATGAATTCGCGCTTGATGCCAGCCTCACACGCGCACTCCGGAATGGTGTGTTCACTGACGTCTATTGATTGAAGATTGAATGGCGCGCGAGTTTTCTGAAATCAAGCATCGCGAGCGCGGGATGCGACGTAGGTGCGGCTTCAGAGGTGCCGGGGGCATGTCGGTCGGCTGAGGTTGTACGAATGCTAGATGAAGTGGGAGGCGAAGTGAACGATGAACAGGTTTTCAAGGATGCTTGGTTCACTGATCGCCCGCTTTCTGAACAGACCGGCACGTGGTCCATATCCTCATCCGGCCGCAAATCTCGAAGCAATGAGCGATATTGTTCTGCCCGGTGACGTCATACTGGTGGAAGGTGATCGACGCATTAGCAGCGCGATCAAGTATCTTACTCAATCAACATGGTCGCACGCGGCGCTCTTCGTCGGTGACCGAGGTGGTCACGACGAAATGGGACGCTTGTGCAATCTCGTCGAGGCGGATACCGTGTTGGGCGTTCATGCCTTCCCCTTGTCAGAGTTCCAGGGACTCCATATGCGAATATGCCGCCCTGTCGGACTATCGCCGGAGGATACGACACGGATCATCGACTATGTGCTTGCTCGACTAGGGAACCAATATGACTTAAAGAACGTATTCGACCTTGCGCGCTACCTGCTGCCAAATCCCCCCGTTCCCACACCGTGGCGCAGACGCATGCTGGCGTTAGGAAGCGGTGATCCCACCCGAGCGATCTGCTCAACTCTGATTGCTCAGGCGTTCCAGTCGGTTGGCTTTCCCATCCTGCCGGTGATCACGATCGAAGCGTCAAAGATGCGAGATTGCCAGGACTGTGTTCAAGAAATTTATCATATACGGCACCACAGCTTGTTTGTGCCACGTGACTTCGATGTTTCCCCTTACTTTACCGTTATCAAGCCTGCGTTAGCTCACGTCGTCGATTACCAGAAATTGACCTGGACCATGGCCGATGACACGCCGGCACCCGGCGCGCGAAGCGGACACTAGAGTCCGCACCAATTTCTCTTAGCGTGGCGAAAGAAGCGAAACGTCAGCTTGCCGTTGATAAGCTATTCGACCACATCGAGTTCACCACGAGCGGGGTAGTTAATCTTCACGACAAAGTCGATCGCACCGATAAGCTCCGAGAAGCTCGGGCGCGCGAACGGCATCGTCTGGACGCTGCCGAAGTAAAGTGTGCCGTCCGGGCGGATCAAGAAAATCGCAGGCTCCGAAAACACGTCGGGTTCAACTATCCCTGACGACGTCGCGCCTCGTCCCTTGGAAATATACAGGCCCCAATCCCTGGCGACAGACAATGGCAGGTCATAGGCAAGTCGAAGATGAGATAGACCCCAAGCTAGACTTGTCTGCATGGCTCGTTCTTCATTGTCCATCGAGATCGCGATAACCGACACACCACGACGCGCAAATTCTTCGAGCTTTGATTCCAGATCCTTGAGTTGCGTCTTGCATATGGGGCAATGCAGTCCACGATAGAACACTAGAAGAGTAAATGCTTTCGGAGTGTCGCTGTTGAGCTCGTACGTGCTTCCGCCGACCACAGGCAGACGTAGAGCGGGAACAGGCTTTCTTGGTAAAAGATGGTGTGATGTGCTCACGGCAGGTTTCCTTTCGTTTTAGATCGATCGATCTAAAACTGACAAGGTCGGAGCGTTTTTGCAAGACCAATCATTGGAGATCGCGGTCTTGTGATCGCAAATCACCAAAGAGTTGCCTTGAATGAGGTTGCTGTTTTGGAGCGATCGATCTAAAAATTTCATTAACGAGCAGATATGTGGTGGCCTGGGGAGCTTTTCGAGCGACAACGATGGGTAGACCGAGGACATTTGATCCGAGCACGGCGGTTTCAGCAGCGACAGATGAGTTCTGGCGACATGGATTCGGTGGTACGTCTGTTCGGGATCTCGCCAATGCCATGTCGATGACGGGAGCGAGCCTTTACAACGCTTACGGAGACAAGCGCGCTCTTTTCCAGGTCTGTCTCGACCACTACCTTCGTAACTATGTCCGGCTACGGATCGCAGAGCTCGATGCAAGCGAAGACCCTATAGATGGATTGCAAGCCTTCTTTGATGGACTTGTGGATGCGTCACTGTGTGATCCCCGCGGCTGCCTTTTGGTGAATTCAGCAATCGATGTCGCACCCTGGGATCCAGAAATTGCCGAAACGATCCGCTCCTGTCTCCGGGAAATCGAGGATGGTTTCCATCGCGCAATATCGCGTACGCATCATGCCGAAGACAACGACCCGCGTACAGCAGCTCAGTTACTATTGTCCGCGGTGATTTCCTTGCGCGTTCTGGCCCGCGCAGGAGGCGATGAAGATCGAATTCGGACCATCGCGCGTTCCGCTGTAGCTGCGGTGGACACCTCGATTTTTACAAGTGTTGGCGCGGACTAACGAGCGAATGCCGATTTAGGGTAGCGACCGACGACCGCCGTGGCGTCGTCGAATGAGAGCAATTGAGTGCTCCTCATGCTGATAGGAAATGTCGTCGGACGGCAGCTCGACTAATCTGGGAAGCTGTTTAAACACTGGCCTTGGGGGTACGCAGTGGATTTCAAAGGTGACAGGAACGGCGGTTTGTCTGGCGATCAGCAATCGCTGTCGGTACCGCTGGTTTGGAAAGGCCTCGTGACACCCGAAGCCCGCGTTGCTAATCGTCCGACCTCGAATCGGCTACTGTTAAGCCTCCTGATTTTGGCGGCTTTTTCCCTTATTTCGTTATCGTACATGTCTTCGCTCAATCTTCGTGTCGCCGCGTTGTCGTTTGTTGGGATTGGTTTGGGATTTGTACTTTTCCAATCGACATTCGGTTTTGCCGGTAGCTTTCGCGCCGTACTCGAGCGTGGCGATGCCTCTGGGTTTAAAGCTCAGGCAGCGGCACTTGGCGTTTGAAGCATCATTTTCTTTCCGCTGCTGGCGGCAGGAAGCGCATTCGGGCAGGATCTGTCCGGCTTTAATTCCGCAATCGACGTGACGTTTCTTGTCGGCGCACTCATGTTTGGGATCGGGATGCAGATCGGCGGAGGCTGTGCGTCAGGCACCTTGTTTGCATTGGGGGGCGGAGATCTTAAGCTTGCTGTCACGCTGATTTTCTTCATTGCGGGTTCGGCAATCGGTGCGGCGCAAATCCATTTTTGGTCAGCGCTACCGGCACTGCCGGCACGCACCGTCCAATTTTATCTCGGCTGGAAGTTTGCACTGGTCGTTCAGTTGATGATCCTCGCTGCAGTATATTATTGGGCACCCGGCAAATCGCCAGCATTCAAGGCTCAAGCAGAGCACCGCCACAGGGGTTATCTAAAGCCCTGGCCGTTGCTGTCGAGTGCTCTCTGTCTGGCAATATTGAACGGGTTCACGCTGATCCTGGCTGGTCGTCCGTGGGGAGAAACTGCAGGATTTGCGCTTTGGGGTTCAAAAATTGCAATTCTATTGGGTTTCGATGCCGCAACCTGGCCGTACTGGAAGGGGAATCCGGCGCCGCTGGCAGCGAGTGTATTTTCTGACATTACTTCGGTTATGGATTTGGGGATTGTACTTGGGGCATCTCTTGCCGCCTGCCTGAGTGGCCGGTTTACTTTGAAATACAAGCATTTACCAGACGCGTGGATCGGCGCTGCTCTTGGCGGGCTATTGATGGGATATGGTGCTCGCCTTTCGGGCGGGTGCAATATTGGAGCCTATTTTTCTGCGCTTGCCTCCGGTAGCCTTTCCGCATGGGTCTGGGTCGCCGCGGCATTTGTTGGCAGCTGGATCGGATTACGATTTCGACTCGTGCTCGTAATCAGGACTTAAAAGTCTTGTCTTGCCGAGGATTTTGGTAACTCAGCTCTCCGCACGTCATCGGCTGGAAGTATCCCACCGCCATCAGCGCCGTTGCCGCCGAGCGCTCTATGAGCTAATCTCATTCGCGGCCTTTCCTGGATTATCTTGGGCGTCATAATCGCCCCAGCGTAGCGAAGTATGGGAGGACACGATGTTTCGAACGCTTGTCGTCGCGGTAACCCTGATCATCGTCGTGGCGGGCGGTGCCACCACACGCGCCCAAGGTACCGACCTGATCGTGAAGGCGAGCGCTGCGGGCTTTGCGATGACCGTGCAGCGTCTTCAGGCCGAGATCGAAAAACGGGGCGCGACCATTGTCGCGACCGTCGATCATGGGGCCGCGGCCAAAAAAAGCGGTCTCGAACTGCTCCCGACCACCGTGATCATCTTCGGCAATCCAGCTATTGGTACGCCGCTGATGCAAGACCAGCAGACGGCGGGAATCGATCTGCCGCTGCGCGTACTGGTCTGGCAGGAAGAAAGCGGTAATGTGCGGATCGGCTACTGGCCACCATCGCGGATTACTGTTGCCCATGGCATTGCGAATCTCGACGAAGTGACGGACAAGATGACGGCTGCCCTCAACGCGATCACCGATGCGGTCGCGGCTCAATGATCGTTTCAGAGACGGCGACGCCTTTCAGCTCTAGGAGGCGGACGCCGCGCGGCGTGGCAAGATTGGCAGTCCTTGAGCCGCGCCTCCTGAAGAGCCGTTCCCCTCGTCGCCGTTCGTACTTGGGCCGAGACTCTTGGTGGCTGTGAGATGGGCGCTGATGACATTCAGCGCATCATCCGCGGCTACATTGTCGTGTGGAAATCACGCGGTTGTGACCAGTCGAACGTGATACCGGCCCCCCACCTCGTCGTCGTGCTTGGCGAGTGCGCTTAGAGCAAGGATCGTCGTCCAGTTCGCCAACCGCTGTGAATAGCCGACGCACAGGTGCGGCGGGCGAATTGTCGTGAGATCGACCTCGCGCAAACGCGGGAGAACGGCGCCGACGCTGCCGGAGTTATCAAATGTTCGGGACGGGTGAAGCGCTCCGTTGTTACCCGCCGCGCGCGATTAGAGACCATTGTCCACTTGCTCGGTCATCAAATGTGGCAGCTGCGTCGCAAGGCGGCGGAATCCGGAGAGAATGAGACGACTTGCTTATCTATTGCCTGATCGGTCCGGTCTCGGTGTGCAGCACTCCTTTGGGTTCGAAGGCGAAGAAGGCAAAAGCGAATGTGACTGTGTGGGGCACGTCCTTGCCTTGGCGCTGCACCACTATATTGCCGACTTCCGCGCCGCGGCTGATGGTTGCCGTATCGAGCGCCGACACCTGCCCGGCCCGCCAGCTTATGCGCAGATCGCCGACATCAATCAGGCCCTTCTCGCGTACAAGTGGAAGCGTCCACGCTTCTTTTCCCACGGCTACGACGCGCATCATCGCCGGAACCTTGTCCGGCAGGGTGCCCGAAAACAGGAAAGGCCGTGGCGCCTTGTCATAGCCGACATAGGGGGTGCTTCCGTATGCGCGAAAACGGGGATTGTTCGGCACCAATACAAGCCCCTCGGGCGCACGCTCGCGAAAGCCTGCCAGGGATTCAAGACGCGCAGGCAATATCCCAAGCGAACGGCCCGCCAATTCGCCGACAATTGCATCGCCGCCAAATTGTTGCCACCAACTCTCGGTCTGGCGGTCATACATCACCAGATCCGAGTGGCGAAGCTTGCCGGTTGTGCCAAAGTCGAGCGTCCTGCTACCGAGGCGACGATCAAAAACAATTCCAGTGTTGCATAATGGGCAGTAGGTCACCGCAACAGGTATGCCCTCCACTACGTCATTGACGATCTCATGCCAGATCATCACGCGCAGCGGATAGGCCCGCGCGTCCTCGCCGATAATCAGGGAAAGGACAGGCTCCTCCGGCGCGAGTCCGCTGAGTTTGCCGACGGGCGTGAACTTCGGGTGGTCGATCGATGGGATGCCGTCCCGCGGCGGCCCACCGGAAATGATTTCCGAAAGATCGATCATGGTATGGGAGAAGTCGGTGCGTGGCCATTCGCGCTTCCATTGCTCCGGGATGTCGGCGGCCGCGAGTGCAGCCGAGGCCGTAAGAAGAACTACCACGAAAGGTATAAAAAGGCTGCGCCAAGTGACCATTGCGTTCCTCCTCGGTGAGAGCGCCTGCACGGAAGCACGCCAGAGCCCCAGAGCTCGGCGATGGCGCTGCGCATGAGCCTGGCAGGTTCGTGTTCGTTCCGCCTACCACCTTTCAAGCCTGCTATCCCCAACATTCGTTGCCGGGCGGCCTTTTGTTACGCCGCCGGCAAAACATTGTTCAAGCCGCGGAATTGGGATCACGAAACCGTGTCACGGCACACCGTAACGAATGGGCCGTCCAGGTCGAATTATCAATTGCGCACTTGAGAACGTGGGTATGAAGAACCCCCAATTGAAGTCATGTCAGATCGACCGTCAGTGCTTCTGTCGTGGCTGGCACCGTCGCAACCGCGCTCACGCCTTTCGCGACAGCGGTCCCGCTGACGGTCGCGGGAGGAACGGCGAGATGGAGGTGTTCGTACATGAAGCCGAGTGAGGAGACGTTGGACAAACTCCAACGGGACGCGTTCGAATATTTTCTGAAAGAGAGCAATCGGGCCAATGGGATGGTCCCTGATAATACGCGCAAAGACTCGCATGCGAGCATCGCCGCGATAGGGTTTGGACTGACGGCCTACACCATCGGCGTCGAGCGCGGTTTTATCACACGCGCCGAAGCGATCGAGCGCACACTCACGACGGTTCGATTCTTTAGAGACAGTGAGCAGAGCGAGGAGGCGGATGCGACCGGTTATAAAGGCTTCTATTACCACTTTCTTCACATGGACACCGGCCGTCGAGCCTGGGAGTCGGAATTGTCGACGGTTGATTCGACATTTCTACTCGCTGGCATCTTGGCCTCCGCCGCGTATTTTGATGGAGAAGCGCCCGACGAGTGCGAAATACGTTCGCTGGCTGAAGAGCTGTATGCACGGACCGATTGGCAGTGGGCGCTCAACGGCGGAGAAACCGTGTCGATGGGTTGGAAGCCTGAGTGCGGGTTTCTGCCGTATCGGTGGGAAGGCTATAATGAAGCCCTGATCCTTTACGTATTGGCACTGGCTTCGCCTGCCCGTGCAATTCCATCCGAGAGCTACAAGGCCCAAACCCGGACTTACTGCTGGAAGCAGCTCTACGGCCTGGAGTTTCTCTATGCTGGCCCACTATTCATTCATCAACTTTCACACATGTGGATCGACTTTCGCGGCATTCAGGACGAATTCATGCGTGAGAAGGGGATGGATTATTTCGAGAACAGCCGCCGTGCAACTTATGCACAACAGCAATACGCGATCCGTAATCCATTGGACTACAAAGGGTACAATGAGCATTGCTGGGGCATTACCGCGAGTGATGGTCCTGGTCCAACCTGCATGAAGATCGAAGGCGCTGAGCGTTGCTTTTTCGACTACACGGCGCGCGGCATCCCGCATGGTCCGGACGATGGCACCATCGCGCCCTGGGCCGCGATCGCATCGCTACCTTTCGCCCCCGAGATCGTCTTGCCAGCGCTGCAGCACTTCAACGAAGTATATCCCGAAGTGACTAGCAAGTACGGCTTCAAGTGCAGCTTTAATCCAACCTTCGAATCAGGGCATCAAAGCAAGCCGGGTTGGATTTCGAAGGGTTATTACGGGCTCGATCAAGGACCGATCGTGTTGATGATCGAGAACCACCGCACGGGATTCCTTTGGGAGTTGATGAAGAAATGCCCTCTCATTGTCGAGGGCCTGCGCAAGGCGGGATTCACCGGTGGCTGGCTGCAATTGTTGTAGCCTTGTGGTGATCCGGCGAGAGGTAAATTCGAACACCCCACCTTTCATTCCGGGAATTAGGCCGCGAGATATGCTCCTCCGTGGGGTCCATCCCCGCAAAGGTACAGAATGCGACATAGGATTTCCGATGCTATGATTTACTGTATCAGGATATCTGCCGGTTAGGCGCTGGTGGCAGTCTGGGTCTTCTGGCGAGGCAACGTTTCGCGCTCGACTTTCAGGACACGCCTTGCGTGATCACGCAGCTGGCCGGCCGGTCCGACGTAGCGGTAGAGCGTCGCGCGGCTGATGCCGAGTTCACGGCATAGATCCGCGATATTGGTGTCGCGATTGGCCATCGCGGATTGGGCCAGGCGGATCTGGTTTTTGGTCAACTCGAATTGTCGACCACCTTTACGGCCGCGCGCCCGCGCGGCGGCTAGGCCCGCCATGGTGCGTTCGCGAATGAGATCGCCCTCGAATTCGGCCAGGGCCGCGAATATCCCGAATATCAGTTTGCCGCTCGATGTGGTGGTGTCGATATCGGCCCCCTGGCCGGTGAGGACGCAGAGGCCAACGCCTCGTTCCGAGAGACTACGCACAGTGGTGACCAGGTGCTTGAGATCGCGTCCCAGCCGGTCGAGCTTCCATATATAAAGAGTGTCGCCTGCACGCAGTGCTTTCAGGCAGGCTTCCAACCCCGGACGATCATCCCGCTTTCCTGACGCTTCGTCCTTGTAAACGTGATCGGGAGCGACGTCAGCAGCAGTGAGCGCATCCAACTGCAGGTCGAGGGTCTGCGAGCCGTCTGCTTTGGAAATCCGCGCGTATCCGAGCTTCATGAATGTTTCACAGACGGTCGTTTGTGTGACGCCGGCAAAACGTGCTGCCAGCATGATCAGATATGTATCATATCCCGTCTCACAGATAAAGGATACTAAACCTCATCTGAAACGAAAAGAGACACAATCCATGCCACGCATGCAAATTCTCTCGCCGGCCGAACAGAGTGCCTTCGACACGCCACCTCGGATGAACGCCGCCCAGCGTAGGGCTGCCTTCGATTTGCCACTCAGCTTCCAAAAGGAGGCCCAGCAATTGCGAGATCCAGTTCACCAAATCGGATTTTGTCTGAATGCCGGCTATTTCCGCCATAGCCGGCGATGCTTCGCTCCGGAGACATTCCACGCCAACGACATTGCATACGTCGCCGGCAGGCTTGGGCATGACGCGGCAATGTTCGAGGCCAGCGGCTACCAGGATCGGACGCGTCAGCGCCACGAGCGCGCCATAGAACGCCTGGCAGGATTCCGGGCTCTGAAGGGCGACGGCGAGACGCATCTGTCTCACTTGATCGACCAGAAGGTCAGGGCGCACGAAAAACCAAAAGCCATTTTCCATGCCGCAGTTGAACATCTGCTGACGAACCGGATCGCACTCCCGGGCTACCGTCGTTTGCAGGAGTTGATCCTGTCCGCCATCGGTCGATTCAGAACCCGCGAGATGGCTTTGGTCGAAGCCCACCTGCCCGAAAAACTCAAAGCCGAACTCGACCTGCTTCTGGGCGAGGGCCAGGAAACCGACGGGATCATGCGCAGCCGCCTGGCTGTCCTGAAGCAAAATTCGCAATCCGTCCGTCCCCGATCCGTCAAGGACAGGCTGGCCAATCACACGGATCTCTCGACGCTGTTCCAGCAGCTCGAGCCACTCATCGAGATGTTGGGCTGGGATCGAAACAGCGCACGCAACTACGCGCTGGCTGTGATGAAATCAGATCCTCACGATCTGCGGCGTCGAAAGCCGGCAGACCGCTATCTCCACCTCATCGCCTTTGTCGTCCATCAATACTTCACCCTCCAGGACAATCTCGTCGCCACGCTGCTCAGCTCCGTCAAGGCAACCGAGAGTGCGGCAACCCGCGAGTTCAAGGATTGGTGCTATATCGAGAGGAAATCTCAGGCCGCAAAACTACGGGCTCGCATACAGGCTTTCGAGGATCATTTCCAATCCGCCATGGCGACCCTGCGCGGCGTGTTCGAAGCCGACGACCTCACCGACGCCGACAAGCTGCACAGCCTGCATATCCTGCTGTTTCCGGTCGATGCGGAACCGGTGTTGTCCGATGCCATTCTGAAAGACATGAAGGATGACGGGAGCGTCTCGCAGACCGAGGACGCCCGCTATTACGACATTCTGGAAGCCAGATCCCGTCGCCTGCAAAACCAGGTGTCGGGCGTCATGAAGTCCCTGTCCTTCCAAGTGGAACCACATATCAAGCCGCTGCTGGCGGCGCTGGTGCATTTCCGCAAAGCCGATGGTCAGGTTACCAGATCGGCGCCCTCCGGGTTTCTCGATCCCACTGAGCGCAAAGCGGTCGGAGGCGGTGCGGATTTCCGGCCGTCGCTTTATAAGGTCATGCTGTTCCAGCACGTCACCAAAGCAATCAAGGCCGGGGGCGTGAACCTTCCCCAATCCTACAAATATCAGCCCCTGGACGGCTACCTGATCAGCGGTGAGCGCTGGCGGCGCGATCGCGACCAGCTGCTGGAACGAGCAGGAATGACCCGGTTCTCGAACCCGGAAACCGTGCTTTCGGTGTTAAAGCAAGCCCTCAATGCCCAGTTCCTTCTGACCAACAGCAACATCGCAGAGGGCAAAAACCTCCATGCGACGGTCACAGCAGCCGGCCATATCAAGCTCAACACGCCCAAGCAGGAGGAGGTCGAAACGGCAGCACTTTCCAAGGTCTTGCCGCAACGGCACTATGTGCCGCTGTCGGAAATCCTCAATACCGTCAATGTGGCCAGCGGCTTTGCCGACAGCCTGTCGCACCTGCGCCAGCAATACGCCCGACCGGTTTCGACCGCCGTTCTCCTGGCCGGCGTGATTGGATTGGGATGCGGTATCGGTCTGCGGAAAATGGCGCGCATTTCCGGCTCGATCAAGGAAGACGCGCTTGACCACGCCGTCAACTGGCACTTCTCCAAGGAAAACCTCATCGCCGCCAATGACCGCATCGTCACCTTCATGGACAGTCTCGATCTCCCGGAAATCTATCGCCGCAAAACCGACCAGACCCATACAGCCAGCGACGGCCAAAAGTTCGAGGTCACCGTCGATTCCCTGAACGCCAGCCACTCCTTCAAATATTTCGGCAAAGGTCAGGGAAGCAGCGCCTACACCTATGTCAGCGACAAAATCCTGCTCTGGTATTCCACCGTCTTCAGCGCCGCCGAGCGCGACAGCGCTTACGTCATCGACGGGCTGATGCACAACGACGTGGTCAAGTCGACGATCCATTCGACCGATACCCATGGATACTCCGAGGCAATCTTCGCCGCCACCTATCTCATCGACATTTCCTATGCACCCAGGATCAAGGGGCTGAAGCGCCAAACCCTCTACGGCTTCAAGTCAATGGCCCACGAA
Organism: Hyphomicrobiales bacterium; assembly: GCA_900473795.1. Classification (GTDB taxonomy): domain Bacteria; phylum Pseudomonadota; class Alphaproteobacteria; order Rhizobiales; family Rhizobiaceae; genus Pararhizobium. The sequence continues at coordinate 42,745 of UCMT01000019.1, read as the reverse complement.
AGCCGGAAAACCTGGGCGATACAGCCGGATAAATATGTCGACGAAGACGTCGTCCGCACCCATTGGGAGGAAATCCTCCGGTTCATGGTGACCATCAAACTCAAGGAAACGACGGCCTCGGACATTTTCCGGAGGCTCAACTCCTACTCAAGGCAGAACAGTCTATATACAGCACTCAAGGCGTTCGGGCGCATCGTCAAAACCCTGTTCATCCTGCGCTACATCGATCGTGTCGATCTGCGAATGGACATCGAAGCCATGCTCAACAAAGTCGAACTGGCCAACCGGTTTACGCGCGCAGTCGCCGTTGGCAGCCCACGCGAATTCATCTTCGCCCTGCAGGAAGATCAGCAGATCGCCGAAGCTTGCAACCGCCTGATCAAGAATGCCATTATCTGCTGGAATTATCTCTATCTTGAAACGCGCCTTCGGTCGGCCGATCCCGAAACGCACGCCGAGATGATGAAGACCATCAAGGCCCATTCGCCGCAGTCGTGGGCTCACATCAACATGCTCGGGGAATACGATTTCTCCGACAAAAAGCTCGCATACAGCTTCGGGATCCTCCCCCCTGAAAACCGGCCCTTGAAACCAGGCCGCCAATGGGGGACCAAAAAACCTCAAATTAGCCAAGACTTCAATGCTTTGGCAAAAATCCTATGTCGCATTCCGTACCTTTGCGGGGACGGACCCTCCGTGGATAGGAGCTGATTGGAATGGATAGAGATCGCGTTGATGCCATGCTTGGAGTCATGGATGAAGCCATAGATGAAGACAGGCATGAAGGGCCGTACCGACGTCGAGCTGATCACGGGGCGGCGCCAGCGACGGAGTTGGACGCCTGAAGAAGAAGCGAGAATTCTTGAGGAGGTCGCAGTGTTGGTTTTACGAAGCTGCTCGTCGTTGATCCAGTCGAGGGAGATCTCAAAGCGTTGCGCGCCGGTGACACACCCGCCGTCTGGAAACTTGACCGCCTCGGGCGTGATCTTCGCCACCTCGTCAACCTTGTCGGTGATCTCACGAAACGGAATGTCGGCCTGAAGATTTTGGCTGGCGAGGGAGCCTCAATCGATACCACGACCGCCAATGGACGGCTGGTCTTCGCGATCTTTGCCGGCCTGGCCGAGTTCGAACGCGAGTTGATCTCCGAACGCACAAAGGCCGGGCTGGCATCGGCACGTGCGCGTGGCCGGCACGGTGGGCGTCCCTTCAAGATGACAGCGGCAAAGCTGCGACTTGCGTGCGCTTCGATGGGACAACCTGAGACGAAGGTGGCCGATCTTTGCGCTGAACTCGGAATCACCAGACAGACACTCTATCGAGTTGTCGGCCCCAACGGTGAACTTCGCAACGATGGCGAGCGGCTCCTTCAGCGCCGCGCGCCATTCGCAAAATGATCGAAAAGACCCGGTTTACATCAACCGGGTTGGTAGTGATGTTCCACGTCGGCTTAAAGCACAGCTCCGAATTCCATGCTTTCCGGTTCGATCAGCGCAAGAAACGCATCGCAATCAGCCTGCCCGCTCCAGCTTGCACAGATCGTTTCGGCGCGAACGCGCGCATCCGCGAATGCAAGATCAAGAAAGACCCCGCCATCAAGTTTGATCAGATGTTGGCGACGCCAGCCTGTCTGCGCTGCGAGATGCCTCTCGACCATCGCGGCATGGGCTCTACGCATATCAGCCTCATTTACCCCTGGCTTCAGGCGGAAACGTCCAATCTCTACGCCATTTTCGCTGACGATGGGGTGCGGTGCACTCTGAGGCAGCCGGTAGTGTTCCATACTGACAAGATTGGCGACGGATGACCGGAAGTCCGCGAATTCGGGATTGCTTCCAACCGCGTTTGCAGCCGAACGGGCTTCCTCAAGACTGCACCATGCAACCAGGTCGACACGTGCGTCGGCATTGCCCGCTCCTGTAAAGGCTGTCCAGTGGATGAAGCCGGGTAAGGTCCCAAGCAATTCCTGTGCGGCGGCGCGGGCGGTATCGGCTTTGCGTGCATCTGCCACGGTATAGGTGACGATCTCGTAATATGGGGTGGTCATGACAGCTCCTTTGAAGTTGAAGCCAGCCGATACCGTTTTTACCCTGACAGTTTCCGGCAGGAGTGATATGCGATCGTGATCCATGCGCACGCTTCGACTCTTCGCACTATTGGACCATCTTCGCGGTCGGCTGAACCCTGTTTCGGCCGAAACGTTGGCAGTTGACCTCAACGTCTCGATCCGAACGATCTACAGGGACATGGCAACTCTGCAGGCCATGGGTGCGCCCGTCCGCGGCGAGGCCGGTATCGGCTATCAAATGGAGCGAGGATATTTTCTGCCTCCACTCCAGTTCGATGCAGATGAATTAGAGGCGATCATGCTGGGCACGCGCCTAATTGCAGCACGTGGAGATAGCGAACTGTCCGACGCTGCCCGGCGTGTTTCCGCCAAGGTCAGTGCCGCTATGGATGGCGAAGCTGGTGAGGCCTACACTCGGCTACCATTACGGGCCGTTTCCCGACACTCTCAAGAGGGCACCAAAGCCGGCACCCATCTTGGTCTCCTGCGAAACGCGGTCAGGGAGAGAGCCTCGCTTGATATTCAATACCTGGATCTGAGAGAGGTCAGAAGTCAGCGCGTTGCGCGCCCGGTAGGACTGACGGTGTTCGACGACGTCTGGCTTCTGACGATATGGTGCGAAACAAAAGATGACTTCCGCAATTTGCGTGTCGATCGCATCGAAGTTGTCGAGCGAACAGGAAGGCTCTTTCGGCCGGAGGTGGGAAAACGTTTTGAGGACTATCTGAAAACATTGCCTTGATTTCGATCGACTTCGATCGTCGTCAGCAACAGGATCGTCTACCGTATATCCGTGCCCCTTTAATTTTCAGGGGCCACCTCGGGTAGCGGCTCTTTATTTTCGTAGGGAATTGTCGTTGCAGGTCCTGTAAGCCCGGCGGGCACAATAACGGCAGATAACAGAAAATTTCTGCGGGAAAGGGTGCGATGATCCACATCATTCATTTCAATCATTGTCCATCATAGAGTTGTATAACCCCTTACGCGATAGGCCAAGGGTTTGTTACACCGGAATTACCGGATGCGCGATCAGTTGAGGTAAAACTGCTTAAAGCGTGGATGTGGATATAGAGGGTACCAGGGCGCGTTTTGAACCACCCGAGTTGGCTGTTCAACGCTCAACCGCCGACAGGGCAATAGGCCGTCGGCGGCTTTCAGAGCGCAATTGTTATTCTGGCTCCGGTTATACCGAGGAGGTTAAGCTGGCACTCTCCCACCGCGAAAGGAGGTCATCAAGTTAGCCTCAATCAATCTTGTAGGCGGCGAAGACGTTGTCCACCGGTGTCCCGGCAAGATGATTGACGTAGTTCGAGAATGTCTTACAGGCGATGGCGAGCACGATGCCAAGCACGTGCTGATCGGTGTAACCCGCCGCGAGGAAGGCATCGACAGCTGCACGGCCCGGATTGCCCCGCGACAGCACCATGACTTCCGTGAAGGCCGCAACGGCCTGCAGCTTACCATCCGGCAGCTCTGCTCCTGCCCTCAGCGCGGCAAGAGAACTGGCGGGAACGCCTGATTTCTTGTCGGCGATCATCGAATGGGCGGCCGTGCAATAGGTGCACCCATTGACGCGGCTGATGGTCAGAAAGACGGTTTCCTGCTCAGCAGGCGTAAAGCCCGCCTGCGTGCGAAACGCATCGTAGGAGGACATGTAGTTGGCAAGGACGGGGGGCAATTTTGCCATGTAACCGTACATGTTGGGCACAAAGCCAAGCTTCGCCTTTGCGCTTTCCAGAAGGGCATGCGCTTCGCCACTTGAGTCCTCGAGCGTTTCAGGTGTCATTTCCATAAGGCCGATGCGATCCATTTGGGTCTCCCTTAATTTAAGAATGATCATTCTTTTAATTGAAACGCGAAGGATTGCCAGCTATTTTCAGAATGATCAGTTCAAAAATAGGTGATGAGTGAACGAGAGGCAATCCGTGACCCGCCAGCGTGGACGCCCAAGTGGTTTCGACAGGCATGACGCGTTGGAATCGGCCATGCGGGCCTTCTGGGCGCAGGGCTATGAGGGCACGTCCGTCGATAAGCTCTGTCGCGCGATGAACATGCCGCGCGCCAGCCTATATCAAAACTACGGCGACAAGGAGGGTCTGTTTCTGGCGGCAATCGACCGCTACGGGGAGACGCGCGTTTCGATCCTCGTCGCGTCGCTGGGACCGAATGGCTCGCTGGAGGACGATCTGAATTCTTTTTATGAGCAGGTAATCTCGCTAGCGACATCTGACACAGAGACGCGCGGATGCCTGATCTCATGCGTCCTTGCGGAGGCCGCCGGCACAAATCGGGCCTTCATGGGTGAGCTGGACCGGCGCTTCGGCGCGCTCGAAGCGCGTATCGAAGCGCGTCTCCTGCTTGAAAACTGGCCCGAAAGCTTGCGAAGCTCTCCCAGAACAACCGCCGGGATGGTAGCGGCTGTGGCCAGAGGGCTTACGCTCAGGGCCCGTTCTGGGCAGACGATTGTGGATCTAAGCCCGATTGCGGCGACGGCCGTCGCCGCCGTTGTCGGCTTTTTGGCGAGCGTTGGTCCTCCCGGTCGCTAGGTGGACGCCCGTCCGTTTCGAGGATCGAACACCGGGCGGCAAGTTTTCTTCGCAGTGCGCGTAACATATCCGGACTTCGCCAGTCCTATCGCTGAGCAGCCTGCTCTTCCTGCAATCGGACTTTTCCCATGTTCTTGGACTTTCTAAAGCCCGGCAAACCCCACGCTCGCTGGAAACGTCCCGATAAGTTCGACCGCAATCTGGTCGTGATCGGCGCCGGTTCCGCCGGCCTGGTCTCGGCCTATATAGCGGCGGCCACAAAGGCCAAGGTCACCCTGGTCGAAGCACACAAGATGGGCGGCGACTGCCTCAACTACGGCTGCGTACCATCCAAGGCGCTGATCAGGAGCGCCAAGCTTGCCCACCAGATGCGCCATGCCGACAACTACGGACTGACGCCGCACCAGTCCCAGGTTCCGTTCGCGGACGTGATCGCGCGCGTGCACCGCGTCATCGCCGAGATCGAGCCGCATGACAGCATCGAGCGTTACACCTCGCTCGGCGTCGAGGTCATGCAGGGATACGCTAGGCTGATCGATCCCTGGACGGTCGAGATTGCCTTGAACAGCGGCGAAACGCAGCGCCTGACGACGCGCGCCGTCATCATCGCCACGGGCGCTCAACCGTTCGTGCCATCCCTCCCCGGCATCGAAGATGTCGGCTATCTCACCTCGGACACGCTCTGGGAGCATATGAAGGATCGCACGGAAGCACCGCGCCGGCTTGTCGTGCTTGGGGGCGGGCCGATCGGGTGTGAGCTGGCCCAGAGCTTTGCGCGGCTTGGGTCGGAGGTCACCCAGCCGGAGATGGCGCCGCGGATTCTGATGCGCGAGGACGAAGACGCATCGGATCTGGTGCGCGCCTCGCTCGAGGCGGACGGCGTGCGGGTACTGACGCGCCACACGGCGCTCTCATGCGGTGTGACGGACGGCAGAAAATGGATCGAAGTAGAGCATGGGGGCGAGACGCGCCGCATCGAATTCGACGATCTCATCGCAGCCGTCGGGCGCGCGCCGCGGTTGAGGGGTTTCGGGCTGGAAGATCTCGGCATCAAGGTCGATCGCGTTGTCGAGACGAATGCCTATCTCCAGACACTCTACTCGAACATCCTAGCCGCCGGCGACGTTGCCGGCCCCTACCAGTTCACCCACACGGCCGGTCATCAGGCCTGGTTCGCCACGGTCAATGCTTTGTTCGGCGATATCAAGCGCTTCAAGGCGGACTATGGCGTGATCCCCTGGGCCACGTTCACGGATCCTGAGGTGGCGCGCGTCGGATTGTCTGAGGCCGAAGCAAAAGAGCAGAACCTGCCTTACGAGGTGACGCGCTACGAACTGGATGATCTCGACCGAGCGATCACCGACGGCGCAGACCGCGGCTTCGTCAAGGTCCTGACCGTACCGGGCAAGGACAAGATACTCGGCGTGACTATCGTCGGCGAACATGCAGGCGATCTCATCGCAGAATTCGTGCTGGCCATGAAACACGGGCTCGGGTTGAACAAGATCCTCGGCACCATCCACATCTACCCGACGCTGGCCGAAGCGAACAAGATGGCGGCGGGGCTGTGGGGACGCAACCACATCAGTCCGCGGCTGATGGCGCTTCTGGATCGCTTCCATGCTTGGAGGCGCGGATGATCGACGCGCGCATTCTTCCCTTTCAACGCGCAGCCCTCCAGCCGGCCGCCCGGATGCTGTCTCGGATGGGCATTTCGGCCGATACGATCAGCCTGACCGGCTTTCTGGTCGGGCTGCTGGCATTTACAGCGCTCGCCACCGGCCACTGGACGGCTGCCCTTGTGTTGATCCTCGCAAACCGGCTTCTTGATGGGCTGGACGGAGCGGTGGCCCGCATCAATGGCCCGACGGACAGAGGGGCATTTCTCGATATCACCCTCGACTTCGTATTCTATGCGCTCGTGCCGCTCGGTTTTGCAGTGCAAGCCCCTGCCGTGCACGCCCTGCCTGCGGCAGTGCTGATTGTTTCCTTCGTCGGAACCGGGTCGTCCTTTCTGGCCTTCGCCGTCATCGCGACAAAACAGGGAAAGCGGGCGGTGGCCTTTCCGACTAAAGGCATCTACTACGCCGGAGGACTGGCCGAAGGGTTCGAGACGATCGCCGTCTTCGTAGCCATGTGCCTGTTTCCGCTAAGTTTCCCTGTGATCGCTCTCGTCTTCGCAGCGGTCTGCGGCATGACCACGCTCGTTCGCTGGTATCAGGGCTGGGTGGTTTTTTCCGGAAAGTCAGACCGCTTGTGACACGGCCGAGCGGTCCGAAGACATACAGGTCGTTCTCGCCTGCCGCAATCATCCGCGCATCAACGCTAGGCGCTCAATTCCGCTGCAACCGGTCAAGCTCGTTGCGCACGGCAATGCGCGCCCGGTGAAGCAGAACCCGCATGTTTCCATCGGAAATCTCGAGGATCGCGCAGACTTCCGCCGGGTCCAGTTCCTGTTGCCCGCGCAGCACGAGGACCGCCCGCTGCATTGCCGGCAGCGCCTCGATCGCCGCTTCGACATGCGCAAGCACACTTCGCCCTTCCACATGCCGCTCCGGCGTAAGTCCATCCCAGAGTTCGGGTATGTTGCGCCAGCGTCCGCGCCCGTCGAAGGCGGCTTCCAGCCCGTTGTCGTCACCGGCATCATCGAAAAACACCACACGCCCGTCTCGGCGGGCACAGCTTCGCGCCTTGTTCATCATGATCGCGTAGATCCAGCCTGCAAGCGACGAGCGACGCTCGAAAGAATCCACCCGGGTCAACACGGCAATCCAGGTCTCCTGAACCACTTCCTCGGCAGTGTGCCGAGACTTCAGCATACCCGAACAAACACGGATCATAGCTGCATTATGCTTGCGGAAAATGCTTTCGAAGGCTGTCCGCTCCCCCTGGACCAACCGGGCCACCAATCGTTGTTCTTCCAAATCAGCGACGCCCACATCCCCTCCTTCAGTTGTTCGCTGACAATTAACAGAACAATCGTTCTAAAAGTCCAGCGAAATTCGCCCCGATCAAAGTATAGTGACCGGGCAGTATTCCTTTTGGATTGGAGAACGGCGCTGACGCGCCGGCGTGTGAACCGGCGCTAGGGCAACCATCGATCGCGACCCCATTGAAAGAGCACCACACGGGCCGTTCACCCGGATTTGAATTGCTGGTGATCCATTTATTCGTTTCTTGTTCAGGCTGGTCGGTATAACCGCAATGGGCTCGGCCAAGGGAAGGACTGTCCATTGACTACCACTGAACCGAGGTTTTCGCGGCGGAACCTGCTTGCAGGCGGGTGCTCCGCGCTGGCATGGGCGGCCTTCGCGCCCCCGCCCCGCGCCGCAGCGCTCACGACGTTCAAGCCTTCGGGAAACGCGCAGTTTCATCATGGCAGTTTTGACCACCTGTTGCAAAGTTACGTGAAGACCGACAGGGATCGCTACAACCGGGTGGATTACTGTGCGCTCCAGAGGGAGGGAGGCGACGAACTCAAGCGCTATATCGCTGCCCTTCTGATCGTCGAGCACTATCCGCAGTCATCGATGAAGGACATCAAGCTCGGCGGCCTGTTCAAATCCGGCCCGTGGTCGAAGAAAATTCACCAGGTACATGGCACGGATCTCTCGCTGGACGATATCGAACATCGGATCGTCCAGGCCCTGTTCCAGGATCCGATGAGCCACTACGGGCTCAACTGCGCCTCCTATTCCTGCCCGAATCTCGCATCCCGCGCCTATACCGGTGAAATCCTCAAGGCGGCACTTGCGCAAGGTGCCCGCGACTACATCAATCGTCGCCGCGGCGTCGATGTTTCGAACGGGATCATTGCCGCATCCAAAATCTATTCCTGGTACGCGGACGATTTCCTTGGCGAGGGTGGTCTCAAGGCGCACTGGAAATCGTTTGCCACGCCCGAAGTCGCCGAGCGCTTCGACGCTGCGCCGATCGAATCCTACACACACGACTGGTCACTGAACAATGTTTGACAAAGGCAATACCACCAGTGGCGACATGGCGACCAAGCGTCCCAGCAATGCGATCTGGCGCTTCGGCCCGGTGGCGTTCGTCATCCTCGGACTACTGTTCGGCTACGCGCTCGGTCTCCAGGACTATCTCAGTCTCGGTTTTCTGGCGGAGAGGCGCGATGAATTGCGCGCCTTTGTTGATGACCGGTATGTGCTTTCTGCGGCAGGGTTCCTCGCAATCTACATCCTGGCGGTGGCATTTTCCTTTCCGGCCGCGTCCATCCTGACGATCTTCGGAGGCTTCCTGTTCGGCTGGATCATTGGCGGCGCCCTGGTCGCGGTGGGTGCCACCACCGGCGCTTCTCTTATTTTCCTGGCCACCCGGTCGGCCTTCGGCGGCTTTCTTCGCCAACGAGTGGACGGCGTGGTCAAGAGACTTGCGGACGGGTTTCGGCGGAATGCGTTCGGCTATCTCCTTGTCATCAGGCTGGCGCCGGTATTCCCGTTTTTCGTCGTGAACATCGCAGCTGCACTGTTCGACATCAGCCTCCGCCGCTTCCTCGCCGCGACCTTTTTCGGAATCCTGCCCGGCACATTTGCCTATGCCTATCTTGGTCAGGGCGTCGACAGCGTACTTGTCGCTGCCCAAGCCGCTGGCCGGGAAGCGACGGTCTCCGATCTGGTGACACGGGACATCACGCTTGCCTTTTTCATGCTGGCCGTCGTCGCCGCCATTCCCACTGTTGTTTCACAGCTGCGGCGTCGCCGCAGTAAAGGGTGAAGCTGCGACGACATATTTTTGAGACAGGCATGTAACATATGCAGGTTCTGGCAGTCATGGTCGTAAGAGGTGCGGAGAAAGAACAGGCAAGATGCTCAGATGCAGGGAAGTCGCCGAACGCGCAAGCCTTCTGATCGATGGCGAACTCGGGCCGTTGCAGCGGCTGAACATGCGCCTGCATCTGGCCATGTGTCGCGGCTGCAAGGCTTTTGTTGAGCAGCTTCGCATCACGCAAGATCTCACCAAAAAGGCGGCCGAACTGGGATCAGAGGATATTGGCGAGGGGGTTTCCGCGGTTCTGTCACGCATGCGGTCCGGTCCCGGAAGCCCGAGGTAGACGGCAAGACAAACCGACTGACGCTGATTGAGACCACATTGAAAACCGAGACGCCTGTGTCAGCGCTTTTATAACATCACGGAGAAAGACACTTCATGCGTTCGATCACCAAGTTCCTCGCGGCGACCCTTGTCGCCGGTCTGACAGCAGCTGCGCAGGCATCCGATCTCGACGTCTCCGACTGGACGAAGATTGAAAAGGCGGCAGCCGACCAGACGGTCTACTTCAATGCCTGGGGCGGGTCCGAAAACATCAACGCCTATCTTGAATGGGTCGGCGGGGAGATGCAGCGTCGCTACAACGTGAAAGTCACCCAGGTGAAGCTGGATGATACGGCGAGCGCTGTCAGCAAGGTGGTTGCAGAGAAGGCAGCCGGTAAGAACGAAGGTGGATCCGTCGATCTCATCTGGATCAATGGCGAAAACTTCGCCTCGATGAAACGCCAGGGCCTGCTTTTGACGCCGGGATGGGCGTCGTCGCTGCCCAATTGGAACTATGTCGATGTCGAGAACCAGCCAACAACCCTGACCGACTTCACCGAAGCGACCGATGGGCTCGAAAGCCCGTGGGGCGGGGCCAAGATGGTCTTTTTCTACGATGGCGCGCGGACGGACAAGGCTGGCTTGCCTGACAATGCCGCGCAGCTTCTCGAATGGGCAAAGCGTAATCCCGGGCGTTTTTCCTATCCGGCCCCGCCGGATTTCATTGGCTCGTCCTTTCTCAAGCAGGTGCTGAGTGAAGTCATCGATGACCGCGCAAAACTGCTGGAGCCTGTCGCAGAGGTGAACTTCGAACGGAATGTCGAGCCGCTCTTTGCCTATCTCGATGAACTCCACAAAGTCGCCTGGCGCTCCGGCAAGGCCTTCCCGCTGAACTATCCAGACATGAAGCAGAAGCTGGGGGATGGCGAGCTAGACATTATCTTTGCCTTCAACCCGGCAGAGGCGTCCTCCGCGATTGCAGCCGGCGAACTTCCCGATACGGTTCGTTCCTTCACATTCTCCAGCGGCACGCTCGGCAATACGCACTTCGTGGCAATCCCCTATAATGCCAATGCAAGGGAGGGTGCGCTTCTCGTCGCCAATTTCCTGATCTCGCCCGAGGCGCAGCTGCGCAAACAGAATCCGCAATACTGGGGCGATCCGACCGTCCTATCGATGACGAAGCTTCCGGATGCGGATCGCGGGGCATTCCAGGCGCTCGACCTTGGCGTCGCAACCCTGACGCCCGACAAGCTCGGCCCCGTGATTTCCGAACCGCATGCAAGCTGGATGGAGCGCATCGAGACCGAATGGCGCCGGCGCTATGCCAGCGGCAACTGATCCGTGACGCGGATCCAGCCGAATTCGCTCAAGGGAAGCCGTGCTGTTGCGGTTTATGCAAGATCGGCGACCCTGTTGACGGTCGCACTGCTCACCCTGCCGCTGACGTTGGGCTTGCTAGGGACGATACTTCCCGCGCTCGGCTACCTACCCGCGCTTGGTGGACATGAATTCGGCCTGGACCAGTTCGAGGCGCTTCTTGTTGTGCCTGGGCTGAAGGCATCCGTTCTGCTTAGTCTGGTAAGCGGCTTTGCAGCGACAGCCATTTCGGTCGCAGTGACTGCCCTATTCCTCGCAGCCTTTGCCGGAACGCGCGTGCTTAGCCGCCTGCAGCACGCGCTCTCCCCGCTGCTTGCCATTCCGCACGCCGCCGCCGCCTTCGGCCTTGCCTTCCTGATCGCACCATCCGGCTACCTGATCCGGCTTGCCGCGCCTTTTGCAGGGATCGACCGGCCGCCGGACTTGCTGATCCTGCACGATCCACTTGGTATATCCATGACGGCAGGGCTGGTGCTGAAGGAAATGCCGTTCCTCTTCCTCGTCTCGCTTGCCGCATTTCCTCAGGTCGATATTCCAGCCTCGCGCCAACTCGCCGCCTCGCTCGGCTATGGACGCATCGCCGGCTTCCTCTTTTTGTTGTGGCCGGGCATCTACCGGCAGATACGATTTGCCGTCTACGCGGTCCTTGCCTATTCCAGTTCCGTGGTCGATGTCGCCCTGATCCTCGGGCCAAACCTGCCCGGAACGCTGGCCACCCGTTTGCTGGAATGGATGAACGACCCAGATCTCTCCGCCCGCTTTCTCGCATCTGCGGGAGCAATCGTTCAGCTTGGGGTGACCGCGACAGCGCTCTTGTCCTGGTATGCTGTGGAACGGATTGGCGGGGCGATGCTCGCCGCCCTTCGTGACCGCGGACATCGATTTCGCAACGACCGAACCTTGAGGATCGCCGCCGCCAGCGCCGTGATTATCACCTGTGCCACCGTCTTCAGCGGCATCGCCATCCTGTTTCTCTGGTCGGTGGCGGGGTCTTGGCAGTTTCCCTACCTGCTGCCGCAAGAATTGACCTTGCGAACCTGGCAGAACGCCCTGCCGCGCATCGTCACCTTGCTTGTCACAACGTTGACGGCCGGCGCCATTTCGACACTGATCGCGCTGCTGCTGACGATCGGATGCCTCGAACGCGAGACAGAAACTGGCCAGAGCGGCGGACAGAATGCGCTCCTCCTGCTCTACCTTCCGCTGATGGTGCCGCAGATCACCTTTCTCTTCGGTCTTCAGCTGCTGTTTATCGGCAGTGGAACGTCCCACCGATTTGCCGCTTTGATTCTGGTCCATCTCGTCTTCGTCCTACCTTATGTCTTCCTTTCCCTGTCGGATGCTTGGCGACAATTCGACAGACGCTACGACGTCCTTGCAGTAGCGATCGGGCGCTCGCGCCTGTCGGCGCTCCTCGCCATTCGTTTGCCGATGCTGACACGGGCGATCCTCACCGCCTTTGCTGTCGGTTTCGCAGTCTCCGTCGGCCAATACCTGCCGACAGTGCTGATCGGCGAAGGACGGCTCCAGACAATCACCACCGAAGCCGTGGCACTGGCGTCTGGAGGTAACCGCCGGGTGATCGGCGTTTATGCACTTCTGCAGACCCTGCTACCCTTTATCGCTTTTGCATTTGCGTCTCTCGTGCCCGCCCTGCTCTATCGAAACCGCCGTGCCATGCAGGTCTGAACGATGATGAACGAAAACAGCACAGCCGGTCTTATGCTCACCGGCATCGAGATCCGGCTCCACAACCGCCAACTGATCACGCTTTCGGCGCATGTGCCCCCTGCCCGCGTGCTGACCGTGATGGGGCCGTCTGGGTCGGGAAAATCGACCTTGCTTGCCTATATCGGTGGATTTCTCGATCCGGTGTTCAATGCACAGGGGCGGGTCGCGATTGGGGGCGAAGACCTGACTGACCGTGCACCCGAGGATCGCCGGACCGGCATCCTTTTCCAGGATCCGCTGCTTTTTCCCCACATGTCGGTTGGCGCAAATGTGGCCTTCGCCGTTCCCGCGAGGATGTCCGGTCGCAAGGAACGGCGCCGCATCGCTGCGGACGCGCTGGCCGAGGTGGAACTGGGCGGTTTTGCCGACCGCGATCCAGCGACCCTGTCCGGCGGCCAGAAGGCGCGCGTGGCACTGGCCCGGGTGCTCGTCTCCCGGCCGAGGCTGCTTCTGCTGGACGAGCCTTTCTCCAAGCTCGACATGGCTCTTCGCCACCAGATGCGCCAACTCGTCTTCACAAAAGCCCGGAACACCGGGCTGCCGGTCATTCTGGTGACCCATGACGAGGCCGATGCACAAGCCGCCGGCGGCGAGATCCATCGAATAGACGCCGGTTCAGGGCAAACCCCTTGAACGCTGAGAGAGGGAATCTGCCCCAACATGATAGCCAGCTCCCCCAAACGCGTTGTTCTTCTGGGCGGCGGTCATGCCCATGTCGAAGTCGTCCGTCGGTTGGGGAGCCTCGGCCCGCAGGCACAGATCATCCTCGTCTCGCCATCGCGCTACGCGCCCTATTCCGGCATGCTGCCGGGTTATATCGCCGGGCAATATACCTTTGAGGATTTCAACATCGACCTGCAGGCGCTCTGCCAACGCTCCAGCATCGCGTTTCGTGAAGCTCTGGCGATCGGACTAGACCCGGACGCGCGCCGGGTGCGGCTCGAGGACGGCACCTGGCTTGACTATGATCTCCTCTCCCTCGACATAGGTTCGATACCAAGTCTTCCGAACGGTATTTCGGCCGGCGTCTCCGTCAAGCCGATCGCAAGTTTCACTGAGCGGCTGGGTCGGTTGGACGCCATGGCCAGCAGCGCGCATTTTCCGCTTCGCCTTGCCGTCGTCGGACAGGGTATCGCGGGCGTCGAAGTCGCCTTGGCACTCAAAATGCGGCTCGACTGGCTCGTATCCGCGGAGGCCCGCGCAAACGGCGGCGTCGAATTCCATCTTGTCGGTCGCTCGCGCCGGCTTATTCCGGAGCGTGGCAAACTGGCCCTTGTCTTGGTGGAAGATGCGCTTTCGCGACGGGGTATCGCGCATCATCCGGCGTTCGACGTCGTTGCTGTGGAGGACAAGGAACTTGTCGCCCGGGATGGCAGACGGCTCACGGTTGACGACATCGTCTGGACGACGTCGAGCGGGGCTCCGCCTTGGCTGCGGCAAACGGGGCTGGCACTGGATCCTGATGGGTTCATTCGCGTCGATGCCGAATTGCGGTCGCTTTCCCATCCGAACGTTTTCGCTGCCGGCGATGTCGCGGCCTTGGTCGATCCCCGCCCCAAAGCCGGGGTCTTTGCCGTGCGTGCGGGGCCGGTCCTGGCTGAGAATATTCGCCGCACGCTCACCGGCGATGCTTTGACGACATTCCGGCCGCAGCGTGCCTGGCTGGTGCTGATCGCGCTTGCCGACGGACGGGCCATCGCCGACAAATGGGGACTGTCCGCTGCCGGCCGCTGGGTAAAATCCTGGAAACACTGGAACGATGCCCGTTTCGTTCGCCGTTACAGGCGATGATCTGCCGATGCCGCCGCAAATTGCACCAGCCTGCGTTTTCGAAGACGAGTTCAGTCTTTATCGCCGGCAATTTTCGTCGCCAGATCCGCCCGCGGCAGAAGCGGCATTCGAACATTTTCGTGCCGGTGGTGGCTTAAACGTTGCTTACGGTAGATGGTTCGCTTCTCCAATCCGCATGATGATATGTGCGACGACCAAGCGTTTCACGCAATCCGCGGCAGTGAGGCGAGACTATAACTTTATAGAATCGAGCGCACCTAGAGGACATGACCGTCGATGGTTTCATTTATCGGTTCGATCCCTGCGAGATATCGGCTGGCGAAGGCGTGCTTGGCGAGTTCGAAGACGCGTTTTTTTGCGTTGGACTCTCTGGATGGCCGCGCGCCGGGTGAAGAACTAGATTACTGAAGAGTGAGGGAGAAGACCATGCGTCCAGTTGTCCACGAGAGCCACAAGCGCAGACGTGTCCCCTCAGAAACTTCGGAACGGAGTCCAGATTGATCGGAGCCACGAAATGGAGGATCGCCACGCCATCGTTGGTGTATCCTTGGCGGGAATGGCGAGCATGGCTCTGGTAGGCCTGTTCCAGATCGGAATCGGGCGGCGGCCTGAGTCGCCGCGCAGTCGGCCACATTTCGACACAGCAAATTCCGAGGAGGCTCACTGCTATGGCACGCCTGAAGCGCGGCTGAGCTTCCAAACTGCAAGCCTCGCACTTGCAGCGGCAGGGCCGCCTCAGAGATATACGGAGCGCGCCTGGTTATCCGTGATAGCAAGCGTGCTTTCGGGTGCACAAGCAGCAGTCGGGGCCAAGTACCTGTTCTACCAGGTGCCCTATGTCGATCGGCCGTGGTGTCCCTACTGCATCCCCGACGCGCTCACGCATTTAACAACGTCCGCATTAATTTTTATCGAAAGCGTTGAGGCCTTAGAGGGCAATGCTTTGAACGAACGAGGAGGTCGCAGTTGAGTGATGGCGATGGCGAGCGGCCGGCAGTTGATCCATCTCATCGCCCGGTTGCTCTCGAAGAAAAAGCGATGCCTCCAGATGCGGAACAATCGGTGATCTCAAACCGCGAACAGCCAAAGGCGGGGGAGCCGCATGGAGTTCCTGAAAGGCAACGTCGCGCCTCTGGTATCCCATGGCTCAAAATGGCGGTGGGCGGCACGATATTGATCCTACTTGCGGGATCTTATTGGTGGCTGTGGCAATCTGGCTCCATAGATGCACTTTCAGACGAGCAGGCTCTGCGTGAGGAAGTCAATCGTTTGGGCGTCTGGGGCCCTCTCGCTCTGGTCGGCCTGATGGCGGCGGCTATCATAATGAGTCCGGTTCCGAGCGGCCCTATCGCCATGGCCGCTGGCGCGTTGTTCGGCCCCTTGCTCGGTACAATATACACTGTTATCGGGGCCGAGGCAGGAGCAGTCGTCGCATTCCTGCTGGCGCGTTGGTTGGGCTACGAGGCAGTGCGGGGCTGGTTGGGCTCCGGTCGGCTGCTCGATTGGCTGGACCGCCGCCGCTCGCAAACTGGGCTGATGTTCATCGTCTTTGCCTCTCGCCTTGTGCCCTTCATCTCCTTCGATGCCATAAGCTATCTAGCCGGTCTGACTCCGCTCGCCTTGTGGCGCTTCGCCGTTGCCACGTTAGCCGGCGTTGTTCCCATAAGCTTTCTCTTCGCCTATCTGGGGGAGGAGTTTGCAACCGCCGAGCCACAAGGCATGATTGCCATCTCTCTGCTGGTGGGCGGTCTTACGCTCGTTCCGCTCGGCTTGAAGCTTCTTTGGGACCGATTCCATGATGGTTGATCGCTTCCTTGGAGAGGATCGCGACAGTTCGAGTTCGATAATCCACCAGTAATCATGTCCGTTTCGTCGAGCGTCCAAAGTACTGCGCCGGAGGTCGGCCAAGTGCCGCTCGGCCCGTCCCATAATGCGCCACAGGTCTGTGTGCCGCCGTCGACAAGATCCAGCAACCCGCGATTTCTTCAATCGCGAAGCCGAGCTCGCGGGCGGGCAGGATGAAACGCAGCCGGGTAACATGGCTTTCGCCATGGATCCTGTAACCTGGCGCCGTGCGCGGCGGGTCCGGCATCATGCAGATCTCGTCAGTAACGAATAATTTCGAGATTACAGCCCGTGCGATGGGCCAGCTGCGCGCGTTATAATCCCTTCCCGGAAACGTGATCACTCATCGATAAAAAACCTGTTGAGCCTGTAGTACCTACAGAGTGTAGCCTCCATCTGAATGAAAATCGAGGATTATGTATGAGCAAAATCGAGATCGAAGCCGAACCAGTGCAAGGGGCCGCAGATCGAAGGAAAACCTTGTTTGCGGCCGGCGGCGTGATTGGCGCAATCCTCGCTTCGGTCTGCTGTGTTGGACCGCTCGTTCTTTTGACCCTCGGCATCTCCGGGGCATGGATCGGGACCCTCACGGCATTTGAACCCTACAAGCCGATTTTCGCGGTCATTGCGTTCGCCTTCATCGGGCTCGGCTTCCGGCAGGTCTATTTCAAGTCAAAGCCCGCCTGTGAGGAAGGCTCCTACTGCGCCCGCCCGGAATCCGCCCTCATCACCAAGACCGCTCTTTGGCTGGCGACCGTGCTTGTCGTCCTGGCATTGACGATCAATTGGTGGGCACCACTGTTTTACTAGGAGAAGCTGACATGAAACGATCCCTCATCATTGGCGTAAGCCTGCTCACCCTGGGTGCCGCCGGTATCTTGTCCGGTATCGCCGTCTCGCCTCTCGCCGCACAATCGGTGATTGCTCAGGCTGCAGCCGTCCAGACGAAGACCTTCGCCATTGAGAACATGACCTGCGCCTTGTGTCCGGTCACTGTCAAATCGGCGATAGAGGGTGTCAACGGCGTGCAGTCGGCTGCGATCGACTTCGACGCCAAGACCGCAACGGTTGTGTTCGATTCAGCAGTCGCGACGCCGGAAGCGATCGCTGCGGCCTCTACGGATGCCGGTTATCCGGCAACGGCGCAGAACTAGGTCCGGGAAATGAAGGACACAATAATTCTCCAGACGGGCATTATCGGGTCGGCGATGGCGGCGATCTGTTGCGCGACACCGATCCTGGTCATGGCGCTTGGCGCTTTTGGCTTGTCTGCCTGGCTTGTCTGGGCCGACTATGTGCTCATTCCGGCGCTCGTCCTGTTTCTTGCAATCACGGCCTACGGGCTCTGGCGTTGCCAGCGGGCCGCGGCTTGCTGCACCTCTCAAACACAACCAAACAAGGGAAGGCCCTAACATGTGTGATTGCTGCGAAACTAACGAAAACCGGAACGATTACGATCTCGCCGTTATCGGAGCGGGATCAGCCGGGTTCTCCGCTGCGATCACAGCCGCCGAGCAGGGCGCTCAGGTCGCCCTTATTGGGCACGGCACAATCGGTGGCACCTGCGTTAATGTCGGCTGCGTACCGTCAAAAACCATGATCCGTGCCGCCGAGGCTGTGCATGCTGCGGGCGCGGCAAGCCGCTTTCCCGGCCTTGCCGGTGACGCCCATGTCAGCAGTTGGGGAAACTTGATCGCGGCCAAGGACGATCTCGTGGGAACGTTGCGGCAGAAGAAATATGTCGATCTGCTGCCCGAATATAATGGCATCACTTATCTTGAGGGCGTAGCGCGGCTGACCGGAAACGGCGTTGTTCTCAACGGTAGCAATATTGCCACCGGCAAGATCATCATCGCAACCGGTTCATCGCCCGCTGCACCGGATATTCCCGGTCTGGCGGATGTGCCTTGGCTGACGAGTACAACCGCGTTGGAACTCCCCGAGCAGCCACGCTCGCTTCTGGTCATCGGTGGCGGCTATATCGGCTGCGAACTGGCTCAGATGTTCGCCCGCACAGGAACCAAAGTAACCCTCGTCACCCGCTCACGTCTGCTTCCTGAGGCGGAGCCAGAAATAGCCGAAGCGCTGACCCGCTATCTAGCGGATGAAGGCGTTATGGTTCGTACCGGGCTGGCCTATTCCCATATCGAACGCCGTGACGGCCAAATCGCTCTCACCATTGAGGCGAATGGCAAGGTGGAAACACTCGACGCCGAGCAGATTCTGGTGACCACCGGCCGAACCCCGAACACGTCCGGCCTCGGCGTGACGGAAGCCGGCATCAAATTGGCATCCCAAGGCGGCATCGAGGTGGACGACCGGATGCGCACTTCGAAATCGGGCGTCTATGCCGCCGGTGATGTGACCGGGCGTGATCAGTTCGTCTACATGGCGGCTTACGGCGCCAAGCTCGCTGCCCTCAATGCTCTCAACGGTAATAGCCTCGCCTATGACAGTACGACCATGCCGTGGGTCGTGTTCACGGATCCGCAGGTCGCGGGTGTGGGACTGACGGAAGCCGGCGCGCAATCGCTGGGCTTTGAGACGAAGACATCCGTGGCACGACTTGACCAGGTACCACGCGCATTGGCCGCCCGGGATACACGGGGTCTGATCAAGCTCGTCGCCGACAAGAAGACCGATCGTCTGCTGGGCGCCCAGATTCTCGCTCCCGAAGGAGCCGACAGCATCCAGACCATGGTGCTGGCGATCAAGTTCGGAATGACCACTCAGGATCTCGGCGCCACGATCTTCCCCTACCTCACAACGGTCGAGGGCCTAAAGCTCGCGGCGCAAGGATTTGGAAAGGACGTCGCCAAGCTTTCGTGCTGCGCGGGATAGGAGACACGAAATGGAACCCTCGAACAGATATGGGCTTGCGGGATTGCTGACAGCAAAGATCGTCTGTTGCGGCGCGCTGGTGCTTTCCGCAACGGGAGCGATCAGTTTTGCTGGTCTCGTCAGTTGGCTTGCTGGAAGTGGCCTTTTCTGGCTTGCTGCTGTCTTAGCCATTATCGGAGTCTATCTGGTGCGGCGGAGTGTGCGCATGAATGACAACAATGTTCGCAATGGCCCCGCCAGTCATCGCCTGCATAGCCGGCCTGAATAAGCTTTGACCGAGATAGGTGGCAGACGTCGAAAAAAGAAGGCAGTGAGGATGGATTTCAAGAAATGGCACAGCTGCAACTCCACACCCCTGAAATGACCGGCCCCTCGCCGGACATTGATGAATGCAAATTGGCTTTAGTCTTGGCGGACTGTGCTGCCGGGACAACAGACGCACGAACGTTGATCCGGGAGCTGGGGCAACTGCTGTTAGCCACTTCGCTGCGCGTCGAGCGGGTATTCGTAAGCGTGCAGCCGCTGCACCCGGCTTTCCGGGCCCGCACCTATCTCTGGCACGCGTCGCAGGATACCGTGCGGGTTACCGAGTGGCCGCACGGCCTCAGGAACCGACCAGGTTATTTCGCTTCTCCTGATCACCATGTCCACACGACGCGCACCGAGTTGCGCATATCCGATCTGCAAACGGTCACGGGATCCGCCTGCACTCTTTATGGCGAGGTGCAGGCTGCCGGCTTCACGGACTATCTTATTGTCCCGCTGCTCTTTGGCGACGGCACGGTCAACACCCTGTCGATCGCGACACATCGGGTTAACGGTTTTCAGGAAGATGCCATCGGCGGTTTCCACCGATTGCATGGCCTGATCACCGTGATTCTGGAACGAATGATCGCTCTTGAAAACGTCGATGTGACACTCAGGACATATCTTGGGCGGCACACGAGTGCCGAGGTCATGCATGGCAAGATTCGGGCGGACCACGGGGAGCTGATAGAAGGGGCAATCCTTTTTGCCGATCTTCGAGACTTCACCACGCTCTCCGCACAGTTAAGACCTGCCGAGACAGTCCGCCTCCTCAACGATTATTTCGACAGTCTTGTTGCACCCATCGAGAAAAACGGCGGATATGTGCTCAAGTTTATTGGTGATGCCATAATGGCCTTCTTTCCTGTCGTCGATACGGCACGTTTGCCGCAGCCACTCGATGCCGTCGCAGCAATACGCCTGCGGCTCGAAGCGCTCAACCAGAGGCGCGCTACGAAAAACGAACCGCCATTGCGCCACAGTCTTTGCTTGCATTTTGGTGAGGTTCTTTACGGTAACATTGGCTCAAGCGAGCGTCTGGATTTCACTATTATCGGCGATGCCGTGAACATTGCCGCCCGCTGCCTCGAAGAAACCCAGTCACTCGGCGTCGATTATGCCGCCACGGACGTTTTCGCTGCCCGCTTTCGCCCGCGACATTCGGTGCCGATTGGCCCCCTACGGCTCAAGGGCGTTACCGAGCCGGTCATGCTTTGTGCTATCACCTCGCCGTCCGAATAGGCGCCCCCTGTGACTGCTTTCAGCACATGCCTGTTAGAGGTGATCAATGAGAGACTCTAGCACACGCGCGACCTTAGGGTGAGCAGAACACTGGTCACAAAGCCTCGTCAAAACCCTTAGTGAGATCAGCAGTTCGTCTTCGGTGAATGCATCCGGCGCATTGAGGAGGCACAGGCCAGGTGCGATCGCCTGGACCACATGCTTCAGGAGGTGATGGACGGCTGGTCGCTGGCGCCGCTGGTGAAGGCTCTGCAAGCGCCACGTGAAGTCGGCCTGGTGATAGCGGCTACGCTCGTCACCGAGATCGGCGATCTCGCTCGATTCCAGACGCCAAAGCATCTTATGGGCTGGCTCGGACTGGTGCCATCGGAGGCTTCGAGCGGATCGCGGACGCGGCGTGGGGCGATCACAAAAACCGGCAACGGAGAAGCGCCTGCCATGCTGGTCGAAGCCGCATGGTCTTATCGACTGCCTGCCCGCGAGGAACGACGATACAGGATGCGGGTCGAAGATCTTCCGGAAGAGATCAGGGCCATCGGCTGGAAGGCACAGGCAAGGCTATGCCAGCGATACCGTCGGCTTTCGGCCGCTGGTAAGCCGCAACCGAAGGTCATCGCCGCGATTGCCCGTGAGCTTGCAGGTTTCGTGTGGGATGTGAGCCGACATATCCAGCCAGCTCAATAAGGAAACAGCCGCAGAGGAGTTCAGAAAATACATAACAACCTGACCGGCGTGCCCCGAAATCCAGGCATGATGGGAAATCCTCGAGACACGTTGGGGCGAGCGTCCAGCTTATGCCCGTGCTTAGACAGAGGAAGGCCCGCGACCAACATGGGAAATGCGGTATTCAATCCGCGGATGAGAGCGTGATCAATCGTCGACCGATCGGATCGCGGCACACCTGTCAGGTTGAAGTTTTACGACATCGACGTAAAATTGGTGACGCAGCTCTATGCGACCTTACCACCATGACGGTCATGAGAGGGTGTCATTTCGCCCCCTTCAGCAAACGACCCCATCATAGCCGAGGCTTTCGAGCGTCATGAACCGTGGCGCTGCCAATCCCTGCGCCCGCAGGAGCGGGCCCGGCGGTTCGCGAACCAAACGGATCAAAATCCGGTCTTGAGCCTGTACCAAGTACAGGGTGTAACGGTCTCTTTAGTCGCGAGCGTTGGCGTCATCCGGATGCCCGACGCGGACTCGCAAATGCGATCAATGGACGGTACCGCATGGACGTCATGGTGGTGCGGCCAGGACGGAATGGAGCCCTCATGAACGAAAAGCCGACAGCAGGCGTCGTGACCGCGATTATCATCGCACCGCTAGTCGCGCTTTGCTGCCTTGGACCGGTATTCATCGGCTCGGCAGTGGGCGGCCTCATGGGCTGGCTCAGCGGGCAGCGTCTCGTAATGGCAGGCGTGCTGGCACTTTTGGCCGGAGCAGTCGGTTATGCCGTCATGCGGTGGCGCCGGGCTTCATCTCACCGGGCAGATGCCGCCTTGACATGCACATATGACGAGTCCAAAGCGCAGCCTGGCGGCCGACAGCAGCAACTCTGCAAGCCATCCACTGCGCCCGGCATCCATCGGGCGGACCAACCAACCATCCGTTGAGCCGGCATACGCTAATCCGCAATACCCCGTACACTTGGAGATACCCCCTTACCCATGACCACGCCGACAGCGAACTTCGCGGAGATGATCGAAGAAGGCTCCGCCCTGGCCCCACAATTCAACGAGGATGGGCTCATGCCCGCGATCGCCACGGATGCGGCGAACGGCGTGGTGCTGATGCTGGCATGGATGAATGCGGAGGCGCTGAACAGGACAATCGAGACCGGTGAGGCCTGGTATTGGAGCCGGTCCCGCCAGTGCCTTTGGCATAAGGGCGCGACGAGCGGGCAAGTCCAGCGGGTCGAGGAACTGCGCGTCGATTGTGACCAGGACGCGGTGTGGCTCAAGGTGCACGTTGGCGGTGACGGCGGAAGCTGCCATACCGGCCGGACGAGTTGTTTCTATCGCCGGATCATTGCGGTCCCGGATCAGATGACGTTCGAATTCGGCAGTCCGCCGAAGACGATGAAGACAATGTGCACTGCCAGTCTTGTCGTATCAGCTACACCATCGAACTGATATCCGAGGCATAGCTGGGATAGGCGAAGATGATGCCCTTGATCCTGTTCGCGGTCAGCCCTGCGCCCATCGCCATGGCGAAGAGATTGATCTGTTCCTCCGCGCCCGGGCCGATCAGATGTGCACCAAGAATACGCCCCGTCCCGTTCTCGACCAGAATCTTGTAGGCGCTGCAGCGCGCGCCGACCCGCAGCGACGAATACCAGCCGGCGGTCTTTTCGAAATGCGTGTCAAAGGCCAGCCCCTTGTCGCGCGCCGCGGCTACGGACAGCCCGACCGAGGCAACCTGCGGCAGCGTGAACACAACGCTCGGGATCGGCGGATAATTGACCTCGCGCTCATCTTTTCCGGCGAGCAGGTTCTTGCCCGCAATCCGGCCTTCATTGGCCGAAACAGGGGTCAGATTAGGACCGCTGTCTGCACAGTCGCCTGCTGCAAAAATGGCGGGATTGGTGGTCCGCATGTACGGGCTGACCTTGATGCCATTGCGGCCGTATTCCACGCCCGCGGCCTCAAGGTTGAGATGCTCGATGTTGGGCACGCGCCCGGTCGCATGAACCACCAGATCGCAATTGATTGTCTGTTTTCCTTCCGGCGTCTCATGGGTAACGGTGAAACCCGGCCCGTCTTTCTCGATCCTCAGAACCTTGGCTTCGGTCCGCAGGTCAATCCCCAGATTGGTGGTCGCCTCGGAGAGGATGCCGACCAGGTCGGGGTCGAAATTGCCCAGCGGGCGCTCCATCATCTCCAGAACCGTGACTTCCCGCGCGCCCGCACGTTTGGAGATATGGGCGAATTCCATCGCAATGAACCCTCCGCCGACGAACACGACCCGGTCCGGTCTGTCGGGCAGTTCGAGAAAGTCGGTGCTGGTGGTCAGCATCTCCTCACCCGGAATATTCAAGTACATCGGTCGGGCACCGGTGGCGATGTGAAAATGCCGCGCCCTCAGGGTTTCGCCATTTACCTCGATCGTCTCTCGCCCGGTGAAGCGCGCCTGGCCATGCAGAGCGACGATGCCTGCTTTCTCGAACCCAGCTTCGATACGACCCGGCATGGCGTCGGTGAAGCTGCGCTTGAATGCGATCATGTCGGACCATTTGACGGAGGTCTGTGCCTCAAGCCCTTTGCCGTTCAAGTTGCGGGCCCAGTCAACGCCCTCGGTCACGGCGATCAACATTTTCTTGGGGTCGCATCCGCGCAGGGCGCAAGTACCGCCATAGGGCAGGCTGTCGACAACGGCCACCTTCCAGCCTGCCGCCGCGGCCATGCGGGCGACGCCATTGCCGCCCGTTCCGGCACCGATCACGATCAGGTCGAAACTTTCATTCTCGTTCATGCAATTCTCCTCGTAAGACTGCTTTACCATGACCCCGACAAAGTCCTAACGATGCCGCAAGATTTCCAGCGCTGCCTGCACTCGCATCCTTCTCAACGTGAAATTCGGCAACGCTCTTGGCGGGAGACTAATTGCGCCGATGGGCAAGAACACGGGTTAACTCAACTTGCCGCCTATTTTCTCGCAGGTTCCCTTGGGGACGAGCTTGAATTCCCTCGGATCGAAATCGACCGTGGACTGGCTGTTGCAAGCATGGTTGGCGCTCGCGCAGTCGTTCATGCCGGCCTTTGCGATCCCGAAGCACGGCTCCGTTGCCCCAGCCACTTGTGTCGCTGATGAAAACGCTTGGACCGACTTGTAGCTGCCATACAGCGCGGCTGCCACAGCGGTGCTGACGGCGGTGCCCGTCACGAGCCGTCTGGCGGGGTCGACCTCTTGGCTCGCGGCCTCAGACTCACCAACGGATTCCGTCGCACACGCTTCGGCTTTACGACCGATCAAGGCGTCCCAAACGCTGCCAGCGACGAGCACGCCCAATCCGGCGTACACCGAGAGCGACATCGGATAGAGACCGGTCACGAGTAGCCAAAGGCCGGCCGTACCGACAACGCCTCCAGCCAAACCGACCCAGAAGGGCGTCAAGCTGCCGTGCCCTCGTGCCGAGCGGAACAAGAACCAGAGGCTCATGGCCACGAAGCCCGCAAATAGCGGGAACAGGTAGGCGTCGTTGATTAAGAATCCCAGCCCCACGGCACTCATTGCGGCCAGTATGGCGGGAACGCCCAAACAGCACGCGGCGGCTATGCCCGCGCCGAACAAGCCCGCAAACTGCTTTAGCATCTGCTTTATTGTATTTGTCACTGCGTCCTCTTCTCCGGCCTAACAAATCCGACCAGCATCACGGAACCGCGAAGAGCAAGATTCGGGTTCCCTGCTCAGTGCGGCAAACCCGCCCTCGCACCGAACCGGATCGGCTGCCGCTTCCGAGGAATTCAAAGTCTCGCTGCCGATTTCGTTCATCACAACCATCCTCGATTTCTGCATAAAAACAGGATAGGCTCTGTAGCGAGTACAGGCTCAAGAGGTATTTTCGCCATGAATTCTCATCTTTCCGCCAAGGGACTGCAGCGTCACCAATTGGCCCGCGCGACCGGCTGCCACCTAGAGACTATCCGCTATTACGAGAGGATTGGCCTAATGCCCGACCCGCCACGTAGCACCAGCGGCTATCGGGTCTATGACGAGGCCCATGTTCGCCGGCTCCGCTTCATCTTGCGGGCGCGCGAACTTGGCTTTGGCATCGACGAGATTCGGGGCTTGCTTCAGCTCGTCGATTGCAGAAGCCAGACATGTGCCGAGGTGCAGCGCCGGACCGAACCGCATCTGGCCGAGGTCCGCGCCAAGATCGCCGACCTCCAGCGCATCGAAACGACCTTGGTCACGATGATCTCGCAATGCTCCGGCAAAAACGTGCCGGAATGCCCTATCCTTGATGCGCTCGCCGCATGACCACGACAGCCGTCATTTATGTGGTCGCCACTCTTGCCGAAATCGCTGGCTGCTTTGCCTTCTGGGCTTGGCTCAGGTTGGATAAGACGACCTGGTGAAACGCCCCTGGTTCACGATGCCGAACAAAACCGACTTCTCTTCTCTTCAATCCCGAGTAGATTTGTCGATTCCAAAATCAGGCCTCGGCTGGCGCCGGTGTGGGCTCCGGAGCCTTTCCGACGTTCAGGATCGCCTGGAAGAACAGGCCGGGCCGGCCCCAGAGCGAGTTGATGAAGATCGCCGTCACGCTGGAGGCCATGGCGACCATGGCCCAAACGGGATAGACGAGACCGGTGGCGGCGAGCGGCACGCCGATGCCGTTGAAGAGGAAGGCGAGCGAGACGTTCTGCAGCATCTTGCGGTAACCGTAACGGCTGATCTCGCGTGCCTCGACGACCGCCGAAAGCCGGTTGTTGAGAATGATGATGTCGGCGGCATCGATCGCGATGTCCGTGCCCGAACCCATGGCAATGCCGATATCGGCCTGCATCAGCGCCGGCGCATCGTTGATGCCGTCGCCGACCATCGCGGTGCGGCCCTTCTTCTGCAGTTCGCGGATCAGATCGGCCTTTTCGCCGGGGAGCACGCCGGCATGGACCTCATCGATGCCGAGTTCGCGGGCGACGCGTTCGCCGGATCGCTGATTGTCACCGGTGATCAGCACAGTGCGGACGCCGGTCTTACGCAGCGTCGCAATCGTCCCCGCAGCTTCTGCACGTGCGGCGTCGCCGAAGGCGATTAGGCCGAGCAATTGCCTGTCGCGGGCAATCGCGATGACCGTAAGGCCCGCTTCCTCGATCCTGGCGATCCGCTCGTGCAGGCCGCTTAAATCGACATCGCTCTCGGCCAGAAAACGCGGACTTCCGACCAGCACGTCGGCGTCAGCGATGCGCACCGAAACGCCTTTGCCGGGCGTTGCCTCGAAGCGTTCGACATCGGGCGGAGTGAGACCGGCCTCGAAGGCTGCCTCGACGATCGCCTCGGCGAGCGGGTGCTCCGAAGATGCCTCGGCCGCTGCGGCGAGCGCCAGCAGGTCGTCCTTGCTGCCGGATACAACATCGATCTCCTGGATGCGGGGCTTGCCTTCGGTGAGGGTGCCGGTCTTGTCGAAGGCTATCTGATCGACCAGCCGGTAGCCCTGGAAGGCCTCGCCGGTGCGCATCAGGATGCCCTTTTCGGCAGCCTCGCCGGCGCCGCGCACGATCGACAGCGGCGCCGATATTCCGACGGCGCAGGGGTAGCCCATGACAAGAACGCTCAAGCCGGCAAAGACCGCGCGCACGATGTCAGGTGCGAAGCCGAACATCTGCGGCAGGAACGCCCAGCCGAGGAAGGCGGCGAGCGCGATCGTCAGCACTGCGGGTGTATAGACGCGCAGGATCCGGTCGACGAGATGCAAAAGGCCGGGTTTCAGGGCGCGAGCGTCTTCGACTTCGCGCACCACACGGCTCAAGAAGCTTTCCGGACCGACGGCGGTCGTTCGCACCAGCAGCGTGCCGTTGCCGTTGATCGTTCCGCCGATGACGGCATCGCCGGCCTGCCGTTCGACCGGCATCGGCTCTCCGTTGACGAGCGACTGATCGACGACGGAATGGCCTTCCGTCACCTCGCCGTCCACAGGAATGCGCTCGCCGGGCCGGACGCGTACGAAATTGCCTTCGGCGACCTCGCCGACGGGAACTTCCGTCTCGTTGCCATCGCGAAGGACGCGGGCCGTGTCCGGCTGAAGATCGAGCAGGCGTTTGACCGCCTGCGAGGAGCGCGTCTTGACAATCAGCGACAGCCATTCGGAAAAGATATGATAGGTCGCGACCATCACGGCGACCGCGAAGAAGGGCGCGGTCGGATAGCCCGGAATATCGCGCACCAGCCCGATGACGCCGCCCGCAAGACCGGCGAACGCGCCGGTTTCGAGAAGAACGTGCTGGTTGAGAATGCCTCGCCGCAATGCCTGAAACGCCATCAGGAGAATGTGCCGGGCAACGCCGAAGACGAGAATGAGAGCAAGCCCGCCGACCAGCCAGGGCGTGATAACGGCCAGCGCCCCCTGGCCTTTGAGAACCAGCAGCGCCACTGTCAGCGCGCCGAGGCCCGCCGCGCCAGCGATCGCCGGCCAAAGCCCGCCCGCCCGCAGCACCAGAAAAACGAAAGCGACAAGGCTGACGGTCGCGATCGCCGGCAGGACGAGCGACCATGGACCGGAAGGCGAAGTGATCAGCACGATGGCCAGAAGGCTGAAGCTTGTCGCCACCAGAAACCGGCGTCCTTCGTGGACGAGTTCGCGTTCTTCCTCCTCGAAGGGGCGCAGTTTATTGGGGTCATGGATCGTGTAACCGATGTCGCGAAGGATCTGGAGCAACGCCTGCGGCTCGGCGACCTTCGGGTCGTATTCGACCAACGCCTGCTCGTGGGTCAGGCTCACGGCAACCTTGTCGACGCCGGGCTGCTTCCCCAGTGCCTTTTCGATCGTACCGGTGCACAGCGAGCAGTGAAGTCCGCCGATACGCGCGCGGATACGCGCCCTTCCGGGCCGCTCCGAAGGTTCCTCGCTCCATGGGGTCGCGGTATCGGTGGCGATGGTTGCAACACTCATGACACGGTTCCTTTCATGTAGCCGGCGCGGAGATGTCGACGAACAAGCCGAACCAGATCGACCAGGCGCCGAGCGCCATGAGAATGAGACCGGCGACCGTTGAATAGCGGCCGGAAAAGGCTGCAAATCGATCCAGAAGTCCACGCGCCGGCGGTATCAGGACGATGGCGACGAGTGGCAACGACAGGAAAAGCCCGAAGACAGCGAGCGCCACGAAGCCGTTGAGCACCGTTGCGGCGCCGCCTGCGGCCGCCCCGGCAAGCAGGGCGATCAGAAGGGGCGCGGCGCAGGCGGGAACGTTGAACCCGAACAGGAGTCCAAGCCCGGCCGAGCCGCGCACCCCGCCGAGGCGCTTTAGGCTGGGGCCGAGCGAAACCATCAGCCGGCCCGCCCGATTGGTGGCAACCAACAGACCAAGGCCGACGTAAAGAATGCCCAGCACGAGCCAAGCGCCGCGCTGCAGATCGAGAAACAGCGTGCCGACAACTGCCGCGGATGCGCCGAGAACACCGATGAAGACGGCACGCGTGACCGCAAAGAGCACCGTTTCCATGACCTTGGTGGCCGGACCCTTGTCCTCGAGATACTTCACGAAGACGAGGCTCGAGCCGATCGAGCATGGTTCGACGAAGCCGATCAGGCCGAGGCCCGCGGGTATTGCCACCAGGCTTGCAAAGCTGGCTTCGATCATTCCTCGTTCGGCTTCGCCTTAAAGCCGCCTTTCTCTATCGCGGCAGCGAGGTCGGCGTCGGATGCTGCATTTGGATCATGCAGGACCCGCGCCCGTTTTTCGCCGAAGGAAACCTCGGCTTTGCGTACACCTGGCACACGCGACAGAAGTGCCTCGATCGTGTTGGCGCAGCCGTCGCAATGCATGCCGTCAATGGAGAATTCCTTGGTCTTCATGGGTTCGATTCCCTGTTTGCGTTCCTGTTTGCTGCCTCGATTGCCCGACGCCGGTTGAGACTTCCGGCAGTCCATTTCCTGTGCGGTGACCTCTCCCAGTATCGAGCAATATTCGACCGCCCCCTTGCCGGGACATGCCGAGATCAATGTTTCAAGCGCGGTCTGCACATGTTGCAGTTGGCGTATCTTGGCATTGACGTTATCGAGCTTGGCGATTGCCCGGGTACGGACGTCCGCACAGTCTGCAAGCGGATCTGTGCACAGCGCCAGGAGCTCCTGGATCTCGCGCAGGGAAAACCCGATCTCCTGGGCCTGCCGGATGAAGCGAACCCGCTCCACCGTCTCAAGATCGTATTCGCGGTATCCCTGCGACGGCGTCGGCGGGCGGGCAATCAGACCGCGCCGCTCATAAAAGCGAATGGTTTCGACATTCACACTCGCCGCCTTCGCCGCCAGGCTTATCGTCAATCCTTGCATGCTCAACTCCCATGGTTGTGACCATGGTACGCTACGTACCGCAGTACGGAGTCAAGCGAAAAAATTGACCCGATGCGGATGCCGATCGTTACCCTTGGACGCATCTCCGCCCCAGTGGCCGTAGCCGTGAAGCAGAGCGCTTGGCGATGGCTACTCGTTTTTCGTTAGCTCGCGACGGTAATTAAACTCGGCCCGGGAAAGACCGATGTCGAGCTTTTCGCTTGGCTTCTCACGCGTAATGATAGCGACTTCGCCGAGCGCGCCTATGCGGGCTATGGGAGGTCGAGGCGCTGCGCCCGATCACTGGGATCGTACGGGCGTAGCGATTTGCCTTTTCGGTGCGGCGATCATTTTGTGGGGATCCACGAGATGACTGTCAACGCTCAAAACGCCGTAATCAGGCCGATGTTGGAGATCGCCGACACGCCTAGCTCCCGCGTGCCGCTGAGATCAGCCGTTTCATCGTGCTGGCGTCGGCGAGACCCCGCAGAATTTCTTTGCCTGCGACGAAGGTCGGCGTGCCCGAGATGCGCAGCGCTTGCGCGAGTGCGACATTGCGCTTGATGGCCTCGTCGATCTCCGGATCTTGCATGTCCTTCTTCAGCCGCTCCATGTCGAGTCCGACCTCACTTGCGACTGGAGTTTGTCGAGTATCGGCGTCGCGCTGCGGCAGTACGGGCAGTTGTAGTCGAAGAATTCGACGAGAATGGCTTCGCCCCTTGGGTTCGCTCCGACCGGAGAACCTGGATCGTTGAAGACTTCGTCGTGCCGTTGCGCGAGAACGGCGGTCAGTTCGTTCTCTTCTGCGGCCTGCTGACGGGCGTCCATGCTGTTCACGGATTCGACGATCACCTCGGGGTTGGCGAGGAGATACGAGCGCACCTGGCGTTCGATATCGGTGGTATCGCCGAGGGGCGCAAGGACTCCTGCAGCAAACAGCAGCGCCAAGACCGAAAGAACAGCCGAGACCCCGGCAAGAGCGAAGGAACCGAACACCCAAGGCTTGAGGCTCCGGGTTGGTTTTGCGGGCTGGGGCGATCGCTCGACATCTGCCGCACCGATGGCTGCTTGTGCTGCGTCGGAGTGGATTCTGGACGCGCCGGACGTCGGACTGTTGGGCAGGTCGGGTGTCATCAGAATGCTCCCTTGAGTTTGTCCCAGAAACTTGGTTGCTGATGCCCGTGGGGCTTCTGCGTGCTGTTGGTGAGTGCGTTGACGAAGACCACCAGATTGACCGGTTCGAACTTCAGGCCATGAAAGCGGCCGCGAAGGCGGCCGTCCTGGTCGACCACGTGGGTGACGATCCCGTGCATCTGCATGCCCTCTTCGCCCTCCGTGAACTTGAGACCATAGGCTTCGGCGATCTTGCGCGTGCTGTCCTCGGGCTGATCCGGCGCGGTTGTCAGGAAAACCCAGTTCACGGGATCAAGGCCGTGGGCCTGGCCATAGTCGCTAAGGACCGCGCCTGTGTCGCGCTTGGGGTCGGTCGTGATGGTGACGAACTCGACCACCGCCTTCATCGGCGTCTGGTTGATCAACGTCTGCAGTTCTGCGATCCGTTCGGCATGAAGCGGACAGACGTCCGGGCAGTTCGTGTAGACGAAATTCAGCACGACGACCTTGCCGCGCAGGTCGGAGAGGTTGACGGTTCGGCCGCCAGCGTCCTGCAATGTGAATCCCGGCGCTTCGTTGTCGACCGCCTGGAAATACTTCTCCCTGTCCCGGAGATCCTGATCGACCTCTTCGAGCGAGTGCGTCAGAACTGGTGTGATCGAGGCCATCATCATGGCGATCACAAGCATCGCCAACTGCAGGGCACGCATGGGTCACCTCCGTAGAGCAGTGGTCGCGCCACTTTGCTCGGATGAGCAGCACGACCGCGGGATCTGGGACGAACCGGAGGCCGCCGCGCCTTCCGAGGATATCGTCGACGATGCCTTGTCCTTTGAACCAGCCATGCGGCTCATGCACAGTCCCAGCGCGCACATGGCGACGCAGGGAAGAACGCTCAGCAGCAGCGGCGCGGCCCCGGCCGCGACCAGCCAGCTCCAATTGAACGCCAAGCCGAGACCGACCACGGTGGCCGTCAGCGCGATGAGTCCCCACCACCCCTGCAGCCACGAAGGAAGCCTGTCGGCCAACGGTCGGGACGGCGCACGAGGATGCGCTTCGGCTGAATTTGGTATGCTCATAGCGGTGTTTCCTTGTTGCGAGGGGCCGCAAGGCGCTCCCCTTCCTTGTCGATGACCGATTTGAGGAATGCGACCATGTCCGGCGCATCCCATTCGGCGGGGCCGATCAATCGTCCAAGCTCCCGCCCTTCCGCATCGATCAACAGTGTCGTCGGCAGCCCGTACGTTGTCAGCGCAACGCCGCCCCGGCCGGAGGCATCGACGTGGATGGCGAGATGCCGAATGCCGATCTCGGTGTAGAACTTCCTCACGGCATCAGCGCCGCCGCGATCGATCGACAGCGCGACGACCTCGAACTGGTCCCCGCCCAGGGCCTCCTGCAATCGGTCCAGCGTCGGCATCTCCTTCCGGCACGGCAGGCACCAGGTTGCCCAGACGTTGAGCAACACCACCTTGCCCCGGAAATCCGCGAGCGAACGCGGCTTTCCTTCGCCATCGGCGAACTGAAGCTCCTGCACGGGCGCTGGCGTGTCATGCACGACAAAATTCAGCGGCCGGTCGAACTCCCCCGGCCCCGTAGACGAGAGCTGGTTCGTGTTCTCGCCAGCTTTCCCGGCAGTCGGAGCAGCAAGCCCGGTAACACCCACGGCCGACAATGCCAGAAGCAGCCAACGCCGTGGGACGGCCGTCCCTCGGCCATCCGTCTTCGATGACTTGTCAGTCATTTGAGCCATGCGAATGACCCCCTGTTCCGACGTCATTCCGTCGCGTAGACGGATTGCGCCTTGCCGTCCTTGGTGACGGTGTAAATCACGAATTTTTCAGTCTTGGTCCCAGTCATGCCGGGCGATCCCATCGGCATTCCCGGCAGGGTGATGCCGGCGATCGCTGGCTTCTCGGTAAGGAGCTTGCGGACGACGTTCACCGGAACGTGGCCGTCGATCACGTAGCCGTCGATGAACATGGTGTGGCAGCCTTCCATTCCGTCGGGCACGCCCGCCTTGTGGCTGATCTCCAAAAGGTCGTTGGTCGGCTTGACGTCGACCTCAAAACCGTTGTCGCGGAGATAGGCGGCATAGCCCTCGCAGCAGCCGCACTGCGGGTTCTTGAAGAGCGTCGCCTGAAGAGGTTCGGCGAGTGCAGGTGTCGCGAAGGCGATGAGAGCGGTGAGGCTGGCGAAGCGGATCGTGAAGTTCATTTCGGTTTCTCCTTGGATAAATGAGTATTGGTTTCAAGCAACGCGCAGCACGGTCATCAGGCCGGCCATCTGATGGTCCATGACATGGCAATGCAGCATCCAGTCGCCAGGATTGTCGGCGACGAAGGCGACCTCGACTATGTCCTTCGGTGCCATCAGCACGGTGTCCTGCCATTGGCGATGCGATACGGGCCTGCCGTTGCGGCTCAGCACCGCTAAGCTGTGGCCGTGCAAATGCATCGGGTGCCACCAGGCGGTCTCGTTGCGCAGCATTAGGATGATGCTGCGTCCGCGCTGGAATGTGAGGGCAGGCTCCATGCCTGCATGGCCGTCGCCGGTCATCGACATGCCGTTGATCGCCCAGGCAGCTCCGCCGCCCATGCCCATCATTCCGTGCATCATCCCCCCGCCCTGCATGCCGCCCATGCCGCTCATCATTCCGCCCTGGAGGGTCAGGTCATGACGCTCGGCCGCGGCAAGGTCGGGTTCCGGCAACGGATTGCGCGACAGCTCAAGCGGGGCATCGAGCGGATGTTCACGAAGGGCACGCTGCTCGTCATAGGCGAGTTGCGTCACCGGATAGGACAGTCCGTCGTAGAAATCGTCGATGACGCCGTAGCGCCGTCCCGGTGCGCCCTGCATGTAGAGCATGACATCAATGCGCATGGCCGGACCGAGCAGGATGCGGCTACCCTCGGGCTCATGCGGATCGCAGGGCTGGCCGTCGATCGCGACGATCAGGGGCCTATGGCCCTCAAAGCGCAGCGCCATGATACGGGCGAGCGAGCCATTGACGAGGCGCAGGCGGATGCGTTCTCCGGCCCGGACCGGTTCGGCCTCCGAGAGCCGGCCGTTCAGGGTGACGGTGTTGCCGACACGGCCTGACATCGCCGCTTCCATGCGGTTGCCGAAGCCGGAGGCGATCCCGCCTTCGTCGGTCAGTCGCCAATCGGTCAGAAACCAGAGAAGATCGCGATCGACGGCGACGGGCTCGCGCTCCTCGACGATCACCGGTCCGGCCAGACCTCGGCCGAGCTGATCGAGGCTGTTGGCGTGCGGGTGGTACCAGAAGGTCCCTGCATCCGGCGGCGTGAATTCGTAGACGAAGCTCCCGCCAGGTTTGATCGGCGGCTGCGTCAGGCCGGGCACGCCGTCCATGGCGTTGGGCAGTCTGATTCCGTGCCAGTGGACGGTAGTCTCCTGGTCGAGCCTGTTTTCGACGACGAGACGGGCTGGCTCGCCTTGTCGCAGGCGCACGAGCGAGCCCGGTATGGTCCCGTTATAGGCCCAGACATCGGTTTCCGGGCGACTGTCGCCAGCAAGACGCGCACGGGCTGGCGCGGCGGCGATCCGATACTCGTTGGACCCGGCCGCGTGTCCCGGCAATGGCGGCAATGCCGTGGTTAGCAGGAGCCCAGCGCCAGTCCGGAGCAATCCCCGACGCGAAACAAGGCCATTGAATTCGGTATTCACATTCGATCCTTCCAATCATCGTGGATGATGGAACGCATCGGCCTATGGTGGTTTCTCTCACCTTGTCGGCCACTCGGCGCAAAACAGCGCATACGTTCGCTTGCCCGGCCCGGTCGCTTGACGCGGCAGCCGGATATCAGCCGATGTCGGAGGTTCGTGGCGGATAGGGATCGGGCAGCAATGCTTTCCCGCGTAGGAACGGATCGCGCCTGACAAAGAAAGCAAGCTTGCGAGGCTCGGGCATGAGCGTCGCTGCCGGAAGCACCGCAAAGACGGTGATTGCGCAGACGACGCCGCAGGTCTTCATGCCTTTGTCAGGATGCTTGTCGGGGCAGCCCTGACAGTCTCCATGATCCGGCATTTGCATCTCGGACATTGTCGCCATCCTGGCGGTCATGCCGCTTGCCTGAGCAATCGAGTGGCTCATCCCCGCGGCGATAAAGACCGCGAGGAGCAAAGCGAAAAGCTGTCGAGCCGACCAGTGTCTCATGACACAAAGGATTACGCCGATCTGGGTTAAAAACAAGCCATGACGGCGTCTCACCGCATCCGGACGCCTACGACCTGAATCGTCGATCGACGACGCGGGCGCATGGGTCAGTGAAAGAACAAGTACTTGATGAGCGCCGCGATCACGAGAACGACCACCACGATCCCGATAAGACCCGCGAGACCCATGCCCCACATCATTCCGCTGCCCATCATGTCGTTCATCATGGCTTCCTCCTGTCATTCAGCGGCCTCCCTAAGGGCCGCCACGTCTGCCCCGATGGAGGCCGCGCGGGCCTCCGAACTCGCCGCCAGCCGCCAGCCCTTGACCAGCCCGTAGATCGCTGGGATCACCACGAGCGTCAGAATGGTCGACGAGATCATGCCGCCGATCATCGGCACGGCGATGCGCTGCATGATTTCCGACCCGGCACCTGTGCTCCAGAGGATCGGCACCAGGCCCGCCATGATCGCCACGACCGTCATCATCTTCGGCCGGACGCGCTCGACAGCGCCGACCATGATCGCCTCATGAAGGTCGGCTCGTGTGAACTCTCTTCCTTCAGTCTCGCATACCGAGCGCTGCTCCCGCAGAGCCTGGTCGAGGTAGATGAGCATGATCACTCCCGTCTCCGCCGCAACGCCCGCGAGCGCGATGAAGCCGACTGCGACAGCAACCGAGGCGTTGAAGCCCAACCACCACATCATCCAGATGCCGCCGACCAGCGCGAACGGCAGGGACAGCATGACGATTAGCGTCTCGGTCAGCGCCTTGAAGTTCAGGAAGAGCAGCAGGAAGATCAGCGCGAGCGTCAGCGGAACGACGATCGTCAGGCGGGCCTTCGCCCTTTCGAGATATTCGAACTGGCCGCTCCAGGCGACGGAATAGCCCGGAGGCATCTCGACGCTTGCCGCTACGGCAGCCTGGGCTTCCGCCACGTAACCCCCGAGATCCCGGTTGGCGATGTCGACGAAGATATAGACGGCAAGCTGGCCATTCTCCGTCCGGATGGTCGTGGCACCGCGCGTCAGCTTGACCTCGGCCACTTCACCCAGTGGAACCGTACCGCCGCCCGGCAACGAGACCTGGACGTCGCTCGCGATGGATTGCGGGTCGCTGCGAAAGGCTCTCGGGTACCGGATGGCGACGCCATAGCGTTCCCTCCCTTCGACAGTGGACGTCACGACCTCGGATCCCAGGGCCATTCCTATGACGTCCTGGACGTCGTCGATGGTGAGACCGTAGCGCCCGAGCGCGTTGCGGTCCGGGATGATGTCGAGATAGTAGCCGCCGATGACGCGCTCGGCGTAGGCGCTCGATGTTCCCGGAACCGCCTTCAGAACGGTCTCGATCTTCCTTGCGACGTTCTCCATCTCCTTGAGCTCGGTCCCATAGACCTTGACGCCGACCGGAGTCCTGATCCCCGTCGACAGCATGTCGATGCGGGCGCGGATCGGCATGGTCCAGGCGTTCGAGACGCCGGGGAACTGGAGGGCTGCGTCCATCTCCTGCTTGAGGCTGTCGGATGTCACGCCTGGCCGCCATTCGGATTTGGGCTTCAACGTGATGATGGTCTCGAACATTTCCGTCGGAGCCGGATCGGTCGCCGTCAGCGCACGCCCCGCCTTGCCGAACACCGTCTCCACTTCCGGGAACGACTTGATGATGCGGTCCTGAGTCTGCATCAACTCGGCCGCCTTGGTCACCGACAAGCCGGGCAGCGTCGTCGGCATGTACATCAGCGTGCCCTCGTCGAGATTGGGCATGAACTCGCTGCCGATGTGCTGGACGGGCCAGGCGGTAACGGCGAGAACCGCGACGGCGGCGAGGATCGTCAGGGTCTTTGCCTTCAGGACGCCAGCGATGACCGGACGGTAGATCCAGATCAGCAGACGGTTGAGCGGGTTCTTGTGCTCGGGGACGATGCGCCCTCTAACGAACAGGATCATCAGTGCCGGCACCAATGTAATCGACAGCAGCGCGGCCGCCGCCATCGCGAATGTCTTGGTAAAGGCGAGTGGACCGAACAGGCGGCCCTCCTGCGATTCCAGCGTGAAGATCGGCAGGAACGACACGGTGATGATCAGCAGGCTGAAGAACAGCGCCGGGCCGACCTCGCTCGCCGCGTCTATCAGGACTTCGGTCCGCGGCTTGCCCGGCGGCGCGCGCTCCAGATGCTTGTGCGCGTTCTCGATCATGACGATGGCGGCGTCGATCATCGCACCGATGGCGATGGCGATGCCGCCCAGGCTCATGATGTTCGACCCGAGGCCGAGCGCCCGCATCGCCATGAACGCCATCAGGATGCCGATCGGCAGCATGATGATCGCCACAAGCGCGCTGCGGACATGCAGAAGGAAGGCGATGGTCACCAGGGCGACGACGATCGATTCCTCGACCAGCGTGCCCTTCAGGGTCTCGATGGCCGCTTCGATGAGTTTCGAACGGTCATAGACGGGAAGGATTTCGGTTCCGGCAGGAAGGCTGTTCCGGATCTCCGCAAGGCTCTCCTTGGCGTTCTCAATGACAGTCAGAGCATTGGCTCCAACACGTTGCAGAACGATGCCGCTTGCGACCTCGCCCTCGCCGTTCAGCTCGGTGATGCCGCGCCGTTCGTCCGGGACCAGCTCGACCCTCGCCAAGTCGGACAGACGCAGCGGAATGCCCGCATTCGTATTGAGGACGATGTTCTCGATGTCCTTGATGCCCTGCAGGTATCCTTTGCCGCGCACCATGAATTCGAACTCGGAGATTTCCACGGTCCGTCCGCCGACGTCGCGGTTGCTCGATCGCACGGCATCAGCGATATCCGACAGCGTGACATTCTGGGCCTTCAGGCGGGCGGGATCGACGACGATGGAATACTGCTTGACGAAGCCGCCGACGCTGGCCACCTCGGCCACGCCCTCGGACTTGGAGACGGCGAAGCGCACGACCCAATCCTGCAGCGACCGAAGTTCGGCAAGCGACAGCTCCTTGGCGACGACGGCGTACTGGTAAACCCAGCCCACACCGGTGGCGTCGGGGCCGAGGCTCGGCGACACGCCGTCCGGCAGACGGCTTGCGGCCGCGTTCAGGTATTCGAGCACCCGGCTGCGCGCCCAGTAGGGATCGGTCCCGTCTTCGAAGATCACGTAGACGAACGAAACGCCGAAGAACGAGAACCCGCGGACGACCTTCGACTTCGGCACGGTCAGCATCGACGTCGTCAAAGGATAGGTGACCTGGTCCTCGACGACCTGCGGAGCCTGACCGGGATAGTCGGTGAACACGATCACCTGGACGTCGGAAAGATCGGGGATCGCATCGAGCGGCAGCGTGCGCAGCGCATAGACGCCGCCCGCGATGGACAGCACCGCGCCGAAGAAGACCAACAGGAGATTGCGGGCGGACCACGAGATGATATGCGCGATCATGGTTTCACCTCGTCCGGCGTCAGGGCGCTTAGCGCGGCGTTCAGGTTGCTTTCGGCGTCCAGCAGGAAGTTGGCGGAAACGACGACGCGGTCGCCCGCGGCGATCCCTTTGGTGATTTCGGTCATGTCCTCGCCTCGAACGCCCAGTCCGACATCCATCGGCTCAAACCTGCCCTCGCCCTTGTCGAGGAAGACGATCTGTCGGTCGCCCGTGTCGATGACCGAACTGTTGGGAACGGCGACGACTGGGTTTCCGGCTCCGGCTTCGATCTCGACCTCGGCATACATGTTGGACATCAGTTGGCCGTCCGGATTTGGAAGCTCGATCCTCACCTTCGTCGTCCGGGTTTGCATCTGGACCTCCGGATAAATGAGGTCGACCGTTCCCTTGAACGTCGTGCCAGGCAGATTGCGGACGTTCACCGAAACAACGGCTCCCTTGCGCACGGCGCTAAGCTCGTATTCCGGGACGTCGGCGATCACCCAGACCTTCGAAACGTCGGCGATGCGGAAGAGAATGTCTCCAGCCTCGGCCATCATGCCGCTCACGGCCATCCGCTCCAACACGACGCCGTCCCGGGGCGCGGTGTAGGCAATGCTCTGCGGCACCTTTCTCTCGGCCGCGATGCTGGTGATCGTCGCCGTCGGCACGCCGAGGTTCCTCAGGCGGAGCGCTGCCCCTGTATTGGGGGCCAGTTTTCCGCCATTGCGCATCTCGGTCGCGTACTCGGCTCCGGCGGTGGCGATCTCCTTCGAATAGAAGTGGAAGAGGTTTTCGCCCTTGGTGATCCTGTCGCCCGTGGTGACATTAGCGACGTCCTCGACAAAGGCGTCAGCCCGCATGGAAACGATGCTGACCATGCGCTCGTCGAGCGTGACGGTTCCAGGCACCCGGATCTTGCGGCTGACGGTTGTCTTTTCGGCGAGCGCGGTCTTCACCCCCGTCCGCTGGAGTTTGCCGAGCGTAACCCTGACGGTGGAACTTTCGCTGACCTCGCCGTCATAAACGGGGAGGTAGTCCATCCCCATCGAATCCTTCTTCGGCACCTTGGACGTGTCGGGAAGCCCCATGGGGTTGCGGTAGTACAGGATCTTCCGATCGGACGTCGCGGACGCAGTCTCAGCCGCAGGGGCCGCGGCTCTCGTCGCGCTGAAGCTGACATCCTCGCTTTCGTGGACGGCCACGAATGGCCGCCCGTCGTCTGTGTTCGTCGGTGTGGCGGAATACGCGGCCAGGCCATCCGGGTGGCTGTAGTAGACCACCCTCCCCGTCGGCTGCTGTTTTGGCTCCGCTTCCACCATCCGGATCGCAAGCCATTGTTGCAACAGCGAACCGATATCGTTCTTTCCAGCCCAGTAGCCTCCCCCGCCGACAATCGCGGCGAGGGTGAGCGTGGCAATCAAGCGCGACGACGTGTTCACGGCATTGCCTTCAGAACAAGTTCACCCTGGACGGTCTCAGGCTCACCCTGGACCTTGGCGGCGATCTGGAACCGCCATCCGCCCTCCATGGAGAGGTTTGTCGTGAAGGCGTAGACGCCAGCCTCGGTGGAGGTCGATGGCTCCACGGGTGTGGTCATCGTCTCCATGCCCTCGGGAGCCATATCCATGCGGGTGGTGAAGATGACGGCGTCGGGAACGGCCTTACCCGTCCGCTTGTCGACCAAGCGCACGGAGACGACCGTGCCCGGCCCCTGCTTGATGTCAGTCTGGACGGCCTGGAATTCGTAGTCTTTCGCCCCGGCGTAGGAGGCGGTAGCGGTGCTGAACAACACTGCGCCAGCGAGGAGCGCGGTCCTCGCGTCGAAGGTGGTCTGTTTCATGGTTCGATGTCTCATCCGGACGGGTCTGCGACCTCGTCTTCAGTCAATATGGATCGCCATCGGTACCGCGCGGACGCAGACCTGCGACCGTGCCGAATCGACGACGTGTTCAATGAACGTGGGATCAGACTCGTGGAGGACGCACTGGCGGATCGACCAGTGAGGAGGCAAGCTCCGCGTGAAGGGCAATGAGGAACCGATGGGCGACCCAGCCGACGTTCAACGACCATGAATGCGAGGTCGCCAGCTGACCGACGATCGCCGTTGTACAGAGCACGGCCAGGGGGCAGGACTTGCTCCCGCAGTCAGGCGTGATTGGTTGTTCGTCGGGACAGCAGGACATATCCGCAGACATGTCCATGCCCGGCATCTTATCCATCGCAGCAGGTCCCGAAGATGCCATGACGCTATCGGCCGCACCGATGCTGACGGGACCAAGGATGAACCCGAGCACGGCGGACACGAACAGCAGTCGATGGATGACCTTCATGAACCTCATCCGCTTACTCTGGCATGGAGTCAAAGCCGTTGGAAGGGGCTCACGAAAATGTGCGATCAGGCGCGGCCAGAGCGAGCGCTGGAGAATCGGCGGATCGAGGGCTTATAGCCAGTAAGCCTCTGTTTCTAATGCCAATGCACCATATCAAGATAAAAGGTGCATCGGCAGCGTGCGTCATCTTATCAGTTCGATCTAGCCGGTCGCGGCGCAACGGAGGGTCCCCTTTCCACCGCAAACCCGGCGTCAACCCATTCAGGGAATCCGTCCTCGAGGCGGCGGATTCGGTATCCCTTTGTGCGTAGCGCCGCCACGGCCTCAAAGGAAAGGATACAGTATGGTCCCCGGCAGTAAGCAACGGTCTCGGTGTCGGCGGGCAGTTCGCTCAGCCGTTTCTCAAGTTCCTCGAGTGGGACGTTGACCGCGCCGGGAATGCGTCCGAGGTCGAACTCCTCTTTCGGGCGGACATCCAGCACGGTGACATTTTCTTCGCGCAGCCTGGCGACCAGCTCCGTTCGAGAGATCGGTTCCAGCCGATCCAGGCGATCGAAGTAGTCGGCAACAATGCCTCGCACTTCGGCTCGACTGTCCTCGGCGTATTGCCGGAGCGAGGTCAGCAGAGGAATCACGGGACCGTCGCCAAGGCGGT
The DNA here is from genome assembly GCA_900473795.1 of Hyphomicrobiales bacterium. Taxonomy (GTDB): domain Bacteria; phylum Pseudomonadota; class Alphaproteobacteria; order Rhizobiales; family Rhizobiaceae; genus Pararhizobium. The sequence goes on along the minus strand of UCMT01000019.1, from coordinate 1,272 downwards.
AGAGAATCCGCTTTCCGTCTCTGCGCGACTGGACAAGGCCAGAGCGCCGGAGGTGCTGGAGGTGTTGCGAGGTGTTGGCCATCGATTGCCCGATCAGCGCTGCCAACCGTTCGACCGACCGCTCTCCCTGTGAAACGTGCTCGATGAGTTCGAGGCGATGGGGATGGCCGATGGTGCGAGCGATCTCGGCCAGTTCTGCGAATATCAGGCTCTTTGCAGACGCCATTGACAACATCCCAGCTTAATTTAAACATTCAACGAAACAATTGAATGAATGGCTGCGATTGTCAAGAAGAGGATGGGATTCGAATGGCGGACAGAAGCATGCATCGGCAGGTCCTCATCCTCGCAAGCGCACAGGCCCTGTTCCAGACGGCGTCTGTCCTCGTGATGACCGTTGGTGGATTGGCAGGAGGACAGATCGCCCCTTCGCCGGAATATGCAACGACGCCGATCGCGGCCATGTTTCTGGGCACGGCGGCAGCCACGTTCCCCGCCTCCATCTGGATGTCGAAAGTGGGGCGGCGTGTCGGGTTCGTCGCGGGTGCACTGGCTGGAACGGCCGGAGGACTTGTCGCTGCCCTGGGCATCTGGCTCGGATCGCTGCTGCTCTTGTCCTTCGGCACGTTCCTGGTCGGCACATATCAAGCCTTCGCCCAGTTCTACAGGTTCGCGGCGAGCGAGGTTGCCGATGACGCCTTCCGCCCGCGGTCGATTTCGCTGGTGCTCGGCGGAGGCATCGTCGCAGCGCTCGCGGGTCCCATGCTGGGCCGTTTCGGGGGACCGCTCCTGGAGCCACTCTACGTGGGGTCGTTCCTCCTTCTCGCCGTGGTTTCGCTAGTCGGCGCAAGCGTCCTTCTGGGGCTACGTGTGCCGCAATCCCGACCGAGCGCATCCGAGCAGGGAAACGCAAGGCCTTGGCGGACGATCGTCTCACAGCCCGCCTATCTGGTTGCGTTGTTCGGCGCGGCGACTGGCTACGGCGTCATGATCCTTGCGATGACGGCCACGCCAATCGCAATGGTGCACCACAATCATGGCCTCTCGGCTGCCGCGGCAGTCATCCAATTCCATGTCCTCGGCATGTTCCTGCCGTCCTTCTTCACCGGATCGCTGATTGCCCGTTTCGGCGTGCTGCGCATCATGTTCGCGGGCGTCGGCCTGTTCGTGGCGCATGTCGTGACGACATTGACAGGCACGGGATTCGGATCGTTCGCGGGTGCGCTTGTCTTCCTGGGGATCGGTTGGAACTTCCTCTACATTGGAGGAACC
>UCMT01000004.1 GCA_900473795.1 Hyphomicrobiales bacterium | reverse complement strand
GCCTTACGGTCGTTGTTGATGTCGACGCCGATGATCATGTCGGCACCGGCAAGGCGAAGGCCCTGCAGGACATTGAGGCCGATGCCGCCGAGACCAAAGACGATGGCGGTTGAACCGATCTCGACCTTGGCGGTGTTGATGACGGCGCCGATGCCGGTGGTGACGCCGCAGCCGATATAGCAGATCTTGTCGAACGGCGCGTCCGGATTGACCTTGGCAAGCGCGATCTCCGGCAGCACGGTGAAGTTGGCGAAGGTCGAGCAGCCCATGTAGTGGAAGATCTTGTCCTTGCCGATCGAGAAGCGCGAGGTGCCGTCCGGCATCAGGCCCTGTCCCTGCGTGGCGCGGATCGAGGTGCAGAGGTTTGTCTTGCGCGACAGGCAGGAATAGCACTCGCGGCATTCCGGCGTGTAGAGCGGGATGACATGGTCGCCCTTCTTCAGCGAGGTGACGCCGGGACCGACATCGACGACGATGCCTGCACCCTCATGGCCGAGGATGGCGGGAAACAGGCCTTCCGGATCGGCACCCGACAGGGTGAACTCGTCGGTGTGGCAGATGCCGGTCGCCTTGACCTCGACCAGCACTTCGCCGGCGCGTGGGCCGTCGAGCTGAATGGTCATGATTTCGAGTGGCTTGCCAGCCTGCACGGCAACGGCGGCGCGTACGTCCATGGTTGTTCTCCAAATTTCAATTGTAATAGCGCACGGTCAAATTTCGCCGTTTACGCCGCCTTCGCCGGCCCGGCCGGAAAGACGCCGGACATGACGATGAACCCCTTGATGCGTTTCACCCGGTCGCACCAGCGGCGGATCGCCGGATAGTCCTGGCGCGAAATACCGCCTTCCTCCGACAACATGACATAGGGAAAGCAGGCGATGTCGGCGACGGTGGGATGCGCAGCCGAACAGATCCAGTCGCGTCCCTCCTGCTCGCCGAACCACAAATGCTCGTCGAGGATGCGGAAAAGCCGGTGTGCGCCAGCCCGCGCCGCCTCGATATCAAAGTCGTAAAACAACGCATCGTGCAGGCGTGCCGCCGAGGCCGTGCCGGTGATGCCGTCGGCAAAAGCCAGCCACTGGTTGATTTCGCCGAGCAGGGCCGGATTGTCTCGTGGATACCAGCAATCAGAGGTGTCGTACTTCGCGGCGAGATAAACCAGAATGGCCTGGGCGTCGCGCAGGAGAAGGTCATCATCCTGAAGGACCGGCAATTGCCCAAGAGGATTGAGTTTCAGGAACCAGTCCGCCTTGTGTTCGCGGCCGGGGTAGAAATCCACCGGTACGACGGTGTGATCGACACCGAGAAAGCTCATCAGCAGGCGAAGCTTGTAGCAGTTCCCGGACAGTTCGTAGTCGTAGAGCGTAATCATCATTCCGTTCCTTAGATATCGAGCACGAGGCGAGCGGACTTGGCGCGTGAAACGCAGGTCATGATCTTGGTTCCCGATGCCCGTTCGGAAGCACTGAGATAGACGTCCTGATGATCTGGCTCGCCGTCGATCACCGTCGCGAGGCAGGTACCGCAGGCCCCCTGCTCGCAGGACGATGGCATATCGATTCCTGATTCGCGCATGACTTCCAGAATGGTTTTGCCGGCCGGTACCTTCAGCGTCAGGCAAGAGCGCGCCAGGGCCACCTCGAAGCTCGATCTGTCGTCGATCGGCTTGGTGTTCTTGAAGTATTCGAAGTGCACCGCCTCTTCGGGCCAGCCGGCTTCCGTCGCAACGGTGCGGGTGGCTTCCAGCATCGGGCCGGGGCCGCAGACATACAGATGAGTGTCGCGCCGATAAGGGGTCAGCAACGCGCGTAGTTGCGCAACTGTCTCGTCAGGCGATAGGCCAAGATGCGGCTTTACCGCTTCGCCGAGAAATTCCAGCCGCTCCGGAAAGACAAGCTGGCCTTCGTTCTGGGCAAAGTAGTGCAACTCATACGCCAGATTCTGATTCTTGAGCGCCTGCGCCATGGCCAGCAGCGGCGTGATGCCGATACCGCCAGCAACGAAAATCGTCTTGAGCGCATCGCGCCGTAGAGGAAAATTGTTGCGCGGCTCCGAAATCGCCAAGACGTCACCTTCGCGCACCGTCTCATGCATGCACTTGGAGCCACCCCTGGAGTCGCGTTCGAGCTTGACGCCGATGGTAAAGGAGTCCGTCTCGCCGGGACCGTTGATGATCGAATACTGCCTGATATCTCCGTTTGGCATGTGAACGTCGATATGCGCGCCCGGCTGGAAGGTCGGGAGCAAGCCCTTGATCGGCTTGAATTCGAACGCCATGATTCCTTCCGCTGCCAACCATTTCCGCCCGACTTGGACACGAATGCCGGCTTTGCGGCCGTGTGCTGAAAGCTCGGGAAGGCTGGCGAGCTCCTCCGACACCGGCTCGAAGAGTGGTTCGATCGGCGCGGGTATCGGCATCGAAGACGCCTGGCGTTCAATATCGATGCGCAGCGCCGACAGCCGTTCGTTGTGATGGCGAAGGACAGCCGAACGCTTCACAGGATCCAAAGGTCCGTCCAGCACGCCTCGGATCACCGAGCGGTTGGAATCCACCGGCTGGACAAAGAATATACCGAACGTTTGCGCCGCCCCGTCGCGGGCTCGCAGTGTCACAGCCGATGCGGAAACCGTCTCCGCGAAAACTTCCAGGTCCTTGCCTTCAAGCGCGTCATTGGGCTGGAACCGATATGAGTGGAGCGCATCGACAACCAGCTCGGCAGGCGCATTGACCGGAATGGCACGCAAAGCGACTGTGTTCTTGTTTTCAAGGCCGTCAATCTCGGGCAAGTCGCCGGCAGGTTCTTCAGAAGACCATACCAGTCCGTATCGCTCGACCGCCGGAAACGTGCGGTTTGTGATCGTGCGGGCAGGCGCGTCGGCGGGATGTGCCGGAATATAGGTGCAGCCGGCGGTGCGGTTCGAATAGCGCCAGCCGTGATACTGGCACTTCAACTCGCGGCCGTCGTTTATCCCAATCGACAGCCGGACGCCGCGATGCAGACAGCGGTTCTCCCAGATATTGACGTAACCATCGTCAGCGCGCCAGACCGCGAACTCCCGGCCGTAAAGTTGCCCATGGAACACGTGGCGCAACGGCAGGTCGGTCGTCGCGGCAATCGGATGCCATGTGCCCCGAACATCCTTCAACATCTGCTTCTCCAATTCTTCATCAAGTTTCGTCATTGACTGCAATGCTCAATTCGCAACGGGGATGACCCCGTAAGTCAGGCCCTTCTGGCTGAGCCAGCGGCGGTAGGCGATGGCGGATTTGTCGGCGCGGATCGGCGTTTCCGCCCGTGGATCCAGTGGCAGCCGCTTGGGAAACTGATTTTCCAGGATCGGTTTGTCCTGACCGAAAATGGTCTGCTGGAACCGCTTTATGATCTTGTCCGCATTCGTATCGTCCAGCACGCACAACATCATGTGCGCGCGAATGCGCTCCTCACCGAGCGGCTGCAGGAAGACGGCGATGACGTCCATCCGCGTTTCGTCTAGCGGGCTCGATTTGTAGAGCACCGAACAATAGGGGTGTGGCACGCGATAGATGTATTCCACATCGGCGCCGCCGTCCGACGCGATGGAGGCCATCGGCTGATAGAAACGGCACCGCGTCGCCAGAATTTCGTCGCGGTCGACGGAAATCTCGACATCGTATTCCTTCACCTCTGTGTGCGGTTCGACCCCGAGTATGTCGGTGTGAACATAGGGAAAATGGCCCATGTCCAGGAAGTTCTCAATGGCGCGTGGCGCTGAGACGTTCACACCGAACGTGGCGGCATTGAGTTTGCGCCGGTCGGCTTCGGCATATTCCGGGATCGGGAAAATGTCGTCCGATGGTGTGCCGAGGGATGTCCAGACATAACCGTACGCGCTCCGGGCCGGCAAAAGATCATCGACAGCCAACTGATGGAACCGGTCGCCTGGCCGCAAGCCGGTGCGCGAACGCCAGACAAAAACTTTACGGTCCTCATCGACCGCGAAGCTGACGCTTTCGTCCAGCAGCACTGTCTCGACCACGATGCAGGCCGCCACCTCATCTATGGCCCCCAGCGGATGCCAGAGATTGAGGATGACCGGGTCCAGGCAGGTCTTTTGCTGTGTCATCATTTTCATCCTTCCATTCGGCCGTTGACGCCGGCGCTTGATGCGACGTGCAACGGGATCGCGCCATAAGTGATCGCCCGCTCGCCCAACCAGCGCCGGTACTTGATCGAGACGATGTCGGCGCGGATCGGCGTTTCGGCACGCGGATCAAGTGGCAAACGTTTGGGAACCTGGTTCTCCAGGATCGGCTTGTCCTGCGCGAAGATCAGTTGCATGAAACTGCGCACCGCCGCCGCTTCCATGCCGTCCTTGAGGTAGCAGAGGTAGGAATGCGCAACGCAGTTGTCCTCGTCGACCGGCTGAACGAAGAGCACAATGACATCCATGCGCGTGGGATGGACTGGATTGCTTTTGTAAAGCGCAACGGTGTAAGGCCGGATAACCTTGTAGGTATAATCGACCAGCATGCCTTGTTGGGCTGTCGGCGATGCTATCGGCTGATAGAATTTGCATTCAGTCGCGAGAATTTCGTCTTCCTCTGTGACCGTGACATTATATGGCAGCACTTCGGTGTGCGGCTCCTCGCCCAGCCATCCGGTATGGACGAACGGGAAATGCCCCATATCGAGAAAGTTCTCGACGAGACGAAGGCCGGACACATTGACCGCAATCGAGCCGCCGCTGAGGAGATGACGGTCGATTTCGTCGGACTCCCTGACATAGAAAGGATCCCGCTCCGGCTTGCCGAGACACGCCCAGACAAAACCATATCGCCCTTCGGAGCAGACCCTGTGGCCGGTATCGGCGCGCACGATCCTTGTGTCCAGAACACTGCGGGTGACGATCAGATCGACACCCATCAGCCGCGTCGTGAAAGGCACGTCTAGGGTGAGCGCCAAGCAATCGGCAACGACGTGCCAGTCGTTAAGCAGAGCTCGGTCATTGCAACTGGGTGCGGACATATCGTTCTCTCTGTCACTACCGCCAACGCGGAAGGTTGGCTTCCCGGTCAGCGAAGCATCGCAACCGTCAGAGATGGTCCCACAGCAATAGCCCAGGTGAAATGTCTCGCATTGCCTCGCGGATGCCCGCAATTAAGGTGAGCATTTCCTGGGCGTCTGTCGCATCGCACGCCGTATCGCCGGTACTGCTCAGGACAAAAAGCCCGTGGGTGCAATTTCATGAGGATGCGCCAAAAGCCTCACATGCGGAAACCCGCCGGGCAGATTCGCGCGGCGGGTCCCGGAGGTGCCGGCATGGCATGCCGGCAATTCACATCGTGCTATTCGCGGCTATAGGGGATACCGAGGGCCACCGGTTGATGCGTGCGTGATCTCAGTCCGGCAAGCAGAGCGAGCGAAGCAACATAGGGCAGGACCAGAAAGACATGATGGGGGATGGCGACGCCCACAACCTGGGCATGGATGCCCACCGCCTCAAGCAAAGCGAAGATGAATATTGCGCCGACGATCCTGAACGGCATCCAGTTACCTGCGATGATGGCGACCACTACCAGCCATCCCCGGCCGGCAATCAGATCCGGCACGAACCGATCGGAATATCCCAGCATAAGGAAGGCCCCGCCGAGGCCGGACATCAGGCTGCCGAACATGATCGCCAGGCACTGGCGGCGGCCGACGCCAAGTCCTTTTACATCGAGTGCCTTCGGGTTTTCGCCGACGCACCTGACTTCCAATCCATATCGCGTCCGGTAGAGGAAGAACCAGACCAGCGGGGGCAGCAGGAAGCTGACATAGGTCAGCGCACGTTGCGAAAACAGCACCGGGCCGAGGATCGGGATATCGGAGAGAAAGGGGATATCCACCTGTTCGAAGCCCGCGAATTTGGGTGGCTCGCGGCCGATGACGTAGGTTTGGAACCAGAACAGGGTGAGGCCGGAGGCAAGGAGATTCAAGGCCAGACCAGCAACGAACTGCTCGGCTTTCAGAACGATCGTCACGAAGGACATGATCAGGCTTATCAGGGCGCAGGCTAACACCGCGACCAGGAGCGCGAGCCAGGGGGAGCCCGTCGTTGACGCGACGACATAGGCCACCACCGCTCCGAGCAGCATCGTGCCTTCGACAGAAATGTTCCAGATGCCGGCACGTTGGGTTACGAGTTCCCCCATCGCCGAGAACAAAAGAGGCGTGGCGATCCGCACCATGGCGGCCAGAATGCTGATCAGCAGCGGCCCTTGCATGAGTTCAAGCATGTACGTTGCTCCTGACAATCTGGAATTTGGTCGCGACCACGGCGCAAAGGAAAAAGAGCAGGACTAGCCCCTCCATTGCCGAAACCAGTCCGGCCGGCGTTCCGCTTTGCAGCCGCATGTAGATTGCGCCGCTTTTGAGTGCACCGAAGAACAACGCCGCAAGCATCACGCCGCTCGGCCGCAGCCCGCCCACCATGGCGACGACGATGCCGGAGCTGCCGATACCAAGCAGTGTTTCGGCGCGAAGGCGGTGGGCTGTGCCGAAGAGTTCTCCCGCACCGGCAAGCCCTGCCAGAGCCCCCGACAGCAGCATCACGACGAGCAAAAGACGGCGGACATTGGTGCCGCGGAACCGCAAGGCCGTCGGGTTCGAACCGAATGCGCGAATATCATAGCCGAGCGACGTCCGGTCGATCAGGATTGCGCAGAAGGCTGAGGCTGCAAGAGCAAAGAGAAAGCCGATATGCAGTTTGCCGGCGCCCCGGGCGAATAGATCCGGCCACTCCAGCGAGGGGTTGACCGGCGGCGATTGGTGGTAGGCGACGGTGACGCCTGTTTCCATCCAAGGCCCGCCATCAAGCAGATAGGCGAGGAAGAAGATGACGATATAGTTCAGCATGACCGTCGAGATGACTTCGTTGGTGCCGAAACGGGTCTTCAGGTATCCGGCCAGCAGGCCGAGGATGCCACCGCCCAACAGTCCGGCGAGTGCAATCACGGTCAGCGCCACCCAATAGGGCAGAGAGCCGACCATGAGACTTGCCCAATAGGCCATCATCGCTCCGGCAAGCACTTGTCCCTCTTGGCCGATATTCCATATCTTCGCCCGGAAGGCGATGACGGTACCGAGACCGACGAGCAGCAGCGGGGTCGCCTTCGCGAGCGAACCGAATAACGCATTCTGGCTGCCGAAGGCTCCCGTAAACAGAGCCGAGAAGCCCTTCACCGCATCGCCGCCTGAGAGAGCAAGCAGCGCGGCGGATGACAGAAAGGCACATAGGATCGCCGCCGAAAAGCAAACGACATTCCATCTCAGGCTGCTGCCCGAGCGTCTTTGAATAGAAATCATTGAACTGTCCGTTGCACGTCTTTGGCGTCACCCGCCATCATCATCCCAAGCTCGAGGAGCGTTGTTTCCTCGGGCCGCACTATGCCCATGATCCGGCCCTTGAAGATGACCGCGATGCGGTCACACAAGCGCAGGAGATCGTCCAGTTCCTCTGACGCGAGCAAAACGGCGAAACCAGCGGCGCGCTTTTCGAGGATCTTCTCGTAAACAAATTCCGAGGCGGCGACGTCGAGCCCGCGCGTCGGCTGGTTGGCCAGCAACAGACCCCTCGAATGCAGGAATTCACGCGCCAGAATGATGCGTTGGGCATTGCCACCCGACAGCCGTTCTACCGGCAAATCGGCAGAAGCGGTCACCACCTTGAACTCCTCGATTTTGCGGCGGGCCAGGGCATCCATTTTTCGCCGGTCCAGAAACGGCCCGCGACAGTATTCCCTTGCGCGCTGCCATCCGAGGATCAGGTTCTCGGCCGCCCCGAACTCCGGTATCAGCCCTTCGAGGGAACGGTCGTCCGGAACGAAACCGATGCCTCGATCCAGCATTTCCCGCGAGGTCGGCTTGGTTATGGCCTCCCCTTCGAGAGAAAAGCCGCCGGAACTCAAGGCACGAACGCCCATCAAGGTTTCGAACAGTTCCTTTTGGCCGTTGCCGGCAACCCCCGCGAGCCCAAGGATTTCATGGCGGCCAATGTTGAAGCTGACATCCTTGAGGATATCTTCGCCCCACTCGCCGATTGCACAGGCCCGATCGACGGCAAGGACTTCGCCAGCCGGCTCGACCGATCTGTCGCGCACATGCTTGCTCACCTTGTGGCCGACCATCAGCGCGGTGATCGCCTCGGCGGTGGTTTCAGACGTTTCGACCGTCGCAATGGCCCTGCCCTTGCGCAGGATCGTGACGCGATCCGACTGCATGACTTCGCGTAGCTTGTGGCTGATGAGAATGATTGAAAGGCCGCGCATACGCATACCATCCAGAATCCGGAACAACTGGTCGGATTGCTGCGGAGTGAGGACCGCCGTCGGCTCGTCGAGAATGAGGAGTTCCGCACCGAAATACAGAGCCTTGAGGATCTCGACCCATTGTTGCTCACCGACCGAGAGCTCCCAGATTTCTCGGTCGAGGTCGATACTGAGGCCACAGCTTTCGCAGAGTTCGCTGATCTTTCGGCGGGCATCGGATTTCGTGAGGAACAAGCCGGTGCCGGCACTGCCGACGATGATATTCTCGAGGACCGTGAAGTTGGAAACCAGCACGAAATGCTGGTGCACCATGCCTATCCCCAGGCGAAGCGCATCGGCCGGCGAGTTCAGCTCCGCCACTTCGCCCTTGAACCGAATGACACCGCTGTCGGCCCGATAGTAACCGTAGAGGCAGGATGAGAGGGTCGATTTTCCTGCGCCATTCTCACCGAAGAGACAGTGAATTTCGCCCTTCCGGACTTCCAGATTGACGCCGTCATTCGCGGTGACAGGGCCAAATCGCTTCGTAAGATTTTGAACGCTAAGCAGATTTTCCATTGGATCGTACCAGGCCGCCTGTTGGTTTGTCTTATTTCACTTCGGCCGTGTTCAGAGGAACGACGAATTCCCCTGCAATGATCTTCTGTCGCGTCGCCGCAAGCTCTTCCTTCACGGCGCTCGGCAGTTTCGCATCGAACTCATGATAGGGAGCGATATCGACCCCGCCCTGCGCCATCGAAAACCACTTGGGTTCGGCATTGCCGTTGTAGGCAGCGCCTGCCTTGTGTTTCAACCATTCGTCAACGAGCCATCTGAGATCGGGCTGCCAGTCGATGATGGCGCTGGAGGCGATTGCGTCTGGCGCATTCTTGTTCTGGTCGTTGATATTGGCGAAGCACATGATCTTGTGCTCCTGGCAAGGCTTGAAATTATCGGTCAGCATGAACACGACATCGGCGCCCGAGGCGATCTGGACATTGGCATGTTCGGCGGCCAGAGCATTGTCGGACCACGATCCGATGAAGGAGAGCCGGTGCTTCACGTCAGGCCGCACCGCACGTGCGCCATCGAAAAAGGCGTTGATCTGGTCGTTGACGTCATCCGCTGCGAATGTCCCGACCAGACCAATGACACCCGACTTGGTAGTACGACCGGCCAGCATCCCGAGCAGATAGGATGGTTCGTGCAGCCGCTTGTAGAGCCAGTACTGGTTAGCGCCGACCGGCAGGTTGCCCGAGCCGGTTACCACGAACATGATATCGGGGAATTCGGCGTTGAGTTTCATGACCTGGTCCGAATAACGGCCATGGCCCCAGATGATGTCGTATTCGCCGCTCTCGGCGTAGAAACGCATGGCGTTTTCGGCGTCGTCGCCCCAGAGCGGGTCAGTATGTTCCCAGGAAAGATCGATGCCTTCGGGCAGCGTGCCTTTGATCTTGGTCAGCGAGTCTACAAGCGTTGCGGACCAGCCGACATCGAGCGTGCTCTCCAGGATGATCGCGATCTTAAGTTTTTGGGTTTCTGCAGCCAGGGATGGCGCGATGTGCGACAAGAACAATGCACCTGCCGCGCCGAGCAGCGCCGTGCGCCGTGTGAAGGTCGTTACCATATCAGTTTCCTCTCAGTTTCGGTTTTGGGGCTGGTTGCCGCAATGCCCGACTCACATTTCGAGCCAGACGGTTACGGACCAACCGGATATCCACTCCAACGACGTCCCCTTTTGATTTTTGTCGTCGCTGACTTGAGGTATCCAATCTGCTGCCGAGGCTTTCATGAACAAAGCGCGGCAACAATGGCTACTATTTTGGCACTGCATATCTCCAGTTAACTAAACAGACGGCGCCGATCATGCCGCCCGGCCGGGCGAGCCGGTCAAGACGCCGTAACGAAGGCCTCTTTCCTTCAGCCAGCGGCGGTAGGCGGCCGAGGCCGCATCGGCTCGGATCGGTACCTCCGAGCGTGAATCCAGCGGCAGGCGCTTCGGCACCTGGTTTTCCAGGATCGGCTTGTCCTGACCAAGGATGGTTTGATGAAATTTTCTCATTGCGGCCAGATCGGTGATCTCAGTAGCAAGACAGATGACGATGTGAACGAGCACGCAATCCTCGTCGACCGGCTGGCCGAAGAGAGCAATGACGTCGCGCCGGTCGGGATGGGTCGATCCCGTCTTGTAAAGGACAGCACAGAACGGATGCGGGATCCGGTAGATATACTCGGTATCGGCGCCCGTGGATGAATCAGCATTGGCCTGCGGCTGATAAAATTCGCACTCGGTAATGAGGATTTCCGGCGGTTCGGAATAGACATCCACCTTATAGGGCTTCACCTCGGTGTGGGGTTCTTCGCCCAAAATGCCGGTATGGACGAACGGGAAGTGTCCCATGTCGAGGAAGTTTTCGACAGCACGCGGCGCGGAAACGCTGACCCGTGTTGCACCCTGGACCACATAGTTTCTGTCCGGCTCGTCGAATTCTACAATCTTGAACAGGTCGTGCGACGGATTGCCGAGTGTTGCCCAGATATAACCGAACCGCTGTATCGTTCGCAGTTGTTCGCCGGGCATTGCAGGTCCGTTCCCGCACCTATGCTCGCGCCATGCGCCGAGTTGGTCACCATCACGCCCGACCAATATCCGCTCGCCAAGGAGTGCAGTCGACAGCATGCTGGCCGCTGGCAATTCCTGAAGCGACGCAACGACATGCCATTCGTCACGAGCGATGTGATCAATACGGGAGAGGTTTTCCATCATGCCATCCAAATGATTGGCTCGCGACCGGGCTGCGAACAAAACGCAGGAGATCGGCGGGCTATGGTCGGTCTGTCGAGGCGCAGGCGCTATGTGAACTGGTTGCCTGCCATTTCAGCTCAAGCTGCATTCGCGTTTCATCGGATTGTCATAGTGTGACAGGCAAAGAACCATGCCTGTCTTTGGGGAAACCATACCGCCAGTTCATCTGGCTGGTTCGCTTATCCCTCGCGTTTCTGTTCGCGCAATTCCGTCGGCGAACAGTCGAAGGCAAGCTTCACCTGACGGGAAAAATGATACGGGTTCTTGTAGCCCACCTGGTAGGCGATCTCGCTGACGGTCAAACCGGACCGCTGCAGCAAATGTGCGCCATAGTCGAGCCGGCAGCGCCAGAGATATCTCGCGGGCGTTAGGCCGAGATGTTTTTTGAACGCCGATACAAGGTATTGAGGACTGACGCGCACTTGCCGCGCCACCTTCTCGATCGAAATATCGGTGGCGAAGTTCTCATCGAGAAATCGGCGTGCCTGCAGGATCGTCTGAGGGATCGGGCGCTCGGCCGCGACAACCTCGGCTTCATAGATGTAGGCATTAAGTAGCGCATTCGTGAGCGCTTCCCGAAGCCCGCTGCGGCTCCCTTGATCTCCGAGGCCGAGATCGACACCCAATTGCGCGATCGTTTCGATCTGATGTGACGTATTTGTACTTGCAGCGATATTCTGGCGTTCCTGGAACAACCAGGATGCATTCTCCGGACGACTGTCACACCAGCTCACATGCGTCAAAATTCCCGGCTCTGCCGTACAGATGTATTGCTCCCGTGTCAGCGAGAGCGCGCAGTGCCCCGCTTCCAGCGACGTGACCACCGAATCCGCCTCGATCTTAACCGCCCCAATATGGACGATCATGAATGCGAGATAGTCGCCCCTTATCGGTCCATAATGGCCACCGTTTTCATACGTTATCTCTCCAAACGTATTTTCACGGCCGAGATCGATGGGGGGCAGGCGCATCTTGGCACTTCCAATTCTGGGTGCGGCGAACCTCACGAGGCTAGTGTTAAGGCGCGCTCACTCTCGCTTCACAAGCAATCATCCGAGCAAAAACTTACCGATGCAAGTCCCTGCCGTTGCCGCGCACCGCGCGCGGTTCTCGCATGTCAATAAATCGGGAAAGCGGCGCAAAGCTCCTTCACCGACATCCGGGCCGCCCTTTCCTGTTCAGTACTGCCGTCAGTGCCAACCGCATTCAGTACGTCGGCGATCAGAGCGCCCACTTGGACGAACTGCGCTTCGCGGAATCCCCGCGTCGTGGCCGCCGGGGTGCCGAGACGAATGCCCGAAGTGACGGCCGGAGGCGCCGGGTCGAAGGGAATGCCGTTCTTGTTGCAGGTCAGCCCTGCCCGCCCAAGCGCCTCCTCTGCGTCCTTGCCGGATATTCCCTTGCCGCGCAGATCGACCAGAAGCAGATGCGTATCGGTTCCGCCTGAGACAATATCGAAGCCGCGCTCGATAAGAGTGGCGGCAAGCACACGTGCGTTGATCACCATCTGCCGCGCGTAGTCCCTGAAACCATCCTCGAGCGCTTCACCCAAGGCGACGGCCTTGGCGGCAATGACATGCATCAGCGGCCCGCCCTGCAGGCCGGGAAACACGGCCGAGTTTACTTTCTTGGCGATGTCCTGGTTATTGGTCAGGATCATACCGCCGCGCGGGCCGCGCAGCGTCTTATGTGTCGTCGTGGTCACGATGTCGGCGATATCGATTGGATTGGGATGCATGCCACCGGCAACCAGACCGGCGAAATGCGCCATGTCGACCATCATCAACGCGCCAACGGAATCGGCGATTGCCCGGATGCGCTTGAAATCGATGATCCGCGGATAGGCAGAACCGCCAGTTATGATCAGTTTCGGCTGCGTTTCCTGCGCCTTGGCTTCCAGTTCGTCATAGTCGATAAGGCAGTCGCTTTGACGCACCCCGTATTGAACCGCATTGAACCACTTGCCCGACATGGTCGGTTTGGCGCCGTGGGTTAGGTGTCCCCCTGCAGCAAGTGACAGGCCCATGAAAGTATCGCCGGGCTTCAGCAGCGCAAGCATGACGGCGCCATTGGCCTGCGCGCCGGAATGCGGCTGGACATTGACGAAGGCTGCGTCGAACAAATGCTTTGCACGCTCGATGGCCGCCGCTTCGACCTGATCGACATACTGACAGCCGCCGTAGTAGCGGTGCCCCGGATAACCCTCGGCATATTTGTTGGTCATCACCGAGCCCTGCGCCGCAAGCACCGCCGGCGAGACAATGTTTTCCGAGGCGATCAATTCGATCTCGGTCCTCTGGCGCGCCATTTCTCGTGCTATCGCATCGGCGACAAGAGTATCCTGGCGCTGGAGATCTCGTTGAAAAAAACCGGGCATTGTTCTGGCCTCCTGGCAAACGGCAGCGTTCGATCCGAGGTTGCGCGCCGCATATCGATTGAAGTTCAATTGAAGAGTCGGGAATCTCAATTCACCGCATCCGGCGGCCTGCGTCCGTCGAAGAACGCCAGGAGATTGTCGATCACGCGCATGCCCATAGCGACGCGCGTCTCGCTGGTAGCACTTCCAAGATGCGGCAACAGCACGACATCCTGGCGTCCCGTCAGCGTGGTGGGCACCGCCGGTTCGGTCTTGAACACGTCCAGTCCAGCGCCCGCGAGCCCCCCGTTATCAAGCGCCTGCACCAGTGCCTCCTCATCGATCACATCGCCCCTTGCGGTGTTGATGAGGAATGCCGACGGCTTCATGCGGGCAAGGCGTTGCTGGTTGATCAGGTTATAATTCTCACCACCGCCCGGGCAATGCAGCGATACGAAATCTGCAGCAGCCAGAACATCTTCGACGGTAGCCATTTGGCGAGCCGGCACGCCGGGATTGGCAACCGGATAGCTGTCGAAGAAGATCACGTCCATGCCGAATCCGAAATGACAGCGCCGGGCCATCGCCTGGCCGATGCGGCCCATTCCGATGATCCCGATGGTCTTGCCGGTGACCTGGGTGCCACAGAGATGCGTCGGCCGCCAGCCGGTCCATCCGCCGGATCGCACCTCCCTTTCGCCTTCGCCGGCACGACGGGCACACATCAAGAGCAGCGTCATAGCCAGATCGGCGGTGGCGTCGGTCAGCACCGCCGGGGTGTTCGTCACGACCAGCCCCGCCAAGCGTGCCGCCTCGACGTCGATATGGTTGAAGCCTACACCGAAATTGCCGAGAATTTTCGTGCGAACGCCGTCCTCGAAAAGTTCGGCACCCAGCCGATCCGTCACTGTGGGCAGCACGGCATCGGCCTCAAGCAAAGCCTCTCGAAGCTCCTTTTGCCCGAAGGGCCGGTCCACCTCATTAAGCGTCACGTTGAATTCGACCGCGAGACGCGCTTCGACTTCGCGCGGCCAGCGCCGCGTTACAACTACCCTAGGCTTTGTCATCTGTTCCGTCCTCATGCCGCACGTTCGCGGTGCGGCTGGACGGCCCGGCTGATTTCGGCCCGGTACCATTCCTGTGCAGCAGCAACGCCCGAGCCAGCTTCGATCCGCGCGCCGGCGTCGCGAAGGGACATTTCCGCCGCAGCCAAAGCCGACAGGCACATGACCTCGTTGAGATCACCGAGATGCCCAATCCGGAAGACCCGGCCCGCAACCTTGCTGAGCCCCGCACCGAACGAGGTTCGATATCTGGAGTAGCCGTTGGCGATGACATGCCTGGCGTCGACATCATCGGGAACGACGATTGCCGAAACGGTGTCGGACCACCATTTCTCTTCCTTGGCACAGAGCCTCACCCCCCAGGCATGCACCCCGCGGCGGACGCCCTCGGCGAGACGGCGGTGACGCGCGATGACCGTATCCAGCCCCTCTGCGAAGATGAGATCGAGCGATGCCCTGAGGCCCAGCAACAATTGGGTCGGTGGCGTGTAAGGGAAATAGCCGGTCGCGGAAGGCGCCTTCATGTCCTCGAAACTGAAGTAGCAGCGCTCCATGCGCGAATGCCTGTGCGCTTCCAGCGCCTTTTCGCTGACAGCCAGGATGCCGAGCCCCGCCGGCAGCATCAACCCCTTCTGCGAACCGGTGATGGCAAGGTCAACGCCCCATTCATCCATGCGGAAGTCGATCGACCCGATCGAACTGACGCCGTCGACGAACAGCAACGCGCCGTGACCAGCACTATCCAGAGCCTTGCGCACACCGGCGACGTCGGATGTAACGCCCGTCGCAGTCTCGTTGTGCGTGACGAAAACCGCCTTGATCTGACCATCCTTGTCGGCGCTCAAACGCCGTTGATATTCCTCGACCGGCACACCCTCGCCCCATTCTGCGTCGATACAGTCGACGTTGAGGCCGAGCCGCTGGGCCATGTCGACCCAGAGATGCGAGAATTGCCCGAAGCGCGACATCAGCACCCGATCGCCGCGGTTGAGCGTGTTGGAAATAGCCGATTCCCAGGCGCCTGTGCCGGAACCAGGAAAGATGAAAACGGTGCCGGTCTCGGTCTTGAATATCCGCTTCAGATCCGAAAACAGCGGCAGCACGAGTTCCGGGAAGTCCGGCGCGCGCATGTCCTGCATCGGCACGTTCATGGCCCGGCGCACCGCGTCGGGGATATTGGTCGGACCGGGCACAAAAAGATGCGTAGTTCCATTCTTCATCACGTATTCCTCCCAGGTGATGTGACGATGCACGACGATCGGTGATCGTCGCCCGTCTATGCCCGTTTTGCCGGGCGAGCTTGGCTGCACTGTCTTCGATCGATGCCGCGTCTCTAGGCGAATACGACCGTCTTTCGTCCGTTGAGCATCACGCGGCCCTCGACATGCCGCTTGACTGCACGTGCAAGCACGCGGCTTTCGATATCGCGGCCCGCGGCGACGAAGTCTTCGACGCCCATGGCATGCGTCACCCGCTCGGCTTCCTGTTCGATGATTGGCCCTTCATCCAGATCGGCGGTGACATAGTGCGCCGTGGCTCCGATAAGCTTGACACCATGCTCGTGGGCCTGGTGATAGGGCCGCGCCCCCTTGAAGCTCGGCAGAAACGAGTGGTGGATATTGATGACCTTGCCGAACAATCGCCCGGCCAGATTGTCCGAGAAAACCTGCATGTAACGCGCAAGGACGACGAGATCGGCGCCGGTGTTTTCGACGACGGTCAGAATTCTCTCTTCCTGCTCGACTTTGTTCTCCTTCGTCACCCGCAGGACGTAATAGGGAACACCAGCCCACTCGGCCGTTTCCCGGCTATCCTCGTGGTTGGAGATGATCGCCACGACCTCTGCGTGGAGCCATCCGACGCGAATCTGATACAAAAGGTGCAGCAGGATGTGGTCGAACCTGGAGACCATAATCACCATCTTCGGCCGTTGGCCGCGATCAAACAGCGCGCTCTGTATGCCGAACTGCTCCATCACCGGCCTCAATCCCTTTTCAAGCGAGGCTTTCGACGCCCAAGCGGGGACCGAAAAGGCGATCCGCATGAAAAAGCTGTTCGAAGCCCTGTCCCAATGCTGGTTGCTCTCGGTAATATTGGTGCCGAGGCCGGCGAGTTGCGTCGTCACCGCCGCTACGATACCGGCACGATCGGCGCAGGACAGCGTCAGCACGAAGGATTGCATCGTCGCCGCGCAGTTCATCGGTCGATCGCGCGCTGCCCGCGAGCCTCCCGATAATCCCCAAACCAAGACAGCGTCTTTTCCCATCCGCCAAACGGGAAGAAATGAAGGTGCACAGGCGCAGTGGGTTCGGGGTAACTGGCAGCCATCGCCTCGAGAACCTCGGCGGGATTGCGATCAGCGATGATGTTGAAGAGACCGTTTGCAGAACGCCTCAGTGCAGCAATCGATGGCCCCACGCCGCACATCATGGAAAACCGGATGAGCTTGGTAAGGCTGGTGACACCGGCCAGCCCGACATGGACAGCAAGCCCCGGATACTCCGTATGCAGGCTCTCCGCCCAAGCACCGATCATCCTTCCGTCAAAAGCGAACTGTGAAGCGACACGGACTTCGAGCGAGCGATCCCGGCAAATATCGACCTTGCGTCTCAAGGCGTCCTTCAGACCGATTTCGGCGATGTTCGGATGCCCCTCGGGATAACCGGCGACGAAGGCCGTCTTGATCGCGCTGTCTTTCAGCACCGGATGGGCAAGGAGTTGCGCCGATTCGCCCATCGGCCCCGCGAACAGCGGCGGATTGCCACCCAGAAACAGCGCCTCGGAGATACCGTTGCGGCTGTGGGTAGAGATGAGATCGACAAAGTCTTTCTCGGTCTTGAAGTTGCGTGCGCCATAATGAGGCACGGCGACATAACCCATCTCCTGGATGCGCAGGGCCGCTTCGACCTGTAGCGCCTCCGGCTTGCCGGTAAGATGGGTCAGGAAGACGCGCGAGCCGCGGGGAAAATGTTCGGCTTGCGGCGAAAAATTGCGCACCTGCTCAGGAGCAAGCTCGATCGACGCATCGGCTTGGGCGGCCCAGGTGGACAAGACCGGCCTGTCGACGAGAGTTTCGCTGGTTTTTGTCATGGTCTTCCCTGGGGTTCGATAGACATGCCTGGGCCGTTCGTCGTCATCGCTGGCGACGTTCAACAATCCGGTTCGACCGGGCGGACAGATCGCCCGGTGCGTTATTCAGGGGAATGCGACGACTAGAGCGCCATCGTCAGGAACAACATCTTAGCCGTTTGCCGCGCGCCGGAGCGACAGGAAAGGCAGATCGACAACGCGCGCAGTGACGTCGATCGTCGTGCCGTCCTTGTTCCAGCGTAGGGTTAGCTGCGTTCCTGTTTCGGCGACATCGCGGCGCAAATGGCCAAAGCCGATCATCTTGCCGATCGACGGCGCCCAGGCGACGCTGCTGGCATGGCCGACTTCCACGGAACCGTGGAATACCTGTACGGGATACCAACGGACCCGGCGAAGGTTTCCTGGGCTGCCGCCCTCGAGACCAGCGCCACCTGCCGCCTGCGACCAGTCGATGTCGAGCCCGACAAGCTGACGGTGGTCACCCGTGCTCGACATGCGTTCAAGCGCGGCCTTGCCAAGGAAATCACCCTTTTTGAAGTCGATCAACCGTCCAAGGCCAAGGTCGAAGGGTGAAGCCCGGTATTTCCCGGCGGCCTGTATGCCCGCACCGCCGTCGTCCGGTCCGGCGCTGGTGTAGTCGTAGCCGACGATCAGCAGGCCCGCTTCGAGCCGCGCAATGTCCAGCGCCCAGGCGCCTGCGGGAAGAATGCCGTGGGGCTGGCCCGCCTCTTGCACTGCGTCCCAGACGGCAACACCGTCCTCGGCTTTGACCCAGAGTTCATAGCCGTGCTCGCCGGTAAACCCCTGGCGCAGGATCTCCACCTGCCTGCCGGCAATGGCGACGATGGCAAGACGGGAAAACGGCAATTCCTCGAACGCCGATTGCGTGACCGCCTGAAGCACTTCGCGGGAACGCGGCCCCTGCAGAGTGAGGATACCGTAGGCTTCGGTAATGTCTGTCACCTGGACATCGAGGCCGTTCGCATGCTGCTTCCACCAGGTGAAGCCCGGATCGGCGGACACGCGGAACGTGGTTTCGTCCATGCGGAAGACAAGGCCGTCACCGACGACGTGGCCGTTTTCATCGCACCAGGGCGCGTAGTAGATCTGACCGATCTTGAGCTTCGTGATGTCGCGCGGAATGAGCGTGTCCATCAGCTTTTCTGCATCCGGGCCCGCAATCACGTATTTCGACAGCGGCGACATGTCGCCCATGGCAACCCTGTTGCGGATCGCCGCCAGCTCCTCGACCATGTCGGAATAGGCATCGACAACCATGTTCCTGTCCCAGCGCATCCAAAGAGCGTTCTGGTTCAGCGGAGCGGTCCGCTCGACGAAAGGTGTGCCACGAAACGCAACCCGGGCGCCAGCCAATGCCGACAGTCCCGTCGTGAATTTTATATCGTTCATGCGATTTATCCTCTCCACCGCGATCTCGGCAGCCAATCCAGCCGTAGCTGCTGACTTCCCTGCTATGTGGAGAAGCTTTTCATATCGTACCCAAATCGGACATGCCTCCGATTGCCGACCACATACCCTCAGTTCAGCGACACCGAGTACGCCAGCGGCGCGGGATTGTCTCGACACCGCATTTTTTGAGGTCAGCCGAATAGGCAAACTTGTAGAGCGTCTCATGGCTGACGGAAACCGGATGACGCTCGAGTTGCAACCGATGTTGCGGCGACCAGCTATGCATGATGCGCTCGATCACCGATTGGCAACCCGGGCCAGCTTCGCAGCTTGGCGCAGCGCTCCCGTGCAATGGCATTGGAGGTCGCACAGTAATGCCGCTCAGTGGCGGTTATTCACGATCATCGAACACATTGCGCCTGAGCTCACGGAAATTCGTCGAGCGATGGTCTCCGCGATCACGTCAACAGCCAGAAACACGAATGGCCTCCCGAGGGAGGCTATAATCGTTTGATATTATTGTAAGATTTTGTTGCGGGGGCCTGAGTACACGGAGACTTGTAAATTCTCCGCCTCCCAGCATTGACGGCAACAATTCCGCTTTGCGCCCCATGCGCCACCTTTGCCCAGTCATTTTTGAAATGTCACGTTCGGGGCCGTGTGCGGAATGTCGCCTTACGGCTAGGAGGTCGCGACAAGCTGCCATTCTCAGAATGGCAGCTTGTCGCTGAAACGAAGCATGCGCCCGGCTCCGCCTTTGCTCAGTTGACTATTTCTTTCCTTTCGGCAGTCGTTCACCGGTTAACGTGACTGACGATCACGCGATCGGTCCGCCGACGGGTCAGCATTTTCTCGGGGGTCAGCTCAGCACGGACGGCCTCCAGTTCGGCGCGACTTGCTGCCACGACCCACTGTCGTGCCATCTCAACTGATGCATGGTTGTGCATTTTTGCAATGCGCTCATGTTCGGGCGTGTTTGCAATGGGCTCATGTTCGGGCGTGGCTGGGCCGACACCTAACTTCATCCTCTCGGGCGATTGCTCGGCCTCCCCATCATCAGCGAGCGCGGGCCGACAGGCATCAGGACCATATCATGTCCACGAGGCGTGAAATCCAAAAATGGCCGTTCGCTGATCAGGAGCGGGACGGGCATCTCATATATAACTAGGAACTCCCAGGTTGAAATGCTCTGAATTTCTGGCCAATTGAGCGCAAGATATTGGCGACGGCAGCTTCGTGTGAGGAA
>UCMT01000022.1 GCA_900473795.1 Hyphomicrobiales bacterium | reverse complement strand
CCACGGCCAGACTGCGGCGGTGATGCTGAACAACGAATTCAGCGGTCTGTCGGACATCACGGTCGACCACAACCGGCTGTCCGGCGGCGGCTACACCGTCTACCTTGACGGAACCAAAGGCGGCGGCACCGTTGACGACGCTTCGATCAAGTTCACCAACAACCAGATCGGCGACGGACACTGGGGCGATTTCGCGCTCTACGTCGACAATCCGGTGGTTTCCGGAAACACTGACCTGGACACGTTGCCAGCGGACACCACGCCGACGGACACGACACCCGTCGACACGACGACAACGGACGCGACGCCTGCCGACACGACGGCAACGGACGCGACGCCTGCCGACACGACGACAACAGACGCGACGCCCGCCGACACGACGGCAACGGACGCGGCGCCTGCCGATACCACCGCAACGGACACCACCTCGCCTACGACACCAACCGACACAGCGCCCGCCGACACTACGGCAACGGACGCCACGCCTACGGCACCGACTCACACGGCGCAAACCGATACGACGCCGGGTACTTCGTCCACCGGCACCGCGGTCGACAGCCCCACTACAGGCAGCGAGGCCGAGGGCACGTCTGGTGATACGGGCAGCGTTGCCAATGCTGCGAACCACACCGGCGACGCCAAGGGCGCCGGCCATAATTGGATCAAGCAAACGTTCGGTTCGAATTTTGCCGACAAGTTCCATGGCAATACGCACGACCATTCGTCACACGCCGGCGACAGCCATCTGAATGCCGGCAGCGGCAACGACGTGCTTCATGGTACGCTTGGCGCGGACGATCTGATGGGCGGCTCGGGCGCCGATACGTTCGTCTTCAAGACGGCGGGTGAGAGCACGTCTGCACTGGCGGGCCGAGATTCGATCTTCGACTTCTCGGGCACCGGCGGCGACAGAATTGATCTTGCGGACATCGATGCCAATTCGGCAGTGTCTGGCGATCAAGCTTTCACCTACCTCGGTACTGCTGCCTTCACTGGCAAGGCCGGCGAACTGCGTTACGTCAAGCAGGCCTCTGACACCTATGTATATGGTGACACCAATGGTGACAGGAATGCCGATTTCGCCGTTCATCTTGATGATGCAGTGTCGCTGTCGAAGGGCTATTTCCTACTGTGATGCGATGAGGCCGCTCGCTGCGGCCTCATATCCCTGCATGCAATGACCCGCGACAAGCCAAAGGCGACCCATCGGTCGCCTTTGGCATTCTGACACCCAGATATATGTTGCCCAAAAACCGCTGGGCTTCATTCCGGGCGCTGTGGTCGCCGGCGCGTCATCCATGACCTCGCCGGCATGATCCTGATACTCAATGGAGCGTCACCGTTTGATCTGAGTCCGCGAACTCCTGGGATATCAAGCCACTGAGGGCCACCAAGGTTTCATCGAGTGACTAACCACGGCTAATCGCTTGGTCGACCATCTCGTGAAACGAGGCTTCGAGTGAGTCCTGACAGTCCTCAAGACGCTCTGCCGAGAGCAGAATTCTGCGCGGTTCCAATCTCATTGCTGCAGTTCCTCGCGTTTCGAGATCAACCTTCGTGATCCAGACAAGTTCCAATTGTTACGCGCGAGCAGACGGGAAAAAGCACCGCTGAGCGCCGTTCTCAACCGCGTTTAACTCGACTTAGTTGCCGAGGAGGGGGATGCGCTGCCGCTATTTGAAATTGGCGAAATCGTCCGCATCGACTGCAAAACGGGCAGATTCTTCTAACGATATCGTACCTTTGCGAGGAAACACGGACCCGGACCCGCACTTTTGTCATGCTAAAGCGTGTTGGGCCGCCGGGAGGAGTGGTGGTGTATCGCGGGCAGCGGCGGGGTGCCAACGCAAGCCTACCCGCGGATGTTGGGAGGCGTCGCCAGAAATTCTATTTAAAAACCAGCGTTCCGAGGAGGAACGCTGGTCTTGATGCCGACGCTTTGTTGCGAAAACGCATCGACTGGTGAGGCATCCAGGGGAAGAAAGGCCTCAGCCCTTCCTAGAAAGCGCGGAGTATAATTTGGTTCCGTCGCCGCGCATAAAGTTCTCGATAAGCTACCGCCTTCGATCGCGGTGGTGGCCTACCAATAGCGTCCTGGTGGTGGTGCCCGCAGGGATGTTGTACCAAGCGCATAGCCTAACGCGAACCCGACGACCGCGACGAGGAATACGATGCTGCCAGCGGCTGCCGGATGTTCGCGTGCGGTTTGTGCGACAGCGCCGCCTTCGGTTTTGGCGACCGCAGCCGCCTTTCGGGCGGCAGGCGTGACAGCCTCGACGGCGCCAGCAGCCCGCTCGCGCACTCCACCATATGCCTCAGCGCTCTTTTCAGAGACAATCTTGGTGAGGCGGGAGACTTCTGCGCGCAGTTTATCAAGTTCAGAATCGGTGTTGGGGTGGGCCATTCGAAGCTCCTTTGGGGTTCCCAGCGACGAACCAAGTTGAGTAGATGTTCCTCGCATAATGGCGCGTCCTCGCGCGGCCAGGCGACCGTCACTCTACAACGGTGGCGGATCCAGCAATCGATTTTCTGTGCTTCCTATCGCTGGCCAGGACCTCGGCTTCTTCCGCTGCTGCCATGAAAGCGAGCCGTGCGCTCTCACATGGAACGCGACCCCCTAATGCCGCCATGCACACCTGTTTGGCTCTTGTGTATTCTTCGCCGCCAAACTTCGGCCAGCGCTCTACCAGGTAGTTGAGAGCCTTCAGGGGGCCGTCGATTCTTTCTGGGAATCCGAAACGAAGCTGAACCATCACCGAGTGACTCCAGCGCGCATCGCTGCAAATTTCAGGTTGATGTATTAGCATTTTAATCTTCTCCGGAGAGTCGATTTCAAACTATCAATATTGGGATTTTGTTCCTGATGGGTCGCTAATATTTAACATCGAGCAAGGGATGGGTATGGGATACGACATCCGCAAGCTTTCGCGCTCCGGCGCTCATGCGTCCCCTTGAGGGGACAGGGCGGGCGCCTCGACGAAAATGCGCGCTCTTGCTTGGAGCCGGTCGGGCGGCATAGGCTCGCGGTCTTTGGCGGTGCTCCGTGCGATTGGGCGCAGTCGGAAGTCAGCTTTCCTAGGCCCGCGAGCTCAATGGGCCTCGGGCCGTAACCGCCTGACGACGGGAGCCACCGCGTGGACGATTACTATTGTTGCCCCGCCGATCAACACGGCAAGCGCGGCCTGGATCGTGGATGTCGTCATCCAGTGCAGGATTTCACCAAACACGGCCGACGCAGCGCCGATGCCAGCGGCGAATTCTTCGATGAAGTGTTCCGGGCCGTGGTAGCCCAGCTCTGCGAACCCGTGGACGAGGATGCTTCCGCCGACCCAGAGCATCGCGGCCGTGCCGATCGCGGCGAGAAGCCTGAGGAACACGGGGACGCCGACGACGAGGCCGCGCCCGAAGGTCCGCACCAGGCCGATGGACGCGGACGCCATCGACAGGCCGGCGTCGTCCGCCTTCACGATCAGCGCCACGACGCCGTAGACCGCCAGGGTGATCAACACCCCGACCGCTGCCAGGACCGCCGCCTGCGTATAGATGTCGGACGCCGCTACGTTGGCGAGCGTCAATGCCATGATTTCTGCGGAGAGGATGAAGTCAGTCCTTATCGCGCCCGCCACCTTCTGGTTCTCCAACGCGACCGGATCGGAGGTTCCAGACACGGCGGCCTCGTGGTCGTGCGCCTGATGGGGCATGAAGGCCTCATACAGCTTCTCGGCACCTTCGTAGCAAAGGTAGACGCCGCCGAGCATCAACAGAGGCGTGATCGCCCAGGATGCGAAGTAGCCGAGAAAGATGCCGGCGGGCAGAAGGTAGAGCAGCTTGTTCTTCAGCGATCCGAGCGCGATCTTCCAGATGATGGGCAGTTCCCGCGCCGGGGAAAGACCAACGACATATCTCGGCGTCACCGCCGCATCGTCGATGACAACCCCGGCCGCCTTCGCCCCCGCCTTTGTCGTCTGTGCGGCGACATCGTCCAGCGAAGCGGCGGCGAGCTTTGCAATCGCGGCGACGTCGTCCAGCAGTGCGAGCAGTCCGGTTGCCATATGAAATCCTATCTCGATGACCTGCCGGTCATATCGACCTCACCGGCGGGTTGTCGAGTCCGATGCATCAATCGGGTACACACCTTCAATTCCCCAAGCTCATCGAAGTCCACCCGCAGACCCGACACCGCAAGCCAAAAATAATGCGGTGCTGCAGGCGTGCTTGGCCGGTTTGCCACGCGCAGACAATCGCTCCCCGTTCCAGGAAAACGGATTGCAGAATGCCTGTCTGTACCTGCCTAATAGTTGTACGCGAGGGCTTTCACCCCTTCAGGATACGCGCGAGCTTGTGGATGTGCCTTGCGCCGATTCCGCAGCAACCGCCGACCATTGTGGCGCCGGCCTCGACCCAGTCGCAGGCGAATCGCGAGTAGCTGTCGTCAGTCAGATCATCGCGTGTGCCATGCAGGGTTTCGTTTGCGCCGCCCTCGCTCTCCTCGGCTTCGAACGCATTGGCATAGACGCCGATTTCGATATCCACGCCCTGTTGGCGAAACACGGCGGATGCGGTTTCAACCGCGCGTCCCATGACCTCGGGGCGGCTGCAATTGAACAGAAGCGCCTGTGCACCCGAACCGACCGCCCACTGGGCCGCCGCCGCAACGGTTTCGCCGGATCTCAGCCTTGGTTCATCAAGGGAAAAAGCCTCATCGCCGTCCTCCAGCGTGAAGGAAATCCAGAACGGCTTGCCGGTCCCGGCAACGGCGGTGCGCACTGCATCCCCCTCCGCGATCAGGCTCAGCGTTTCACCCAACCAGACATCGACATGAGGCGCCAATCCCTCCACGAGGACGTTCAGGTAGTCTTGCACGCGTGTGGGGTCGAAGCGTTCCGGCTCGTAGGAGCCGAAAATCGGCGGCAGCGAACCGGCAACCAGAACCTTGCGGTCGGTCTGCGCGTCAGTGGCTTGGCGAGCAAGCTTTCCCGCCAACGCGATCAGCGCGGGTCCCTGTGAGCGAAAACGCTCTTCGCCGATGTGGAACGGCACCAGCGCATAGCTGTTGGTGGTGATGACATCCGCGCCGGCATCGATGAAGTCGGCATGGACCTGCCGGACGATATCCGGGGTTTCCATCAGCGCGAGGGCGGACCATTCCGGTTGCCGCAGTTCGGCGCCAAGGCGGATCAGTTCCCGGCTCATTCCGCCGTCAAGGATACGTGTTTTGCTCATCAGGTGATAACTCCAGTCTTTTGTCAGGTTTAGCGTTGGATCATCGATGACAGCGCAAATGCCGTCAGCGTGTCTCGTACGCCGGGTAGTGCGGAAATCTCTTGCCAGACCTGCCGGATGCGGTCGGCTTCGGTCGCTTCAACGCGCACGACCAGATCGAACTCGCCGCTCATCACGTCGCAGGACACGACCTCGCGAATGCGCCGCAATGCGTGGATGACGTCGCCGCCGCGCATCCGGTCGTGCCGGTAGACGAACATCATGGCGGCGATCGTCGATGCCGCGGGACGACCGTCGCCGGCGACGATCGTGTATCCTTGGATGAGCCCGTCGCGCTCGAGGCGATCGATGCGTTGACGGATCGCGTTGCGGGAAAGATTGACCTTCGCGGCCAATTCCGCGTGCGCAATGCGTGCGTTCCTGGTCAGTTCGGCGAGAATGCGTTCGTCGGCGCGGTCGAGAATCCGTTTCACGTGGCACCGGCCATGACGGGTTCGGAAAATGACAGGCGTTGGGCCGACAGAAACGCGTTCAGCGCACGGCGCTGAACGTCGGCATTGTCTTTTGACTCGGCAAGGAGTCTTGCAGCGGCAGCGAGCACGAAGGCGGGCAAGGCCTGCCGTTCGCCGTCCTCCAGCGCGCGAACGCCGCTGTAGCCGGCAAGAATTGCCTCGGCCCGCGCCGCGTCGAGTGTTCCGTCCTGCAGCATGGTCCAGGCAACCAGCATCCTTGCCAGTTCCGCGGCCAGCACGTCTTCGTGACGAAGCCTGAAATTGATGATGCCGCTGACCGTATCGCCGAGGAAGAACACGTTGTCGGGCGAAAACGCCCCATGGATCGGTCCCCTGGGCAGGCTTTCCTTGGCGCGACCGCAAGACCGCATCAGCGTTCGATGGATCTGTGCGCCGCGCCGTCCGAGATCGGCGCATTTCGCCGGGCTTGCGTAGGCGGACGGCGAGCCCTCGACAAAACTGACGACCGCAACCAGTTTTCCGGAGGCCCGCATCGTTGCCTGGCCCTCCTGCGTGCGCGAGGTTTTCGGGCAGGGAATGCCGGCTGCCGACAGCGTTTCCATCGTTCGGAACGCGCGCTCGAGATCGAAGGGCTCGGCGCCGTTTTCGAACAGCGTGACGATATATTCGCCACTCTGCGACCGAAACAGGTACGTGGTCTCTGTGTCGCCGTCGGCAAGGCCGATCACCGAGGTCAGCGCGCCCATGCCGTAGGCGGCGGCAATCTCATTGCGGTCGTTGTCGGAAAGTTCAGTGAATACCGCCATGATGGGTGCTCCTCAGTCGTCCTGCGGAGTGGCGAGGGACCGTCGCTGCCTTGCGCCCAATGCGTCATCGGTTTTCCCTGCGCGAGGGAAGTCCGGCGCCGTGCCCGGGATATCCACCCCGGTTCTCTCGACGAGCATTGCCCGCTGTCCCGGAAGCATCATGGGCTCAGCGCCTGATCCAGATCCTCGACAAGGTCGTCGACCGATTCGAGACCGATGGAAAGCCGGAACACGCCGTCTCCGGCAAAGGCCCTATAGTCCGCCAGTTGCGCCCCTTGAAGACGATAGGTGGAGTTCATCATTTCGGCCGTGTCGAGAAGAACGACGATGCTGCGCTGGTGGCCGAGCGAAAAGGCGTAATGCGCGACCCGAAGCTTGCTGGCGAGTTGGATCGCCATCGCCTGCGGATTTTCGGTCTGGAACGTCAGCATCCCGCCGAAGACATCCATCTGGCGTTTTGCCAGTTCGTGCTGCGGGTGGGTTTTCAGTCCGGGATAGGTGACCGACGTGACGCCGGGGTGATCACCGAGGAAGCGGGCGATCCGCATGGCGGAATCGGACATCGTCCGCAGCCGTGGAAACAGCGTGTCGATACCGCGCATGACCAGCCAGGCATTCTGTGCCGACAGTGACGCGCCAAGATAGACGCCGGCGCGGGATCGAATTTTTTCGACCAGGTCTTTGCAACCGCAAACGACTCCGCCGAGCGCATCGCCGTGGCCGTTGATGAATTTGGTCAGCGAATGAATGACCAGATCGACACCGAGCGCCAGTGGCCGGGTCGCGACCGGCGTCGCAAGGGTGGAATCGACCGAAACCAGGGCGCCGTGTCGATGCGCCAGCGTCGCCACCGCGGTAAGGTCCGTCAGCCGCAGGATCGGGTTGCAGGGGCTTTCACAATGGACAAGCCGCGTGTTGGGTCGGAAGGCCGCTGCGAGTTCGTCGATGCGCGACATGTTCACGGCAGTCACCTCGATGCCGTAGTCCGGCAATATTCGCCGCGCGAGTTCATTGGCGCCGGCGTAGCAGACGTCGCTGACGATCAGGTGATCGCCCTTCTTGAGAAGGGTCAGAAAGGTGGCGGCGATCGCTGCGACACCGGTTGCCGTTGCCAGCGCATCGTCGGCGTCTTCGAGTGCGGCCATGCGCTGCTCAAGCTGTCGAACGGTCGGATTGGTCCAGCGCGCATAGAGAAAGGGCAGGGCCGTCAGGTCCGAAACGCCATCGGCCGAAAAGGCGCCGTCACCGGGCACCAGCATGTTGTTGACCGACATGGAGATGTTGGGGGCGATGGCCTTCGTCGTCGGGTCGATGACCAGACCACCATCGAGCGCCAGCGTTTCGCGGCGCAGCACACGGTTGCCTTCGGAGGATGGGCGCAAAGGTATTGCGACGCTTCGGCGATCCGTTGCCGCGAGGGGGGACGATACGCTCGAGGACATGGAAGACCTTTCCTGAAATGCAGTGAGGTGTGGAACTCTAGTCCGGCCTGCATGTTTGTGACCGCTCAATCGGCCGGAATATGCCGATAAGCGGCGTCAGATGGGCCTGTGGCGCGCCGGCGCGGAGAAGCGATACTAGCGGCGCACCGGGACCTGCGCCTCGACCAGCTTGAAGGCGCGGGTAATGAGAAGCGTCAGGAAGACGTAAAAGACAGTGACCACCATCAGCGGCTCGTAGACCAGCAGTGTGTCCTGCCTGACCTTGTACGCCACGGCATAGAGGTCCATCACCGTCACGGTGAAGGCGAGCGGCGTTGCCTTTAGCTGCAGCACGACCTCGCCGGCAATCGTCGGCAGTGCAATGCGGATGGCGCGCGGCAACCAGATCCGCCTCAGCAGCGTCCAGGAGGACATGCCGAAGGATCGGCCCGCTTCGAGCTCACCCTTGGGAACAGCCAGAAGCGCGCCGCGCAGTACTTCCGCTTCGTAGGCGGCGTAATTGAGGGTGAAACTCACCGCCGCGAAAAAGAAGCCTTCCCGCACGATCGGCCAGAGGAAGCTGCCGCGCAGGCCCGGCACGAGTGGCAGCAGCGACCCGACGCCGTAGTAGAGCAGCCACAACTGGATCAGAAGCGGCGTTCCGCGCAGGCAGGTGCAGTAGCCCCGGGCAAGCCATCTGAGCCAGCGCGGACCGATGATTTGTGCCAAGGCGAGGCCGATCGCCAGGAGGAAGCCGAAGCCGACGGAAATGACCAGAAGCAGTACGGTCTGGACTGCGCCCGCTGCAAGCAGCGGCCAGTAGGAGAAAATCCACGAGAAGTTCACCGGCCAATCCTCATACGGTTTTCGGCTGTCCGCGCCGGAAGCGGCTCTCCAGCAGGCCGAAAACGACGTTGGAGAGCAGCGTAATGACGAGATAGAGGGCGGCGGCAGCAAGGAAGAACAGAAAGTAGTGCTTGGTGTTGCCGGCTGCGAGCCGCGTTGCGAGCGCCAGTTCCTGATAGCCGACGACCGCGATCAGCGCGCTGTCCTTGGTGACGGACATCCAGAGATTGGCAAGGCCGGGAAGCGCATTCGGCATCAAAGCCGGCAGCACGATGCGGCGAAACCGCAGAAATGGCCGCATCCCAAACGCGCTGGCCGCCTCGATCTGGCCGACCGGAATAGCGAGGATGGCGCCGCGCAGAACCTCCGTCATATAGGCACCCTGGACGATACCGAGCACCGCAATGGCCGCAACGAAACCGTTTATCTCGATGGCTGGAAGGCCAAGGGTAAGGAGAATGCGGTTCAGGCCATCCGTGCCGGCATAATAGAGACCGATGATCAGGATCAGTTCGGGAATAGCGCGGACCGCCGTCGTGTAGACATCGAGAACGAAGAGAACCGGTCGGTTGCCTTTCAACTTGCCGATTGCCCCGAGAAGACCGATCAGCATGCCGACGAGATAGGCTCCCAGCGATATCATGACCGTCGAAAATGCTCCGCTGAGAAGAACGCCACCCCAACCCGGCGGGTAGGGCGAAAGCAGTTCCAGCATGGATTGCGTGGATGACATGACAAACCTTGGTTACGGGAAGCTGCGGCGCATCTGCAAAGGGCGGTAGGTTTCGCCGCGTCGCGTAAAATCACGCGCGGTCCGGCTCAGCCCGCCAGTCGGGAAACGGCGCATGACGAAGCGGCATGCGCCGTTTCTGTCAATCATTCGCCATAGGGATCGAAGTCGAAGTATTTCTTGGAGATTTCGGCATACTTGCCATTCGCGCGGACTGCGGCGATGGCCGCATTGAGCTTTTCAAGCAAAGCGTGATCGTCCTTGCGCAACCCGCCTCCAATACCCGACCCCAGAATTGCCGGGTCGTCCTTCACATTGCCCTTGTCTTCGCAGCAGTCCTTGCCGAAATCGGATTTCAGGAATTCCGACAACGGAATGGAATCGCCGAAGACATAGTCGATGCGGCCGGCGGAAAGATCCTGAAACGCTTCATCCAGCGTCGTGTAGGTGTTTTCCGATGCCTTGTCGGCGAAATATTTCTTGTAGTAGTCGGACTGGATGGTCGAAACCTGGATGCCGATGGTCTTGCCGGCGACATCCTCGGGCGAGGCGCCGGTCTCGCCATCCTTGGCGCCGATCAGCTTGCTTGGGGTGTTGTAGTATTTGGTGGTGAAGTCGATGGTCTTCTTGCGCTCATCGGTGATCGACATCGACGACCAGATGACATCGAATTTTTTCGCCTCGAGCCCGGGAATGAGACCGTCCCAGGACATGTCGACGATGGAGCACGTCTCCTTCATCTCGGCGCAGACCGCATCCATCAGTTCGATTTCCCAGCCGACCCACTTGCCGGAGGCATCCTTGGTAAAGAAGGGCGGATAGGCCTCGTTCATGATGCCGAAGCGGACTTCGGCATTGGCTGCGGCGCTCGAAACGGAAAGCGCGGCCCCCGTCAGCAGGATAGACAACAGTTTCATGCAATTCCCCTTTTTGATTTTGGGCAGGATGGACGCGGGTGGATGATCAATTGTTGAGCGCGCCCGTGAATTCGCGGCAGCGGGCGCTGATCGGCGCACCGAAGACCTGAGCCGGCGGTCCTTCCTCCTCGACGCGTCCCTGGTGCAGGAACATCACGTGATTGGAGACGTCGCGGGCAAACTTCATCTCGTGGGTGACGAGCAGCATCGTCCGCCCCTCTTCCGCCAGATCGCGGATGACCTTGAGCACTTCGCCGACAAGTTCCGGATCGAGCGCGGACGTGGGTTCGTCGAACAGCATCACCGCCGGGTCGACGCATAGGGCGCGCGCGATCGATGCGCGCTGCTGCTGGCCGCCCGACATGAAAGCCGGATAGGCGTGGCGCTTCTCGTAGAGCCCGACCTTCGCAAGCAGCCCTTCGGCCCGCTCGATTGCTTCCTTGCGGTTCATTTTCAGGACATAGACCGGGGCCTCGATGACATTTTCGAGCACGGTCATGTGGGGCCAGAGGTTGAAGCTTTGGAACACCATGGCAAGACCGGTCCGGATCCGTTCGATCTGCCGCCAACTGGCCGGATAGGCACGCCCACCATGGCCGGGTTTCAGCAAGACGTCTTCGCCGTTGATGACGAAGCGCCCGCGATCCGGGATCTCGAGGAAGTTGATGCACCGCAGGAACGTGCTCTTGCCGGAGCCCGACGATCCGATGAGCGAGATGACATCGCCCTTCGCGGCCGACAACGATATGCCTTTCAGGACTTCATGGATCCCATAACTCTTGTGAACATCGTCCACGAGCAAGGCGGGAGGAGCCTCTTTCGTCATTCCTCTGGTTCCCCACGGCATTTTTTGTGGTCGTTTGGGCGGATAGTATCGTCCTGGTGTGCGGTATTTCTGCGCAATTGCCGTATATTGTGCGGAGTTCACGCGCAAGGATGTTCGTCATGCGGAAAGGCGGCGAGTCAGGTTCGGCGAATGCAGACAACCTTCGGCTGGGTCATGTCCTCGTAGGCAAAACGGACACCCTCTCGGCCCATGCTCCCATATTTGAAACCACCGAACGGCATGGCGTCGAAACGGTAGTCGGAAGAGTCGTTGATCATCACGCCGCCCGCTTCTATCCTCGCGGCGGCATGCAAGGCGTCGCCGATACTGCTGGTGAATATGCCGGCGTGCAGGCTGTATTCCGGATCATTGGCCATTGCGATTGCGTCGTTGAGCGCGTCGAAGCGCTGCAGCATGACCACGGGCGCGAAGACTTCCTCTGTCCATAGTTTGCAGCTCTGCGGCACGCCTTCCAGCACAGTCGGATGATAGACGGTTCCTTCCCGGCGATGCCCGCACAGAAGCGTCGCGCCGGCAGCGATGGCGTCGTTGACCATCGATTCTGCCCGTTCGGCTGCCCGTTGCGAAATCATCGGGCCGACATCGGTATCCTCCTGATCCGGATTGCCGGTGCGCAGCTTTCGTGTGCCGGCCACGAAGGCGGTGCGGAAGCGTTCATAAAGCGGCGCCTGAATGAGAATGCGCTGCGTGCCGATGCAGTTCTGGCCGGCCGCCCAGTAAGCGCCCGAGACGCAGGCCTCCACGGCCTGCGCGAAATCGCAGTCCGACATGACGACGACCGGTGCGTTGCCGCCGAGATCCATGGCGAGTTTTTTCAAACCCGCCGTCCTCGCGATTGCTTCTCCGGTCGCAAAGCCGCCGGTGAACGACACCATCCTGACATCCCGCGCAGAGACGATCGCCCGTCCGAGATCGGCGCCGCCGATGGCGATCGTGACGATCTCCTCCGGCAATCCGGCCTCGACCAGTGTGTCGACCAGGCGGATCGCCGAAAGCGGGGTCAGTTCGGATGGTTTCAACAGGACAGCGTTACCGCCGGCAATCGCCGGTCCGAGTTTATGGGCAACGAGATTGAGCGGATCGTTGTAAGGGGTAATCGCCGCGATGATGCCGAGCGGCTCGCGCGTGAACCAGCCAAGTCTCGCCTCGGAACCGGCATAGGCGTCGAACGGGATGACCTCGCCGGCATTTCGTTTTGCTTCCTCGGCAGAGAGTTTCAGCGTATTGACACAGCGCGACACTTCCTTGCGGGCCTGAACGATCGTTTTGCCAGCTTCCCGGACGATCAGCCGGGCGAATTCCTCCCGCCGGTTCTCGATCGCCTGTGCCGCTTTTTCGAGGATCGTTGCGCGCTGATGTCTCGGCAAGGCGCGGGACAATGCAGCACCGGCTTTTGCACGCGCCATGAGCACATCAATTTGGCCGGCATCCGTGCTTTCAACGCTGCCGACCGCTGTTCCGTCAAAGGGGTTGCGAATAGCGATCTGCTCGTTCATCTCGGCGATATGGAGTTTTGCAGCGGTCATTATGCAGCGTCCTTCTTATCGACACCAAAACCAGCCTGGTGGATGGCAATGATGTCGGAAAGGAGCGCGTAGGCGGTCTCGATCCTGCCGGCACCGGGTCCGGTCACCGTCACGGCGCCCAGAAGGCCGGTCTTGAACGAGACGGCGTTGTTCGCCCCGCCGACGCCTGCGAGCGGATGATCGAGCGGCAGGCGCTGAGGAGTAACGCGTGCTTCGATACGGCCGTCTTCGGCAAGGCATGCCGAGCCGATCAGCTTCCAGCGACAGCCTTCCTGCGCCGCAGTTTCGATATTTGCTGCAGTCAGGCCCGAAATGCCCTGGCAGGCGACGTCTTTCGGCGTCAGCTTGCCGCCGAGCAGCTCATTGGCGAGAATGACGACCTTCAGCCGGACATCGTAGCCCTCGACATCGGCGGTCGGGTCCGCTTCCGCGTAGCCACGGCTCTGGGCTTCCTTGACGGCATCGGCGAAACCGAGCCCGCCTTCCATGCGGCCGAGCACGAAGTTCGAGGTGCCGTTCAAAATACCCTCGAAACCATGGATGCCGGCTCCGGAAAGCGTCTTTTGCGCCATGCGAATGACCGGCGTGCCGCTCATGACGGCACCTTCATATTCGAACATGACACCATTGCGCGCCGCCAGAGCCTTCAGTTCAGCAGACGCCAGGGCGACGGGGCCCTTGTTGGTGGTGACAACGTGCTTGCCGCTCTCGAGCGCCCAGCGGCAATGGGATATGGCCGGTTCGCCGTCGACGGGATTTGTGAAGGTTGCCTCGACGATGATGTCCGCGGAGGCATGCTTGATCACCGCTTCATTGTCAGCCTCGGCGTTGCCGCCGGACAGCTGTTCGAACCCGCCCTTGGCGAACTTGGTCTCGACGAGCATGCGCGCGTCGATGCCGATCGGAGAAATGACAGAACCGAGATGGAGATCGCTCACCGCCACGATGTTCAGCCGCAATCCAAGTTCGGCGTCCCAGCGATCATTGCTGTCAGCGACCAGCTGGGCCAATGCACGGTTGACGCCGCCGAAACCGATGAGTGCGATATTGTACTGTGCCATGCCATTTCCTCTCTGAGCGATATGGCGAATGGTGGACGACGACAGCGGCGGGTTGAAGGGTGCTAAATGGCCAAAGAATTGGTCATTCTGCCTGCTTCATGCCGAAAAGCCCGATGGCATATAAAATTGAGCAGAAGACGCGGAGAGGAGGCGCACCTCGGTCAATTTTTGATGAATCGCCGCGCTGATCTAGGATAGGCTGCGGCAAATCACTACAGCCCTACTCAGTCCTTTGGACGTGCCAGGGATGCGGTCGCACGTTGAAGCCGTGCACAATCCTTTCCCTTAAATCACTCCGGTTTAAGGGTTTATGCGCATGCGACGAGGAGCAGATGACGGAACCACTGGATCAATTCGACCGAAACATCCTTGAGATCGTGCAGCGCGATTGTCAGATCAAGGCGGAGGCGGTCGGCGAGATGATCGGCCTTTCAGCGTCTGCTGTTCAACGCCGCCTGAAGCGGATGCGCGAGGAAGGGATCATTTCAGCGGAAATCGCTCTGGTCGATCGAAAGGTTGCCGGAAATCCGATGACGTTCATAGCGGGAATGGAGATCGAGCGCGAAAACTACGATGCGCTTTCGAAATTCCGCGTCTGGGTCGACAAGCAAGACCACATACAGCAGGTCTATTATGTGACCGGTTCCGTAGACCTTGTCGCCATCATCACGGCACAAGACGTTGGCCAATATGATGAAATCACCGCACAGATCATGTCGCAGAACCCGCAGATCAAGCGCATCCACACGAATGTCGTGCTCAAAGACATAAAACTGGGCATGTTTGTTCCGATGCGGTCCTGAGGAGACAAGATGCCTCTTCAAGTAAGGCGCGATCGCAGCAGGCGGTAGTAGCCGCTAAGCTGCGGAATTTCCCGTTCCAGTTGATCAAGGGTCGGATCCCGCGCGTGCAGTGTTCCGGCGTACTTGGCTGCAAGCAGCTGCTTGTGGTTCTCCAGAGCCTGCTGTGTGGGGGAGGGCTGCAGGATGGTGAAGATCGGCGACAGCGCGGTGCGGCCCTTGACGGTGATGCTGTCGAGTTCGGCGCTGGTGAAATCGGCCGCGGCCAGTCTTGCCGTCTGCTCGCCGATCAGCAACGGCACGCCGTAATTCTTCGATTCACCTTCGAGCCGCGAGGCGAGATTGACGGCATCGCCGAGCACCGAATAGTCGAAGCGGCGCGACGAGCCCATATTGCCGACGACGCAATCGCCGGTGTTGATGCCGATGCCGATCTTCAGCACATGCGGCGTCGTGCCTTCGCCTTCTGCTTCCCGGCGCAGTTCGGCATTCAGCGTCTCGATCGCCGCCAGCGTGTGTAGCGCAGCACCCACCGCATGGCTGGCATGGTCCGGATCGTCGAGCGGCGCGTTCCAGAAAGCCATCAGGCAGTCGCCGATGAATTTGTCGATCGTACCGCCGCTTTCGAGGACGATTTCCGAAAGCGGCGTGAGCAGCCGGTTGATCAGGGTCGTGAGTTGCTCTGGATCATCCTTCAGTGTCTCGGAAATCGTGGTGAAGCCGCGCACGTCGCAGAAAAGAATGGTCAGCGTCCGCCGCTCGCCGCCAAGTTTCAACTGCGAGGGATCGTTGGCGAGACGCTCGACCAGCGCCGGAGAAAGATAGCGCGAAAAGGCGCGCGTGATGTCCCGGCGACTGCGCCGCTCCGCGGCATAATCGAGCCCGGTCTGACCCGCAACGACGCAGACATAGGATAGCAGCGGACCCACCGGCGACACGAAGACGTGGCCGAGCCTCAGCAGCGCATAGCTCGCAGCCGCAAAAAGGAGCAGGACCAGGGCGCTGAGGGCCGCCGTCAGCCACCCGGTCGAACGAAAGGCCATGCCGGCCGCCAGCAAGGCACCAAAGGCAATCGCGGCAATCACGATCGGCCGCCCGGCCCTTTCGATGAACAGGCCTTCGGTGATGTTGTCGAAGATCGTCGCCTGGATTTCGGCGCCGGAGATCAATTGGCCGGTGTGCACCGTAAATGGCGTCGCAAACGCGTCCGCGCCGCCGGCCTGAAGGGTTGGTGCATTCTGCAGGCTGAGCCCGACGATGACGACGCGGTTTCGAAAGAAACCCTCCGGCAGGAACTGGCCGGGGTCGAGCGCCTGGTAATACGACACGGTCGGATAGGCTCGCGCCGGCCCGAACATCTGGAGCAGTGCGGGGCCGGACCGCGCCTTTTGTTGCCGTCCGGCGGTCTGCGCCAGTTGCGCGGCAAAGCCGTCCGCATAGGCAGGCACCTGCCGAAACGTACCGTCGCCGCTTAACTGCACCGATGCGATTCCGGTTTTCGCGCCACGCTCGATAAGTTGGGCCAGCGGTTCCGTCCGCACGAATTGATCGGCCTGCGGCGTCTCGATCAGCGTCTCGTCGCCCGCCAGCACCACATCCGGGCCCACCGCCGCAGCAAGGGCAGCATCGTTTTCCGGAGCGACCGAAGGTTCGGCAAAGATGATATCGACGCCGATGGCTTTCGCCCCGGCCCCGCGCAGCGCTTCGATCAGCCTTGCATGCAGCGCGCGCGGCCAGGGCCACTGGCTGCCGATCTGCGCCATGGACGGCTCGTCGATCGCGACGATCACCGGCCCGTCCTTCGGCAGCGGCGGCGGTGCGAAGGTGGAGAGATAGTCGAAGCTGCGCAGTTCGACGAGCGAGAAGGGGGAGGTCAGCGAGGCGAGGGCAAGGGCAACGACGGTGAGGGCGGCGAGCAGGCCCAAGTGGGTGCGCCGCCGCCGAATGCGGGTGGCGGCTGTTTCGGTCGAAGGGCCGCCTGTGTGTCGGTGAAGCGCTTTGAGTATCGCCATCAGAAGCGCACTTTCACCGTTCCCTTGAAGGTTGGCCCCCAACCGGGAAGGGCAAACGCGATGTCAAAATCCTCATCCAGCAGGTTGAAGGCGGCGAGATCGACCTCGATGCGCTTGTCGAAGGATTCCCATTTCACCCCGGCGTCAAGTGTCCAGTAGTCTTCAAGGCGGTTTCCCGAATTGTCGAGGCGGTCGCCGGTGTAGTTCGCAGCAAGCGTGGCGCGGATACTGTTGGTGTTGACCCACGTCAGGGCAATGCGGCCCGCCGTATCCGGAACGAACGGCAAGGCGCTGTCGAAGGTGTCTCCGACCACGGCGCCGTGGCCGCTGGACTCGTTGGCGGCGATGGTGGCAGAAAGCCCGAAGCCGTGCCCAAGCCAGAAATTTGCCGTCAAGCTTGCCCTGTCCAGCCGCCCCTCATCGATCGCGATCGTATCAACCGTATAGGGCAACGTCGCCGTTATGAAATCGAATTCCTGGTGCTGGACATCGACCGACGTGAAAAAGCGATCGGTCCATTCCGCGTCCCACCGAAACGCGAAGGTGTCCACCTTGCCGTCCAGTGCGAGATCGAGCTGGTTTGACTGGACGCCGAGCACTCCGATTGGAGCGAGCGTGGGTGTGTCCGAGGCAGCGCCTTCGCGCAAATAGGCGACCCTCAGCCATTGCCCCTCGAAGGGGTTCCAGGCGAGACCGACGCGGGGCTCCAGTCTCTCGATGCTGGCGCCGCCGCTTTCCAGATAGGTGGCGAAGAGGGACGCCTCTGCTTTGAGGGAAGGCGTCAATTCGGCAAGCACGGAGGCATAGGCCCGGCCGAGAGGCGACGTCTCGCTGGACGTCGTGTCGATAAATGTGACTGGAGGCCGGATGTCGCTCGTTGTCACGTGCGATTTCAGCTTCAGCGCGCCACCCTCCAACCCGTAGCGAAAGGTCAGATCGCCCTCCCCATAGATATGGCCAACGGCGGCGACGACGCTGATTTGTTCCTGCTCGGAGCTTTCCTCG
Organism: Hyphomicrobiales bacterium; assembly: GCA_900473795.1. GTDB lineage: Bacteria > Pseudomonadota > Alphaproteobacteria > Rhizobiales > Rhizobiaceae > Pararhizobium. Next base: position 57,765 of record UCMT01000022.1, on the reverse strand, counting down.
ATTAGGGGAATCCTCAGGGAGGCGCTGTTGTTCTGAACACGCGCTTCACTGGATGAATAAAAGAGGCCGGCATTGACGATATTCTGGTAGGCAATAGTGTGGCTCCAACCAGCGCCGATGTTCAGCGTGTTGGCAGACACGTCCACTGTGCGGTCTACAAGCCCCGGAACCGGAAACGGTGATAGTAATGTTACGCCACTTGCGTCCAGGGAAAGATCGTTGCGCTCGTAGTTCGTGTAGAACACGAACCGGTCGTCAGGCGTCGGCGTTGCTGTCAGATAGCCGATACCGCCGAGAAGGTCCGTCTCGTTTGAAAAGTTGCCGGTAATATCGTCAAGCGCGCGGCCCTGCGGGGTGGTTTCCCATTGCAGTGCGCCATAGACGCTGACAGGGAAGGGCGAATTAACCAATCCGCGAAGCTCTGCTTCGGCAATATATCCAAGTTCGCCGTCGCCTGAGACGAGGCCGCCGCCGATTGATGCTTCCACGAACGGTCTCTGGACGAGATTGGCGGTCCGATCGCGGCTGGCGAGCATATGGGGCTCAATCAGCAACCCTTGAATGTAGGACGAGAACGACGTGTCATTGAAGCTGTTTTCGATGATCTTGCCGTCATAGCCGTCTTCGCTGGTGAACGGATTGACGCTGCCGCGCACCGCCTGGTCGATATAGCTTGACCCCGTAAAGGGATCGAACACCACGTCGCCGTAATATTGCCCCCAGGCATCGAGCCCCTGCAGGCGGAAGGCGTCGTTGAGCGTCGAACCGGCCTGCTGGTTGGCACCGAGCGGTGCGTAGTCGCCGCCCCGAGCGCGCGTCCGGCGCATGATCTCCTGGGCGTTGCGGATCGCGGCATCGGAATCATATTCATCGATGGCGATCGCGGTGCGAACGACCGGGACAATGGGATCGTCGGGATCGAGCCGCTCGGCATTGTCGAGCGCCTGGGCCGCAGGCAGGCGATCGCCCTTTTCATAGTGAGCGGCGGCGAGCAGCAATTGCGCCTGGGAATAGCCTGGATTGGAGGTCGATCCGGCCAACAGGTCTTCCACCGCCTTTTCCATCTCGCCGGTCTGCAGGTGATACCGGCCGCGGGCCACCAAGGCGATGTCGAAGGACGGATCTAGCTTCCTCGCCTCATCGATCTCGCGCTTGGCTTCCGCCATGCGCATTTCATCGAGATATAGAAAAGCAAGATTGGCGTGGTCGGTGGGGTCGCGCGGGTCGAGTTCGATCGCTTTCTTGTAGGCAGCCTCCGCCTCGCGGTTGGCATCCCGATCGGATTGCACGCCGCCGATCGTACTCCAGATGGTGCTGGAGCCCGGCGCCGTTTTCAGAGCACGGTTCAGATCGTCAAGCGCGCCCTGCCGGTCGTGCAAGATGTGGAGTTTGTAGTGCGCCCGCGCTTCCAGCCCGGTGGGATCATTCGGGTCGATCGCCAAGGCGCGTTCAAACCCGTCGACAACTTCCTTTTCATCGGCGAGCAGAATGCCGAGTTGGGCGCGCATGGCGGGCAGGGTCGGATCGTTGGGCGTATTGCGCTCGCCCTCCTTGATGACCGCAAGTGCTGCACGGATGTCCTCGCGGAAACCGGCGGTCCAGGCCCTCGCCATAGCGGCATAACCGCCATTGGCCGCCTGTGGCGGTTCTTCGACGTGGTTGGGGTCGGCAAGAGACCGGGCGAAGTAACCGCCGTAGGCAGCGATCGCACGGCGCTTTGCGTCAAGCCCAGGCCTCGCCCTTTCAAACAGCCTCGCTGCATCGTTATAACGGTTCTCGGAGCCGGCGATCAGTGCCTCGATCAGATCGGCGCGCGCAAGCTCGGTGCCGCGCAGGCCTCGGAGGCGCGCCTCATCGAGAGCCGCTTTTGCCTTCTGCTTTCCATCGAGCGCGAGATAGATTTCCGACAGGGTCAGCCAATCTTCTGCCGAGCGGACGCCAGCCTCCTCGGCCTCGATGCGGCGTCGCTCGCTGCGCATCTGCGGCACGATCAGTGGCGTTGCCGGCATCCACTGGAAGGCGGTCCGCAGTTGCAGGCTGAACAGCATCTGCTCCCGGTCTTTCGGCTTGGCAATGATGATCTTCGAGGGCGCCTGACCAATCGCCGCGACGGCGCCTTCCCCTTGACTGACCGTTACTGAACCCTGCGCATTTGACAGTTCGACCAGCCCTTCCAGCACGATCAGCGAGGTCTTGCCGTCGGCGCCGACCGTCATCGTCCAGTCGGTGCCGCGAATGGCGGCTGTTGCGGCAGGGGTGTCGATGGATACGCCGTCGCCGCCGCGCTCGGCGCGGGCCCAGATCGTACCGGACTGCAGTTCGAGCCCGGTGTCGCCGCTGCCGCCCATCTGCTTGACGAGAAGTGACGTATTGCGGCCGAGACGGACCTGGGTGCGGTCGGAAAACAGGACGGCCAGTTGGCCTGTGGCATTCGTGCGCAGCACGTCGCCGGTCAAAAGATCCTGCTTGAGGTCGACATAGCGCCAGTTGGAGACATCGACGAAACGCACTTCCTCGCCCGACTTGCGGGCGATGACCGAGCCGGCGGCGGGGAGCAGGCGCGGCAAGGGGTCAGCCTGCGCCGGCATGGCGAGACAGAGCGCTCCCAACGCATACCCAACCCCCGCGGATGCGTATTTCATGCAAATTCCCCAACAATGCACAGATGATCACTGGATTTGGCCACCCCAAAAGTCAAGCCGGATGGGCGTGCGCGCGCTGTTTTGCAGGAGCGGTGTAGAAATGGAGAAACACAATACAACACTGGCGAGTATTTCCGGGTGATGCATTATGAAAGTGTGGTTGTAATGTTTCTAAGACGTTCGTGAGCAGCGATCTATTCAACGACGATCAAGCGTGACGTGTCTTGGTGCCATCGGGGCGCCGCCCGGGGCGATGCGACCAGCTCGGTCGTCTCACTCAAACGCCCCAGAATCCTATGAGATTTTTATTTCTCTCCGTGGCGGCCCGTCTCGAACCCTTATGCGGTTCGGCAGCATAGTCAGCGTGGAATTCAGGCCTCGGATCTTGTGCTGAGCAAGCTCGGCAGGGCCGCTTCGCGTCACCTCCCTCGAAGGAGAGGGAAACCTGAAATTCAACAAAGGGAGCCTGCATCGATGCTGGATATCGTCTTGATCGGCGTCGGCGTTTTGTTTTTCGCACTGTCGTTCGCCTACACCCTGGCATGCGACAGGCTTTAGTTGGAAGGATCGGAAGATGCTTGTCGATTATGTTCTTGGCGCCGGCGTGACCGTGTTTCTGCTCGCCTACCTGACCTATGCCCTCATTCGTCCCGAACGGTTCTAACCGCCGGGCTTGGAAAGTCAGTCATGACACTCAATGGATGGATCCAGATCCTCGTCTTCTGCGGCATCGTCATTTTGCTCGTCAAGCCGCTCGGCGCCTATATGACGCGTGTTTTCAACGGCGAGCGCACGCCGTTGTCGCCGCTCCTCGTGCCGGTCGAACGCGGCCTTTACCGGCTGGCGGGAACCCATGAAAAGGAAGAGCAGCATTGGACGAGCTATGCCTTCGCGCTGCTGCTGTTCAATCTCGCCGGCTTCCTTCTTCTGTATCTCTTGCAGCGCTTTCAAGGCTTGCTGCCCTTCAATCCTGCCGGCATGAATGCGGTTGGACCGGAGCTTTCCTTCAACACGGCCGCCAGCTTCATGACCAATACGAACTGGCAGAACTACGGCGGCGAAAGCACGATGTCCTATCTCGTGCAGATGGCTGGTCTTACGGTGCAGAACTTCGCCTCGGCCGCGACCGGCATTGCCATCGCCGTCGCGCTCATTCGCGGTTTTGCGCGCGCTTCGGCCAGGTCGATCGGCAATTTCTGGGTCGATATGACCCGAACCACGCTCTACATTCTGCTCCCGGCCTGCATCATTCTGACCCTTGTCTACGTCTATCTCGGCGTTCCCCAGACCTTGGGCGCCTATGTGACGGCCACGACGCTCGAGGGGGCGCAGCAGACGATCGCACTTGGTCCGGTCGCCTCGCAGTTGGCCATCAAGATGCTTGGCACGAATGGCGGCGGCTTCTTCAATGCCAACTCGGCTCATCCGTTCGAAAATCCGGATGCGATCTCCAATCTCATCCAGATGGTCACGATCTTCGCGCTCGGCGCGGGTCTCACCAACGTCTTCGGCCGCATGGTCGGCAATGAGGGCCAGGGCTGGGCGATCTTCGCGACGATGGGCGTGCTCTTCGTCATCGGCGTCGTCGTGACCTATTGGGCGGAAGTCGCCGGCAATCCGCTGGTTCATGCCATGGGTATCGAGGGCGGCAACATGGAAGGCAAGGAAGTCCGCTTCGGCATCGCGCTGTCGTCGCTGTTTGCTGTCGTCACCACCGCTGCCTCCTGCGGTGCGGTCAATGCCATGCATGGCTCGTTCACGGCGTTGGGCGGCCTCATCCCGCTGATCAACATGGAGCTTGGCGAAGTCGTCGTCGGCGGCGTCGGCGCCGGTTTCTACGGCATCCTTCTGTTCGTCGTTCTTACGGTCTTTGTCGCCGGCCTGATGGTCGGGCGCACACCGGAATATCTCGGCAAGAAGATCGAGGCCAAGGAGGTCAAGATGGCTGTTCTCGCCATCCTCTGCCTGCCGACGGCCATGCTGGTCTTCACCGCAATCGCCGTCATCCTGCCGACAGGCGTCGCTTCGATCGGCAATCCCGGTCCGCACGGCTTTTCGGAAATCCTCTATGCCTACACCTCTGCTGCCGCCAATAACGGATCGGCGTTCGGCGGGCTTACCGGCAACACGCCCTGGTACAATATTACCATCGGCATCGCGATGCTGATGGGCCGTTTCCTGGTGATCATCCCGGCGCTCGCCATCGCGGGTTCGCTGGTGATGAAGAAGACGGTGCCCGCTTCGGCCGGCACCTTCCCGACCGACGGTTCGCTGTTCGTCGGCCTGCTCTGCGGCGTCATCCTGATTGTCGGCGGTCTCACCTTCTTCCCGGCGCTTGCGCTCGGGCCGATCGCCGAGCACCTGGCAATGATCTCCGGCCAGACGTTCTAAGGCCGCTGACCATGGATCGTTCCCTGATAACGTTCGGAAAGTTTCTTCACCCTCGCGGCGGCGGCCTGCCGCGAGGGTGTCGGGAAACGCCGGCTACCGATATCGTCCTGGCGATGATGCTGGTCCTCCTGATGGCCACCGGTCTTGCCCTTGCCTTCACCGAATTGTTCCGCGGCTGACCGCAGTCGCCGTGATGTCACAAAACAAAGGAAACAGGCGTTCTCTCATGAGCCAGTCCAAATCTGCGAGCCTCATCGACTCGCGCATCCTCGTTCCCGCGATTGGCTCGGCTTTTGCCAAGCTCAACCCGCGTACGCTCGCGAAAAACCCGGTGATGTTCGTCGTCGCCGTCGTCTCGACGCTGACGACTATTCTGTTCCTGCGTGATCTCGTCACCGGCGGCGAAGGCCTCGGCTTTTCGCTGCAGCTGAATATCTGGCTTTGGTTCACCGTGCTTTTTGCCAATTTCGCCGAAGCCGTCGCCGAAGGCCGCGGCAAGGCGCAGGCGGATTCACTGCGCAAGACGCGCACCGAAACGCAGGCGAAGCTGCTGACTGGCAGCGATCTCAAGAGCTACAAGATGGTTCCCGGCACCAGCCTCAAGGTCGGTGACGTCGTGCTCGTCGAGGCCGGCGACATCATTCCGTCGGACGGCGAAGTCATCGAGGGCGTCGCCTCCGTCAACGAGGCGGCGATCACCGGCGAATCCGCTCCGGTCATCCGCGAATCCGGCGGCGACCGCTCGGCCGTCACCGGCGGCACGCAGGTGCTCTCGGACTGGATCCGGGTGCGCATCAGCGCCGCCGCCGGTTCCACCTTCATCGACCGGATGATCGCGCTGGTTGAAGGGGCAGAACGCCAGAAGACCCCGAACGAGATCGCGCTCAACATCCTTCTCGCCGGCATGACGCTGATCTTCGTGCTTGCCGTGGCGACGATCCCGAGCTTCGCCACCTATGCTGGCGGCGCTATTCCCGTGATCGTTCTCGTCGCTTTGTTCGTGACGCTGATCCCGACGACGATCGGCGCGCTTCTCTCGGCCATCGGCATTGCCGGCATGGATCGCCTCGTCCGCTTCAACGTGCTCGCCATGTCGGGTCGCGCCGTCGAAGCCGCAGGCGATATCGATACGCTGCTGCTCGACAAGACGGGCACCATCACGCTCGGCAACCGTCAGGCAACCGAGCTGCGGCCGATCGCCGGTGTCTCGGAACGGGATCTGGCCGATGCTGCGCAGCTCGCATCCTTAGCCGACGAAACGCCGGAAGGCCGGTCGATCGTCGTGCTCGCCAAGGAAAAGTACGCTATCCGTGCGCGCGACATGGCGCAGTTGCACGCGAGCTTCGTTCGCTTCACGGCACAGAGCCGGATGAGCGGCGTCGATGTGGAGGGATCGTCGATCCGCAAGGGTGCGGTGGACGCGGTGCTGAGCTATGTCGGCGGGGCTGCCTCGGCGCACCCGGAAAGCGTGCGCGAAATCCAGGCCATTGCCGACGAGATCGCCAAGTCCGGCGGCACGCCGCTCGCCGTCGTTCGCGACGGCCGCTTGATGGGTGTCGTGCATCTCAAGGACATCGTCAAGGGCGGCATTCGCGAGCGTTTCGCCGAACTACGCCGGATGGGCATCCGCACCGTGATGATTACCGGCGACAATCCGATGACGGCAGCGGCGATCGCTGCCGAAGCCGGCGTGGATGACTTCCTTGCCCAGGCGACGCCTGAAAACAAGCTGTCGCTGATCCGCGAGGAACAGGCGAAGGGCAAGCTCGTTGCCATGTGTGGCGATGGCACCAACGACGCCCCTGCACTCGCCCAGGCCGATGTCGGCGTGGCGATGAACACCGGCACGGTGGCGGCCCGCGAAGCCGGCAACATGGTTGATCTGGATTCCGATCCCACGAAACTGATCGAGATCGTCGAGATCGGCAAGCAACTCCTGATGACCCGTGGCGCGCTGACCACCTTCTCGATCGCCAACGACATCGCCAAATATTTCGCGATCATCCCGGCGATGTTCCTGGCTTTCTATCCGCAGCTGTCGACACTGAACATCATGGGGCTCTCTTCACCGCAAAGCGCCATCCTGTCGGCCATTATCTTCAATGCGCTGGTCATCGTGGCGCTGATCCCGCTGTCGCTGAAGGGGGTGAAGTATCGTGCCGTCGGCGCCGGTGCGCTGCTGTCGCGCAACCTGCTCGTCTACGGCCTCGGCGGCGTCATCGTGCCGTTCATCGGCATCAAGGCCATCGATGTGGCCATCACCGCCCTTGGCCTCGTTTAAGGAATTCACCCATGCTGAAACAACTGCGACCGGCCCTTGTCATGATCGTCGCCATCACGCTCATCACGGGCCTTGCATATCCGCTCGGCATGACGAGCATCGCCCAGGCGCTGTTCCCGCATCAAGCCAATGGCAGCCTCGTGGAAAAGGATGGAGCCGTCGTTGGCTCGACGCTGATCGGCCAGGTCTTTACGGGAGATAGCTATTTCCATGGTCGCCCCTCCGCTGCCGGAGATGGCTACAATGCCGCCGCATCCAGCGGCTCCAATCTCGGCCCGACCAATCCGAAGCTGCTTGACCGGATCAAGACGGAAGCCGAAGCGTTGAAAACCACCAACCCGGCCGCCGCCGTGCCAATGGATCTGGTCACTGCCTCGGGCAGCGGCCTTGATCCAGACATCACGCCCGAGGCCACCTATTTCCAGGTGCCGCGTGTCGCCAGGGCTCGTGGCATGGATGAAGGTGAGGTCCGCATGCTGGTCGATCAGGCCATCGATGCGCGCGAACTGGGTGTTCTCGGGGAACCGGTGGTCAATGTCTTGGCGCTCAACATGGCGCTTGATAAAGCTGTAACGACGCCCTGACACGGCTGAAACGGAAGCGGTAAAATGCCGTTATCCGCTGCCGGAGGAGGAAGAACACGTTTCATGCGAGATGACAGCCGCGACATGGATGGCAGGCCATCACCGGACGCGCTCTTGGAGCGGGCGGAACGGGAAACGCGCGGCCGCCTGAAGATCTTTCTGGGAGCGGCTCCCGGCGTCGGCAAGACCTATGAAATGCTGACGTCCGCCCATGCGCGCAAAGCGGATGGCGTCGATGTCGTCGTCGGCGTCGTCGAGACGCACGGCCGCAGGGAAACACAGGCACTGGTCAACGGCCTGGAGGTGATCCCGCGTCGGATGATCGACTACAAGGGCCGCACTCTCGATGAAATGGACATTGACGCCATCATTGCCCGGCGTCCCGCCCTCGTCCTCGTCGACGAGTTGGCGCACACCAACGCGCCGGGCAGCCGCCATCCCAAACGCTATCTGGATGTGCAGGAGCTTCTCGCGCGCGGCATCGATGTTTACTCGACGCTCAATATCCAGCATGTCGAAAGCCTCAACGACGTCGTCGCCCAGATCACCCGTATCCGGGTGCGCGAAACGGTTCCCGATTCGATCATCGATCGCGCCGACGATGTCGAGATCATCGACCTCACGCCCGACGACCTGATCAAGCGGCTGCATGACGGCAAGGTCTATGTGCCGAACACGGCGCAGCGGGCGATCGAGAACTATTTTTCGCCCGGAAACCTGACGGCCCTGCGTGAGCTCGCGCTTCGCCGCACGGCACAACGGGTTGACGAGCAGTTGCTGACCCATATGCAGGCGCATGCCATATCGGGTCCCTGGGCGGCCGGCGACCGGGTGCTTGTCTGCATCGACGATCATCCGCGCTGCGCTTCGCTGGTGCGCTATGCCGCCCGCCTCGCTGACCGCTTGCGTGCGCCTTGGGTGGCGCTCTATGTCGAAACGGCGCGATCCGTGCATTTGCCTGAGGCCGCGCGCGACAGGATCGCCGCGACCTTGCGTCTCGCGGAACATTTGGGCGGTGAGGCGATCACCCGGCCGGGCTCCGATGAGGCCGAGGAAATCGTGCGGCACGCAGCGGCGAGCAATGTTACGCATATCATCGTCGGCAGCCCCAAAAAATCTCGCTGGCGGCTGTGGCTCCAGGGTTCGGTGACCGACACGCTTATCCGCCGTGCAGGCGATATCAGCGTCCATGTCCTTGCTGGGGACCGCGAGGGCGATCCGGCCGCAACAGGCGTCAAGACGGTGCCGACACCGGTGCCGTTGAAGATTTGGCCCTATATGCTTGCGACCCTCTATGTCGGCTGCGCGCTGGGCGTGGGCTTTCTGCTCGACCAGTCGCTCGATGTGCGCAACATCGCGCTGGTCTTTCTGATGGCGGTTCTGACGACGGCGGTAACGGAAGGGTTGAAGCCGGCCCTCTATGCCAGCGTTATCGGCGCGCTCGCCTTGAATTTCTTCTTCCTTCACCCGCTTTATACGTTTGTCATCAGTGACCCGGAAAGCGTGGTTGCATTCGGCTTTTTCTTTGTGGTTGCGGTTATTGCGAGCAATCTGACAGCGAGCGTGCAGCGCCAGGCGGCGGCGGCGCGCTTGCGCGCCCGCACCACTGAAGACCTCTATCTGTTCAGCAAGAAGCTGGCGGGCACCGGCACGCTGGACGACGTACTCTGGGCAACGGCATTTCAGCTCGCCTCCATGCTGAAGGTGCGCGTCGTGCTGCTTCTGCCGGAAGACGGCACGATTGCGGTCAAAGCCGGCTATCCTCCGGACGATACGCTGGACGATGCCGATATCGCTGCCGCACGCTGGGCCTGGGAGCACAATCGTGCTGCCGGCCGTGGCGCCGATACCTTGCCGGGGGCCAAGCGGCTCTACGTGCCCCTGCGCACGGCGCGCACTGCTGTCGGCGTCATTGGCCTTGATGATGACCGGCAGGGACCGCTGCTCACTCCGGAACAGCAGCGTCTGCTCGATGCGCTTGCCGATCAGGCGGCACTTGCCATCGAGCGTGTCCAGCTTGTGGCCGACATCGACGCCGCGCGGCTGGCCGAAGAGGCCGGAAAACTCCGTTCGGCGCTGCTGACCTCGATCTCTCACGACCTAAAGACGCCGCTCGCCGCCATCATGGGGGCCGCCGGCACCTTGCGCGACTATCAGTCGGCGTTGCCGGAACAAGACCGCGTCGAGCTGTTGACGACAGTGACCGACGAATCGGAACGGCTGAACCGCTTCATCGTCAATCTGCTCGACATGACACGGATCGAATCCGGCGCCATGGAGCCGAATGTGGCCTTCCACTATATCGGCGACATCGTCGGCAGCGCGTTGCGCCGGGCGCGAAAGATCATGGCTGATCACCCGGTCGATGTCCGGGTTCCGGCGGAACTGCCGATGGTCAAGGTCGATCCGGTGTTGTTGGAACAGGTGTTGTTCAACCTGCTCGACAACGCCGCCAAATATGCGCCGGAGGCCTCGACCGTCGCCGTACAGGCGCATACCGGCGGTGCGCGTATTCTTCTCAGGATTTCCGACGAGGGGCCGGGCATTCCGCCCACCGATCTCGAGCGTGTCTTCGACACGTTCTACCGGGTGCGCAAAGGGGACCACGTCCGGGCGGGAACCGGACTCGGCCTGTCGATCTGCCGGGGCTTCGTCGAAGCGATGGGCGGAACCATCGCCGCCGAAAACAGGACGGATCGCTCCGGCGCCGTCTTTACCGTCAGCCTGCCACTCTTGCCGGATGCGCCCAATCTGAAGGACATGCCATGACCCTTTCGGCCGTCAAGATTCTCGTCGTCGACGACGAGCCGCCCATTCGCCGGCTGTTGCGCGTTGGTTTGGCGACACAGGACTATGCGGTCAGCGAAGCGGGTAATGGCCGGTCCGCGCAGGATATGGTCAGAACAGAGCTGCCCGACCTCATCCTTCTCGATCTCGGCCTGCCCGACATTCCCGGCCATGAGCTGTTGAGCGGCTGGCGAGACGAGGGCCTGACGCTGCCGATCATCATCCTGTCGAGCCGCACCGACGAAGCGGGGATCGTCAAGGCACTGGAGCTCGGTGCCGACGATTATGTGACGAAACCTTTCGGCATGAATGAGCTGGTGGCGCGCATTCGCGTCGCGCTGCGCCACCGGCTGCAGCAGCAGGGCGAAAAGCCGCTGTTCCAGACCGGCGGCCTCTCCGTCGATCTCGTCAAGCGTATCGTCAGGGTCGATGGCCGCGAGGTGAAGCTGTCTCCGAAGGAATACGATATCCTGCGCATTCTGGTGCAGTACGCCGGGAAGGTGCTGACCCACCAGTTCCTGCTGAAACAGGTCTGGGGCAATGCCGCAGACGTGCAGTATCTGCGCGTCTATGTCCGCCAGCTTCGCCAGAAGATCGAGGCGAGTCCCGACCAACCGCAATATATCACCACCGAGACCGGTGTCGGGTACCGGTTGCGCGAAGCCGATAATTAGCCGCGTCGTCTTCCGGTCAGGCTTTGTTGCGCCTGAGCCAGTTGCGCAAGGCGGTAAGTCCTTCCGGGACATGCAGGCGGCCGAAACCGATGCGCAGGCAGTTTTCCGGAACGGGCGTCAGATCCGAGCGATAGACGCTTGAGGGCAGGAAGAACACGCCCGCTTCCTCGACCACCCGCCTGGTAAACTCCTCGACGCCATCCGCGCCCTTGTAGCGGATGAAGGCGACACAGCCGCCATCGGGCTCGCGCCAGTCGAACAGATGCGGGAACTCGGCGAAGAATGCATTCAACACGCCAATGTTGTCGCGGACGACCCCTCGCGTCCGCGCCAGAATCCGGTCGCGGTTCTTCAGCGCGATCCGCGCCAGGACTTCCGATGGTGCAGAATTGCAAATGGAGAGGAAATGCTTGTAGCGCTCGCAGTGCACCAGGAAGTCGCGATCCTTGGATGCCAGCCAGCCGATGCGGAGCCCCGGCAGGCCATAGGCCTTCGACATGACGTTGAGGGAAATGCCGCGCTCATAGACGTCGACCGCCTGGGGCAGACGAAGCGTTTCGTCCTTCTCGATCAGCCGGTAAACCTCGTCGCTGAACAGCCAGATGTCATGCTTGCGGCAGAGATCGATGAGCGCATCGAAGGTCGCACGCGGCAGAATCCTGCCGGTCGGGTTGTTGGGGAAGTTGACCGAGATCAGTTTGGTGTTCGGCCGCAGCGCCTTTTCGACAAGGCCGATGTCGAGCTCCCAATCATTATTGATGTCGAGCGCCACGCCGGTCACGGCGCAGATGCTGAGCGGAATGGTTTCGGCGGCCTGATAGTTCGGCGTGATGACGATGGCGTGGTCGTCCGCGGTCAGCAGCACCTTCATCGCCACATAGATCGCCTCCTCTGCGCCGGCAAAGCAGATCAGGTTTTCCGGCTCGACCGTGTCATAGGTGCCGGCGATCTCCTGGCGGAGTGCGGGCGCGCCAAAGGTTTCGGTATAGCCGAGGCTCAGATTTGCGAAATCGGCCCGATCCTCGTCGTTTGCCATGGCAAGCAATTCCGGCAGCCGCATGCTTTCCGCGTCCGAGGCGGTCATGTTGTATTTCGCGACGAACTCCCACTTGGACATGTAGGTTTCCAGCGCAAAGTCACGCATCGGCTTTATCACCGCGGTTCTCCCTGATTGGCGGTTTCCTGTTTCTGGCGGATGACGCCGAGGCGGTTGTAGATCGTCGCCCGCGACAGTTTCAGAATCTCCGCGACGTAGGGAACGGCCTTGCGGATGGCAAAGACGCCGCGCGCGTCGAGCATGCCGATCAGCTCGTCCATGTCGGCGCTGGTGAGACCCGCGAGCGCGGCCCTGCGTGTGCCAAGGAAGTCGCCAATCACCGAATTGACCGCCTCGCGCCAATCCTCCGCCATCAGTGCCGACGTCTTCGGCAGGGGTGCGGCGATGTCGACCATCGATTTCAACTGGTCGAAGACGCCGGCAAAGGCTTCGATGTCATGGTTGATGCAGAGCAGCCCGATCGGCCTGCCCTCGGCATCGCGCAGCACCGCCGTGATCGCCTTCAGCCGGCGGCCGTCCCAATTGGATTTGCCGTAGGGTCCGATCACATCGCTTTCGAGCGAGGAAGCCAGGCCAGCCTCGTTGAGCGAGCTGTCCCCCGGCCGCCGCTTCGAGAAGGCATTGGCGATATGGAAAATCAGTCCGCTGTCGAGATCGTGCAGAACGGCTTCCACATGCGGCGAGAACAGCGTGGCGATCGCGTCGCAGACGGGGATGAAGGGTGTCAATGGATGAGACATGCAGTCTTATCCAACGATTTTGACAATTAGTCAATATAGACGAATTGTAAATTATGGCATTGCGCCCTGGCTTAGTTGCTGGCGAAAGGCCGGATCGCGCTGGGATAGCTTCTTGTGAAGATGCACCATCATCCCGGCAGCAAAGAGAGGCGTCAGCAGATTGAGAATTGGCACGGCAAGGAAGGCTGCGAGAATGAGGCCTGCCATAAAGACCGTGCCCGCATGCTTGGCGCGAAACAGCCGCGCCTCGGCGGGCGGGCGGTGGCGCATGGCGGCGAACTCGAAGAATTCCCGACCGAGCAGATAGCCGTTGACCAGGAAGAAGGCGATAAGGTTGATGCCCGGGACAAGCAGCAGGAATAGCGCCACGATGTTGCCGGCTATGATGACGCCAAGGAACTTTATGGTTCCCGCAATCGCTTCGCGCAACGGCAGCGGACGGCCCGCCGGTTCCTGTGAGTAGTCACGCTTCTCGACAACCTCCGCCACATCGTCGAGAAAGAAGCCGGCGATCAGCGCCGTGACAGGCGCCAGAAGCAGCGCCAGCGCCAGCGCAATGCCGAGGCTTGCAAATATGCCGATGACGAAGGCGAGCCAACCTTCCCAACCGGCTGTGCCGGGGATGAGTCCGTCGAGCCACGGCAGGGCGAGGTAGACGAAGAGTTCGCGCAGCGCCAGCCACAGTCCGACAAGCGCCAGCAGCGTCAGGCCCAGGACCTTCCAGAAAGCCGAACGCGTCTCCGGTGCAAAGAGATTGGCAAAGGAAAGCCGGGCCGCGTCGAATATCATCTGTCATCTCCGTGGTAACAGCGGCCCCTTCGCCGCCTTGGGCATGTAGGAGGGCGCGCATCAGCGGGCAAGGTCATGGCGAAAATCATGTGTGAACGAGGCGGAATGCGCTGCCATTCAACGTGTCACACCGATATGATGCTGCCGCGAAGAAACTCCGGAGAAGATGGCGATGGACGGATTGGACGGAAACATATCGATTGCGGGCCTTTCCGTCCTGCTGCAGGCGGGTACCCTCGATCCGGTGCAACTGGCAGAGACGACGCTGGAAAGAATAGCCGGCTATCAGGATCAGGCGATCTTTACCGCTTTGCTGGGAGAGCGGGCGCTGACGGAGGCGAAGGCTTCGCGCGAGCGCATCCGCTCAGGCCGGTCCCGCGGTCTTCTCGATGGCATTCCGGTCGCTTGGAAGGATCTGTTCGACACGAAGGGCGCGGTGACGACGGCCGGTTCCGCCGTCCTGGCGGACAGCGCTCCGGCAGCGGATGACGCGGCCGTCGTCACGGCGCTCGCCGAGGCCGGCATGATCAGTGTCGGACGCACCAATCTGAGCGAATTCGCCTTTTCCGGTCTCGGCATCAATCCCCATTACGGCACGCCCCACAACGCGGCCTCCCGCGACCTGCCGCGCATTCCGGGTGGCTCCTCGGCCGGTTCCGGGGTGGCGGTGGCTGCCGGTCTGGTGCCTGTTGCGATCGGCACGGATACCGGTGGTTCCATCCGTATCCCCGCAGCCCTCAACGGCATCGTTGGTTACAAGGCAACGCGCGGCCGCTATTCGATGCAGGGTGTCTATCCTCTGGCGAAGAGCCTCGATTCGCTCGGGCCGCTCTGCCGCACAGTGCAGGACGCAGTATGGGTGGACGCGGCGATGCGCGGCCGCGCGGCGCCGGATATCGGCCGCACTGACCTCGGCGGCCTGAAGCTCGTCATTCCGGAAACCGTCGTTTTCGATGATGCCGAGAGTGGTGTGGTCACCGCTTTCGAAGCGGCGATTTCCCGGCTCGAAAAGGCGGGGGCCCGGATCACGCGGCGCGCCTTGCCGATCTTTGCCGAGATTTTTGCGCTGATGGCGCGTCATGGCGCCTTGGTTACGGCCGAGGCCTATGCCCTTCACAAGGAGCGCCTGCAGGGCGCTGATGCCGAACGGATGGATCAGCGCGTGGTCGCGCGCACCCGGCTGGGTGAAAGGATCGGCATGACGGACTATGTCGCGATTCTCGATGCCCGCCAGCGGTTGATCGCGGCCTTGGCCGACAATCTCGAAGCCGGCGAACTGATGGCGCATCCGACTCTGCCGCATGTGGCGCCGCCGATCGCGCCGCTGCTGGCGGATGACGAACTGTTTTTCAAGATCAACGGCAAGACGCTGCGCAACACCTTGATCGGCAATTTTCTCGACGGTTGCGGCGTCTCCATTCCTTGCGGCACGGGCGATGCAGGCATGCCGGTCGGCTTTCTGCTTTCCGGCCAGCGGAACGAGGACGAACGGCTTTTGGCTGCTGCGCTTTCGGCCGAAGCCGTGATCCGTGGTGACGCATGATTGTCTGTTTCGACATCGGCGGTTCGGCGATCAAGGGTGCCGTCGCCCATTCCGCCGACAGCATCCAGACGCTGGAGCGCCGGGCGACGCCGCTTGATGATTTCAACGCCTTTGCTGCGACAATCCGCGATGTCATTGATGAAGCGGGCGGCAAGCCCGACCGCATCGCCATATCGATCACCGGCGTCGTCGATCCGCAAAGCCAAGCGATCAAATGCGCCAATATTCCCTGCATCGACGGCCGCACGCTTTCTGCCGACCTGTCCGCTCTCCTTGGCCTGCCCGTGCTCGTCGCCAATGATGCAGACTGCTTCGCGCTGGCGGAGGCCGGTGCCGGGGCCGGACGCGGCCACCGGATCGTGCTCGGCGTCATCCTCGGCACTGGTGTCGGCGGCGGGGTTGTGGTGGATGGCAGGCTGATCAATGAGGACGGTGGTTTCGCCGGCGAATGGGGTCACGGTCCGGCGGTCGCCTCGATGGCCGGCACGCCGCCGATTGCCATCCCCGCCTTCGATTGCGGTTGCGGCCAGCGCGGCTGCGTCGATACGATCGGTGGTGCCCGCGGCATGGAGCGCCTGCACCAGACGCTGCATGGCAACGCGCTGATGAGCGAAGAGATAACGACGCTCTGGCAGCAGGGCAATGCCGACGCTGTCCGGACCATCGATGTGCTGGTCGATCTCGTCAGTTCGCCGCTGGCGCTTACCGTCAACATTACCGGCGCGACGATCGTTCCGGTTGGCGGCGGCCTTTCAAACGTTACTGCGCTCATTGCCCAGATCGACGAAACCGTGCGCGCGCGCATCCTGCGGAAATTCGATCGGCCTCTGGTCGTGCCGGGTGAATGTCGCATCGAGCCGGGACTGATCGGTGCCGCCGTCCTCGGCCTTGGCGGAGAAGCACAATGACGAACATTCTTCTGGAAGTCTGCGTTGACGATGCGGCCGGCCTGACGGCAGCTGTCGAAGGTGGCGCCGATCGCATCGAGCTGTGCTCGGCGCTGTCGGTCGGTGGCCTCACGCCCTCGCCGGGGCTGATGGTCATTGCAGCCAAACTTGACATTCCGGTCTATGCGATGATCCGGCCGCGTCCCGGCGATTTCGTCTTCAATGCCGACGATATCAGCGTCATGCGCGCGGAGATCGACGCAGTTCGCGCCGCGGGTCTTGCCGGTGTCGTCCTTGGGGTAAGCGGTCGAGATGGTGGTTTGGATGTGGCCACATTACGGCTGTTGGTCGAGCATGCTGGGGGACTGGGCCTGACGCTGCACCGGGCCTTTGATCTGGTGCCGGACTTTGCCGAGGCGGTGGAAATCGCGGTCGATCTCGGCTTCGAGCGAATCCTGACGTCGGGTGGAGCGAAAAAGGCATTGGATGGTGTCGACGCCCTGGCATCGATCGTCACGGCAGCCGGGGGCCGCATCTCCATCATGCCGGGGTCAGGCGTGACCTTGGATACGATCGACGGACTCCTCTCACGGCTTACCGTGGGTGAGGTTCATTCGTCATGCTCGATCGATCAGCCGGCTCATGATCCGCGGCTGGTGGCGCTCGGCTTTGTCGCGCCGAGCGCCAAGCGCACGGATGCAGGTGTCGTCCGCAAACTGAAGGCGCGGCTGACCCCCACGCCCTGAAAACCGCCCGATTTATGCCTGGAAAATGCGTTTGCCGCCGATCCATGTCGAAACCATTTCCAGCCCCTCCGTCAGCACAACGAAGTCGGCGTCGAGGCCGGGTATCAGCCGGCCCTTGCGGGCCGCGATGCCGACGGCGTCTGCCGGATAGGCCGAGGCCATGCGGATCGCCTCGTCGAGCGGCAGGTTCAGCTTTTCATGCGCAAAGCGTACCGACGACAGCATATCGATGTCCGCGCCGGCGAGCGTTCCGTCGGCCAGCGTCAGGCGCCCGTCCTTGCGGAAGATCTCGCGACCGTTGAGCAGGAAGCTGGTCTGGTCGGAGCCGATCGTCGACATCGCATCGGTGACGATGAAAATCCGCCCCGGCCCGGTCTTGGCGCGTAGCGCCACACCCATCGACACCGGATCGACATGGAAACCATCGGCGATGATCCCGGCGTAGAGACTGCCGGTGTCGAGGGCGCCGCCGACGACGCCGGGCTCACGGTGGCCAAGCGGGCTCATGGCGTTGAACAGATGGGTGACAGTGCGCGCGCCGGCGGCCGCGTAGTCCACAACGGTCCCATAGCCCGTATCTGTGTGGCCAAGACTGACGACGAGGCCGGCTGCTGCCAGTGCCTTCACCTGGGCGGCCGTCGTATTTTCGGGCGCTATAGTCACCATCATCGCGTCGAATACACCGGCGCAGGCGAGCATGGCATCGAGATCCGCCTCGTCCATCGGACGGATGAGCGCCGGGTCATGCGCGCCCTTGCGGGCAACGGAAAGATGCGGTCCTTCCAGATGAAGTCCGAGGAAACCGGGCACGCCCTCAGCCTTTGCCTGCCGTCCGCCCTCGATCGTGCGTGCGCGAACCTCGAACGTATCGGTGATGAGTGTCGGCAAAAGCGCCGTCGTGCCGAATTGCGCGTGGGCGGCGCAGATGGTGCGGATGGCATCGACGTCCTGGCGATCGTTCAGCATCACGCCGCCGCCGCCATTGACCTGCAGGTCGATGAAGCCGGGGACCAGCAGTTGCCCCTGGGCAGCGGTCGTTTCCGTGCCGGCGGGCAGGTCGTTCTCCGGCAAAATGCCGGTGACGGTTCCGCCGTCCACGAGCAGGGACTGACCGTCGTGCCACAAGAGGCCGTCGAAAATCCGGGCGCCGGTGATTGCTGTCTGTGCGGTCATCGTGTCTCCGTTACCTTCTTGAGGGCGACGGGCGCGTCAG
The DNA here is from genome assembly GCA_900473795.1 of Hyphomicrobiales bacterium. Taxonomy (GTDB): domain Bacteria; phylum Pseudomonadota; class Alphaproteobacteria; order Rhizobiales; family Rhizobiaceae; genus Pararhizobium. Next base: position 39,431 of record UCMT01000022.1, on the reverse strand, counting down.
GGTTAAGGCCGCGCGATCGCGACCAGGATTCGACGAAGCCGTAGAATGGGAGAATCAGCGTTAGCGCGTCGGTGATCGGATGGCCGGTCTCGACGAAAGGCAGCACCTTCGCTGCCTTGGCGTTGGAGGACGTGACGAAGGCAAGCGCGCCCTTGCCACTGAGACCATCGAGAATGCCGGTGACCGAGCCTTCCGCTGCGTCGCGCGCGGCAAGGCCGATGACCGGGAAGCGCTTCTCGACCAGCGCCACCGGCCCGTGCAGCACTTCCGCCGCCGAATAGGCCTCGGCATGCATGCCGGAGGTTTCCTTGAATTTCAGCGCCGCCTCGCTGGCAATGGCAAGCGCCGGCCCGCGGCCGAGCACGAAAAGCGATTCCGCGTCGCCCAATTCATCCGCCAGGATCTGCCAGTCGAGCTTCACGGCCTTGGCAAATTGGACCGGCAGGTCGGCGACAGCGCGCTGCAGAGCCTCGTCGCCGGTCCATTCGCCGAGGATGGCAAGCCCGGCGACAATCGAGTTGACGTAGGATTTGGTCGCGGCAACGGCGATTTCCGGGCCGGCAAGGATATCGAGCGGATGGGTGCTGGCTTGCGAAATCGGCGAGGGCAGGGTGTTGGTGAGTGCAATCGTCACCGCGCCAGCCTTGGTGGCGGCGTCAGCCATGGCGACGATGTCCGGGCTCTTGCCGGACTGCGAAATCGCAATCGAGGCGGCGCCGGAAAGCTGCATCTTCGCGCCGTAGATCGACGCGAGCGATGGGCCGAGCGAGGCGACGGGGCGGCCGGTCGAAAGCTCGATCGCATATTTCAGGAACAGGGCGGCATGGTCGGACGAGCCGCGGGCGATCGTGACGAGGAAGGCCGGATCCTTTTCGCGCAGTGCCGCGCCGGCCTGTTTGATCGCGTCTTCGGACTGGTCGAGAAGGCGAGCCGCCGCTTCGGGAATCTCATCGATTTCGCGCCGCATGTTGGTCTGCATGGTCATGTCTTTCTTCATTGGCCGTTCTTACGATTCCGGCAGGGTCAGTTCCGCTACGAAGTCGTAGGCGTCGCCCCGGTAGAGCGAGCGGGTGAATTCCACGACGCGGCCGGAGGCGAGATAGGAAATACGCTCGATCGAAAGGCTCGCCGATCCCACCGGTACGCCGAGCATTGCCGCGTCCGGATCCTTCAGGCTGCAGGCGGAAATCCGCTGCACGGCGCGCACCGGCCGCGATTTCGTCTTGTCGAGTTCAGCATAGAGCGATGGGCCGATCCGGATAGGGTCGGGCAGGAATTCGGCGGAAATGCTCGCCCGCTCGATGGCGAGCGGCATGTCGTCGGCAATACGCAGGCGACCGAGGCGCGCCACGAGCGAATCGGCGGCAAGGCCGAGCACCATCATTTCATCCGGTGACGGGTGAAACAGCCCGCGCTCGATCCACTGCGCCGTTGTCGTCAGCCCGCGCCGCGCCATGTCCTCGGTAAAGGAGGTCAGCCGTGAGAGCGACTGCTGCACACGGTTCACCGGCTTGACCACGAAGGTCCCGGAGCCATGCCGGCGCACCAAGAGCCCGTCCTTGACCAGATCGTCGACCGCCTTGCGCACCGTCACCCGGCTGATATTGGCATAGTCGGCCAGATCGCGTTCCGGCGGCAGCGCATCGCCATGATTGAGCTTGCCCGACAGGATCGCCTCCTCCAGCGATTGCCGCAGTTTCAGATACAGCGGGCCGGAACCTCCACCCTGCAGGCCGTCCAGTGGCAGTATGGCCTCGAGACGCTGGGTCATGCCCTTTCCCTCGCGTCAGCCGCAAAACGCTTGGCGGCGAGCGCCACCGAGCCGGTCAGCGCGTCCGCTTCCGGCTCCACGAACAAGGGCTGGTGCCGCTCTGCCAGCCAGGGGCGATAGAGTGGTGCCAGCCCGCCGAGCAGGCAAAGCCTGCGGCTGCCGCGCGCCACGACCACGTCGAGCGCCTCGTCGATCGTTTGCGCCGATGCCCGCAGCAGCGTCATCGCTACCGGGTCGTTGTGTTCCGCGAACGTGAAGACCTTCGGCGCAAACCGGCCGAATTCACCGGGCCGTGCAACGCGCGCGAACTCCACCACGTCGCGCGGATCAGCGTTGAATTCCGCCATCACGGCATCGGTCAGCGGCGAGGACGGGTGGATATGGTCGAAAGCCAGCACGCTTTCCTGCAGAAGAGCATGGCCCAGACGGGCGCCGCTGCCGAGATCGCCGATCTGAAAACCCCATCCGCCGATATAGCGGATGTCGCTTCCCTGCCGGGCGATATAGATCGAGCCGGTGCCGAGGATGGCGACTGCACCGTCGCTGTCGCCGAGAGCGCCCTGAAGCGCGATCAGCCCGTCGGATTCGATATCGGCCTTCGCAAACGGCAGGCGCTCTTTCACATAGTGCACGGCGTCGCCGACATTGCTGCCGGCCAGCCCGAGGAGCGCGCAGGCTGAGCCGATCTTCGAGGAGGCGATACTCGCGTCCTCGAACGCGGCCGTGGCCGCGCCGACAATATGGATCAGGGCATTGTCGGGATCGGTCAGAATGTTGGCGGCGCCGCTTTTGCCGCGCCCGAGGATACGCCCTTCGGCGTCCGCTACGGCCGCGCGGCAACTCGTGCCTCCGCCATCGATTCCCAGAATGTAGTGTGGCATGGATACCTCCGAGAAGAAGGATACCAAAAAAATACCATTAACCAAGGGGGATTTGGTCTTTAATTGGAATTATCATTTAAATAATTGAAAGAATGAGTTTATTTTGTCCGTTGAAAATTTTCTTCGCTCGAACGTTAATTTTCCCTAGACAATTGGTATTTTTTTGGCATTAATTTGTGAAGAGGGAGATTGAGCGCATGCCGTCAGTGAAGACCGAAGAGCGACATGACAAATCGGTGGGATTGGATGTGATGCATCCGGGCTTGGCGCTTCGTCTGCTTGCGTCCGGCCAGCAGGCCGCGGCCAAGGCTGTCGATGCCGCAATCGAGCCGCTTGCCATTGCTGCGCAGATCGCCGCCGACGTGCTCGCCGGCGGTGGCCGCCTCGCCTATGCTGGTGCCGGCAGTTCGGGTCTGATGGCCATGACCGATGCGCTGGAATTGCCCGGGACTTATGGAATTGCCCACGACAAGGTCGTTGTCCTGCTGGCCGGCGGTGCCGCAAGCCTGACCGATCTCGCCGGCGGTTACGAAGACGATATGGATCTGGCCCGCAAGGATGTGCGTGATGCCGGCATTGGCAACGGCGATTGCCTGATTTCCGTGTCCGCCAGCGGTTCGACGCCCTATGCGCTGGCTGCCGCCGATGAAGCGCGGCAGCGCGGGGCGCGTGTCATCGCCATGGCGAACAATCCAGGCGCCGTGCTCTTTGAAGGTGCCGACGTGGCGGTCCTGTTGCAGACGCCGCCCGAGGTGATCTCCGGATCGACCCGCATGGGGGCGGCCACGGCGCAGAAGATCGCCTTCAACATGTTTTCGACCCTTGTCGGCATCCATCTCGGCCATGTCTACGATGGACACATGGTCAATCTGAAGGCCGACAATGCCAAGCTGCGCGGCCGCGCCGTTCGTATCGTCTCCGATATCGCCGGTATCGGCGCGACGGAAGCGGGCCGCCATCTCACCACGTCATCGGGCTCGGTAAAGATCGCCATCCTTCTTGCTGCTGGGGCAAGGGATGTGGCGGCGGCGGAGGCCGCGCTTGCCGAGGCCGGTCAGAACTTGCGCCGCGCTTTGTCAAGCGTCGCGGCACATTGATTTCAAGGGTTCCAAAACCGCGCCATGCCGGCGCATATAAGAGGGAGAACGTAATGACCCGCACGACTTTGAAAGGCTTGCTGCTTGCATCCAGCATCCTCGGCTCCGCCGGGCTGGCGCATGCAGAAGACGTCACGCTGACGATCGAAAGCTGGCGCAACGACGACCTGACCATCTGGCAGGAAAAACTGATCCCGGCCTTCGAAGCGAAGAACCCCGGTATCAAGGTGAAGTTCGCGCCGACGGCGCCGACAGAATACAACGCCGCGCTGAACGCCAAGCTCGACGCCGGCTCCGCTGGTGACCTCGTCACCTGCCGTCCGTTCGACGTCTCGCTCGAACTCTACAACAAGAAGCACCTCGCCGACCTTACGGGTCTTGCCGGCATGGAGAATTTCTCTCCGGTCGCCAAATCCGCCTGGACGACGGACGACGGTTCGGCGACCTTCTGCGTGCCGATGGCATCGGTCATTCACGGCTTCATCTACAACAAGGATGCCTTCGACAAGCTCGGTATCGCCATTCCGACGACGGAAGCAGAATTCTTCGCCGCGCTCGACAAGATCAAGGCCGATGGCACCTATATCCCGTTGGCCATGGGCACGAAGGATCTCTGGGAAGCCGCAACCATGGGCTATCAGAACATCGGCCCGACCTATTGGAAGGGTGAGGAAGGCCGCGCTGCCCTGATCAAGGGCGAGCAGAAGCTGACCGACGCGCCCTGGGTCGAGCCGTACAAGGTTCTTGCCAAGTGGAAGGATTACCTCGGCGACGGTTTCGAGGCCCAGACCTATCCGGACAGCCAGAACCTGTTCACGCTCGGCCGCGCCGCCATCTATCCGGCCGGCTCATGGGAAATCGGCCTGTTCAACACCCAGGCCCAGTTCAAGATGGGCGCCTTCCCGCCGCCGGTTAAGGCCGCTGGCGATACCTGCTATATCTCAGACCACACCGACATCGGCGTTGGCCTGAATGCCAAGAGCGCGCATCCGGAAGAAGCCAAGAAGTTCCTGAGCTGGGTTGCCTCGCCGGAATTCGCTGACATCTACGCCAACGCGCTGCCGGGCTTCTTCAGCCTGAATTCGACACCGGTGAAGATGGCCGATCCGCTCGCGCAGGAATTCGTGTCCTGGCGCGAAAAGTGCAAGCCGACCATCCGCTCGACCTACCAGATCCTGGCGCGCGGCACCCCGAGCCTCGAAAACGAGACGTGGGTTGAATCGGCCAACGTCATCAACGGCACCGATACGCCGGAAGTCGCCGCCGAGAAACTGCAGAAGGGTCTCGACAGCTGGTACAAGCCGGCGAAGTAAGTCGGGCTTGGGGCTTTGCCCGTCGCCCTAACCTCGCCCCGCACGCGGGGAGAGGGGACTATCGGAGTTCGCCACTTGTTCCTTCTCCCTGCCTGCGGGGAGAAGGTGCCCGCCTCCTTTAATAAGGAAGGAAGGGCGAATGAGGGGCGCCACGTGCGGGATGTTCCGATGCGAAAAGGCAAGGCGTTCCGCGGAAAACATGTAATCTGAAATCACATCCCACCGGCGGCTTTCCGCTGGTTCAGGCATGCGCGGCGGGGACCGGCGGCGCAGCGCCTTGCCGCATTTCGCGGCAATCGACGAAAAACGGGTCGGAGCGGCAGAGCCATGAGCAGCGCCACAATGTCTGAGGACAGCATCCAAACACTGGCACGGCCGAAACGCTGGCATATTCTGGTTTTCCTGCTGCCGGCCTTCATCATCTATTCGGCCGTGATGATCCTGCCGCTGGTGGAGACGCTGCGCCTGTCGCTGTTCAACACCGTTGACGGCCAGTCGACCTTCGTCGGCTTTGCCAATTTTCAGGTGCTGTTCGGCGAAGAGCGCTGGGCGGCGGATTTCTGGCGGGCACTGAAGAACAATTTCCTCTTCTTTGCCATTCACATGCTGGTCCAGAACCCGGTCGGCATCGCGCTTGCCGCGATGCTGTCGATCCCGAAGCTCAGGCTCGCAACCTTCTATCGCACCGCGATTTTCCTGCCGACGCTGTTGTCCTTCGTCATCGTCGGCTTCATCTGGAAGCTGATCCTGTCGCCGATCTGGGGCATCACGCCGTTTTTCATGGATCTGGTCGGGCTGAAATCCTTTTTTGCGCCCTGGCTCGGCAAACCCGGCTCGGCGCTGATCGCGGTATCGCTGATCTCCGTCTGGCAGAATATCGGCATCCCGATGATGCTGATCTATGCGGCGCTGCTCAACATCCCGGACGAGGTGATCGAGGCGGCGGAATGCGACGGCGTCACCGGCTGGAGCCAGTTCTGGAAGATCAAGCTGCCGCTGGTGCTGCCGGCGATCGGCATGGTGTCGATCCTCACCTTCGTCGGCAACTTCAATGCCTTCGACCTGATCTATACGGTGCAGGGGGCGCTTGCGGGGCCGGACGGATCGACCGACATTCTCGGCACGCTGCTCTACCGCACGTTCTTCGGCTTCCAGCTGCAGCTCGGCGACCGCTCGATGGGCGCCACCATCGCCACGGTCATGTTCCTGATCATCCTTGCCGGCGTGTCGCTTTATCTCTTCGGCATCCAGCGGCGCGTCCGCCGCTACCAGTTCTAAGGGAGAAGGCAAATGTCAAAAGCACGCGTATCGCCCCTGCGTTCCGGCTTCGTGCATCTGGTGCTCGCCGGCTACACGGTCATCGCCCTGTTCCCGGTGCTGCTGACGATCCTGAATTCGTTCAAGGACCGGAACGCCATCTTCCGCACGCCACTTGCACCGCCGACGGCAAGCACCTTCAGCCTTGTCGGTTACGAGACGGTGCTGAAACAGGGTGATTTCGTCGGCTATTTCCAGAACAGCCTGATCGTCACCGTCGTCTCGATCTTCTTCGTGCTGCTGTTCGGCGCGATGGCGGCCTTCGCGCTGTCTGAATATCGCTTCAGGGGCAATACGATGATGGGGCTTTATCTCGCCATCGGCATCATGATCCCGATCCGCCTCGGCACGGTGGCGATTTTGCAGGGAATGGTCGCGGCCGGTCTGGTGAACACGCTGACGGCGCTGATCCTCGTTTATACTGCGCAAGGTCTGCCGCTTGCCATCTTCATCCTGTCGGAGTTCATGCGCACTGTTTCGGACGATCTCAAGAATGCCGGGCGCATCGACGGCCTGTCGGAATATGCGATCTTCTTCCGTCTCGTGCTGCCGCTCGTCAGGCCGGCCATGGCAACGGTTGCGGTCTTCACGATGATCCCGATCTGGAACGATCTCTGGTTCCCGTTGATCCTGGCGCCCGGAGAAGCGACCAAGACAGTCACGCTCGGCTCACAGGTCTTCATCGGCCAGTTCGTCACCAACTGGAACGCGGTGCTTTCCGCCCTGTCGCTGGCGATCTTCCCGGTTCTCGTCCTCTACGTCATCTTCTCGCGGCAGCTGATCCGCGGCATCACCGCAGGAGCAGTGAAGTGAGCGCCAAGCCAATCCGCGTACTCGTCGCCGGCCTCGGCAATATGGGCCGCAGCCACGCGCTCGCCTATCACAACAATCCCGGCTTCGAGATCGTTGGCCTCGTCAACCGTTCGAAGGTGGATCTGGTGCCTGAACTCCAAGGCTACACGATTCATCCGAGCTTCGAAGCCGCACTGAAGGAGTTGAAGCCTGATCTCTGCTCGATCTGCACCTATTCCGACAGTCACGCGGACTATGCGGTGATGGCGTTCGAGGCCGGCTGTGACGTCTTCGTCGAAAAGCCGCTGGCAACGACTGTCGCCGACGCCGAGCGGGTGGTGGCAGCGGCGAAGGCAGCCGGCAGGAAACTCATCGTCGGCTATATTCTACGCCATCACCCGTCCTGGGTGCGGCTGATCGCCGAGGCGAGGCTGCTCGGCGGCCCCTATGTCTTCCGGATGAACCTCAACCAGCAATCGAGCGGCCCGACCTGGGCGACCCACAAGGCGCTGATGGGCACCACCCCGCCGATCGTCGATTGCGGCGTGCATTATGTCGATGTCATGTGCCAGATCACCGATGCCAGGGCGGTCGAGGTCCGCGGCATGGGCCTGCGGCTCTCCAGCGAGATCGCGCCGGACATGTACAATTACGGCCATCTGCAGGTGATCTACGAGGATGGCTCGGTCGGCTGGTACGAGGCGGGCTGGGGACCGATGATTTCGGAAACGGCCTTCTTCGTGAAGGACGTGATGTCGCCGAACGGTTCGGTCTCGATCGTCATGGATCCGAACGCCAAGTCCGACGACATCGACACGCATACCAAGACAGCCGTCATTCGCGTCCACAAGGCCGAGACCGGGCCGGACGGCAAATTTCTCCACAAGGACGAAGACCTGAAGATGGACGGGGAGCCGGGTCACCAGGAACTCTGCGATCTCGAACAGGCCTATGTGCTGAAAGCCATCACCGAAAACATTAATCTGGAACGACACATGGACGATGCCGTCCAGTCGCTGCGCATCTGCCTTGCGGCCGATGAAAGCGTGCGCACCGGCCGTCCGGTCAAGCTGTAACGAAGTATGTTCGTCCCGATGCCAGGCAGCGGAACGAAAGCATATGCGACAAAGAAGAGGCACCTCACGTGGGATCTTTGAATCTGAAATCCATCCGCAAGGCCTTCGGCACCCATGAGGTCCTGAAGGGCATCGATCTTGAGGTGAAGGACGGCGAGTTCGTCATTTTCGTCGGCCCTTCCGGCTGCGGCAAGTCCACGCTGTTGCGGGTGATCGCCGGTCTCGAGGATGCGACCTCCGGCAGCGTCCAGATCGACGGAAAGGAAGTTATCACCACGCCACCCGCCAAACGCGGCATCGCCATGGTGTTCCAGTCCTACGCGCTTTATCCGCACCTGACGGTGAAGGACAATATGGGCCTCGGCCTGAAGCAGATGGGCGCCCCCAGGGCCGAGGTCGACGCCAAGGTCGGCAAGGCCTCCTCGATGCTGTCGCTGGACCCCTATCTCGCCCGCCGTCCGGCCGAACTGTCCGGCGGTCAGCGCCAGCGCGTCGCGATCGGACGCGCCATCGTGCGCGAACCGAAGCTCTTCCTGTTCGACGAGCCGCTGTCGAATCTCGACGCAGCGCTGCGCGTCAACACGCGGCTCGAAATCGCCAGGCTTCACCGCAGCCTCAAGGCGACGATGATCTATGTGACGCACGACCAGGTCGAAGCCATGACGCTCGCCGACAAGATCGTCGTGCTCAATGCCGGTCAGATCGAGCAGGTCGGTTCGCCGATGGAGCTCTACAGCAAGCCGGCAAACGTCTTCGTTGCCGGTTTCATCGGATCGCCGCAGATGAACTTCATCGAGGCGGGCAGGCTCGGCGACGGCCAGGCGAAAACCATCGGCATCCGGCCCGAACACATCACCCTGTCGCGCGAAGGCGGCGACTGGAAAGGCAAGGTCATCCACGTCGAACACCTTGGCGCCGATACCATCCTCTATCTGGAGACCGAGGTTACCGGTCTTTTGACGGTGCGGCTCTTTGGCGAGCACCGCTACGACGTCGATGACGTCGTCTACGCAACGCCGGACAGGGCGCTCATGCATCGTTTTGGCGCCGACGATCGCGTTCAACGCTGATTTTCAAATAACGATTTTTATCGAGCGATGGCGAAGTCCATCGCTCGATCACGTTTATTTGTGCGCCGCCTCATTGGCTTGCGCTCCCTTCGATTTTAACATACATATCTGTTTGTATGGCTTGATATGGCCGCCTCGACACGGTGTTCGGCGTCCCGTATCTCACTGATATTTCTTAAACTTCCGGCCGCTACCGCTTCCCTTACGCGAGAAGCTGGTTCGCGCCGGACTTTTGCATGGAACCGACGATGCGGATGAATGGACTGATCTTGACGGCGGCTGTGGCAGCACTGGCTTTGCTTGCCGGATGCCAGAAACAGGAAGAGCAGCAGGCTGCTCCCGCATTTCCTCCCTCCCAGGTCGCGGTCGTCACGACGAAGACCGAGGATCTGCCGATAACAAACGAGCTTCCGGGCCGAATCGCTGCAACCCGGATCGCCGAGGTCCGTCCGCGCGTCACCGGCATTATCGTCGATCGCGTGTTCCAGCAGGGCTCGATGGTCAAGGAAGGCGAGGTACTCTACAAGATCGACCCGGCCCCCTTCCAGGTCCAGGTCGACAGCGCCGAGGCGACACTGACACGCGCCAAGGCCGTGCAGCTTCAGGCCAAGCAGGCTGCCGACCGGCAGACCCAGTTGCGCAAATCCGGCGCGGCGGCGCTGCAGCAGTATGACGATGCGATCGCACAACTGGCGCAGGCGGATGCTGACGTCGCGGTTGCCGAAGCCGGTCTCGCGACCACCAAGCTGAATCTCCAATATGCAAGCGTCACCGCGCCGATCAGCGGCCGGATCGGCCGCGCATTGATCACCGAAGGCGCGCTGGTCAGCGCCAATGGCACGGAAAACCTGGCAACGATCCAGCAGCTGGATCCCGTCTATGCCGACTTCACGCAGCCGGCGACCGATCTCATCCGCCTGCGCCGAGCGCTGCAGGATGGCCAGATGATGACGGCGAAAAATGAAGCGTCTGTACAGCTGATCCTCGATGACGGCACGCCCTATGCCCAGAAGGGCAAGCTGCTCTTCTCGGAGGCTGCCGTCGATGAAACGACCGGGCAGGTGACGCTGCGGGGCGAGTTCCCCAACCCCGACAGCGATCTGCTGCCCGGCATGTATGTCCGCGTGCAGATCCAGCAGGGTGTCGAAAAGAACGCGATCGCCATCCCGCAACAGGCTGTCCAGCGCAGCAATAGCGGCCAGTCGCAGGTCTATGTCGTGAACGCCGAGAACAAGGTGGAGTTCCGCAGCATCACGCTCGGGCGCACCGTCGGCAATCGCTGGATGGTGACGGAAGGCCTGAAGGCTGGCGAAAAGGTGATTGTCGAGGGCTTCCAGAAGATCGGCCCCGGAGCGGAGGTTGTTCCGGCCGAATGGGACCCGAACGGCAAGCCTGCCGGTGAGGCGGGTGCGGCTCAGTCGGCGCAGGCGGATGGCGCAAAGCCCGCCACCGAGCAGAAGTGAGGGCCGGACCATGCCAAGTTTCTTCATAGACAGGCCGATTTTTGCCTGGGTGGTTGCGATCTTCATCATGGTGGCCGGCGCCATCGCCATCCCGCAGCTTCCCATCTCCCAATATCCGGACGTGGCGCCGCCGCAGATCTCGATCACCGCCACCTATCCCGGCGCCTCGTCGCAGGACACGTACCAGAGCGTTACGCGCCTCATCGAGGATGAGTTGAATGGCGTCGACGGGCTTCTCTACTTCGAATCCACGTCAAGCGCTCAAGGGTCGACCGAAATCAACGTCACCTTCGAGCCGGGCACCGACCCGGGGCAGGCAGCGGTTGACGTGCAGAACCGCGTCCGCCGTGTCGAAGCGCGGCTTCCCGACAGTGTCAAGCAGCAGGGCGTGCAGGTCGAGGAAGCCGGCTCAGGCTTCCTCCTGATCATTGCGCTGACCTCCACTGACGGTTCGATGGACGCCATCGGCCTCGGCGACTACCTGAACCGCAACGTGCTGAGTGAAGTCCAGCGCGTTCCCGGCGTCGGCCGCGCCCAGCTGTTTGCCACCCAGCGCTCCATGCGTGTCTGGCTCGATCCGGACAAGATGCTCGGCCTCAACCTGACGGCGGCAGACGTGACGACGGCGATCGGCGCACAGAATGCGCAGGTCGCGGCCGGTTCGATCGGTGCGCAGCCGAACCCGATCACCCAGCAGATCGCAGCGCCCGTCATCATCAAGGGCCAGTTGTCGTCGCCGGAGGAGTTCGGCGCCATCGTTCTTCGCGCCAATCCGGATGGATCGGCCGTGCGCCTGCGCGACGTGGCGCGGCTCGAGGTGGGCGGCGAAAGCTATTCCTTCTCGACCCGCCTCAACGGCAAGCCTTCTGCTGCGATCGGCGTTCAGCTGTCGCCGACCGGGAATGCCATGGAGACATCGGCGGCGATCAAGGCGCGCATGGACGAGCTTTCGGCCTATTTCCCGCAGGGTCTGGAATATTCGATCCCCTACGACACCTCGCCCTTCGTCAAGGTGTCGATCGAGAAGGTGCTGCACACCCTGCTTGAAGCGGTCGGCCTCGTCTTCCTGGTGATGTTCCTGTTCCTGCAGAACATCCGCTATACGATCATTCCGACGATCGTCGTTCCCGTGGCTCTGCTCGGCACCTGTGCCGTGATGTATTTCATGGGCTTCTCGATCAACGTGCTCACTATGTTCGGCATGGTGCTCGCGATCGGTATTCTCGTCGATGATGCGATCATCGTCGTTGAAAACGTCGAGCGCATCATGTCGGAAGAAGGGCTGACGCCGCGCGAAGCGACCCGCAAGGCGATGAAGCAGATCACCGGCGCCGTTATCGGCATCACGCTGGTTCTGGCTTCGGTCTTCATCCCGATGGCATTCTTCCCGGGCGCTGTCGGCGTCATCTATCGCCAGTTCTCGCTGACGATGGTGGTGTCGATTCTGTTCTCGGCGCTGCTTGCCCTGTCGCTGACACCGGCGCTCTGCGCCAGCTTCCTGAAGCAGGTCCCGAAGGGTCATCATCACGCCAAGAGCGGTTTCTTCGGCTGGTTCAACCGCCTGTTCGAGCGCACCTCGCATCGCTACAGCGGTTCCGTGTCATGGCTCACCCGCCGAACCGGTCGCTTCATGATCATCTATCTGGCGGTGCTGGCCGGGCTCGGCTATCTGTTCCTCAAATTGCCGTCCTCCTTCCTGCCGGATGAGGACCAGGGCTATGTCATCGTCATGATGCAGCTGCCGTCCGAAGCGACCGGACATCGCACCGACGAGGTGATCAAGCAGACCGAGGATATCTTCAGCAAGGAACAGGGTGTCGATCGCATCGTCGCGATCAACGGCTTCTCCTTCTTCGGCGCCGGCCAGAACGCGGCGCTTGCCTTTGTGACGCTCAAGGACTGGGCGGAGCGCGGTCCGGAAAATGCGGCGCAGGCGATCGCCGGCCGCGCCAGCATGGCGATGAGCCAGATCAAGGATGCGATCAGCTTTGCGCTGTCGCCGCCACCGATCCAGGGTCTCGGCACGACGGGTGGTTTCTCCTTCCGCCTGCAGGATCGCGGCGGTCTCGGCGAGGCAGCCCTTGCCCAGGCGCGCGACCAGTTGCTCGGTCTTGCGGCCCAGAGCCCGGTCGTCGCCGGCGTGCGCTTCGAGGGCATGCCGGACGCAGCGCAGGCAAACGTGATCATCGACCGGGAAAAGGCCAACACCTTCGGCGTGACCTTCGCCGATATCAACGCGACGATTTCCACCAACCTCGGCTCGACCTATGTCAACGACTTCCCGAATGCCGGCCGCATGCAGCGCGTGACGGTGCAGGCGGACGAGAACAAGCGCATGCAGACGGCCGATCTGCTCAATCTGAACGTTCGCAACTCGAATGGCGGCATGGTGCCGATCTCCTCCTTCGCAACCGTCGAATGGGTGAAGGCGCCGACGCAGACCGTTGGCTACAATGGCTATCCGGCCGTGCGCATCAGCGGCGATACCAAACCGGGTTATTCCTCGGGTGATGCGATTGCCGAGATGCAGAACCTCGTCAAGCAGCTCCCGGCCGGTTTCGGCTATGAATGGACCGGCCAGTCGCTACAGGAGATCCAGTCGGGCTCGCAGGCGCCGATCCTGATCGCGCTGTCCTGCCTCCTGGTGTTCCTGTGCCTGGCCGCGCTTTATGAAAGCTGGTCGATCCCCGTCTCGGTGATCATGGTGGTGCCGCTCGGCGTCATCGGCGCGGTCCTTGCCGTCATCCTGCGCGACATGTCGAATGACGTCTACTTCAAGGTGGGCTTGATCGCGATCATCGGCCTTTCGGCGAAGAATGCGATCCTGATCATCGAGTTCGCCAAGGAGCAGATGCAAGCCGGCAAATCGCTGCTGGAAGCAACGATCGAGGCATCGCATCTGCGTTTCCGGCCGATTCTGATGACCTCGCTTGCCTTCACGCTCGGCGTTCTGCCGCTGGCGATCGCCACCGGTGCAAGCTCGGGCAGCCAGCGCGCCATCGGGACCGGCGTCATGGGCGGCATGATCTCGGCGACGGTTCTGGCAGTCTTCTTCGTGCCGATCTTCTTCGTCTTCGTGATGAAGATCTTCGGGCGGACGAAGGCAAAGCCGGCCGCGCAGACAGCCGAGACAGTGGCAGCACCGGGCGAATGATGATGATAGGGGCTCGCCTACGGCGAGCCCTTTTTTAGGAGCGGCGATGCGCAGAACCAAGGCCGAGGCGGAAGAAACACGCAACAGCATCCTCCATGCGGCGGAGCGGGTTTTCTATGAGAAGGGCGTCTCCAATGCGACGCTCGACGATGTCGCCAAGGCGGCCGGCGTAACGCGCGGCGCCATCTATTGGCATTTCTCCAACAAGACCGACTTGTTTCTCGAACTCTACAATTCGGTGTCCTTGCCGCTGGAAGACATGATTGCGCGCGATATCGAGCAACCGGCCTCCGGTGTCCTCGCGTTCATCGAAAAACTGACAGTCGACTGGCTGGACGAGCTGGCAAGCGACGAGCATCGACAGCGCATCTTCACCATCCTCCTGCGCTGCGGCTATGGCGAGGATCTCATGCCGGTTCTCGAAAGACAGCAGGAGGTCGATGACAGGCACATCGCTTCGCTCGAAAGCGCCTTCGCAAGGGCAGGGAACGAGGGCTATCTCAGTGCAAACTGGACGCCGCAATCGGCGACCAAGGCGCTGTGGTGGATGGTGGGTGGACTGTGCACCGAATGGCTTCTCTTCGGTCGCCGTTTCGATCTGGCGGCCGAAGGCCGGGAGGGGCTGAAGCGGTTGTTCGCCAGCTTCAGGCCGGCAACCATCGACGTGGCTGCTCGCGCTCCCGCCGATGTCCATTCAATCGCCTAACGGAATTGATGGGATGCGCTTCAGGCTTTTGTCTTTTGCATGGCGTCGTCCCAAAGCCGCAGAGTTGGACGACATGCATTAGCTAGCGGAACACCACGGTCTTGTGACCGTTGAGCATCACGCGGTCTTCCAGATGCAGCTTGACTGCGCGGGCAAGCACCCGGCTCTCGATATCGCGGCCGGCGGCGACGAAATCCTCGGCGTTCATCGCATGTGTCACGCGCTCGGTTTCCTGCTCGATGATCGGGCCTTCATCGAGATCCGGCGTCACGTAATGGGCCGTGGCGCCGATCAGCTTGACGCCGCGCTCATGGGCCTGATGATAGGGCTTGGCGCCCTTGAAGCTCGGCAGGAACGAGTGATGGATGTTGATCGCCTTGCCGTAGAGCCGCTTCGACAGGTTGTCGGAAAAGACCTGCATGTAGCGGGCGAGGATGACGAGATCAACGCCGGTTTCCTGGACGAGCTGCAACAGCTTCTCTTCCTGCTCCGCCTTGTTTTCCTTGTTCATCGGCCAACAATAGAATGGAATTCCCTCCAGTTCCGCCGTGCGCTGGCTGTCGTTGTGATTGGAAACGATGGCGACCACGTCGGCATGCAGCCAACCGACACGGATCTGGTAGATCAGGTGCAGCAGTGCATGATCGAACTTGGAGACGAGAATGAGGATGCGCGGCTTGCGGCCGCCATCGGTGATGCTGACCTTCATGCCGAAGCGATCGATCGGCGCCTTCAAGGCCCGCTCCAGATCCTCCCGCGAGACGCCGATCGGCACCTGAAAGGCAATCCGCATGAAAAAGCGGTTCGTCTGCCTGTCCCAGAACTGGTTGCTCTCGGCAATATTGGCGCCGGCGGCGGAAAGCTCCGTCGTCACGGCAGCAACGATGCCGGGTTTGTCGTCACAGGACAGGATGAGTATGAAAGTCTGAAACGCCATGATTTCCTCCAAATCGACGTGAGGGGCCGGAAGGATCAAGGTCAGTTCCACCCGGAAGTACACGCCGGTATCGCCGGATAGCCACGACGGCAACCGTTTCGCGGGGTCGGCGGTTCCGTTTCTATCATCCTGAGGGGCGGGCAGGTTGATGACGGATCTGATGGTCGAAAATGCAAGAATCGTGGCGCGAAAACTGTCAGGCCATGACAGGATTCTCGCGCGTTTGATTTTGGCTCCGGCGGTGCGCGATCTGGTCAAGGCAGGCGTCCAGCGCGAAGGCGCGTTGGACGCCGCGATTGTTCCCTCAGTGGGCCTCGTCCCAGTTATGCGCGGCGCGGGCATCGACCTTGAGCGGCACCTTCATGTCGAGCGCCGGCATCGCGGCGTTCTCCATCACCGAGACGATCAGCGGGATCGAAGTTTCGACGTCGCCATCCTCGACCTCGAAGATCAGTTCGTCATGCACCTGCAGCAGCATGCGCACGCGCTGGGATAGCCCGGCCTTTTCCAGCGCCGGCTCCATCTTGATCATTGCCCGGCGAATGATGTCGGCGGCCGAGCCCTGAATCGGCGCGTTGATCGCCGCGCGCTCGTTGAAGGCGCGGTGCGAGGGATTGGAGGAGCGGATGTCCGGATAGTGGGCGCGGCGGCCGAAAATGGTTTCGACATAGCCGTTCTCGCGGGCAAACGCCTTGGTGCTTTCCATGTAGTCGCGGATGCCGGGGAAGCGCTCAAAGTATTTCTTGATGTAATCGCCCGCTTCCGAGCGCTCGATCGAAAGCTGGTTGGCAAGGCCGAAAGCCGAGATGCCGTAGATGATGCCGAAGTTGATCGCCTTGGCACGGCGGCGAATCTCGCTCGGCATGCCCTCGACCGGCACGCCGAACATTTCCGAGGCAGTCATTGCGTGAATGTCGATGCCGTCGGAAAACGCCTGCTTCAGCTGCGGGATTTCGGCAACGTGGGCAAGTACGCGCAACTCGATCTGGCTGTAGTCGGCCGAAACCAGCTTATGCCCAGGCGTGGAGATGAACGCGGTACGGATCTTGCGGCCTTCGGCGGTGCGCACCGGAATGTTCTGCAGGTTGGGATCCGAGGAGGAAAGGCGGCCCGTAGTCGTGGCGGCCAGCGCATAGGACGTGTGCACGCGCTTGGTTTCTGGATGCACGAAGCCGGGAAGAGCGTCGGTATAGGTGGATTTGAGCTTGGTCAGCTGTCGCCAGTCGACGATCTTGCGCGGCAGTTCGTGTCCCTCTGCGGCCAGGTCTTCGAGCACCGAGGCGGAGGTCGACCATTGGCCGGTCTTGGTCTTCGCGCCGCCGGGCAGGCCGAGGCGGCCGAACAGGATGTCGCCGAGCTGTTTCGGCGAACCGATGTTGAAGCTCTCGCCGACAATGGCATAGATTTCGTGTTCGAGGCGGGCCGCACCTTGCGCCAGTTCGCCCGAAAGGCGCGACAGGATCTGCCGGTCGATGGTGATGCCGCGCTCTTCCATTTGCGCCAAAACCGGTACCAGCGGCCGCTCCAGTCGCTCATAGACAGTGTTGAGCTTTTTCGCTGCAAGGCGCGGCTTCAGCACCTGCCAGAGCCGCAGCGTCACGTCGGCGTCTTCCGCCGCGTAGGCGGTCGCCTTGTCGATATCTACATAGTCGAAGCCGAGCGCGGATTTGCCGCTGCCGGCGACGTCCTTGTAGGGGATCGGCGGGTGGCCGAGCCATTTTTCCGAAAGCGAATCCATCCCGTGGGCACCGGCGCCCGCGTCAACCACATAGGACATCAGCATCGTATCGTCGAAGCTGGTAATGGTCATGCCGTGGCGGCGCGCCACGAGGTAGTCGTATTTGAGGTTCTGCGCCACCTTCAGGACGGACGGATCCTCCAGCAGGTCCTTCAGCCGTTCGAGGGCAACCGCCGCCGGGATCTGATCCGGCGCCAGCTTCACGCCGTCGCTGAAAAGATCATGGCCGCCCGTCTTGTGAAGAATTGGAACATAGGCGGCGCGGATGTCGGTGCCGGTCGGGTTCTTGCTGTTGTTGGCAATCGCCAGCGAAAAGCCGACCAGTTCGGCCTGCATGGCGTCGAGCGAGGTCGTCTCGGTGTCGAAGGCGACGATGCCGCTCTCACGCGCCATGGCGATCCACGCATCGAGCGTGGCTATATCGCGGATTGTCACGTAGGCGCTGCGGTCGATCTTTGCCGCGGCAAAGGCTTCAGCGCGCGCCTGAGCAAGGGTTTGCGGCGTCGCGACCGGTGGCTCGACTGTCTTGACGGCAGCAAGGGCGGTTGCGGCCTCGGCGGCGCTACCGCGCGCCGGCGATGTTGCCGAGGACAGCTCGGACGGCGGCGGCGGTGGCGAGAGCTCGCCCTTGTCGAGGTCGGGTCCGTGGGCTGCCGCACCCCATTCGACCGGCACAGTCGACGCTTCCACCACATCCGCATCGGTTTCCGTCGCAGCGGCGACGCGACGGGTCAGCGAGGTGAATTCCATCGCCTTGAGGAAGGCAATGAGCTTTGGCCCGTCCTGTGTGTGAAGTTCGAAGTTCTCGAGCGGAACGTCGATCGGCGTGTCGGTTTTCAGCATGACCAACTGACGCGACAGCCGGGCAAGCTCGGCATTGGCGAGGATGTTCTCGCGGCGTTTCTGCTGCTTGATCTCGCCGGCGCGGGCAAGCAGCGTGTCGAGATCGCCGAATTCCTCCAGAAGCTGCGCCGCCGTCTTCGGGCCGATGCCGGGGATGCCGGGCACGTTGTCGGTCGAATCGCCGGTCATCGCCTGCAGGTCGATCATCTTCTCCGGCGGCACGCCCCATTTCTCGATCACGTCCGGGATCGAGATCTGCTTGTCCTTCATGCTGTCGTACATCGACACATTGGGCGTGACGAGCTGCATCAGGTCCTTGTCGGACGACACGATAGTGACGCCGGCGCCCGCCGCCTCCGCCAGCCGCGCATAGGTGGCGATCAGGTCATCGGCCTCGAAGCCTTCCTTCTCGATGCACGGAAGGTTGAAGGCGCGCGTCGCATGACGAATGAGGCCGAATTGCGGGATCAGGTCTTCCGGCGGTGCCGTGCGGTTCGCCTTGTATTGGTCGTAGAGCGCGTTGCGAAACGTTTTCGAGGAATAGTCGAAAATTACCGCGAAATGGGTCGGCGTGACGCCGACGGAGGTATCGCGTGCGTCGGTCAGGAGCTTCCACAGCATATTGCAGAAACCGGAAACGGCATTGACCGGCAGGCCATCCGATTTGCGATTCAGTGGTGGAATGGCGTGGAACGCCCGGAAAATGAAACCGGAGCCGTCGACGAGGAAGAGATGATCACCTTTTTTCATGGCGACAAGGGATAGCGTGGGCCGCGATGGGCGTCCATATTTCATTCCGGGACCACGAGGAATTTTATCGCCCCGGGGAAAACTGAGGGCCCTCACGAGAACGTTACCAATTTGTAATGTCGCCTTCGGGCGCGTCTCCCTTGAAAAGCCACATTTCACACCACAAATCATAGGCAACGGCAATTGAACACGCCGTCGTCTGGCACAAGGCCTGTCCCCCGCCGAAGCCAGATGTTAGGACAAAGGCCTATCCCCCCTCTCCGGGCCTTTGTCCGAATTATGACAAGACCGCCGTGGCCCCGCCTCCGCCATGGCGGTTTTTGTTTGCGCGCCGCAAGCCATCGCGTCCCTGAAAAAAGGCGGCCTGCGGGTTTCCATCGCCTGCAATGAACTTGTGCTCCGGCTTGGTGAGAGGTACCCATACCCATGGCCTTCGACCGCATGGATTCGGCGACATACCTGGCGAGCCTCCTGGCAAAAAGCTTCTCCCGTGCGTTGCAGGAGAGGGGTCAGAAGCTCGGCTTCGCGCCCGGCCAGTTTCCCGTTATTCTGGAACTCTGGAGCGAAGAGGGCCTCACCCAGAAGCAGCTTCTCGATCGCCTCGACATCGAGCAGGCGACGATGGCCAATACGCTGGCGCGGATGGAGCGTGACGGGCTGATTCTCCGCAAAAAACACCCGACCGACAAACGCGCCCAGCAGATTTTCCTGACCGACAAGGCGCGGGTGATGGAGGCGGAAGCCAAGGCGGCGGCGCTGGCTGCGGATCAGTCGCTCTTTTCCGGCTTTCGGCACTTCGAGCGGGAGTTGATGCTGGAATATATGCGCATGGCGATCGCCAATGGCGCGCGCGGTTGAGAAATCGCCCCGGTCGCCGGCCATGATCGGACGATCAAAATATTTCGCTTAAAGCTGCTGCGATCTTTGTCTAGGTTTCGCCCGCACAACAAGGATTCGGACATGACAGACACGGCCAGCACTCTTACCCGCGCGGACGATAATCTCCCCCAGAGCCTGGAGCGGCTTTTCGATCTGGTGCGGATCCAGTCGATCTCCACCGACCCGGCCTACAAGGCGGAATGCCGCAAGGCAGCGGAATGGCTTGTGGCCGAACTGACGGGCCTCGGTTTCGACGCCTCGGTGCGCGATACGCCCGGTCACCCGATGGTGGTCGCCCATCACGCAGCCGGCAAGGCCGGCGCGCCGCATGTGCTGTTCTACGGCCATTACGATGTCCAGCCGGTCGATCCGCTCAACCTCTGGGACACGGCGCCCTTCGAGCCGTCGATCAAGGAACTGGACGGGGGCCGCAAGGTCATCACCGGCCGCGGAACGGCCGACGACAAGGGTCAGTTGATGACCTTCGTCGAAGCCTGCCGCGCTTATAAGGACATCAACGGTTCGCTGCCCTGCGAAGTCACGATCCTGTTCGAAGGCGAAGAAGAATCCGGCTCACCATCGCTGAAGCCCTTCCTGGAAGCCAATGCCGCCGAGCTGAAGGCGGACTATGCGCTGGTCTGCGATACCAATATGTGGGACCGCGACACGCCGGCCATCTCGGCCGGATTGCGTGGCCTGGTCGGCGAGGAGATCGTCATCACCGCGGCCGACCGCGATCTGCATTCCGGTTATTTCGGCGGCGCTGCGGCCAATCCGATCCATATCCTCGCCACTATTCTTGCCGGCCTTCACGACGAGACCGGCCGCGTCGCGCTCGACGGTTTTTACGAGGGCGTCGAGGAAACGCCGTCGCAGATCAAGGCGTCCTGGGAAACGCTTGGCATGACGACGGAAAAATTCCTCGGAGAGATCGGCCTTGCCGTTCCCTCCGGTGAAAGGGGCCGTTCGGTGATGGAACTGACCTGGGCCCGGCCGACGGCCGAGGTCAACGGCATCTGGGGTGGCTACACCGGTGAAGGCTTCAAGACGGTGATCGCGGCGCAGGCGTCCGCCAAGGTTTCGTTCCGGCTCGTCGGCACCCAGAATCCCGACAAGATCCGGGCCGCTTTCCGTTCCTATGTGGCGTCGAAAATCCCGGCGGATTGCTCGGTCGAATTCCACGAGCATGGCGGCTCGCCGGCGATCCAGCTTCCCTATGATTCGGCCCTGCTGAACACGGCGAAATCTGCCCTGTCCGACGAATGGCCGAAACCTGCCGTGCTGATCGGCATGGGCGGATCGATCCCGATCGTCGGGGATTTCCAGAAGATGCTCGGAATGGAATCGCTGCTCGTCGGCTTTGGCCTCTCGGACGACCGCATCCATTCGCCGAACGAGAAATACGAGCTGCAGTCCTTCCACAAGGGTATCCGCTCGTGGATCCGGATTCTCGCCGCACTCGCCGCACTCGCCGGCTGATGGCTGTCGCCCGGTGCGCTGCGGTATTGCTGCCGCGTGCCGCAAGGGCTGTTGTTAACGGTTAGCACCCTTGACCCGTTTGGCTGGCGGTGTACTCATCGTCAGGATGATGTTTTGCCTGCAGCCTCCGAGAATTCCGGCCTCATGAACCTGGTGCGTAAATTCGCCTGGCCGGTCATAGGACTGGCCGCGATTCTGTTTTCCGTCTACGGCCTCTATCACGAACTGCATGGCCTTTCGGCCCATGATTTCGTCGAAAGCCTGAAAGCCGTGTCCGTCAAGGGGTGGATACTGGCCGGCTGCGCAACCCTTGCGGCTTATGCCGCTTTGGCGGCCTATGATCACCTGGCGCTGGAGCATCTCGGTCACAGGATTTCGCTGTGGTTCATCACCATCTGCTCCTTCACCGCTTATGCGCTGTCGCACACGGTCGGCGCATCGGTTTTTTCCGGCGCGGTGGTGCGTTATCGCGCCTATGGTTCGAAGGGTCTTTCGGCCGGTGAAACCGGTGTTCTCGTCGCCTTCTGCTCCTTCACCTTCCTGCTCGGAACCTTGATGCTGGCAGCCATCGTGCTGTTGATCGAGCCGGAGATCACCGCCCGCTTTGCCGCCTTCCTGCCGATCGGCGCGTCCCTCTCGACGGGGCTGATCATTCTTGCGCTGATCACGCTTTACGTCGTCGGCAGCCTCGTCGGCTTCCAGCCGTTGAAAACCCGCTGGTTTCAACTGGAATATCCGAAGCCTTCGCTGGCGCTGCGGCAATTGCTGATCGCGCCTGTCGAGTTGATCGCCGCGGCGGCAATCATTTACTTCGCCCTGCCGGAAGCCGGAAATCCGGGCTACATGGTGATCCTCGGCGTTTTTCTCGCCTCCTTTTCGGCCGCACTCTTGTCGCATGCGCCGGGGGGGCTCGGGGTGCTGGAACTGGTCTTCATTGCCGGCCTGCCGGAAATGGATCCAGCGGGTGTTCTGGCCGCACTTGCCATCTTCCGGCTGTTCTACCTGATCGTGCCCTTCCTCTTCGCGCTCCTCGTCGTGATCGTTTTCGAGCATTCGCAATTCCTCGCCGGCAGACAGGAGGGCAGCGGGCGCAAGCAGGACGAATAGGTTTTCCTCTCACGAGGGCGGATAGCAAACCTTCGGCAGCGCCTTCTCCAGCGGCCCATCGACCTCTTCCAGTTCGGCGCTCTCAATATGCAGCGGCGCAAAGGGCGGCTCCTGGATCGCGGCGTTGACGATGCGGGTGACGTAGCAGCCGGCGAAAATACGCTCCTTGCCACCCTTTTCCGTTGATTTGATCGCGACCGGCACTGGCGCGTAGATGCTGCCCGCCGCGCCTTCGGGCGTCACCGTGCCGGTGATCACCTCGACATCCACCGTCTTTGCATAGCCCTTAACGAATGACTGATAGTCGGCGAAGGGTTTCCGGTCGGCGAAATAGCTGTAGGCGCGGGCATATTCCTTGCGGTTGATCGCATTGTAGAGCGAGCGGATCAGCGCCGGCCCATCGGAGCGGTCATCGACATAGGCGGTCTTGTCCTGCGCCGTTGCACTGAGGCAGGAAACGGTCAGCACGGCCGCGGTCATCAGGGAGGTAGGGATGGTTTTCATCGCATTGCTCCTGGCGTTCAGGGAAGTTTCAATGCGGATAAGGCGATTTGAAGGTCGTGGCCCATTTTGTGAAGGCTGACCCAAGTCCAGAAAAACAAAAAGGCCGGGAAAACCCGACCTTTCACAACGCGCTTCGACACACCTGCCAGTACATCCGTGGTCAACCGCGGAAGCGCATTTCTCCGGCGCGGATGATCGCGCCAGATTGGTATTAGGCAGCCTGGAGGCTGTCTGCCGACATCTTGCCGGACTTGCGGTCACGAACCAGCTCGAAGCTGATCTTCTGACCGTCGTTGAGGCTGCGCATGCCAGCGCGCTCGACAGCGGAAATGTGGACGAAAACGTCCTGGCTGCCGTCGTCCGGCTGAATGAAGCCGAAGCCCTTGGTGGAATTAAACCATTTTACTGTGCCAGTGGCCATAACGATCCCTTTCTCTAGCAAATTATAGTGAACCAAGCCGTAGATATTACAGCGAGGCTTGATGTTCGAATCTGAAGGAAAGTTCGTCCGATTGCGCTCTATGTCGCAAAAACCAAAGTCATCTAACAAATATCGACCAAAGCTCAGATAGGTTACCGGGGCTGCGCAGTCAAGTTTTATTATTTTTATTTTGCGATGTTCGTTGTTTTCGTTTGGTTTTTATAGCGCCAGGACCGAAGATCTGCAGAGTTTATTTTGCGGCGCTGAGACGTCGCTGTTCTGAAAGCGTCGGGGAAGAGTGCCAGTTTTTTGGTCGGCCGAATTGATTTCTCGGCGATGCGCATCATGTTCCTCTCATTGCCGAATTCACGGGAGGAATAACCATGTCGAAAGTCGTGATCGCCGTTGCCTGCCTGTCCTTGTTGACGCTCGCCGCATGCGGCAACACCGCGCGCGGTTTAAAGCAGGACGGCGTGCAGACCAGCAATGCCCTGGACGACGCAACGCACCGCATCGCGAAGGCGGACGCGAACTGAGGAAATCTGCGAGAATCTGCGGGTGCACTTGCGAACGTGCGGGCGCCTCGAAGGTGCGCGCTGTGCAATGCCGCGCCATACCGGCCTTCCCCGCCCGGGAGTGCACCGAAAACGGTTCCACGCAACGAGTTGAAAGCGCACGATTTTATTCAAACGGGAATTTAACTCCCCCTTAAATCGCCGCATTTACACTTCATCGCACTGTTGAAAATCGGCGTGGCGGCGGAATGGCCGGCTTGGCTTCCCGAAACGCTCATCTGGAGCAACCCTACCCCGGCATGGCAGGAAATCGCAAATCACCGCAGAGAATAGAACCTTCTTTCGAGGGCGGGCGGGGCCGTGACGATGGCGAACTGCGGGTCGATGCCGGAGATCGCGTCGGTGGTGGAGGCCGCAAGTCTGGAAGCTCGAAATCGGCGGCGAAAACGAACAGATCGAAGAGAGGCTCCGGCCGCGGCGGCTCGCGCGGTGGCGGCGGATTGACCGGCCTCATCCGCTCGATGGTCTATTGGTGCGTCGTTCTCGGCATCTGGGGCGCCATCGGCGTCGGCGGGCTGGTGCTCTATTACGGCTCTCGCATGCCGAGCGCGACGAGCTGGGCCATCCCCGACCGTCCGCCAAACGTCAAGATCCTTGCCGTCAGCGGCGATATCATTGCCAATCGTGGTGCCACCGGCGGCGAGGCGCTGTCGCTCGAAAACATGTCGCCCTATATCCCGCAGGCGGTCATCGCCATCGAGGACCGGCGGTTCTATTCGCATTTCGGCGTCGATCCGCTCGGCTTGGCGCGTGCGATGCTGACCAACATCACCACCGGCCGCATGGTGCAGGGCGGCTCGACGCTCACTCAGCAGCTTGCCAAGAACCTGTTCCTCTCGCCGGAGCGCACGCTCGAGCGCAAGGTGCAGGAAGTGCTGCTCGCCGTCTGGCTGGAGCAGAAATATACCAAGGACCAGATCCTGGCCATGTACCTGAACCGCGTGTTTTTCGGCTCGAACGCCTATGGCGTCGAGGCGGCATCGCGGCGCTATTTCAACAAGTCGGCGCGGGATGTGAACCTCGGCGAGGCGGCGCTTCTTGCGGGCCTGCTCAAGGCGCCGTCGCGCCTGTCGCCGGCACGCGATCCGAAGGCTGCCGAAGAGCGCGCGCAGGTGGTGCTCGGCGCCATGCGGGAGGAAGGCTTCATCACCGACGCCGAGATCAAGACGGCCATGTCGCAGCCGCCGACCAAGGCGAAGAGCTTCTGGTCCGGCGCACAATATTATGTGGCCGACATGGTCATGGACCAGTTGCCGGGCATGGTCGGCGAAATCAGCCAGGACCTCGTCGTCGATACCACGCTTGATCTCGACCTCGAGAAGAAGGCGGAAGAGACGCTCGCCGCCAGCCTCGACGAATCGGGTGGGAAGCTGAACGTCAGCCAGGCTGCCCTGGTATCGATCGACGGAACCGGCGCCATCCGCGCACTGGTCGGCGGCCGCGATTATGCCGACAGCCAGTTCGACCGCGCCGTCAAGGCCAAGCGCCAGCCCGGTTCGGCCTTCAAGCCCTTCGTCTATGCCGCCGCCATGGAAATCGGCCGCACGCCCATGTCGATCCGCAACGACGCGCCGGTCCGGATCGGCAACTGGACGCCGGAGAACTATGACGAGAAATATCGCGGCGAGGTCTCGCTTTCGACGGCGCTCGCCAATTCGCTGAACACGATCGCCGCCCAGCTTGTCATGGAAGTCGGGCCGCAGAACGTCATCAAACTTGCCCACAGGCTCGGCATCGAATCGGAAATGCAGGCCAATGCCTCGATCGCGCTCGGCACATCCGAGGTCAGCTTGGTCGAACTCACATCCGCCTATGCTCCCTTCATGAATGGCGGCTTCAAGGCGACGCCGCACGTCATCAAGCGGATCTCGACGGCCGATGGCACGGTTCTCTACGAAAACACCTATGACAATCCGCCCCGCGTGCTTGATCCCGCCGTCGTCAGCGAGATGAACCAGATGATGGTGGGCGTGATCGAGCATGGCACCGGCAAGAGCGCCAAGCTCAAGGGCTGGCAGGCGGCCGGCAAGTCGGGCACGACGCAGTCCTTCCGCGATGCGCTGTTCGTCGGCTTCACCAGCAATCTGACGACCGGCGTCTGGTTCGGCAATGACGATGGCAAGTCGATGAAGAAGGTGACTGGCGGCGGTCTTCCGGCCAAGGCCTGGCACGACTACATGACGGCCGCGCATGAGGGCCTGTCACCGTCGCCGGTGTTCGGCACGACCGGTGTCCAGCCGACATTCGAGGACAATCAGGCCGCACCCGAGACCGTCGGCGATGTCATTTCCGGTACTTTCGGCAATGGCGGCACGGAGGAGTTTCCGCAGGCGCCGGTCGGCAACGGGCAGGCCGCTGCCCAGCAGGACCTGGCACAGCCGGCGAATTCTGGGCTTGTGCCGCCGGCCGATGTCGGCGAGACGACCGGCGCGACACGACGGACCACGCTGCTCGACATCCTCACCGGCGGTTGACCGTTGTTCATTTCCTTCCTACGTTTTGCAGCGCAGGAGAGGCGCTGCCGGGTGAAACCCGTTGCCGTCAAACGCAGGCTGAGTGCGAAATGCCTGCGTTTGGAAGGGTGGGTTTTTCTGCCTGCTTGTCGTTTACGGCTCGGTTTTTGCGTGTTTTCGCCCCCTCAGATGCCTTGCAGTCCGAAACGCTGCTCCTTATATACGCCCCATCACCGCGGCTTCCGCTGCGAATATTCCACAGACCATCCCGTTAGGGGCTGTCAAATGAATGCCTGACCGGGTTCTGACAGTCCGCTGCAAGGAGAGAACGACATGGCTAAAGTAATCGGTATTGACTTGGGAACGACCAACTCCTGCGTCGCCGTCATGGACGGCAAGGACGCGAAGGTCATTGAAAATGCGGAAGGTGCGCGCACGACCCCGTCGATCGTTGCATTCAACGATGATGGCGAGCGCCTGATCGGCCAGCCGGCCAAGCGTCAGGCCGTCACCAATCCGGAAAACACGCTTTTTGCAATCAAGCGCCTGATCGGCCGCACGTTCGCTGATCCGACCACGCAAAAAGACAAGGGCATGGTACCCTACAAGATCATCAAGGCAGACAATGGCGACGCCTGGGTCGAAGCGCACGGCGAGAAGTATTCCCCGTCGCAGATCTCCGCCATGATCCTTCAGAAGATGAAGGAAACCGCCGAATCCTATCTCGGTGAAAAGGTGACGCAGGCCGTCATCACGGTCCCCGCCTACTTCAACGACGCGCAGCGCCAGGCAACCAAGGATGCCGGCAAGATCGCCGGTCTGGAAGTCCTGCGCATCATCAACGAGCCGACGGCAGCAGCGCTCGCCTATGGCCTCGACAAGAAGGACGGCAAGACCATCGCCGTTTACGACTTGGGTGGCGGCACGTTCGATATCTCGGTTCTTGAAATCGGCGACGGCGTCTTCGAAGTGAAGTCGACCAACGGCGACACCTTCCTCGGTGGTGAAGACTTCGACATGCGTCTTGTCGAATACCTCGCAGCCGAGTTCAAGAAGGATCAGGGCATCGACCTGAAGAACGACAAGCTTGCCCTGCAGCGCCTCAAGGAAGCTGCCGAAAAGGCAAAGATCGAGCTGTCGTCCTCGCAGCAGACTGAAATCAACCTGCCGTTCATTACGGCAGACGCCTCTGGTCCGAAGCACCTGACGATGAAGCTGTCGCGCGCCAAGTTCGAGAGCCTGGTCGACGACCTCATCCAGCGCACCGTTGCTCCGTGCAAGGCCGCTCTCAAGGATGCCGGCGTCACGGCGGCCGAGATCGACGAAGTCGTTCTGGTCGGCGGCATGAGCCGCATGCCGAAGGTGCAGGAAACCGTCAAGCAGCTGTTCGGCAAGGAACCGCACAAGGGCGTCAATCCGGATGAAGTGGTTGCCCTCGGCGCCGCCATCCAGGCCGGCGTTCTGCAGGGTGATGTCAAGGACGTCCTGCTTCTCGACGTGACCCCGCTGTCGCTCGGCATCGAAACGCTGGGTGGCGTCTTCACCCGCCTGATCGAGCGCAACACGACGATCCCGACGAAGAAGAGCCAGACCTTCTCGACGGCCGAGGACAGCCAGTCCGCCGTGACCATCCGCGTCTCGCAGGGCGAGCGCGAAATGGCGGCCGACAACAAGCTGCTGGGCCAGTTCGACCTCGTCGGCATCCCGCCGGCACCGCGCGGCGTTCCGCAGATCGAAGTCACCTTCGATATCGACGCCAACGGCATCGTGCAGGTTTCCGCCAAGGACAAGGGCACCGGCAAGGAACATCAGATCCGGATCCAGGCATCGGGCGGTCTGTCCGACGCGGATATCGAGAAGATGGTCAAGGATGCCGAGGCCAATGCCGAAACCGACAAGAAGCGCCGCGAAGCCGTCGAAGCCAAGAACCAGGCCGAAAGCCTGATTCATTCCTCGGAAAAGTCGCTGAAGGAATATGGCGACAAGGTCACAGAAGCCGAGCGCACCGCGATCTCCGATGCGATCGCTGCATTGAAGACCGCCGTCGAAGCCTCGGAACCCGATGCTGAAGACATCAAGGCCAAGACCCAGACGCTGCTCGAGGCATCGATGAAGCTCGGCCAGGCGATGTACGAAGCCCAGCAGACGGATGCGGCCAATGCCGATGCGGCCGCTGACGCTGCCCGCGATGGTGATATCGTTGACGCCGACTATGAAGAAGTCAATGACGAGGACGATCGCAAGAAGTCCGCATAAGCCTTCTTCGATCTGGAAAGTATCCGAGCCCGGGGCCACACGCTCCGGGCTTTTTCTTTGCTCATGACGATGGCTTTGAAATGCGCCGCGTGCCTTGACTGAGGATGTTGCCACCGCTCTTCGGCAGCGACAGGTGCTCCGTCCGGTGCCGGAGCGCAGATGCGGCGGTCTGAATCTGCGCTTTTTCGACAAAAACCTGCACGGATAGTGTATTGCCTATGGTATCACGCTTGAAGGTTCACTAAATCCTGTTGCAAGGAAATCAGGCGACCATCGGGCGGCCTTTTTCGGCATGCCTATTCAACAGGACAACCTGCAAGTATGAAACGTGATCTTTACGAAACGCTCGGCGTTGGGAAAACAGCGGACGAGAAAGAGCTCAAGGGCGCTTTCCGCAAACTGGCGATGAAGTATCACCCGGACAAGAATCCCGGCGACGCGGAAGCGGAAAAGACTTTCAAGGATATCAGCCACGCCTACGAAACCCTCAAGGACCCGCAGAAGCGGGCGGCCTATGATCGCTATGGCCATGCAGCCTTCGAAAATGGCGGCATGGGTGGTGGTGGCGGCGGTTTCGGCGGTGCGGGCGCCGGTGGCTTCTCCGATATCTTCGAGGACATTTTCGGCGAGATGATGGGCGGCGGCCGCCAACGGCGGTCGTCGGGTGGACGCGAACGCGGCGCCGATCTGCGCTACAATATGGAAATCTCGCTGGAAGAGGCCTATTCCGGCAAGACGGCACAGATCCGTGTGCCGACGTCGATCACGTGTGATGTCTGCTCGGGCTCGGGCGCCAAGCCGGGTACGAAGCCGCAGACCTGCGGCACCTGCCAGGGCTCGGGCCGCGTGCGCGCTGCCCAGGGCTTCTTTTCCATCGAACGGACTTGCCCGACCTGCCATGGTCGCGGTCAGACCATCACCGATCCGTGCGGGAAATGCCACGGCCAGGGCCGCGTGACCGAGGAGCGTTCGCTGTCGGTCAACATTCCGGCCGGTATCGAGGACGGAACGCGGATTCGCCTTTCGGGCGAAGG
Source organism: Hyphomicrobiales bacterium (assembly GCA_900473795.1). Classification (GTDB taxonomy): domain Bacteria; phylum Pseudomonadota; class Alphaproteobacteria; order Rhizobiales; family Rhizobiaceae; genus Pararhizobium. The sequence continues at coordinate 9,815 of UCMT01000022.1, read as the reverse complement.
CGAGGCAGGCCTGCGTGGCGGCCCCGCCGGCGATCTCTACATCTTCCTGTCGGTCAAGCCGCATGAGTTCTACCAGCGCGACGGTGCGGACCTTTATTGCAGCGTGCCGATCTCGATGACGACGGCAGCGCTTGGCGGCAAGTTCGATGTGGCGACGCTCGACGGCACCAAGTCGCGCGTCTCGGTGCCGGAAGGCACGCAGGCCGGCAAGCAGTTTCGCCTGAAGGGCAAGGGCATGCCGGTGCTGCGCTCCAGCCAGATCGGCGATCTCTACATCCAGATCCAGATCGAAACGCCGCAGAAGCTCACCAAGCGCCAGCGCGAGCTGTTGAGGGAGTTCGAAGAGCTGTCTTCCAAAGACAACAATCCGGAATCCGCCGGGTTCTTTTCCCGCATGAAGGATTTCTTCGACATTGAGTGACTGGTCAAGCCGACAATCGGCAATATATTCCGGCCGGAGGCAGCAATGCCTCCGGCTTTTTTTGTCCATTCGCCGGTGCCGCCGGCATGGCGTTCACACGCGAAAGGTTTTCCCATGACCTATGAGCTCTTTTATTGGGACGGCATACCCGGCCGCGGTGAGTTCGTCCGTCTCGCACTGGAACAGGCGGGTGCAGACTACATCGACGTCGCCCGCACGGAGGGCGGCATGGGGCGCATGATGGCGATGATGAAAGGCAAAGCGGGGACATTCACGCCCTTTGCACCGCCTTTCCTGAAGGATGGAGATGTCGTCGTCTCCCACGTCGCCAATATCCTGCTCTATCTCGGCGGCAGGCTCGGGCTTGCGCCCAAGGACGAAGCCGGGCGGTTCGAGGCAAATGGGCTGCAACTGACCATCACCGATCTCGTCGGTGAAATTCACGACGTCCATCACCCGATCGGCGTCTCGCTCTATTATCACGAACAGAGGGACGAGGCGCTTCGGCGGGCCGAAAATTTCCGCGACGAACGTCTGCCCAAATTCCTCGGCTACTTCGAAAGGAAGCTCGGCAATGGCGAGGGACAGGTCCATGCCGTCGGCGCTGCGCTGACCTATGTCGACCTGTCTCTGTTTCACCTTCTGGAGGGGCTGCGCTATGCCTTCCCGAAGGCAATGCAGGCGGCCGAACCGGACTATCCGCTTCTCGTCGCGCTCAACGCGCAGGTACGCGAACTGCCCCGGATCAAGGCCTATCTCGCGTCCAAGCGCCGGCTTGCTTTCAACGAGGAAGGCATCTTCCGCTATTATCCGGAACTCGACCGATCCTCTGGCTGACCCGTCTCGTATTGGACGTTCGCCCCCATCTCACTGCGGCGTGTCGCTTACCGCCAGAGCATCCGTTGCTTCTGCCGTAAGCCGCGACGTCAGGCTCTCGCGCCGGTTGCCGAGCAGGTGAAACAAGCGCAAGATCGATCCCAGGGTAAAAAGGGAGGCTCGTCGATGACTGATCGAAGCACACTTGAAAGCATAGTTCAGGAAATGTACCGCGCGCGCGATTTCAATGACGTCGATGCCTTGATGAACTGGATGGATCCCGCCTGTCGTTTCCGCATCGTGGGAACCGACCGTCTGGGACCAATAACGCAGAGGGTGGAGGATCCGGTATCTCTGCGCGCAACCTTGACGGCGCTTATGGAAAATTGGGACCTTTCCGGCCTCGTAAATACCGGTCTTTGTATTGATGGCGATACGGCATTTGTCCACCGCGTGGGGCAGGTTCGGTTCATCCCGACAAATACGAGCTTCGACACTGAGTTGGTCGATAAATTCACGTTCCGGGATGGACGGGTCGTCGAACTGACGGAATTTGCCGATACGCTGTCGGTTGCAGAAACTGTCGGCGTCGTCGCGCGGGAGGTGGCGCGGGAACTTCCGTTGCGCGTTTCGCCCGCTGACGCGGAAAATATTCACGCCTGATCCACGCAAGCTCATCGGCGTTTTCGTCAACCTTCCGGGAAGTCCCTGGAGGATGGACGCTGGCGTCTTTGATTGCCGCTTGCAATATCTAGGGTCACACGGGCGGCGCGGTGTTCCGGTCTTGGTCGCGCTGCCCTTTCATCTTGCCATCCGGCGCGGTTCGGCATAGCTCTCACCCGGATACGCAACCGGATTCGCCATGCCGCACAAGGTTTTTCTCAGCCGCCTGAAGCTCAGCGATTTCCGCAACTATGCAGGCCTGTCGCTGCAGCTCGACGCGCGCCATGTGGTGCTGACGGGCGAGAACGGCGCGGGCAAGACCAACCTGATGGAAGCCGTTTCCCTCCTGTCTCCCGGGCGTGGCCTGCGCCGAGCCGCCTATGCCGATGTGGCCCGGGTCGGTGTGGAAACCGGGTTCTCCGTCTTTGCGGAGCTGGACGGCATGGATGGTCCGGTCGAGATCGGTACCGGCACGGCCGGGGCCGAGGAGGGGCAGGCGCGGCGCCTGCGCATCAACGGAACAACGGCAAAAACGGTCGATGAGCTTCTCGATCATCTGCGGGTGCTCTGGCTGACGCCCGCCATGGACGGGCTTTTCACCGGCGGCTCCAGCGATCGCCGCCGCTTCCTTGACCGATTGGTCCTGTCGCTCGATCCGGAGCATGGCCGTCGCGCCAGCGACTACGAGCGCGCCATGCGCAGCCGCAACAAGCTCCTGTCCGAGGGGCGAGCGGATCCCGTCTGGCTGACGGGGCTGGAGCGCCAGATGGCCGAACTCGGGATATCGATGGCCTTGGCGCGGCAGGAGATGCTGGGTCTTCTGGCAGCGCTGGTGGACAAGAATCACGAGGGCGGCGTCTTCCCGGCTGCAGACCTTGCGCTGTCCGGTTTTCTCGACGGCGAATGGCACCGTCCCGCCTTCGATCTGGAGGAACAATATCTCGAAATGATGAAGAACGGCCGTTATCGCGATGCGGCGGCCGGTCGCACGCTCGATGGCCCGCATCGAAGTGATCTCCTGATCCGCCACCGCGCCAAGAACATGGAGGCCGAGCGGTGTTCGACCGGCGAGCAGAAGGCGCTCCTCGTCGGCCTTGTGCTTGCCCACGCCCGCCTCGTTGCCAACATGACCGGCCATGCGCCCGTGCTGCTGCTCGACGAGATCGCCGCGCATCTCGATGAAGGGCGGCGGGCGGCACTGTTCGATCTCGTCGATGATCTCGGCGGCCAGGCCTTCATGACCGGCACCGACCAGTCGATGTTTTCGGCGCTTGGCCCGCGCGCGCGTTATCTTACGGTTGCCAATGGCACCGTTTCCGGGTGACATTCGGCCATCATGACGACAGAGCCTCTCAATTCCGAAGAAATCCAACGCTATGCGCGCCACATCATCCTGCCGGAGATCGGCGGGGCCGGTCAGCAGGCGCTGAAGGCCGCGCGCGTCCTCGTCATTGGTGCCGGCGGTCTTGGCGCGCCGGTGCTCCAGTATCTGGCCGCTGCCGGCATCGGCACGCTCGGGATCGTCGATGACGATACCGTTTCGCTGTCGAACCTGCAGCGGCAGGTGATCCACGGCACGCCCGATATCGGCAGGCCCAAGGCCGATAGCGCAGCCGAGTTCATTGCCCGCATCAACCCGCATGTCGCGGTGATCCAGCATGGCGTACGACTTGACGCCTCCAATGCGCAGACGCTGTTTTCCCGCTACGATATCGTCGTCGATGGCTCCGACAATTTCGAGACGCGTTACCTCGCCGCCGATACGGCCGAGCATCTGCAGATCACGCTGGTGACCGGTGCCGTCGGTCGCTTCGACGGCTCGCTCACCGTCCTCCAGCCATGGAAAAGTGCGAGCGATGGGCGGCAGAACCCGTCCTACCGCGACCTCTTCCCCACGCCGCCGCCGCCCGGCGTCGTGCCCAGCTGTGCGGAGGCCGGCATCGTCGGCGCGTTGACCGGCGTGATTGGTACATTGCAGGCGATGGAAGTCATCAAGCTCATCACCGGCGCGGGCGAACCGCTGGTCGGCCGCTTGCTGATGTATGATGCGCTCACGGCGCGATTCGATACGATCAAATATGGCCGGAAGGTCAGATGAAGCTCGTGCCGATCGATCGGGCGTTCGAGGACTGGGATACGTTGCTGTCGTTGATCCTCGCCTCCTTCGCCTATATGCACCCGCGGATCGACCCGCCATCATCGGCTCTCCACCTGACGCCGCAGTCGCTGAAGCAGAAGGCCGAAACCGAGAAAGCCTATGCCGCCATCGAAAACGGTCATCTGGCCGGCTGCATCTTCTGCAAGCCGGAACCACCGGATTGCCTCTATGTCGGCAAACTCGCGGTTGCTCCGGACGCGCAGTGCAGAGGCGTCGGGCGACTGCTGCTGCAGGCAGCAGAGGCCTATGCCATCGAATGCGGCTTGTCATGCCTCCGCCTGGAAACGCGAATCGAGCTTGAAGAGAATCACCGCCTGTTCGCGCGGTGGGGCTGTCAGGGCCGCCGAAGCGTCGCATCCCGGCTTTACGCGCCCCACCTTTCTCGAGATGCGCAAGCCGCTGTAATCACACCCTGCCCGGCAGAACGCGATCCGGCGGTCGGTGCCCGTCGAAGAAGGTGCGGATGTTGATCACCACCTTGTCGCCCATGTCGATGCGTCCCTCGAGCGTCGCCGAGCTCATATGCGGCAACAGCACGACCTTGCCTTCGGTCGCAAGCTTCACCAGCTTCGGGTTCACGGCAGGCTCGTTTTCGAACACGTCGAGGCCGGCGCCGGCGATCTTGCCTTCGCGCAGGCATTTGATCAGCGCCGTTTCGTCGACGATGCTGCCGCGTGCGGTGTTGACGATGTAGCTGGTCGGCTGCATCAGCGCGAGCCGCCGTGCCGACAGGAGGTGAAAGGTGGCGGGCGTCGAGGGGCAATTGACCGATACGATATCGACGCGGGCGAGCATCTGGTCGAGGCTGTCCCAATAGGTCGCCTCCAGCTTCTCCTCGGTCTCGGCGCTGACGCGCTTGCGGTTGTGATAGTGGATTGAAAGCCCGAAAGCCTTGGCGCGGCGGGCGACGGCGCTGCCGATGCGGCCCATGCCGACGATGCCGATGCGCTTGCCGGAGATGCGCCGCCCCAGCATCCAGGTTGGCGACCAGCCCGCCCAATCGCCGCCGGGGTCGGTCAGGATGTTGGCGCCTTCGATCAGGCGGCGCGGAACGGCAAGGATCAGCGCCATCGTCATGTCGGCGGTGTCTTCCGTCAAAACGTTCGGCGTGTTGGTAACGGTGATGCCGTGGCGCGCAGCGGCGTCGATGTCGATGTGGTCGACGCCGTTCGAAAAGCTGGCGATCAGTTTCAGCTGCGGTCCGGCCTGTTCGATCAGTGCCGCATCGATCCGGTCGGTAAGGGTCGGAACGAGCACGTCGGCCCGCTTTACCGCAGCGACGAGCTCCGGCTGGCTGCGCGGTGTGTCATCGATGTTGAGCTCGGCGTCAAACAGTTCCCGCATGCGCGTTTCGACGACATCGGGCAATCCGCGGGTGATGTAGACCTTGGGCTTTTTCTTGTTTGTCATCGCTGCTTGCCGAGCCCTTGTTGACGGGTTTTTAACCAAGATGAGTGATCGTTCTCCCTGCAGTTCATTTTCTACCAGACCCGGTGTGGAAGACAAACAAAACTCTAGGTGCTCCCTGACGATTTGCCTGTCTTTGGCAGAACCGGTCAGAGATTTGGCTGCAAGTTCCTGAATCAATTTGGAAAACGGATTTCGTCATGCGTCAGTTCCTTTCCAGGCTCGCTTTCGTCACAGCAGCCCTCCTGTCTGTCGCCGCAATCGATGCAATGCCGGCTTTCGCCCAGGCCGCCAAGGGCGCAAGCGGACTGCCGCTGCCGCGTTTCGTCAGCCTGAAATCCAAGAGCGTCAACCTGCGTGTCGGGCCGAGCGTCGACTATGCGGTTGCCTGGCGTTACATGAAGGCCGGCGTGCCGGTGGAGATCATCCAGGAATATGACAACTGGCGGCGCATTCGCGACGCCGACGGCACGGAGGGCTGGGTCAACCAGGCCCTGCTCTCCGGGGATCGTACCGCAATTACGGCGCCCTGGATGCGCGGCAAGGGCGAGGGTATTTTCGTCAACATGCGGCACCATCCGCAATCCAACAGTGCCATTGTCGCGCGCATGGAGCCGGGTGTCGTCGTGCATGTCGGCGAATGCAATGGCGACTGGTGCCGCGCTGAAGCGCAAGGCGTGGACGGCTGGATCGCCCAGGGTGAAATCTGGGGCGCCTATCCGGGCGAGGCCTTCAAGTAAGCGAGCGGCTGTCGGCCTTCAGAGAAGGCCGGCTTCTTTTGCCGCTGCCGCCAGCGAAATCATCGGGCGCGGGCCAATCTGCTCGATGACGATGCCGGCAGCCAGGCTTCCAAGCTTGCCGCAATCGGCAAGCGTCCTGCCGGTCGTATAGCCATGCAGGAAGCCGGCCGCATAGAGGTCGCCGGCGCCCGTCGTATCGACGACGTTGCTGATCGTCGTTGCCTCGACCTTGACGCGTTCGGATCCCCTTACGATGATCGACCCTTCTTCGCTGAGCGTCACTGCGGCAAGCTTGCAATCCTTGGCGATCATCGACAGCGCATGCTCGAAGTCGTCCGTCTCGTAGAGTGCCAAGGCCTCGGCACGGTTGGCAAAGACGATGTCGACGGTGCCGGAGCGCATCAGCTCGAGGAATTCCGCCCGGTAGCGATGGACGCAGAAACTGTCGGACAGGGTCATCGCCATTTCCCGACCGTTTTCGTGGGCGATGTGGGCACAGTCGCGGATCGCGTCCTTGGCAAGCGGCGGATCCCAGAGATAGCCCTCGAAATAGGTGACGGCCGCGTCCGCGACGACGGAGGTCTCGACGTCATCCGGACCAAGTTCGACGCATGCGCCGAGATAGGTGTTCATCGAGCGCTCGCCGTCTTCGGTCACGAAGATCATCGAACGGGCGGTTGGCGGATGCGTGTCGAGCGGCGCCGTTTCGAAATGAACGCCCTGCGCGCGGATATCGTGGGTAAAGATCTCGCCGAGCTGATCATTGGCGACCTTGCCGAAATAGGCGGCGCGGCCGCCGAGGCTGGCGACACCCGCGGCCGTGTTGCCGGCGCTGCCGCCGGAGGCTTCCAGCGCCGGACCCATGCGCGAATAGAGCAGCTCGGCCCGATCGGCATCGATCAGGTTCATCGCGCTTTTGATGATGCCGTTGTGGACAAGAAATGCATCGTCGCAGCGCGCAATGATATCCACGATGGCATTACCGATCGTGAGCACGTCGAATTTGGTCATTCGGAAACCGCCTGAAGTGTTTGTGTCAGCCGGTGACCGGTAATAGCGGATTTTCCGCGGTTTGGAAGGGAAAAGAACGAAAGGGCGCGACAGTCCGGATTTTGCCCGGATATCTGCCTTTGGGATTGCGCGGGCAAGTGGCGCCGGCACCGTGTTTCGTCAGACGGGCAAGACGGACGCGTCAAACTGCGCAGCATATTCTTCGGTCGGCGGGATCGGCTTGATCACGTCGATCAGCACGCCGTTCGGGTCGGCCGTGATGAAGTGCCGCTGACCGAAATCCTCGTCGCGGAGGGTTCGAAGGATCGGCAGGCCTGCTGCCTGGAATTCGGCATAGAGTGCGTCCGGGTCTTCGACCTCGAAATTCAGGAGCAACCCGGAAACGGTACCGCGGCCGCTTTCCGGAATAGTGTGGTGGTTGCCGTCGAGGACAGCCAGCGTGACGTGCTCGTCCAGGGTCGATTGCAGGTGTACGTACCAGTCGCTGGCGAACAGCGCCTCGAAGCGAAAATGGCGCTTGTAGAAATCGACCGTTCCCTTGACGTTGCCGGTCATGATGACGGGATAGTAGCTGGTGATCTTCATGGCTTTCTTCTCCTTCGAAATCCACATACAATCTGTTTGTATCTTTAACTAACATACATACAGATTGTATGTAAAGGTGGGGAATGCGGCGTAGCAACAGCGAACGGACAGAAACGATGCGGGCTGCGCTGATCGCGGCAGCCCGGAACCTCTTCATCGAAAAGGGTTATGCGGATACGACGACCCCGGACATCGTCGAGGCGGCGGGCGTGACCCGCGGCGCGCTCTATCATCACTTCGAGGACAAAAAAGCGCTCTTCGCTGCCGTTATCGCCGACGAAGCAAGGAAAGTAAGTGAGGAAATCGAGACGGCCTCGGCGGCCTCGGCGACCGCGCGCCAGGCTATTCTGGACGGCACTCGTGCCTATTTCGATTCCTTGGCCGTGCCGGGGCGCACCCGGCTCTTGCTGCTGGACGGCCCTGCCGTTCTTGGATCGACCGCCATGCGGCAGGTGGATGCGGAATATTCGGAAGCGAGCCTCAAGGCGGGCCTCAAAGAACTCCTCGCCGCCAGCGGCAAGGCTCCGGACCTGCTCGATGCTTTTACAGGTCTTCTCGCCGCGGCGTTTGATCGGGCCGCGCTTGCCATCGAAGACGGCGGCAATCGCGAAGACTATGAAAGGGCGATCGCAGCGCTGATCGACGGCATTTCCGTCAAATGACCTGCGCCGGCAGTTCGACCAGTGGTGCTGGAATTTCGTTGGTCTTTTCCGCCGACTTGCAGATATCGGCAATGACGCAGCGTTGGCACTCGGGCTTGCGCGCCTTGCAGCAATAGCGGCCGTGCAGGATCAGCCAGTGATGGGCATGGTAGAGGTAGTGATCCGGCACGATCCGCATCAGCTGCTCCTCGACCTCGTCCGGGGTTTTTCCCGGCGCCAGGCCGAGCCGGTTGGCGATGCGGAAGATGTGCGTATCGACCGCCATCGTCGCATGTCCGAAGGCCATCGAAAGAACCACATTGGCGGTCTTGCGGCCAACGCCGGGCAGGGTGATCAGCTCTTCGCGCGTGCGCGGCACCTCGCCGTCGAAATCGGCAATCAGCTTCTCGCTGAGCGCGATGACGTTCTTCGCCTTGTTGCGGTAGAGCCCGATCGTCTTGATGTACTCGCGAACCTTTTCCTCGCCGAGCGCAACCATCTTCTCCGGTGTGTCGGCTACGGCAAACAGCGCCCGTGTCGCCTTGTTGACACCCGCATCCGTCGCCTGTGCCGACAGCGCCACCGCGACGACGAGCGTGAACGGATTGACGTGTTCCAGCTCTCCCTTCGGCTCGGGACGCTGGATCGAGAAGCGGCGGAAAATCTCCTCGATTTCCGCCTTGCTGTAGGCGGTCTTCGGCCTGGTTCTGGCGCGGCTGACGGTCGCGGGTCTCACCACCGCAATCGCTGATTTTGATTTCACGTTTTTCATGATGCATCTATAGTCATTGGTCATGAACGATGGCAACGCCGAGATAGCGACGGACGAGCAGCCGGTTTTCGCCGCCGAGCTGACGCCCCATCGTTCGCTCGGCCTCAAAGGCTTCAAGGTTTTGCTTTTGATCGCCGGCCTGCTCAGCCTCGTCCACATCTTCGTCTTCGTCGTCATCGGTGCCTGGCCGATCGTTTTCTTTTTCGGGCTGGATTTCCTGCTGCTCTTCGGGGCGTTCTGGCTGAACTACCGGTCTGCCCGCGCCCGTGAAGAGGTGAGTGTCTCGCGCACCGACGTTTCCGTGCGCAAGTTCACGCCGGCAGGCCGCATGACCGAGCATCGTTTCAATACCTTCTGGGCGCGGTTCAGCATTTCCCGCCACGAGGAGATCGGCATCGTCTCCATGCAGATCAGCGACCGGCGCCGGGCAACCGATGTCGGCTCCTTCCTCAACCGCGACGACCGGGAAACCTTCGCCACGGCCTTTGCCTGCGCGCTGGCGACAGTGAAGCGCCGCTAGAGCATGATGCCGAAAAGTGTAAGCGGTTTTCGGACGACATCATGCTCTACTGCGTTGATTCTAGTGCCGGATGATTTTAGG
>UCMT01000075.1 GCA_900473795.1 Hyphomicrobiales bacterium | reverse complement strand
TTCTGCTGCCGTCAGGAGAATAAATGTCTGACGAGCGGACGAACCCACCGCCAGCGGTGCCTGTGCACTTCGATCACTACTGCGATTATCCTGGCTGCGTGAAGTGGGGCGCCTTCGGCAAAGAGCGTGGCCATGGCATCACCGAATGGCGCTGCGCGGAGCACCTGGCCCCTGACTACTGGGATGGGCGATCCAACCCGCGAAACGGAACAAATTAGGGCATCCTCACGGTCCAGATCGACAGCAGGGCACCATGACAATTGAAAAACCCGGCTTAGGCCGGGTTCTCGATTTTTAGCGGTGCTGTTTATAAGCACGTCGATGAGATTGATGTGCGCGAGTGCCGCACCTTTGGATGGTTGCTATGCGCCAGACACGAGTAAAGGAATGGGCAGTGTTGTATTCGCCTCATCGAGGATGTCGAACGTGTATCGCCCTTGCGGATCGACATCGACGGAATAGCTCAAACGGTCACGAACACGGTTGTCTTCATCAAACGTGAGGACCCTGGGCTTAAACGACGTGATCCGGTTTTCGTCGACATATAGGGAGTTGCAGATGATGACCTGATCACCGGGCTGACATGTGCGTGCGGCAGCTCCGTTTAGAATGCAGCATCTCGAGCCGCGTTCACCCAGAATGACGTAGGTAGAAATCCGTGCGCCGGAATTCTTATTCCAGATCTCGACGAACTCCATGGGCAGAATACCGGCTTCTTCGCAATGGTCCGGGTCTAGCGTAATGGACCCATGGTAGTTGAGGTTCGCCTCCGTCACGTAAATGCCGTGGAGTTTCCCTGCGACTAGCTTTCTCATTCTGCGTCAACCCTTCTTTTCGTCGGGACTTTATTAGAACAAGGCCGCTCCGTCTGGAAGACTTTAGATTGCCGATCACTCAGCGCTGAGCGTATTCCCCAACACCCCGCAAGCCGCTGGTGCTTCTATTCCGCGAACGGAAATCCGGTATGACCCCGTCGTGGTCTGCCTCCGTTACGACCTTGAGCAGCATTGGCCGACCTCATCCCGCCGGCTGGCACTGTGGGCCGTCTGCATTGCGCAGGTTCCAGAGGAGCCATTGTGCGAAGCCGTGAGCACAGATTGCTTTTGCGCCGCCCGCACAACTGCCTTAGGCGAAATGCATCAGGGAGGACTTGGCGTTCGCCTCAAGGCGGCAACGCCTAGCCGCTCGGACGTCTCCGCAGTGAGCGGATGCGGTTGGCCGCTTAATAGGGATTGAACCATGTGAATGCCCCTTCTCCTGGCCCGCTGCAATCCCGCAACGGGCCATCTTTTTGGGACGGTCCAAGAGGCCTTTCGAGTCGTTTTACGGGTGCCGTCATTCGCATGACGGCGATTGGCAAGCTCACCTTCCAGGCCCGCTGTTGCAAAACTGCGGGCGTTCTCCCACGGGGCCGCCCGGCCGCCATCA
>UCMT01000045.1 GCA_900473795.1 Hyphomicrobiales bacterium | reverse complement strand
TGCGTTGGGTGTCGTGAGAAATCACGCCTCGCTTTTGCAGGACATACTTTCTCACCGCTAAACCGATATTTTGCTGCTGCTCATAGCGAAGCAATGGCAGATGAGCATCGAAGAGGTCGTGAGCCGCGTCACGCTCGCCGCTCTGTTGAAGGCGGACAAGCTCTGCAAGCATGTCTGGGAACGCGTAGCCCGTCATCGCACCATCGGCTCCCCGCTCACCCTCGAAATCAAGGAAAAGGCCTCCATTTCCGCAAAGGATCGAGATGTCACGCATCTCCCCCTTCTTCTGGAAAGCGCGAAGAGCCGAGATTTTCTCAAGACCCGGCCAGTCCTCGTGTTTGAGCATCACGCATGAGCGATGATTGTTTACAATGGCGCGGATGACGTTCGTGCTCACGACTACGTTTAAGACAAGTGGGTAGTCTTGAATTACGAACGGAACGTCGGCCCCGATCGCTTCCACAGCCTGCGAATAATAGGTGATTATTTGCTCATCGGTGCGAAGAGTTGAAGGCGGGGCGATCATTACGCCCGCGGCACCGAAGTCCATTGCACTTCTCGCCAGCGACCTCATCGCAGCCAGACCGGGTGCAGACACGCCGACAATGATCGGGACGGGTGCGCGCGATATCACTTGGCGAACGATGGCTATGGACTCCTCTGGCTCTAGCTTGTGAGCCTCTCCCATAATGCCCAAGATCGTCAGTCCCGAGACGCCAGCGGCCAGATAGAAGTCCGTTAGCCTGTCGAGCGATGCCTTGTCCAGTCGGCCGTCGGGATGGAAAGGGGTGGCCGCAATCGCGAAGACGCCTTTTGCTGTGTGGTCGAGTAGCACCACCTTACTCCTTCAAGTCACGGCTAAGGAGATGTTCTGAGATCCAAGCAAGGATCGCAAATGCCCAGCGTAAACAAACGAGGACGCCGTGCGGATGGGAGGCACGGCGTCTCTCAGCGAGAGTTCGCTAGACTACAGGAGAATGCAATCCGAATCTCGCCGATGTTTTGTCAGTTGCCCGGCTGCTTTTTCCACTCTTCGTAGCGCGCTTTGTTTTCAGCGTTTGCAGGATAAAGGCCTGGCAATGGGGCACCTTTATTGACCTCCTGCATGATCCAGCCTTCGAGGCGTTCCTGTTCGGGTGCAAGCTCGAGGATATCGTCGATCAACGCCGCCGGGATTACGACGCCTCCGTCGTTATCAATGACGATGATGTCGTTCGGGAAGACGGCAACGCCGCCGCAGCCGACTGGCTGGTCCCAGTCCACGAAAGTAAGCCCGGCCACAGACGGCGGAGCCGCTACACCTGCGCACCACACGGGCAGGCCTGTGCCGAGCACGCCATCCAGATCTCGTACGACGCCGTCAGTTACGAGAGCCGCAACATTCTTCTTTGCCATACGGGCGCACAGGATATCTCCGAAGATACCAGCATCGGTGATGCCCATAGCGTCCACTACGGCAATGCAGCCATCCGGTATTGCCTCGATTGCGGCCCGCGTGGATTTTGGAGACGACCAGGACTCAGGCGTGGCGAGATCTTCACGTGCGGGAACGAACCGCAGCGTGAACGCACGGCCGATGATGCGCCCCTGCCCGGGCTTGATCGGCAATGCGCCGCGCATCCAGACGTTGCGTAGACCCTTCTTCAACAGGATAGTCGTCAGGGTCGCGGTTGTGACACCCGCCAGGATACTTCTGATTTCTGCATCGGTAGCCATTGCTTTTGCCTTTCAAAATGTTCGGTTTGTTAGATGCTTGCAATCATGCCGCCGTCGACGCGGATAACGCTTCCTGTGATGAACGATGCGCGCTCGCTGGCGAGAAAAGCGACCACGTCGCCGTATTCCTGAGGTTTCCCGTAGCGACCGACGGGAATGGAGGCGGTGC
>UCMT01000016.1 GCA_900473795.1 Hyphomicrobiales bacterium | reverse complement strand
GCCGATCTTCCAGGTCGCCGATTACGGCCTCGTCGGCGATCTCTTCGACGTCCTGCCGGAACTCGAAAAGGCGCTCTGAGCCTTCCGAAACTGACATCCGCGGCCGCGCTCACCAGCGCGGCCGCTTTTTATTTTGCAAGCCGCACGCATGCCGGTTTTCCGTTGCTCACACCGTGAATAAAGCTGGAAAATTAAGCTCGATGCCTTTATCACTGGCATCCGGACCCCGCATTGGCGGTTTCACTATTCTTTGCCTGAACGGAAGAGCGTCCGCCCTTCCGCCCTGATGATGGAAAATCGGCTCGATGATCAAGAATGTCGGAATTGTTGGCGCTGGACAGATGGGCTGCGGCATTGCCCAGGTATCGGCTGCGGCCGGTTACAAGGTGCATATCTACGACATCGCCGCCGACCGCGTCGAGGCTGGCCTTGCAACCATCAACGGCAACATGGCGCGGCAGGTGTCCTCCGGCAAGCTGACCGACGAGGAGCGCAAGAAGGCACTGTCGCTGATCAAGGGCTCCGCTGACCTCAACGATCTCAGCCAGGCCGACCTCGTCATCGAAGCGGCGACCGAGGATGAGAGCATCAAGCGCAAGATCTACGGCCAGGTCTGTCCAGTTCTCAAGACCGATGCGATCCTCGCCACCAACACCTCCTCCCTGTCGATCACCCGGCTTGCATCCGCGACCGACCGGCCGGAACGCTTCATGGGCATCCACTTCATGAATCCGGTGCCGGTGATGAAACTGGTCGAACTGGTGCGCGGCATCGCGACGGACGAAGGAACCTTTCAGACCGCCAAGCAGTTCGTCACAGCGCTCGACAAGACGATCACGGTTGCCGAGGACTTCCCTGCCTTCATCGTCAACCGCATTCTCCTGCCGATGATCAACGAGGCGATCTACACGCTCTATGAAGGCGTCGGCAGCGTCGATGCGATCGATACCGCGATGAAGCTCGGCGCCAACCATCCGATGGGACCGTTGCAGCTTGCCGATTTCATCGGTCTCGACACCTGCCTGTCGATCATGCAGGTGCTGCATGACGGCCTGGCGGATTCCAAATACCGGCCCTGCCCGCTTCTGGTCAAATATGTCGAGGCCGGTTGGCTCGGCCGCAAATCCGGCCGCGGCTTCTACGATTACCGCGGCGATACGCCGGTTCCGACGCGCTGAGTGACGCCGCAAAATTAAATCAGCGGTAGAAAAATTCAACCGATTTTAACCTGTTTGCCCCACCGTCCTACATCATTCAACGGACCGGGTCATGACAGTACAGCGCAAACTACGCTTCGCAGCTTTCGTGCTGTGTTTTGCCGGCCTTTTTACCGGCGGCCTCTCCCTGGCGCATACGGCCTTCATCGCCTCGTGGAACGAGCAGCAACTGCATCGCATCGTCAGCGACACCCTTTCGCGCACGGAGCAGGCCATCGATTCCGCCGTCATGAAAATGAGCGACGTCGTGGTCAACCAGGACACCTCCTGTGCCACGGTCGACCGGATGGCGATGACACGGGCCCTCTACGGTTCCAGCATCATGAAGAACATGCGGCTGGAAACCAGAGGCAGCACCTGCTGGAGCTACGAGGAAAAGAACCAGGCACTCGAACAATCGATCGCAGCAGCACAGCACAACCGCACCAAGAACCCGGACTATTCGCTCTTTTCCCTTGGTTTCCCGGGCTGGAAGGGCCTGGGCGTGCGCTGGCAATACGGGCCGGAAGACAACATCCTTGAAGTTCTCGCGACCAGCGGCCTGCTCTTTGCGATCCTGCCGGTCGAACTGCGCGACAGTGCGCTGATGCAGCTTACCCTTGCCGACGGCTCGTCGTTCGCAAGCTACGCGCCTCGGGCGGGATCGGCTATGGATGACGCGGCCCTCATCAATTTCGAGGAGAAATCCGTCCACTATCCCATCGCGATCAGCCTAAAGGTCGATTCCGCCGCTCTTGCGCAATGGAACCAGTCATTGTCGCCGCTGACGATCGCGATCGTCGTCGCCTTCGGCCTCGGCTTCGGCGTGCTTGCCGCACGCGGCATGTTCCGCAGCACCTCGATCCTCGACGAACTCGACGCCGCTTTGGCCAACGGCGAGATAAGGCCGTATTTCCAGCCGATTTTCGACCTGGAAAGCCGAGAAATATTGGGTTTCGAAATGCTGGCGCGCTGGATCAAGCCCGACGGCGCGGTGATCCCGCCGCTCTCGTTCATTCCGCTCGCCGAAAGCAACGGCCGCATCGAGAGGTTGACGACAGAACTCTTGAAGCAGGCCGGCGCCCAGCTCGGCGGCCTGCTTCAGGCGCAGAGCCATCTCAAGCTCAGCTTCAACGTGACCCCGGACCAGTATCTGGCGGCGGATTTCGTCGACAATCTCACCGCGCAGGCGACAAAGTTTGGGCTTCCCCTCAACTCGATCGTCGTCGAGGTGACCGAACGGCAGGCCATCGCCGACAAGGACAAGGCCGCGGCCGTCACGGAAAAGCTCATCGACGCCGGCATGCGGGTTGCCATCGATGATGCGGGCACCGGTCACAACGGCCTGTCCGCGATCCATGCGCTCGGCGCCAACTATCTGAAGATCGACAAGTTCTTCGTCGATGGTATCACGCTTGACCGAAAGTCGTCGGAACTGGTCGAGCTGCTGGCCGGACTTGCGGAGAAATTCGGCATGACCGTGGTTGCCGAAGGCGTCGAGACGGAGGAGCAGATCGCGGCCCTACTGCAGCTCGGAATCCGCGCCGGGCAGGGTTTTGTCTATTCCAAGCCGGTGCCCGCAACAATGATCCTCGCCATGGCGGCAAAGAAAGCTGCCGCGGGTGGACAGGCGGACGGGAGCGGCTCGCAGCTAAAGAGCGCCTGAAGGTGCTGCGGCAACTGCCGCTTTTACCAGCGCTTTGGCGTCGTCGCTGTCCCAGGCCGCCGGGCCGTTCATCGACGAGATCAGGCAGCCCTTTTCATCCATCAGCAGCGTCACCGGCAGGCCGAAGGCGAGGCCTTCCTTTTTCAGCGCGTTGAAGACGCCCATGGAGGCGTCCCGGTAATAGCCGAGATCATGCACGCCGGTCTCGTTCAGGAAGGCCTTCGGCTTTTCGTCGTCGCCGATATCGATGTTGACGGCAACGACCTCGAACGTGTCGCTGCCTGCGGCCTTCTGCAGCGCGTTCAGCGCCGGCATTTCCTCGCGGCAGGGGACACACCACGTTGCCCAGAGATTGAGAAGAACGGTCCTGCCGGTGAAATCGGCAAGCGTCCGGTCCTTGCCGTCCTTGTCCTTGAAGCTCAATCCGGCGAGCGGACGCGGTTCGCTGACGGGTGCCATGGCGGCGACCTGGCCCTTCAGGAACGGCGTGATCGCCGCAACCCGGTCTTTTGCCGCCTCGCAGGCCTTTGCGCCTGCGGTTTCCACCGCCGCACCATTGCCAGACCCGCTTTCCCTGACGTATACCGCTGCCGCACCGGCGATCAGCCCGAGAAGGGCAGCGATCACAACCAGTCTGGCGGCGGGAAGGCGTTTCTTCCGGTCTGTCACTTCATTTTCCAATTGGTCATTCTCCAGGGCGGGCATTCTTCATGGGCGACGGCACTTCCGAAACCAAATCCTCCAACCAGATGTGGGGCGGACGCTTCGCTCAGGGGCCGGACGCGATCATGGAGGAGATAAATGCCTCGATCGGCTTCGACAAGAAGCTTTTCGCCCAGGACATCCGCGGCTCAATAGCGCATGCGACCATGCTTGCGCATCAAGGCATCATTTCCGCCGAGGATAAAGACAAGATCGTTCACGGCCTGAGCACGATCCTGTCAGAGATCGAGAGCGGCCAGTTCGAATTCTCCCGCCAGCTTGAAGACATCCATATGAACGTCGAGGCGCGGCTCGCTACCCTCATCGGCCCGGCCGCCGGACGCCTGCACACCGCCCGCTCGCGCAACGACCAGGTGGCGCTCGATTTCCGCCTCTGGGTGAAGGAAGAGCTGCAAAAGACGGAGAAGATGCTGACGGCGCTGATCGCCGCATTCCTCGACCGCGCCGAAGAGCACGCCGAGACGGTGATGCCCGGCTTCACGCATCTGCAGACCGCCCAGCCGGTCACCTTCGGCCATCACTGCATGGCCTATGTCGAGATGTTCGGCCGCGACCGTTCGCGCGTGCGCCACGCCATCGAGCACATGGACGAGAGCCCGATCGGCGCGGCGGCGCTTGCCGGCACCGGCTTTCCGATCGACCGCCACATGACGGCCAAGGCACTCGGCTTTCGCGAGCCGACCCGCAACTCGATCGACACCGTCTCCGACCGCGACTTCGCGCTGGAATTCCTGGCGATCGCCTCGATCTGCGCCACCCATCTGTCACGGCTGGCCGAAGAGATCGTCATCTGGTCGACGCCGCAATTCGGCTTCGTGCGCCTGTCGGATGCCTTCTCCACCGGCTCCTCGATCATGCCGCAGAAGAAGAACCCGGACGCGGCCGAGCTGGTGCGCGCCAAGACCGGCCGCATCAACGGTTCGCTGATCGCGCTGCTGACGGTGATGAAAGGCCTGCCGCTGGCCTATTCCAAGGACATGCAGGAAGACAAGGAACAGGTCTTCGATTCGGCCGAAAGCCTGGAACTCGCCATCGCCGCGATGACCGGCATGGTGCGCGACATGACCATCCGCGCCGACCGGATGAAGGCCGCCGCCGGCTCCGGCTATTCCACCGCGACCGATCTTGCCGACTGGATGGTGCGCGAGGCCGGCCTGCCCTTCCGCGACGCCCATCACGTCACCGGCCGGGCGGTGGCGCTGGCCGAACAGAAGGGCTGCGAGCTTGCCGAATTGTCGCTTGAAGAGCTGCAGGCGATTCATGCCGATATCACCGACAAGGTGTTCGACGTGCTCACGGTCGAGGCCTCGGTTGCCAGCCGCACCTCCTTTGGCGGTACCGCGCCGAGCGAAGTGAGGAAACAGATCGCCTGGTGGCGGGGTCGGAATTGAGGCCAAGATTCAGGGTGCACAAGGCCCTGAAAAGCCGATATGAGTTCTGACGAATTTTGCAAGAAGGGCGTCACGGCCCTGACCGGGAAGCATCCATGCATCTGCGAAACACCGCCTATCTGCTTGCAGCGCTCGCCATCGCCGGCCTGACCCTGTCCGGCTGCGGCCGCAAGGGCGACCTTGATCGTCCGGGTTCGACCGCGCCGATCAACACCAAGGCAGCACCGGGCACCGTCGAAAAGAAGGATGAGGTGCAAGACAAGCGCTTCCTCCTCGACCCTCTCCTTTAACAGGGCACTCCCTTGAACCATTTCGAATATCGCGACGGCATCCTTTTTGCGGAAGACGTCTCCGTCATTGACATCGCCAAGGCGGTCGGCACACCGTTCTATTGCTATTCCACCGCGACGCTCGAGCGGCATTATTCGGTCTTCTCCAAGGCCTTCGCCGATATCGACGCCATGGTCTGCTATGCAATGAAGGCCAATTCCAACCAGGCCGTGCTGAAGACGCTCGGACGGCTGGGCGCCGGCGTCGACGTGGTTTCTGGCGGCGAGCTGCGCCGGGCCTTGGCGGCCGGCATTCCGGCAAGCCGCATCATGTTCTCCGGCGTCGGCAAGACGGCCGCGGAAATGGACCTCGCGCTCGAGGCCGGCATCTACTGCTTCAACGTCGAATCCGAACCGGAACTCGAAATCCTCAACGCCCGCGCCGTCCGGCTCGGCAAGCAGGCGCATGTTTCCTTCCGCATCAATCCAGATGTCGACGCGCGAACGCACGCGAAGATCTCGACCGGCAAGAAGGAAAACAAGTTCGGCATCTCGTGGGAGCGCGCACGCGCCGTCTACGCCCATGCCGCGACGCTGCCCGGCATCAAGGTGACTGGCATCGACATGCATATCGGCAGCCAGATCACCGAGCTGCAGCCGTTCGAGGATGCCTTCAAGCTGCTGCGCGAGCTGGTCAACACGCTGCGCACCGACGGCCATGCGATCGATCACGTCGATGTCGGTGGCGGGCTTGGCGTGCCGTACAAGGAGGACAACAATCCGCCTCCCCTGCCCGATGCCTACGCCAACATCGTCAAGGACCAGCTGCGCGGTCTGAACTGCAAGATCGTCACCGAGCCGGGCCGGCTGATCGTCGGCAATGCCGGCATTCTGGTGACCGAGGTCATCTATGTGAAGGATGGCGGCTCGAAGACCTTCGTCATCGTCGATGGCGCCATGAACGACCTGATCCGCCCGACGCTTTACGAAGCCTATCATGAAATCCGGCCGGTCCGGATTTCCGCCGCCAATGCGCCGCGCATCAAGGCCGACGTGGTCGGCCCCGTCTGCGAGACCGGCGACTACCTGGCGCTCGACCGCGAAATGGCGATGCCGAAGCCGGGCGATCTCATTGCCGTCGGTACCGCCGGCGCCTATGGCGCGGTGCAGGCCGGCACCTATAACAGCCGCCTGCTGGTGCCCGAAGTGCTGGTCAATGGCGACCGTTTCCATGTGATTCGGCCGCGCACGAGCTACGAGGACCTGATCGGGCTGGATTCCGTGCCGGATTGGCTGGACTGACCCCGGACCACCGCGCGTGCCCTGCCGCTGTTGATAGGGCGACCACAGACGTCCGAATTCGATCACGATTGCGTTGCCGCCCTCGTCTTCGCCACAAAGAGTGTTATCCTTTGCAGCACGTTCGAACGCTGAAAGGGAACGGATGACGAAAATCCGCCGGGATGGCTCGACGGGGACAGCAGGCTTGATGAGAAGCCTGGCGGTCAAGCGGACGCTTGCTCGCGTCGTCCTCGTTGCCGAACGGGCCGCGCCCCGCGCCCTTCCTTTGGCTGCGACCGTCCTTCTCTTCCTTTCCGCCGCCTGGTTCGGCTTTTTCCGCGCAGCACCCGGCTGGCTGCACGTGATCGTCCTGTTTGGCTTCGCAGCCGCCTTTGTCGCCCTGCTCATTCCGTTGCTGCGCCTTCGCGTTCCGGGCAATATCGACGCGGACCGGATGCTGGAGGAGCGCAACAACCTTGCGCACCAGGCGATCCGCGTGCAGGATGACCACCCGGCCACCAGCGGCGCCTTCGGCCACGCACTGTGGCAGGAACACCAGGTGCGCATGGCGCGGATGATCAACGCGCTGGAAACCGGCCTGCCGCGGCCCGACATTGCCCGCAGCGACACCTATGGACTGCGCGCGCTTCCCGTGCTGATCGCCTGTGTCGCTTTCGCCTATTCCTATTCGAACCGGGCCGGCCAGATTTCCGATGCCTTTCATCCGCCGCAACAGGTCGAGGCAAAGGCCGATGTGCGTATCGATGCCTGGGTGACGCCGCCGGCCTATACCGGCCGCGCGCCGGTTTTCCTCACCGGCCACCAGGGAAGCGGGCAGGCATCAGACAACACCGAGCCGCTTCGCGTCCCGCAGTTCAGCGAATTGACCGTCCGCATCACCAGCGGCGGCAAGGCCACGGCGGTTACCTATCACGAGGATGGCGCGGGCAAACCGCTTGTCGTCCCCGCGGCGGAGGCGAAACCCTCCGAAATGCAGAAAGCCGCAGCGCAAGCCCTTCCGGCCGATCCGGCCAAGCCCGGCAGTGAAACCCACGTTCTGAAAATCACCAAGGACGGCAGGCTCTCCGTCGGCGGCGAAACATGGGCCTTCACGGTGATTCCCGACAGCGTGCCGGATATCGCCTTCGACGGCATTCCCCACCCCACGGGAAATGGGGCGCTCGAAATCGGCTTTGCCGCCAGGGATGACTACGGCATTCAGGATGCATGGGCCGAGATCACGCCGCTCGACAAGCCCGGGCCCGGCGCCCGCCCGCTTTATCCGCTGCCGGAATATCGTCTCGACCTGCCCAAGCGCAATGCCCACGAGGCCAAGGGGCTGACCAGCCGCAACCTCAGCGAACATCCGCTTTCGGGAAAACGCGTCAGCGTCACGCTCGTCGCCCGCGACGCGGCCGGACAGGAAGGCCGCAGCGTGCCGCAAGAGATGATCCTGCCGGCCCGCCAGTTCTTCGAGCCGCTGGCCGGTGCCGTCGCCGAGCAGCGCCAGGTGTTCTCGCTTGACGTCAACCAGTTGCCGCGCGCGATCGACCTCAACGACGCGCTGATGATCCGGCCGGACGAGACGATCCCCAACCTCACGCATTTCCTGCTCTTGCAATCGGCGCGGACCCGCATGGCGCTCGCCCGCAATGACGACATGCTGCGCGACGCCGCAAGCCATCTCTGGGAAATCGCGCTTGGTATCGAGGATGGCGACTTGGCACTGGCCGACAAGCGGCTGCGCGATGCGCAACAGAAGCTGTCCGAGGCCCTAGAGCGCAATGCATCCGACGAGGAAATCGCCAAGCTGATGCAGGAACTGCGCGAGGCGATGCAGGAGTATATGGAGGCGCTTGCCAGACAGGCGGCCAAGAACCCGCGCATGGCCGCCAATCCGGACCAGAACAACGTGCTGCGTCAGCAGGATCTGGAAAAGATGATGAACCAGATCGAGAACCTCGCCAAATCCGGCGCCAAGGATCAGGCACGCCAGCTGCTGTCTGAAATGCAGCGCATGATGAACAACCTCCAGGCCGGCCGCATGCAGCAACAGCAGGGCGAAGCGAACAGCCAGATGCGCGAGCAGATGGACAAGCTCGGCCAGCTGATGCAGCAGCAGCAGCAGTTGATGGACGAGACCTTCAAGTTCGATCAGGCCCTACGCGATCGCATGCAGCGCGGCGATCCGCTCGATGGCGAGGATCAGGAACTGTTCGATCAGGACATGCCGCAGGAACCCGGCCAGCAGCCGGACGAGAACGCCCAGCCGGGTCCGCTCGACAGCATGACGGCTGAGGAACTGAAGCAGGCGCTGAAGAATCTGCAGGCGCAGCAGGAACAGCTCGGCAAACAGCTTGGCGAGCTACAGAAGGGCCTCGAAGGCATGGGTATCAAGCCCGGCAAGGGCTTCGGCGAGGCTGGCCGCGAGATGAAGGGGGCCGCAGGCGCGCTCGGCAGAGGCGAAGGAGAGCAGGCGGTCGGTAGCCAGGGCCGCGCGCTGCAGGCGCTGCGCGACGGCGCCCAGGACATGATGCAACAGATGCAGAGCCAGGGTCCGGGCTCCGGACCGGGTCAGGGCATTCCGCAATATGGCCAGAACGGCCGCGATCCGCTCGGCCGGCGCCAGCAGAATGCCGGACCGGATTTCGGCGATCAGGTCAAGGTGCCCGACGAGATCGATACCCAGCGGGCACGCGAAATTCTCGAGGAAATCCGCCGTCGTCTCGGCACGAATGCCTCGCCGGAAACCGAGCGGCAATATCTGGAACGGCTGCTCGATATTCGCTGAGCGTTTCAAAAGTGGCCTGAATGCCCCGAGCCCGCTTCCCCTGACCAAAGGCTGAAACGCGTCCAGTCGCTGCGAGCCCCGGATTTCGAAAACCGGCCACCGACAATGTCCACCGTCCCCAGAGCTTAAACCGACGTCGCCTCCGCGATATTCGTCGTGGCACGACGCGATCGGCTGCCGCCACCAGGAGGCACCTCGCGAAGCAACACGAGTGCTGATAATCTCTGTGTTTTCATGGAGTAACTATAGCGTTACGCATTTGTATTATAGTCCGCACCGTGGGTTTACCGGTGGAGGAGGACATCATGCCGGAATCCGGTATCGGGCAGCGTAATTGCGCGGTTCTGGCTGGCATATTGGTGCTTGCTGCCCTGTTTCGCCTCTACGATGTCCAGCAGCCCTTGATCGACGCGTTTAGCTGGCGCCAAGCCAGCACAGCCATGATGGCCGATAATTTCCTGACACGCAGCTGGAGCATCTTCTTTCCGGAGGTCAGCTGGACCGGTCCAGGCCCCGCCTATCAGGGACGCGAACTGCAGATCATCTCCTATATCACCGCGCTGCTCTACGCGCTGTTCGGCTGGCATGATTGGCTGGGACGCCTGGTTGCCATCACCTTTGGCCTGTGGGGAGTCTTTGCCCTTCACCGGCTGCTTGATCGCGTGTGGGACACGGCGCACGCGCATGCCGGTGCGCTTCTGCTCGCAATCATGCCCGGTGCGGTTTTCATCGACCAGTCGTTTCTTCCCGACCCCGCGATGCTGTCGCTGGTCACCACCGGCGCGTGGCTCTACGTCGTCTATCTGCAGGAAGACCGCCCCGGGCTGCTGGTGCTCGCGGGTGTGATTGCGACGCTGGGCGTGCTCGCGAAGCTGCCCGGCATCGCCGTGGTCGTGCCGATGACCTATGCGACCTTTTCCATTCTCCAGGTGAGAGGCAGGCTCAACCCGCGCCGCATCCTGCAGATCGTGCCGGTCGCGCTGATCGCCGGCGCGCTGATCCTCGGCTACTATCGGTGGGCGATCTATGTCGGCACGAATTTTCCGCCCTATCATGTCGCCGGCAGCGGCTATCTCTGGGACGACGGGCTGTCCAAGTTCTTCAGCCAAGCCTTTTACCTTCCCGCCGCATGGAAGATCGCCAGCAACTGGCTCTTCACCCTGCCCGTTGTGGTCCTCGCCGGCATAGCATTGCTGGTCATGCCGCCGGGCACGACCAGCCCGGCACGCGGCAAAGTCCCGTGGTTCTTCCACGCATGGCTCGCCGGCGCCCTTCTCGTCTATTTCTTCGCCGCGCGCGAGATCAAGACCAATCCGTGGAACTTCCATATCTTCAGCGTGCCGGTGGCCGCGTTTGCCGGCCGCGGGCTCGTCCTGTTGACCGCCATTGACGGCAGCCTGCAGTGGAGGTCGCCATCGTGCCTACTGCGATCGGCCGTTATTGCGGCGATCGTGATCGGCGGCGGCAGCATTCCCGGGCTGCAGCTCATGAAGACCCCCTATGCGCAATCCGGTCACAAACTTGGTGTGCAGTTGAGCGCACTTGCGAAGCCTGGCGATCTGGTGATCGCGGCATCGGCTACGATCGGTGATCCGATTGCGATCTACTACAGCAGGCGCCGAGGCTGGGTTTTCCCACCGGGCGGCGGGATGAACGACTGGTCGGTGCTTCCCGACGACCGCGAGGCGATCGACATGCTGGAGACGCTGCGGGCGAAAGATGCGGTGTGGTTCGGGGTGGCGAAAAATGCGCGCGACTCCAGGGGGCGAAAGCTTCTCGAATACAATACCGGCCTGATTGCGCATCTCGACGAGACCGCCGAGCGTGTCGTCGATGACGACACCATGCTGATTTACCGGCTGGCGCCGCCGACCGCGTTTTATCGGGGAAGCCGCATGAAGAGAGTTGTCGGCCCCAAGCAATCATCGAACGCCGAACGGTGACGCAAGGATTTTAGCGTCAAGGCGCCAGAGCCACCAAGCGCAGTGCGGTCATAGCGGTCCTGTGGCGCAGGCGACAACGGGTCGGCCGATGGCTCATGCGCAGGAAAAGCATTCATCTGGAAGTCAGTAGAAACTCCAGCGAGGCACGCACCGGGAGGTACGGCCGAAACCGCTCGGCGAGCAGATGTACGGGCCCTCGCCATAGGCGATCAAACGGGTGTTCGGCTTCAAGGCCGAAACATATTTGACGCTTTTCTCGGAAGGGGGCCGCTTTGCACGAACCTCCGCGGTAGCGACGCTCTGAGCCAATGCCTTCTTCGGAGCTTGATACGGAGCGCCAGAGGCCACGTCGAGGGATCGCTCGGAAGAACACGATGCAAGCAAGGAAACGAGACCGATTGCGATCACGCATGAAATGCTGCGAAACCGCCCCCTTACAGACGCCTTGTTTGCCTCACCGTTTTTCGAATGCATCCTTGCCCCACGACCGATCGACGCCTGTATCGGTTCTCAGTATTTCATCACATCCTTAACAAGAGCTTTATTAGAATTTCTTCAAATAAACGATCGAATAACATAGTGAAGAAATTTCAGCCATTGTACGAAATCTGGTCGGATGCACAGAATTGGCACAGCGCGCACTTCTTTAGGCAGAACAATCTTCTGTTCGCAACCTCTTTCATTAGAAATATCCGGGCGCACAGGTGCTCGCCGTCGACTCAATACTTCTGCGCGCTCAACGCGGCCGGGACTGCAGGATAAGTATTAGTACGCAAAGACAAGTAGAGATTCGCTGAAGACCTAATTGCCCTGTCTCATTGTGGTACCGGAAAAGTGTGTTTTTTCCGGTGCTTAAGAAAATCCCAAATCGTCTTTGACTTCTTTCATAATCGCGCGCATAATCCAGTTAATGTATAGGTAACCATTTTTTACTTAATCGGATCGCGCCCTTCGATCTGACTTTTTCATCCGCATTAGCGGCAGAACCTGTCCAAGTCTCGCGCTCTCCCCCGAGTATTCCGTGATTCGGCGTTTCTGCACCCTTAAATTTTGGGGATCGGTATTTATCCGCCCACAGAATTTTGGGGGAGATCTGCGTACGACATCTGGTTTTGTGTAGTCCAGGCGGGAGCTGAGTCATGGCGCGAACAGGCAAACCCAAAGTGGGTATTACTGAAAATATTCTACAATTTCCCAGTAACAAGAGTAAAAAACTCAAGAAAGTACTTGTCGCCGGGGGCGCGGGTTTTCTGGGCTCGCATCTGTGTGAATCGCTGCTGGCAGCAGACTACGACGTCATCTGCGCCGACGATCTCTCAACGGGGCGCATCGAAAACATCAAGCATCTGCTCGACCTGCCGCAGTTCACGTTCAGACGGCACGACATCCGGTCACCAATCAACGTCAAGGTCGATGCCATCTTCAATTTTGCAAGCCCGGCATCGCCGCCCGCCTATCAGGCCGATCCTGTCGGTACGCTCTTCACCAATATTGTCGGCGCCCGAAACCTGCTGGAGCTTGCCCGTCGCCGTGATGCAACCATTATCCAGGCATCGACATCGGAAGTGTATGGTGATCCGCTCGTGTCGCCACAGCGCGAAGACTATCTCGGCAATGTCAGCACGACCGGGCCTCGAGCCTGCTATGACGAAGGAAAGCGCTGCGCCGAGACCCAGTTTTTCGACTTTCACCGCCTCTATGGCCTGAAGATCAAGGTCGCGCGGATTTTCAACACCTACGGACCGCGCATGCGCCCCGATGACGGGCGTGTCATTTCGAATTTCATCGTCCAGGCGCTGCGCAATGCACCGATAACCATCTACGGATCCGGATTGCAGACCCGCTCTTTCTGCTACGTCGACGATCTGATTGGCGGGTTCATGAAACTCTTCCACTCGTCACCGGACGTCACCGGCCCCATCAATCTCGGCAATCCTACCGAGCTGACGATGATCGACCTGGCGAAGCGCATCATTCATCTCACCAACTCGAAATCTCCGATCGTCCATATGCTTGCTGCCGTTGACGATCCCAAGCAACGCCGGCCGGACATCGGCCGCGCGGCCGCACAGCTCGGCTGGCACCCGCACGTCGACATCGACGATGGCCTTCTGACGACCATCGACCATTTCGACCAGGTCCTGCGACATGCGGCGGCAAATAACTGAGAGGTGACGAGGTGGATACTGTTCTCGTCACCGGGGGCGCTGGTTATATTGGCAGCCATACTTCTAAACTTTTGCATCAGTCTGGTTTTACGCCCGTCGCCTATGACAATCTCACAACGGGATCCAAGGAGAATGTAAAATGGGGCCCGCTCGTCCGCGGTGACGTGCGCGACCGGGACCAATTGAAACATGCGATCAAACTCTGGCAGCCGGCCTGCGTCATTCATTTCGCTGCATCGGCCTATGTCGGCGAATCCATCACCGATCCGCGCAAATATTATAACAACAATGTCGCCGGCATCCTCTCCCTGCTTGATACCTGCGTGGACATCAAGCTCCGGAATATCGTCTTTTCGAGTAGCTGCGCCACCTATGGGATCCCGGCGGAACTGCCGGTTGCCGAGCGTAGCCCGCAGGCCCCGATAAATCCTTACGGGCGCACCAAGCTGATCGGTGAAATGATGCTGAAGGACTATGCTTCGGCCTATAAAATCCACTACGTCGCGCTGCGCTATTTCAATGCCGCCGGCGCCGATATCGACGGTGAGCTTCGCGAGCGGCACGATCCGGAAACCCATCTCATCCCCCGCGCCCTCATGGCGGCGGCAGGCCGAATCCCCGAACTGACCGTCTTCGGCAACGACTATGATACGCCCGACGGTACGTGCATTCGCGACTATGTCCACGTGACGGATCTCGCCCAGGCACATGTGTCGGCAGTCCAGCACCTGACCGCCGGCGGCAACAACATGATGGTGAACCTGGGTTCCGGCCGGGGCACCTCCGTGCAACAGGTCATCGATACGATCGAACGGCTGACGCAGCGGCGCGTCCCCGTGCGTCGCGAGGCAAGGCGCGAGGGTGATCCACCAGCACTTTACTCGGATCTGAGCTTGGCCGCGTCCGAATTGCACTTTACCCCCCGTTTCTCGGACATCGAAACGATCATTCGAACCGCTGCCCCGACCTTCGGGCTGGAGGTCAAGCATGACGCTGTCGCGTGACCAGGCCCGGGCGAGGTCAGCAGGTGCGCAAGAGCGCACCATGAAGCGTAAAGCGCCCGAGATACTGGTCCCCGTGTTCGCGGCAGAGCGGCGCATCGCATATGGTGCGGGCGTTTTGGCCTGGCTCGCAGCCCTGGTCTGGTTCTGGCAATGGTGGTTCCGGCCTGAGCATTTCATCGCCACGATCCCTTTTGCAACGCTGACACTGATCATGGCGTGGATAACGCTGCTGCCGGCTTACTTCATCTATCTGTTTGGCAGCAGCCGGCAGGCACGGCCGATCCCGGCGCAACGCGTCCCGGGGCGCATCGCAATGGTCGTTACCAAGGCGCCATCCGAGCCGTTCAGGGTTGTTCGCAAGACGCTGAACGCAATGCTTGACCAGATCGACTATGATTATGACGTCTGGCTCGCGGATGAGGCGCCCGATCCCGAGACGATCACCTGGTGCGAGCGCCACGGTATCTTCATCTCGACCCGTCGGGGCGTGGAGGCCTATCACCGCAAGACCTGGCCGCGGCGCACGCGCTGCAAGGAAGGCAATCTTGCCTATTTCTACGATCATTACGGCTATGCCCGGTACGATTTTGTCTGCCAGTTCGATGCGGACCACGTGCCGGACATGACATATCTGCGCGAGATCATGCGGCCATTCGCGGATCCGGCCGTGGGCTACGTGTCGGCTCCGAGCATTTGCGATTCCAACGCTTCGGAAAGCTGGGCCGCACGCGGACGGCTACAGGCGGAAGCCAGCATGCATGGCTGCCTGCAGATCGGCTACAACAACGGCTGGGCGCCGCTTTGTATTGGATCGCATTACGCCGTGCGAACGGCGGCACTCAAGCAAATCGGTGGTCTCGGTCCCGAACTGGCGGAGGATCATTCGACCACCCTCCTGATGAACGCCGGCCGATGGAAGGGCGTTCACGCCATCGATGCAATCGCCCACGGCGAAGGTCCCCGCACCTTCGCCGATCTCGCCGTTCAGGAGTTCCAGTGGTCGCGAAGCCTTGTCACGATCCTCCTTCGCTATTCCAAGGACTATGTGCCGAGCCTTTCAGGCAAACTGCAATTCCAGTTCCTGTTCTCGCAGCTGTGGTATCCGCTGTTCTCGCTCTTCATGGCGGCGATGTTCCTGTTGCCGATCATAGCGCTGGCAACGGGCCGCAACTTCGTCAATGTCGCCTATCCGGATTTCCTGACGCATATCCTGCCCCTGTCGATCGTGCTGATTGGGCTGGCTTTCTATTGGCGCTCCACCGGAACATTCAGGCCATACAACGCCAAGGTTCTCGGCTGGGAAGCGGCGGTATTCTTGCTTTCGCGCTGGCCATGGTCACTGGCCGGCTCCCTGCTTGCCGTTCGCGACCAGATCACGGGGTCCTTCGTCGATTTCCGGATCACGCCGAAGGATGGCAAGACCGCCGCCTACCCGCCATTGCGGGTGCTCGCCCCCTATGTCGCGATGTCGGTTTCCTCCGCGGCAACCGCGCTGCTTGTTTCCGATCCGGGCTCAGCCCAGGGCTACTATCTCTTCGCGATCGTGAATTCGATCGTCTATGCCTCGGTGCTCGCCGTCATCATCATCGGCCACGCCCGAGAAAACGGCCTTCCACTGTTCTCCACATCGACGAGAGGCCTAGCCACCGCCGCAACACTGGCGACGTGTCTCGTCGTGACCGGCAACGCCATCTACTCGCGCGGTGTGCCCGGCCTCGAAGCGGTCGCATACGGGCAAGACATCATCACTTTTACCGAAACACACTTTGCTGTCGCTGGGGCAGGCCAAGGGGGGTCCCAGGTCAAGATTACGCGTTTCAAGATCAGATGGCGTGGCATTTCATGACGAAAGAATCAAAGGAAACAACCAGATGAAAATTGCTATCATCGGAACAGGGTATGTCGGCCTCGTCAGCGGAACATGCCTTGCCGCCTGGGGGCATGATGTTGTTTGCGTCGACATAGACGCCACGCGAATCGAGGCGCTCAACTGCGGCGAGGTCGCGATATTCGAGCCTGGCCTTACCAATCTCGTGGCATCAAATCTCGAATCCGGACATCTTCAGTTCACGATCGACCTCGAGAGCGCAGTTCGGGGCGCCGAAATCATCTTCATCGCCGTTGGCACCCCGGCCGGCGATCATGATGGCGATGCGGATCTGTCCTATGTGTTCACGGCCGCCCGGCAGATCGCTTTGGCATTGTCCGGGCTCGCATTGATCGTCACCAAATCAACCGTGCCGGTCGGTACCAGCGAGAGACTTGAAGCATTGATGCGGTCCGCTCGGACCGACATCGAATTCGACGTTGCTTCAAATCCCGAATTCCTGCGGGAAGGTTCGGCGGTCGCCGATTTTGAAAGGCCCGACCGGGTGCTCATCGGCTGCGACAGCGACCGGGCAAGGGCGCTGCTTTGCGCGCTCTACCAGCCGCTCGCGGACATGGGCGTGCCGGTCATCGCAACCACGCGCCGCAGCGCCGAACTCACCAAATATGCTGCCAATGCCTTCCTCGCGACGAAGATCACTTTCATCAACGAGATGGCCGACCTCTGCGAGAAGGTCGGCGCCAATGTCGACGAAATCGCGCTCGGCATGGGTCTGGACAAGCGCATCGGCGATGCCTTCCTGAAGGCCGGTCCCGGTTATGGCGGCTCCTGTTTTCCGAAGGACACCGTGGCGCTGCTGCGCACGGCGCAGGAATGCGGCGTTTCGTTGCGTCTGGTCGAGGAAACCATCGCTTCCAATACCTCGCGCAAGCGCACGCTGGCGCGCCGGCTAAGCAGGCTGCTGGGCGAACCCCTGCAATCCAAGAAAATCGCCGTGCTCGGCCTGACGTTCAAGGCGGGGACCGACGATATGCGCAACGCTCCGTCGCTGACGTTCATCAACGCGCTGCAAAGCGCAGGAGCGCTCGTGCATGCCTTCGATCCGAGAGGCATGAAGAACGCGCACGCACTGCTGCGTGACGTGACATTTTCCAGCAGCCCGTATGAATGCGCCGAGGACGCCGACGCGATCGTCTTGATGACGGATTGGCAATGTCTTCGAAACCTCGATTTCAAACGGCTCGGCGCGACAATGAACCGGCGCGTACTACTCGATCTCCGCGGTGTCTACGACGTCGACACGCTGGTCAACAGCTACGGCTTCACCGTCGAGCGGGTTGGCTACCCCGCCAGGCGCCCCCCCGAGGAACGCGTCATCAGGATCAATCGCCGCGCCCTCTACATCCCGCCCGGCACCGAGGTTCGCAATGGTACCCGCAACCTCTTCGACGCGAGTTTCGTCAGAAAAAGCAACACCAACGACAGGAAGGAGCTTGACCATGATTAAAGTCGCGGGAGTTACCATCACAGCGCTTTCGGTAAGCGGAATGCTGATCGGAACGTTGCTGCTGGCTGCTCACGCCGAGACGACGAATATGCTGCTGAGGATAAACACACCGAACTCAAGAGGAGATGCTGTCTCACCGGACCTGAACAGGCTCATGGAGAGCCACAACGGTCGGTCCAGCCAAGGAGGCTGACATGACACACAGACTTGTAAGAACCGTGGCGGGAGGCGCGCTTTTGCTGATGCCCGTCACGCCCATCATCACCGGCGCGGCCCCGTCGCCGGCATATGCCGAGGACACGGGTGTCAAAGCGGTCGTCGTCGACAAGCGGCCGATGCTGCACCCAAACGCGACGAAATTCGGGGCCTACGACCCCTATGGCGATTTCAGCACGCAGAGCGGTGTCGAAACCGAAGCCCTGTTTTTGCCGTGGGAAGACGTCGATCTTGCAACCCTGAGCATCGCCGACGAATACGCCCTGCAGCGGAAACGCAAGCTCCTGATCACTATCGAACCATGGTCCTGGAACGAAGATTGGCGGCTCAGTTCCGACGACTTGCGCCAGAAGGTGCTGGCCGGAGGCTATGACGCCAACATCAGGGCCATTTCCGCTGTGGTGAAGACCTTGAAAAGCCCCGTGATCATCCGCTGGGGTCAGGAAATGGAGGACAAATCCGGCCGATTCTCGTGGGCTGACTGGCCCCCGCAGGACTATATCAAGGCCTACAAGAAGGTTGCCGATCAATTCCGCAAGGACACGCCGACGGTCCAGATCA
Organism: Hyphomicrobiales bacterium; assembly: GCA_900473795.1. Classification (GTDB taxonomy): domain Bacteria; phylum Pseudomonadota; class Alphaproteobacteria; order Rhizobiales; family Rhizobiaceae; genus Pararhizobium. The sequence continues at coordinate 36,725 of UCMT01000016.1, read as the reverse complement.
TGTGGTCCCCGAAAGGGCTGGAGGGCCTGGAGAAATACTATCCCGGCGATGACTATGTCGACCTCGTCGGTCTCTCGGTCTTTGGCCTGCAGGACTATGACATCCGGCAGCATGGTGCGCCCAGGACCTTCACGGAGGCCTTGAAGCCGGGCTATGAGCGGGTGGCGCCGTTCAAGAAGCCGATCTGGGTGGCGGAGCTCGGATATGAGGGTGACGCCAACTACATGCAGCCGTGGATCCAAACAGCGACCGCCAAGGACGCCCAGTTTCCGGATCTGAAGGAAGTGATCTATTTCAACGATCGCGACGTCATCGGATGGCCTTTCGGGCTCGGCCGGCCGAACTGGCGCGTGAAGTCCGGTTCAGGCGTCAACTGACCCGAGCCCTGCGATTGGCCGCAGGCTGGGGTCGGGCGCATTTGGAGGCTCAGGGGTCGGTGGGCCATGACGATGGGCGTTCGTCAGGCGGATTGCAATGCCATAGGCCGCCAAGTCGGCCCGTGGCACCTGTTGTTTTTGAAGTCGTCTATGCCGCAAGAGCGACGGCAACAGCCTTGCGGATGTCCGGCAAAGTGAAGGGCTTGGAGACGACATCCATGACCTTGCCGGTCAGATTGTCGGCCCTTTCGCGCTGTTCGGCGTACCCGGTCATCAGAAGGATCTTCAGGCTCGGAAAGGCCGCCGATGCCTGATGGGCAAGCTCGATACCGTCCATGACGGGCATGCGGATGTCGGACAAAAGCAGATCGAAGTCTTCGCCACGCAGGCAGGCCAGCCCCTCGGCGCCGTCGGCAGCCTCGACGGTTTCATGACCATCCAGCTGCAACGCCCGGGCAACGAAACGGCGCAGGCCGTCCTCATCTTCGGTAATCAGGATTTTCGCCATCATGGCCTCCGTTCCGGCAACAACTCCGCTGGGACCGAGCCCGTAGAGGCGCGCGTCCCTCACCCGCAGCACATCGCTGCGGGCTCACACCACCAGAGTTTTCTTTGTTTTCCGTAAACGCGGATGACCAGATCAGCGGCTGCCCACAGCCAACGACTATTCCGCGTCGCCGGTGACGATGCCGACGAAGGGCAGTTCGCGGAACGCATAGGCGACATCCATGCCGTAACCAACGACGAAATAGTCCGGGCATTCGAAACCGACATAATCTGCATGGAGGTCGGTCTGACGCTTCACCGTCTTGTCGAGAAGAACGGCGATCGAGACCGACTTGGCGCCGCGCTCATACATCAGCTCTTTGGCGAAAAGCAGGGTACGGCCCGATTCGAGAATGTCGTCGATCAGAAGCACGTCACGGCCATGTACGTCGCTGTCGATGTCCTTGATGACCCTGACGCCCTGCGACACGGTTCCGGTGCCATAGCTCGACAAGGTGATGAACTCGACTTCCGGTGCAAGACCGGTCGCGTGCATGGCGCGGATCAGGTCGGCTGCGAAAATGAAGGACCCCTTCAGCACCGCAATCACGAGAAGATCGTTTGTCGGGCCTTCGCCGATCTGCCTGGCCAGTTCGATATTGCGCGCGGCGATGGTCTCGGCGGAGTAGAGCGGTTCGATGTTTTTCCCACGGACGACGGGCATATGGAAGTCTCCAGAAATGGTCATGGAGACTGCGTGCTAGGCCTCCGGAAGTTAGCCGCTTAGCACAGTCACGGGGCCGAATCACCCTTTTCGCCAAAGGAAACCGTCACGTCCGGCAGTTTTCCACCTGCGTGTGGGAGGCGCGCCGAAAAAGGCTGGCTTTCGCCAGGAGCCAGCACCGCCTCGCCCGGGAATATCCGGCTGGCCGTGCGTTTCTGTCCGCCGGCGATGACATCAACCTGGATCATCGGCACCGCCTTCGGCGCATCGGAATGATTTTCGACGGCGCCGTAGACCGAAACAACCTTCATGCCGTTGGCGTCGCTGAGCGCTGTGGTGACGCCGCTGATGGCCAAGGCTGGCGATGCCGCAACGGCCGGCTGGTGATGGGAAAGACCGGCAAAAAGCAGGAAGACGGGAGCGCACAGGCAGGTCACAAGCACCGCAAACGCCTTGGGCGACGCGGTCTGAAGCAGGCGTTCGAGATGGTTCACTGCCCACAGAAGAGCCGACGCGGCGCGCGACCCACCGGCGGCGACGTGCGTGTGTCGCCGAGGTGCGGCGCCGCGCTGATTGTCGTTGAACACGGGATAGGCATTGCGGCGGCTGTTCGTGGCGACGGTTTCGAAATCCGCGTCGATGATATCGGTTGCGCGCGGAGCACTCACGGTCCGGGGGGAACGCTGAGGACGATCAGGAGGCAGGAGGTCCATCCGGGCGCTATGGCCCCTGTTGGAACGAAAAGCGTTCATGGTCTCTCCTCCCGCAGCCATCCGACCGCGCCAGAATGCCGGGGCCGGCCACGGGCCAGAATCGGGCATTGAAACAAACCTTTCCGAGACGTAAACCTAAATGGTTAATGCTTCGAAAATGACGCCCTGGAACCAGCCGCTTTCATCGAAAATTAACCATTGTTTAACCATGTTGGGAGCTTAGCAGTGAGCGCGACGCCGTTTCCTGTGGCAGAGGCCATCAACCCGCCGGAAATGCGTGGCAAGAAGCCTGACGAGAAGCTGGACTGACCCGTTGATTCACTTTGAAAATGTCGGATTGCGCTATGGAATGGGCCCGGAAATCCTCCGCGACCTGACCTTCGACATTCCCAAAAAATCCTTCCAGTTCCTGACCGGCCCGTCGGGCGCCGGCAAGACGACGCTGCTCCGGTTGCTGTTCCTCTCGTTGAAGCCGACGCGCGGCCTGATCCGCATGTTCGACCGCAACATCTCGACCATTCCGCGCGAGGAGTTCCCGATGCTGCGCCGCCGCGTCGGCATCGTCTTCCAGGACTTCCGCCTGCTCGATCACCTGACCACCTACGAGAATGTCGCGCTGCCCCTGCGCGTGCGGGGCAAGGACGAATCGTCCTACCGCGCCGACGTTCTCGAACTTCTCGGCTGGGTCGGGCTTGGCGAGCGCATCAACGTTTTGCCGCCGGTGCTCTCGGGCGGCGAGAAGCAGCGCGCGGCGATCGCCCGCGCGCTGATCGACCGGCCGGAAATCCTGCTCGCCGATGAGCCCACCGGCAACGTCGATCCGCCGATGGCGCGGCGGCTATTGAACCTCTTTCTCGAGCTCAACCGGCTCGGCACCGCCGTCGTCATCGCCACCCACGATCTTTCGCTGATGGATCAGGTCGAGGCACGGCGCATGATCCTCTCGCAGGGACGGCTCGACATCTATGAGTGACGTCCGCGCTACCGACCGCCCGCAGCCGGCCGCGCCGCAGGAGCGCAAGGCAGCGCTGCGCGTGCGGCCGACGGCACCGATCGTGCCGCCGGGCAATGTGTCGGGCAATGCCTTGATGCTGGTAATCGCCATCATGGCCTTCCTTGCCTGCCTGACGCTCGGCGCCGTCAGCATGGTGCGCTCGACGGCGCAGAGCTGGCAGAGCCAGATTTCCCGCGAGATCACCATCCAGATCAAACCGGATGAAAAGCTGGACATGGAAAAGGCGCTCGCCGATGCCCGCGATCTGGCGATGACCTTCGATGGCACGACCGACGGCAACATCGTCGACAAGGCGGCGACGGCCCGGCTGCTCGAACCCTGGCTTGGCGAAGGTCTCAATCTCGACGACCTTCCCGTGCCGCGTCTGGTGATCATCACCATCGACGAGAACAATCCGCCCGATTTTGCGGCGATGCGCAAGATGCTGACGGAAACCATCCCGCAGGCCTATCTCGACGATCACCGCACCTGGGTCGATCGGCTGGTGGCGATGGCCCACACGACGGCGCTGATCGGCACCGGCGTGCTGATGCTGGTGTTTTCCGCGATGGTGCTGACCGTCATCTTCGCCACACGCGGGACCCTGTCGGGCAATCGCCACATCGTCGAGGTCCTGCATTTCGTCGGCGCCGAGGCCGGTTTCGTTGCCTCGGAATTCCAGAAACACTTCCTGAAGATCAGCCTCAAGGGCGCCGGCGCCGGCGGCCTGCTGGCCGCGACCTGTTTCGCGATCGCCGGTTTCTGGCAGTCGCGATCGATCGCGACGCCGCAAAGCGACCAGGCAACCGCCCTCTTCGGCAGCTTCACCATCGGCTATACCGGCTATCTCGGCATCGCGGCCATCATGATCGTCATTGCGCTTTTGACCACGCTGACGGCGCGGTTCACCGTCATGCGGACGATCTACGAGATCGACCAGATCCGCTCTGATCCGGCTCGTATCGATACCCATCAGAACTGACGGACATGATGGCATTGCCACGCATCCATTCCTTGCCGCAATCTGCCTGTATGAGAGAATCACCATGGCTGGCGAAGCGCCCGGGACAGGAATGAACGAGAGCGGCGGATTGCGGCGGAAAGGCGCGCGGGTGCGCAGGCATGTCAGCCTTCGCCGGCGGCTGGTACGGCTGACCTTCTATATCCTGCTGCTCATCGCCGGTTGCGCCACCGCGGGTTTCCTCTATTTCGCCGATTCCGTCGCCTCCCTGCAGCCGCCGGCCGAGCCGAAAGCCGATGCCATCGTTGTCCTGACGGGAGGCTTCCAGCGGATCGACCAGGCGGTCGAACTTCTGAAAGGCGGAGCGGGCAAGCGGCTGCTCATCTCCGGCGTCCACCCTTCGACGACGGGCGGCCAGATACGGCGCAACACGCAGAGTTCCGCCGACCTCTTCAAATGCTGCGTCGATATCGGCCATGACGCAATCGACACCATCGGCAATGCCAACGAAACCGCCAACTGGATCCGCGACAACGGCTACCGGAGCATTCTCGTCGTCACCAACAACTACCACATGCCGCGCAGCCTGCTCGAACTGCGTCGCGCCAATCCTGGCATCGAGTTCATCGCCTATCCGGTCGTCAATTCCGACCTGAAGAGCACCAACTGGCTGCACAATCCGATGGTGCTGAAGACGATCCTTTCCGAATACGTCAAACTGACCATCGCATCCGTGCGCGACACGCTTGGCGCCCATCCGGCAAGCGGCCTTCGCACCGAAGGCAAGGACGCCACCGCATCCGGAAACTGAGCGGCAAGGCGAGCAACTCGCGAGGGAAGCGGTTTTCCTTCCCGGAATATTCGTGTAGGCAGCGATCAGTCCTTTGCTGCGAAAGCCTGCCTGATGATCATCCTGCGTTCGGTCCTGTTCAACATCGCGTTCTATATCAATCTGATTGCCCAGATGGTCGTGATGACGCCGATCTACTTCCTCGTGCCCCGCAAGACGGCATGGTTCGTGCCGAAGAACTGGGCGCGCAGCAATCACTGGCTGTTCAAGACGATCGTTGGTACGACATTCGAGATCGAAGGCCTCGAGAATATCCCGAAGGAGGGATATATCTTCGCCCCCAAGCATCAGTCCTTCTGGGATGTCTACGCGCTGCTGCCCTGGCTGTCCGATCCCTTCTTCATCCTGAAGCGCGAACTCGTCTGGATCCCGCTGTTCGGCTGGTACGTCCAGAAACAGCGCATGGTGCCGGTCGATCGGGGCGCCCGCGGCAGGGTGATGGCGGCGGTGATGCAGCGCACCAAGGACGAAATGGCGACCGGCCGCCAGCTGATCATCTACCCCGAAGGCACGCGCCGCCCCCCAGGGGCACCGCCGCACTACAAATACGGCATCGCCCGCCTCTACCGCGATCTCGCCGTGCCGGTGGTCCCGGTCGTCATGCATCCCGGCCTGTTCTGGCCGCGCCGCAAGTTCCTGCGGTTCCCCGGCCATTTCAAGGTGCGCATCCTGCCGCCGATCGAAGCCGGTCTCGATCCCGATGTCTTTCTGCAGACACTGGTCGACGTGATGGAAAAGGCCAGCGATCAGCTGCTGCTGGAAACGGTGAGGGACAATCCGCATTTGCCGCTGCCGCCGACGGCAGCCCAGCGGCTGAAGGAAATGCAGGCTCAGGCCTGAGCCTGCATCCGGTTGACTGTGGCTGCCACTTCTTCGAGCCAGTGATCGCGAATGCCCATCTCCTGCAGATGGGCAAGCGTGTTCATCAGATACTCCGTGTTGGCGCCTGATTTGCCATGCGACACGGCAACGGTCGCCGCCGCCTCCTCGGCGCTCAGCGTGCCGGCATATTGCACATGGTTGCGGTCGATGATGTAGGTGAGCGCCGGCACGCGCCGCCCGTCGGCAAGCTTAACCGGCATCGTGCGTTCCTTGTAGACATGGGTGACCAGCTCGCGCTCGCGCAGATAGTCGATGACGTCAGTCTTGTCCTTCTGAGCCACCTTGAAGGCCATGCCGCGGCAGGAGCCGCCATAGTCGAGGCCGAGCACCAGGCCGGGGCGTTCCTGCGTGCCGCGGTGCACCCAGGAGCGGACGCAAAGCGAGCGCCGGTAGCCGAAAGCCCGGGCCGTCATCTTGTTCTCGAAGGCAAAGCCGGGGTTCCACATCAGGGAACCGTAGCCAAAGACCCAAAAATCGTCCATATCCACTGCCATTCATTCTCGCCATACCGATGCAGCCGAAAGGCGCCGGGATGGCCGACAGACAACTCTGGTGCTTTCCTAGCGTATAAGATTGCCAATCGGAATCGGTTTCCTGAACGATTGTGCGCAAACGGGAAGACGCCAGCAGCCAGTCCCCGGTGCAGCAGCATCAGAGATGGGCGATATCCTTGGAGCAGACCATGACAGCAGCAGACATTGCCGAACCCAGCGCCGGGAGCCGAAAGATCCGATGGCTGGCGATCGGTATCCTCCTGTTTCTGGTCGTCTATTCCGGCGCATGGTTTCTTGCGGCAAACCAGATCGAGACCCGGCTGCCGGCCTTTCTGAGCAAGAACAAAGGCAACGGGTCATCAGCGGAATGCGGCGGCATGAGCGTGCGCGGCTTCCCTTTCCGCATCGGCCTTTTCTGCGACACGGTCCGCCTTGACGATGCCGCGCGTGGCGCCTCCGCCTCGTTCGGCGCGCTGCGCTCGGCAGCCCAGGTCTACCGGCCGGGACATGCGGTGGTCGAGCTCGATGGTCCGGCGGAGATACGGGTGTCTCCGGGCCTCACGGTGTCGGCCGACTGGTCGCTGCTGCATGCCAGCATGCAGGCCACCCTTTCCGGCCTTGACCGGACCTCCATGACCTACGACCAGCTGACCGGCACCGCCATTCTGCCTGCCACGCATGAGGATGCCGCGATCGGCGATACGCACAAACTTGCCTTCGGTGCCGGACATGGCGAGGCGCATTTCCGCCAGAACGGTCCGGATCTCGATGTGGCCCTCAGCGTCGATGGTTTCGATGCCAAGGTGGATGGTGGGCCAAGCCTGCTGCCCCTGCTCAATGCCAGCGCGGACATGACATTTGTCGATCGCGCCACGCTGATGAATGCCGGCGGGCTGAAGCCCGGAGCGCTTCGCAACAGCAAGGGGGAGATGCGCAACCTGACGCTCGATCTCGGCGGCGGCATGGTCACCACCGCATCCGGCCCCTTCACCGTCGACGACAAGGGCCTGATCTCGGGTGAGTTCAGCGTCACGATGAAGAACATCGAAGGCTGGCGTCAGAACCTCGTCAAGGTGTTTTCGAACGAGGACGGCACAGCCATGGTCAACAACATCGCCAACATGCTGACGGCCCTTGCCGACGGCAAGAATGAGGCGACCGTGAAGCTGAACGTCCGCGACGGCATCGCGTTTCTGGCGTTCTTCCCGATCGGAGAATTGCCGCAGCTGTGATGGTGTTTTCGGAGAGACGTCTTGGCACCGGCAGCGAGGTGGCGGAGTCCAAGAGGTTGGCAACCATTTGCTTCCAACATTCTGATCTCACATACCAATGCGGAGCAACGGACCTCAAGCCATGAAATCTGCGCAGATCAACCTCTACCGCAACTTCCCCGACACACCCATGAGTGGGCGCGCGGGCGCGAGATATTACGGCTGGGTTCAACGCACAAACGACAGCGGACAACCGAAACGCCCCGAAAGAGTTGGTCATCCTTTCTTGGAACAACGGAAATCTTGGTGCCTGCTGTCGGTGCATTTCAACGGCGTAGATCTTCGTTTCGCAATGATCGAGGAACTCGACTTGTTTCTCAATGTGATGTCGAGAAATCCATTGCCGTCAGGGTACTCTTTGGTTCCAGATTGCGCGATCGGTCGCCCATCAAGGCATTGGCTGGCACGTCTGCCGAAGCAAGCGAAATCTTGGAAGTTTCGGAAGGCACTGTGCGATTTCCTTCGAGAAAATACCACGGTATTAGCCTTCCGCGCATTCTACGAAAGAAATCCCGTGAAGTTCCATTTCGAGGGCGTCGATGATTCTTACGCAGCAGCTAGGGCGAGCTTCCGATCACGAGTCAGAGCGACTGACTAAGATATTGGCTGCAGCGCAAATCTGCTCTTGGAGCAGTTTTAAATCCTTAAGTGACGACCCGTTTGTAAACGAAAATGCAATGAGGGAACAATTTGAGGAGTCGTCAAATATAATTCGTGAAATGGATCATAAATGGGATTTGGAAGTCGCGGTTACGCCAGAATCACAAGGCGCGAGAATGCTCTTCTCAAAGATAATTCCAACGAAATCAGCTGATCAGCCCATCATTTTGATCCTGCACAGCACAGCTGCGACAGCACAAAGTCGTATAAATATTTGGGCATTTTACCAGGATGTGGATTTCTCTAAAATTTAAACCGCCGCAGAACATCTGAGCATCTCAGCTTGGGATGAGAGCTCCGGTCTGACGAAATCATCCGAAACTGTCCGATACCGCTGCAGCCAGCCACCTACTTCTGATCCATCGCATGCCGCCCGAAATCGACCATCTCGGTGTCCTGACCGGCCTGGATGATCGAGCGGCGGATGGCGCGCGTGCGGGTGAAGAGGTCGAACAGTTTGTCGCCATCGCCCCAACGGATCGCCCGCTGCAGATAAGCGAGATCCTCCGAGAACCGCGCCAGCATTTCAAGGATCGCGTCCTTGTTGTGCAGGCAGACGTCCCGCCACATGGTCGGGTCGGAGGCGGCAAGACGGGTGAAGTCGCGAAAACCGGAAGCGGAATATTTGATCACTTCCGATTCGGTTACCGCTTCCAGATCGTCGGCCGTGCCGACGATATTGTAGGCGATGATGTGCGGCAGGTGCGACACGATCGCCAGAACCTTGTCGTGGTGCTCCGGGTCCATATCGTCGACCATCGAGCCCAGCGTTTCCCAGAAGGTCCTGAGCTTTGCCTTCGCCGTCTCGTCCGTCTCCGGCAGCGGCGTCAGGATGCACCAGCGCCCCTTGAACAGCCCGATGAAGCCGGCATCCGGACCGGAATATTCCGTGCCGGCGATCGGGTGGCCGGGAATGAAATGGACGCCTTGCGGCATATGCGGCGCCATCTGCGCAATGACCGAGCCCTTGGTCGAACCGACATCCGTGACGATCGCGCCGGGCTTCAAATTGGCCGCGATCTCGGCCGCAACGGTACCGGACGCGCCGACCGGGACGGAAACGATCACCAGATCGGCATCCTTGACGGCCTCCGCGGCCGATGTCGTGTAGCGGTCGCCGAGCTCCAACTCTTCCGCCCGCTTCAGCGTCGCGTCGCTGCGCGAGGAAACCGTGACGGAACCGGCGAGCCCCTTGTCCTTGATGTCGCGCGCGATCGACGAGCCGATCAGGCCGATACCAACCAGGGCGATGGTGTCGAACTGCTTTGCCATCACGCCCGGCCCATGAACTCGGTCAACGCGGCGATCACGCCTTCATTGGCCTCCGCCGAGCCGATCGTCATGCGCAGCGCATTGGGGAGGCCGTAGGCGCGCACGGCCCGCAGGATGAAGCCGCGGCTCGTCAGGAACTCGTCGGCCTCGGGCGCCCGCTTGCCATCCACATCCGGGAAATGGATCAGCACGAAATTGGCGACCGACGGCGTCACCTTGAGGCCGATCGAGCTGAGGGCGCCGGTGATCTTGCCGAGCCAATCGAGGTTGTGATCGACGGCTGTGGCGACGAAGGCCTGATCGCGAACGGCGGCGGCACCGGCAGCGATGGCCGGGGCGTTCATGTTGAACGGGCCGCGCACGCGGTTCAGCGCATCGATGATCGCGAGCGGCGCATACATCCAGCCGATACGCAGCGCCGCAAGGCCGTAGATCTTCGAGAAGGTGCGGGTCATCACCACGTTGCGGTTCGACGAGACGAGCTCGAGACCAGCCTCGTAGTCGTTGCGGCGGACATATTCGGCATAGGCCGCGTCGAGAACGAGGATGACGCTTTTCGGCAGGCCGGCCTGGAGGCGGCGAATGTCCTCGACCGGCACATAGGTCCCGGTCGGATTGCCCGGATTGGCGATGAAGACGATCTTCGTCTTCTCGGTCACGGCGGCGAGAATGGCGTCGACATCGACGCGGCAATCCCTTTCCTTGACGACGACCGGTGTCGCGCCCGAGGCCATGATCTGGATCTTGTAGACGAGGAAGCCGTGTTCGGTGATGATGCCCTCGTCGCCGGGCGCCAGGTAGACGTGGCAGAGCAGGCCGAGCAGTTCGTCGGAACCGTTGCCGCAGATCAGGTTTGCGGCGTTCAGGCCGTGCACGGAAGCGATCGCCTCGCGCAGTTCCACTGCCTGGCCATCCGGATAGCGCTCAAGGCTCACGGCCGCCTTCTGGAAGGCTTCGACCGCCTTCGGGCTGGCGCCCATCGGCGTTTCGTTCGAGGAAAGCTTGTAGACCTTGGCGACGCCCGGCGCATGCTCCTTGCCCGGCACGTAAGCGGCAATGTCGAGGATACCGGGGCGGGGTGCGGGGCTTTGCAGGTCAGTGCTCATGGGATCAGCTTTCCGGGGACAAAAGACGAGGCCCAGCCAATACCGGCGAATGCTGATTTTGTCGAGTGTGGCACACCTTACAAATCAATCGGCCGCGCCCGCCGCAACGCCCTCTCCCGCGTCGTCGGAACGCCATGCGGCGCCAGCACCGGCACGAAGACGCGGCGCGACGCGCGGGCGGCCACCGGCAGGCCCTGGTAGAGGCGCTTCTGGGCCTCGACGATGATGACGCCGGAAAACACCGGCCAAAGCGACCGGCCGATCCGCTCAAAGGCGCTGCGCAGCTTGAGCACCATCTTCAGCTTGGAGGGCGGGAAGAACAGCGCGTCGGCCGATGCACCGGGCGTGAAATTGGTCTCGCGCAGAAGTGCGGTCAATTGCCCGCGCGAATAGGGCCGGCCGGAACCGAAGGGCGTATGCTCCATGCGGGCCCAGACGCCGCGGCGGTTCGGCACGACGATGACGAGGCGGCCACCGGGTGCGAGGACGCGCCAGAGCTCCTTCATTGTCTCGCGCGGGTTTTCGGCGAATTCCAGCGAATGCACCATCAGTACCCGGTCGACCGACGAATCGGGCAAGGGCAGTTCCTCGTCGAAGATCAGCGCCGTCGAAGAGAGTTCCGCGACCGGCCAGTTCACCGCCCCCTGCCCCGCCGGCATGAAGGCGAAGGTACGTTCCGTATCGGCGCGAAAACGGTCGAGATAGGGAACGGCATAGCCGAGCCCGACCAGCCGCTCCTCCGGCAGCCGCGCCCACACGGACGACAGCGCCATGCTGATCGACTGCTCGGCAAAGCGGCCGAGGCGGGAATGATAGAACTGGCGAAGATCGACAATATCTGCGTGCATGAGCATCATGTTAGTCGGGAACGGGTGGACTTCAAGGCGGCCGTCACTACATTTGCGGTAACGCCCCGTCTCTGCCAGGAGCCATGCCATGGCCAATCTCGAACTCGACCTCTTTCTGTGCCGCACCGACAATTTCGGCGTCCTGGTCCATGACCCTGCAAGCGGCGCAACCGCCTCCATCGATGCGCCGGAAGAACAACCGATCCTTGGCGCGCTGAAACGGCGCGGCTGGACCTTGACCCATATTCTGACGACCCATCATCACCCGGACCATGTCTCGGCGAACCTGGCCTTGAAGGAGGCCTTTGACGCAACGATCATCGGGCCTGAAAACGAGGCAAGCAAAATCCCCGGCATCGACCGGACGATCGGCGACGGCGGTCATTTCGATTTCGCCGGCCACAGGGTCGATGTCTTCGAGACGCCGGGGCATACCGCCGGGCATATCTGCTTTCATTTTCCCGACGACAAGCTCCTGTTTTCCGCCGACACGCTGTTTGCGCTCGGCTGCGGACGGCTGTTCGAGGGCACGCCGGCACAGATGTGGGCGTCGCTGCAGAAGCTGATGGCGCTGCCGGACGACACGACGGTCTATTTCGGCCACGAATACACGCAATCGAACGCCCGTTTCGCGCTCACCGTCGATCCGCAAAACGACGCCTTGAAAAAGCGCGCGGCCGAGATCGACGCCGTCCGTGCAAAGGACGAACCCACGGCGCCGACGACGCTTGGGCTGGAGAAGCGGACCAACCCCTTCCTGCGGCCGCATGATGCCGGAATACGGACGCATCTGGGCATGGAAAGCGCGTCCGACGCCGAGGTCTTCGCCGAAATCCGCAAGCGCAAGGATAATTTCTGATGGATGTACAGTTGCCACTCTCGGCCCGGGCGATCATCGAGACGCTGAAGATGCAACGCCATCCCGAGGGTGGCTGGTACATCCAGACCTTCAAGGATGAGGCGGGCGGTGCGCGCGGGCATTCCACCGCCATCTACTATCTGCTGGAGCGCGGCGAGCGTTCGCACTGGCACCGTGTTCGCGATGCGGCCGAGGTCTGGCACTTCTATGCGGGCGCGCCGCTGGCGCTCAGCATCGCCGAAGACGGCAAGCCGGCGACAAGCGTCACGCTCGGTGCGAATATTCTGCTGGGTGAACGGCCACAGGCGATCGTGCCCGCCGACTGGTGGCAGTCTGCGACCTCGCTCGGCGCATGGACGCTGGTCGGCTGCACCGTATCGCCGGGGTTTGATTTTTCCGCCTTCGAAATGGCGCCGCCGGACTGGCAGCCGCCTGCGGCGTGATCTCTATTCGGCGGGCTGCGCCGCTTCGGCCCGATCACGGAAAATGACGTCCTTCGCGGCCAGAACCGCCCCGCCGGTCACGAACAGGCAGGCGAGCGCAATGCGCCAGGACGGCTCGGCAAAGTCGAACAGGACGAGGACGAGCGTGGACAGCACAGGGGCTGCGTAGCTGGCAACGCCGAGAATCTGGATATTGCCGTTCTTGACGCCATAATCCCAGGCGTAGAAGGCCGCACCGACCGGCAGAAGCCCAAGGCCAGCAACCGCGAGCCATTGCGTTGCGGTCTCCGGCCAGACGGTCGTTTCCAGCCCGAGGTGGCAGAGGAACGACAATGCGGCCGTCGCCAGGCAGAAGCCGGTGACGACATCCGTCGAGACGGCGTCGAACCGCCGTGTCAGCAGCGAGTAGCCTGACCAGGTGAAGGCACAGGCGAGCGCTGCGCAATAGCCGAGCGTGTAGGCATCGTCGAATTCGACGCCGTTGCGCGCGACGATCAGGATCGTCCCCGCAAGACCGCAAAGCGCGCCGGCAATGTGATACCAGCGCAGCCGCTCACCCGGCAGCAGCGCCGAGCCGACAACGATGAGGAGAGGCCAGAGATAGGCAATGAGCCCGGCCTCGACGGCAGGCGCGTTTCTGAGCGCCGTAAAATAGAGGAAGTGGTAGCCGAACAACCCGGCAATGCCGACGACCCAGACCTTTGCCTGCTGCTTCAGCAGTGCAAGCCGCTGTGGCTTCAGCGCCAGCACGATGATACCCGGCAGGCTGCCGATGGAAAAGCAGATCGCCGACAGCTGGAAGGGCGGCATGGTGCCTGAGGCGGCGGTGAACAAAGCCAGCAGTGACCACATCAGGATCGCAGAAAAACCGATCAGTGTTGCCTTGACCTTCATGCGCCTGCCCCTGACCTTTACAGAATTGTCAGCCCCCGAATTTGGTGGCCCAGACGGTGACCGGACCGAGCCGCGTCGGGATCCGGACATAGACCGGAGCATATACATTCGCCGCCTCGGCCTTGGCAAACCAGATTTCCATGGTTTCCAGCTTGCGCAGATAGTCGACGTCCTCACGACCCCGGCGATATCCGGACTTCGGCACGAACTTGATGCCACAGACGATGACGTCGCCGTTAAAACCCTCGGTCTTGAACGGTTTGGTGCCCTTTGCCGAGAGTTTCAGGTCCATCCGTGATTCGCCGTCGAAGATCGGCACGCTTTTCGGGCAGACGCGCGTGTCCGCGGGAAAGATCAGGCCGGAAAGCGGGTCGACGACGTTGCGCATGTCGGCCTTGGTGACCGGCACCCAGTTTTTCGGAATCCGGCGCGCCGGCTTCATCGAGGCCGACAGCACGTTGCCATCGCGAAACTGGACGGCGATCGCCCTTCGCTTCTTGCCCGTCTGGTAGCGCACCCGATATTCCGAAGCACTCAGCCGATCCCGGCCGACTGTGCCGGACACGGAGGTCTGGCCCGAGGTCTGGGCGAAGATGTCGGCGAGGCCAGCGGAATTCATCGTGCCCGAGATCGTGTAGCGGTCGGCGTTGAATTCGGTATGGAACGACGCCCTGGCGATCGGCAGGCCGGCCAGCGAAATGCTGTAATCCGTGTTGTGCGTCACCTCGACGGCTTGAGCCAGGCCTGTGGAAAACATCGTCGTGGCAAAAGCCAGAAGCGCCGAGATACCGATGCGCCAGTTCATTCCGCAAGCCCTTCCATTTCCGTTTAGCAACCGTGGCAGATACGGCGGGTTTGCGGCATTTCTGCGCCGCAAGACCTGCGTTTGCCGCAAGCTTTAACCCACGACGCAACAAAGTGGAATTGCGCCGGTCAAAGATGTATATGAACGCGACCAAACACAATCGAAGCTCTCCCGGCCCTTTAAAACCGGCGCGGATTTCAAGAGTTTTCCCGGAAAACGAAGGTTTGGCTTGACGGCGCGGCTCTGTCTGACTATAGAACCGCAACTTTCCAATCATGGCCAACGGAATGCGGCCTGGGCGCTTAGGCCCGCTAACGCATGGACCGAAGCCGAAAAGAAAAATAGGTGCATCATGTCCCGTAGTTGCGAATTGACCGGCAAGGGCGTCCAGTCGGGCAACAATGTGAGCCACGCAAACAACAAGACCAAGCGCAAGTTCCTGCCGAACCTGTGCAGCGTTACGTTGATCTCCGACGCGCTTGGCCAGCGTTACCGTCTGCGCGTTTCGGCTGCAGCCCTGCGTTCGGTCGAACACCGTGGCGGCCTCGACGCGTTCCTGCTCAAGGCCGACGAAACCGAACTGTCGATGCGCGCTCGCCTGCTGCGCCGCCAGATCGTCAAGAAGACGGCCGAAGCTGTCGCTGCTTAATCAGCAGATTGCGCATTGCGATTTGAGAGGCTTGCCAGGGCAACCGGCGAGCCTTTTTCTCGTTTGACGTTTCGATAAACATTCGCTGATTTTGCCAAGCTTGAAGCGTGGCGAATCCATATTGCTCCAACTGGTGGCATACCCCAGGATAAAAAAATGCTGACGAACCGCACGTTCCTTGTCTATGTCGCGCTGATGACCGCCGTGGTCGTGGCGTCCAATTTCCTCGTCCAGTATCCCCTGCCCGGCTCGATCGCCGGCATGCAGCTGGGAGACCTCCTGACCTGGGGCGCCTTCAGCTATCCGATCGCCTTTCTGGTCACCGACCTCACCAATCGCCAGTTCGGACCGCAGACCGCCCGCAAGGTGGTAATCGCCGGCTTTGCCGTTGCCATCCTGCTGTCGGTGCTGATCGCCACGCCACGTATCGCCATCGCCTCCGGCTCGGCCTTCCTGCTCGGCCAGTTCCTCGATATCTCGGTGTTCAACAAGCTTCGGGCGCAGAGCTGGTGGCGCGCGCCGCTGATCGGCTCGCTGTTCGGCTCGTTCCTCGACACAGCGATCTTCTTTTCCTTCGCCTTTGCCTCATTCTTCGTATTCTTCGGCCCGAACGATCCGTTCGCCCTTGAAAACGCACCGATTCTGGGCGTCATGACGGCCGAAGCGCCACGCTGGATTTCCTGGGCGATGGGTGATCTCGGTGTGAAGATCATCGTCGGCCTTACCATGCTTTTGCCCTATGGCGCCCTGATGAGCGTCATCAAGCCGATGCCCGCCTTGAAGGCTTCGGCGT
This sequence comes from Hyphomicrobiales bacterium, assembly GCA_900473795.1. Lineage (GTDB taxonomy): Bacteria > Pseudomonadota > Alphaproteobacteria > Rhizobiales > Rhizobiaceae > Pararhizobium. The sequence goes on along the minus strand of UCMT01000016.1, from coordinate 20,644 downwards.
AGACATTTTTTTAAGCGATGAAAGGCGGCAATCTCGAAAGGTTGCCGTCTTCATTTCCGGCGCTTGACTAGAAAACTTCTGACTGCTGCGACAGTCAGCCTGGTCCAGCAGCCATCCGCTACGATATGCAGTGTTTGCCCGAGCCCTTGCACGATATCGGCGGCATCGGAACTGATTGTTGGAGCCCGCAGCGTCCCAACAAGCCTGGCTTTTTTGTTACCAAGCTCAACGAGCGCAATGCGTTGCGCATTGTCGCCGTAACCTCCTGCCAGCAGCATGTGATCGCGATCCACGGCCATCGCCTTTGCGCCGGTTATCCTATTTTTCCATACATTGACGGTCCGAGCATCTATAGCGGCGATCGGAAAGCCGGAATAGAAACACGACCAGGCAACAGTGCCATCCAATGTCAAAGAGTAGCAATCATCGACCGGCCCGCTTCCATGATCCTCATCATTGTAGGACCACAGGACGACACCATCCGCCGAGAAGCGTACGATACCACCGGACGAAACCGGCCAACTCCCATTGGCCAGCTGACCGGCGAAGACACCTTCATCAAAATAGCCAACCCAGATGGTGTTGTCTGGCGAGCAACGGACGTGCTCGATGCCATCACCGAGTGCGAAGCTGGCCGAAAGCGATGCATCGGCATTGTATACGCGGCCATTGTCCTCGCCTCGCTCGCATCTGCCTTCAACGAGCAACCACCTTCCATCCGCCAAGCGAGAAACAATGGGGTATCGGCAGGAGGCTATTTCAACAACATTGCTCTCAGCAATCCCGTCAAAAACAGAGAGCCTCATGCGTCTGTTGCGCAGTTCGGGAGCAGCGACGTCAGGATCCTCTACGCGCTGCTCGCGCCAGCGACGATACTCGGCATGGACATCGATATCCGTTCGGATCATTGCCAAATTGCCGTCCATTAGAACAGCGTAGCTATAGTCAAACCAACCTTTCGGCGATTCCGGCAGTCGCGTCACTATCGAGGTTGCGGCAAGGTCGGATATGGTCACAGCGCTGTCTTTAAACAAATAGAAGCAGGTAAGAAAACAAGCACCGCCTCGTCACTGAACCAGCCGGAATTCCAGCATCAGGTTGCGCTCGAGGATCGAATGGTTGTCATCTGAAACGACGATGACGTGGATGTCGCCGCCGGGTTCGACGATGACGTCCAGGCCTTCCATGTTGTCGATCTGGTAGCCCATATCCGCCTGCAGCAGGATCTCGCCGTCGACCGCGGCACCCGGCTTGATGTCATCGCCCTTGATGCGCCGTATCTCCATACCGATGCCTTCGGCAAAGCTGAACCGGCGCTCCAGAAGCAGAAGATCGCCATTCGGCAGGAAAGCACCGTCGGTAATGGCAAAGGGTTTTTTCTGGACGACGCCGAAGACGCCCTTGCGCGGGCCGTCGAGAACGGCGGCATAGATATGCGCCGCCTTGTCCAGGCTCAGCTCCGAGACGACCACGGCGCCACCGGCGAGCGGGCTTTCCTTTGGCGAAACGGCAATGGTTTCAAGCCCGCGATTGCTGCGCAACGATTTCGGCGGAATGAACGTGGGGAGCGTCGCGACCGGGCGCGACCGCACAAATCCGGGGTCGGGATAGACCTCGACGAGATTCATCTGCTCGATGCCGACAAGCGCCTCGCCGTCGCGCAAAGCCAATCCCTCGCTGTCCATGTCCCCCTTGACCTGCTCTGATCGGCCTTTGGGATCGATCATCGATGTCACGGCCAGATCACTCACGCCTGCGAGCCGGCCCTGCCCGTCACGGACGATTTCGCCCTCAACCCAGTGGCCGGTATCCATGACGGCGAGGAAGGACTTCCGGTCCGGCCGGAAGCGGATCGAGGAGATCGCGCCGAGAAGGGCGTTGCTCGACGACATCTCGATGCCGCCGATGAATTCCAGCTTTCCGAACAGTTTCTGGTCGGAACCGATCTTGAAATTCTCGATCTGCCGGCTCGTCACCGGGACTGTTTCCTGCGCCGGGAGGGACGCGGCGGCGGCCGGCATCACGGCGAGAGTGAGGGACATTACGGCCGCCCGAATCAGTATCGCTTTCAATAGGATTTCCTTCCGGCAGGCCGGCGCGGAGCATGAAATGCTGCTCCTCGAAAACGCAAATATTCAATGCACAAACAAAACCGGGGCCGCTTGCCACCCCGGTCAGGAAATGTCTCAGCCGGCGCGCCGCATCGACCCGCCTCGCCGCCTCGAACCTTCGTCGTCGAACAGGGAAGCGAGCTGCTCGGTCATCGCGCCGGCCAGTTCATCGGCATCGACGATGGTCACGGCGCGGCGATAGTAGCGCGTGACATCGTGGCCGATACCGATCGCCAGCAGTTCAACCGGCGAACGCGTCTCGATCTGCTCGATCACGGCACGCAGATGCCGCTCGAGGTAGTTGCCCGGATTGACCGACAAGGTCGAATCATCGACCGGCGCGCCGTCCGAAATCATCATCAGGATGCGGCGCTGCTCGGGGCGGCCGAGCAGCCGGTTGTGCGCCCAGATCAACGCCTCGCCGTCGATGTTTTCCTTGAGCAAGCCTTCGCGCATCATCAGGCCGAGATTGCGGCGCGCGCGCCGCCACGGGGCGTCCGCCGACTTGTAGATGATGTGGCGCAGGTCGTTGAGGCGCCCCGGCGTCTGCGGCTTGCCGCTTGCCAGCCACTTTTCGCGCGACTGCCCGCCCTTCCAGGCCTTGGTGGTAAAGCCGAGAATCTCGACCTTGACGCCGCAGCGCTCCAGCGTGCGGGCAAGGATATCGGCGCAGGTGGCCGCAACCGTGATCGGCCGGCCGCGCATGGAGCCGGAATTGTCGATCAGCAGCGTCACCACCGTATCGCGGAAATTGGTGTCCTTTTCCCGCTTGAAGGAAAGCGGCTGCATCGGATCGATGATCATCCGCGTCAGCCGCGCCGAATCGAGATAGCCCTCTTCCAGGTCGAACTCCCAGGAACGGTTCTGTTGCGCCATCAGGCGGCGCTGCAGCCGGTTGGCGAGACGCCCGACGGCGCCCTGTAGATGGGCCAGCTGCTTGTCGAGGAAGGCCCGCAGCCGGTCGAGCTCGGCCTCGTCGCAGAGCTCTTCGGAGGAGATGATCTCGTCGAATTCCTCGGTGAAGACAGCGTAATCGATCTTCTCGTTGAAATCGTCGAAGGGATGCGCCGGCCGCTTGACCTCGCCCGGCGTTTCGCTGTCGTCCTCGCCGTCATCCGACATCTCGTCTTCGGAGATCTCGGCGCCGTCCATCTCGCCTTCGTCCATCTGCTCGTCGGCAGACTCGTTTTCATCGGCAGGTGCCGCGTCGGATCCAGCATCCTCGTCGGAGCTGTTTTCATCCTGCTCCTGGCTGCGCGGCTGGTCTTCGTCGGTCTGGCTATCCTGGTCGTCCGGCTCGACGTCATCGTCTCCGTATTTCTCGGCAACGTCCATCGAGCTCAGCATGTCGCGTACGACGCGGGCAAAGGCCTGCTGGTCGTTGACGGTGGCCGACAGGTTGGCCATGTCGCCGGCTGCCTTTTCCTCGATGAAATCGCGCCAGAGGTCGAGCACCTTGCCGGCCGAGGCCGGAGGCTTCTGCCCGGTCAGCTTCTCGCGCACGATCAGCGCCACCGCTTCCTCGAGCGGCGCATCGGCCTGCCGGTCGATATTGCCGAAGTTGGCGCGGGCATATTTCTCGTCGAGCATGGAGGCGAGGTTGTCCGCCACGCCGCTCATCCGAAGCGAGCCGATGGCTTCGACGCGCGCCTGTTCAACCGCATCGAAGATCGCCCGCGCATCCGCGCCCTGCGGCGACATGGTCGCATGGATGCGCGCGTTGTGGCAGGCCTTGCGCAGCGCCATGCTATCGCCGAGCCCGCGCGTCACCGAAAGCTCCTTGCGGGTCGGTCGCTTGGAGATTTCGGGCAGCCGCATGCGCTCGCCGGTCAGGCCGGGGCGCTCGTTGGCGAACACCACCTCGATCTCCGCATCGCCGGCGATCGAACGGATGCAGCCGGTCAGCGCGCGGCGGAACGGTTCGACGTCGACGATCCCCGCCGGCCTTGGTTTCGAATTGTCGCCGCGGCCCGACATGGATCAGGCCGTGGCTTCGAGCACGATATTGGCGGCGCTTTCCTTCAGCTCGACACCAAAGGCGCGCTGATAATGTTCGGCCACCAGCGGACGTTCGAGCTCATCGCACTTGTTGAGGAAGGTGATGCGGAAGGCAAAGGCGATATCGCCGAAGATATAGGCGTTTTCTGCCCAGGTGATGACCGTACGCGGGCTCATGACGGTCGACAGGTCGCCATTGATGAAGGCGGCGCGGGTGAGATCGGCGACGCGCACCATCTTCGAAACCGTCTCGCGGCCCTTGTCCTTGGTGAAGCCCTTGACCTTGGCGGCGACGATATCGACCTCGTTGTCATGCGGCAGGTAGTTCAGCGTGGTGACGATCGACCAGCGGTCCATCTGCGCCTGGTTGATCTGCTGGGTGCCGTGATAGAGGCCGGTCGTATCGCCGAGACCAACAGTGTTGGCCGTGGAGAACAACCGGAAGGCCGGGTGCGGGCGGATGACGCGGCTCTGGTCGAGCAGGGTGAGACGTCCCGACGATTCGAGCACGCGCTGGATGACGAACATCACGTCCGGACGACCGGCGTCATATTCGTCGAAAACGAGCGCGACATTGTGCTGGTAGGCCCAGGGCAGGATGCCGTCCTTGAATTCGGTGACCTGCATGCCGTCCTTGACGACGATCGCGTCCTTGCCGACGAGATCGATACGGCTGACGTGGCTGTCGAGGTTGACGCGCACGCAAGGCCAGTTGAGACGCGCTGCGACCTGCTCGATATGGGTCGATTTGCCCGTGCCGTGGTAGCCGGACACCATGACGCGGCGGTTATGGGCAAAGCCTGCGAGAATGGCGAGCGTCGTTTCGCGATCGAACAGATAGTCCGGATCGACGTCCGGCACATAGGCATCGGCCTTCGAATAGGCCGGAACCCTGAGATCGGTATCGATACCGAAAACGTCACGGACGGAAACTGTCGTATCGGGAAGGTTGGAAATATCGAGGTCTACCTTGCTCATCATGTCTCCAGCACGGAAGCCCCCTGATTGGCCTGGTGGGGGCATCCCGTCTATGCCTTTTAAATGTGTGACCGTAATAAAACGGGTTACTAGCAGAAGCCAGCCTGTTTTAACAATTGATATGCCTGGATCACGGCGCGAAAACGTTCTTCCGAGCCTCTGTCTCCGCCATTTGCATCGGGGTGATGCTTTTTTACAAGCTCCTTGTAGGCTGCCTTGACGTCGGCGGCGGTGGCATTGGCATGCAGGCCGAGCGTATCGAAGGCCTTGGCCTCCAGCGTCTTCAGCTTGCGCAGGCGCGGTTCCTGCCGGGCGGCGCGGGCGCGCGCCTGGTCGACGAAGCCGAACGGATCGCGCATGCGGGCCTGCGCCCCGGCTGATCCCGACCGCATCTGCGACTGCGCCGGACCGTTCTTGGCATTCTTGTTGACGCCGACCGTCCAGGTCGGACGATGTCCGGTCAGGGCTTCCTTCTGGTAGCGCGCGATCTCATTGTCGGAGAGGCCGGAAAAGTAGTTGTAGCCCTTGTTGTATTCCTTGACGTGCTCGAAGCAGAACATGAAATATTCGTTCTCGGCATTGCGCCCCACGGGTGCGCGATGCACAGCATTTTCCTCGCACCCGTCCCACTGACATTTGGGCGCCATCGGTTCCGGTTTCTGGTTCGCCTTGCGGCGGGTCCGGATGCCATCGAAGTATTTTGAATCGAGTTTCATGGCGCTAATTATGGGGCGTGGCGGGCACCACAACAAGAATTGACAAATCGGAATGTTGCTGGCTTTGTGAAACCATTTTGCACCTCGCAAAAAGCAATCCGGGACGGGTCCGTCGTCTGCGGTCGACGCAACGGAAAAGCCAGAGAAACGGGGCTGAAACATGTCGCTTCAAAGCCGCATCGAAACAAAACTCAAGGCGGCCTTTGCACCCGAGCGGCTGATCGTCATCAACGAAAGCCACCTGCACGCGGGCCATCAGCCCGACTTCCACGGCACAGGCGAAACCCATATGCGCGTGCGCATCGTCTCGAGCGCCTTCATCGGCATGAGCCGCGTCGCCCGCCACCGCGCCATCAATGATCTTCTGAAACCCGAATTCGACGCCGGCCTGCATGCGCTTGCGGTCGAACCGGCTGTTCCCGGGGAAACAACGCGCTGGTAACGGGCGTGCTAATTCTCTCGCAATGCCCGATCGAACCCATCAAGCCCGACCCGGCGTCGAATTGACGGTTTTCGGTCCTGCATTTACAATTATTGCGGGCGGAGAATGGCCGGATCGCGTGATCCGTTGAAATTTCGACATACGGAAAATTTTCATCTTTAAGGCGCAGCCGACAGGTTGTCCGGCCGGCCTTTGTTTTTTGGGGTCAAGGCTATGCTCAGGTTTGGGCTTGTCGCGGCGTTTGTCGCCGCATTCTTATCAATGGACTACGCATCGGCATCGACGCCTTCAGGCAAGCGCGTCGCGCTGGTCATGGGCAACAGCGCGTATCAGCACGCGGTCGAGTTGCCCAATCCGAAAAACGACGCCAAGCTGATGTCGGAGACGCTGCGCGCTGCCGGCTTCACCGTGCTTGACGGGGAAAATCTCGACAAGGCGGCGATGACGGCGCTGGTCGATCAGTTCACCGAGATCGCCTACGACGCAGACGTCGCGATCGTCTACTATGCCGGCCACGGATTGCAGGTCGACGGCCGCAACTATCTGGTTCCGATCGACGCACAGCTGGAAAAGGCGGCGCAGCTTCAGACGCGCACCATCCCGGCCGACAAGGTTCTCGGCGCGCTGCCGCCGGATCCGGCCGTCAGCATCATCATTCTCGACGCCTGTCGCGACAATCCGCTGGCGCGCTCCCTGGCAAAGGTGCTGCCGGCCAGCCGTTCCGCCTCGATGGGGGTCGGTCTGGCGCCGGTGCAGGCCAACGGCCAGAGCACCGGTTCCGGCGGACTGCTGATCGCCTACGCGACCGATCCGGGCGCCGTCGCCTATGACGGCAAGGGCATCAACAGCCCCTACACGGCCGCCCTTGCACGGCACCTGACGACACCGGGCCTGGAAATCCAGAGCGCCCTGACACGGGTGCGGGCCGACGTATCGGAGGCAACGGGCGGCGCGCAGCGTCCATGGCACAATGCCTCCCTCTCCCGCGAAGTCTTCATCGGCGGCGATGTTCCGGCGCAAACGGCTGAGGCCCCGGCGGCTGAGGTCAAAGCCACCGCGGACGCCGGCGCCTCTACCGACAAGACCGAGGTCAACTGGACGGTGGAACAGAAACTCTGGGAAGAAGCCTCCAAGCGCAACACCGTGGCGCATTACGAACTCTACCTGCAGCAATATCCGAACGGTAATTTCGCGACGCTGGCCAAGCTCAATCTCGACCAGTTGAAGACGGTGGCGACAACCGAAGTTGCGGCCGTGGCTCCTGCCGGCGAGGCAAGCGCATCGGCATCGCAGGTCAGGACAGCGGTCGCCGTCCCCGACGACGTCAAGCTGACGGTCGGCACGCCGGAAACGGAGACAGCGCTGAACCTCGACAAGGGCGCCCGCATCGACCTGCAACTGCGGCTCGGAGCATTGGGCCACGTCACCGGCGGTGCGGACGGTGCGCTCGGCGCCAAGTCACGCAGCGCGATCGGTGCCTGGCAGCGCCAGAACGGGCTCGTCGAAACGACCTACCTGACACAGCAGCAGCACATGTTCCTCGTCGTCCAGACCGACCCGATGATGCCGCAAATCCGGGCGCAGTATGAGGCGCAGAAGAAGGCAGCAGCAGCGCTTCGCAAGACCCAGACCCCGGTGCGCCAGAAGGTGGCAACACAGCAGCGCGTCAAACGGCAGCGGCAGCCGGCGCAAGACACGCTGGAAGGTCCGGTTGAACGCAGGGGTGGCGGCATGGACCCCGCAGGGGCGGCATTCGCCGGCGGCCTGCTGGGCGGCGCCCTTGGCGGGATCATCGGCAACCGCTGAGACGAATGCTCTCTATTCGCGGCCTTCGCCCTTTGCCAGGGGCGGAGGCATTGGCGCTTCGTCCGCGGGCCGTATCCGCAGCCGGGTGATCCTGTTTTTCACCCGCTTCATCACGATGAAGCGCTTGCCGTAAAAGGTGAAGGCCTGACGCTCCTCGGGGATCGACTTTGATTCGTGGATGACGAGGCCCGCGACGGTCGTTGCCTCCTCGTCCGGGAGGTTCCAGTCGAGGGCCCGGTTGAGGTCGCGGATCGGAACGCTGCCATCGACGACGATCGAGCCGTCAGCCTCCTGGCGAACGCCCTGGATTTCCAGATCATGCTCGTCGGAGATATCACCAACGATTTCCTCCAGAATATCCTCCAGGGTCACCAAACCCTGAACCTCGCCATATTCGTCGACGACGATGGCGAAATGCATCTTGCGGCGGAGAAAGGCGTTGAGCTGCTCCTTGAGATTGGTGGTCTCCGGCACGAACCAGGGCTTTTGCGCAATGCGCACGATATCGAGATTTTCCGGCTCGACATCCGGCTCGGCCAGCGCGCGCAAGAGGTCCTTGGCGTGAACGACGCCGATGATGTTGTCTGTGGATCCGCGCCAGACCGGCATGCGCGTATAAGGGCTTTCGAGCACCGTACGAACCGCGACTTCCGGCGCATCGTCGGCATTGATGCCGCGCATCGAGGTGCGATGGATCATGATGTCCGAGACTTCGAGTTCGCCGAGATCGAGCACGCCGCCGAGCCGGTCGCGGTCGGCCTTGATGACGGAGCCCTCGCGGTGGAGGAAGTCGACCGCTCCGCGCAATTCTTCGTGCGCCGTCAACATCGGCATTTCGGAGGAGAGATTGACACCGAACAAGCCAAGAATGCGCCGTACAAGGCCATTGACCAGGCTCGACAAGGGGCCGACGACGATCACCAACAACCGGACCAGCGGCGCAACGGCAAGCGCGAACCGGTCGGGCGCGGCGATCGCCCAGCTTTTCGGCAGAACCTCGGAAAAGACCACGAGCAGAATGGTCATGACGACGGTGGCAAAAGCCACGCCGGAATCGCCGAACAGCCCGAGGAAAAGACTGGTGGTCAGCGACGATGCGAGGATGTTCACCAGATTGCTGCCGATCAGCAGCGTTCCGATCATCCGGTCGCGCCGGGCGATCAGCCGAACCACAATGCCTGCACTGATATCGCCGTTGCTTTCCAGCGTGTGCATGCGAGAGCGGGACACCGCCGTCAACGCTGTTTCGGCGCCCGCAAAAAATGCGGAAAACACCAGCAGGCCGAGCACCGAAATGATTATCAGCCAGTATTCGGCCAGAAACGCGACTGCGGCTTCGATGGTCATCCCGGATGTTTTTCCTCAAGAAACCGCAGCACTTCGTTGGCAGGTACGTCGTCGGCAACGAAGGACTGGCCGATACCACGGGTCAGGATGAAGGTCAGCTTGCCGCCCTTCACCTTCTTGTCCTGGCCAATCGCATCCATCAGCTTTTCAGCCGGCGGCAGCGTACCGGGAATGTCGTTCATGCGGGTCGGCAGGCCAACGGCCTTCAGATGCGCCTCGACGCGGGTCGCATCGTCCGGGCTTGCGAGGTTCATGCACGCCGAAAACTCATGCGCCAGCACCATGCCGATCGCAACGCCTTCGCCGTGCACCAACCGGCGGCCATCATACTGCGTGGCCGCTTCCAGCGCATGACCGAAGGTATGGCCGAGATTGAGGAGCGCGCGCAGGCCGTTTTCACGCTCGTCGGCCGCAACGACATCGGCTTTCGCCTGGCAACTGATGGCGATCGCCTCGATGCGAGCCTCGCCGCCGGCAAACACGGCCTGCCAGTTCTTTTCCAGCCAGGCGAAGAAGTCCGGCTTGTCGATCAGGCCGTATTTGGCGACTTCGGCGTAGCCGGCCCGGAACTCGCGCGGGCTCAATGTGTCCAGCACATCGGTATCGACGAGCACGAGATCGGGCTGATGGAAGACACCGATCAGGTTCTTGCCGTGCGGGGAGTTGATGCCGGTCTTGCCGCCGACGGAGGAATCGACCTGCGCCAAGAGCGATGTCGGGATCTGGATGAACCGCGACCCGCGCCGGGCGATACCCGCGGCAAAACCGGTGAGATCGCCGATGACGCCGCCGCCGAGCGCGATCACCGCGTCATTGCGCTCGATGCGAGCGCCGAGGATTGCGTCGCAGACAGGGATCAGATGTTCGAAGCTCTTGGTCTTTTCGCCCGCCGGCAGGACGAGCGACACGGCCTCGATCTCCTTCGCCTTCAGGCTCGCCATCAGCGGCTCCAGATAGAGCGGCGCGACATGCTCGTCGGTGATGACCGCCATCCGGCGCCCTTTCAGCCGGCCGGCGATTTCGTTTGCCGCCGTCGCGATCAGGCCGGGGCCGATGAGGATGTCATAGGAACGGTCGCCGAGATCGACGCGGACGGTACGCTTGGCGGGAGATAGATCAGGAGATGTCATTGTTTCACTTCTTCGGCATGGCGGCGAGCGCGGCGAGAACCTCTTCCACCATCACCTCCTTCTTCACATCGCGGGAGATGACGGTCAGATCCGCCTCGGCATAGATCGGGTAGCGGGCGTGCATCAGGTTCTCGAGCGTCTGCTTCGGATTTTCGGTCTTCAGCAGCGGCCGCGTGTCACGCTTGTTGACGCGTTCCCACAGCACATCCAGTTCGGCATTGAGCCAGATCGACAGGCCTTGTTTCTTGATATGCCTGCGAGTGCGCTCGTTGATATAGGCACCGCCGCCGGTGGAAACGACACGCGGACCAGTGTTCAGCAGCCGCTTGATGACGCGGGTTTCGAGCGCCCGAAACTCTTCCTCGCCATAGGCTGCGAAGAGCTCGCTGATCGTCATGCGCGAAACGCGCTCGATCTCATGATCGGAATCGATGAAGGGAATGCCGAGCGCGGCGGCCGTTATCCGGCCGACCGCGGATTTTCCGGCTCCCATCAGACCGATGAAGACGAGGTTCCGCCGTCCGAGCGCGGCCTTCGCCCGTTCGATCAGCGCCTCGGAAACCGGTTCCATCACGTCGCTCATGCAGTTTCAAATTCCCCGTTCCGCTCCGGTATCGACAAAACGGCGAGGAGCGTCAAGACTTGGCGGCATATGACGTCGAGCATGACGCCGAAAAGTGTAAAGCGGTCGTCGGGCAACGTCATACTCCACGTCGAGGGACACCGGCAGTTCTTGCACTGGCGAACGGTCATGGTCATATAGGCGCAAGCCCAGGAGTAAAAAATGCCCACCCTTTTCCGGTTCCTGTTCATCTGCGCTTTGATTGCCGGGGTGATTTACGGAAGCATGGTAGCACTGGTGACCTTCGTCGACCCGGTGGAGCGCGACGTCACCATCCGCATCCCCTCCGAACGGATCAACAAGGCCCAATGATCGACCTGTCCGCCGCCCATATGGAATCCTTCCTGGAGATGATGAGCGCCGAGCGGGGTGCTGCCAACAACACGCTTCTATCCTATGAGCACGACCTGGAGGACGCCTATTCTTTCCTGAAACAGCGCGGCGTCAAGCCGACGGACGCCGCCTCGGAAGATCTGCGCGCCTATCTCGCCCATCTCGCCCAGCAGGGTTTCAAGGCTTCGTCACAGGCGCGCAGGCTGTCGGCGCTCAGGCAGTTCTACAAGTTTCTCTATGCCGAGGGACTGCGCACCGACGATCCGACCGGCGTACTCGATGCGCCGAAGAAAACGCGCCCCCTGCCGAAGGTGCTGAGCATTGACGATGTCTCACGGCTGATCGGGCAGGCGGAAATCGAGGCGGCACGGGTGGACGGCGACGTCATCGGTCGGTTGCGGATGCATGCGCTGATCGAACTGCTCTATGCGACCGGCATGCGCGTCAGCGAACTGGTTGCCCTGCCCGCCTCCGTGCTTGCGCAGAACGGCCGTTTTCTCGTCATTCGCGGCAAAGGCAACAAGGAGCGGATGGTGCCGCTTTCGCATTCGGCCATCCGCGCCCTGCAAGCCTATGGCGCCGAAATGGCAAGGGACAACGCCGCGCAGAAAACACCGCCGCCCGAAAGCCCATGGCTCTTCCCATCCTCCGGCAAGGCCGGGTACCTGCCGCGACAGGTTTTTGCCCGCGACCTCAAAGGGCTGGCGGCCCGCGCCGGGATTCGCGTCGCGGCGATCTCGCCGCACGTGCTTCGCCATGCCTTTGCAAGCCACCTGCTCGCCAACGGCGCGGACCTTCGCGCAGTCCAGGAACTCCTCGGCCATTCGGACATTTCAACGACACAAATCTACACCCATGTGCTCGAAGAGCGGCTGCATCAGCTGGTCCAAAATCATCACCCCCTTGCCAAACAGGCGAAAAAACAGGATTAGGAGCGCCAGAACCCTTGGATCATCATGTCCGCGGCCATTGGCGCAATATGATCGGAAACGCATCTCATGCACAATTATCTCGATTTCGAAAAACCAATCTCTGATCTCGAAGGCAAGATTCACGAGCTGAAGAAGATTGCCAGCGAAGACGAGAGCATCGACACGGCGGACGAGGTCGAGCGCCTTGAAGTGCGCGCCCGCGAGGCGATGGCCGAGATCTATTCCAAATTGAACCCCTGGCAGAAGACGCAGGTCGCGCGCCATCCGCAGCGCCCCCACTTCCAGGAATATGCCGCCAGCCTCTTCACCGAATTCACGCCGCTTGCCGGCGACCGCAAATTCGCCAACGACGAAGCGATCCAGGCCGGCCTTGCACGCTTTCGCGGCACGCCCGTCGCCGTCATCGGCCAGGAAAAGGGCAACGACACCAAGTCGCGCATCAAGCACAATTTCGGCAGCCCCCGTCCGGAAGGCTACCGCAAGGCAATCCGCGTCATGGAAATGGCCGACCGTTTCGGCCTGCCGCTGATCACGCTGATCGACACGGCCGGCGCCTATCCCGGTATCGGTGCCGAGGAGCGCGGCCAGGCGGAAGCCATCGCCCGCTCGACGGAAATGTGCCTCAACCTCAAGGTTCCGATCGTCTCGGTTGTTCTGGGCGAAGGCGGCTCGGGCGGCGCGATCGCCATCGCCACCGGCAACCGTGTCTATATGCTGGAGCATGCCATCTACAGCGTGATCTCGCCGGAAGGAGCCGCCTCGATCCTCTGGCGCGATTCCACCCGCGCCAAGGAAGCGGCGACCAACATGAAGATCACCGCCGAGGACCTGAAGTCGCTCGGCATCATCGACGGCATCATCGGCGAGCCGGTGGGTGGCGCGCACCGCGATCCGGACGCGGTCATCGCAAAGACCGGCACCGTGATCGCCGATGCGCTGAAGGAACTGTCCGGACGCACCGGCGACCAGCTGCGCTCCGATCGCCGGCAAAAATACCTGGCGATCGGCCGCCAGCTTTAAACATATCGGCAAATTTCGCCGGGCTACCCGCGCAGATTGAGCCCACGGTCCAATCTTGGCCATAATCTTGGCGTTTGGAACGACTGGCGTAAGGCGGGTCTGCAAGGTTAATATTTTGTGAAGTATAAGGACGTATTGATTCCCCGTGGACCGCCGCTGCGGGAGCGTAACGTTCAGTAGTTTTCTCAATGGGCCTTTGCCGATGCGTCTGACACACCTTGTTGCCACCGCCGCCATCGCAGCGCTGCTCGCAGGCTGCACCGCCAATGAGGCGATGGATACGGTCGACGTCGATCTCAAGAAGGTCTCGAGCAAGGTAAATTACCAGCTTTCCGGCAAGATCGTGCAGAAGATGCAGGCAATGAGCATGGCGAAGGAATCGCCGATCATGCTGCGCATCTTCAAGGAAGAAGGCGTGCTCGAAGTCTGGAAGGCGAATGCCTCCAATCGCTTCGAAATGCTGCGCCAGTACAAGATCTGCGCCTGGTCGGGCAAGCTCGGCCCGAAGGTCAAGGAAGGCGACCGGCAGGCGCCTGAAGGCTTCTATCCGATCGCGCCCGGCCAGATGAACCCGAATTCGAGCTATTATCTGGCGATCAACACCGGCTATCCCAACCGCTTCGACCAGGCCAATGGCCGTCACGGTTCGAACCTGATGATTCACGGCGCCTGCTCGTCGTCCGGCTGCTACTCGATGACCGACGAGCAGATGCAGGAAATCTTCGCGCTTGCTCGCGACGCCTACAAAGGCGGCCAGCAGGCGGTCCAGCTGCAGGCCCTGCCCTTCCGCATGACCGCGGAAAACATGGCGCGGCACCGCAACAGTCCGAACATCGATTTCTGGAACATGCTGAAGCCCGGCTACGACCAGTTCGAGATCACCAAGCGCCCGCCCGAAATCAATATCTGCGAGAAGAAATACGTCTTCAACCAGCAGACCGACGGCAAGTTCAGCCCAACAGGCCCCTGCCCGGCAATGTCGACGCCTGCGGTCATGCAGGGAGCACTCGCTGCTTACAACAAGAAATATAATGACGACTATGCCAAGGCGATCAAGAAGCTCGACGGCATGGTCTGGTACGAGCCGAGCGAAGCCGAGCGCAAGGCGATCGTTGCCAAGCAACGTGTCGGCAAGGAACTGGCCTACGCGCCGACCGGCACCTCGCTCGACGCCGGCAAGCTGATGAAGGTCGCCGATCTCGAAAAGCAGGAAGCCCGCCGGGCCGAGCTTGAGGAAGCCAAGAAGGCGATCGAGATCCAGAAGGCCGAGCTGGAAAAAACCACCCGCAATGGCAAGAGCGTGCCGGTGCCGGCCGAAAACCCGCTGCCGCGCCCGGTCGAAACTGCCTCGGTCGAACACACGGCTTCCAAGAAGAGTTTCTGGGGGGGCCTGTTCTCCAAGGGAGGCGACGATGCGCAGACGCTGCAGCCCGCTGCGGCAGCGCCCGTTGACGCCGCTCAGCAATCGGCAGCCGTCGCCACGGCCCGGCCGGCTGTCGCCGAGACGGCACGGAAACCGGCTGAAGCTGCGGCTGAAGCTGCGGCTCAAGCAACCGCCGCGACCGAGGCTGCACCGGTGGTTGAGCAGGCCGTCATCGAACAGGCGCCTGCCGGCAAGGGTTTCTGGGGCCGACTATTCTCCAAAAACAGCGCCGATGCGCGGAAACCTGAGCTGATGGACGCAGCCCCTGCCGACATCACAAGTCAGCAGCCTGCGGATCAAAAAACCGCTGCCGGTGCCGTTCAGCAGCAGGCAGCAGTCGCCACGAACCAGGCGGCCGCCGCCAAGACCGCACACAAGCCCACTGAAGCAGCGACACAGGCAACCGCCACAACCGAGGCGGCACCCGTCGCCGAACAGGTCGTTGCCGAGCAGCAGCCGAAGAAGCGGCCGTTCTGGAAGCTCTGGGGCAATTGATGCCCGGCGCCGACAGCCTGATTTATGATCTCAAGGGGCTGAAATGCCCCTTGCCGGTCTTGAAGACCCGCAAGCGGATGAAAACCCTTGCGCCCGGAGCACTGATCATCGTCGAGACGACCGACCCGCTGGCGATCATCGACATTCCGCATTTCTGCAATGAGGACGGCCACCATCTGGAGCAATCCGAGCCTATGGGGACCGGCCATCGGTTCCTGATCCGCAAGAAGGCCTGACGCTAACGCGCATCGCGCCAAAACGGATTCATGCGATGCGCTTCAGGTCTGTTTTCATGCATGTCGCCGTCCCAAAACCGCTGCACACTTTTGGGCGACATGCGTTAATCCGCCGACCCGTCATCGACGGACAGATTGTGGTCGACCCATTGGCTTTCCGGGATTGCATCACCAACCCGGAACGCAAACGAAACGACCTCTTTCAGGTCCGCCTTCACCTCGCAGGTGAAGCCGATAGTGTACCAGCGGCGCTTGCTGCGGAACGCGCCGCCATCGGCCTGGAGTTTCTGTCCCGACAGTTTCGTATCGGCCATAGCATAGGCCGCCAGAAAATCCGGCTGGAACTCGGGTTTCCAGATATGGACCTGCTCCATTGCCTCGATATTGCAGAGTTGCACAATGCGCTCGGAAGACGCCAATCCCTGGAGCGCCTTGCGCGCCTTGGCGCTGCGCGGGTCTGCCAGGACTTTTGCGGACCGGAGGCTCGTCGCCTGGATCATAATATCACTGGCGTTGGGACGCGGCCGGGCGTCCGGCAACACGGAAAGGCCTGGCGCGGCTTTAGCCAGTAACGCGGCTGGTTCATCGCTCAGTGGCTCGACACTCGCTTCGGCGATCGAAGACTTGTTCGTAGCGTCGAGCTGCTGCTCCGTCAGGACATCGACGGTGACGCTCTCCTCCAACGGAGGGGCCTGTCGGCGTGGCGCAACAGCAAGGAGGAGCGAAAGTCCGATCAGGATGTGAAAGCCGAGCGAGGCGCCAAGTCCCCACGGGCTGGGCCGGCTGGATCGAAGCGCCGGTCCTGGCATGTCGCCGATGACTTCGCTCGCTCCGAGAACCATGCCAGCCCTTTGCCGCCGAAAGCTACATCCGGAGACCCGGTACCGCCAAAGGATTATCCTCGAGCGCCTGCCGGTCGGGGCGGTCGATGCGCGGCTTGCCGGTGAAGGCGTCGAACAGGTCCCGGACGAAGGCCTCGGGCAGATCCTTGGTGATCAGCACCATGCGGGTACGCCGGTCCGATGGGTCCGGCCAGGCAGCCATGCGCTGCGGCGGATGGAACACCGCCTGCACGCCGTGCAGGATCAGCGGCCTGTCCGGATTGTCGGACATGGCAACGATCGCCTTCATCCGAAGCAGCTTCTCACCGTGGGCGGAACGCAGGAGGTCGATGAACATCTCCAACGCCATCGGGTCGATCGGCCGGTCATGGACGATGCTGAAGGAGCGGATATCCGCGCCATGGCGGTTTTCGTCATGGTGGTGGTGGCCGTGAGCATGGTGGTCATGGTCACAACGCGCATGATCATGGTGATGGTGACCATCATGCGCATGGGCATGATCGTGTTCGGCGGCAACTTCGTCCTGCAGCCAGCGACCGACATCGGCGATCTTCGTTGCCGGATCATAAAGCCCGCAATGAAAAAGCTCTGCCTTGGCGGCTTCGGGCAGATCGCCGTCCATCATCGGTGCGCGCGGATTGAGATCTCGCAGCCGTGCCTTCAGGGAGATAACCGCATCGGGCGTCGCGAGCGACACCTTGCTGATCACCAGCCTGTCCGCCATGGCGACCTGCTTGAGCGCCTCCTCGTGATTGGCGAGTGTCGAAAGCCCATTGACCGCATCGACGACGGTAACCACACCATCCAGCCGGTAGCTCTGGGCGATCACCGGATTGCCCATCACCGATTGGAGCACGGGCGCCGGATCGGCAAGGCCTGTGGTTTCGATGACCACACGCTTCAATGGCTTGATCTTGCCTGTCTGCATCCGGTCCATCAGATCAGCGAGCGTATCGACCAGTTCGCCGCGCACTGTGCAGCAGAGGCAGCCATCCGACAGCTCGATGATGCCGTCGCTCGACGCCTCGACCAACAGGTGATCCAGCGAGACATCGCCGAACTCGTTGATGATGACGGCGGTGTCGGTGAGATCGGGATTCTTCAGCAGCCGGTTGAGCAGCGACGTCTTTCCGGCACCGAGGAAGCCGGTGAGGATCGACACCGGCACAGCATTGAGGACGGGGCTCATATCTTATCCGATCGGTAAAGGGCTTAAAAAACCGGACGCGGGACCGGGATCGGAATATTCGCGACATCGCCCTGTGCGGTCTCGGTCTGCCCGTTGACGTTTACAGCTTTCTCGGTGCCGGGGATAAGACCGGCGGTAACGAGGTTCAGCGGGCGGTTGATCTCATGGATGTAGGGCGACTGCAGTTTTTGCCGGCCGACTTCATCCCGGTTTTCGGAGCGAATCTTTGCGGCCTTCGGATTGCAGATTTCCTTGCTGACGTCAGCGACCATGTCGCGGGTCTCGCCATAGGGCGCGATCTGGCCGAGACCGGGCTTGCCGACGCCGGTCGACGTCAGGCCGAGTTGCAGCAACCGCGCGGATTCGTCCGCCCGACCGCCCAGGCTGTCGGCGCCGAGCACGACGGAAACGACCGCACGGCCGTTGCGCGTCGCCGAGGAAACCTGGTTGAAACCGGAGGCGCAGATGAAGCCGGTCTTCATGCCATCGGCGCCATCGAAGCGGCCGATCAGCATGTTGAGGTTGGGATAGTTCTTCTTGCCCGTGGTGAAGCCTTCATAGGCGAAATAGGGGGCGTATTGCGGGAACTCGCGCTTGATGGTGACGGCCAGCACGGCGAGGTCGCGGGCTGTCGTGTACTGGCCTGCACCCGGCAGACCGTTCGGGTTGATGAAATGCGAGGAGGTCATGCCGATCCGCTGGGCTTCGGCATTCATCAGGTTGACGAAGGCGGGCTCGGAACCTGCGACCGTCTCGCCGATCGCGACCGCGATGTCGTTTGCAGACTTGATCAGCATCATCTTCAGCGCGCTGTCGAGCGTCACGGCCTGGCCGGGCTTGTAGAACATCTTGCTCGGCGGCTCGCCCGCCGCATTCTTCGATATCACGACCGGCGACTCGAGCGTCAGCTGGCCGGACTTCAGGGCGCGGAACGTCGTATAGGCCGTCATCAGCTTGGTGAGCGAGGCCGGATACCATTTCTGATAAATGTCCTGCTGCTCGTAGACCTTCAGCGAGTTGACATCGACGACCAGCTTTGGATTGGCAGCGCCCGGCATGGCAGTGACCAGAAGCGATGCGCAGGCACCTGCCAGCATCGAGAATAGCTTCATCTTGCCACCTGTCCGGATTCCATTCGTCACCACAATCAGACCTCGAAATTTCGGGAATTGCCTCGTATCGTCCGGCTATTTAACCTATATGGCGAGGTAATGGCAAAGACCATTCTTCCGCGCCGATGCCAAAAATCCCGTACCCTATGCCCGCAATGGACCCACAGGAACCCACAATGCCCATTCTCAACCGCGCAGCAGAGCTCCAGAACGAAGTCACCGAATGGCGGCGACACCTGCACACAAAGCCGGAACTCCTGTTCGCCGTGGAAAATACGGCAGCTTTCGTCGAAAATAAACTGAGGGAATTCGGGGTTGACCAGATCGTCACCGGCCTCGGCCGTACCGGTGTCGTCGGCCTGATCAAGGGCAAGCTCGGCGAAGGCCGCACGATCGGCCTGCGTGCCGATATGGACGCCCTGCCGATGACCGAGACGAGCGGCAAGCCCTGGGCATCGACCACGCCCGGCAAGATGCATGCCTGCGGCCATGACGGCCACACCGCCATGCTGCTGGGTGCGGCGAAATATCTGGCCGAGACGCGCAACTTCAGGGGCGCGGTTGCCGTGATCTTCCAGCCGGCCGAAGAAGGCGGCGGCGGCGGCAACGAGATGGTCAAGGACGGCATGATGGAGCGGTTTGCCATCGAGGAGGTCTACGGCATGCACAACATGCCGGGCATGCCGCTTGGCCGGTTCGGCACGCGCGTCGGCCCGATCATGGCCTCGACCGACGAATTCACCATCACCATCGATGGCCGCGGCGGCCATGCGGCCCAGCCGCACAAGACCGTCGACCCGATCGTCATCGGCTCGCAGATCGTCAGTGCGCTGCAGACGATCGCCTCGCGCACCGTCGATCCGCTCGCCTCCGTCGTCGTCTCCGTGACCAAGTTCAATGCCGGCTTTGCCCACAACATCATCCCGGAGCAGGCAGTGCTCGCCGGTACCGTGCGCACGCTGATGCCGGAGGTCCGCGATCTCGCCGAAACCCGCATCAAGCAGATTTCGGAAAGCCTCGCTTCCGCCTATGGCGCCAAAGTCACCGTATCCTACGGCCGCAACTATCCCGTCACGGTCAATCACCGCGACGAGACGGGGCATGCGCTGGCGGCGGCGGCCGACATTGCAGGAGAAAGCAAGGTCTCGGCCGATCTCGACCCGATGATGGGCGGCGAGGATTTCTCCTACATGCTGCTTGCCCGCCCCGGCGCCTTCATCTTCATCGGCAACGGCGATACGGCCGGCCTGCACAACCCCGCCTACGACTTCAACGACGAGGCGATCCCTCACGGCATCTCCTATTGGGTGAAGCTCGCAGAAATGCGTCTGGCGGCGTGACGGCTTCGGGAGTGCGCCGATGCATGAAATAGACAAGATCGACCGGCGGATCCTCAATATCCTTCAGGCGGACGGCCGAATCACCAATCTCGAATTGGCCGACCGGATCGGCCTGTCCCCGACCGCGACCAGCGAGCGGCTGCGCCGCCTCTTGAAGGAAGGTTACGTCTCCGGCTTCGGCGCGCGGCTTGATCCGCACAAGCTGGGCTTCGGGCTTCTCGTCTTCATCGAGGTCATGCTCGACAAGACGACGCCGGAGGTCTTCGACAAGTTCGCCATCGCCATCAAGCAGGCGTCGGCCGTGCTCGAATGCCACATGGTGGCGGGTGGCTTCGACTATCTCGTCAAGACCCGCTTCGAGGACATGCACGCCTATCGGAATTTTCTGGGGCAAGTGCTCTGGACGCTGCCGGGCGTCAAGGAGACGCGCACCTATGCGGTGATGGAAGAGATCAAAAACGACGGACCGCTGCCGCTGGTGTGAGTTTACCCCCTCCCCCCTTGTGGGGGGGGGGGGGGGGGGGGGTTTCTTTTTCTTCTTGAAAAGGAAATCCCCTCCCCAACCCTCCCCA
>UCMT01000018.1 GCA_900473795.1 Hyphomicrobiales bacterium | reverse complement strand
ACCTTCTCCCCGCAAGCGGGGCGAAGGAGATGCCGCACCTTCTGTTGTCCCCTCTCCCCGCTTGCGGGGAGAGGGTTAGGGTGAGGGGCAACTTTCTAGTTTGCAGTCACCGACTTGATCGCGGGATAGAGCCGGCGATAGCGCTGATAGGCATCTTCATACGCCCCCTTGAGCGAGGCGTCGGGCTGAACGGTTTCGGCGGTCGCGGGGGCGGTGAAGACCGACAACGGGGCGGCCTTGGTTGCGGCGACGAGACCGAGGCGGGCAGCACCGAAGGCAGCGCCGAAATCGCCATCCGCCGGGATATCGACGGGAATGCCGAGCGCGGTCGCGATCGATTTCAACCAGTAGCGCGAGCGCGAACCGCCGCCGATGGCGGTGACCCGGGTAAGATTGGTGCCGGCGGCCCGCAACGCTTCCAGGCTATCGCGCAGGGCAAAGGACACACCTTCGAGCACCGCCTGGGTCAGCACGACGCGACTGCTTTCGTGGCCGAGCCCGGCGAAGACGCCGCGGATGGCGGCATCGTTGTGCGGCGTGCGTTCGCCGGAAAGATAAGGCAGGAAGGTCACGCCCGACGGCGCCTTCAGCGTGTCGCCGAGTTCCCCCGTCAGTTCGCCGGCACTTTTGCCGGTCACGCCGGAATGCCAGTTGAGCGCGTCGGTCGCCGACAGGATGACGCCCATCTGGTGCCATGTTTCGGGAAGCGCGTGGCAGAAGGCGTGCACGGCGCTTGCCGGATTGGGCAGATAGCTGGAATTGGCGGCGAACAGGACGCCGGAGGTGCCGAGCGAGACGAAGGCATTTCCCTCGCCGACCGTGCCCATGCCGCAGGCGGAGGCCGCGTTGTCGCCGGCACCACCGGCAACGACAACGCCTGAGCCCATGCCCCACTGAGCCGCGAGATCGCTCTTCAATATGCCGCCCGCCTCCGTGCCTTCCACCAGACTCGGCATGTTGCGCTCCTTAAGGCCGGTTGCGGAAATCAGGCTTTCCGACCAGGCGCGCTTGCCGGTGTCCAGCCAGGAGGTCCCGGCAGAATCGGACATCTCGGAGATATGCTCGCCGGTCAGCCAGAGACGCAGGTAATCCTTGGGCAGGAGTACCCAACGGAGCTTGGCAAAGATTTCCGGTTCGTTTTCGGCAACCCAGACCAGCTTCGGCGCGGTGAACCCGGGAAAAACGATATTGCCAGTCAGGGCGCGGAACTGGGGATCGGCATCCAGGGCCGCCGCCTGTTTGAAACTGCGCGTATCGTTCCAGAGGATGCAGGGGCGCAGCACCTTGTCCTGATCGTCGAGCAGTGTCGCCCCGTGCATGTGGCCGGAAAGGCCGATGCCTCTGACGGCGGCGAGTTCTGCCGGATGGGACGCCTTCAGCCCGGCGATCGCCTCTTCCGTCGCCCGGATCCAATCCGCCGGATCCTGCTCCGACCAGCCTGGATGCGGACGCGAGACGTCGATGGCGCCCGATGCCGAACCGATGACCCGCTGGCCGTCATCGATCAACAGCGCCTTTACCCCGGACGTGCCGAGGTCGATCCCCAGATACATGAAGGTCTCCCTAAAGTTCTTTGCCCTGCTGGGGCTTTTGGTTTTCGTCACCTTCATCGAAGGGCAGATTGTCCTTGAGGAAAATGTCGATGTAGATGCGCTCCTGCGCGCAGATGACCTCGGCGCCATCGGCCTTGGCCTTCAACACCCGCACGGCGCTGCGCACTTCATGGCCGGCGTCCTGGTTGAGAACGGCGTCGATCAGCCTCTCATTCAGCGCCGCGCGCGTGTGCCGCGTCAGTTCATGAGCGATGACGCAGACCGGCGCGGCATTCTTTCGCTGTTTCAAGGCGGCGATCAGGCCGCGATTGCCGGCCCCGAAACTGTAAATGCCCACGGTCTCCGGCGATGCTGCAAGCGCCTCGCCGACAAGCTTTTCCGTCAGAACAGGATCGTCCTGTCCTTCGATAACCGGCAGCAGCGTGTGGCCGGGAAAGTCCTCGTCCATCACGGCGCGAAACCCGTCGAGGCGTTCGCGATGGTCGCGCACACGCATCGAACCGGCAAGCACGGTGATTGGCCCGGGTCGGCCACCGAGGAAACGGCCCATCAGGCTTGCCGCCGTTCGCCCTGCCGCGACGTTGTCCACGCCGGCGAAATGATCGCGCGCCGAACCGGCGAGATCGGAAACCAGCGTCACCACCGGGATGCGCTCGGCTCGCAGGCGGTTTACCGCGGCAATCACTTCCGGAGATTCAACCGCCACCACCGCGACGCCGGCCGGTGCCGTCGCGCGGACTTCGTCGAGCGCCGCAACCAGGGCTTCGGCGTTGAAGGCCGGAACCTTCACGGTGGAAATCACCATCCGCTCCAGCGGTGCGCGGAGCATCGCCGCATGCACTTCCGCTTCAAGACCGCGCATGAAGGAATTATCGCCGGAGGGCAGAATGAAGACGAAGGGGTAGATACGGCTTTTGGCGAGATTCGCCGCCGCCATGTCGCGGACGTAGCCGATCTTCTCGATCGCCTGCTCGACCCGGTCGCGCGTCACCTTGCGGACACCTGCGCGCTGGTTCAAAACCCTGTCTACGGTCGCAAGGCTGACCCCCGCCGCAGCGGCAATATCGTGAACTGTCGGGCGCATGTTTCCTCCGCGAGAACCCTTAATATAAAATCTGAGGTACGTAAATCAGAAAATTATCCTGCCACATTTGAAAGCGGTTTGATTTGGCATGCCGCGTTGCACTACGCAAGCCGTTTGCTGAAGGCGTTGGTGAAGACGACGCCGCCGTTTCCTGCCTGTGCGAGCACCACATCCATATAGTGATTTGTGATATGGACGAGCGCAAATCCGCCCATGAATGTCGCAACCGGCTTGAACAGATCGAGCCCGGCCTGCCTGTAGATCATCGGTGTTTCGTGCTCATGCCCGTGAAACAGACCAACGACATTGTAACCGCTCAGCACGGCGAGCAAGGCTGCGCGGTCATCATCGCTCCACCAATGGGGATGGCCCGCCCCTTCGTCGTCAAAGCTCATTTTCGCCGAATCCCATTTTTCCAGTGAAAACCGATCCCAGCCATAGTGCTGGAACAGCACCACCGGCCGGCCATCGGCCGCGGAACTGGCAAGATCCTGCTTCAGCCAGGCCAGGCCGCTGATGGCGCCCTTGCTGGTGTCACCGCCGAAGCGCTGCAGTTGCACCAGATGCAGGCCACCCCAGTCCCAGGAGTAGTTGTCGGAATCGATGTCGTAGTTGGCGACCGGCACCGGCGGCTTGTAGAACACAGTCTGGCGATGATTGAGCTCGACATAGTCGCGCAGTTCGCGCCGGTACCAGTCGACATGCGGCGGTGCGCCGTCCTGGTCGAGATCGTGATTGCCGAGGCCGTTATAGACCGGATAGCGCACGCGGTCCGGGCCTGTGCCCTGCTGATAGCGGCTGGAAAACTGCAAGAGCTGGTGGCCCTCGCCGGGCACCTTCACCTGTCCGCCGCCATCATCCGTCATGTCGCCGCCGATGACGATGCCGAGCGGCACGGCGATCTTCTCGCCCGCGCCGGCAAGCCCCGTGGCAACGCCGCCGATTTCCGTCGGCCAGCGATAGTCCGCGATACGGTTGAGCGCGGCGACGTGCCGCAGAAGATTGGCATCCGTCTTACCCTCCTGCGCGCAATTCGGACTGAGCTTGTTGCCGGAGACGAGGCAGGTATGGACATCGGCGGTGAAGATGAATGTCGCATCGATCGGCGGCCAGCGCTCTTTCGCCGCCGACAGGGCGGGGCCGACGGCAGACAGGATGCCGAGGCCGGCAAGATTGACGAGAAGCGCGCGCCGGGAGAGCGGAGAAAAAACGTCGCTGTTCATACAGAATGCCCCGAAGGATTGTCTTCAGGGCATTCTGACCGATGATTCAAAGGGCGTACAGATGAGGGTTCACGGCTGCGACCGTCGTCAATGCCCACCCCCGCCGCCGCCCGGCGCAGCCTGCGGCTTCTTGATCAGGAACGCGCCGATGACCAAGGCTCCGAACAGACAGGTCAGGATCAGGAAGACATCGATGAAGGACAGGATCGTCGCCTGCTGCTGCACCATGCCGGAAAGTTTCTGGATGGCGATCGTTGCACCGTCGAGGCCGTGCGAATTGTATTTCGCGATCATGTTGTTGAGCTGGTCGATGGCTTCCGGGTTGCCCCACTGAACATGTTCCTGCAGGCGGGCATAGTGCTCTTCCTGGCGCTGCGTCAGGATAGTGTTGATCGCGGCGAGGCCGACGGCGCCGCCGAGGTTGCGGGTCAGGTTGAACAGGCCGGAGGCGCCGCGAACGCGTTCCGGAGACAGCGTGCCGAGCGCGACGTTGTTGATCGGCACCATGCAGAGCATCAGACCGCAGCCGCGCAGGATCTGCGGCACCAGCAATTCATAGAAATCCCAGTCTGCCGTCAGATGGCTCATCATCCAGGTACCGGAGGCGAAGCTGGCAAAACCAATCGCCATCATCACGCGCGGATCGAGCTTCGTCGACAACTTGCCGGCCACCGGCGCCGTGCAGAACATCGCAAGGCCGGAAACGAACATGGTTTCGCCGATCATCAGCGAATCGTAGCCGCGGATTCGGCCGAGATAGAGCGGGTAGAGATAGGTCAGGCCGTAAAGACCGATGCCCATGATGAAAGAGAACAGCGAGCCAAAGGCGAAGTTGCGGTTGGCGAAGGCTCTGAGATCGACGATCGGGAACTCGACCTTGAAGGCGCGGTAAAAGAAGACCAGCGCGCCGATCGCGGAGGCGATGGCGCCCAGGAAGATATACTCGTCGCTGAACCAGTCGTTGGCGTTGCCTTCCTCGAGCACGTATTCGAGCGAGCCGAGAAAGACGGCCATGGAGAGCAGGCCCCACCAGTCGAACTTCTTCATCAGGCCAAGTTCGGGCTTGTCGAAGTCGATGAAGTTCCAGGTGATGATCGTCACCAGAATGCCGGGGATGATGTTGACGAGGAACAGCCAGTGCCAGGAGAAGGCATGGCTGAGATAGCCGCCGACGGTCGGGCCGATGGTCGGGGCGAGCGTCGCGACGAGACCGATGATCGGCGAGACGATGCTGCGCTTGGAAGGCGGGAAGATCGTGAAGGCGGCCGCGAACACCGACGGGATCATGCCGCCGCCGATGAAGCCCTGCAGTGCGCGATAGACGATCATCTGGTCGATATTGGTGGCGGTTGCCGCGAGCGCGCTGGCGATGGTGAAGCCGGCGGCCGAAACCGAAAAGAGGATGCGCGTCGAAACGATGCGCGCCAGCGTGCCCGATAGCGGGATCATGATCACTTCGGCGATCAGATAGGCCGTCTGCACCCAGGCGACCTCGTCGGAGCCGGCGCTGAGGCCCGCCTGGATTTCCGCAAGCGAGGCCGAGACGATCTGGATGTCGAGGATCGACATGAACATGCCGAAGACCATCGCGAAGAAGGCGATCAGGCGCTTCGGATCCATCCGCTCGGCCGCACCGGCGGCAGGAAGCGGGATCGTGCCCGCAGTGGCAGTGGCAGCCATCGGCTTTGCTCCCGGCGCGGCTCCCGTTCCGACGAACGGTGCGGCCATCTTGGTCATGAACGTAAAATGCGTAGCTTTCATCCGGCTTCCGGACGACTGGTTCATCGCGAGACGCCCCTCATCCGCCCTTCGGGCACCTTCTCCCCGTTTTTACCGGGAGAAGGACCAAGCCGCGAATTCCGAGCTAGTCCCCTCTCCCTGCTTGCGGGGAGAGGGCTAGGGTGAGGGGCTTGGTCGAACGAATAAGGCCATCAACGGGCATCGGGTCACTTGACCGCGGCGACATCCTGCTGCTGCGGCGCCGTGCGGGTATCGACATCGACGACGACACTGAGGCCGGCGCGCAACCGCCCGCTGTCCAGCACCTCCTTCGGGAAGACGATGCGGACCGGCACGCGCTGGATCACCTTGGTGAAGTTGCCGGTGGCATTTTCAGCCGGCAGCAGCGAGAAGACCGAGCCGGACGCCGGCGAGATCGACTGCACGGTGCCGACGATCGGCTCCTCGTCGAAGGCATCCACATGGATGCTGACCTTCGAGCCCGGCACCATGTGGGCGATCTGCGTTTCCTTGAAATTGGCGTCGATATAGAGCTGATCGACCGGAACAAGGGCAGCCAGGCGCTGGCCGGCGGACACCAGGTCTCCGTCCTGAACGGCGAGATTGCCGACGATACCGTCATAGGGCGCTTTCAGGACCGTGAAGCCCAGGTCGCGCTCGGCCTTGTCGCGGGCGAGTTCGAGCGAGCGGATGGTGCTTTCGGCTTCGGCGCGCTGCGCGGTCAGGACCGCGATGTTGGCATTCGCGGCAACGATATTGGCATCCGCACCGGCGAGGTTGGCCTTCGCCTGGTCGAGCGCAACCTGCGCGCTGTCGAGGTCGGCGACCGTACCGACTGCCTTTGACTGGAGGTCGCTGGCACGCTTGAAGGTGATTTCGGCGCCCCGGACGCTCGCCTCAAGCGCGGTTTTCTGGGCTTGCGCCTGCTGCAGGCTGGCGTTGGCGCCGGCGATCTGCGCATCGAAGCGCTGCAGCGACAGCTTTTCGGTATCGATCTGCGCCTTGGCCTGGTCGGCTGCGATACGGTAATCTTCCTTGTCGAGCGTGATCAGCGGGTCGCCAGCCTTGACATGCTGGTTGGCAACGACGTTGACCTTCTCGACATAACCGGAAACCTTCGGCGAGATCGACGCGATGTCGCCCTCGATATAGGCATCGTCGGTCGAGATCATGAAGCGGCCATTGGTCCACCAGTCGTAGCCGTACCAGCCGCCGGCAGCGAGCGCGGCGATGGCGATCATGGGCAGCAGAAGCTTGCGGCGCTTCGGCGCCGGCTTTTCCTCAGCCACGACAACCTGCGGTGCCGCTTGTGCTTCGGTGGCCGGCTCGGTTACGCTCTTGGCTGCCGGTGCCACGATGTGTTCGTTCGGAGCTTCGAAATCGTCGCCGACGGGGCGAACATGCGCAGCACCGGTCTTGCTTGAAACTGACATATTGCGTCACCAACCCTTATGTGGGAGAATTCGAACCGAACCGTTCAGTTCGATTGACATAATGCCAAATCGATCGCATATCAAGGGGAAATCGAACCGATCGGTTCGAAAAAGTTAACAACGAGACAAGAATGTCCGGACAAGACGAAAAATTGGCAGAACCGAATGTGACGAAGACGCCGGGTAGTGAGAACTGTCAGGGCGACATATGCGCTCTTCCCGGCCGCCGCGCCGCCGGCGAGGATCCGGCCAAACGCGGCCAGATCATCGATGGCGCCAAGCGCGTGTTCATGAGCGTGGGCTTCGACGCCGCCAGCATGAACGACATCACGCGGGAAGCCGGCGTGTCGAAGGGCACCATCTACGTCTATTTCGAAAACAAGGAAGAGCTGTTTGCGGCGATGATCGAGCGCGAGCGCAATCGCGTCGTTCAGACCGTCAAGCATGCGCTCGACGATCACGAGGCGATCGACGAGGCACTTTTCGACTTCGGCGTGACGCTGACCACGCATATCACCGCCGACCCCACCATCCGCGCCATGCGCATGGTGGTGGGCGTCAGCGACCGCATGCCACAGCTGGCCAAGCGCTTTTTCGCGGCGACGCCGGAAAGCGGCTTCACCGTCCTTCAGGCCTATCTCGACAGGCAGGTCGCCGCCGGCGCGCTCGACATCGAGGATACCGACCTGGCCGCCCGGCAATTCATCGAACTCTGCCTGGCCGGCATGTTGAAGCGCCGGCTGTTCAGCGAAATGACCGAAGCGCCCGAACGAGGCTATATCGAAAAAGCCGTGTCCTCGGCCATCAGGCTGTTCCAGGCGGGCTATGGCACCAAGGCGGAAAATCGCTGACCGCCTTGCCTTGTCGCCTGCCCGCGCCAGTTTTCTCCCTATTCAGCAACCACGATCAAACGCGGATCGTCAACAGGCGCTAAAACGGCATCCGGTTTGCTGCGGGAGGCGAAATGAATGCTATCGGCAAGGCGGTCTGGTTCATCGAAAGCCACTTCGCCAGCGATATTTCACTCGAAGACATCGCCGAGACGGCGGGGCTTTCCCGCTACCATCTCTCGCGCGTCTTTGGCCTGACGACAGGCCGGTCGATCAGTGAATATATCCGGGCCCGGCGCCTGAGCGCGGCGGCCGTGTCGCTTGCCGGCGGCGCACCCAACATTCTCGCAGTTGCCCTTGATGCGGGCTACAACTCGCATGAAGCCTTCACCCGTGCCTTCCGCGATCATTTCGGCGTGACGCCGGAAGAGGTCCGCAACCGGGGGCACCTCGGCGATCTCGATCTCATGGAGCCTATCCGCATGGACACCACGCCCCTCCCCAAACTGGAAGAACCCCGTTTCGAAACCACACCCGCCATGCTGATGGCGGGTCTGCAGCGGACCTACAGCTATGGCGGCAATGCCGGGATTCCCTCGCAATGGCAGCAGTTCAACACGTATTTCGGCGAAATTCCCGGCCAGATCGGCAATGTCGCCTATGGCATCTGCACGCAGGAGGACGGCCAGGACGGCAGTTTTCAATATATGACTGCGGTCGAAGTGCGCGCTGCCGATGGCTTGCCAACCGGCTTCCAATCCCTGAAGCTTCCCGCCCAGACCTATGCGGTGTTTGCCCATCGCGGCCATATCTCCAGCATTCAGGCGACGTGCCATGCGATCTTTACCGAATGGCTTCCCGCCTCAGGTTACAAGCACACCGGACTTCCGGATCTGATGGAGCGCTATGACGGCCGGTTCGACGTCCGCACCGGCACGGGGCTCACGGAAATATGGATTCCGGTGAGGAATTAACGGTATCGATAGCCGCCGGAATGCCCTGCAGCGCTTGTCATGGCGCAGATTCTGCATACATAGGGAAAGTCATTTCGCCCGCGCCACCCCTCGGTTGCGCGGGCTCCGTTATGTGCCTTTGAATCGAGGAAGGAACCACCCCCCATGCAGGACATTTTGCTCCTCATGCAAGATCCGACTGCCTGGATCGCCCTGATCACCCTGATCGTCATGGAGGTGGTTCTCGGCATCGACAACCTCATCTTCATCTCGATCCTGACCAACAAGCTGCCGGCGGAGCACCGCGAGAAGGCCCGTCGCATCGGCATCGGCTTGGCGCTGGTCATGCGGCTCGGCCTGCTGGGCACGATCGCCTGGATCGTCCAGCTGACGACGCCGGTGTTCGAGGCCTTCGGTCATGGTTTCTCCTGGAAGGACATGATCCTGATCGCCGGCGGCCTGTTCCTCGTCTGGAAGGCCACCAAGGAAATCCACCACAATGTCGATCCGCAAGATCACGAGGAGGATTTCATTGCCAGTTCGGCGACCACCGGCTTTACCGCCGCGATCGGCCAGATCCTGCTGCTCGACCTGGTGTTCTCCGTCGACAGCATCATCACCGCCGTCGGCATGACGCCGCATCTGCCGATCATGGTGATCGCCGTCGTCGTCGCCGTCACCGTCATGCTGGTGGCATCCGGCCCGCTTGCCCGCTTCATCGAGAAGAACCCGACCATCGTCATGCTGGCGCTCGGCTTCCTCCTGATGATCGGTACGACGCTGATCGCCGAAGGCGCCGGCTTCCATGTGCCGAAGGGCTATGTTTACGCCGCAATGGCCTTTTCTGCCCTGGTCGAAGTGCTCAACATGCTGTCGCGCCGCAAGCGGCAGAGGGAAAAGGCTGCGGAGCACTGACCACACGGTAGAACCGGGGCAAAGGCCCCGGTCCTTGGTTCGAAGGGAGCGCTACCGGATGGCTGCGCTCCCTTTTTTTTGTCAGGTCGCTGATCATCGAGAGCCTGTCGCGACCGGCGAATAGGGCGTGAAAAAGCCCCGGGACCGCCCATCCCGAGGCTTTTCAACGTTTGCACACAGTGAGGATACGAAGCCGAAGGGGTAAGGAGCTCGCCTGCCGTTTCGTTGGCCACGAAGAGAAACCGGAAAAATCTCCGTGTTCTCCATCTCCCTCACGTCCGGTTGTCACGGATTCGCATTCCTCATGGAGAAAACGGCCTGCCGCAGCAATGGTTCCAGCTTTTTCGACTATTTTTCCGTGAGGCCTTAGAGGTTTTCCAGACCCCTGCGCAAACTCCTTGCCGGTCATCTGATCCATGTCGAAGAACGCGCGATTTACCGGCAGCCTGGCTCCAAAACCTGCGGCCAACGGCTGGAGCGCAGTTTTCCTTGACGCGCCCGGTTGAATATGGTCTCACGCCAGCCAAATGGAATTTCCGGTATTTTCCGCCATTTCAGGCATCAATCGGGCATTTCCTTCCCTTAAAGCATGCGCCTTCGCGTCCGGACACCACTCCCCCGGGACCAAGGCCGAAAGCACGTCAACGCGGGCCAGGATCATGACAGACAGACCAGTCCGGGTGCGGATCGCACCTTCCCCCACCGGCGAGCCGCATGTCGGCACCGCCTATATCGCCCTCTTCAACTATCTCTTCGCGAAGAAGCACGGCGGCGAATTCATCCTGCGCATCGAGGACACCGACGCGACCCGCTCGACGCCGGAGTTCGAGCAGAAGGTGCTGGACGCGCTGAAATGGTGTGGTCTGAAGTGGTCAGAAGGCCCGGATATCGGCGGCCCCTATGGCCCTTACCGGCAGAGCGACCGCAAGGATCTCTACCGTCCCTATGTCGAGAAGATCGTCGAAAACGGCCATGGTTTCCGCTGTTTCTGCACGCCCGAGCGGCTCGAGCAGATGCGCGAGGCGCAGCGCGCCGCCGGCAAGCCGCCGAAGTATGACGGCCTCTGCCTGAGCCTTTCGGCGGAGGAAGTCACCGGCCGCGTCAACGCGGGCGAGCCGCATGTGGTGCGGATGAAAATTCCGACCGAAGGCTCGTGCAAGTTCCATGACGGCGTCTATGGCGACGTGGAAATCCCGTGGGATGCGGTCGACATGCAGGTCCTGCTCAAGGCCGACGGCATGCCGACCTATCACATGGCGAACGTCGTCGACGACCACATGATGAAGATCACCCATGTCGCCCGCGGCGAAGAGTGGCTGGCCTCGGTGCCGAAGCACATCCTGATCTACCGGTATCTCGGCCTCGAGCCGCCGGTCTTCATGCACCTGTCGCTGATGCGCAATGCCGACAAGTCGAAGCTGTCGAAGCGCAAGAACCCGACCTCGATCTCCTATTACACGGCGCTCGGCTACCTGCCGGAAGCGCTGATGAACTTCCTCGGTCTGTTCTTCATCCAGATCGCCGAGGGCGAGGAGATGCTGACCATGGATCAGCTCGCCGGAAAATTCGATCCGGAAAACCTCTCGAAGGCCGGCGCGATCTTCGACATCCAGAAGCTCGATTGGCTGAACGGCCGCTGGCTGCGTGAGGGTCTGAGCGAAGAGGAATTTGCCGCCCGCGTGCTTTCTTGGGCGATGGAAAACGACCGCGTCAAGCAGGGCCTCAAGCTCTCGCAGTCGCGCATCACCAAGCTCGGCGAACTGCCCGACCTTGCCGGCTTCCTGTTCAAGTCGGATCTCGGCCTCGATGCGTCGTCCTTCGCCAAGGTGAAGTCGTCGCCCGACGAGCTGGTTGCCATCTTCAACGAGGTACAGCCCTCGCTCGAAAAGATCCTCGAATGGAACGTCGAAGCGATCGAGGCCGAACTGCGCGCGGTGGCCGAACGCCTCGACAAGAAGCTGAAGGTGGTCGTCGCGCCGCTCTTCATCGCCGTTTCCGGTTCGTCGCGCTCGCTGCCGCTGTTCGATTCCATGGCGATCCTCGGCCGCTCGGTCGTGCGCCAGCGCCTGAAGGTCGCCGGCCAGGTCCTCGCCTCGATGGCAGGCAGCGGCAAGTAAAGGCACGCTCCCTCTTCTCCCCAGCGGGGAGAAGTGCCGAGCGTCAGCGAGGCGATGAGGGGGCTTTCGACAAAGTTTGGTATCTGTGGTTCCCCCTCATCCGGCCCTGCGGGCCACCTTCTCCCCCGAGGGGAGAAGAGGGAGAGGGCCGCAGCCGCAGAAATTCTTAAGAACGCAAGCCCTATCAAAGGCACGACACGATGAACGACAAGACCCAGGAAACAGCCCTCTCCTCCGACGTCACGGAAGTGCGCGCCCAGAAGCTGAAGCTGCTGCGCGAACAGATCGGCGACGTCTATCCGGCGCATTTCCATCGCTCGATCACCAATGGCGAACTGGCGGAAAAATACGAGAGCCTTGAGCCCGATACGGAAACGCAGGATGTCGTGACCGTTGCCGGCCGCGTCTATTCCTCGCGCAATTCCGGCATGTTCATGGATATCCGGGATGCCGGCGGCAAGATCCAGATCTTTTCCCACAAGGACACGACCCCGGAAGAAGCCCGCGCGCTGCTGCCGATGGTCGACATCGGCGACATCATCGGCGTCACCGGCATCGTCCGCCGCACCAAGCGCGGCGAACTGACGATCAACGCGCAAGAGATCACCATGCTCACCAAGTCGCTGCTGCCGATGCCGGAAAAGTGGCATGGCCTGTCCGACATCGAGCTGCGCTATCGCAAGCGCCATCTCGACATCATGACCAACGACGAATCGAAGCTGCGCTTCCAGAGCCGCTCGAAGATCGTCTCCGGCATCCGCCGTTTCATGGAAAACGACGGCTTCATGGAAGTCGAGACGCCGATGCTGCACTCGGTCTATGGCGGCGCCACCGCCGAGCCCTTCAAGACGCACCACAACACGCTGAAGCTCGACATGTACCTGCGCATCGCGCCCGAGCTTTTCCTGAAGCGCACCCTGGTTTCCGGCCTCACCGACAAGGTGTTCGAGATCAACCGCAACTTCCGCAACGAAGGCGTCTCCACCCGGCACAATCCCGAATTCACCATGATGGAGTGCTACTGGGCCTATGCCGACTACGAGGACGTCATGGACCTCGTCGAGCGGCTGTTTGCCGAGCTGGCGGTCGCGATCCACGGCTCGACGGAATTCGCCTATGGCGACAAGGAGCTCTCCTTCAAGGGGCCGTTCCGCCGCGTGCCGATGCCGGATGCCGTGAAGGAAGCGACCGGCATCGACTTCCTGGCGATCAAGACCGATGAAGAAGCGCGTGCCGCTGCCAAGGCTGCCGGCTTCGAGGTCGAGAAGGACTGGACCTGGGGCGAATGCCTCGCCTTCATCTTCGAAGAGAAGGTCGAGCCGACCCTGATCCAGCCGGCCCATGTCACGCATTTCCCGAAGGACATCTCGCCCTTTGCCAAGGAAGTGCCGGGCGAGCCGCGCCTCGTCGAGCGCTTCGAGACCTATTGCAACACCTGGGAACTCGGCAACGCCTTTTCCGAGCTCAACGATCCGGAAGAACAGCGCGCCCGCATGGTCGAGCAGCTGGAGCAGGCGCATGCGCGCGGCGAGAAGGCAAAGCAGCTGGACGACGAATTCCTCGACGCCATCGACCAGGGCATGCCACCTGCCGGTGGCCTCGGCATCGGCGTCGACCGGCTGATCATGCTGCTCACCAACGCGCCGTCGATCCGCGACGTCATCCTCTTCCCGGCCCGCCGCAGCAAGGCGGACTGAAGAAAGAAAACCGGCATCAACAACACGCCGCCGTCTCCGACGGCGGCGTGTGCGTTTTCGGCACATGGAACTTTTCCCGATGCTGCGCGTCAATCCGGGCAGAATCAGGAAAAGGAACCTTCCATGCTGAAATGGGCGCTTATCTTCCTGGTGATCTCGCTGATCACAGGCTTTCTCGGTTTTTCGGGCGTCTCGGCCGCAACCGCGACGATAGCGCGCGTGCTCTTTGCCATCGCCCTGATCGTCTTCCTGATCTTTGTGGTGCTTGCCTTCATCGCCGGCAGCGCTGTCGTTTGATCGAGGAGCAAGCTCCTGCGCTGACACCGCGAGAGACCGGCTCACCTGTCAGAGCATGATGCCGAAAAGTGCAAGCGGTTTTCGGACGACATCATGCTCTACTTCTTTGTTTCTAGAGCGGATTCAGATTTCAGGTCGGTTCGACCTGAAATCATCCGGCTCTAGTGGCCGGCCGCCTCGCCCTCGCCCTCGGCCTTTTCGGCGGCGTGATCGGCGGGCGCCTCCGCGACCGGCTCTGCGCTTTCGCCCCAGACCATTGCCATCATCGAGCCGAAGAAACCCTTCTCTTTCGCCTTCACTTCACCATGCTCCAGCGGCTCTTCGCCATGTTCCGGTGCTGCGGCCTCGGTGCCGTGCTCGGCCTCTCCGTGGTCACCCGCAGCTTCCTCGCCATGCGCGTCCGATGCCGAGCCAGCGGCTCCCGCTGCGGCCGCAGCAGCGGCGACCGGATCGAAGCAATCCGACTTGTCGTCCATCGCCGTCATCGTGCTCTTGATATCGTCGGTCGTCAGAGCGACGTCGCGGCCATAGAACAGGCCCGCCGTGTTGGCCTTCGCGTCATTGTAGCGCGCGATAAACGGGGTGCTCATGCCCGGCATCCTGGTCGGATCGGGCGCAAACAACACTTCCGCGCCGATGGCAGGTCCGCGGCGTTCGGCACGGTCCTGCGGTCCGGCTTGGTCGAGAACGACGACCTGATAGAGATCGGCCTTTTCGTCCTTGGCAAGCAGGCCGGTGATCCGCAACGCCGTGCGCACACGATCGACGCCGTCGGCGCTTTCCGTGCTGACATATTTGCGGATCCAGCGCTGGCCGTTGCGGCGCATTTTCAGCGTTTCGACGGTGGTGCAGGCGAGACCCGAAAGCGAAGGGGCTTTTCCCTTGCCGACACCCAGGAGCGTATCCGTGCCGGAATAGACGGCAAACGCGCCGGATGCGCCGGACAGGAGCAGAACTCCGGCGATGACGAACATGACCTTCCGGGGGAGGCGTATCTTCCTGAAGATCGACTTCACGCGCGCCGCTCCGCCATTCGCTCAACTCCAACCATTGTGAACCGAGACGACAGTCTACGCGCGCGACGTTTCGGAAGTTTAAACGCTTTCGACCTTGACGACGATGGCTGGCACAGGTCCGCAAAAGCCGGGGTTGCACGCCGTTCAGATAGGAACAGGGAAATTGCAGTGAAAATTTGGGGGAGAAGGCTTGATTGAAACCATATGGCGCGCGAAGACAGGCGGCAGATAGGCGGAGAGCAAAAATGGCGCGCATTGGCATCGCGGGGGCAGGCATCATCGGATGCGCCACCGCCGTTCATCTGATCGAGCAGGGTCACGACGTCACCGTGTTCGAAAAGGATCTGGGCGGTCTGCCCGCCTCCGTCGGCAATGCCGGCATTCTCGCCGTGCCGGAGATCGATCCGCTGGCGCGTCCCGACGTGATCCTGTCCGCACCGAAATGGCTGCTCGACCCGCTTGGGCCTCTGACCCTGCGCTGGCAGGACCTGCCGGCTCTGACGCCGTGGCTGTTCAGCCTCCTGATGGCTGCCACGCCGGCCCGGGTCAAACATTCACGGATTGCGCTGCTGGGTTTGATGCGCGAAGCCCTTGGCGCACACGAAGACCTTGCACGGGTGGCCGGCCTTTCCGGCCACATGAAGCCGACCGGCGCGCTGACGATCTTCGACAGCGAAAAGGCGGTTGACGATGCCTTTCGCCACAGCCGCGAGAACGCGACGCTGCTTGGCAATGCGGTCGAGAAACTCGATGCAAAACAGGCCCGGGCCCGCGTGCCGGCGCTGGAAGGCAACTTCGCGGGCGGCGTCTTTTCCGCCGGCTACCAGACTTTCCTCGATCCGCTCGCCCTGCTGAGACATCTCCAGGCCTATGTCCGCGAACGCGCCACGCTTGTCGATGCGGCGGTGGAGAGCGTTCGACAGGAGGCCAACGGTGTCACCTTCCTCGCGACGGGGGAAGCGCCCGCGACCTTCGACAAGGTGGTGATAGCGGCCGGTGTCTGGTCTCGCACGCTGGTGCGCCAGCTTGGCCTGAGGGTCCTGCTCGAAACCGAGCGCGGCTACAACACCACCTTCACCAATCCGCAGGTGACACTGGACCTGCCGGTTTTCTTCGCCGAACACGGCTTCGTCGCCACGCCCCTGCAGAATGCCTTGCGCGTTGGCGGCGCGGTGGAACTGGCAAAGCCGGAAGCCCCTACCAATTTCGCCCGCGCCGCCGCCATGCGCCAGAAGATGCGGCGCTACGTCCCGAGCCTGCCGGAAACCGGCGGCACCGAATGGATGGGTCGCCGGCCGTCGACGCCGGATTCGGTGCCCGTCATCGGCCTTTGCCCGGCCGACCCGCGCATCGCGCTGGCCTTCGGCCACGGCCATCTCGGCCTGACGCTTTCGGCGATCACCGGCCGGAAGATCGCCCAACTCCTGAATTCCGGAGAGACACCGGACCTTAGCCCCTTCAGCATCAAGCGCTTCCAATGACAACCGTCGCGGCGGGGCGCGGTTGACTTTCGACGGCCGTGCCGATTTCTGTTCCCGACAGCCAGCCCACCGCATTTCAAGACAAAGAAAAGAAGGCATCATGCACAAGGTAATTTTTGATACGGACCCCGGCGTCGACGATGCGATGGCGCTGCTTTTTCTGCACAATCACCCTGAGATCGACCTGATCGGCATCACGTCCGTATTCGGCAATGCCTCGATCGAGACGACGACGCGCAACGCGCTGTACCTGAAGCAACAGTGGAACATTCCCGCCCCCGTCGCCAGGGGGCTTGGCGAAACGCTTGATCCGTCGCGCCCGCATGTCGACTGGCCGACCGGCATCCATGGCCATGACGGTCTCGGCAATATCGGCGCCCCGGAAACCGTCGATCTTGCCTGCGATCCGCGGCCGGCGCATCGCTTCATCATCGAGACCGTGCGCGCCAATCCCGGCGAAGTGACGCTCGTTGCCGTCGGCCGGATGACCAATCTGGCGCTCGCTCTGCGCGACGATCCGGACATTGCCGTGCTCGTCAAGGAAGTCGTCATCATGGGCGGCGCCTTCGACATGCGCGGCAACATCACGCCGGCCGCCGAAGCCAATATCCACGGCGACCCGGAAGCCGCCGATGCGGTGATGACTGCCCCCTGGCCGGTCGTCGTCGTCGGCCTCGACGTCACGGAAGAGACGGTGATGACGCGCGCAAGGCTGGCTGCCATCGTCGCAACCGGCGGCGCACGGGCAAAGCTGCTCTCCGACATCTCGCAATTCTACATTGATTTTTACGAGCAGCATGTCGAGGACGGCATGGTGATCCATGACAGCTGCGCCTGCGTCTATGTCGTCGCGCCGCACCTCTTCACGCTGCGCAGTGGCGCGATCCGGGTCGTCTGCGGCGGCATCGCCGACGGCCAGACCCTCCAGAAGGCAGACGACCACCTG
Organism: Hyphomicrobiales bacterium; assembly: GCA_900473795.1. Taxonomy (GTDB): domain Bacteria; phylum Pseudomonadota; class Alphaproteobacteria; order Rhizobiales; family Rhizobiaceae; genus Pararhizobium. The sequence continues at coordinate 145,326 of UCMT01000018.1, read as the reverse complement.
TTTCCGCCGAGCGCCTGGGACAACCTGCCGAGCCAGAACGTCTGTGTCGGGATCGACGCGGATGCGGTGCTGGACCTGATCTCCGCGACCCTCGCGCTGAACCCGGCGGCCTGACGCATAAAAATTCAACCGCGATAGCTGGCAGCCGGTGGATTGCCAGCTATCTTCGTTTCCATGAAACCGGAAACGCTGCTCTATCCGACGCCCAAGGGTCTCTACTGCGAGAAGGGCGGCTTTTATATCGATCCCGTCCAGCCGGTCGAAAGGGCGCTGATCACCCATGGCCATGCGGATCACGCGCGCGCCGGTCATAGCCATGTGCTGGCGACGCGCGAGACGCTGGACATCATGCGCATCCGCTACGGCGATGCCTTCTGCGTCAGTTTCGAGGAAGCCGTGCTCGGCGCGCGAACCAGCATCGGCGACGTCACCGCCAGTTTTCACCCGGCCGGCCATGTCCTCGGTTCCGCGCAGATCGCGGTCGAGGCCAACGGCACCCGCATCGTCGTTTCCGGCGACTACAAGCGGCGGCGCGACCCGACCTGTTCCGCTTTCGAACCGGTGCCCTGCGATGTCTTCATCACCGAGGCGACATTCGGCCTGCCGGTCTTTCACCATCCCGACGACCGCGGCGAGATCGCCAAGCTTCTTACCTCGCTGCGTCAGTTTCCCGAGCGTGCCCATCTGATCGGCGCCTATGCGCTCGGCAAGGCGCAGAGGATCATCGCCCTTTTGCGGGAAGCGGGCTACGACCAACCGATCTTCATCCATGGCGCGCTGGCGAGACTCTGCGAATACTACGAGGAACGCGGCATCGGCCTCGGCGACATTCGCCCGGCGACCCTTGACGTGGAGGACAAACAATCCTTTGCCGGAGCAGTGGTCATCGGCCCGCCTGCCGCCTTCGCCGACAAATGGGCGAGGCGCTTTCCCGATCCCGTCGCGATCTTCGCTTCCGGCTGGATGCTGGTGCGCCAGCGGGCCAAGCAGCGCGGCGTCGAATTGCCGATGATCATTTCGGATCACTGCGACTGGACGGAACTGACCGAGACCATCCGCGAAATCAACCCGGCGCAGGTCTGGGTGACCCATGGCCGCGAGGAGGCTTTGGTGCGCTGGTGCGAGCTTGAGGGCATCGCCGCCCGGCCGCTGCATCTCGTCGGCTATGACGACGAGGGGGAATAGCCGATGCGCGCCTTCGCCGAACTGCTCGACCGGTTGGTCCTCACCCCGCAGCGCAACGCCAAGATCAAGCTGATGGCGGACTATTTTCGCAACGCTCCCGACCCCGATCGCGGCTATGCGCTGGCGGCAATCGCCGGTACGCTGACGCTCAAGGCCGTCAAGCCGAACGTGCTCAGGCAACTGGTACTGGAGCGGATGGACGAGGTTCTGTTCCGCTATTCCTACGACTATGTCGGCGATCTCGCCGAGACGATCTCGCTGGTCTGGGAAAGACAATCCGGCGGGGAAACGGCGCAGCAGGACCTTTCGCTCGGCGCCGTCATGCACGAGCTTGAAATGGCCGGACGCGCCAATGTGCACGGCCTCGTCCGCAACCTGCTCGACCAGCTCGAAGGGTCGAGCCGCTTTGCCTTCCTCAAGCTCATCACCGGCGGCTTGCGCATCGGCGTTTCGGCACGGCTGGTCAAGCAGGCGCTTGCCGACATGGGCAATGTCGATATCACTGAGATCGAGATCCTGTGGCATGGCCTGTCGCCACCCTACACGGCGCTGTTCCGCTGGCTCGACGGCAAGTCGGACAAGCCGAAACTGGACATGCCGGCCGTCTTCCATGCCGTCATGCTGGCGACACCGGTGGCCGACAACGATCTCGCGACGCTCGATCCGAAGGACTTCGCTGCGGAATGGAAATGGGACGGCATCCGCGTGCAGCTTGCCAACCTGGCAGGCACGCGCCGGCTCTATTCGCGCAGCGGCGACGACATTTCCGGCGCCTTTCCGGATATTCTGGAGGCGGCGGATTTCGAGGGCATCATCGATGGCGAGCTGCTGGTCGGCGGCACGATGCGCACCAACCGGGCCACCCGAACCTTTTCCGACCTGCAGCAACGACTGAACAGGAAAACCGTTACCCGCAAGATGCTGGAGGAATATCCGGCCTTCATCCGTGGCTACGACCTCTTGTTTTCCGGCCGGCGTGATATCCGGCCGGAAAGTTTCCTCGCGCGGCGGGCAGAACTTTCCGCGCTCATCGAAAAGGCTGCCCCTTCGCATTTCGACCTGTCGCCGCTCGTGCCCTTTTCAAGCTGGGAAGAGCTCGATCGCCTGCGCGCCGATCCGCCCGATCCCGTCATCGAAGGCATCATGCTGAAACGGCTGGATTCGCCCTATACCGCCGGCCGGTCGAAAGGGCCGTGGTTCAAGTGGAAACGCGAGCCCTACAATGTCGATGCCGTGCTGATGTATGCCCAGCGCGGGCACGGCAAGCGGTCGAGCTACTATTCGGATTTCACCTTCGGCGTCTGGACGCAAAGCGACGGCAAGGACGTGCTGGTGCCGGTCGGCAAGGCCTATTTCGGCTTTACCGACGCAGAACTGGAGGTCCTTGACAGATATGTTCGCAACAATACCGTCGAACGGTTTGGGCCGGTTCGCGCAATCCGCGCCGAGCCGGACCACGGCTTCGTCGTCGAGGTCGCCTTCGAGGGAATCAACTTCTCCACCCGGCACAAGTCCGGAGTTGCGATGCGTTTTCCCCGCATTTCCAGGCTTCGAACGGACAAGTTACCGCGCGACGCAGACCGGCTTGAAACACTGCTCGCCATGATCGGCCAGCCGGGAGCCGATATGGAGGAAATCAGGGAACCAATTTAACGGGTGACGGTTAACCGGGCAGCATCTGACCAGAGGAGAAAGACGATGCCTGCCAAATCCCAAGCCCAGCAGAAGGCTGCCGGTGCAGCCCTGGCCGCCAAACGCGGCGATATGAAGAAATCCGAGCTCAAGGGTGCTTCCAAGAGCATGGAAAAATCCATGTCTGAAAAGGAACTCAAGGAGCTGGCGGAAACGGATCGCAAGAGACTGCCGGAGAAGAAAAAATCCAAGTAAGCGCGCCGTCTGAAATTCAGCCTTTGCGTACATATTGTTAAGACGACCTTGCGACAATGCGGCCCAATTGCTGGCGATGAAAAGAACGGCTCCGGGGTTTACGTGTTTTCGAAAATGTCGACTGTGTCCAGAACATCAACGTTAGGGCGGTTTTTCCGACCGAACTATCTGCCGACTTATGTTGCTCTCATTATCGTGGTGACCGCGGGAATCTTTGCCGAGCAGCAGAACCGCGCAGTGCATGCCGCCAGGGCCCGCGCTGCCGTTGCTGCTCAGCTTGGCCCGATCCGTTCGCGGCTTGAAGCCTACATCAACGGCGATATCCAGCTTGTCCGCGGCCTCATTGCAACGATTGCGACCGAGCCAAGCATGAACCAGAAGCGGTTCGCGGATCTGGCGCGCAACCTTCTCAACGAGCACTCGCGACTGCGCAACATCGTGGCAGCACCCAATCTCATCGTATCCCTCGTCTATCCGATGAAAGGAAACGAGAAGGTTCTGGGGCTCAACTACCGCAAGAACGAGAAACAGCGTGCCGCGGCGATGCGCGTTCGTGATTCCGGCAAGATGGTGCTGGCCGGTCCGCTCGAGCTTGTCCAGGGCGGCACCGGCCTCATCGGCCGCTTCCCGGTGGTTTTTTCCGCGGGCGGCGCGTCCAACCGCTTCTGGGGTATCGTCTCCGCGGTCATCGACGTCGACCGGCTCTATCGGGACAGCGGCCTCAATTCAGAGACGCTGGACCTCGACATCGCAATTTCGGGGCGCGACGGCCTGGGAAGAAAAGGCGCGTTGTTTTATGGTGACGGCGCCGTGAAAAGCGCCGACCCGGTCGAAGTCACCGTGTTTCTGCCCGGCGGCTGCTGGGTGATCAGTGCCGTGCCGAAGGGCGGCTGGGTGGACACACCACCGAACGCCTGGCTGATCCGAAGCCTCGTCGTGCTCGGCGGTCTCTTCATTGTCGTGCCGATGTTCATCACCGGCCGGCTGATGCGGGAACGGCAGCGCAACATCCGGGTACTGGAACACAACAAGGATCAGCTGCAGGAACTGTCGCACCGTCTGAAGATCGCGCTCGACGCATCGCAGATCGGCATCTGGGAACTCGACATTTCCTCCGGCAAACTCCTCTGGGACAACCGGATGAAGGAACTCTACGGCCTGCGTGGGGGCGTGCGCGAGGTTTACGAGGACTGGCGCGATGCGCTGCATCCGGACGACCTGCACCGGGCCGAAGAAGAATTCAGCGAGGCGCTTCTCCATGGCGCAAACTATATCTCGCAATTCCGCATTCGCCTGCCCGGCAACCAGACACGGCATATCCGCGCCGTCGGTTCGATATACACCGGCGCCGGCGGCAGGAGAAAAATCGTCGGCGTCAACTGGGACGTGACCGCCGATGTCGAGAACAACGAGCGGCTCGAAGCGGCCAAAGGGCAGGCCGAGGCACACAGCGCCGAACTGGAAGCCGCCCGGCATCGCATGGAATTCAATGCCTTGCACGATCCGCTGACGGCCCTGCCCAACCGGCGCTACCTCGACGAAATTCTGGCCGACAGACGATCGAGCACCGCGACGCAGGGGCTTGCCAGCATTTTCCACATCGATCTCGACCGCTTCAAGGAAATCAACGACACGCTCGGCCATGCGGCGGGCGATGAAATCCTGCGGCATGCGGCACAAATCCTGCGTGACAACACCGGAGCCGACGATTTCGTCGGCCGCATCGGCGGCGACGAGTTCGTCATCATCTCCCATAACGGCGGCATCGAGGGCCATGACGCCGCTCTGGCGCAGCGTATCATCGACGCCATGAGCGTGCCGGTCAAATACAAGGAGCAGGATTGCCGCATCGGTGTCAGCATCGGCATCGCCCATCAGACGAGACGGGACGAGGCACTGACCCAGGTTCTGATCAATGCCGACATCGCACTCTACGAAGCGAAGCGCCGCGGCAGGAACCGCCACGAGGTCTTTACCCATTCCCTGAAGACGGCGGTCTTCAAGACGAAACAGACAGCGGACGAAATCCTGCGCGGGCTCGAGCAGAACGAGTTCATCGCCTATTTCCAACCGCAATTCTGTCCCGCCAGCCTGGACATCATCGGCGTCGAGGCACTGGCGCGATGGGATCACCCCACCAAAGGGTTGCTGGCGCCGCACGCCTTCCTGAAGACGGCGGAAGATATCAACGTCCTTGCCGAAATCGACCAGCGGATTCTCGAACAGGCGTTGTTCCAGTCACGCCGTTGGGAAGCGAGCGGCATCGATATCCCGAAGGTGTCGGTCAACCTCTCCTACCACCGGCTGCATGACGAGAAACTGATCGACCGCCTCAACCAGTTGATCATTCCGAAGGGCAAAGTCTCGTTCGAACTGCTCGAATCGATTTCCTTCGACGAGAGCGACATGACGGTTCTGTCCAATATCGAACAGATCAAGAAACTCGGCATCGACATCGAGATCGACGATTTCGGCACCGGCTATGCCTCGATCGTCAGCCTGTTGAAGCTGACGCCGCGCCGCCTGAAAATCGATAGGCAGCTGGTCATCCCCATCCTAACCTCCGCGAAACAGCGCCAACTCGTCGCCTCCATCATCGACATCGGCACCTCGCTCGGCATCGAGGTCATCGCCGAAGGGGTCGAAACGATGGAGCATGCCCGCATCCTCAAGGATCTGGGCTGTCATGGCCTGCAAGGCTATGCCTTTGCCCGGCCGATGAGCGCCAATGATCTGGCCAATTTTGCGCGGGAGCGGCGGTGGCTCGCGGCTTGATTCGCGCATAGCGCGCCCGTTGGCACGGCGATCCGCCGCATCTGCATGCTGCGCACCGGCAAATCCGGTGCGGCAGGCCGTATCGATTTGTTTCCATCGCCGACATTTTTGTATTGCAGCATTTCCTGGTTGTATCTCGGCATCCACCGAACATGGCTGGAAAGCCAAATTTCCAGCCCGTCGACGAAGGTCCCATCAAGAACAGCGGTGCGCCAGCGCGGCCAGTGGCAGAATAATTTTTCAGAAACTTCAAAAACCAGCGCCTCTGAAAGTCAAATCATCCTCTTTCAGCGAATGGGACGTCTGGCCAAGCACATCCCCCGGATGTTTCCCAACGCCCATTTCCTCCGGAAAACAGCGATGGTTTCTTAAGGATTGCGGTCAGATTTCCTTAGGAGATCGATGCGTTTCTCATATCGCCCGAAACGAAAACGCAAAGGAAACGAAATGGTTGGAGCGATTTCAAGCGCCTCACTCCTATCGACGTCGACGACCAGCGCAAGCAGCAACAGCAGCGCGCAGATCGCGTCGCTGCAGGCACAGATAGAAGCCAAGCAGACGGAATTGGAAGAAGCCAAGACCGAGGACGACAAGGCTGAGATAACCGAGGAAATCGCCGAACTGCAGGCGAAGCTCAACGCGCTGGAGGCGGCGGAAGCCCGAAAGGCCCAGGCGCAGCAGGCAGCGGCTTCGAATGGTCAAAGCGGCCAGGAAGAACCGGCCTCCCTCATCGGCACCCGCAATTTCCAGGAGGGCGAGCAGTTCGGCAACCGCCAACTCTGGGTCTGATCGCCCGCTGACGGGCCGGCATGACGCGGCCCGCGATCGATATCACGAGCAGCTTGACCGTCATCGGCAATGATCGCCGGACCCAGGCTGCTCCTGCTCAGACTGTTCCTGCAATGTCACCCTCAAGGCGCGCGACCGCGACGGGCGGGGCAATGGCGCATCGAAAAATTTCAGATATGGGTAACCTTTATGGGTCACGCTTTGCTTGGTGATTCGGGCGGCCCGCTGGCCACACCGCTGGCCGGGGAATTTTCTTCGTACCCCTTGAAATCAGAGACGCAATGACCAAGCCGTGGCACTTGGGAAACACCTTGCCGTAGGGATCGCCCTATTGCCCCTCATGTTTGCAATTGTTCGCTCGCCAGCGGCGCGGAAAATGTTAAACACGGGAAAAGTGAATCGTTTGTTACCGGTCCGTGGCGGGCCGGATGGGGACCCAGATGAAAACAGCAAAAGTGCTCCTTCCCTTGAGCCTTCTTCTCCTTTCCGGTTGCGTTGTCGGCCCCAACTACCAGGCTCCCAACGCAGCACTGCCGGTAAAATTCTCGCAAGGCGGCAAAGCTGAAGCTGTCGAAGCAACGCTCAACCCCTGGTGGGAAGCCTTCCGCGACAAGAGATTGAACAGCCTCGTTGCCCAAGGCATGGGCGAAAACCTTGATGTCCAGCAGTCGCTGGAGCGCATCATCGAAGCTCGTGCCAACGTTGTCGTTGCCGGCGCCGGCGGTCTGCCGGAAATCAACGTGGGCGGATCGGCCACTGCGGAAGGACAGGATGGTTCCTTCATTGGAGGCCGCCACACGGAAACCAAAACGCTTTCCGCCGGCGGCGACGCGTCGTGGCTGATCGATCTGTTCGGCCAGTATCGCCGCGCCAAGGAATCGGCGAGCGCGTCGCTCGACGCCGCCTATGATGACGTCAATGTCGCCCGCCTTGCCTACCTGTCCGACCTGACCACCACCTACATCGAGGCTCGGTATAACCAGGAAGCGTACGCACTGCAGCAGCAGAGCCTCGCCTCGCGGCGCGAGACTCTGAAGCTGACCGAGGACATCAAGGCGGCGGGTGCCGCGTCCAGCCTCGACGTGGTTCAGGCCGAAGGCCTCGTCAATACGACGCTTGCCGAACTGCCAGGCTATCAGACGGGGTTCAATCAGGCAGCAAATCATATCGCCACCCTGCTCGGTCTGCCGGCGACGTCCGTGACCGCCGACCTGCGCAAGGGGTCGGCGCAACCCTGGCCGCGCTATAACACCAAGATCGGCATTCCCGCCGACCTGGTTCGCAACCGTCCGGATATTCGCCGGGCAGAGCGCCAGCTGGCGGCTGCCACGGCATCGATCGGCGTCGCCGAAGCCCAACTCTATCCGAGCCTGACGCTGAGCGGCTCCATCGATGGTTCGCGCATCGTTGCTTCCGCTGCCAGCGGCGGTCTCGCCGCCTGGTCCTTCGGTCCGAGCCTCAACCTGCCGATCTTCAACGGCGGCCGGCTGAAGGCCAATGTCGATATTGCCAAATCCGCCGCTCAACAGCAGTATCTCGCCTGGAAGCAGACGGTGCTGAACGGCGTCGAGGAAGTCGAGAACGCGCTGGTCGGGCTGCGCAACAACTACGAGACCGTTGCAGCACTGCGCAAGGTCGTCGACTCCTCCGAGCGGGCGCTCGGACTGGCACGTGAGAGCTACAAGGGAGGCGCAACGTCGCTGCTCGACGTGCTGGATGCAGAACGCTCGCTCGCCGCGTCGCGTGTCTCGCTCGCAGCCAGTATCCGCAACCTGGCCAACAGCTACGTTTCCCTGAACGTCGCCATTGGCGGCGGTTCAGCCATCGAACCGGCGGACGGTAAGCCCAGCGAGGGCAAATCGTCCGCAGCCTACTAACGGTGCAGACATGAATTTGACGAGCGCGGCTGATTTCGATCGGCCGCGTTTTCGTTTGCAGTACCGATAATACCGTCCTCGTCGTTCTTTAAAGACACAAACGTCGGGGCATGGTCAGCGCAAGGAAGCCTGCGGTCAATCCTGCGCAGGCGTGCACAGCGGCAGGCGAACGGTCTGCAGGAGGCCGCCCTCGCGACGGTTGGTGATGGTGATGGTGCCACCGTGGTTTTCGATGATCTCGCGCGAGATGGCGAGACCGAGACCGGCGCCGGGCACAAGCTGCCGGCGCGCCTGATCGACGCGGAAGAACGGCTCGAAGACGCGGTCGAGAAGGTTCTGCGGGATGCCGGGGCCGCTGTCGGCGATCGTCAGCACGGCTTCCTCACCATTGCTGGACAGAGCGACGGCGGCGCCCTGACCATGGGTGGCGGCATTCACCACAAGATTGCGGATGGCGCGCTTCAGCGCAAAGGGGGCGCCCTTGACGAAGACGCGCGCGATCGCCCCTTGCTCCACGGGCAGTTCCGTTTCTCGGATCTCCTCTGCGACCGAGCGCAGAACGGCGTCCAGCGACACCTCTTCCTGTGCAGCGGGGCTCACCTCCTCACGCACCAGCCGAATGGCGCTGTCGGCGATATGATCGAGTTCTTCGAGATCCTTCAGCCAGGATTGCCGGTCGTCGCCGTCGCTTACGAACTCCGCCCGAAGGCGCATCCGCGTCATCGGCGTGCGCATGTCATGGCCGGCGGCCGCGATCATGCGCATGCGGCTCGATACCGCGGCATTGAGGCGCGTCGCCAGGCGATTGATGGTCTTTGCGGTCGTACGCACTTCCATCGGCCCCGTTTCCGGTAGTTCCGGGATGATGCCGTCCGGCCGGATCTTGGCGATTGTCTCGTCGAGGATGCGCAGCGGCCGCATCATCACGTTGCTGGCATAGATCGCAATGCCCGCCATGCCGGTTGCGACGAGGGCGAGGTAGGCCGCAAGCGGCAGAAACGGAAATGGGCCAGGCCCAGGGCCGGGGAAATCCAGGTACGCCCAGCGGTCGCCATCCAGACGAACGGCAATACCCTTGGAATGTGGCTCGAAGCCTTCAAGCACGATGGTCTCGGATGTGTAGCCCTGGCGGCTCGCTTCGGCGCGAACATGGTCGGTCTGTTCCCGATCGATGCGGTCCTGCGGCGGCTTCTCAAATATCCGGATGTGCATCTTTTCCGCGACCGACGGATCGGCGCGCAGCAACAGGGCCGTCAGCTCCGCCTTTTCCGCCAGGGCCTGGTCGAACATGGCTTCCGGTGGCTTGCGCAGCAATGTCGCCGTCACGAAGGCGGCGACGACCAGCACCAGAACGACCGAGATGACCAGCAGCGCGGTAAACCGGGTGCGCAGAGACCACATCGCTAGTTGCTTTGCTCAACCGGGACCGCAAGCTGATACCCCTTGTTGCGCACCGTTTTCAGGATGTTGAACACGCTCGCATCGCCGAGTTTGCGGCGCAGCCGGCTGACAAGAATGTCGATCGAACGATCGAAGGGATCAGCCGCGCGGCCTTGCGTCAGATCGAGCAGCGAATCGCGCGACAGGACGCGGCCCGGGCGCTGGAGAAAAACCATCAGCAATTCGAACTCGCCGCCGGTCAGATCGACGGGCGTGCCGTCGGGAGCAAGCAAAGTGCGGCTTTCGATATCCGCGACGTAATTGGCAAAGACATATTGCCGCCCCCCTGCGGGCTGCGGGTCGCTGCGACCCCGCCGCAGCACCGCACGAATGCGGGCGGCCAGTTCACGCGGATTGAACGGCTTGCCGAGATAGTCGTCGGCGCCGAATTCGAGACCAATGATCCGGTCGACATCTTCCTTCAGCGCCGTGAGCAGGATGATCGAAAGCTGCGGCATGCGCTCGCGCAGGACACGGCACAGATCGAGCCCGGAGCCGTCCGGCAACATGACGTCGAGAACGAGAAGGTCGATCTTCAACTCTGTAAGCTTTGCCTCGCATTCGCCCCTGCTGCCGGCAAGGCTGACGCGAAACCCCTGCCCGTCGAGATATTTTCCAAGCAGCCGGCGAATTTCCGGATCGTCATCGACAACGAGAATATGCGGTGTTGTGTCCATGGCGCAGTTATACCAGCAGCAGACCAAAACGCACGCCGTCTGGCCGGCCGAAACGACCGTTTTCCGTGTCGAAATATTGCCGGCCGCCGGACGATTACATTTCGTTACAAAACCGCCGCCTGAATATTTCCCGACAGGCACCGATCGACGCCCGCCGCAGTTGAAACGGCCCGCCGCCGATGCAGCGCTTTCAGGAGCAGCGAATTGCCGCAGACGGTCATTTTTATCTCGGTGGCGGGTTGGCATCGGGGTGGAAAGCAGACATAAAAACACAATGCCCTTGCGCCGTTTCGCGGTGCGCTTCGGGCGCGATCCTCGCGCGCAGATGCCAAGGCATTCGCAGACCCCTTGCGGTCTTTCCAGTCGGAAAACTTTAAGGAAACGGGCACATAGAGATCGCGGAAACATTGCTCCTGGTCCTCGTCCTCGCGCCTTTCGCGGGAAGCGTCGCTGCAATCTGCATTCCGACCGACAAGGGTACGCCCGCCGCCTGGCTTTCCGGAGGTGTCGCCCTCTTTTGCCTTGCGACAGCGGCCGGTCTCTATCCCGTCATCGCCTCCGGCAGGATCCTTCGCTACGATGTGCACTGGCTTCCGGAACTCGGGCTGAATTTCACCTTGCGCATGGACGGCTTCGCCTGGATGTTCGCGAGCCTAGTGACGGCCATCGGTTTGCTCGTCGTCGTCTACGCCCGCTACTACATGTCGGCCAGCGATCCGGTGCCGCGTTTCTTTTCGCTGTTCCTCGCGTTCATGGGCGCGATGCTCGGCGTCGTCCTTTCGGGAAATCTCATTCTTCTGGCGATCTTCTGGGAACTGACCAGCATTGTCTCCTTCCTGCTTATCGGCTACTGGCACCACAATTCCCACGCCCGCGAAGGCGCCCGCATGGCACTGACGATCACCGGAACGGGCGGCCTGTGCATGTTCGTCGGACTGATGCTGATCGGCCATATCGTCGGCAGCTATGATCTCGATGTCGTCCTCTCCTCGGGCGACGTGATCCGCGACGATCCGCTATACACGACTGTGCTGGTCCTCATCCTGCTCGGCGCGCTGACCAAGAGCGCGCAGTTCCCGTTCCACTTCTGGCTGCCGCATGCCATGGCCGCGCCAACGCCGGTCTCGGCCTATCTGCACTCGGCAACCCTCGTCAAAGCCGGTGTCTTCCTGCTCACCCGGCTCTGGCCGGTCCTTGCGGGCACCGACGCCTGGTTCTGGATCGTCGGCATGGCGGGGCTGAGCACGCTGCTGCTCGGCGCCTATTTCGCGATTTTCCAGCAGGACATGAAGGGCCTGCTCGCCTATTCGACGATCAGCCATCTCGGTCTGATCACCGTGCTGCTCAGCCTCGGCAGCCCGCTGGCTGCGGTCGCCGCGATCTTCCACACGATGAACCACGCGACCTTCAAGGCATCGCTGTTCATGGCGGCGGGGATCATCGACCATGAAACCGGCACCCGCGACATGCGTCGGCTGAGCGGCCTCTTCCGATACATGCCGTTTACGGCAACGCTCGCCATGGTCGCCAGCGCCGCGATGGCCGGCGTGCCGTTGCTCAATGGCTTCCTGTCGAAGGAAATGTTCTTCGCCGAGGCGATCGAGACGCACAAATACAACATCCTCGACACGGTGACGCCTTATGTGGCGACGCTGGCGAGCATGTTTGCCGTGACCTACTCGCTGCGCTTCATCCACAGCGTCTTCTTCGGCCCGCAACCCCACGATCTGCCGAAAATGCCGCACGAACCGCCGCACTGGATGCGCGCGCCGATCGAATTCCTGGTGTTCGCCTGCCTGGTCGTCGGCATCGTCCCCTCCTGGACCATCGGCCCCTTCCTGCATACGGCCGTCAAATCGGTGCTCGGCGATGCAACGCCGGTCTACAGCCTCGCGGTCTGGCATGGCTGGAACCTGCCGCTGTTCATGAGCGTGATCGCGCTTGTCGGCGGCGTCGGCCTGTTCCTGATCATGAAGCCCTACCTCGCCACCAGCGTCGAGGGGCCGCCATTCTTCCGTCGTCTCGAGGGCCAGCGCATCTTCGAGCGCGTGCTCGTCACCCTGTCGTGGAAATGGGCACGGTCGATCGAGATGCGGGCCGGCACGCGCCGCCTGCAGCCGCAGATGCGCATCCTGGTTGCCGTTGCCGTCCTCGCTGGCGCCGTGACGCTGCTGGCGCAAGGGTTCAAGCCCGCGGCGATCGTTCTGCGCAGCATCGACCCGGCCTTTGCGCTGATCTGGCTGATCGGCATGATCTGCGCCGTCGGCGCCGCCTACCAGGCGAAATTCCACCGGCTGGCGGCCCTCGTGCTGCTCGGCGGCGCGGGGCTCGTCACCTGCCTCACCTTCGTCTGGCTTTCGGCGCCTGATCTCGCGGTTACGCAACTGCTCGTCGAGATCGTCACCACGGTGCTGATCCTGCTCGGCCTGCGCTGGCTGCCGAAACGCATCGAAGACCCCAACGATCCGGAGATAATGACGTTTTCCACCCGCATGCGCCGTCTGCGCGATCTCGCGACGGCCCTGTTTGCCGGGCTCGGCATGATGATCCTTTCCTACACGATGATGAGCCGCGAGGCGCCCGACACGATTTCGAGTTATTTCCTTGAGCGCGCCTATAGCGAAGGCGGTGGCACCAATGTCGTCAACGTCATCCTCGTCGATTTCCGCGGCTTCGATACGCTGGGCGAAATCGCCGTGCTCTGCATCGTGGCGCTGACGGTGTTCGCGCTGCTCTTGCGCTTCCGCCCGGCGACCGAGAGCCTGGAAACACCCGAACAGCAGCGCATGCAGAACGCCTTCGACGACGAGCATCCGCACCGCAACACGGGCGACAGCATCGCCGAATACCTGCTCGTGCCTTCGGTCATCATGCGCTGGATGTTCCCCGTCATCGGCATGCTGGCCACCTTCCTGTTCTTCCGCGGCCATGATCTGCCGGGTGGCGGCTTCGCGGCCGGCATCGCCATGTCGATCGGCTTCATCCTGCAGTACATGGCCGGCGGCACGCGCTGGGTCGAGGAACGGCTGCGCATCCACCCGCTGCGCTGGATGGCGATCGGCCTCGTCATAGCGACGGCGACAGGCCTTGGCTCGTGGCTCTTCGGCTATCCGTTCCTCACCTCGCATGCCCAGTACGCATCGCTGCCGATCATCGGCAAGATTCCGCTGGCGACAGCAATCCTGTTTGATCTTGGCGTCTTCTCGCTGGTGCTTGGTGCCACCGTGCTGATCCTGATCGCGCTCGCCCACCAGTCGGTACGTGCACCGCGCGCCCAGCTCATCAGGGCTGCGAGAGCCGCTGCGAAGGAGGGCAGCTGATGGAACTCGTGCTCGCTGCAGGCATCGGCGTATTGACCGCTTCCGGCGTCTGGCTGTTGTTCAGGCCGCGCACCTATCAGGTGATCATCGGCCTCTCGCTCCTGTCCTATGCCGTCAATCTGTTCATCTTCGGCATGGGGCGTCTCAGGGTGAACGCGCCGCCACTGCTCGAGCCGGGTGGCACTGGTGGGCTTTTGACGCATACCGACCCCATCCCTCAGGCGCTGGTCCTGACCGCCATCGTCATCGGCTTCGCCATGACGGCGCTCTTCCTCGTCGTGCTGCTCGCCTCGCGCGGCTTTACCGGAACCGACCATGTCGACGGCAGGGAGTAGCGCGGCATGAACGGGCTGCACCACCTGATCGTCCTGCCGATCCTCTTGCCGCTGGTGACAGCGGCGGTGTTGATCCCTGTCGACGAGCGCAATCGCACGACCAAGGGTGTCATCGGCTTCGTCTCGACCATGCTGGTCTTTCTCGCCGGCGTCGTCCTGATGCGCGCCGCCGCCACCTCCCAGGACGGCGCAAGCGTCTACCTGCTCGGTAACTGGCCGGCACCCTTCGGCATCGTCCTCGTGCTCGACCGCCTCTCGGCGCTGATGCTGGTCCTGACCTCGGTTCTGGCGCTGGCGACGCAGGCGTTTTCGATGTCGAAGTGGCATCGGATGGGCCACCATTTCCATTCGCTGTTCCAGCTCATGCTCGCCGGGTTGAACGGCGCCTTCCTGACCGGCGACCTTTTCAACCTCTTCGTCTTCTTCGAAATGATGCTTGCGGCGTCCTACGGGCTGCTGCTGCACGGCTCGGGACCGCTGCGCGTCAAGGCCGGCCTGCATTATATCGCCGTCAACCTCGCCGCGTCCTCGCTGTTCCTGATCGGCGTCAGCATGATCTATGGCGCGACCGGCACGCTCAACATGGCCGACCTTGCGCTGCGGATCGGCACGATCGGACCGGAAAGCCGGATGCTGATGGAGGCGGGTGCCGCCCTTCTTGGCATCGCCTTCCTCGTCAAGGCCGGCATGTGGCCGCTCGGCTTCTGGCTGCCCGCGGCCTATTCAGCGGCAACGCCGCCGGTCGCCGCGATCTTCGCCATCCTCACCAAGGTCGGCGTCTACATCCTCCTGCGGCTTTCCCTCCTGCTGTTCGGCAGCGACGCGGGGAACTCAGCCGGTTTCGGACAACCGGTCCTGCTCTATGGCGGCTTGCTGACCATCGGTTTCGGCGCGATCGGCGTCCTTGCCTCGCAGGCGATGGGCCGGCTGGCGGGGTACTGCGTCCTGGTCTCCTCCGGCACGCTGATGGCGGCCATCGGGCTTGGCAATGGCGCGGTCATCGGCGGCGCGCTGTTCTATCTCGTCAGTTCGACGCTGACGATCTGCGCCTTTTTCCTGCTGATCGAACTGGTCGAGCGTGCCCGTGACGCCGGCGCCGACGTTCTGGCCGTTACCATGGAAGCCTATGGCGATATCGACGAGAACGAGGAGGAAAAGGAGGAGGGCGTGGCGGTACCCGGTACCATGGCCGTGCTTGGCCTCTGCTTCTCTGCGTGTGCCATCCTCCTCTCGGGCTTGCCGCCACTCTCCGGCTTCCTTGCGAAATTCGCCATGCTGCACGGCCTGTTCAACCCAGGCAGCTTCGGCGGCGCAGCGCCGGTGTCGGGCGCGGAATGGACCTATACCGCGCTGCTCATCCTTTCCGGTCTCGCCGCGATGGTCGCCATGAACCGCGTCGGCATCCGCACCTTCTGGACCTCGATCGAAGGCACCATCCCGCGCGTTTTCCTCATCGAGATCGCCCCGGTCGTCATGCTTCTGGCAGTTTGCGCCTTCCTGAGCCTGCAGGCCGGCTCGGCGATGCGCTACATGGATGCCACCGCCAAGGCTTTGTCCGAACCGCAAAACTACATCGGCCGGGTGATGTCGGCGCCGCGGGCCGGACCGACGGGAGGGGAATGAGCCATGCGCTACTGGTTCCCCTATCCGCTCCTCTCTCTGTCGCTTTTTGCGCTCTGGCTCCTGATCAACCAGTCGATCTCGCCCGGCCATATCCTGCTCGGCGGCATGCTCGGCATTTCCTGGGCCTGGGTCATGGTCAACCTGCAGGCGGACAGGACCCGGCTGCGGAAATTTCGCCGCATTGCCGTCCTCACCGGCCACGTCGCCATCGACGTGCTGCGCTCCAATCTGGCCGTCATGCGCGTGATCCTGCGCAGCGGAAACCGTCCGGTGAATTCCGGTTTCGTGACGATCGACCTCAGCCTGCGCGACGACAATGCGCTGGCACTGCTCGCCTGCATCCTGACGGCAACGCCCGGCACGGCTTGGCTGGAATTCGACCGGCAGACGGGCGTTCTCATGATCCATGTCCTCGATCTCGAAAACGGCGCGCGCTGGTCAGACCTCATCAAGCGCCGTTACGAGACGCCGTTGAAGGAGATATTCGAATGAATGAGCTCTTCATCATCTGGTCGATTCTCGTCTCTCAGATATTGATCGGCCTGGCGATGGGATGCGCCCTGTTTCGCATCGCCCGCGGTCCACGCGCGCAGGATCGCATCCTCGGCCTCGATGCGCTCTATATCAACGCCATGCTGCTTCTGCTGACATTCGGCATCCGCACCGCCAATTCGATCTATTTCGAAGCGGCGCTGATCATCGCCCTGCTCGGCTTCGTCTCCTCGATCGCCTTTGCCAAATTCCTGATGCGCGGCGAGGTGATCGAATGAGCCATTTGACCGATCTTCCCGTCTGGGCAGCGATCCCGGTCTGCCTTCTGCTTCTCGCCGGCTCGGCGATCAGCCTGATCGGCTCGATCGGATTGATCAGGCTGAAGACCTTCTACGGCCGCCTGCATGCGCCGACGCTGAGCTCCAGTGCCGGCACCATCCTGATCTGCCTTGCCTCGATGATCGCCTTTGCCGTGCTGCAGAACCGCTGGATTTTCCATGAGGTCCTGATCGTCCTCTTCGTCATCCTGACGACGCCGGTGACGCTGATGCTGCTTGGGCAGGCGGCGCTCTATCGCGATCGCATCGAGGGCAGTACAGACGTGCCGCGCAAGACGACGGGTCCGGAGCCGGATCTGTCGGCGATCGATATCTGACGGCGAAGACTATTCGCGGCCGCGGAAGCGGCGCTGGTAGGCGGCGTCATAGAGCGAGCTCTCGCGAAAGCCGCTGGCTTCCAGCGTCCGGCCCACAAAGATCAGGGCCGTGCGCTCAATGGGCTCCGCCGCAACCTTGGCTTCGATATCGCCAAGCGTTCCCCGCACCACACGTTCGTCCGGCCAGGACGCCTTGACGACGATGGCGACCGGGCAGTCGGCGCCGTAAAGCGGCGTCAGTTCCTGCACCACCTGCGGCAGTGCATGGATCGCCAGATGGATCGCCAGCGTCGCACCCGTCGCACCGAAACCGGCCAGCGTCTCCGCATTCGGCATCGGCGAGGCGCGGCCGGAAACACGGGTCAGCACGAGGCTCTGGGCGACGGCGGGAATGGTGAGTTCCCGGCCAAGGGTAGCGGCAGCAGCGGCAAAGGCCGGGACGCCCGGCGTCATCGTATAATCGAGCCCGTGTTTCTCCAGCCGGCGGATCTGTTCGGCAACGGCGCTCCAGACCGAGAGATCGCCGGAATGCAACCGTGCCACATCGTGCCCCGCCGCTGCAGCCTTGACATATTCGGCCTCGATCTCATCGAGCGACATCGGCGCGGTATCGACGATACGGGCGCCCTGCGGGCAATATTGCAGCAGTTCCGGTGAAACGATCGAGCCGGCATAGAGGCAGACCGGACAACGGGCGATCAGGTCCCGGCCGCGAACGGTGATCAGGTCTGCGGCACCCGGGCCTGCGCCGATGAAATGAACTGTCATACTGTTTCCTCTTGAAATTCCGGCTTTGCCCATGACCATTGCGTCACCGGCATGGCCGGGCGCCAGCCTGTCATCGCTCCGACCGGCGAAGCGCGGGCAATATCGATGCGGATGAGCGAGCCGCCCAGCCGGGCATGATGATCGAGAAGCACCGCTTCCATCTGTGTCGTCACGGCATTCGCGACCAGCCGGCCACCGGGCTTCAAAGCCGCAAGGGCCGCGTCCATGACGCCGTCTTCGCTCCCTCCACCGCCGATGAAGATCGCGTCCGGACCCGGCAATCCGTTAAGCGCCGCAGGAGCCGTGCCTTGAACGACGGTAAGGCCTGGCACGCCGAAGTTCGCCGCATTGCGCTTGATGCGTTCCGCGCGTTCGGCAGAGCCCTCAACCGCGATTGCCTTCATGGCCTGATCGCAGAGCATCCATTCGATCCCGATCGACCCGGAGCCCGCTCCGATATCCCAGAGCAATTCGCCACGGCGCGGCGACAGCGCCGACAGGGTCAGCGCGCGGATTTCACGCTTGGTGATCTGGCCGTCATGCTCGAACAGGTCGTCATCGAGTCCCTTCGTCAGCGGCAGGACACGCGCGCCGTCACCCGCCACGACCTCGACGGCGCAGATGTTCAGCGGGTTGATGGCGCTCAGGGAAAACTCAGACGCAATCTGCGAGGTAACCCGCTCATGCACGCCACCCAAAGCTTCGAGCACGGTCAATCTGGATCGGCCAAACCCGCTGCCGGCGAGCAACGCAGCCAGCGTCGCCGGGCCTTGCTCGTCCGAGGTCAGCGCAAGAACACGGCTGCCGGGCTGAAGGTGCGGCCGGATCAGATCAATGGCGCGGCCATGCAGCGAAATCGTCACCGTCTCCTGCAGCGCCCAGCCGAGGCGGGAGGCCGCAAGACTGAAGGAGGACGGCGCCGGCAGCACCCGCATCTCGGTGGGATCGATGTGCCGGGTGAGCGTGACGCCGACGCCGAAGAAGAACGGATCGCCGGAGGCGAGCACCACGACAGGCGTTCCGCGAAGCGCGACGACGGCCTCCATGGAACGTTCGAACGGGCTCAGCCACGCATGGCGCTCGCCATGGATCAGCGGCCCGGTCAATTCCAGATGACGCGCCCCGCCAAAGACGACCGATGCGCTGGCAATCCACCGCTTGGCCTCGTCGCCGAGACCCGCTACACCATCTTCGCCGAGGCCGATGATCGTCAGCCAGGGCGCACTTTTGCCGGAAGACAGGGACTGAGCGTCAGACATGAGCAAACACCGCATCCTGATTCTCGGCGGCACCACCGAAGCGCGGCACCTGGCGGCGGCCCTGGCGGATCGCGCGGATTGCGACGTGCTGCTGTCTCTGGCCGGACGGACGGCGGAGCCCATGGCCCAGCCGGTACCCGTGCGCAGCGGCGGCTTCGGCGGCAGCGACGGCCTTGCCGAATTCCTCAAGATGGAAAAATTCGATCTCTTGATCGACGCGACGCATCCCTTCGCGGCACGGATTTCGCAGAACGCGGCGATCGCGGCGAAGGAAACCGGAATGTCTTTCTTCGCCCTGCGCCGTCCCGGCTGGGAACGGCAATCCGGCGACCGCTGGACCAGCGTTGCCTCGGTTACTGAAGCAGCCGGAGCGCTCGGCGAAACGCCGAAACGCGTCTTCCTCGCCATCGGCCGGCAGGAGGCTTTCCACTTCGAAAGCGCGCCGCAGCACCATTATCTGATCCGCAGTGTTGATCCGGTCACGCCGCCGCTCGGCGTTCCCCATGCGCGTTACCTGCTTGCCACCGGTCCGTTCGAGGAGACGGCGGAACGAGAGCTTCTGACCAGCAACCAGATCGAGGTCATCGTCGCCAAGAACAGCGGCGGCAAGGCGACCTACGGCAAGGTCGCCGCGGCGCGCACGCTCGGCATCGAGGTGATCATGGTCGAGCGCCAAGAGCCGGCCGATGTCCGCACCGTGGGTACCGTCGAAGAAGCGCTCGGCCTTGTCGATCACCTTTTCTCCCCGGAAATGAACCGCGGCGTGTAGACGAGATCCGGCTTGCCCGGACGCGGGATGATCCGCGTTTCCGGCGAGCCGATGATGACACAGGTCGCCATGTCTGCCTTCTGTGCGTCGGCGCTTCCAAGCGGCATCACCAGCATGCGCTCGTCGGGGCGCCCGGCTGCCCGGCCGAAGATCACCGGCGTTTCCGCGGGAAGGACGTCGCGCAGGATGTCGAAGGCTTCGCCCAGCTGCCAGGGCCGCGCCTTGCTGATCGGATTGTAGAGCGCGATCACCAGACCGGCCTCCGCCACCAGCTTCAGCCGGCGCGTGATGACATCCCACGGCTTGAGGTTGTCGGAAAGCGAGATGGCGCAGAAATCGTGGCCGAGCGGCGCGCCGATGCGGGCGGCGACGGCGAGCATCGCGGTGACGCCGGGCGTGACGACGAGGTCGATCCCCCGCCATTCGTCCGGTCCCTTGTCGATCGCCTCGCAGACGGCCGCAGCCATGGCAAAGACGCCGGGATCGCCGCCGGAGACGACGCAAACATTGACGCCTTCAGCCGCGTGGCGAAGGGCTGCCTGAGCACGATCGAGCTCTTCACGATTGTCAGAGGCGATACGGTTCTGATCCGGTCGCAGCGACAGCCGGTCAAGATAGGGGCCATAGCCAAAGAAATCCGTCGATTTCGACACGGCATCGACCGCTTCCGGCGTCATCTGCTGCGGACCGCCGGGACCGGTACCGATCACATAAAGCGTGCCGCTCATGGCCGATCCTTCCAGCCGGGCACCAGCACCAGCGAGAAATAGGGCGCCTCGTCATCGGTCTTTTCGGCAAGCGGGATCATGGCGGAATTGGCCATCGTGCCGCGCTCGACGTAAACCGCCTGGGCAAGTTTGCCGGCGGCGGCGAGCGCCCGGCGGATCTTCGGCAGATTGCGGCCGACCTTCATGATCACGGCTGCTTCCGTATCGCCGAGACGGCGAACGAGCTGCGTCTCGGCCATGGTACCGGGAAGGACGGAAAGGACGTCATCGCCCTGCACGATCGGCAGGCCGGCGAGCGACCAGCAGCCGGACATGGCGGTGATGCCCGGAATGACCTCTACCGGGAAACGCCCGGCCAGCCGCACATGCAAGTGCATGTAGGAGCCGTAAAACATCGGGTCGCCTTCGCTGAGGATAGCGACCGTGCGCCCGGCTTCCAGATGCTCGGCAACAGCCGCAGCCGATGCGTCGTAAAAGCCGGTGATCTGGCTCTTGTAGTCGTCGTGGTCCTTGTCGATCTCGATCGTCACCGGATAATAGAGCGGCAGCTCGATCAGGCCCGGCTTCAGCAATCCCTCGACGACAGCCCGGCCGTTGCCACGCCGCCCTTCCTTGGCGAAATAGGCGAGCACGTCGGCCGCTTCCAACGCCTTGACGGCCTTGAGGGTCAGGAGCTCAGGATCGCCCGGACCGGTGCCGACGCCGATCAACCTGCCTGGAGAAAGCGCGCTCACAGGCCCGGCCTCGCCAGCGAATTGACGGCAGCCGCCGTCATCGCGCTGCCGCCGAGCCGGCCGCGCACGATGGCATAGGGCACGCCGTAGGAATTTTCGGCCAGCGCGTCCTTCGATTCCGCCGCACCGACGAAACCGACGGGCATGCCGATGATCGCCGCCGGTTTCGGCGCGCCGTCACGCAGCAGTTCCAGGAGATAGAAGAGGGCCGTCGGCGCATTGCCGATGGCAACCACGGATCCGGCCAGGCGCTCGACCCAGAGCTTCAGCGCTGCCGCAGAACGGGTATTGCCGATCTCGCGGGCGATATCGGCGGTCTGCGGCTCGCGGAGCGTGCAGATCACGTCGTTGTCGGCCGGCAAACGCGCGCGCGTGATGCCGTGGGAGACCATGAAGGCATCGCAAAAGATCGGCGCACCGTTCTGGAGAGCGTTGCGGGCAGCGGAAACGAACCCGGGGGCGAATTCGAAATATTGAGCAGCCTCCACCAATCCGCAGGCATGCACCATGCGGACGGCGAGATCGGCCTCCTCTTCGGAAAAGCGGGAAAGATCGGCCTCGCTGCGGATAATGGCAAAGGAGCGCTCGTAGATGGCGTCGCCATCCCGGATGTAATCGTATTCAGGCATCTCTATCCCTGTTGAACCGCGGCGGCGATGACCTCCGCTCCGAGCCGTGTAAGGCAGGAGCGTGCCGATTCGCCAGCCCGTTTCCTCTGCCGCACCAGCGCCTCGAGGCGTTCCATCGCGGATCTTATCGTTTTCTCTTCGATGTAGGCGTTCGGCGCTGCCGAGGCGGCACCATTTACGACAAGGCCATAGCCTATTGGCGCAGCCGTGATCGTCAGCGTCGACGCCGACGGTTTGGCGCACCCTTTCGCGCAGCCGGAGATATGGACGGTCAGCGAGCCATCGAGAAGCGACGGCGCGGCGTCGATTACCGCTTGCGCTGTCACCCGGGTATCGATCAAAGCGGAAGCACAGGCGCCCGCACCGGCACAGGCGGCAATGTGATTGCGCGGATCGAGCGGAAACGCCCTGAAACCATGGCCCAACGCCAGGGCCTGGGCGGCGGCGATCCGGTCGGGCGCCATTCCCAAGACCATCAACGCGTGATCGGGCGCCAGGCGGATGTCCGTCGCACCGAAAATCTCCAGCGCCTCAAGGAATGTTCGAAGCTCCGGTGCCCGGATTTGTCCGAATGCCAAGCCGAGACCCAGGGCCTTGCCGTTCGCGCCAAGGTCATGAATGCCCGCAGAATTTGGCGCGGGCTCCACGGGCTCGACGGCATCGACATCCGCCACCGAGACCAGGCCGGCCTTCAGGATGGCGACATCGATGTCGCGGGCGCGGGCACTGTCGCCCATCGCCCCAAGCGATTTCAGAATGGACACGACGGCCGGGGCGACCAACGGTTCTTCCAGCACGGCGATCCGCTTGGCCGTCGCTTCCGTGCCGGCAATGGCCAGCAGCCACAGTGTTTGTCCGTCGATCCGCACGGCGCGCAGGCGGATATCGGCGGTTACGTCACCGAGATGCAGGTGCCCGCCACCGTCGACCGTCATCGACAGTTTCGGCGCAAGCACAAGCCCTGGCTGGCATGCCGCCACTGCTGCCCGCAGTTGCGCGGCGAGCGGCAACGGATCGACGATCTCGGAAACATCCAGCCCGGCGAGGGGCGGTGTTTCGATCGCGAGGCCTTCGGCAATATTGATCCCCGCATCTGCGATTTTCGCGGCAAGGAGCGGTATCGTCGCCGCCGTCAGCCCGCGGATTTGCAGGTTCCCCCGCGCCGTGACTTCCAGAATGCCATTTCCGCAGATTTCGGCCGCCTCCGCCAAGGCGACCAGTTCATGCAGCGCAAGGCCGGGCTTAGCCGGGCGCAGACGCACCAGAAGGCCGTCGCCCGTCGCCATCGGCGTTGCCAGCGACGGACAAGCGCCGCGGCGCATCGAGGATCGATGTCCGGCCGGATTTTCAACTGGTGCAGCACAGATCATCATCGCGGTTGGCTGGTCATCTCCCATTTCATCGAAGGCACGGCCTGTCGCTTCAGATCGCCTGTGCCTTCGACCCGTCCATATAGCATTCTACAACAGGGACAAACCAGTCGCCATGCGACACGGCGGATAGCGGGATCGACCGCCAGCCGCTATTCTTCGAAATCCCCGCCCTTTTGCAGGAGATAGATATCCATGATCCAGCCGTGGCGCGCCCGTGCTTCCGCCCGGGTTTTCAGGATTTCGTCCTTCACGTCGGCAAGCCGGCCGGAGATGACGATCTCCTGCGCCGTGCCGAGATAGGCGCCCCAATAGATCCGCGCATCCGGATCCTCGATCTTCATGAAGGCCTGCTCGCCATCCAGCATGACGACTGCCGTCTCGGTTTTCTCCGGAAAGCTCTCCGCAAGCCTGCGCCCCGTGGTGATCTCGACCGGCTTGCCGACGAGATTGAGCGGTATCCGGTGACTGGCGGCGAGCGCCTGGATGCTGGTGATGCCGGGAATGACGGAATAGTCGAACGGCACGGTCTCCAGGGCGCGAACCCGCTCGATGACGCGGATCGTGCTGTCATAGAGCATCGGATCGCCCCAGACGAGAAAGGCGCCGGTCTCTCCGTCCTTCAACTCCTCGCGCAACAGGCCCTCATAGGCCCGGGCGATTGCTGCATGCCACTGATCGACGCTCTGGTGGTAGGAGCGCTCCGCCGTCTGGCGGACCGGGACCGCGAACTCGACGACGCGGCTCTGCGGCCGCGTCACATAACGCGAAACGATATCGCGGCGGATATTGGCAAGCTGCACCTTTGCCTCGCCCTTCGTGGGGACGAACAGGACGTCGGCGCGGTTCAGCGCGTTGATCGCCTGAATGGTGATATGCTCCGGATTGCCGGTGCCGATACCCACGATCAGAACGTTTTTCATGCCCAAGCCTTTGCCACGCCGCGTCCCTGTCTTGGCCGATTGGCCGGATTGAAGCAAGGCCCCCCGTTTTTTGGAGAAATATCCGCGCCACTGCGTGAACGTACTTCACCTTTAGCTTAAGTATCCGATTATAAAGAATAAATATTTTTGAGAAACACAACGCAAAACATGGCAATATGCGGCACGTTCCACTAAGAACGCGAAAAATTCATATATTTAGCGCAAAAAAGCCGGAAACGACCGCGCAAAAGCATGTTCCGACGCGACAGACCCACGGGTCATGCGACTTTAATTGTGGCACGCTGGTGCATTCCATTGAGGCGACAGACGTCTCGCGAGGACCTCTACAGTGAAACATTCGAAAAGTAACCAGAGCATTGCCGATCCGATTCTCGCCTTGCGCGACTGCAAGATTGCCTTCGTCGGCGTCTTCATTGCCAGCGCTCTGGTCAATATTCTCTACCTGACGGGCTCCTTCTTCATGCTGGAGGTCTATGACCGGGTACTGCCCAGCAGAAGCATCCCGACCCTTGTCGCGCTCTGCTTGCTGGCCCTGCTGCTCTATGCTTTCCAAGGCGCCTTCGAAATGGTGCGCGGCCGAATGTTCGTGCGCATTGCCGGCGCGCTCGATGAAGCCATGAGCGGCCGCATCTATCGCGCCGTGGTTCAGGCCCCGTTGAAGCTGCGCACGCAGGGCGACGGCCTGCAGGCCTTGCGCGATTTCGACCAGATTCGCTCGTTCCTCTCGGGATCCGGCCCCGCAGCTTTCCTCGACCTGCCCTGGCTGCCGCTGTATATCTTCATCTGCTTCATGTTTCATTACTGGATCGGTACCGTCGCGGTCATCGGCTCGATTATCCTGATCACGCTGACGTTCTTCACCAATCGCGGCACCCAGGCGCCCTCCAAAAGGGCCGCTGAGGCCGGCAACCAGCGCAATGCCTTCGCTCAATCCTCGCAGCGCAACGCCGAAGTCATGCAGGCCATGGGCATGCTCGGCCGCATGTCGCAGCTCTGGGATCTTCGAAACACGACCTACCGGGAACAGAACCGCGAAACCTCCGACGTCGGCAATGGCTATGGCGTGCTCTCCAAGGTATCGCGCATGGCGCTGCAATCCGCGGTGCTGGCAACCGGCGCCGTGCTCGTCATCGAGGGCTCGGCTTCGCCGGGCATCATCATCGCCGGTTCGATCCTGACGGCCCGTGCGCTTGCCCCGGTCGAACTGGCGATCGGCAACTGGCGCGGTTTCGTTTCCGCCATGCAAAGCCGGCAGAGGCTGAAGGATCTGCTGACCGCCCTGCCGGAACGCGACGCCCCGCTGGAACTGCCCGTGCCCAAGGAAAAACTGAGTGCCGAAAGTCTTGCCGGCGGCCCGCCCGGGGTGCAGCGCCTGACCTTCGCCGACGTCAATTTCAGCGTGAAGGCCGGCAGCGCGCTCGGCGTCATCGGCCCGAGTGCTTCGGGCAAATCATCGCTCGCACGCGCGCTGATCGGCATCTGGCCATCCTATCGCGGCTCTGTCCGGCTCGACGGTGCAGCGCTCGACCAGTGGGATAGCGACAGGCTCGGCCGCCATATCGGCTATCTGCCGCAGGATGTCGAACTGTTCGCAGGCACCGTGGCGCAGAACATTGCGCGGTTTGCAGCCGACGCCTCGGCCGAGGCCGTCGTGTCCGCGGCCCGCGCCGCGCGCGTCCACGATCTCATTCTCAAGCTGCCGAACGGCTATGAAACCGAGATGGGCGACGGCGGCACTGCACTTTCTGCCGGCCAGCGCCAGCGTGTCGCGCTGGCACGCGCGCTCTACGGCGACCCCTTCCTGGTGGTTCTCGACGAGCCGAACTCCAACCTCGACGCCGAGGGCGAACAGGCGCTCACCGAGGCGATCATGGGTGTGCGCGCCCGCAGCGGCATCGTCATCGTCGTCGCCCACCGGCCGAGCGCGCTTGCCGCCACCGATATGGTGTTGATGATGAGCGAAGGACGGATGCAGGCCTTCGGACCGAGGGATGAAGTGCTTGCGCAGATTCTGCGCAAGCAAAACCGCCCGCCACAAATTGCCGGCGCCACCTCATTGAAAGTCGTGGGTGAAGGCCAGGAGTCCGCATCGTGACAGATACTTCCATGGAAACAAAACCGGTGAACTCCCGCCGTTCTCTCGCCCGGCACATGACCGCCGTCTCGATCCTCGCCGTCGCCCTCGTCGTCGGCGTTGGTGGCTGGGCGGCAACGACCGAGCTGTCCAGCGCGATCGTGGCTTCCGGAACCGTCGTGGTCGAGAACAACGTCAAGAAAATCCAGCACCTGACCGGCGGCATCGTCGGCGAGGTCCTGGTGAAGGAAGGTGATAGCGTCAAGGCCGGGCAGACCCTGATCAAGCTCGATGGCACGACCGTTCGTGCCAACCTGTCGATCGTGCAGAACACGCTGGCGCAGCTTTATGCCCGCCGCGCCCGCCTGGTGGCAGAACAGACCAATGCTGCAGAATTCACCATTCCGGAAGACCTGAACTCGCTCACATCGGGCTCGAGCACACCAGCCACCCTTCTCGAAGAAAGTGAACGCAAGCTGTTCATGAGCCGCAAGAGCGCGCTTGTCGGCATGAAAAGCCAGCTCGCATCGCGCAAGAGCCAGTTGGCCGACGAAACCAAGGGCCTGACGGTACAGTTGGCTGCCATCGAGGATGCGCTGAAGCTGATCAATGAGGAACTGACGGGTCTCGACAAGCTCTATGGCCAGGGCCTGGTGTCCATGCAACGGCTGACCGAGCTCAAGCGCAACCGCGCCCAGCTCGAAGGCGACCGCGGTGCGCGCATCGCCGCCCGGGCGCAGGCCGCCGGCAAATCCAGCGAGATCGACCTGCAGATCCTGCAGCTCGACGAGGACCGCCGCACCGAGATTGCCAAGGAACTGACCGACGTCGAGGGCAAGATCGCCGAATATGAAGACCGCCGCATTGCCGCCCAGGACCAGCTGAAACGGCTCGATATCAGCTCGCCGCTGGACGGCCGGATCTACCAGCTCGCCGTCCATACGGTGAACGGCGTCATCAATCCCGGTGAGGTGTTGATGCTCGTCGTCCCTGGCGCAGACGGCCTGACGGTCGAGGCCAAGATCGCCACGCACGACATCGACCAGATACGCCTGGGGCAGCCGGTTGAAATCCGCTTCAGCGCCTTCAACCAGCGCACCACGCCGATCGTCGACGCGGAAGTCGTGACCATCGCGCCGGACGTTGTCACCGACCAGCGCACCGGCGCCAGTTACTACCCGCTGCGTATCAAGCCCAAGGCGGACAGCCTTGCGAAGCTGAAGGGATTGACGCTCTATCCCGGCATGCCCTCGGAGGTCTTCATCAAGATCGCCGACCGCACCGTGATATCCTACCTGGCAAAACCGCTGACCGAACAGCTGCAGCATACGTTCCGCGAGGAATAAGCTACCGGCAACACGCGCGGCGCAACGTCGCGCGTGTTGCCGGAAAGCGCCGATTGGGAAATTCCTTGCTGCACTGCAAAAATAGCGTGGCCGCCTGCGGCGCGGCCGGTGTAAGACCGTTCTCATGACTTCCAAGCGAACCGGCTACATCTTCGTCCTGCTGGCGATCTCGATATTCTCGATCCAGGACGCGCTTTCCAAGCACCTGGGCGGCCTCTACCCGCCCGTCCTGATCACGATGATCCGCTATTGGGCCTTTGCCACCTTTGCAATCGCACTGGCATCGCGATCACAGGGCGGCCTTTTGGCGGCCGCTAAAACCAAGCGACCGGTGCTGCAGATCCTGCGTGGCGTTCTGCTTGCCTTCCAGATCGTCATCGTCATCTTTTCGTTTGCCACGGTCGGCCTTGCGCATTCGCAGGCGATCTTTTCCTCCGGGCCCCTTTTCGTCGCCCTTCTCTCCATGCCGCTTCTCGGAGAGCGTGTCGGTTGGCGGCGTTGGACGGCGATCATCATCGGCTTGCTGGGTGTATTGCTGATCCTGGAACCGGGCAGCAGCAGCTTTGATCTCAAGCTCCTGATCCCACTCGCTTCATCGCTGATCTTTGCGATCTACGTGATTTCGACGCGACTCGTCAGCCGCGACGATACCGCCATGACAAGCTTCTTCTACACGGGCGTCGCCGGTGCCGTGGCGATCACCGCCATTGGTCCGTTCTACTGGACGGCACTTGCGCCGCAGGACTGGGTCTGGATGCTGATGCTCTGCATCACCGGAACGACCAGCCATTTTTTCCTGATCAAGGCCTATGAACTGCTCGACGCCGCCGAGGTCCAGCCGCTCACCTATCTCCAGCTTGTCTTCGCCTCGATCATCGGCGTCGTCGTCTTCGGCGAAACGATCGGCCTGAATGTGATTGCCGGATCGGCGATCGTCGTCTGCGCGGGGATTTTCACCGTCTGGCGCGAAAGCGTTGTCGCCCGCCGGAAGGCCAAGTCACCGGAGCCGCCGTCCTCTCAGACGCTGACCTGAGCCTGCGCCTCGGGATTGGCCGGCAGCGCCCAGTCGATGGGCTCGCGCCCATTGGCGACGAGAAAATCATTGGCCTTGGAAAAGGGCTTGCTGCCGAAGAACCCGTTATGGGCCGATAGCGGCGACGGGTGCGCCGAGCGGATCACGAGATGGCGCGAGCGATCGACGAAGGCCGCCTTCTTCTGTGCATAGGATCCCCACAGGATGAAGACGACCGGATGAGGCTGCTCGTTGATCGCCCGGATGATCGCATCGGTGAACCGTTCCCAACCCTTGCCCTGGTGCGAAGCGGCCATGGCGCGCTCCACCGTCAGCACGCTGTTGAGGAGCAGCACACCCTGTCGCGCCCAACTCTCCAAGAAACCATGGCGAGCGGGCGGAATGCCGAGATCGTTTTGCAGCTCCTTGTAGATATTGACCAGCGACGGCGGAGAGCGCACGCCGGGTTTGACGCTGAACGACAGCCCATGCGCCTGCCCCTCCCCGTGATAGGGGTCCTGGCCGAGGATGACGACCCGCACCGTCTCGATCGGCGTCAGGTCCAGGGCACGGAAATACTCCGCTCCCTTGGGGAAAATCTGTTTGCCGTTGCGTTTTTCCTCAAGCAGGAATGCCTTCAGCTCGGCCATATAGGGACTGGAGAATTCCGGTGCCAAGACCGTTTTCCAGCTTTCCTCGAGCGTCACATTCGATTCCATTTTCGTTTTCCGGCCTCTCCATGCCCGTCCGTCGGACGCCCCGAATGTAACGGCGGATTGGTCCATGGCAAGCATGAACGTCAAGCAGCCACGAATGACTTTCAATATATTTATAGAAATATAGCGCTGGCCATTCGCCCTAACCCGTTATATCTAGGGAAATATCTCGATCATTGGGGGAACCGCATGCGCACAGAACGTCGAACCTTGCTGAAATTTGCCACGGCCGCTGTCACCGCCCTCTGGCTAAGCGGAATGCCACTTGCCCAGCCCGCCGCGGCGGCCGAAAAAGTCACGGTCTTTGCCGCGGCCAGCCTGAAGAACGCGCTCGATGCCGTCAACGCTGCGTGGCAAAAGGAAGCCGGCAAGGAAACGACGGTCTCCTATGCGGCAAGCTCGGCGCTCGCCAAGCAGATCGAAGCCGGCGCGCCGGCCGATGTCTTCATCTCGGCCGATCTGGCCTGGATGGACTATGTCGCCGAAAAGAAGCTGATCAAGGACGACACCCGCGCCAATCTGCTCGGCAACCAGATCGTGCTGGTGGCAGGCAGCAAGGATACGGCAGCCGTCGATATCAAGCAGGGTTTCGACCTGAAGGGCCTGCTGGGCGACGAGAAACTTGCGATGGGCGCCGTCGATTCCGTTCCGGCCGGCAAGTACGGCAAGGCCGCGCTGGAAAAGCTCGGCGTCTGGTCTTCCGTCGAAAAGAACGTGGCCGGCGCCGAAAACGTCCGTGCGGCGCTTCTCCTGGTTTCCAAGGGGGAAGCGCCCTATGGCATCGTCTACAAGACGGATGCCGCCGCCGACAAGGGCGTGGCGGTTGTCGGCACCTTCCCGGAAGACAGCCATCCGCCGATCGTCTACCCGATCGCGCTCACGGCAGAGAGCAGCAATCCGGACGCCGCCGCTTATCTGGATTTCGTCAAATCGGCAAAGGCCGCAGCGCTCTTTGAGGCGCAGGGCTTTACCATCCTGAAATAAGCATAGGAGGCGCTCTATTCGTCAGAGGATGGAGCGCCTATCGTCTGGCCGTCGAGGACGGGAGCACGGCATTTGGACTGGCTGGTTTTGAGCGATGCGGAGTGGATGGCGATCCTTCTCAGCCTGCGCGTATCGTTTGTCGCCATGCTTGCCAGCCTGCCGTTCGCGATCGGCATTGCCTTGATCCTGGCGCGCGGCCGCTTCTGGGGAAAAGCCGTCCTCAACGGCATCGTTCATCTGCCCCTGGTCCTGCCGCCGGTGGTGACCGGTTTTCTGCTGCTGATCCTGTTTGGAAAACGCGGGCCGATCGGTGCCTTTCTCGCCGAATATACCGGCCTCGTCTTTTCCTTCCGCTGGACGGGAGCGGCGCTTGCCTGCGCCATCATGGCCTTTCCGCTGATGGTGCGCAGCATCCGGCTGTCGATCGAGGCGGTCGACCGCAGGCTCGAGCAGGCGGCGGCAACGCTCGGCGCCGGGCCCGTCTGGGTTTTCCTAACGGTCACGCTCCCGCTCGTCCTGCCCGGCATCATCGCCGGCATGATTCTCGCCTTTGCCAAGGCGATGGGCGAATTCGGCGCGACGATCACCTTCGTCTCCAATATTCCCGGCGAAACCCAGACGCTTTCCTCGGCGATCTACACCTTTACGCAGGTGCCCGGCGGCGATGCCGGCGCATTTCGCCTGACCATCATTTCCGTCGTGATATCCATGGCAGCGCTGATGGTCTCGGAAATGCTGGCAAATCTCGCGGTGAAAAAGATGGACGCCGCATGAGTCTTGAGGTCGCTATCCGCCATCGTCTCGGCACGTTTTCCGTTACGGCTGCGTTCTCTGCGGACAAGGGGGTCACCGCCCTCTTCGGCCGCTCCGGATCAGGCAAGACGTCGCTGATCAACATCATTGCGGGATTGCTGCGCCCCGAAGACGGGCGGCTTGCATTCAACGGCGATGTTCTGGTCGATAGCGAGGCCCGCGTTTTTGTCCCGCCGCACAAACGCCGCTTCGGCTATGTCTTTCAAGAGGCGCGGCTTTTCCCGCATTTGAGCGTCCGGCGCAATCTCGGCTACGGCCGCTGGTTCGCGCGGCACACAGGTGAAGGACCGGACTTCGACAGGATCGTCGATCTGCTCGGCATCGGAGCGCTTCTCAATCGCGCGCCGATCAATCTTTCAGGCGGTGAAAAGCAGCGCGTCGCCATCGGCAGGGCGTTGCTCTCGAACCCGCGCCTGCTTTTGATGGACGAGCCCCTGGCCGCGCTCGACGAGGAGCGGAAAGCGGAGATCCTGCCTTATCTCGAGCGGTTGCGGGATGAAACGGCAATTCCGATCGTCTATGTCAGCCATTCGGTCGCCGAAGTCGCCCGGCTTGCCAACAGGGTCATCGTGCTCGAAAACGGCCGGATCAGCGCGTCCGGAGACGCGGCGGCGATTTTGAGCGCGCCATCATCGGCCATCAGCCGCCGCGAGGCGGGCGCGCTGATCGAAGGTGTCGTTGAAACCAGCGATGTTTCGCACCAGATCACCGTCGTTCGCGCCGGCACCGTGCGGATTCAAGTCCCGCACCTGGAGGCGCCGGCCGGGAAGGCAGTGCGTCTCCACATCGCGGCTCGCGATGTCATGCTGGCCACCAGCAGGCCGGAGGGCTTGAGCGCGCTCAACATCCTGCCGGGCACGATCGTGGCGATCGGCGAAGCGGAACACGGCATGGTCGATGTGCGTCTGGATTGCGGCGGCGTGACGATCATGTCGCGGGTGACCACCCTGTCACGCGATCTGCTCCGTTTGCAGGTCGGCAAGCCGGTTCATGCCGTCATCAAGAGCGTTGCGCTGGATCTGTGACCGGCGCGTCGGTGGGCATCGCATAGGGATTGCGGTTGCTCTCCAGCCAGGCCAGCTCTTCAGCAAGCGCCGCCTCGGCCTTTTCCTCCATCGCCCGGAAGCGGCAGATCAGTTCTTCTCCGAAAGGTGTGACGACCGCGCCCCCGCCCTGTTTTCCGCCGCGCTGCGACACGACCGCATCCTGGCTGAACATGCCGTTGAGCGCGCTGACCAGCAGCCAGGCCCGCCGATAGGACATGTCCATGGCGCGGCCCGCCGCCGAGATCGAGCCGGTCTCGCGAATGTGTTCCAAGAGCGCAATCTTGCCCCGGCCCAGCCGCTCTGCATGAGGAAAATCGATCCTCAGGACGGGTTTGAGACTGGTGGGTTCCTTTGGTGTCATGCGATTGCTGCGCGCCTTCTCCGGATCGGCAGAGACTATAGCGCCCGTCTGCCGATGTATAGCGGCAGTGCCTGCTGCAGCAGTTCGCGAGGCTACAGGCTCATGCCGCCATCGATGACGTGCACCTGCCCCGTCGTATAGTTGGAGACATCGCTGCCGAGATAAACGGCAAGCGCCGCAATCTCCTCCGGCAGGCCGATGCGGCCCATCGGCTGGCGGGCGATGAAGGCGGCGCGGGCTTCCTCGTAGTTGCCCTGCGCCTTCATCCGCTCCTCGAGCGAGGGCGATTGTACCGTGCCGGGCGCGATCGCGTTGCAGCGGATGCCCTGCTTGATGTAATCGAGAGCGATCGACTTGGTGAGGCCGACGACGGCCGCCTTGCTGGCGGAATAGACGAAGCGGTTCGGCACGCCCATGGGGACGCCCGCAACCGACGACATGTTGATGATCGAGCCGCCGCCGCTGTCGATCATGCCCGGCAGGAAGGCCCGGATCAGCCGGAACATCGACTTGACGTTGAGATCGAAGGCGAGATCATAGTCCCGCTCGCTGGCTTCGAGAATTGTTCCGGCATGCACCGTCCCGGCGCAGTTGAACAGCACGTCGATGGTCCCGGTTTCCGCGGCAAAGGCCGAGATCGCGTCGGCATTCATGACATCGAGTTTCGCGACCGTCATGCCGAGGGCGGAAAGTTCGGCGAGTTTTTCCTCATTGACGTCCGTGGCCGTGACGATCGCCCCTTCGCGCTGGAACGCCTCGGCTGCGGCGCGGCCAATCCCCTGTGCTGCTGCCGTGATCACGGCGCGTTTGCCGGCCAGAAGTCCACTCATCTCATTCCTCCCTGTCGCGGCCATGCTCCGCATCCATTTGCCGACAGGGAATATCGCCGGCTCCCCGCTTGTCAAGGGCGACGAACGTATTTTTATACAGAAAAAACCAAATGTGGTTTGATCCGGCTTCAGACCCTCAGTCCGGTTTCCGCGTCGAAGATGTGCACGTCCGCCGGGCGGATGGACACATCGATGACGTCCCCGGCCCTGACGGGCCTGCGGGTCGTGTCGACAACCGTCACTTCCGTTGCCGTCGACGTGGTGATGTAGGTCGCGGAGCCGGTGGTCTCGACGATCCCGACCGGCAGGCGGAAGACGCCTTGTCCCGGCTCGACGAAATGCAGGTGCTCCGGCCGCAGTCCCGCGGTCACCTTGCGGCCGGGCTGGAGCTGACGATCAAGGGGAATGGTCTGCTTTTCGCCGATATCGACCGCCAGCGAACGGCCATCCTCGCCGACCGTCGCAGGCACGAAATTCATGGCCGGCGAGCCGATGAAGCCGGCGACGAACCTGTTGGCCGGCCGGTCGTAAAGTTCCAGCGGCGCCCCCTGCTGCTCGATCACGCCGTCCTTCATCACCACCACATGGTCGGCCATCGTCATCGCCTCGATCTGGTCGTGCGTCACATAGACCGACGTCGCGTGCAGCCGGTCGTGCAGGGTGCGGATTTCCTTGCGCATGTGGACGCGCAGCGCCGCATCGAGATTGGACAGCGGCTCGTCGAACAGGAAGGCCTTGGGATGGCGGATGATGGCGCGGCTCATGGCGACGCGCTGGCGCTGGCCGCCGGAAAGTTCGCGCGGATAGCGCCCGAGGAGATGCGAAAGCCCGGTCGTGGCCGCGACTTCCTCTGCCGCCTTCTTGGCCTCGGCCTTGGCGACGCGGCGAATGCGCAGGCTGTAGGTGAGGTTCTGCTCGACCGTCATATGCGGATAGAGCGCGTAGGACTGGAACACCATGGCGATGTCGCGCTTGCGCGGCGGCACCTTGTTCATCAACTCGCCGGCGATCTTCAGGTCGCCCGTCGAGATGCTTTCAAGCCCGGCCAGCGAACGCAGCAACGTGGACTTGCCGCAGCCGGACGGGCCGACGAGCGCCACGAAGCTGCCCTTCTCGATGCTCAGATCGATGTTCTTCAGCGCGTGGTAGGCGCCGTAATATTTGTTGACGCCCGAGAGTTCGATCTGCTTGGTCATTTGATGGCTCCCGAGGTAAGGCCGGAGACGATGCGCCGCTGCAGCAGCACGAAGATGGCGAGAATGGGGGTCACGTAGATCGTGGCGTAGGCCATGATGTTGTTCCATTCATTGGTGTTCGGCCCCATGAAGGAATTGAGGCCGACGCTGGCGGGCTGAAGCTCGATGTCCTGGATGATCGACTTGGAATAGACGAACTCGCCGAAGGCCTGCATGAAGATCAGGATGGCGCTCACCAGGATGCCGTTGCGGGCGAGCGGCAGCACGATATGGAAGAAGGCGCCGACACGCGAATTGCCGTCGACCAGCGCCGCCTCCTCCAGTTCCATCGGCACCGCCATGAAGGTGGCCCGCACCAGGACCACGAAGAACGGCATGCTCTTCGCGGCAATTGCGATGATCACGGCAAGACGGGGATAGTCCAGCATGCCGAGTTGCGAAAAGCCGACGAAGATCGGCGTGATCATCAGCGACGCCGGCAGGACCTGCAGCATCAGGATCAGGAACAGGCCGATGTCGACCCAGACATTGCGGTAGCGCGCCAGCACGTAGGCGCAGCCGACGCCGAGCACCGTGATCAGCACCACGGCTCCGGAGGCAATAACCAGCGAGTTCCAGAGATAGCGCCCCATGCCGCGGCTTTCCCAGACGAAGGCATACGTGCTCCACTGCGGTACGGACGGCCAGAAGGTTGGCGGCGTGGCGAACATCTCCGATCCGCTCTTCAGGGCGGTGATGTACATCCAGTAGAGCGGAAACAGATAGATCGCCGCCATGACGATGGCGATCAGAAGCATCAGGCGATTGCGGTTCGTCTCGGTCATCCGCGCACCTCGTGACGTGTCGAACGGACATAGACGACCGATGCGATCATGACGAAGACGATCATCAGGACCGAAATCGTCGCCCCCTTGGCAAAGTCGTACTGGCGGAAGGACTGCTCCCAGGCCCAATATTGGGTGACGTTGGACGAATTGTTCGGCCCGCCGGAGGTGATCGCGGCAAAGAGGTCGAATTGCTGCAGCGTGAAGATCAGGCCGAGCGCGATGATGGCGCCGATGGTGGAACGCATCATCGGCAGGGTGATGGTCCAGAAACGCTGCCAGGCATTGGCGCCATCGAGTTCGGCTGCCTCGTAGAGATCGGCGGGGATACCCGCAAGACCGACCGAGAGAAGGATCATGTTGAAGGCGGTGCCGAGCCAAATATTGGCGAGGATGACGGCATAGAGTGAATAGTTCGGATCCGAGCGCCAGAAGATATTGGCGGAGATGATGCCGCCTTCCCTCAGGATGAAGTTGAGGACACCGAAATCCCCTGACAGGATCCAGTTCCAGATGGCGCCGACGACGAGACCCGGCATCACCCACGAGACGAGGAACAGGCCACGCAGCCAGGCGGCACCGGGAAAATTGACCCAGAAGAACAGCGCGAGCCCGAAGCCGATGAGAAACTGTCCGGCGATCGAGCCGACGACGAAGATCGCCGTATTGGCAAGGATCGGCAGCGTTTCCGGCTGGGCGAAAAGGTCGCGATAGTTCTTCAAGCCGACAAAGGGGCGCATCAGCGTGCCGAGGCTGAACATGTCGACCTCCTGAAAGCTCATCAACACGTTGTAGAGCAGCGGCAGACCCGCCATCAGGAACAGGAAACCGAGCGGGAAGGCGACCAGCAC
Organism: Hyphomicrobiales bacterium; assembly: GCA_900473795.1. Lineage (GTDB taxonomy): Bacteria > Pseudomonadota > Alphaproteobacteria > Rhizobiales > Rhizobiaceae > Pararhizobium. Next base: position 109,017 of record UCMT01000018.1, on the reverse strand, counting down.
GATATCGAAACCGCGGCCGTCCCTGACACTGGACAGGAGCCTCGTCACGGGGCCTCCGACGTCCCGAACGGGGCTGCCGGGCGCTTGCGCGGACGACAACCCCTTCCGGGAGGAAATGCTGGACGGCGCGTCCGCCATCCGGTTCAACCTCTCCCCGGCGGGGAGAAGGTGGCCCGTGGGGCCGGATGAGGGAGAGTGCGGCATAGCTGTCCTCGCTTGTGCTCGGGGCAGTCGCGTCGACAGACGCTCACATCCCCTCATCGTCTCGCTCTTCTGGGCTCTCCTCCCCGCCGGGGAGAAGAGCAGCAGAGCCGCTTCATCGCCGGTCAGATCAGCCCAGGACAGCCTTGATCTTTTCGGCAGCCTGATCAAGCGCATCCTTCGGGCTCGCCTGACCGGTCAAGGCGGCCTGAATGGCATCCTGGATCGCCTTGGAGATCTTCGGCCATTCCGGATGCGGGCCGCGGGGCTTTGCATATTTCAATTGCTCGAGGAAGACCTTGAGGGCGGCGTCCTTGAGCGGCTGGCCGGTCTCGGGGATCGAGATGTCGGAGCGGGCCGGAAGCTGACCATAATTCTTGAACATCTTGTCGTCCTGCGAGGCGAAGAATTCGAGCGCCTTGAAGGCCTCTGCCGGATGCTTGGAGGAAGCGAAAATCGCCCAGTTGAAGTCGCCCATGGCCGAGGAGCGTTCGACGCCTTCCTTCGGCACCGGAAGCAGCGTCACGCCCCAGTCGAACTTCGCCTCCTGCGTCATACGGTCGAGTTCCCACGGGCCGGAGATCGCCATGGCGGCATTGCCGGAATTGAAGGTACCGGTCGAATCCCACTGGCCACGCGTCAGCGTATCGGGCGAAGCGAGCTTTTCGTCGATGATCGTCTTCCAGATTTCGAGCGCTTTTACGGCGCCCTCGGTATTGATGTTCTCATAGCTGCCGCCACCCATCTGCGCCCAGGGCAGGAACTGGAAGGTGCCCTCCTCGTTGGCCTTAGCCGAGAAGGCGAGACCATAGACGTTGGCGGCAGGATCGGTCAGCTTGCGCGCCGCATCCACCAGTTCATCCCAGGTCTGTGGCGGCTTGTTGGGATCAAGCCCCTTCGCCGTGAACATGTCCTTGTTGTAGTAGAGCGCGATCGTGTTGGTGGCCTTCGGCACACCGTAATATTTGCCGTCCCACTCGACCGATTTCAGCGGACCAGGGAAATAGTTCTCCGGCTTGATCACCGTCGATTTGGAGATCATGTCGGTGAGATCGAGGAAGGCGCCGCGCGACGAAAACAGCGCGTGTTCCGGATTGTCGATGGCAATGATGTCCGGCGCCTGGCCCGTCGAATAGGCGCGCATGGCCTCGCTGACGACATCATCGAACTGGATCTGGCGATACTCTATCTGGATGCCGTTGTTGAGCTTGTTGAACTCGGCCACCAGATTTGGCGCCGGCTGAATGTCACGGTCGAGCGACCAGACGGTAAGCTTCACGTCTTCCGCCCTGGCGGACAGGCCAAACAGCGACACGCCTGCAAGCGCCAGCGCGCCAATGACTGCATATTTGCGGATACCCATCGTTTCCTCCTGTTGGTTATCCTTGTCGGCCGTCATCCTCCATGCCGGCCTTCTTCAGTCCATTTCAGTCCTTTCAGACCTGCCTGACTGGTCAGGCCGGCCTGATCAATCAGGCGGGATCGACGACGAAGTCGCCGCCCCGGCAAGCCTTCAGATAGTTGAGGCCATGCACCTGGCCGGTCATTTCCAGCTGATCGCGATAGACCGGGTCGTGCCAGCCCTCGATGTCGATGGAACCGGACCAGCCGGCAAGGCGCAGTTCGGAAATGACATCCGTCCAATTGGTGTCGCCGAAGCCCGGCGTGCGCATGAAGACGAATTTCTCCTTGCCGAAAATGCCGTGTTCACGGATCACGTCCCAACGGATGGTCGCGTCCTTGCCGTGCACGTGAAAGATTTTTTTCGCCCATTTGCGGATCTGCGGGATGGGCTCGATCAGATAGACCATCTGGTGGCAGGGCTCCCATTCAAGACCGATATGATCGTCCGGCGTTTCGTTGAAGATCAGCTCCCAGGCATCCGGATTGTGGGCGATATTCCAGTCGCCTGTTGCCCAGTTGCCGTCCATGGCGCAGTTTTCAAAGGCGATCCTGATGCCCTTGTCGGCGGCGCGCTTGGCAAGTTCGCTCCACACCTCCTTGTAGCGCGGCAGGCTGTCGGTCAGCGGTTTGTTGCGAATTCTTCCCGTAAAGCCGGCAACGCAGGTGGCGCCAAAATGATGGGCGTTGTCGATGCAGTCCTTCCAGCCCTGCAGCGTGTCGCGATCGATATCCGTCGTCTCCAAGGGATTGCCGAACATGCCGAGCGTCGAGATGGTGATGTCGCGATCGCCGATCACCTCGACGCAGCGCTTACCGAGTTCAGCGAGATCCTGACCGTTGGTCGTCTGCCAGAAGAAGGGCTCGAAGCTTTCGAAGCCCATGCCGGCGATCTGGCCGATGCGGTCGGCAGCCTTGCCGCCGGATGCGCTGATCATGGTGCCGATGCGAATGGCTTTTGCCGGATTGCTCATCAAAAGGTCCTGTTCATAGGGTCACGCGCTGCCGGGTCCGGGCGCTTTCGATCGCCGCAAACACCATGGCAAGGCTGTTGATATTGTCGTTGCTCGCCGTTTCCGGCGTGCGGCCGGTTTTGATGGCGGTGAGAAAATCGGCGATGACGCTGGCATGGCCATAGGTCTCGGCCTCGTTTGCGGGCTCCGGTACAAGGACGCTATCGACCGGCCGAAGAAACCCTTCCGTGGCCGATACCCTGTGCGCCTGAAAATCCTCGGCGCCATCCCAGAGCAGCGTGCCCTGCGTGCCGATGATCCGCCACTGGCTTTCCCAGCTGGTATTGGCACCTTCGGCACACCACGAGCCGCGATAGGTGAAGGTGACGTCGTCGGAAAACTCGAAAATCGCATTGGCCGCGGCACCATGCGCGTACCACGAGCCGCGCGGGTTGCTTTCGTGGCAATAGACGGCAACCGGCACCTTGCCGGCGACGAAGCGGGCGGCGTCGAATGTGTGGATTGCCATGTCGAGCAAAAGGACATTGTCCATCTCTTCGCGAAAGCCGCCGAAATGCGCGCCGATGAAGAAATCGCAATGGATGGCCGTCAGCTCGCCGAGCGTGCCGCTTTCGACCAGCCGGCGGATGCGGCGGATGCCCGCGATGAAGCGCCGGTTCTGGACGATCGCATGGACTTTGCCGGCGGCCGCGGCCTGGGCGATCATCGCCCGCCCCTCCTCGATCGACGAAGCCATCGGCTTCTCGCTCAGCACGTGGCATCCATGTGCCAGAGCGGTCGCAACGACGTCGTGACGGGCGGACGGAATGACCACATCGAAAACCACGCCTGCCGCGGTTTCGGCAAGCACGGCACCGAGGTCGGAACCAATGACTGCGTCCGTCAGACCGAACTCTTCGGCAAGCAACGTCGCGGCCGCCGGATTGACGTCGACGAGGCCGACGACCTCAACGTCCGCTCTGATTTCAGGGGTATTCGCGACCGCCTTCAGCCATCCTTTGGCCATAGCTCCGCACCCGCACAAAACTGCACGCAAAATGGGATTCTCCTCCGGAAAGTCTACGGTTTTCGCTCCTTTTCGACAACCGTAAACGTTTACGGTACTATGAACGAATTTTGAAACGTGTCAATAGATGGAAATCGGGCACACCGGATTCTCAAGTTGAAAGCGGGTGGAATGACAGGCATACGCAGGCTCGCCCAGCATCTGGACATTTCGATCGGAACCGTTTCACGCGCCCTGAACGGGCGTCCGGATGTCAACGAAGAAACCCGCAAAAGAGTGCTCGAAGCCGCCGCCGAACTCGGCTATGTGCCCAACCAGTCCGGCCGCAGCCTGCGCCAGGGCACGACCAACATCATCGGCTTCATGATGCAGACCGGCGCCGAAATCACCGGTCAGGGCGACACCTTCTTCATGAGCGTCTTCGACGGCGTCCAGACGGTCTTTGCCCGCCACCGCCTCGATCTCGTCGCGCTCCTCTGCTCGTCGCAGGAGGACCCGGACGACTATCTCCGGCGCGTCGTTGCCCGGGGTTTCGCCGACGGACTCATCCTTTCGGCAACCCAACGGCACGATCCGCGCCTGGAATTTCTCGCCAAGCGCAAGATCCCCTTCGCCACGCTCGGGCGCAGCCTCACGGATGTTGGCCAGCCTTGGCTCGATCTTGATTTCGAAGGCATGGCACAGACGGCGATCGACAGGCTGGTGGCGAAGGGTCACCGGCGCATTGCCGTGACGAGGCCGCATGACGACGTCAACCTCGGCTATATCTTCGTCGATCAGGCTGCCAGCGCGCTTGCAGCCCACGGCCTTTCCCTCGATCCCGACCTCGTCTTCCGTTCGACACCCAACGAGGCGGGCGGCTACCAGATCGCACGCGAGCTGCTGTCGAAGAAGGACCGGCCAACGGCAATACTGCTGGTCAACGAGAGCATTGCGATCGGATTTTACCGCGGTTTGAGCGAAGCGGGCCTGAAGCCGGGACGCGATATCGCCGTGATTGGCCGCCACAGCCCGCAGACGCATTTCCTGTCGCCCAGTCTTACCGGCTTCGAGCTCTCCCGGCGTGATCTCGGCATCGCCCTGGCGGAGGCGCTGCTGGCAACAATGCCCGCTTTCAGCCATTTTTACCCGAATGCGGAGCTGCGGAAGATCTGGCGGGAAGAGCTGATCGAAGGCGAAAGCGATGCCTTCCTGTTGCCTCCTGCTTGATCGGCGTCAAAGCCGTCGCCGCCGCTCGCGACGCCGTGAATACCTGCAATACCCGATGCAAATCGGACAGTCCTCTCAGCCCCCTGGAAAACAGCCCACATGCCCGGCCCCGTGCTCGACCCGATTGAAACCGATCACATCCTGCCGAAGAAAGCCGGCGTCGTCGTCATCGGCGGCGGTATCATCGGCACAAGCACGGCGCTGTTCCTTGCCGAACGCGGCGTCGACGTCGTGCTCTGCGAGAAGGGCGCGCTCGGCGGCGAGCAATCCAGCCGCAACTGGGGCTGGGTCCGGGTCATGGGCCGCGACCGGCGGGAAATTCCGCTGGCGATCGAATCCCTGAAAATCTGGGATGGATTGGACGCACGGGTCGGCGGCCAGACCGGGTTTCGCCGTTCCGGAATTCTCTATATCTCGGAGAACGAGACGGATATCGCCAATCGCGACGCCTGGCTGAAACTCGCACAGGCGCATGGGCTCGACACGCGCCAGATCGGCCCCGACGAGACGGCGGCCGTGATGCTGGGTTCCGCACGGCGATACAAGGGCGCGCTCTACACGCCAAGCGACGGCCGCGCCGAACCGCAAAAGGCCGTGCCGGCGATCGCGATGGGCGCACGCCGGGCCGGTGCCCGCATCCTGACAGGCTGCGCCGTGCGCGGCATCGAAAAAAGTGCCGGCCGCGTCAGCGCCGTCATTACCGAGAAGGGCCGCATCGAGACTTCCGCCGTCGTGCTTGCCGGCGGCGCATGGTCGCGGCTGTTCTGCAAGGGGCTCGGCATCCGCCTGCCGCAACTGAAAGTGCGCAACTCGGTGCTGCGCACCAGCGCGGTGAACCGGGGGCCGGATGGCGCGGGCGCCACCGCCACCTATGCCTATCGGAAACGGCTGGACGGCGGCTACACGATCGCCAATGGCGGCATCAACATGCATGCGCTGGTGCCGGACAGTTTTGGCTTCTTCCGCGATTTTCAACCGGCGAGGAAGGCGGAGGGCGAAGCGGTGCAGCTCGGTCTCAGCGCTCGAAGCTGGCAGGAACTGTTCGAAATCGCCGCAGTCCCCCTCGACCGGCCAGGCGCGTTTGAGCGGCATCGGATACTCGATCCGAAACCGGATGGCAGAGCCGCCTTGAACGCGCTGAGGGCGGCCACGGAAGCCCTGCCGGTGCTGCGCGATGCGAAAGTGGAGCAGGTCTGGGCCGGCCTGATCGACGTGACGCCGGACGCGGTGCCGGTCATCTCCACGCTCGACAGTCTTCCCGGACTGGTCATTGCGACCGGATTTTCAGGTCATGGTTTCGGCATCGGCCCGGGCGCGGGGCATCTGGCTGCCGATCTGGTCACGGGAAACACACCGATCGTCGATCCCGCACCCTTTCGCTTCACCCGCTTTTCCGACGGCACCCCGATCGAAATTGCGCCGCCGGTCTGATCACCGGCGCGAAGATGCGGTCAGGGCTTCAGGATATCGGCGGCAGCGGCAAAAGCCTCGGCTACGGCATGTGCGCCCGGATCCATCACCCCGTCGAGATCGCTCTCGCCGATATAGGCAGATCGCCCGGCCTTCGCCTTGCGCATCGTCTTGGTTGCGTCGGCCCCCTTGCGCGCGGCATCGGCGGCGGCCCGCACATCGATCGCTGCCAATGCATGAAGCGCCGGCGACAGCGCATCGACCATGGTGCGATCGCCCGGAAGGGCGCCGCCGTAGAACGTCATGCGCTCGAGCCCGGCAAGCAGGGACGCAGCAAGGTTTGCCCCGTCCCCGCTCGCCTTGCCCGCCGCAGTGAAGAAGATCGACAGGAGAACGCCGCTCGAACCGCCCATCGCCGTCGCCAGCGTATCGCCGATGACGGCGAAAAGCGCTGCCCTGTCGGCAACGGGCAAGCGTCCCGTCTGTGCCAGAATGCTGCGGGCACCGGTGGCAACCGTCGATCCGGTGTCACCATCGCCCGCCTTGGCATCCAGTCGGTTCAACTCCGGCTCAAGTGAAATCAACCGATCGCAGATGGCGGCAAGCACACGCTCGGCCTCGGCATCATGGCTCGCCACAGCCGACACCAGAGTTTCGGCCTTCGGGGCTGCCACGATGGCAACGGGATGCGGCACGACCGCCGGCAGCCAGGCATGCGGCGCAACATCGGACAACAGCGCCGCTTCGCGCTCCGGGTCGAGCCGGATCAGCGACAGCGAAAAACCGTTCATATTCAAGGCCGTCATCAACGGCCCCGGCCCGACCACAAGGGCAATTCGGCCGGCAAACGGCGAAGAGAGCACCGCATTGGCAATCAGCGACATTTCCACCGGCGGCACCGCACCGAGATTGTTGATGAGAAGAGCGTGTTTCCCGACCGGTTTCATCGCCGCCGACAGGCGTTCCGTCATGATCGAGACGAGACTGTCGGCCTGCTGGACGGTTATCTTTTCCACCCCCGGCTCGCCATGAATGCCCAAGCCGAGCTCGCCCTGGTTCTCGCCCAGACGATCCTCGTAAGGCCGGCCGGGTATGGAGCAGGTGGAATAGGAAACGCCGAGCGATACGATGTCGGCAGCGGCGGCCTTGGCAGCGGCGGCAAGGGAGGCGAGACTCTCACCGCTTTCGGCGAGATGACCGGCAATCTTGTGCACGAAGAGCGTACCCGCGACACCACGCGGCTGGTTGATATCCGGCAGCGCGATATCGTCGGCGACGATGACCATCTCGACGTCGAAACCTTCTGCGCGCGCCTTTTCCGCCGCAAGACCGAAGTTCAGGCGGTCGCCGGTATAATTCTTGACGACCAGCAGGCAGCCCGGCTTGCCTGTCACCGCTCGGATCGCGGTCAAAACGGCATCGACGCTGGGAGAGGCGAAGATTTCGCCGGAGACGGCGGCCGTCAGCATGCCCCTGCCGACGAAGCCAGCATGGGACGGCTCATGCCCTGCCCCACCGCCGGAAATCAACGCGACCCGGGATTTGTCCCAGTCGGCGCGGACGACCACCTTGATGTCCGGATAGCTGTCGAGACGGGCCAGCGTTCCGGGCGGGGAAGCCCGCAACAGGCCGTCCAGAGCCTCGGTGACGATCGATTCCTTGCGGTTGAAGAAATGTTTCATGGGGCTCACCCGCTCCGTTTTTCGTTCCGCATCCTTCCGCCAAGGCGCAAGCGATGCAACCTCCCGTTCGGCTTTATTTATGCAAACCGTACTCCGTCGACGCCGAAACAGAGCGGAGGCTTGTCGCCGGGGCTGGCTGGCAGCTGCGCAAAAAACAAAAATCCCCGGTGGCGTTACGCGACCGGGGATTCGAAATTCCAGCTATATCAGCGGAGAGAGGGCGGGATCAGCCCATGCGCTCCGAAGCGAAGGAGCCCGGGCTTGCCGGGAAGACGACGGTGCGGTTGCCGTTGATGAAGGTACGGTGATGGATATGCGCGTGCACGGCGCGGGCCAGCACCTGGCTTTCGACGTCGCGACCGATCGAGACGTAATCCTCGGCCGACTGCGCATGCGTGATGCGGGCGATGTCCTGCTCGATGATCGGACCTTCGTCGAGGTCGGCGGTGACGTAATGCGCCGTCGCGCCGATCAGCTTGACGCCGCGCTCATAGGCCTGCTTGTAGGGATTGGCACCCTTGAACGACGGCAGGAAGGAGTGGTGGATGTTGATGATCTGGCCGGACATCTTCTGGCAGATCGCATCCGACAGGATCTGCATGTAGCGGGCCAGCACGATCAGCTCCGTGCCGGTCTGCTCGACCACGTCCATCATGCGGGCCTCGGCCTGGACCTTGTTGGCCTTGGTGACCGGAATGTGATGGAATGGAATATCGTGGTTGACGACGACCTTCTGGTAATCGAAGTGGTTGGAAATGACGCCGACGATGTCGATCGGCAGGGCGCCGATCTTCCAGCGATAGAGCAGATCGTTGAGGCAGTGGCCGAACCGCGACACCATCAAAAGCACCTTCATGCGGTGTTCGCTGTCACGAATGTCAGCGACCATACCGAAGCGGGTCTTCACCGCCTCGAAACCGGCCGTCAGCTTTTCTAGCGAAGCACCTTCCTGGCTGATGAAGGTCAGCCGCATGAAGAACAGGCCGGTCTCCATGTCGTCGAACTGCGAGCTGTCGGTGATGTAGCAGCCCTCCTCCGCAAGGTAACCGGTGATCGCCGCAACAATGCCGCGGGTGGATTTGCAGGAAACAGTCAGCACATAGCTTTTCATCGGTATCGATCTCTTGGCTCGAGGTTTTGGCTGGCCCTCCCGGCCAACGTTGTGGAGCGGAAGCTAGCGCGGCGCTGGCCTGCCCGTCCATCCGTTTAGCGACATCGGATAGCAGGAACAGGCCATGCCGTCTCTTCTGATCTTCGCAGAAGCCTGACAGTCAGATGTCGAGCGTCGTCTGCCGCTCCCATTCGCTGAAATGGGAGGTGTAGGTGTTCCATTCCTGGTGTTTGAGTTTCAGGTAGGCGCTGGAGAAGCTCTTACCGAGCGCGACCTTCAGCTCCTCGTCCTTGTCGTATTCGCGCAGCGCATCGAGCAGGTTGAGTGGGAGCTTGGGCGCGTCGGTGACCGTGTGGCCTTCCCTGTACATGTCGATGTCGTAGTGACGGCCCGGATCTGCATTGTGCCGGATGCCGTTGAGACCGGCCGCGATGATGATCGCCTGCAGCAGATAGGGATTGACCGCGCCATCCGGCAGACGCAATTCGAACCGGCCCGGGCCTGGAACGCGAACCATGTGGGTGCGGTTGTTGCCCGTCCAGGTCACCGTATTCGGCGCCCAGGTCGCGCCGGAAATCGTGCGCGGCGCGTTGATGCGCTTGTAGGAATTGACCGTCGGATTGGTAATGGCCGCCAGCGCCGAGGCGTGCTTCATGATGCCACCGAGGAAGGTCTTGCCCTTGGCGGAAAGACCGAACGGCATTTCCTTGTCGGCAAAGGCATTGGTCTTGCCCTCCAGATCCCAGACGGAGATATGGGCGTGGCAGCCGTTGCCGGTGAGGCCCTTGAAGGGTTTCGGCATGAAGGTTGCCCGAAGACCGTGCTTCTCGGCAACCGACTTCACCATGAATTTGAAGAAGGAGTGTTTGTCGGCCGTCTGGAGCGCATCGTCATATTCCCAGTTCATCTCGAACTGGCCGTTGGCATCCTCGTGGTCGTTCTGATAGGGCTTCCAGCCGAGTTCGAGCATGTAGTCGCAGATTTCGGCGATCACGTCGTAGCGGCGCATGACGGCCTGCTGGTCGTAGCAGGGTTTCTCGGCGGTATCGAACTCGTCGGAAATCTTCGACCCATCCGGAGAGATCAGGAAGAATTCCGGTTCGACGCCGGTCTTGACGCGAAGGCCTTCCGCGGCGGCTTCGGCGATCAGCTTTTTCAGGACGACGCGCGGCGCCTGTTCAACCGGCTGGTCTTCCATGACGCAGTCGGCCGCGACCCAGGCGACGTCTTTCTTCCACGGCAGCTGGATGACGGAGGAAGCGTCCGGCAGCGCAAAGAGGTCCGGATGGGCGGGGGTGAGGTCGAGCCAGGTGGCGAAACCGGCAAAGCCCGCGCCGTCCTTCTGCATGTCGGCGATCGCTTCCGCCGGAACCAGCTTGGCCCTCTGGCCGCCGAACAGGTCGGTATAGCTGATCATGAAATATTTGATGCCACGGTCCTTGGCAAAGCTAGCAAGATCGAGTGTCACTGTGTTCCCCTTTGGATTATTCAGACACTTTTTCATGGAGTAGGCCGCCGCCTGGCTTGGGAGATCAGACGACGGCCATATGTGGTTTGAGGGTCAGAACCCGCCCTTGCCCGGGATCCAGCTCGTGCCGGCAAGCGGCACCTGCGCCATGGCGGATGCCTCGAGCGTCAGCGCGACCAGATCCTCCGGTTCCAGGTTGTGCAGGTGGTTCTTGCCGCAGGCGCGCGCGATGGTCTGTGCTTCCAGCGTCATCACCTTGAGGTAGTTGGCAAGACGGCGGCCGGCCGCGATCGGATCGAGGCGCTTCATCAGTTCCGGATCCTGCGTCGTGATGCCGGCCGGGTCCTTGCCCTCATGCCAGTCGTCATAGGCGCCGGCCGTGGTACCGAGCTTCTGATATTCCTCTTCCCAATGCGGATCGTTGTCGCCGATCGCAACGAGCGCCGCCGTGCCGATGGCAACCGCATCGGCGCCGAGCGCCAGCGCCTTGGCCACATCGGCGCCCGAGCGCACCCCGCCCGAGATGATCAGCTGCACCTTGCGGTGCATGCCGAGGTCCTGCAGCGCCTGGACCGCGGGACGGATGCAGGCGAGCGTCGGCATGCCGACATTTTCGATGAAGACGTCCTGCGTCGCCGCCGTGCCGCCCTGCATGCCGTCAAGCACGACGACGTCGGCACCGGCCTTTACGGCGAGCGCGGTGTCGTAATACGGCCGCGCGCCGCCGACCTTCACATAGATCGGCTTTTCCCAGTCGGTGATTTCGCGCAGTTCGAGGATCTTGATTTCCAGATCGTCCGGGCCGGTCCAATCGGGATGGCGGCAGGCCGAGCGCTGGTCGATGCCCTTCGGCAGATTGCGCATATTGGCGACGCGATCGGATATCTTCTGGCCGAGTAGCATGCCGCCGCCGCCGGGCTTGGCGCCCTGGCCCACCACGACTTCGATGGCATCGGCGCGGCGCAGGTCCTTCGGATTCATGCCATAGCGCGAGGGAAGATACTGATAGACGAGCGTCTGGCTGTGGCCGCGCTCTTCGTCCGTCATGCCGCCGTCGCCGGTGGTGGTCGAGGTCCCGGCGATCGTTGCGCCGCGTCCGAGCGCTTCCTTGGCGTTGCCGGAAAGTGCACCGAAGCTCATGCCGGCAATGGTGATCGGCGTCTTCAGCGTGATCGGCTTCTTGGCGAAGCGCGATCCGAGGACGACGGTCGTGTCGCATTTTTCGCGATAGCCCTCGAGCGGATAGCGCGAGATCGAGGCACCGAGGAACAGCAGGTCGTCGAAATGCGGCACCTTGCGCTTGGTGCCGGCGCCGCGGATGTCGTAGATGCCGGTTGCCGCCGCCCGGCGGATTTCGGCCAGCGTATAGTCGTCGAAAGTCGCTGACTTGCGCGGCGGGGTATAAGGGTTGTGATAGCTCATCTCTATGTCCCTGCCTTAGTACGCTTCGGCGTTATCGATGTTGAAATTGTAGAGTTTGCGGGCCGAACCGTAGCGCTTGAATTCCGTCGGCCTCACATCGGTGACACCAGCCTTTTCGAGCAGTTCGGCAAGCTTCTCCAGATGTTCGGGCCGCAGCTCCTTCTCGATGCAGTCGGCGCCGAGGCTCTTGACCTCGCCGCGCACGAAAAGCTTGGCTTCGTAGAGCGAATCCCCGAGCGCATCGCCGGCGTCACCGAGCACGACCAGATGGCCCGACTGACCCATGAAGGCCGACATATGGCCGATGCTGCCATGCACGACGATGTCGATACCCTTCATCGAGATACCGCAGCGCGAGGCCGCATTGCCCTTGATGACGAGCAGGCCGCCACGGCCGGTCGCGCCCGCATATTGGCTGGCATCGCCTTCGATGACGACCGTTCCGGACATCATGTTCTCGGCGACGCCGGGGCCGGCGGATCCGTGAACGGTCACCGTGCCGCCGTCATTCATGCCGGCGCAGTAATAGCCGACGCTGCCGCGCACTTCGACGGTGACGGGCTGGTCGATGCCGACAGCCACGGCATGGCTGCCACGCGGGTTGACGACTTCGAAATTCGTATCATTCGTACCGGGAGCGATCGCGTGCAGCGCACTGTTCAACTCGCGCAGCGGCGTGGTGGCAAGATCGAACACGCGCATCGTTTCCAGACTTTCTCGGTTTACGCTGATATCCACGATTAAGCTGCCTTCTCATGATCCCAGAAATAGACGGTGGCGGGCTCCGGCTCCCAGACACGCGCGTCTTCGATGCCCGGCAGGTTGACGAGCGCGCGGTACTCGGAACCGAAGGCGATGTACTGATCCGTTTCGGCCATGACGGCCGGTTTGCAGGCAATGGGATCACGCACGACGCCGAAGCCGGACTTCGTGCCGACGACGAAAGTGAAGAAACCGTCGAGGTCATCAAGCGCACTGGTCAATGCCTGGCCCAGATCCTTGCCCTTGGCCATCTCGGCGGTGAGATAGGCAGCCGCGACTTCGGAATCGTTCTGCGTCTCGAAGGTCATGCCTTCGCGAACCAGTTCGCGGCGCAGGTTGTTGTGGTTGGAGAGCGACCCGTTGTGCACCAGGCACTGGTCGGCGCCGGTCGAGAACGGATGCGCGCCGAGCGTGGTGACGGCCGATTCCGTTGCCATGCGGGTATGGCCGATGCCATGCGTGCCGCCCATCTCGCGAATGCCGAAACGGGCAACCACATCCTTCGGCAGGCCGACTTCCTTGTAGATCTCAACGCTGTCGCCCGAGCCCATGACCCGCACGTCCGGCCGCTCCTGAGCCAGCAGATCACGCACAGCCGTAGCCTGGGTGGCATCCGCCTCGATCACCGCATGGGTGCTTTTCAGCTCCACGGCGACACTGGCGTCAACGGGCTTCAGGAGAGCTTCGAGCCCGGCGAAATCGACGGCGGGCTTGGCCGATTGAACGGTGATTTTCGCGCGGCCGTCGGACGGCGGGCCATAGATCGCGATGCCGGCGCTGTCAGGTCCGCGATCGGTCATGATGACCAGCATATCGGACAGCATGGCGCCCAATCTGGGCTCCAGTGTCTTGTCCTTCAAAAACAATCCGACAATTCCGCACATGGAGACGACCCCTCATTTCGTTGCTGAAAAAGGGATAGCAGTTGCCGTTTCGAATTTCAACTGTGAAGAAAGTTTTTTTCTTTTAAGGCAATATTTGCAAAGCTGGGCGTCTTGGCGTTTCGTTGCGCATTAGGCGACGAAATGCTATATGACCAACTAAATGGTCAGGAGACAAGAATGAGCAGCGTTAATCTTGCCGATGCCAAATCCCATCTGAGCGAACTTGTCAGCCAGGCGGAGGCCGGTGAAACCGTGCAGATACTTCGCCGCGGGAAACCGGTCGCGCAGTTGACTGCAATTTCCTCGCCCCGAAAGCCTATTGATCTTGCCTGGCTCGCTTCCATTACAGAGGCGATGCCGTTTCAAGAAGAGAGCGCCGGCGACTTCGTGCGCGCGATGCGCGATAGTGATCGGTACTAAGACGATCCGATCGAGGTCAGTTCATGTTTTATGTCGATACCTCAGTTCTTGTGGCCGCATTGACGCAGGAGACCAGGACGGTGAGGATGCAACAATGGTTGTCAGAGCAAAGTGCCGATCAGCTAGCGAGCAGCGACTGGACGATCACGGAGTTTTCGTCAGCGCTCTCGCTAAAAATGCGCACAGGCCAAGTGCAACTCGAGGGAAGAAATCGGTCGCTGACTGCTTTTAGTCAGCTCATTTCTGAATCCTTTGTGCTTTTCAGCGTCTCGGCTCTCCATTTTCGTGCGGCGGCGCGGCTCGCCGATCATTTTTTGTTGAACCTGCGGGCGGGAGACGCGCTGCATCTGGCTGTAGCGATGGAACATGGCGCCACTCTATGCACGCTTGATCAGCGACTGGCTTTTGGCCGGGCCAGAACTCGGCGCCGAAACTTTACTTTTATAGGCAGCGCAAGCCTACCTGCCTACATCCCACCCCTTGTCTGTGGATAGGAGATGATCGAAAGATAGCGGATCGGCAGCTTCACCAATTCCTCAGGACCGTGGCGCGCATCGGCGTCGAAAAACAGGCTGTCACCGGGCTGCATGGTGAAAAGCCGGTCGCTGTGGCGATACACGACCTCGCCTTCGAGCATGTAGAGAAACTCCATGCCTTCGTGCTGAAAGGCCGGGAACGTATCGGAATCTGCCGTCAGGGTAATCAGATAAGGCTCGACAATGACGCCGGCCGTATTGTTGTCGATATGGCCGAGCAGATTGTATTGATGCCCGGCGCGGGTTCCGCGCCGCTCCAGTTCCACGCCTTCGCCCGCCTTGACGAAAACGGCGTTGCGCACCTCCTCGTAGCGCCGGAAGAATGCTGTCACAGGAACGCCAAGCGCCCGCGAAAGCGATTGCAGCGTCGTCAGCGACGGCGAGATGTTGCCGTTCTCGATCTTCGACAGCATGCCCAGTGAAATGCCTGTGGCCGCGGCAAGGTCGGTGACGGTAATGCCAAGCTTCTTGCGGAAGGCGCGAACTTCATGGCCGATGGCGATTTCGAGGTTGTTTTCCTTCGGCTCGCGCAGCGCGTGCGGATCCTGCGAGAAGGCAGCCTTCAGCGCCGGGCGCTCGTCATCCGTCGTCCGGCCAATATCGATTTCGGCAGTCTTCTTCGCCATGCTTCTCCCCTATGCCATCGGATAAAAATCCTATCCTGAGAGTGAAAATTTCTCAACCCGGAAGAAATTATTCCGCAGGCGGGGTGGTGATAACTTGGCGGCCTTGTCGCGGCGCTTCTCCGAAAGCCGTCCGGTAGCTGCGTGAAAAATGGCCGGCGCTGGAAAAGCCGGTGGCGAAAGCGATTTCGGAAATCGAAAGCGGGCTTTGCAGAAGCAGCCGCCGCGCATGGTTGAGCCTGAGCTTGCGATATTCCACCAGGAAAGACGACTGCATGAGGTTTGAGAACAAACGGTCCAGATGACGCGGCGACACGCCGGCCAAGGCGGCCATGGCCTGCCGGTCCAGCGGCGCCTCGATCGTCGCCTCCATCTTTTCGAGGACCATCAACAGGCCCGGGTGATTGACGCTGTAACGCTCGGCCAGCGAGGCGCGCTGCGGTGCACCGGAGGCCGCCACATGGGTATGTAGGTACCAGTCGCTGACGCGGCGGGCGAAATCGGATCCCATACGCTCGGAGATCAAGGCATGCATCATATCGAGCGGCGCGACGCCGCCGCCGCAGGTGATGCGGTTGCCGTCGAGGACATAACGGGCCTGGCGCGGCAAAAGATCCGGAAAAGCCTCCATCAGGGCCGGTGCGTGCTCCCAGTGGATGGTAAAGTCACGATCGCTCAGCAGGCCCGCAGCCGCCATCAGATAGGGTCCGCCGGAAATGCCACCAATACGAACGCCCTCGCGCGCCAGTTGGCGCAGGCAGGCGAGAACCGCAGGCACGTTCCAGTCCACCGGCGACCCGCCGGCGCAGACAAAGACCGTGTGCAGGCTGGAACCGCGTCTGGGAAGCGGTTGCGAGGGAACAGGAATTTCTGACGACGACAGCGCCATGTCGCCATCCGGCGCGTGAGCCGACAGGTGGTAGATTTCCTTGCCAGCCAGAAGATTGGCCGCGCGCAGCGGCTCAATCGCCGAGGCATAGGACATCAGCGCAAACCCAGGAATGAGAATGAAGCCGATGTTCTGCACGTTTTTGTGGTCTTCTGCCGTCATGTCCTATTTATGGCTTGATACGTCCCTTTTCTGCAAGTAGCAAAAATCAATCCTGTCATGATCGCGACCAGTTCTCACGGTGAATCGATCATGCGCTACTCCGCCTTTTCCGTTTTTCTGAATGCCCTGCGCGGCAACAAGAGCTGGCGGCCGGCCTGGCGCAGCCCGGTTCCGAAAAACCACTATGATGTGATCATCGTCGGGGGTGGCGGGCATGGGCTTTCGACTGCCTATTATCTCGCCAAGGAATTCGGCATCACCAATGTCGCGGTCCTGGAAAAAGGCTATATCGGCTCCGGCAATGTCGGGCGCAACACGACGATCATTCGCTCCAACTACCTGTTGCAGGGTAACAACCCGTTCTACGAACTGTCGATGAAGCTTTGGGAAGGGCTGGAGCAGGACTTCAACTTCAACGCCATGGTCTCGCAGCGCGGCGTGCTCAACCTCTATCATTCCGACGCCCAGCGCGACGCCTATACGCGCCGCGGCAACGCGATGCGCCTGCACGGCGTCGATGCCGATCTGCTCGACCGCAACACTGTCCGCCAGATGCTGCCCTTCCTCGATTTCGACAATGCCCGCTTCCCGATTCAAGGAGCGCTGATGCAGAAGCGCGGCGGCACCGTGCGGCATGACGCGGTTGCCTGGGGCTATGCCCGTGGCGCCGACAGTCGCGGCGTCGATATCATCCAGAATTGCGAAGTCACCGGCATTCGCCGCGAAAACGGTGTCGTCACCGGCGTCGAGACCAGCCAGGGCTTTATCGGTTGTGGCAAGCTGGCGCTGGCGGCGGCTGGCAATTCGACCGTCGTTGCCGACATGATCGACATGAAGCTGCCGATCGAAAGCCATGTGCTGCAGGCCTTCGTCTCGGAAGGGTTGAAACCCTTCATCGACAACGTCGTCACCTTCGGCGCCGGGCACTTCTACGTTTCGCAGTCCGACAAGGGCGGCCTCGTCTTCGGCGGCGATATCGACGGTTATAATTCCTACGCCCAGCGCGGCAATCTGGCGACGGTGGAACATGTCGCCGAGGCAGGTGTCGCGATGATCCCGGCGCTGTCGCGTGTTCGGGTGTTGCGCTCCTGGGGCGGCGTGATGGACATGAGCATGGACGGCTCGCCGATCATCGACCGCACCCACATCGACAATCTCTACCTGAACGCCGGCTGGTGTTACGGCGGCTTCAAGGCCACGCCCGCCTCCGGCTTCTGCTACGCCCATCTGATCGCCAGGAACCAGCCGCACGAAACGGCAACGGCCTTCCGGCTCGACCGCTTCGCGCGCGGCCGGATGATCGATGAAAAGGGCGTCGGCTCGCAACCCAATCTGCACTGAGGACATTTTATGGCCAGCCTGATCACCTGCTCCCATTGCGGGCCGCGCCCCAAGGAAGAATTCACCGTGAAAGGCGACGCCGCAATCGCCCGCCCCGCTGCGGATGCCAGCGAGGACGCCTGGTACGCTTACGTCTATCTGCGCGACAACCCGCGCGGCCGCCACAAGGAATATTGGCATCACACGTCCGGTTGCCGCCGCTGGCTGGTCGTCGAGCGCGATACCGTGACCCACGCGATCTATGCCGTCGCGGACGCCGCCGCGCAGGGAGAAACCGCATGAGTTCCTTCCGTCTCTCCAAGGGCGGCCGCGTCGACCGCGCCAAGCCGCTGGACTTCACCGTCGACGGCAAGCCGATGCAGGGTTTTTCCGGCGACACACTGGCATCGGCGCTTCTCGCAAACGGCCGCCAGCTTGTCGGCCGCAGCTTCAAATACCATCGCCCGCGTGGCATCCTGACGGCGGGCGCGGCGGAACCCAATGCCCTTGTGACCATCGGCGAAGGCGGACGCACCGAGGCCAATACCCGCGCAACGCTGGTCGAGCTTTACAGCGGCCTCAAAGCAAAAAGCCAGAACCGCTGGCCTTCCGTCGATTTCGACCTCGGCGCCGTCAACAGCCTGCTCTCGCCCTTCCTCGGTGCCGGTTTCTACTACAAGACCTTCATGTGGCCGGCGGCCTTCTGGGAGAAGGTCTACGAGCCGATCATCCGCAAGGCAGCCGGTCTCGGTCGCGCGACCTACGAGCCAGATCCGGACACCTACGAGAAATGCTGGGCGCATTGCGACCTGCTGGTGATCGGCGCAGGCCCGGCCGGCCTTGCCGCAGCGCTCACCGCCGGCCGGGCCGGGGCGCGCGTCATCCTCGCTAATGAGGGTTTTGAGCCCGGCGGCTCGCTTCTCGCGGAGACCGCGGCAATCGGCGAGAAAGCCGCGGCCGACCTCCTTGAGGAAACGCTTGCCGAACTCGCCAGCCTTCCCAATGTCCGCATCTTCTCCCGTACCACCGTCTTCGGCTGGTATGACGGCAATGTCTTCGGTGCCGTCGAGAGCGTGCAGAAGAACACGGCGGCCATTGATCCGAACCGGCCGGTCGAGCGCCTGTGGCGCCTCGCCGCCAGACACGCGATCCTCGCGTCTGGCGCGGAAGAAAGGCCGCTGGTCTTCGGTGGCAATGATATTCCAGGCGTGATGATAGCGGGCGCCATGCGCTCCTATCTCAACCGGCAAGCGATCGCGCCCGGAAAAAGCACCGTCATTTTCACCAACGACGAATCCGGCTACAGGACGGCGACCGACCTCGAAGCGGCTGGCCTGGAGGTCGCCGCCATTGTCGACAGCCGTGCCGGCACACCCTCGTCATGGGCCGGGCGCGCCCCCGTCTTCCCTGGCGCCGTGGTTCAGGACGCCAAGGGCGGCAAGGCACTGGCTGGCGTGACGATGATCAAGGGCGGCGCGCTCCAAACGATCAAGGCGGATGCGCTTGCCATGTCCGGGGGCTGGAGCCCGATCATTCACCTCGCCTGCCATCGCGGCGCAAGACCGGTCTGGTCGGACGCCAACGCCGCGTTTCTTGCACCGGAAACGCAGGACGGGCTGAGCATCGCCGGTTCGGCCGCAGGCGTCGGCGCCCTCGAAGCCTGCCTTGCCGACGGCGCTGAAAAAGCCAGAAACGTTCTGCGCAGCCTCGGCTTTTCCAATGCATCCCCAGCGTTCACGCCGGCGGTCGATACCGCGACCGTTGCCAAGCCGCTCTGGTACGTGCGCGGCGCAAAGGGCAAGGCGTTTGTCGACTACCAGAACGACGTGCATCTGAAGGACCTCGGGCTTGCCGTCAGCGAGGGCTACGGCCATGTCGAGCTTGCCAAGCGCTACACCACCAATGGCATGGCGACCGATCAGGGCAAGTTGTCGAACATCAACGCCATCGGCATTCTCGCCGAGGCCCGCAAGGTCTCCCCCTCCGACGTCGGCACGACGACCTTTCGCCCCTTCTACACGCCACTCTCCTTCGGCGCATTGACCGGCGCTTCCAAGGGCAAGCATTTCCAGCCGGTGCGCAAATCGCCGCTGCACGACTGGGCCAGGAAGAACGGCGCCGTCTTCGTCGAAACCGGTCTCTGGTATCGCTCCTCCTGGTTCCCCAAGGCGGGCGAAACGACCTGGCGCGAAAGCGTCGACCGCGAAGTGCTGAACGTCCGCAGGAACGCCGGCGTCTGCGATGTCTCGACGCTCGGCAAGATCGAGATCTTCGGCAAGGACGCCGCGGAATTCCTCAACCGCATCTACTGCAACGCCTTCCTGAAACTGCCGGTCGGCAAGGCGCGCTATGGCCTGATGCTGCGCGAGGACGGCATGATCTATGACGACGGCACGACGAGCCGGCTCGCCGAAAACCACTTCTTCATGACGACCACCACGGCCTATGCGGTCGGCGTGATGAACCATCTGGAATTCTGCGCCCAGGCGCTCTGGCCCGATCTCGACGTGCAGTTCGCCTCCTCGACGGACCAGTGGGCGCAGATTGCCGTTGCCGGGCCGAAGTCGCGCGCCGTCCTGCAGGCTCTGGTCGACGAGGATATTTCCGACGCGGCCTTCCCGTTCCTCGGCGCCAGGGAGGTCTCGCTGTTCGGCGGCAAGCTGACCGGACGGCTGTTCCGCATCTCCTTCTCCGGCGAACTGGCCTATGAACTGGCGGTTCCCGCCGGCTACGGTGAAACCGTGGCGGACGCGATCATGGAAGCCGGTAGCCCGCATGGCATCTGCCCCTATGGTGTCGAGGCCCTTGGCGTCATGCGCATCGAGAAAGGTCATGTCACTCATTCGGAGATCAACGGCACCGTCATTCCGGCCGACCTCGGCTTTGCAAAGATGGTCTCGACGACAAAGCCGGATTTCATCGGCAGGGCGATGCTGTCGCGCGAAGGAATGCTTGCAGACGACCGGCTGTCGCTCGTCGGCGTCAAACCGCTCGATCCAGCAACGACGTTCAAGACCGGCTCGCACATCCTTTCCGAGAGCGCCGCGCCGTCGCTGGAAAACGATCAGGGCTATGTGACCTCCAGTTGCTACTCGCCGAACCTCGGTTCGACCATCGGCCTGGCGCTCGTCAAGCATGGACCGAAGCGCCACGGCGAGCACGTCACGGTCTGGAACGACCTGAAGAATGAATACACCAAGGCCGTGCTCTGCAGCCCGGTCTTCTTCGATCCGGAAAACGGAAAGCTCCATGGTTGATTTCGCCCTCCTCCACCGCTCTGCCCTTACGGGCGCAAAGACCGGCGCGTTCGGTGCCACTTCAACGGGCTCAAGGATCGCGCTTGCTGCCCTCGCCGAGGGTCACGTGCTGCACCTACTCGCAGCGCATGGAAATGACGATCTCCAGAGCCTGGTCTCACAGATCGGCGACGGCGGTCCTTATGCGGTCCGCGCCTATGGGCCCGGGCAATGGTTCGTCGTCGGCGACGCGGCTCTTTCCGCTGCAGATTTCTCCGGAAAAGCCGCGCTCCTTGCAAACAAGGCGTCGATTGCGGATCAAAGCCACGGTCGCGTCCGGATCGGCATCAGCGGTGCATCCGTCGAAGCCGTCCTCGCCAAGGGCACGGCTGTCGATCTCGATCGGGCGAGTTTCGCCATCGGCCACTCGGCCATGACCCTGATTGGTCACATCTCGGCGCTGATCACGCGAACCGGTGTGGAGAGCTTCGAGGTCATGGTCTTGCGCGGCTTCGCCGAAAGCCTGTGGGACGATCTCATCCAGATGAGCCTCGAATTTGGCGTGGACGCTAAAACGGCGGATTGATTGGCTGTTTCGTCCCGCCAATCGCTTGCAAATTTTCCGATTGTCTCGAACCACGGCATCGTTCATGGTCGGGATATCCGCCGCGTTCGGTGCCACTGATTGCATCGCACCACGCGCGCGGACGGTTCATTTTCGCACGAGGAAGACACGCCATGGCCAAGGGACAAGCAAAAAGCAACAAGGAAGTTAGGAAACCGAAGAAGGACAAGGTAGCGGCCAAGGCAGCGACACCCTTCAGCGCAACCCTCACGAAGGAAGTTCCCAAACTATCCGGCGCCAAGCCGAAGAAATAATCGGCAGCTTGCCGTCACTTCGGCTGCGACGGCGTGAAATTGGCAACCAGTGCATGCCGCTCGCCCGGATAGATCAGGCGCACATGGGTGATGTAGGAACCATTGCTCCACGTGCGCCGCTCTACCGTCAGGCAAGCGGTCCCTGGTGCAATACCAAGGGCCGTGGCGACCGGTTCATCCGCCGCCACCGCCCGTATCGTATGTTCAGCCGCACTCCACGGCACCCGGTTCAAGAGCCAGGGGCCGGGCGCCACCTCTTCGAAACTCTCCGCCGCCGCGTCCGGCACAGCCGCCAGATTGATCAAACGCTGCTCGACGCAAAACGGCCTGTTGCCGGCAAAATGCGTGCAGACCACCTCGAGAACGGGTGCTGGCGTGTCGAGGCCGAGCCTCGACCTGTCGTCCGCATTGCTCCGCCGCCGTGCCTTTGCGATCAGCTTAAAGTCATAGGCGAGACCCGATGACTGGACTTCCAGCTTGATGTCGCGGATTTCAAGCACCGCCGACTGGGCACGCGGCTGCGTCACGTAGCTGCCGGATTTCCGCCGCCGCTCGATCAACCCCGTTTTCGCCAGTTGCGTCAGCGCCTTGTTCACTGTCATCCGCGAGCATTTGTACTGCTCGGCGAGATCGACCTCGAAGGGAATGCGAAAACCCGGCGGCCATTCGCCGGACAGGATCCGATCCTCGATATCGCCGAGGATGCGCTGATGCAGCGACAGGTCGCCTGCCCCGTCGGCAAGCGGCGTTTCTGCCTCCAGATCTGCCTCACTCTGCGATTTCAAAACGCACTCACTTTCATCAAACCCGAATGGTCTAGAGCATTTCCGTTTTTCTTGAGTCACGGAAATGCTCTATCTCCTTGTTTTGACGCAAATCCGGACGGAAAACCGCTTCGCACTTTTCCTGGATTTGCTCTAGCAGAAATTCTTCAGCGCCGCTTGCCCTGAAAAGACGCGACGCCGAACCAAATCCATCACGCCAAAAGCTCGTTCATCACCTTGCGGAACCGCGACGATATCTCGTCGCGCCGATGATGACGCCCGCCTTCGACCTGTTTGCGGCCCGCGACCCAGACGCTGTCCGGTTTCGTTCCATTGGCAAAGAGCCAGGAATCGAGAACCGCGTCATCGGCAAGACCGCCATACGGCACCGCCAGGCTGACGAAGTCGGCCGGATTGCCGGCAGCAATCCCCGTCGTCGCTCCCAGAGCAACGCCACCGCCTTCTATCGCGCCGTCGAACAGGGCGCGGCCGGTCGATTGGCCGGGAGCGGCAAGGACGTTGCGCGAGCGGTGCGCCAGGCGCTGCGAATATTCCAGCTGCCGAAGCTCGTCCGCAATCCCGATCAGGACGTTGGAATCCGAACCGATGCCGAACTTGCCCCCCGCTTCGCCAAAGACGACCGCGTTGAACGTGCCGTCGCCGAGATTGGCTTCCGTCACCGGGCAAAGGCCGGCGATCGCCTTGCTTTCAGCCATGCGGCGGGTTTCGTCGTCCGTCATATGCGTCGCATGAATGAGGCACCAGCGGCCATCAAGACCGGCATTGTCGAGCAGCCATTCCACCGGCCGCGCGCCCGACCAACTCAGGCAATCCTCCACTTCCTTGATCTGCTCGGCGACGTGAATATGGATTGGGCCTTCCTTGGCCATCGCCACGACGGACGTCAATTCTTCCGGCGTCACCGCCCGCAGGCTGTGCGGCGCAACACCGACCCGCCCGCCCGGCAAATCCTTGACCGCAGAACGGCAGCCGTCGAGCAAGCGCTCGAAACTTTCGATCGTGTTGATGAAGCGCCGCTGTCCCTCATTCGGCGCGGCGCCACCGAACGTCGAATGCGCATAGAACACCGGAAGCAGCGTCAAGCCGATCCCTGTCTGCGAAGCCGCGGCGGCAATCCGCTGCGCCATCTCGGATATATCGGCATAGGGGCTGCCGTCGATATCGTGATGCAGATAATGGAATTCGCCGACACGGGAAAAGCCGGCTTCCAGCATTTCCATATAGAGCTGGCCGGCAACGGCCTCGACATGATCCGGCGTCATCGACAGGGCGAAACGATACATGACATTGCGCCAGCTCCAGAAACTGTCGGCGCCGGGCCCGCGCGTTTCCGCAAGCCCCGCCATGCCGCGCTGGAATGCGTGACTGTGCAGGTTCGGCATGCCGGACACGAGGATAGCGTGGCGCTCATCTTCCGCCTGCGCAGCCGCTCCGGTTTCGACCGAAACAATCCGCCCGCCATCGAACGATATCCGCACATCCTTCTGCCACCCTGCCGGCAACAAGGCCGATTTCACATGAATGCTGTCCAAGGCCGAACCCTCTCCCGTTTTCGATAAAATCAAAAAACCACTTGCGCTCATTTTCTTTATGTCTATACATAATAGCACGAAAAGGAAAGGCTAGAAAACGATGTCTTCCATAAAATCGACACAGGACGGGTCACGGCCAGCCGCTTGCGATCGCCTTTGGCGGAATGCGCGGCTCGCGACCCTGAACCCTGCCTTGCCGGGTCTCGGCCTCATCGAGAATGGCGTCATCGCCGTCGAAGACGGGCGCATCGTCTATGCCGGCAGCGAAACAGACCTGCCTTTCTCCGTTGAAAATGCCGGTGAGGTCATCGATTGCGGCGGCCGCTGGATCACACCCGGCCTGATCGACTGCCACACGCATCTCATTCATGCCGGAGACCGCGCCAACGAATTCGAGATGCGCCTTGCCGGCGCAACCTATGAAGAGGTGGCGCGTGCCGGAGGCGGCATCGTCTCGTCGGTCCGTGCGCTGCGCGAAGCCAGCGAAGACGAACTCGTACGCCAGACCCTTCCTCGTCTGGATGCCCTGATGGCCGAGGGCGTGACCACTGTCGAAGTCAAGTCCGGCTACGGCCTCGACCTCGAAAACGAAGCGAAGGCCCTGCGCGCCGCGCGCCGTCTTGGCGACGAGCGCGATATTGCCGTCCGCACCACCTTCCTCGGCGCCCATGCGCTTCCGCCAGAATTCAAGAACGACAAGGCGGGTTATATCGTCAAGGTCGCCGACGAAATGCTGCCCGCCATCGCCGCGGAGGGCCTCGCCGATGCCGTTGATGGCTTCTGCGAAGGCATCGCTTTTTCGACCGACGAGATGCGGCTGGTGTTCGACGCAGCCAGGGCGCATGGCCTGCCGGTCAAGCTGCATGCCGACCAGCTTTCCAACCTGCATGGCGCAGCGCTTGCCGCCGAATACGGCGCTCTTTCGGCCGATCACCTCGAATATACCGACGAGGCCGGCGCTGCGGCCATGGCAAAGAGCGGCACGGTCGCGGTCATCCTGCCCGGCGCCTTCTATTTCATCCGTGAAACCAGGAAGCCGCCGATCGACTTGTTCCGCAAGGCCGGTGTTTCGATGGCGATCGCCACCGACAGCAATCCCGGCACCTCGCCGCTGACCTCGTTGCTTCTGACCATGAACATGGCCGCGACCCTCTTCGGCATGACGGTCACTGAATGCATCGCCGGCGTGACGCGGGAGGCAGCACGCGCGCTCGGGCTCGTCGATGAAGTGGGGACGCTGGAACCCGGGAAATGGGCCGATTTTGCCATCTGGGATATCGAGCGGCCCGCTGAACTCGTTTACCGCATGGGCTTCAACCCGCTGCATGCGCGCGTCCGCAACGGGCACTGAAATTTTAAGACGTGTGAGCCTGGCTCCGCGTATTGGTGAGGACTTCTTGATGACTCTTATTCTTCAGCCGGGCTCCGTCCCGCTTTCGACCCTCGAAACCATCTACTGGACCGGCGAGCCCGCCCGGCTTGATCCCGCCTTCGACAGAGGCATCGAGAAGGCCGCCGGCCGCATCGCCGAGATCGCCGCAGGCAACGCGCCGGTTTACGGCATCAACACAGGCTTCGGAAAACTGGCGAGCATCAAGATCGATGCCGCCGATGTCGCCACCCTGCAGCGCAACCTGATCCTCTCCCACTGCTGCGGCGTCGGCCAGCCGCTTGCCGAGAACATCGTCCGCCTGATCATGGCGCTGAAGCTCGTCTCGCTCGGACGCGGCGCATCCGGCGTCCGGCTCGAACTCGTCCGCCTGATCGAGGCGATGATGGACAAGGGCGTCATCCCGGTCATTCCGGAAAAAGGCTCCGTCGGCGCCTCCGGCGACCTCGCGCCGCTCGCTCATATGGCAGCGGTGATGATGGGCGAAGGCGAAGCGTTCTTCAATGGCGAGCAGCTTGACGGCCGCACGGCGCTCGAGCGCGCCGGCCTGACGCCGGTCGTGCTGGCAGCCAAGGAAGGTCTGGCGCTGATCAACGGCACGCAGGTCTCGACTGCGCTCGCGCTCGCCGGCCTGTTCCGCGCCCACCGTGCCGCGCAGTCCGCGCTGATCACCGGCGCGCTTTCGACCGATGCCGCCATGGGCTCCTCGGCACCGTTCCATCCGGATATCCATACGCTGCGCGGCCACAAGGGCCAGATCGATGCAGCCGCCGCCCTGCGCGGTCTGCTCAAGGGCTCGGTGATCCGCGAAAGCCATATCGAGGGTGACGAGCGGGTTCAGGATCCCTACTGCATCCGCTGCCAGCCACAGGTCGACGGCGCCTGCCTCGATCTCATGCGCTCCGTTGCCCGCACGCTCGAAATCGAAGCCAATGCCGTCACCGACAATCCGCTGGTGCTGTCCGACAATTCCGTCGTCTCCGGCGGTAATTTCCACGCCGAGCCGGTCGCCTTCGCCGCCGACCAGATCGCGCTCGCCATTTGCGAAATCGGCGCTATCTCGCAGCGCCGAATCGCGCTTTTGGTCGATCCGGCACTCTCCTACGGCCTTCCAGCATTCCTCGCCAAGAAGCCCGGCCTCAACTCCGGCCTGATGATCGCCGAAGTGACCTCGGCTGCGCTGATGTCGGAAAACAAGCAGATGTCGCACCCGGCCTCGGTCGATTCCACCCCGACCTCGGCCAACCAGGAAGATCACGTCTCCATGGCCTGCCACGGCGCCCGCCGCTTGCTGCAGATGACCGAAAACCTGTTTTCGATCATCGGCATCGAGGCGCTGACGGCCGCGCAAGGCATCGACTTCCGCGCGCCGCTCGTCACCAGCCCGGAACTGACCAAGGCCATCGCCGCGATCCGCTCCGTTGTCCCGACGCTGGAGATCGACCGCTACATGGCGACCGACCTCAAGGCGGCCAGCGACCTCATCGGCTCCGGCACCCTGAACGCCGCGGTTTCCGCCGGTATCCTGCCGGTTCTGGAGGCGTGAATGAGCGTCTTTGAAGTCAAACAGGGCACATCGCCCGTCATTCTCGGTTTCCCCCACACCGGCACCGACGTTCCGCCGGCGATCTGGGAGCGGCTGAACGATAATGGCCGGATCCTCGCCGACACCGACTGGCACATCCATCGCCTCTACGACGGCTTGCTGCCGGAGGTGACGACGGTGCGCGCCACCTTTCATCGCTATGTCATCGACGCCAATCGCGATCCGGAAGGTGTCAGCCTCTATCCCGGCCAGAACACGACCGGTCTCGTTCCGGAAACCGATTTCGACGGCCTTTCCATCTGGAAGGACGGCGAGCAGCCGACGGAAGCCGACCTTGCCGCCCGGCTGACCGATTTCCATGCGCCCTATCATGCGGCGCTCACCGCCGAGATCGAACGGGTGAAGGCGATCCACGGAATTGCCGTCCTTTACGACTGCCATTCGATCCGGTCGGATATTCCGTTCCTGTTCGAAGGCACGCTGCCCGATTTCAACATCGGCACGGATAGCGGCAAGACCTGCGATCCAGCCATTCAGGATGCAACTGTCGACGTCGTCCTGAATGCGCAGGGCTACACCAGCATCCTCAACGGCCGCTTCAAGGGTGGCTGGACGACGCGCCACTATGGCCGGCCGGAAACCGGCGTCCACGCGATCCAGATGGAACTGGCACAATCCACCCATCTGGCCACCGAGACACCGCCCTTCGCCTATGACGAAGCCAAGGCGGCAAAGCTTCGCATTCACCTCAAAGACATTCTCGCGCGCATCGAAACGACAGCGCTGACACTGGCACACACCAAAAGGGGAACCAAATGACCAATCCTCGTCACAACATCCGCGACGTCCGCGCAGCCCGCGGTACTGAACTGACCGCAAAATCCTGGATGACGGAAGCGCCGCTTCGCATGCTGATGAACAATCTCGATCCGGAAGTGGCCGAGAACCCGCACGAACTCGTTGTCTACGGCGGCATTGGCCGCGCCGCCCGCACCTGGGCCGACTTCGACAAAATCGTCGACACGCTGCGCGACCTCAATGAAGACGAGACGCTGATGGTGCAATCCGGCAAGCCGGTCGGGGTCTTCCGCACCCACAAGGATGCGCCGCGTGTGCTGATCGCCAACTCCAACCTCGTGCCGCATTGGGCGACCTGGGACCATTTCAACGAGCTGGATAAGAAGGGTCTCGCCATGTACGGCCAGATGACCGCCGGTTCGTGGATCTACATCGGTTCGCAGGGCATCGTGCAGGGCACCTACGAGACTTTCGTCGAGGCCGGCCGCCAACATTACAACGGCGACCTGAAGGGCAAGTGGGTCCTGACCGGCGGTCTCGGCGGCATGGGTGGCGCCCAGCCGCTCGCCGCAGTCATGGCTGGCGCTTCGTGCCTCGCCGTCGAGTGCAATCCGGACTCGATCGATTTTCGCCTGCGCACCCGCTACGTCGACGCCCGCGCCGAGACCCTCGATGAAGCGATGGAGATGATCGAGCGCTGGACCGCCGCCGGTGAAGCCAAGTCCGTCGGCCTGCTCGGCAACTGCGCCGAAATCCTGCCGGAAATGGTCCGCCGCGGCATCCGCCCGGACATGGTCACCGACCAGACCTCGGCCCACGACCCGATCAACGGTTACCTGCCGAAGGGCTGGACCATGGCTGAGTGGAAGGCAAAGCGCGAAAGCGACCCCAAGGCCGTCGAAAAGGCTGCCCGCGCCTCGATGCGCGAACATGTCGAGGCGATGATCGCCTTTCAGGACATGGGCATCCCGACCTTCGACTACGGCAACAACATCCGCCAGGTTGCCAAGGAAGAGGGCCTTGAAAACGCCTTCGCCTTCCCGGGCTTCGTCCCGGCCTATATCCGCCCGCTGTTCTGCCGCGGCATCGGTCCGTTCCGCTGGGCGGCCCTGTCGGGCGATCCGGAGGATATCCGCAAGACCGATGCCAAGGTCAAGGAACTGCTGCCCGACAACAAGCACCTGCACAACTGGCTCGACATGGCCGCCGAGCGCATCGCCTTCCAGGGCCTGCCGGCGCGCATCTGCTGGGTCGGTCTCGGCGACCGTCATCGCCTCGGCCTCGCCTTCAACGAAATGGTCAAGAACGGCGAACTGAGTGCGCCGGTCGTCATCGGCCGCGACCATCTGGATAGCGGCTCCGTCGCCTCGCCGAACCGCGAAACTGAGGCCATGAAGGATGGCTCCGACGCCGTATCCGACTGGCCGCTGCTCAACGCGCTCCTCAACACCGCGTCCGGCGCCACCTGGGTATCGCTGCATCACGGCGGCGGCGTCGGCATGGGCTTCTCGCAGCATTCAGGCGTGGTCATCTGCGCCGACGGCACCGACGATGCTGCGCGTCGCATCGAACGCGTTCTCTGGAACGACCCGGCGACCGGCGTCATGCGCCACGCCGACGCCGGCTACGAGATCGCCCTCGACTGCGCCAAGGAAAAGGGTCTGCGGCTGCCGGGAATTCTCGGGAACTGATCGCTTACACCAGCCGGATAAGGCCGCCGTATTTTGCGACGGTCTTATCGACTGTAATCAGCGAAAGTCCTTCGACAAGGGCCTGGGCTACCAGAATGCGATCGAAGGGATCTTTGTGGATATGCGGAAGGTTGACCACCGCAACGGCATGCTCCCCAAGCAAGGACAGTTCCTGATAGCCGTTCTTTAGCAAATTTTCGCGAAGGACGCTCGGATCAATCGCAAAATCCCGATATCCGCGTGCCGTTTTGACTGCCACTTCCCAAATGCTTACCGTGGAGAAGAAGATCATATTGTCGATTTCTTCGATGAGATCGCGAGCGACACGCGGAAGTCGACCGGACATTCCTGTCATCCAAAGAAGGATATGAGTATCAACAAGATATCTCATATGTCTTTGAACTTGTCGGGATTGCCGTAAAACATCTCCTCTATTTCATCCGCCATCATCGTGTCGAAGTCATCGGGAACCGTAAATTGCCCATCCATAAACCCGATACGGCGTTTTTTCGGAATTTCCGCTTCATCGAGCGGCACAAGCTTTCCGATCGGTTTGCCGGCTTTGGCAATGATGAAGGATTCGCCCTTCGCCACCTTTTCCATCAGGCGCGAGAGATGTGTCTTGGCTTCGTGTATATTGACGGTTTCCATCATCGTCCTCCTGCGGACTTAGTCCACTAAACTTAGTCCACTCTATAGAGGTTTACAATGTCCATCGCGCAACAGCCCAATCACAACCGTCCGCTGGTTTTAAAGGCGGACACTTACCGCCGCATGCCGTGGAAAAACGGTGCAGGCGAGACCGTGGAGATCGCCGTATTCCCGCCGGAGGCCGATCTCGCCACTTTCGGCTGGCGCGTCAGCATGGCGACTGTCGGCAGTGACGGGCCTTTCTCTGTTTTTCCCGGCATCGACCGAACCCTGTCGATCCTCCAGGGAGAGGGCATGGAACTGGATATAGCAGGCCGAGCGCCGGCGGTGCTGACGCAGGCATCCAAACCGCTTGCCTTTCCGGCCGATGCGGTGACCTCGGCACGGCTGGTATCGGGCGCGATCGTCGATCTGAACGTCATGACCCGGCGCGGGCAATGGGTGCATCAGGTTGAAAAGCGGATTGTCGAAGGGCAGCACCATCTGGATGCGGAGGGCGGCGTCACCATGCTTCTGTCGCTCGGCAATGTACGGATCGATTCCGGAGATCACGCAGTTGAGCTTGCCAGGCTGGATTGTGCCATCCTGGAAGGCGTCGTGCTGATCACCTCCGACATGCCGACGGAGGCCTATCTGATCCACATTTCGCCCGTCTGAGGCACCACAGCCCTGGCGCTAGCCCCAGTGGTCTCCCTACGCCGGCCTAGCACCCAGAAACCGTTCCATCGCCTCGAAGGAAAAGGCACCGATCGGCAGGTCCGTGTCACCATCCAGAGCCAAATCGGCAAGGATTTCGCCGATGACGCTGGTGAACTTGAAGCCGTGGCCGGAACAGGGGGATGCGACGACAATGCGTTTGTCGCCGGGCAGAAGATCGAGCAGGAAATCCTCGCTCGGCAACATGGTATAGCGGCAGGTTGTCGAGCGAACCCGCACGCCCGCGGCGGCCGGAAGCCGGCGCCTGATGAAACTGTCGAGAAGGTGCGTATCTCTCTCGTTGACCGGCGGGTTGGGCTGATTGGGATCGATCGGCTCGCGAAAATGCGCATGGCGGCCGACCTTGACGCCATCGATGCCGATCGACGGAAAGCCGAAGAAGGAACCGTTTTCGCCTTCATCCCGAATGAACACCGGCATGCGCTGCGGCGTGGTGACGAAACCATCGACCGGCTGATACCATGAGACGACCTGCTTGATCGGCACCGCATGATCGCGCAGCGCCGGCACCAGTTCGCCGATCCACGAGCCGGTCGCGACGATGACCTTGCCGGCACTGTAGCGTCCCGTGTCGGAGACGACAGTCACGCCGTTGTCCCCCGGTTCGATTGCCGTGACCTTTTCGCCGAAATGCAAGGCGGCGCCATCGCTGGCGGCGAGTTTGAGATAGCCCATCACCGCCGCCTCTGGCTTCAGATAGCCGCCCTGCGGATCAAGCAAAGCGATCTCGTCCTCGTCCAGCGCGAAGACGGGAAAGCGGCGGCGCATCTCGTCCGGATCAAGCGTGTCCACCGGCAGATCGTGAAGATTGCAGGATTTCCTTGTGCCGCTGACGATCTTGCTGTCGGGCTTGCCGATCTGCAGCACGCCGGTGATCGTCAGAATATCCTCGCGCAGCCGCGTCTCCAGCACCCGCCAATTGGCATAGGCGCGCTGCAGGAGTGGCACATAAGACGGATCCTCGAAATAGCCGAGCCGGATCAGGCGGCTATCGCCGTGCGAGGAACTCAGCGCATGCGCCGGGTAGTATGCATCAATGCCGATAGTCTTCACCCCGCGTGCCGAAAGATGCGAGATTGCGGCACTTCCCACGGCGCCGAGACCGACAATGGCAACGTCGAAATGGGCGGTCATGGACGTACCTTTCTGGAGTGTTAAACGCTGGCAGGCGGTGACGATGCGCGCAGGAGATCGCGCGCCTTTTCCAGATCCCAGCCAAGTGGCCGGTCGTCGGCATAGGTTGGAAGAACGGCGCGGATATGACGATAGAGCGCGTCTGTTCCCTTGGCTCGAGGCGCGACCCCAACCTTGAAATCCTGGGCCTGCGCGGCAGCAGCGAATTCGATGCCGAGTATCTGCTCGGCATTGTCTATGACGGCGAGCAGCTTGTTGGCCGCAGCCGTCGGATGCGCGAGAAAATCCTCCTGCAACGCCGAGGTGACGCCTCCGTCGAGGCTCGCCGGCGCACCGAGCCGCCGGTTTTCAGCAGCAAGGGCCGCCGCCGTATATTGCCCGATCATGAAGCCGGACCCGGCACCAGGATCGGTCGCCAGGAAGGCCGGTAGGCCGCTGACGAGCGGATTGACCAGCCGGTCGATCCGCCGCTCGCTCATCGCCGAGATCTGGGCGATGGCGACCGCAAGGCTATCCAGCGCCTGCCCGAGGCCGGGTGCGACGGCGTGTGCTTCGGAAGAAACGACGGGGGCATCCGGCGTGCCGGATACGGCGGGATTGTCGGTTACGGACGCAAGTTCCTGATCGACGATCGAACCGACAAAATCGAAGACATCCCAACCGGCGCCGTGCGCATGCGGGACGGAGCGAAGGCTCAGGGCATCCTGCGTGCGCGCGCCCTTGGCGGCCTCGATCAGGCCGCTGCCAGCGAGGCGCCCGCGCAGCATCCTACCGACTTTCTCGATGCCCTTCGACTTGCGAAGCGCCAGCACCGGCGCATCGAACGCCGCCGCCTGACCTCCGAGCGCCTCGATGGTCAGCGCGGCGATGGCATCGGCCCATTCAAGAAAGCGCTCGGCGCGCGCCAGAGCCAACGAGCCGAGGCCCGTCGAACAGGCCGTGCCGTTGACGAGGCTCAGACCTTCCTTGGCCTGCAGCACCAGCGGCTCGATGCCGAGTGTTTTCAGGGCCTCGGCGCCGCTTGTCGGTCTCCCCTTCAACCGCGCCCTACCCTCACCGATCAGTACCAGCGCGATGTGAGCGTTGTGGGAGAGATAGCCGGCAGAACCTTTCGCGGGCACATCGGGAATGCAGTCTTCGCGCAGGAAAGCCTGCAACGTCTCGACGATCACTGGGCGCACGCCGGAATGGCCATGCGAAAAATTGGCTATCTGCGCCGCGACGATGGCACGCACCGCGCAAGCGTCCAGCAGCGGACCGACACCGCAGGCGTGGCTGAGGATGATGTTGCGCGACAAGCGGCTCTGGGACGGGCGATCGACGACGGTATCGGCGAGTGCGCCGACGCCGGTATTGACGCCATAGGCACGCACGCCGCTTTCGACGATTGCCGCAACGATGCGGCTGGCCGTCTCAACCCGCTGGCGCGCACTATCGGACAGCGAAAGGGCCGCGCCATCGGCAACCGCCGCCACGGCGCGCCAGTCGAGCGCCGTTTCGAGCACGATATCCTGCACGATCAGCCTCCAAAATTGCCGATGAACTGGCGGAAGCTCGGGGAGCCGCCGGAGCCGAACAATTCCTCCGGCGCACCGTCGCTGTCGATCTCGCCGGATTTCATGAAGATCACCCGGTTGGAGACGTTGCGGGCAAAGCTCATTTCATGGGTGACGACCAGCATGGTCATGCCTTCCTCGGCAAGCGAGCGCATGACGCGCAGCACCTCGCCGACCAGTTCCGGATCGAGCGCCGAGGTCGGCTCGTCGAACAGCATGACCTTCGGCTTCATTGCCAGCGAGCGGGCGATCGCGGCGCGCTGCTGCTGGCCGCCCGACAGATGCGCCGGATAGGCATTGCGCTTCTCGGCAATGCCGACCTTTTCCAGAAGAACTTCGGCTTCCGCGATGCATTCGGCGCGCGGACGCTTCAGCACGTGCACCGGCCCCTCGATGACGTTTTCGAGGATCGTCATGTGGGACCAGAGATTGAACGACTGGAACACCATGCCGAGCTCAGAGCGGATGCGATCCACCTGGCGCCGGTTGGCCGGAACGTTCTTGCCGCCGCGCTGCTCCATCTGGATCAGTTCGCCATCGACGGAAATCTCGCCGTGATCGGCAATTTCCAGCAGGTTGATGCAGCGCAGGAAGGTGGACTTGCCCGAGCCGCTGGCGCCGAGAAGCGAAATAACGTCGCCATCGCGGGCATCGAGCGAGATGCCGCGCAGCACCTCATGCGTGCCGAAGCTCTTGCGGATGTTGCGGACGGAAAGCCGGGTCGTGCCTGCCATGGTCGTTCCAGTCTGGTTGAGGGGCGTCGGGGTCATCGCTGCGGCACCGGAAACAGGGGAGCCGCGCGGCGGTGCGGGGTCAGCTTGTATTCGAGCAGCGCCATGGCCTGCAGGATCAGGAAGTTCAGGATGAGATAGATGGCGGCAGCGCAGAGGAAGACTTCCATCGTGCGGTAGGTCTGCGAGATCAGCCGCTGGGCAACGCCCGTGACCTCCCAGACCGTGACGAGGCTGGCGAGCGCCGTTGACTTCACCATCATCACCACCTCGGTCGAATAGGCCGGCAGCGCATGCCGGAAGGCGATCGGCGCCAGGATGCGGCGGGTCAGCAGGAAGCCGGACATGCCGACCGACCGGGCCGCCTCGATCTCCTTGGCCGGGATGGCGCGCAGGCCGAAGCGAAAGATTTCAGCCGTATAGCCCGCCGTGCAAAGGGCCAGCGACAGCACGGCGCAGACGAAGGGTTCGCGCAGCGCCGGCCAGAGGAAGCTGTAGCGGATGAAGCCGAACTGCCCGAGGCCATAGAAAATCAGGAACATCTGGATCAACAGCGGCGAACCGCGGAAGACGAAGATATAGCCCTTGGCGAAATTGCGGGCGATGGTATTGCCGCTCACCCGCATCCAGACGATGACGAGGGCCAGCAATCCGCCGAAGAAAACCGAGAGGGAAAACAGCGCCAGCGTCATCGGCAGAGCCGCCAGCAGCGTTTTCATAGTCTCGAGCATGAAGGTGATATCCATCGCGCGGCTCCTTGGGGATCAGGCTTGGCCGAGGCTGGTCGGCATGCTGCGATTGGCGCGCTTTTCGGCGCTGGTGAAGAAGCGGTCCGAGAAGCTGGTGAGGATCAGGTAGAGACAGCCGCCGACGATGAAGAACAGGAAGTGCTGCCGCGTCGAACCGGCCGCGACCTGGCTGGTCCGCATCAGGTCGGCAAGCCCGGTTACGGACACGAGCGCCGAGTCCTTCAGGCTGAGCTGCCAGACATTTCCGATGCCCGGAATGGCAAACCGGAAAACCTGTGGGCCGATGATGCGGCGGAAGCGCAAGCTGCGGTTCATGCCGATCGCTTGCGCCGCCTCAAGCTCACCCTTCGGGATGGCGAGAAAAGCACCGCGAAAAACCTCGGCCTGGTAGGCGCCGGAGATGATGCCGACCGCAAGCGCACCGGCTGCGAACGATGGAAGGCCGAGAAAGCCCTCATAGCCCATCGCTGTGCCGATCGCGGTGACCGCGCTCGATCCGCCGAAATAGACGAGATAGATGATCAGCAGTTCGGGAACGCCGCGAAAGACGGTGGTGTATGTGCCGCCAAGCGTGCGCAGTATCCTGCTGCCCGACAGCTTCGCCCAGGCGACGAGCGAGCCGAGGATAGCGCCGATCAACAGCGCAACGGCGGTGACGCAAAGCGTCATCAACGCTGCCAGGAGAAGCAGCCCGCCCCAGCCGGTGGGGCCAAATCCGATCAATTGAAATAGTGCCATGCCGCAGGCGTCCCGTCGTTTCCGGCAAGGCCGGCTTCCCGATCGTCAGATGGATATGGAAGGCCGCACCTGAAGTGGGCGGCCTGCCGCAGCAAAGTGTGCCCGCCGCGGGCGAATAGCAAGCGGCGGGCAAACTTGAGATCAGGGGGTAACGTCGGTCTTGAACCACTTCATCGACAAGGTCTTGATCGTGCCGTCGGCAAGCGCTGCCTCGATAGCCTTGTTGAACATGTCGCGCAGATCGGTATCGGCCTGACGGATGCCGAGGCCTTCGCCGCTGCCGAAGATCGTGCCGCCGATTTCAGGGCCGGTGAAGGCGAGCGTGCCGTTGGCCTTCTCGAAAGCCGAGATCAGGTAGACGGCATCGTCGAAGACGAGATCGATGCGGCCGGTTTCGAGATCGAGGTCGCGCTCGGCGCCGGTCTTGTATTCGCGCACCGTGGCGACATCGCCGAAGTTGTCATAGATGAACTTGGAGTAGACGGTCGCGGCCTGGATGCCGATCGTCTTGCCGGCGAAGGCTGCCTTCATCGCATCGATTTCCTTGACGCCGGTTGCGCCCGGATCGAGCTTGACGACGGTGCCGGTGCCGGCAGCGTTTGCCAGCGTGCCATCCTTCAGCGTCGCGAAGGCGGCGTGGGTATGAGCATAAGGAATGGTGAAGTCGATGATCTTCTTGCGCTCTTCGGTGATCGACAGCGCATCCATGATCACATCGAACTTGCCGGCATTGAGCGCCGGGATCATGCCGTCCCAATCGGAGGCGACGAGATTGCACTCGACCTTCATGTGGTCGCAGAGATATTTGGCAAGCTCCGGTTCGAAACCGCCGAGCGTACCGTCGGGATTGGTCAGGTTCCACGGCGCATAGGCGCCTTCGAGCGTGATGGTGACCGTCTTCCAGTCCTTGGCCTGAGCCATCGGAGCAGCAAGGGTTGCGAATGCGACGGCACCGGCCATCAGAAATTTGGATAGGTTCATGTTCAGGTTCCTCTGAGGTTTATCTTCACAACGTCCGCCGATCTCCGCCGGCTTTACAAATTTATTGACGGATGAACCGGCTTCAAAAATGCCCCTGAACATCCATGTTGTATATGGTACCATATGCGAATTTTTATGGTATGCAAGAGGGAGGCCGCATTTGGATGCAAATTTAATTTCGCCCAAGGAATGAGCATATGAAACGCAGCAACGACCAGAACGCTCAGCTGAAGTGGGACAACAGCGACAATGACGGCGCACCGCTTTATGCCGGCGTCAAGCAGATGATCCTCGACCGCATCCAGAGCGGTGAATGGCCGCCCAAGCACCGAGTCCCTTCGGAGAATGAACTGGTCGCCGAACTGGGCGTCAGCAAGATGACCGCCAACCGGGCGCTGCGCGAACTGGCAAGCGAGGGTGAACTGGTGCGCATCCAGGGCGTCGGCTCCTTTGTTGCCGAGCGCAAGGGCTATTCAGAGCTCTTCGAAGTGCGCAACATTGCCGAGGAGATCGACGAGCGAGGCCATGTGCATCAGGCTTCCGTGATCGTTTTGGCGCAGGAGACGGCAGCACCCGATGTCGCCGACGCGCTCGGCCTGCCGATCGGCGCACCGGTGTTTCACTCACTGATCGTGCACAGCGAAAACGGCGTCCCGGTCCAGATCGAGGACCGTTTCGTCAATCCCGAAGCAGCGCCAGGCTACCTTGAACAAGACTTTACGACGCTGACGCCGAACGCGTATCTGACTGCCGAGGCTCCGTTGAGCGGCTCCGAACACATCGTCGAAGCGGCCATGCCGCAACCTTGGGAATGCAAGCTCCTAGTGATCCTTCGCACCGAGCCCTGCCTGCTCATCCGCAGGCGCACATGGTCGTCCAAGCGCGTCGTCTCCTTTGCCCGGCTCGTCTATCCCGGCAACCGATATCGGCTGGAATCACGCAGCGGAAAGATGGCAGACGACTGATTTGTGCCAAAACACCAACGATGTTGTATATGGAACTTAAAGGCCGATTGATTAACTGTCTTGAGGGGACAGTTCGGGCCAGAATTGCAGCGCCATGTCGATGACTCGATAAAGCGCCTGCCGATCGGCGCCCGACGCCGCCTGAATGGCCGTCCCTTGCGAAATCGTCATGATATAGCGGGCAAGATCATGGGGCTCGTGGCCGGGCGGCAGGTCACCTTCCGCTGCGGCGCGCTCGAAGCGCCTGCCCAATTCGCGCTCACCGCGATGGCGGTTTTCGATCAGACACTTCTGGATTTCGGCGGCAGCCTCGCTGCAGGCCAGGGCACCGTTGATGCCCATGCATCCGCTGGGGTCCTTGTCCGCCGTCTGCGCATCGGCAAAGCCGTGCAGGATCTTTTCGGCGACAATGCGGGCCCGGGGCTCCTCGAGGGCCTTGTGAAAGAAGGCCATTTTTGTCCGCTCATAGCGCTCGAGCGCCTTCAGGAACAGACCCTCCTTGTTGCCGAAGACGCCGTAGAGGCTCGGCTTGGTGATCCCCATTCCCTCGGTCAGATCGGTCAGAGAGGTGCCTTCGTAGCCCTTTCGCCAGAACAGTTCCATGGCCGTTTCAAGGGCTTCGTCGACATCGAACTCTCTTGGCCGTCCCATGGGCCGGACCTCCTGATTTTTTGTACCGATCGGTATATAATTCCATTGACACTGACCGGTTCAGGACCCTATTTCTATACCGACCGGTATTAAACGTCAATGCAACCTTCGCCCAAATCCCTCGCCTCCCACGAAGGATGACCGGCCGGCCCCGCATCGGGGCGAGAGATTTCAGGATAACGCCATGTCTTTCGGAACTTTCAGAAACAAGCTTCTCGCCACCGGGCTCGTTCTTGCCGTGGCAACCATTGCACCGACGATCGTCTTCGAAATCCAGGGCAGCCCGTCCGGCACCGGCAACGCAGCCGATGCCACGGCCGCCGCACCCGTTGCCGTTCCCGTCTCGGTCGCCGTCGTTGAGGCAAAGCCCGTAACGCAGTGGAGTGAATTCTCCGGCCGTCTGGAGGCGATCGATCATGTCGAGTTGCGCTCCCGGGTGGCTGGCGCCATCCAGTCCGTTCACTTCCAGGAAGGCGCGATCGTCGAGAAGGGCGGCCTGCTCGTCACCATCGACCCGGCTCCCTACCAGGCAGAAGTGGCCCGCGCCCAAGCGAGCGTGACTGCCGCCGAGGCCCGGGCCTCCTTGGCCCGCACCGAACTGAAGCGCGGCAAGCAACTGCTTGCCTCCAACGCGGTTTCGCAAAGTGACTACGATCAGCGCCTGAACGGTGAGGCAAGTGCCGAGGCCGATCTGGAAGCCGCGCGCGCCGTGCTGCAATCGGCCGAGCTCAATCTGAGCTACACCGGAATCCGCGCGCCGATTACCGGTCGCGTCGGCAAGATCGAGATTACTGCCGGCAACCTCATCGCCGCCGGTCCGTCCTCGCCGATCCTCACCCGGCTGGTGTCGCTGAGCCCGATCTATGCGAGCTTCGAGGCGGATGAACAGATCGTCTCCGGCATTCTTGCCGAACTGCCCGAAGGCGTGAATGCCCGCAATTTCCTCGACCGCGTTCCGGTGCAGATGGATGTCGCCGGTCACGCGGATATCAAGGGCAAGCTCCAGCTCGTCGACAACAGCGTCGACCCGCAAAGCGGCACCATCCGGGTCCGCGCCGTCTTCGACAACGCCAATGGCGCGCTGATGCCGGGACAGTTCGCCCGGCTGAGCATGGGCCAGGCGAAGACGGAAGACGCCGTTCTCATTCATGAGCGGGCGATCGGCACCGACCAGAACAAGAAGTACGTGATCGTCGTCAAGCCCGACAACACCACCGAATACCGCGAAATCACGGTCGGCGCGAAATCCGATGGCCTGCGGGTGGTGACATCAGGTCTCAAGGCTGACGAGCGCATCGTCGTCAATGGCCTGCAGCGCATCCGTCCCGGCACGCTCGTCGCACCCGAAATGGTCTCGATGAGCACCGGGGCAAATCCTGCGCTGCAAGCCTCCATCACACAGTAAGCCGTTACCGGCACTTTCGAACAAGGGCGATCGCGCCATGAATATCTCCAGGTTCTTCATCGATCGCCCGGTTTTCGCGGGCGTTCTGTCCTTCCTCATCTTCCTCGGCGGCCTGATCGCCATGACGATCCTGCCGATCTCGGAGTATCCGGATGTCGTGCCGCCGTCCGTCGTGGTGCGTGCCAATTATCCCGGCGCAAACCCCAAGGTGATTGCCGAAACGGTGGCGACGCCGCTGGAGGAATCGATCAACGGCGTCCAGGACATGCTCTACATGAGCAGCCAGGCGACCACCGACGGCCTGATGACGCTCACCGTCACCTTCAAGCTCGGCACCGATCCGGACCAGGCCCAGCAGCTCGTTCAAAACCGTGTCAGCCAGGCCGAGCCGCGCCTGCCGGAAGAAGTGCGCCGCCTCGGCGTCACCACCGTCAAGAGCTCTCCCGACCTGATGATGGTCGTGCACCTGACCTCGCCCGAGGGTCGCTACGACATGACCTATCTGCGCAATTACGCGCTGATCAACGTCAAGGACAGGCTCGCCCGCATCGACGGTGTCGGACAGGTACAACTGTTCGGCTCGGGCGACTATTCGATGCGCATCTGGCTCGACCCGCAGAAGATGGCGGAACTGGGCTTGTCGGCATCGGACGTCGTCAATGAAATCCGCGCCCAGAACATCCAGGCGGCTGCCGGCGTCATCGGTTCCTCGCCCAATCTCGAGGGTGTCGACCTGCAGCTTTCCGTCAACGCGCAGGGACGCCTGCAGAGCGAGGAGGAATTCGGCGAAATCATCATCAAGACGAGCCCGACCGGCGCGATCACGCGACTGCGTGACGTCGCCCGCATCGAGCTTGGTTCGGCCGAGTATTCGCTGCGCTCGCTGCTCAACAACAAGCAGGCCGTCGCCGTCCCCGTCTTCCAGGCACCCGGATCGAACGCGATCGAGATCGCCGATCAGGTCCGCACGGTGATGAAGGAAATCAAGGCGACGATGCCGCAGGATGTCGACTACGAGATCGTCTACGACACGACGCAGTTCGTGCGCGCCTCGATCGAGGCCGTCATCCACACGCTGCTCGAAGCCATCGCCCTCGTCGTCATCGTCGTCATCATCTTCCTGCAGACATGGCGCGCCTCGATCATCCCGCTGATCGCCGTTCCCGTATCGATCGTCGGCACCTTCGCAATCATGCAGCTGTTCGGGTTTTCGATCAACGCGCTCAGCCTGTTCGGGCTGGTGCTTGCCATCGGCATTGTCGTCGACGACGCGATCGTCGTCGTTGAAAACGTCGAGCGCAACATCGAAAACGGCCTTGCCCCACGCGAAGCGACCTATCGGGCAATGGCTGAAGTCTCCGGCCCGATCATCGCGATCGCGCTGGTTCTGGTCGCCGTCTTCGTGCCGCTTGCCTTCATCTCCGGCCTCACCGGCCAGTTCTACAAGCAGTTCGCCCTGACGATCGCCATTTCGACCGTCATCTCGGCCTTCAACTCGCTCACCCTGTCGCCTGCCCTGGCCGCCCTGCTCCTGCGTGGCCACGATGCGCCGAAGGACCGCCTGACCCGGATCATGGATTTCCTGTTCGGCTGGTTCTTCCGCGGCTTCAATACCGTCTTCACGCGTGGAGCGAATGGCTATAGCGCCGGCGTCAAGGGCGTGATCTCGCGCAAGACGCTGATGATGGGTGTCTATCTGCTGCTCATCGGCGCGACGGCGTTCTTCTTCAAGGCCGTGCCGGGTGGCTTCGTGCCGCCGCAGGACAAGCAGTACCTGGTCGGCTTCACCCAGCTGCCGGACGGCGCCTCGCTTGACCGGACGGAGGAGGTGATCCGCCGCATCAGCGACATCGCGCTCAAGGTGCCGGGTGTCGAAGACGCCATCGCCTTCCCCGGCCTGTCGATCAACGGCTTCACCAACTCGTCCAATGCTGGCATCGTCTTCCTGTCGTTGAAACCCTTCGAGGAGCGCACGACGCCGGATCTTTCGGCTGGCGCAATTGCCGGGCGATTGAACCAGGAGCTCTCCGTCATCCAGGACTCCTTCAGTGCCATCTTCCCGCCCCCGCCCGTCCAGGGTCTCGGCGCCATCGGCGGCTTCAAGCTGCAATTGGAGGACAAGGCTGGCCTCGGCTACGAGGCTCTTGATGCAGCCGTAAAGGGCTTCATGGCCAAGGCCTACACCGCGCCCGAACTGGTTGGCATGTTCTCGAGCTATCAGGTTAACGTTCCACAGCTCTATGCCGACGTCGATCGCGCCAAGGCACGGCAGCTGAACGTGCCGCTGACGGAGATCTTCAACACGCTGCAGATCTATCTCGGCTCGGTCTATGTCAACGACTTCAACAAGTTCGGCCGGACCTATTCCGTCCGCGTCCAGGCCGATGCCGCCTACCGCGCGCAAGCCGAGGACATCGGCAAGCTGCAGGTGCGCTCGAACTCCGGCGAAATGATCCCGCTGTCGGCCGTGTTGAACGTCAGCTCCAGTGCGGGGCCGGAGCGGGCCATGCGCTATAACGGCTTCCTCTCGGCCGATGTCAACGGCAACACGGCACCCGGCTACTCCTCCGGCCAGGCGCGCGCCGCCGTCGAACGCATCGCGGCGGAAACCCTGCCGGCCGGCGTCAGCTTCGAGTGGACGGAACTGACCTATCAGGAGATCATTGCCGGCAATACCGGCGTGCTGATCTTCCCGCTGTCGATCCTGCTCGTCTTCCTGGTGCTGGCGGCGCAGTATGAAAGCCTGTCCTTGCCGCTGTCGATCATCATGATCATCCCGATGGCGCTGCTCGCCGCCCTTGCCGGCGTCTGGCTGACGGCGGGCGACAACAACGTCTTCACCCAGATCGGCCTGATCGTGCTGGTCGGGCTGTCGGCGAAGAACGCCATCCTGATCGTCGAGTTCGCGCGCGAACTGGAGTTCGAAGGAGCCAAACCCTTCGATGCGGTGATCAAGGCGAGCCGTCTTCGCCTGCGTCCGATCCTGATGACCTCGATGGCCTTCATCATGGGCGTTGTACCACTGGTGACCTCGACGGGCGCGGGCGCGGAAATGCGCCA
The DNA here is from genome assembly GCA_900473795.1 of Hyphomicrobiales bacterium. Classification (GTDB taxonomy): domain Bacteria; phylum Pseudomonadota; class Alphaproteobacteria; order Rhizobiales; family Rhizobiaceae; genus Pararhizobium. Next base: position 66,342 of record UCMT01000018.1, on the reverse strand, counting down.
CGCCATGGGTGTCGCGGTGTTCTCGGGCATGATCGGGGTGACGCTGTTCGGCCTGTTCCTGACACCGGTCTTCTACGTCGTGGTCCGCGCGCTTTCCGGCAACAGGCCATTGAAGATAACCGGGGCGCACGTAGCGCCCGCCGAGACGGCCACCGTGACGCAGTTGCACACGCAGCCCGTCCTGCCCGGGTTGGAAGCCGCGGAATAAGCCGCAAGAAGGAACCCCGTCCTCATGAAAAACGGCGCCGCCATTCGTGCGGCGCCGTTTCTTTTTGTCCCCAGCGGACCGACGTAACTTTGAACCCTCGTTGTGTCCTATTGCTCGGCGTAGATCCCGTAGAGGATCGGCATCAGGCCAACCAGCGCCTCGAAGCGCTGGAACGATTTGCGCTGCGGCTGCGTCCAGCCGGTTTCGGCGAGCGCCGACAGGCGGGGGAAGACGAGCCGGTCAAAGACGCCGCGATCGGTCATCGGCTCCGACCAGATGCAGCATTGTACGCCGAGCAGATGTTTTTTCTGCGCGTCGCTCCAGCCTTCTACGGGATCGAACGTGTAGAGTTTTTCCGGATCCGACCAACCGGCCCAGCTCGCGCCCGGCTCCGACCATGCCTGGCTGTTGGCCATGTCGAGATAGTAGACCTGGCCCGGGCAGACGACCATGTCGTACCCTTCGCCCGCAAGCGCGGCCGAAGCTTCGACCGTGCGCCAGCCGAAAAGCAACGACCGGCCCTTGTCGATAACGTTGCCATGCGCCGCTTCCTGCCAGCCGCCGGTGACGCAGCCGCGCGAAGCAAGAAAGGCCTGGACGCGCGCCAGAAACTCCGCCTGCAACACCGCAGCACCCGATCCGTCGATCTCGTCGGCGCCGTGCGTATTGGTGATGACGTTCAGCCGCGCGGCGTGAGCCGCCGCTACCGCCTCGCCACTGATATCGCGCAGCCGCGCCAGCGCTTCCGGCGAACCGGACCATGCGCCGAGCGGTACCTCGTCGGCGCCGATATGGATGATCTTCGATGGAAACAGCTCGATCAGCTCGTCGAAGATCGTTTCGAGAACGCGATAGGTCTGTTCCCGCGCCGGATTGATGCAATTGACCGGGAACCCCTGAACGGAATAAAAGCTGCCCACCTCGCCCGGGTCGCGCAGGTCCGGGATCGCCTGCAGCATCGCGTAGCAATGGCCGGGCACGTCAATTTCGGGGATCACTTCAATGCCGAGGCTTGCCGCCTGCGCCACGATCTCACGGATCGCAGCCTTGCTGTAATAGCCGCCCGTCACCTGCGGGCCAGAACCCAAGAGCGGCGGGATTTTCAGGCCATGACCGCGCCAGGCGCCGATCTCCGTCAACGCCGGATAGGCATCGATCTCGACGCGCCAGGCCTCGTCGTCGGACAGGTGCCAGTGGAACCGGTTGAGCTTGTTCCAGGCAAGGATCCGCAGGAAATGTTCGATCTCCGCCGTCGCGTAGAACTGGCGGGCGACATCGAGATGGACGCCGCGCCAGACCAGCGCCGGCTCGTCGATGATCTCGCCGGCCGCTGGAAACAGGAAGGTTTCGGGATGAAGCCGCGCGCCGCGTAGAATCTGTCCAAGCGTGATCAGGCCATAGAGCAGGCCGGTGCGGGTGCTGCCCGAAACCGCGACGCCGGCGGCGGAAAACCGGACATTGTATGCTTCCGGCGCAAAGCCGTCCGCTAGCGACAGGGAAATGGGAAAACCACCCTCCGCAGCCGGCCGGACGATGCCTTCGACAGGAAACAGGCCTTCGGTCAGGGCTTTGAACGCCCGCACAGCCGCAGCGGCTTCGCCTCCCTCAGGCCTAAGATCGAGCCCGGCAGGAGGCGCCAACCGGCCGGAAACGGAGACCGCATTTGGCCACGGCACCACCGAAACCGACACCGGCGCGACGTTCGGAACCGGATAGATGACGGCGCCGCGGGTCAGGGCGGCATTGTCGCCCTTCGCCCGCGTCGGCGCAACGGAGACCGACACCGCGTCGTTGTCCGACAGCACCACGTAACCGGCATTGGCGCCATCAGTCCAATGCTTCGGGTGGTAGCTCATCCCGAGCGCCTTGACGGTCCAGCTCTCTCCGGGCCGGAGCACGAAACCTTCCGGCGGCGCGAACTCGGCGTGGTTCGACAGCCGCTTCAGCAGCGTTCCGCCTTCCACCGAAGCTGCCGGGTCGATACGCGCCGGGCCGGAAACGCACAGCGTGAAATTTTCAAGCGGCTGGTCGGTGTTGTTGGTGAGACGGAGCGCATAGACCGGGCTCTCCTCCTGCCCCTCCGGCACCCAGAACGTCTCCAACTGGTATTTGGCCTTGGTCGCAATCGCCATCATCTTTGCTCCGGAGAAAGGGTCAGTCGGCGCTTTTGAGCAGCCCGGCATAGACGCCGGGGGTCGAATTGGGGATCGGCGTGGCACCGACCGTGCGCTCGTAGAACGCCGATGGGCCGACATCGCCGATAATGGCGTAGCCGTAGCCCATGGTCTTCAAATCCAGCAAACAGGCGAGCAGCAGCGCGTGGCCGATGCCCTCGCCGCGCGCCGCCTCGTCAACGCCGGTCGGCCCGAAAAAGTCGCGGGCGATCGATTCGTGGCAGGCAAAGCCGATGAGTTTTTCCGCCCGCGTCGCAAGAAAACAGGTCGGCGGCTGCCGGGCCAAGGCGACCGTAGTCTCGCTCGCCCAGCCGGAGCCAAACTTTTCCCGCACCCAGCCCGTCACCAGCTCAAGCTCCGGTGCAAGCGCCCGCCGGATCGTCACACCCGCTTTTTCCATTCGCGCGTCGAGACCGGGAACGGGTTTAACCAAGGAAAGATTGACCAGATAATCCATATTGAACCCGTGCGGTTGGGAATCAGGTGACCGTGGCTGTTCGATGGTTGCCAAGCCATCCATTGCTTCGGATGATCGAGGGCTGCATTAAGTCAAATACCTTGACTTAATTGTAGAGGCAAAATCGCGCGCTCGTCAACTCGCCTTTGCAAGCAGCGTATGACTTGCGAAATTGCCGCCGGAAACACGATCGGCGCCGAAGGCGCCGACAGACACTGTGGTTGGGCGGCGACCGCCTTCACGTTGCGATCAAACGATGGAGCTGTCGACGATCACCAGCGGTTTCCCCTGCGAACAGGCTTCGAGCCGCGCCTCGACCCGGTAAATGTCGCGCAGCATCGCCTGCGTTATGACATCGGCCGTCGGGCCGCTGGCGGCCATTTTGCCGTCGGCAATGACGATGGTGTTGGCGCAATAACGAAGCGCATGATTAAGATCGTGCAGCGCAATCAGCACCGCCATGCCCGAACGGGCTGCCAGTGCCTTCATGAAACCCAGTACCTCGATCTGGCGAAACAGATCGAGAGCCGAGGTCGGCTCATCCATCAGGAGAATCTCCGGCTTGCGGACGAGCGCCTGGGCAATCGACGCCAGTTGGCGCTGGCCGCCGGAGAGCTCGCCAAGACCGCGAAAGGCGAGATCGTCGATCCTCAGTGCCTGCAGGACCTGATCGATATCCGCGAGATCGCGGTCGTGAACTTTCCAGCCGGAACCCTGCTTGGCTGCCAGCAGCACCGATTCATAGACCGTCAGGACCGCATTGGCGCCGGTATCCTGCGGCATGTAGCAGATCGTTTCCGGCCCCTTCTCGGTATCGCTGAGATAGACGGTGCCCGGGCCGGAGGTGAGGCCGGCAATGCGCTTGAAAAGCGTCGATTTGCCCGCCGCATTGGGACCGATCACGGCGGTGATCGCGCCGCCGACCAGCACATCGGTATCAACGCCGGACAGGACGACATGTTTGCCGTATTTGGCGCCAAGCCCCTTGAGTGCCAGACTTACCATGACCGCCTCCGATTACTGAAGATGAGCACGAAGAAGAAGGGAACACCCACGAGCGCGGTGATGACGCCGATCGGCAGAATGGCGCCGGGAATGATCGTCTTCGAGACGACCGAGGTCGCGGACAACAGCAGCGCGCCACAGACGAGCGAGGCCGGAAGGAAGAAGCGCTGATCCTCGCCGACCAGCATGCGCGCAATATGCGGTCCAACCAGGCCGACAAACCCGATGGTGCCGACGAAGGAAACCGGGATTGCGGCGAGAAGGCTGACCAGCAGCATCGTTTCCAGGCGAAGGGCGCGCACATTGATGCCGAAGCTCGCCGCCTTGTCATCGCCGAGCCGCAGCGCCGTCAGCGCCCAGGCGCGGCGGGCAAACAGCGGAACGGCGAAGACGAGGATGGCCCCGGTCACCCAGACCTTGACCCAGGTCGCCTTGGTGAGACTGCCCATGGTCCAGAAGACGACCGCGGCCAGAGCCTGCTCCGAGGCGAGATATTCAAGCAGCGAGAGCAGCGCGTTGAAGGTGAAGACGAGTGCGATGCCGAGAAGCACGATGGTCTCGACGGTGACGCCACGCATGGTCGAGGCGAAATGGATGAACAGGGCGGCGACCATCGCCATCAGGAAGGCGTTGATCGGCACCATGTAGTGGACGGCGACCGGGAAGATCGCTACTCCCCCGACAAGCCCCAGCGCCGCGCCGAAACTCGCGGCGGCGGAGATGCCGAGCGTGAACGGGCTCGCCAGGGGATTGGCGAGGATCGTCTGCATCTGCGCGCCGGCGACCGAAAGCGACGCGCCGACCGTGACCGCCATCAGCGCGATCGGCATGCGGATATCCCAGATGACGACACGCAACTGGTCATCGACCGATGCTGGCTGAAACAATGCCTTCAGAACATCCGAAAGCGTGTAATTTGCCGGCCCGAGCGCCATGTCGACTGCGACGCTGAGGAACAGCGCCGCGACAAGACACAGGATCAGGACAATCCGGCGGAAGGCAAGGGCGCGGTAGCGTCCGCCGCCAGCATCTTCAATGGGCTGCGCCATGGCCAAGGTCATCACATGTCTCCCGCTTCAAGAGAGACGAAATAGCCCGTGCGATAGGCCACCGGCAGGAACTTCTCATGGAAATCCCTGAAGGTTTCCTCCGCGTCGAGGTCCGCGAAAAGCGCCGGATGGAACCACTTGGCGAATTGCTGGATCGCGACGAAGTCATAAGGGTTGCCGTAGAACTGGTGCCAGACGGCGTGGACCTGACCCTGCTTCACCGCCTTCAGGCCCGGAAAAGCGGGCCGTTGCATCAGATCGGCGAGCCTCTCGCGCGCCGCCCTCGGATCGGCCCCCGGTCCGACATTGACGAACTGGTTGATGTCGGACTCCGCCGCCCAGTTGGCCCCGGTCACGATGACATGGTCCGGATTGGCCACGACGAGCTGTTCCGGATTGAAATCGCCGAATGTACCCGTGATCACGTCGGAACCGATATTGTGCCCCCCTCCAAGCTCGACCATCCGGCCGAAATTGACCGGACCAAACGTCCGGCAGCAGGCGACATCGCCGGAAATGCCCGGCGAGCGTTCGATGAACACCTTCGCAAAGGCGGGCTTTGCCACGGCCAGCCGGTCCGTCACCCGGGCAATCTGCGCGCGGCGATAGTCGGTCAGTTCCTTGGCTTTCTCCTCGGCACCGAAAATCTCGCCGAGCAGCGCGATGCTGTTTTCGGTATTCTTTTCCGGATCGACGCGGAAATCGAGATAGACAACGGCGATACCGGCGGCTTCCGCCTTCTCGACGAGCGACGCCTCCTCGGCCGCCTTCACGGATTCCAGATTGAGCGTCAGGACATCCGGCTTGAGCGCGATCGCGGCTTCCAGATCAAAAGTGCCGTTGCCGACATAGCCGAAACGCGGCAGTTTCTCGATGTCGGGAAAGCGGTCGCGATAGCTGACATAGGTGTCCGCGTCCTTCTTCACCAGGTCGTCACGCCAGCCGACGATCGTTTCGAAGGTCTTGTCGCCTTTCAGCGCCGCGATCACATGGACCTGCCGGGCCTCGCCAAGGAGAACCCGCTTTGCCGGCAGATCGAGCTCCACCCTGCGGCCGGTTACGTCGGTGATGACGGTTTTCTCGGCCATGGCCGGTTCGGCAGCAAGCCCGATGAGGCCCGTGAGCGCCAGCAGCGCGATCGTCAGCGTCTTCATTGTCTTGGTCCTTCGACAGCAGTTCGACCAAATGCAATCGGGGCGGAAAGCCCGCCCCGTGCCGGTCTGTCCTTCGGATCAGCCCGCGACCGCGAGCGAGGCGAAATAGCCGGGCTTGTAGTCGACGGGCAGGAAGCGCTCGTGCAGTTCCTTGAAGGTGGCGTCCGGATCGAGATCCTTGAACAGTTCCGGATGCAGCCACTTGGCGATCTGCTGCACGGCGACGAACTGATAGGGATTGTTGTAGAACTGGTGCCAGATGGCGTGGACATTGTTGTCCTTGACCGCCTTGACGCCGGTGAACGCAGGGCGCTGCATCAGGTTGGCGAGCTTGCGGACCGATTCCTTCGGATCAGCACCCGGGCCGACGCCGACCCAGTTGCCGCCGGGAACATAGAGCTCCCAGTTGGCGCCGGTGACGATAATCTGGTCCGGGTTGGAGGCGATGACTTGCTCGGGATTGACCGTGCCGAACGTGCCGGGAATGATGTCCTTGGCCATGTTCACGCCGCCGGCGAGCTCGACCATCTTGCCGAAGTTCTCGTTGCCGAACGACATGCAGCAATCGTCGGAATAGCCGCCCGCACGCTCCATGAACACCAACGGCTTCTTCGCATCAGCCTTGGCCAGGACGTCGGTGACGCGGGCGATTTGCTCGGCCCGGAACGCGATGAATTCCTCGGCCTTCTCCTGCTTGCCGAACAGCGTGCCGATGACGCGCATGCTGGCCTCGGTGTTTTCCATCGGCTTTTCGCGGAAGTCGACGTAGACGAGCGGAATGCCGACCTTGCCGAGCTTTTCGATATAGCCGGCCTCTTCGGTCGCCGTCTTGGCATCGATGTTCATGATGATGACATCGGGCTTCAGCGCAACGGCCTGTTCGATGTCGAAGGTACCGTCCTTCATGCCGCCGAAGGTCGGCAGCTTGTCCATCTCCGGAAACTTGGCGAGATATTCATTGTAGCCGTCGAGATCGGCCTTCTTGAAATCGTCGCGCCAGCCAACGACCCGCTTGAACGGCGCGTCCGTATCGAGAGCGGCAACGAAATAGATCTGGCGGCCTTCGCCGAGAATGACATGCTCGACCGGCACGCTGACTTCGACGTCGCGACCCGTGACATCCTTTATGGTGACTTTCTCACCGGCAAAAGCCAGGCCGGAAAAAAGCGCGCAGAAACCCACGGCGGCCAAGGCCACCCTGCCGAACATCGTCATTGTCTTCACTCCATCGGGAAACTGGTGCGCTTTTAGTATTTCATGATATTGACAGTCAAGTTTTATCTTTTAGAAGGATTCCAGGAAGTTACCAAAAATGCATGGCGCAATCCGGGACATGAGATGAGCGATACCCAAAGACTGACCAATTACGACCTGCGTGCCGAGATCAAGGCCTATTGGTCGGAGCGGGCAGCGACATTCGACCAGTCGCCCGGCCATGAAATCTTTTCGGAGGAAGAGCGTGCCGCCTGGCACCAATTGTTTCTGCGGCATCTCGGCCCTGGCAACGGTCGCGCCGCCCTCGATCTTGCCAGCGGTACCGGTGTCATTTCGCACCTGATGGATGATCTGGGCTTTCGGGTGACCGGCATGGACTGGGCCGAGCCGATGATGGAGCGCGCCCACGCCAAGGCAACGACCCGCAAGCGCAGCATCAGCTTCCGGCTGGGGGACGCCGAGAACACGATGGAGCCGGACAATGCCTACGACGTGATTACCAATCGGCACCTGGTGTGGACGCTGGTCGATCCGAAGGCGGCTTTCACCGAATGGCTGCGGGTCCTGAAGCCGGGCGGAACGCTGCTGATCATCGACGGCGATTTCGTCAGTTCGACACCGCTGGAGCGGCTGCTCTCCAAGCTCGCCGTTTTCGGCACGCGCCTCGGCATCCTGAAGAGCGATGCAGTGCAGGCGTCCGCGGCAATGATGGATACGCACCGCAGCATTCTTTCGCGCGTCTATTTCTCGCAAGGGGCACGCGCGGAGGCGGTCGCCGATCTCCTTCGCCGGAGCGGCTTCGACACAGTGACGATTGACACCGATCTCGCCAGAATCCACCGCGCACAGGCAAAACACTGGAATCTGTTCAAGGGTCTCGCCCGCGGCATCCAGCACCGCTACGCGATCAGGGCGACGAAGGCTGGCTGAATGACGCTTTGCGGGGAGCATGAAAGCTGAAACCCAGCCAGCTCACTGCCGAGTTGCTTCGGAGCGTCACCACGTTGATTGATGTCGCGATGCCGTGCCGCACGGGATCGCGGCAAGCATATTTGCGCGATAGGCGCTCCAGAATGCGATGCTTGGGATCGCCAGAAGCAGAGAAATTGGTTGGCGCATCACCGGAAGGATCGTCATATGGAGCCACCGGGCCCAAGTCCTTGACGGATAAGTTGCAACCGAAACGATGCTGAACAGAAAGGTCGCTGCCAGGGCATAAACGGCAGACGGACCCCATTGGGCGAATGAGGAAATTCCCTCGACGTTGCTTCCTTTCGCCAAGGCCACAGCCGTCAATCTCAACAGATATATGGCACGGCGCCTACCTGTGATTTACCAGACCAGCCTCTCATACATGAGGACTAGCTCTGCACAAGCCAGCCAAACTTTCCCAGAAAACGCAGTTTCATCTGACAAAATTTCGCTTTGCCATCGAGCTGTGTTGCAAGAGCGACACTATACAAACGGCCCATGTGTCTCTTTAATGCGACTCACGATGCTGATTGTTTCTTTGTTAGCATTTTTTCATCAGGATTTCCGTGAGCGCATACTTATGCAACGCTAGGATATCTGAAAGTTGGGGGTATGAATGGTGACGTTTCAGATGATGCAGCGGGTCGGATGCCTTACGTTGTTCCTTGCCGGTGTCGCGACATTGGCCGGATGCCAGTCTTCCAGTCTTGAAGACATGTCTGCTTTTGGCGACAGCGCCAAGACGGTCGAAGACGATTCGGCGGTCGCCTTCTACAAAGACGACGAGTTGATCACCACGGGCAAGCTTCAGTTCCGGGAAAAGAACTACGGAAAGTCATACGCAATTTACAAACGCGCAGTTGCAGTCTTCCCGCAAGACCCGGCAGCATGGCTGGGCTTTGCAGCATCGTCGGATATGATCGGCCGGTTCGATACTTCCGACCGCGCCTATGCGCAGCTCGCGCGGATGATCGGCAACACGCCGGTGTACTACAACAATATCGGGTATTCCCATCTCTTGCGCGGTGACCTTCCCAAGGCCCGACGTTATTTCCTCAAAGCCTACGAACTCGATCCCACCAACGAGACGACGGCCCGAAACCTCGAACTGATGAAGAACAGCGTGAACGTCGCTCAGCGATAGAACCGCTTGACGCTCTAAGATGTCTTGATGCGTGGCCAGCGGCGAATTCGCGCAGCGGTGCCACCCTCGCAAACGAACAATGCGCCCCGTTAGAAGGCGCATTGTGAATTCTGTTCACATCCGGGAATAAATCGACACAGGCGCGGTTATCACCTGCCGCAGACGAAAAGACGCAAGCGCTGCGCCGCAGATCCCGCGACTATTGTACTTTCCGAAGAATCAGTTTGCCTTCCGGCGAGACCGATCGTTCATAACGCGGCAGGTCGGAAACTGAAACGCCCTGGGCATCGATCGAGGCCAGGCTGTCATTCGGAATCTCGCCACGAACCGAGACTGCGCCAAAGGAAGGCCCGATACGCTGCGTTACCTCCTTGCCGGGCGCGCTCAAGATCTGCGCGCCGCCGGAAGAAGCAAACAGGCTGGAACCCATTCGGCCATCCAAATTCGTCACGTCTTTCTGCAGGCTCTCCACATGCTGCAGGAGGATCGCCACGTCATCGGCCTTTGCACCCTTGGCGATATTGTGCGCCTGCTTGTCGATCTGCGCCTTCAGGCCGTCGATCGACAGCTTGAGCGCAGCCAGCGTCTCACTGCTTTCGCGCACGTCGGCGGCATTCTTCGCGGTATAGAGCAGAATGCCCGCATTCAACGGTAGAAGCATCAGCGCCATAGCGATGAATGGCGCGCCTTTCGAACGAGGCGGCTCTTTCGCCGTTTGCTCGGAACGCGGCCTTGGGCCATCAGATTCGACATCGACATTTGCAATATTGGTCATCGACGTTACTCCCCGCGAGCCGGGCCGGAGCCCTCCTCGTAATGCCACACCAGTATTTCCGGAATTCCTTAATATAGGCCTATGCCGCTACCGTCATCACGCCCTTCGGGTACTCCTAGTTCAACGTGAACACCCCGTCCCACGCCCGTTCCAACATCTCCAGCGACGCAATCTTGGGTACCGCGTTGAAGTCGCAATACGATTCGATGAAGTCGAGCAGATATTTGGGATGATAGCAGGACGCTGGCAAGTTGCAATTGTACCGGCGACCGTAGAACAATTCCAAATCACGATGATTTACTTCGACCGAGACGTTGTCCGCATATGACTGGAAGATCCGGATATAGTCGTCCTGAGACGGATTATTCACATATATCTTGTACTTGAGACGCCGCAGCCCGGCCTCGTCGGAGAGATCCTTGGGGGCGATATTGGTCGAGAAGACGACAAGTTCGTCGAAGGGCACCTTGAACTTCCTCCCCGTATGCAGCGTGAGGAAGTCGTATCCGCGCTCGAGCGGCACGATCCAACGGTTGATCAGCGCCTGCGGCGCGACTTGCTGGCGGCCGAAATCGTCGATGATGAAAACGCCGCCAGACGCCTTGAGATGCATGGGCGCTTCGTACACGGTCGAGCCCTCGCTGAAGGTCAGGTCGAGCAGGTCGAGTGTCAGCTCGCCACCGGTCTTGATGACCGGACGACGGCATTCGATCCACCGCTGGTCCACCTTCGGGTAGGGTTTTTCCGTCGCCTCGACGGGCCGATGCACGGCCTCGTCATAGAAACTGATCACGTGGCCGCTGACCTCGATGGCGTAGGGCACCCAGATCGACTGAAGAAACAGTCGGGACGTCCGCTCCGCAATACTCGTCTTGCCGTTACCAGGCGGTCCGTAGAGCAGGATGGATAGGCCCGAATTCATAGCCGGTCCAAGTTTCTCGACCAAGGATTGCGACAAGACCAGCCCTTCGAGGCTCTCGACCAAGCGTGCATACGTCACGCGCTCGTCGTGGATCGACTGCAAGCCGATCTGCCGGCAGAAGGCATCCAGCGACACCGGGGCCGGGCCGATATATTGCGATTGCCGCGACGCCTCGTGCGCATATTCCAGCCCCTTGGTCGAAAGCGCGTACCGGATGTCGGACCTGACGTCCTCTCCCGCCAGCCCGCGCGCCTCGAACAGGGCGAGCTTCACCAGTTCCTTGATCAGCAGATTTATCAGCACTTTCGGCAGTTTCATCCGGGCAGCCAGATGCGATGGCGTGACGGTATCCTGTTCCGTCGCGCATTTTGCCGCCAGACGCAGCATGAACGACAGTTCAAGCCCCGTCTCCTCGAGGCTTGTCGCCGCCAGCGGCATGCGCGGATCGAGTGCCAGGGCGACGTCTTCACGGTCATGATCTAGGGAATATTGCATGGAAGCCTCGCTGTTCCTAAGCACCGGGTGTCATGCCGACGAGAAGAGTGACGACACGAACGACAATGGGCACGAGCACGATGATCAGGCTGACCGGAAACAGAAAGCCTCCGAGCGGCAACAGCATTTTGATCGGTAGCGCGTTGGCCTTCTCCTCGGCTCGCACGATACGAAGATCGCGCATTTCCTTGCTGTAGACCCGCAGCGTCTGGGTAACGCTCGTACCCAGTTCCTCGGATTGGCGGAACAGGACGGAAAGCGCCCGAGCCTCGTCTATCCGCAACCGTGTCGCGAGATTGGCCAACGCCTCGCGCAGGCGCCGCCCGCCGCGCACTTCCAGCATCATGATCGCCAGATGCAGCCCGAAGTCCTGGCGTTTGCTGACGAATTCCCGCGCGACGCGGTTTGCCGCCGCCTCGAGGCTCATGCCGGCATCCAGACAGACGATCAACATGTCCATGAAATCTGGAAAGAGACGCCGGTACTGACGCTCCTTGGCCTGCCCACGCCGGTCGATATAGATATTGACCAGAATGAAAGTACTGCCCGCGGCAAACATCGCGATGACGAGGGTCGAGAGCCGCGACATCTCGGGAAAGAAATGGTCGACGGTCCATACGGTTGCGACCAGCACAGCGGCGCAGGCAAGCGCCCGGATCAGTTGGAATGTCGTTACCGCACTGGAGCTGAAATATCCGGCCCGAATCAGGCGGTTCTGGGTAGAATTGGCATTGGTGTCACGCCGGGTGATCTCGAAATAGCGGCGGATCAGACGATTTTCCGCCTCGCCAAGGTCGGCGATCGCCGCATCACCCACATAGCCTTCTTCACCGGCCGCTGTTTCCGAGACGCGGACACCGACCTCACGTCGCCGAAAAACAAACTCGGAAGTCGCGGCGGAGAAGATCAACACCGAAAAAAATACGACGATGTATATTCCATACTCACCAAACATCGCAGCCGCCTCAGTATTCGAAGTTGACCATCTTGTAGAGAATGAGATTTCCGACGGCCATTATGGCCAGCAACACGCTGACGACGGTCGGTCCGTAGCCGCTTTCCCAAACGGGGTCGAAATAGGTCGGCGAGAGCGTCTTGATCATTCCGTACAGAAGGAACGGATAGATCGACATGAAGATCGCGGTGATCCGCCCCTCCGAGGAGATCGCCTTGACCTTTGCCTTCAGCATGTACCGGTCACGCAGGGTCTTCGAGAGGTTCTGCAGGATTTCGACGAGATTGCCGCCGGTCCCGGCTTGAACGCTCAGCGATATCGCCAACAGGTTCAGATCTTCCACGCCGACGCGGTCTGCAAGATTGACGAGCGCATCTTCCAGCACAACGCCATAGGTCAGCTCGTCCGACAGCAGACCGAATTCTGAGCCGATCGGATCGGGCATTTCCCGCCCGATAAGAGCAATCGCCGCAGGCAACGGATGCCCTGCAGCCAGGCTGCGAACGCCGACGTCGAGCGCCTCGGGGAGCTTCTGCGTAAATTTTCGCATCCGGATCGCCCGCGCTCGCCAAACGACGACGACGGGGATCAGGAGGCATACCACCACGAAAATCGGAATCCGGATCAGATTGCTCGGCACCAGGAACTGAACGACCAGCCAGACGGCCACTGCGCCGGCGATCGCGTAGAGCGCAAATCGCGACGCATCGAACTTGATTCCCGACTGTGTATAGAACCTCCGAAGCCGCTGCATGATGGGGAGCGATCGCCATTCACCGACGCCACGCTCTTTCAGCATTTCGCCGTAGGTCTGGCGATGATCGGCGCTTCCGTCGAGCAGGCCTAAACGATGGTTCACCGCCTTGTGGCGTGCGGATGTCCTGATATAACCGCGCAACACAGCTTCGACGGAAATCAGCGCTGCGATGAAGACGGTACCGTAGACGAGGAGCAGGGACAGAGACATCAGCTAGCCCGCCCTGTTTGCAAAGATGTCCCCGGATCGAAGATCGCTGCGGGGACAATGATGCCGAGTTCGGCGAATTCTTCGACGAAGCGGGGGCGAAGGCCAGTGGCGCGGAATTCTCCGCGAATGCGGCCATTCTCATCTGTGCCGGTTTTCTTGAACTTCATGATCTCCTGCATCTGGACGACTTCGCCCTCCATGCCGGTGATTTCGGAAACCGATACGACCTTGCGGCTGCCGTCGCTGAGGCGCTGGACCTGGACGATGAGCGTGATCGCAGACGCGATCTGTGACCGGACGCTGAGCTGCGACATCGGCATGCCGGCCATGCCGACCATCTGCTCGAGACGACCGACGGCATCACGCGGGGTGTTGGCGTGAATGGTCGTCATCGATCCCTCGTGACCCGTGTTCATCGCCTGCAGCATGTCGAAGGCCTCTTCGCCACGCACTTCGCCGACGATGATGCGATCCGGACGCATGCGCAGCGCGTTCTTGAGGAGCTCGCGCTGACGAATCTCGTTGCGGCCGTCAAGCGTCGGCGGTCGCGTTTCCAATCGTCCGACATGCGGCTGCTGCAGTTGGAGTTCGGCCGCGTCCTCGATCGTGATCAGGCGCTCCTTCTCGGAGATCTGCGACGACAGGGCATTGAGCAAGGTCGTCTTGCCCGAGCCGGTACCGCCGGAGATGATCATCGACACCTTGCCTTTGACCGCAGCGCTGAGCAGGATGCGCATCGCATTGGCCATGGCACCGTATTCGACGAGACGCTCCAGCGTCAGCGGCGACCGCGTGAATTTGCGGATCGAAACGAGTGGCCCGTCGACCGAGATCGGCCGGATGGCGACGTTGACACGCGACCCGTCCTTGAGGCGGGCATCGACCAGGGGCGTCGATTCATCGACGCGGCGCCCGACGGCGGAGACGATCTTGTTGATCACGCGCAGCAGATGGTCCTCGTCCTTGAAGCGGACCGCCGTGCTCTCGAGCTTGCCAGACCGCTCCACATAGACGCTGTTGTGACCGTTGATCAGAATATCGGCGATCGTGTCGTCGGTCAGCAACGGCTCGATCGGCCCGAGCCCGAGCATCTCGTCGGTGATGTCATGGATCAGATCATTGATTTCCTTGGCATTGAGCGGGAAATTGTTCTGCCGGATATAGTCCTTGACCAAGGGCCTGATCTCGGTGGCAATCTCTTCATTGTCGAGCATGTCGAGAATGCCGAGATTGATGCGATCGAGGAGATAGCGATGCAGGTTCACCCGCTCGGCTACCATGTCCCGGCCAAGCGACGTTTCCTGTTCGGTCGCCACAGACCCGCCGATTGCCTGCAGTGGCGGCGCCATCTGTGCTCCATTGATGGCGAGATCGGCAATCTCCGAATCCTCGCCTTCCGGCTGCCGCTGCTTGTAAAATCGTCCGATGAACCCGCTTGTCATCAGTTTCCCCCCTGGTCGACTATTTCACAATCACCGTGGCTCCGACCTTCACCCGGCTATAGAGATCGATCACGTCGGCATTGCTCATGCGGAAGCATCCCGAGGACGCGAATCCGCCGACCGTCGACTGATCGTTGGTTCCATGAATGCGATAGAGCGTGTCGGCATTTCCCCGGTAGAGATAGATCCCACGGGCGCCGAGCGGATTGAACGGACCGGCGGGCACAAGCTCGGGAAGGTCCGGTGCGCGCGCCTTCATCTCCGCCGGCGGCCGCCAGTCCGGCCATTCCGCCTTGTGACCGACCCTGACGATGCCGCTCCAGCGGAAGCCGTCGCGGCCGACGCCGATCCTGTAGCGGATCGCACGGTTGCCGGAGACGATGAGATCGAGCGTCCGGTCCTTGCTGACGATGACGATCGTGCCGGCCGGATAATTTTGTTCCGTGGTGACGGTGACGCCGGTCGTTGGCCCGAGATTTCGTGGCACCAGCCCGCTCGCCAAGGCCTGCATGGACGAAGCCGAGAACCAGAAACACGCCGCGACCAGGACACCTGCCATCACTCGGCGGCATGCCTCCGTGGTGCGCCACGCGTCTTGTCCATTGCTGCCGTTGCGCCACTTCATTTAACGAGCGCTCCCAGCTTGCCGACAGAGCCGCAGAAACGGGACCGCGCATTGACCTCGAACGGCAAGACGCCGCGGTTGACTGCCTCGTTCAGCGTATCCCAGTCATCGGCAATGATATGCGCACGGACATCCTTGAAGATCTTGTCGATCTGCTGGCGGCGCACGCCAAGGCTGAAGAGCTTGGTGCGGTATTTGTTGATGACGACAAAGATCTGGTCCGAATTGCCGCGCAGCCGCACCAGGTTGAGGAACAGGTCCTTGGCCTCGTGCAGGGCGGGGATCGTCATTTCGGTGACGATGCAGATACTGTTGGCAGACCCCAGCACATCCTCTTTCCACGGCGTCTGATAATAGGGAATATCGAGGACCGTGTGATCGCTTTCGAAGGCCGCGACGTCCAACATCCGCAGCACGAGTTCCCCACCCTTCGGCGTCAAAAGCACCGAGGGTTGCTTGAACGACAGCAACGAAAAGCCGCCCGGATGGCGCTTGCGCACGAGATCGATGAATTCGAGATCGACCCGCGACGGATTGGCCAGGATCGGCTTCAGATCGTAGTCATTGACCAGGTTGAGATAATAGCCGAGCGACCCGGAGGAGAAATCCATGTCGAACAGATCGACGCGCGGCGCGGAATTTTTTGTCGGCTGCGCCAGCACATGCGCCAGCGAGGATGCAATCACGCTGGCGCCCGCCCCGCCAACGGCCGAGACGACGGCATGAACCCGGCTTTCGTTGGCGCCAGCGGTCGGCGCATGGGTCGAGATCATATCGATCAGCGCGCGGCGCTCGAGCGGTTTCTTCAGCCAATCGTTGCCGTTCAGGCGGAACAGCAGCCGCAGCCTCTCATCGGGCAAATCTTCGGAGACGACCACCAGTGGCGTACTCCGATGCTTGCTGCGGAAGGCAAACAGCTCCGGATGGCTCAGCACCTCTCCGTCATCGACATCCAGGACGATAAGGTTGAACTGTGCCGCGTCGATCCGCCCTGCGTCTTTCACCGCCATCACGGCCATATGGCGCACATCGTAGCGCGAAAGCGAACCGAACGTATCGAGCATGAAGCTCGCAGCAGCCGCGTCATCGGAGAGAACAAGGATTTTAGTGGTCACTGCAAAATTCATATGAGCTGTCATCTCGCTTTACCACGCAATATTAAGGGTTTAGCATTATAGCTTCAGCAGGTGGAACACGTCTTCAAGTCTTCGGTCGTAATGGTCACCGGATGGGCGGGAATGACGATGTCATCGAGCCCGAGCAATGCGCTCAATATGGGAAGATCAAAGGTAATATTGCGGACTTCCAGCCGCATGGTCAGTACCGGGCCATCCGGCCGCCCCCAGTAGCCGAGCCCTGAGCGCTGATAGGTAATCACGACGTTGTCCTGCGTAATGCGCCAGTTGAGGTCGCAAATGCCTGGCCGCGGATCGCCCGCCCCACAGCCGGCGACGCTTCCCTCGACGACCCGGCTCAACGCTGCGGCATTGCAGTTCGCGCGCGCGGGTCCACAGGTGATCGATATCGTCGAATCGTTCGGCGCAGCGCGGCCATTGTTCAGCGGATCGTCAGCGTCGGTCGGGAAGGCATCGGCAAAGTCCGCCGCCGGCACCAGCGGATCGGATACGGTCGCAAGACGTGCGCCATATTGCAGAGCCTTCACCGTCTGGTTCCACTGCGACATGGCATAGCCGAACTCGACGAAGGCGGAAAATATCAGGAGCACGATCGGGATGGTGATCAGCCCTTCGGAAAGGGATACGCCACGATCGTCCCGCCAGAAGGAAACTCGAACGTCTACCATCCCATATACCTCTCTTCATGCGAGGAATTGATGGTGATCGCAGCAACGCCGAGCCAGGAAAACAGCGGAGACGTTTCATAGAGATGCGCCGTCTGCACGGTAATCGTGCCATCGGCATCGACCGGCGTGACCGTGATATCGGCAAGATTGGGGCCCCAGCCCGGTACACGCAGCCGAGCCCCCGCGGCTGGGCTCTGGGTTCCATAGAAAGCGATCAATTTCGCCGTCGCCGTCGAGCAGTTCGCCGAATAGGTCGGCGAGGTTGGCCTGCAGCGCGACAGATAGCGCCCGGCATCCCTGAGGCCGGCATCGATCTGCATTCGCTCCCAGAAGATGTTGCCGAACTCCAGGATGCCGACGGCGAACAGCGTCACGAAGGGCACGGCCAGCAGCGCTTCGGCGAGCACGGCACCCTCTTCCTTCTGCCAGAAGCCGAAACAGAAGCGACGGAAAATGAAGTTTCGCAGCGCCATCATCTGACCAGCTCCGCTTCTTCCCGCAGGAACTCTTCCAGCGTGCCGCGTCCACCCTTGCCGCTGATGTCGATCACTTCGAGCGACAGATAGCGCTCGCTGCCGGCCTTGATCGCCGGCTTGGTCATGAACATGCGCGCGAAGGCAACCGCCTGCGTCTGCTTCTGGCCGTTCAGATGGCCGATCGATGCCTCGTAGCCGCAATTGACGATCGCGGCGAATATTTCGCGACGATCGCCATAGTCGCCCCCCGTGTAGTTCGAAAGGGCCGGCCCGGAATAGCACTGGCCGCCGCCTGTCGTGGGCGTGCCGATCTCGCCGTTCGGCGAGGCATGGCTGAGCAGCGCCGGGGTGTTGAGTTCGTAACGATAGACATCGTAGGCGGAGGGCCGGCTCGGTGTTCCGGTGGCCTGCGGCGGATAGCTGGAGTAGTTGCTGAGAATCGCGCTGACCGACGGCGCCGTCCCGCCCTGTGCGACGCTCCAGTAGTTTGCGTAGTTCCAATTGTTGCTGCTGCTGATCTTGCCGCCGCCAAGCGCGCTCATGGCTGAACCGTAGCCCAACGGCACCGCCTTGGTGACATCGCCGACCGTGCTGCCGACCATTGCCGGGTCGTAACCCTTGCAGCCGTTCTGTCCCGTTTGCTTTTGCGCGGAGCGCACGTTCTGGGCCGGGCGATAGCGGCCGTCATCGCGCGAGCCCTTGAACGAACCCTCATAAATGCCGAAGCGCGTATTGACGCCAGCCTCCACAGGCCCGGCGACGGCACCCGTCTTGGTATCCAGGCTATCCTGCGTATAGCACGCTCCCGGATTGCCGGTGGCGAGAGCCTCCGCCAGCACGTTTGCGCCATTGCCCAGCGGTGTCCGCAGGAACCCGAAATTGCCAGGCCCAGGATTGGACGAAGACGTGCTGTGCATTTCGATCTGCCGACCGTAGAGATTGCCGGCCGCGAAGTTGGTATGGAGATCCGCCGCCGCCTGCTCGCTGGAGGCCTGGCTCGTATTGCCGGCCGGCTCGTAGGGATTGCAGATGAAGATCGGCGTGATATCGCAGGCACTTGCGTGATAGACGGCAACCGCATCCGCCGAAACGTTGATCGTATCGCGATTGAAGCCGACCGGTATCGGGAAGATCGTCTGCATCGCCTGAGGCTTGGCAGCGACCCAGGCATAGGCTGCTTCGTTGGGGTTCGTCGTCACCATGGAACCCGGGATGGCGTCGTCATCGTCATCCGGGATAGCCTTGAGAAACGTGACGGTGACGGTGCTCGCGGCGTCGTTACCGGCGTCGTAAGACACCGTGAGGCTTGAGCCGAGCGACAGGCCCGCGCCGCCGCCGCCAAAGGCAGCGGTGTTGGCGAGCTTCTCGATCGCCGCCTCGGCCCGGGTGATCGCGTCGTCGCGCCCGTCGAGTTCGCGGGCGCCGGTCAGCGCCATCGCATCGACGGCATTCTGAAGGTCCGTGTGCAGGTTGCTGCTGCGCCCGACATCGATCACGAGCAGCGAAAAACCAAGGAGCAGCGGCATGGATATCAGCGTCAAAGCGATGACGTAGCCACGATGATCGTTCCAGAACCGCCTGATAGCCGTACTCAACAACATTGGCATATCCCCCCATCGCGGCGCCTCTTTCGCCGTGACGTGTTGCGTTTACTGCATTCCTTTCCGCCGCTGCTTCTTCATTCCGCTCGTCAATTCCCGCTCGTCGCCCGCTTCCCGTTACTGCCCGTACGACGGCGATCCGTTCGTTCCCATTGTTGCCGCCGGCAGGATCACCGCCGTTTGCGGTGTCGCTGCGGGCTGGCTGGAGCCGTTGTAGTTGTGCATCACCTTCTGGATGGTCTTGCCGTCCGTGGTGATGCGGGTGTTCTCAGCCACCTGCGGGAAAGGATCCTGTATGTGGATGCCCTTATTGGCCTCCACTGCATTGCCCAGCCCGAACGTGATCGAATCACGATGATTCATGTAATCGGCGCAGCCAGAGACCAGGCTCGCGGCCGCAAGCACCAGCACGACGCGCCTACTTCTTGACAACAGCAAGGGTGCCTCCCACGTCGAGATCGAGACGGTGACCATAGGGTCCTTTCACGCCTTCGCCATTGCGAAAGCGGCGCAGCATATCCTTGTCGACCTCCAGCATGCCGAGCGCGAAGAGTTCGACGTCATTCGACGAACGCGTCTGGTCGAGCGGACTGTAGAGATCCTCGCCAGGCGCTGAAGGCCGCACGATATGCGGCGTGACCACGATGACGAGATCGGATTCTTTTTTCGCAAAGCTGGTCGAGCGAAACAGCGCCCCGATGATCGGGAGCTTGCCCAGTCCCGGCAATTGCTGGATGTCCTTGGAATTGATCGACTGCAGTAGACCGGCCATGGCAAAGCTCTGGCCGTCGCGCAGCGCGACCGTGGTCTTCGCCGCACGCGAAATGAAGCCGGGATTGCCGTTGACGCTGACCGACGTATCGAGTTCGGAAACTTCCGGTTCGATCTTCAGGTTGATCAGCCCTCCATCCAGCACCACCGGTGTGAAGGTGAGCCGCACACCGTACGGCCGATAGTCGGTCTCGGTTGCGACCGTCGCGCCGTTGGCGACCGTCGTCTGGATCGGTACCTCGCCGCCGGCGTGGAAGCTTGCGGTCTCGCCGCTCATGGCAATCAGGTTCGGCTGCGCCAACCGGCGCACCAGCCCCTTCTGTTCCAGCGCATTGATGACGATGTCGATTTGGCCGCCGGAAATTTCCAGCACCTTGGCAATCAGCTGACCGAAGGGCTGCAGGCCCGTTGCAACGCCCGAGGCGTCTTCGAGCGTGCGCACGAGCTGGTCGTCGTCATTCGTTCCGATGCCCTGGCTCGTCGTTGCCTTGCCGATGCCGTTCCTGCCCTGCCCGGACCAGCCGATGCCGAGGTCGCGGCCGGTCGATCGCTGGGCCTCGATTACCCGGACCTCCAGCATGACCTGCTGCGAATCAGCGACGCGAAGCTGGTTGAGCACCGGCAACTCGGAATACGACTGCGCGATTTCCATCACGCGCTGCAGTTCGACGGCGTCACGCACCATGCCTGTGAGGCGAATGCGGTCGTTGGAATTGAAGACCCTGACCTGCGAAGACGGTGCAGTGGAGCGGATGGCCGAAGCGACTTCGGTGAAATCGCTGGCAACGCGGATATCGATGACGCCGAGAAGCGACTTGTCGTCGGCATAGACCGAAATGTTGGTGGCGCCGTTCTTCTTGCCGCGAATGAAGAGCGACTTGTCGGAGAGCGGCACCACATCGATCAACTCGGCGCTGCCGATCACCAGATCGCCAAAGGGTTTGCCGGTCGTGATCGTCATCGTGTCGTTCGGAGGTATCGTCACCTGCTGCACGGAGCCGGCAAGGCTGATGAATTTCTCCTGGGCGTCAGCCCTACCGACGAGGCCAAGGCCCCAGCAGCCACACGCTAAAATTGCCGCGGTCGTCGCCGCAAGGGTCCTGGCTCGCGCCACCCCCTTTATGCTTCCCTTCAACATTCCGCTTAAGCCCCTCTCCTCGTTCGGCTGCCGCGCATCCCGGCACGCCGCATTTCAGCTCACTGGATCATGCCGACTCGGTGCTCCTCGCGCTTCGTCGTGTTCCAGACGCCTACCGTCGCCCACTTTGGCTCAATCGGCAATACCGCTTCGACTTCACGTTCAACAATCTGTACTTGTTTTTCCCGCAAAGGCTTCTTTATTTGATCTTCGACCGAGTTGAGCCTGCCCCCCAGGTCCTCCCCGACCTTCCGCACCAGCCGCTCGATCGTGTCGAATCGCCCGTCATCGGCCTTCGCAAGATCGTTGCTAAGCTCGGTTGCCATCGGCCCCCCGCCAAGGTCCGCAACGGTGATCGGCCGCGTCTCTTCCGCTGTGGCAGACGCGACATTGCGCAGCGTGAGCGACAGCGTGCCGATATTGGCACCCAGCGTCAACCGCTGCGCCTCTTCGGTCGTGACCTCGAAGGTCACCGTCTTGACGATGGAGGGCTCATCCTTGCGCTCGTCGGCGGTCTGGTCCACCGCCAGCACCTTTACGCCCTGGAGAAGCACATCGACATAGGTCTGTTCGCTGCTGTTCTGCCGGTTCTGGACGACACGGGTCAGAAGCACGTCGACGCGGTCCGAGGGCCGCACGAAGCCCGCAACGCCGAGAACGTCGTTGACGCGGATCGAAACGGCCTTCATGCCCTGGTCGAGCGCCGCCGACAACGTCGCCCGTTCGCCGGTGCCGGTGATCTTCGAGCTGAGCACGGGCTCGCCGGGATCGATCGCCGCCATCGCATAGCGCGGCTTGTCGACGTCGCCGACCACCGCCTCGATGCTGTCGAATGAGCCTTCTGGCCGCTCCCCGGCAGGCCAGGGGATGGCTCTTAGACTTTCAGGACGGACCGGGTCGCCGAAGCGCATTTCCTTGGCCGCGACAACGAGGATCTTGTCCGATGCCTTCGTGTCAACCGCCGCAAGCCGCGCTTGCTGGTCTGCCAGGTAACTGCGCATCGCAAAAACGGCAGTTGCAGCAAGTATAATGGAAACGAATAGACTAAGGATTGTTGAGAAACGCATCGCCGGTACTCGCAACACTGGACGAAAATACGCCCGTTTCTTAAATATAATTTTAGAGGAGAGGGGTTAACAAAAATCCCTCTCCTCTTTAATTTCTTCTGTTAGGCTGGCACAGGCGCGGCATCGTCCAAGCTCAGGAAGAACCCGGCCCAGCCGTTCCAAGCCGCAGCAAGATTTTGGCCGGCGAGTGTGACGGCAGCAATAACGCCGCCGACGAGAAGGCCAAGAAGAACAAGATATTCTGACAGCGCAACGCCATCTTCTTCCCGCGCGAAAGCGCGTACTGCAGACAAAAGTGCTTTCATCGAGAATTACCTCCAAATATACGACGTGCCCGCAATGTCCTCCGGCCCGCCCCCGTCGTCGAGACCGCCCCTCCGACTGATATTATTAATAATCACTTAATTATTATTTCGTCAATTACTAAAACATGGCCATTTTTGGGATATATATTTTATGGTTAAATTCCGATCGGATAGGGATGGTGTCAATAGCTAGTTCATATGCTGTACAAACAGGAGGTATGGTAGTATTTATTGACCGTCATCTACCCCCAATGACTTAGTCTCCGTCTGGCATCTTTTTGATTTTGTAAAAATACAGGGTTTTGAACGGCTGAGGGGAAACATGACGCAAATAATCAACATTATTACTGCGCTTTCAGTATTACTTTTCCTCTATGCTGCCTGGAGCGATTTCCGCAGCTGGAAGATACCGAATGGCGCCATCCTCGCCCTCCTCGCGCTCTATGGCCTGCGGACTCTTGCGGGATTGCTGACGACCGGCGATATCGGCGCGGCGCTCTTCTCCTCCACCGGGTTCGGTGGCGATGCCGCGGCCGGCCTCCTGCTGTTCGTCCTTGGCGTCGCCCTCTGGAGCTTTGGCCTTTTCGGCGCCGGCGATGCCAAGCTTTTCCTGCCGATCGGTCTCTTCATCGGCTGGCACGGCATGTTGCCCTTCGCCGTCTTTCTCCTGATCGGTGGCATTCTTGCTCTGCTGGCTTTACGATTGCCGATGCCGATGCAGCTGGCGCATCTTTCCCTGTTCATGCGCATCGAGGAAATCCGCACGACGCGTAAGGTCCCCTACGGCGTCGTCATGGTCATCGCGGCACTCTCGGTACTGGCGGTTCGCTACGGCAAGACCTGAGAAGACGGCCGGATTAGCGGCGACAAGCAGGTCTGAAGCATTGCGAAGGTCGAGGGGCGCTCGACCTTCGCAATCGCGCATAGGGGCTGCTGTTCCATCAATCAGCCCCCGCACTTATCTCAACTCAAGGAATTGGCGTAAATTTCAATTCGGTGATCGGCACGACCTTGTCGGTCCGAGTCATCTTGTACTCCGTGTCTGGACCGAGCCACTTGTCCCAGATCTTGTTGAGTTCGCCGGACTCGTCGAGCGCGTGCAGAGCTTCGTTGACCTTGGCGGTCAGAGCCGGCTGATCCTTCGCCATGCCGACGCCGATCGGCTGGAAGAGCATCGGATCCTGGATCATCCGCATCTTCTTGCCCTTGGTCTGGGACTCGTTGACG
This sequence comes from Hyphomicrobiales bacterium, assembly GCA_900473795.1. Taxonomy (GTDB): domain Bacteria; phylum Pseudomonadota; class Alphaproteobacteria; order Rhizobiales; family Rhizobiaceae; genus Pararhizobium. The sequence goes on along the minus strand of UCMT01000018.1, from coordinate 42,394 downwards.
AACTTCGTCGTGGTCATCGTATTCGCCACCATGCCGCGCGCCTTGCCCTGCTGGACGGCGAGATAGGCAGATGCCGTGTCCTGGAACGTCAGCGGCTCGGATTTGTTGAGCTTGATCGACATTTCGGAGGTCGAGCCCTTCGTGGAGGCGATGCGCTGACCGGCGAAATCGGCCTTGGTCTGGCCCGGATCATCGGCCGGAACGATCAGCATTTCCTTGGCGAGATAATAGGGGTCGCTGAACTGGATCTGTTCGGCGCGGCTCTGGGTGTAGGCGAGGTTTGCGACCGTGATGTCGACACGGCCGAGCTTGACTTCCGGCACGCGGGCCTCGACGGAAACCGGCTTGACCTCGGCCGCCACGCCGAGCTGCTTGGCGATCGCGGTGCAGAGATCGACATCGAAGCCGGCCATTTCACGGGTCTTCGGGTCGGGTGAGGCAAAAGGCGGCACATCGGCGAAAGTCGCGCAGCGCAGCGTCTTGGCGGACATGATGTCGTCCAGCCGGTCGGCCTTGGCGGGAGTGATCGCGGCGGTCGCCGCGATGGCGAAACCGAGAGTGATGCATTTCAGGGTCATTGCTGTTCTCCTTTGGTTATTATTGAAGGGTCAGTGCCGCAGATCAGCGAGAAAACGCTGAGCGCGCGGATGGCGGGGATGCTTGAAAAACTCTTCCGGCGTCGCGATTTCGAGGATCTGGCCGGCGTCGAGGAACCAGATCCGATCGGCGACATCGCGTGCGAAGCCCATCTCGTGGGTCACGCACAGCATCGTCATGCCCTCGGCAGCCAGGCTCTTCATCACCGCCAGGACTTCTCCGACCATCTCCGGGTCAAGCGCGCTGGTCGGCTCGTCGAACAGCATGACCGGTGGTTCCATGGCCAGCGCACGGGCAATCGCCACGCGCTGCTGCTGGCCGCCGGACAGCTGGCCGGGATAGGCGTTGGCCTTGTCGGCCAGCCCGACGCGCTCGAGAAGGAGCAGCGCTTTTTTATGGGCCAAATCCGGCGCGACGCCCTTCACGCGAATTGGCGACATCGAGACGTTGTCGACGGCGGAGAGATGCGGAAAAAGATTGAAACTCTGGAAAACGAAGCCGATCCGGCTGCGCATGCGGTTGAGCTCGCGCGTTTTCATCGGTGCGTGGATGTTCTGCCCGTCGAAGGAGATCGACCCGCTGTTGATCTCCTCGAGCCGATTGATCGTGCGGATCAGCGTCGATTTCCCCGAACCCGACGGTCCGCAGATGACCACCACCTCGCCCCGGGTAACCTCGGCATCGATCTCTTTCAGGACCGGAAAATCGCCATATCGCTTGGAGACCTTCGAGATGCGGATCGCCTGCAAATCCTGCTGCAATTCTGATGTGCTCATGACTGCTCCGATACGATTTTGGTGGGCGCGATCACTGCTGCGAGCCGAACGCCGGCAAGGCCGGCCCGCCTGCGCGTGATCCGGCGCTCAAGACGATGGGCGGCATAGGTCAGGCTCCAGCAGATCACGTAGTAGACCAGCGCCAGGATGAGAAAGACCTGGAACGGCTGGGTAAGCAGCTGGTTGTTGACCTGGCTCGCGGCGAAGGTGAGATCCGGCACGTTGATCACATAGCCGAGCGTCGTGTCCTTGATCGTCGAGACGAAGGTCGACAGGATGCTCGGGATCATGTTGTAGAGCGCCTGCGGCAGGATGATGTAGCGCATCGTGCCCAGATAGCTGTGGCCAAGCGCCCGTCCGGCATCCATCTGGCCGTTGCCGAGCGCCACGATGCCGGCGCGCACCACCTCGCTCAGGAACGCCCCCTGATAGACGACCAGCGTCGTCAGCATCGTAATGAAGCTCGGCACATTGGCGCCGGTCAACAAGGGCACCAGGAAGTAGCTCCAGAGGATGAGCATCAGCAGCGGCACGCCGCGGGTGACGTAGACGAGCACCGTGACCGGCCAGCGCAGCATCGGCCACTTGGACAGGCGGGCCAGCGCCAGAACGATACTGATGGGGAATGCCAGGGCAATGCTCAAGGCCGACAGGATCAGCGTGTTGGCAAGCCCGCCCAGCGGACCGTTCGGATACTGCCCGATCAGGAGCAGAAGCCAGTAGTCGTGAATGATGGCAAGGATATCGCTGATCATGCCCGTGCCCTCCAGGCGGGATCGGCGCGCATGGTCACATAGGCGCCACCGGCCATGATGAGGAGCGAGAAGAACAGGTAGAGCACGGTTCCGACCAGGTAGATCTCAAAGGTCTGGAAGCTGAGATTCTCGATCTCCTTGACGGCATGCGTCAGCTCGGACGCGCCGATCACCACGCCCAGACTGCTGTTCTTGAAAAGCGAGACGCTGTGGTTGATCAGCGGCGGCAACGCGTTGCGCACCCCTTGCGGTATCAGGACGAAGCGCATCGCTGACAGGTAGCCGTGGCCGAGCGCGCGGGCGGCTTCCATCTGGCCCGGGCCGACCGAGCGAAGACCCGAGCGCAGGTCCTCGCTGAAATACGCGGCCTGGCAAAGCCCAAGCCCGATGACCGCGAATATCGCCTCGGCATTGTGGCCCGCGAGCCAATAGGTCAGCCAGTCCGGCATCAGCGTGAAGATGCCGAAGTACCACAGCATCAGCTGGACGAGCGTCGGGACGTTGCGGTGGTAGGAGACGTAGCCCGCGACAAACCAATTGCCGAAGCGACCGGGTGAGAAGCGGATCGCGAGCAGCAGGATGGCCAGCGTCATCGCCAGAAGCCAGGAACCGATCGCGATGACGAAGGTCATCTCGATGCCGTGCAGCAGCATCGCCACATAGTCCGGATTGGTCAGGATCGCTGCGAGATCGAACCCGGTCACGGCTTTGATCCTTGCGAGGAAGCCACGGTGCGCGGCGTTGCCGGTTTGGCCGTCTGCAGACCGCCCATCACCTGCAAGGTCGGCGTGATCTCCATGTGGCCGATGTTGACGGCAATGGGTGCGGCGATGGCAAAGGCGATCGCGTCGGCGATATCGGCCGCTTGTGGCAGCTCGAAGCCGTCGATGAACCGTTCGCGGACCGAGGGATCGTCGCCGTGGACATGCGCGAAGATGTCGGTCGCGACCCGGCCCGGGCAGATTTCCGTCACGCGCACCCTTTTTCCGAAGGCATCGAGGCGCAGCTGGTTGGACAGCATGCTGACCGCCGCCTTCGTCGCGTGATAGGAGGAGTTTCCGCCGAAATTATAGGCGCCTGCGATCGAGGAAATGTTGATCACATGGCCATTGTCGCGCGCGACCATCCCCGGCACGACCATGCGGCAGAGATGCAGGACGGCGCGGAGGTTGACGTCGACAAGAAGGTCGATGTCACCTTCGTCGGCTTCCAGGAACTTCTTCGGACGATCGACGCCGGCATTGTTGACGAGGATGTCGAACTCGATCCGGGCCGTCAGTTCGGCCAGCGCGGCGCGGTCGGTCACGTCGATCGCATGCGCAATGCAGCCGGTCTTCTCGGCAAGTTTCTGCAGCGGCTCGGCGCTGCGGGCAAGCGCATGAACCTCGATATTTTCACGGCGGAGCCGCTCGACGATGGCTGCGCCAATCCCGGAAGAGGCGCCCGTGACCAACGCTGTCCTGTAATCGGAAAATGACATTTTATTCCCCATCTTGTTTTTTGGAACTTTAGTGGAACTTCGAAGCGCTGCCTAAGACCGATTATCTCTGGAGCAATAAGCAAGGCTTATGATGCCTGGGGACCAGGCAGGCGCTGGAGTATCCAAGCCACGCGGCGCTTTTCCGCGGTACCGGTAAGGGCATGAAATTTCTGGGATTCCAAGATTTGCAAAAGCCCGGCCGGCCTGTACGATGCCCTCAACAATGCTCGGATCCAGTTGCATCACGATGGACATCAGACGGCTCAAATCCTTTATCGTCATCGTCGACACCGGCAGCATCACGCGCGCCGCGGATATACTGCATGTCGCTCAGCCGGCGCTGAGCCAGCAACTCGCCGCGCTCGAGGAGCACTTCGGGCAAAAGCTTCTGATCCGGAGCCAGCAGGGCGTGAGCATGACCGATGCGGGACATGCCGTGTATCGCCACGCGCAGATCATCCTGCGGCAGATGGAGCAGGCCCAGGCCGATGCCTCTGCGGCCGGAAACTCGCTCGCCGGACGCGTGTCGGTCGGGCTCGTGCCCTTCAGTAGTGCCGCAACGCTCTCCGTCGACCTGCTGGCGGAGACGCGCAAGCGCCATCCCGGCATTCTCCTGCATCTGACCGAAAGCGTCGGCCAGACCTACAGCCAGATGATCATGACCGGGCGTCTGGAGATGGCACTGATCCATGGTGCGGGACCGATCAAGGGAGTGCAGTTCACCCCCCTGCTCAGCGAGGAGTTCTTTCTGGTCGCGCATCCGGATTTCGCGATCGGGGCCGAGGACACGCCGGTCTCCGTCACGTCGCTCGAGGGCCTTCCGTTGCTCATGCCGCCCGCCTACAACTTCGTGCGGCGTGCCGTCGACACCGTCTTCACGCGGTCGCGGACCAATCTGAAGGTGGTCGGCGAGGTGGAAATCGTCAGGACGCTGACACGGGCCGTCAGCAGCGGTCTCGGGGCGACGATCATGCCGAAGGCCATCGCCGACCGGATCGTGACGGAATCGAGCGAGCCGCTGATCTGCCGCCTGGTCTCGCCGCGGATCGAGGAGACGCTCTCGCTGTGCGTCTCCGACAACACACCGCTCTCGGAACCCGCGACCGCGGTCAAGGACATCCTGATCGAACTGACCGCGCGGCTGAAGCCACCGCGCGGATGACAGAGGAGGCTCAGCGCATCTCGGCGCAGAACTGGGCAATCCGGCCGCAGGCTTCCGTCAACTTTTCCATGCTGGTGGCGTAGGAGATGCGGAAGAACGGGCTCATGCCGCAGGCAGCGCCCTGCACCGTCGCCACGTGATGCTCGTTGACCAAGGCCATGACGAAATCGGTGTCGGTCGCGATCTTGTGCCCGCCCTTGCTGGTCTTGCCGATCAATCCGGAGATATTCGGGAAAATGTAGAAGGCGCCCTCCGGCCTGTGGCATTTCAGTCCGTCGATCTTGGCGAGTTGCGAAAGGACGAAGTCTCGCCGCTGCTTGTAGATGGCGGCGCGTTCCTTGAGCAGATCCTGCGGCCCGTCAAGGACAGCGGCTGCCGCGGCCTGCACAACGGTTGCCGTACCGCCGCCGTTCTGGCCGTTGACGTTGCTGATGGCGGAAATCAACTCCTTCGGGCCGCCGCAGAAGCCGAGCCGCCAACCCGTCATGGCATAGGCCTTGGATGCGCCGTTGACCGTCAGCACGCGATCGTAGAGTCTCGGCTCGACCTCGGCGATCGTGCAGAATTCGAAGTCGTCATAGATCAGGTGTTCGTACATGTCGTCGGTCATGATCCACACATGCGGGTGGCGCAGCATGACGTCGGCGATCGCCTTCATCTCGGCCCGCGAGCAGGCGGCACCGGTCGGATTGTTCGGGAAGTTCAGGAACAGCCACTTCGTCCGGGGCGTGATCGCGGCTTCCAGATCCTCGGCGCGCAGCTTGAAGCCGGCCTCCTGCGGGCAGGCGACCGGCACGGGGACAGCGCCTGCGAATTTGACGATATCCGCATAGCTGATCCAGGACGGCGCAGGGATCACCACCTCGTCGCCGGGATTGCAGGTCGCAAGCATCGCATTGAAGATCACTTGCTTGCCACCCCCGCAGACGATGATCTGGCTCACATCATAGTCGAGATTGTTGTCGCGCTTGAACTTGCGCGCGATCGCGGCCTTCAGGGCCGGCGTACCGTCCATCGACGGATATTTCGTGTCGCCCGCAAGCGCTGCGGCATGTGCCGCCTCGATCGCCTGGGACGGTGTGGCGAAATCGGGCTCGCCGGCGGAAAGGCTGATGACCTTGATGCCCTGCGCGGCAAGGTCCCTGGCACGCTGCGTCATGGCGGCGGAAGCGGAAATGGAAACATTCTTGAGGCGATCGGCAATTGCTGGCATCGGAGTTGCTTTCGATGATGTGAGAATGAAAACTGGGCAGACCCTGCGGTTACCCGACGATCTCGGCCGCCGGCGCAATCGTCGCCCCCGTGGCCTCGATCTCGCTGCGAACGATCCGCGCGAGTTCCAACGAGCCCGGCGTATCGCTGTGAACGAGGATGGATCGGGCAGGCACGGCAAGGGTCCTGCCCTCGATGGTCGTGACTGTGCCGGTTTTGAGGAACTGGCGGACACGGGCGCGGAGAGCTTCCTCTTCCTTGACGACGGCCCCGGGGAGGCCGCGCGCGACGAGCTTGCCGTCCGCGTCATAGGCCCGGTCGGCAAGGAAGAGGAGCAGGGTTTTCAGGCCCGCGCGGGCTGCGGCATGCGCGATCGTGCTGTCGGGCATGGCAAAGACGATGAGGTTCGGATCGACCGCACGGATCGCGTCCATCATCAGATCGGCCAGAACCGGGTCGCGGTTGACCATGTTGCCCATGGCCGCGTGGAAGCTGATATGGGCGACAGGCACGTGCTCCGCCTTCGCGATCGCCGTCAGTGCTCCCAGCTGATAGAGCATCTGCTGGCATAGTTCGTCGGCGGAGAAAGGCAATTCGCGGCGGCCGAAGCCGATCCTGTCCGGCAATCCCGGATGAGCGCCGACACCGACGCCGTTCGCCTTGGCGAGGCGAACCATACGCGCCATCGTGTCCGGGTCACCGGCGTGAAAACCGCAGGCGATGTTGGCCGAGGAGACAACCGTCATCAGCGCCTCGTCGTCACAGAGCCGATAGGGCCCAAAGCCCTCGCCCATGTCCGAATTTACGTCGATCTTCATCGGTTCTTCCCTTTCCGGACGGTTGTTTATCGCCCCGCAATGGTCTTCAGCGCACGGGCAACCATCTGCGAGGTATTGCGGACATCCTCCACATAGTCAGCGAGCGCCCGGTCGAGCGCCCGCGCCTCGGCATGCGAGGAGCGGACGAAGTGCAGACGGCTGCCGATGCGCGCCTGGCCGAGACGCCAGAGATCGGCTTCGAGGACGCCGGCGATCTTCGGATATCCGCCTGCGGTGTTGGCGTCGCTCATCTGCACGATGGGTTCGCCGCCCGGTGGCACCTGCACGACGCCCGGAACGATCCCGTAGGAGCGCATCTCCACCGACGCGGGGAGCCGCACGGGCTCGCCCGAAAGGCGATAGCCGGTCCGGTCGCTCTGCGAGGAGATTTTCCAGCTCTGGCTCCAGAAGCGTTCGGCATCGGCACCAAAAAGGTCGTGTTCACCGGCCGGCAGCGCCCGGATGAGCAAGGTACCGTCCGGCGCATTGGGGAAGAATTCGGCCAGCGCCTTTGCCGGGGGCACGGCCCCCAGGCCGTCGGCCGGCAAGGTGCCCGCGGGCTCGCCGAGGCGCAGCGTATCGTCCTTCTTCAGGAAACGCCCGTCGATACCGCCGAAAGCGCCCCGCAGCGACGTGCTGCGCGAGCCCATGACGGGCGGGACGTCCACCCCTCCCCCAAAGGCGATGTAGGCGCGCGCCGATGCAGGAGACGGTCTTAGTTCGAGACATTGCCCGGCACCGGCCGTCTGCATCCACCAGGGTGGCAGGGCGACGCCGTCGAGCGTTGCGTTGCCGCCGCCGGTCACGGCAAAGACCGTCGTCTCGCGGAAGCGGAGGCGGAACGGAAAGGTCTGCACCTCGATCGCGGCATCGCCTTCGTCATTTCCGACCAGCAGATTGGCGATCTTCAGCGCCAGCGGATCCATAGCGCCGCTCGCCGTGACGCCGATGTTTCGATAGCCCGGCCGGCCGAGGTCCTGGATCGTGTTGAATGGTCCGGTGTCGACAATCTCGATCACAGCTCGATCCTTTCCGGCAGGAAGCGCACGGTGTCGCCCGGCGCCATGATCGCCGGCACATCCGCGGTGGGGTCGAACATCTGGAGATCGGCGAAACCGATGGAGTTCCAGCCGTTCGGACCGGTCAGGACCGCGACGCCCGTTTGCATGCCGCCAATGGTGACGCAGCCCCTGGCCATATTCAGCGACGGCACCGTCTTGCGCGGCATATGGATACGTGGGTCGAGGCCATGCAGATAACCGAAACCCGGCGCGCTCCCCAAAGCAAAGACAGTATAGGTCCCCTCGTAATGGAGGCGGACGACCTCGCGGGCGCTCAGTCCCGAACGATTGCTGAGTTCTGCAAGATCGATGGCATGCTCGCCGCCGTAATGGACGCCGATCTCGATGGTCTTGCCCTTGATGTCGATACTCTCGGCCCGCTCCCACGCGTCGAGAAGCCGCGTCGTGACGGCGTCCGGATCCTCGGGCGTCGTCTTGAAGATCGCCAGGAGATTGGTCATTCCCGGGACGATCTCGCCGAGGTCGTCCCAATGGCCCAGCGCGCGCGCAAGCGCCCAGATGCGCCGCTGCGCGGGGAGGTCGAAGTCGCCGGGCGCCTCGAGCAGAAAGGCCCGGGCACCGATCGTGGAAATATGCGCCTGGCGCCGGTGCGCCGGTGTACTCGGCGGCTGTTTCGCAAGGGCGTCCGCCGAGCGGTCTGCTGGCTGAGGCATGGACGAGGTCATGGGCGTAGCTCGATTTCAAAGAGGGGATCGCCATAGCCGACAACGGTGCCATCCTTGGCAACGCGGCCTGTGAGCATGCCCGGCTGTGTTGCCTTGACCGGCAGGAGGACAGAGCCGATCCGGATGAAGCCCAAGGTCTCGCCTGCGGCGACCTTTCGCGGAGGCTTCGACGATGGCGCGGGGGACTCGGGATGGTTGGCGCCGAAGATTCCTGCCATTGGCGCCGTAACCACCTCCAACTGCGTGGCACCCGGGCTCGTCTGCAATGTCTGGACGAGCGGCGCCGCACCGGGAGCGTCGCGCTCGACGACGATCCGCACCTTGCGCGTGGACTGCTCGATTTCGATGCCGTCGACGCCCGCCGCCTGCAGGGCAGCGGCGAGAAAGGCGATCGTCGCCGGATCGCTGAAGTCCACCGCGCTCATGATGCACTCCGCCGTTTCAGCCATTTCTCGAGATAGTGGATATCCGTCCCGCCGGCCGCAAAGCCGTCGTCGTCGAAAAGTGCGCGCAACAGCGGAAGATTGGTCGAAATGCCCTCGATCTCGGTTTCCGCAAGCGCCGTCCGCATGACGACGATCGCCTCGGCCCGCGTCGGCGCATGCACGATCAGCTTGCCGATGAGAGAATCGTAATAGGGTGGAACCTTGTAGCCGGCATGCACGTGGGTATCGACGCGAACGCCGGGTCCCGACGGCAGCGTCAACGCGGTAATCGTGCCGGCGGACGCCAGGAAGGTGTCCGGGTCTTCGGCATTGATCCGGCATTCGAAGGCATGGCCGTCGCTCTCGACGTCGCTCTGTGCGATGTCGAGCGGAATGCCCTGCGCGGCTTTGATTTGCGCCTGGACGATATCGATGCCGCTCGTCATTTCCGTCACCGGATGTTCGACCTGCAGCCGCGTATTCATCTCGATGAAATAGAACCCACCGTCCTCATAGAGGAATTCGAAGGTGCCGACGCCGCGATACCCGGTCTGCCGGCAGGCCTTGAGGCAGGCTTCCGCGACCGGCGCGATGATATCGTATGCGATGCCGGGCGCCGGCGCCTCTTCGACCACCTTCTGGTGGCGCCGCTGCATGGAACAATCGCGGTGGCCGAGCCAAATCGCGTTTCCGTGGACATCACAGAGCACCTGGATTTCGACGTGGCGCGGGTGCTCGAGAAATTTTTCCATGTAGAGAGCCGGCGTTCCGAAAGCCTGGCGCGCCTCCTCCCGGGTAAGCGCGATAGACGCATGCAGCGCGCCGGCATCGGGCACCACGCGCATGCCGCGCCCGCCGCCGCCGCCCGCGGCCTTGACGATGACCGGATAGCCGATCTTAGACGCAATCGCCTCGATCGCAGCGCGATCATCGGGAAGGGCCGAATCCGGCCCGGGAACACAGGGAACGCCGGCTGCGATCATCGCGCTCTTGGCGGCAATCTTGTCGCCCATGGTCGCGATCGCCCGGGCCGTCGGCCCTATGAAGACCATTCCCGCCTTTTCGACCGCTTCCGAGAATGCCGCGTTCTCGGACAGGAATCCGTAGCCGGGGTGGACCGCCCCTGCCCCTGTGATACGGGCGGCGAGAAGGATTGCATCCCGGTTCAGATAGCTTTTCCCGGCGCTGGCCGGGCCGATGCACAGGAAGGTGTCGGCGAGCGTGCCGTAGCTTGCCTGCCGGTCCGGCTGTGAACAGACCACGACCGTCTTCAGACCGAGATCCTTGCAGGCTTTGAGGATCCGCAGCGCGATTTCTCCGCGGTTGGCGATCAGCACCGTATCGAAGCGGCAATCCTTCCCGGCCCTGTCTTTTTGTCCCTCCATCATCCGGCGATCTCCGCCAGAAGGTCGCCGGCCTCCACCTCGCTGCCGTCGATGGCGGCAAGGCGGGCGATCCGGCCGGCGCGGGGGGCGGCAATGGGGTTGAAGACTTTCATGGCTTCAATGATGAACAGGGTCTGGCCAGCTTCGACCACGGCGCCCAAAGTGACGAAGGCTTTCTCTCCGGGCGCCGGCGCCACATGCAGCACTCCGAAGATCGGGGCAAGAATGGCGGCGGTCGTCTCGGTCGGCGCTGCAGCGGGTGGCACGGTGGACTCGGCCGCCGGTGCATCCTGGCGCGATGCGCCTTCGTTCGAGGAACGCGTCCGGAAGATCCGCACCGTCGTGTCTTTTTCCGTGACCGCAAGCTCGGTGATGTTGGATTGGCCGACGAAGTCGATCAACGTCCTTATTTTTGAAAGATCCATGCGTCACCCATACTCAAGGCTGCCCTCATTCCGCTGGCAATACCAGCATCAGGCTGCATTCTGAGTACATCAGTGCCGGCGCGATGGGGTCAGACGAAGTTTTGATGGAGCGGGTTTTCACGAGCCGGTTCCCCCTCGCGGCGATCACGGCGCGGAGCCGCGATCGCCGCGGCTGCCGGTCTTTCCGCCGTCATGTGTGGGAACAGGCCGAAGCGCTGCCTGCGGCGAACGCCCTGGCAACGTCCGGATGCTGACGAATTCTGGTCTGCGCAAGCGCGGTCTCGCAGGCGATGTTTTCTCGGCATGCATCGCCTGCGAGGTCGTCGGTCAGAGGTCGATCTTGAAGCCTTTGGCCTTGAGAACAGGTTCGAGATTGCTGACTTCGATCACCGACTTGCCGGCCTTGTAGGCGGCAATGTAGCCGGCTTCCGCGTCCTCGCGGGCCTGGGCGAGCTTCGCGACTTCCTGCGCCTCGTTCCGGCGGACGACGACCAGGCCGTCCGCATCGCCGACGATGATGTCGCCCGGATAGATCAGCTCGCCTCCGACGATGATTGGATCGTTGACGGCCGTCAGCGTTTCCTTGACCGTTCCCTTGATGCAGACACTCAGCGAAAACACCGGGAAGCCCAGGTCTCGAAGCTGCAAGGTGTCGCGAACGCCGGTGTCGGTGACAAGCCCGCCGATGCCCTTGGCCAGGCATGCATTGGCCAAGACGTCGCCGAACGAACCCGCTTCCTCATATTCGCCTGCAGAGACGACGATGATATCGCCGGGATTGGCGTAGTTGATGGCAAGCTGCAGCATGATGTTGTCGCGCGGTGCGCACTTGACCGTAAAGGCCGGTCCGCAAAGCTTCATTCGGTAATCGACCGGTTTGATGCGAGAGGACAATGCACCGCGCCGCCCCTGCGCTTCATGGAGCGTTGCCGGCGAGAAAGGGGCAATCGCCTCTATATCGGCTTTGGCCGGGCGCTCAGGAATTTGCTTGATATGAATCATGTTGGTCTCCTCGGTCGGTTTCAGGTGATTGCGGCGAACGAGGGTACGTGTCCTTTGAGACGAACAAATCCGGGCGTGCTTCGAAAGTCGCTTCGCCCCGGCGCATCCTCCCCCTTCCAGCCTGTTTTAAGCGGGAGAGACTATTCAAACAAATATATATCGGAGATATTAGCTATATCGGTTCAGTATATTGCCCTTTGGGAACCCGTATGGCTCTCGACCTGTTGAAGATGCGCTACTTCGCCAAGATTGCCGAACTGGGATCGTTTACGCGCGCCTCCAGCGAACTCGGCGTTGCGCAGCCCGCGCTCAGCCTGCATATCCGTGCGCTCGAAGAGCAGCTGGGTGTCCAGCTTCTGAACCGGACGCCGCGGGGCGTGGTCGCCACCGAAGCAGGAGTTACGCTGCTGTCGCACGCGCAGGCCATCCTTCGCGCGCTCGATCAGGCAGAAGCAGCGACGAAAGAACAGGCGAAATATCCGACGGGCGACGTCTCGCTCGGGATTCTGAGCTCGATTAGCCCGATACTCTCGATCCCGGTGATCGAGGCATGCGCGCAGCGATTCCCGAAAATCCGGCTGACGGTCAGCGAGGGCGACAGCCAGGCGCTTCGAGCGGCGGTGGATACGCGTGTCCACGATCTTGCCGTCACGTTGGACAATGTCGCCAAGTCGACATCCGCGCCGCTCTTCGACGAGAGGCTCTATGTCGTCGGACCTTCCGGGCACTTCGCGCCCGATGCCGCGTTGACGGTCGAAGAGGCGTTGGGCCTGCAACTGATCCTACCCACTCGCCGGCACGGGATCCGCATTCTCCTTGAGCGGCAGGCTCTGATATTCGGACGAGACCTCAATATCGTGCGCGAAATCGAAGGCGTGGCGAGCACGAAGGCGGCAATCCGCGCCGGTCTCGGACTGACGATCCTCGGGCGTGGCGCAGTGCACACCGATGAGGAAAGCAGAACCCTATCCGCCGTCGCCCTGACGCATCCCGGCCTCGCACGTCGCTTCGTCCTCGATATGCCGGTCAATCATCCACCGACGCGGGCGGTGATCGAGGTGCGGAAGATCTTGCTTTCCGTCGTCAGAAAGCTGGGCGCGGCGGGACACTGGACCTGTGATATGGGCGCCGATGCACCGACATGACCGTTGGTGCCCGTATGGAGGCGGAAAACGGCATTGGCGATCAGCGGCACCCGCCCTATCGGTCAGCCGTCAGGACATGATCAAGCCGCCATCGACATTGATCGTCTGCCCGGTAATGTAGGCCGCATCGTCGCTGGCAAGGAACGCAACCAGTCCTGCAACATCCTCGCCTGATCCGGGCCGCTTCATCGGGATGCCTTGAACCCACTCCTTCATCAGTTCGCCAGGGCCGTAGTTCCCAAGCAGCTTGCCCCACACTTGATCATTGTAAGCCCACATGTCGGTCTCGATGATACCGGGGCAGAAGGCATTGACGGTTATGTTCTCGGTCGCGACTTCCTTTGCGAGGCTCTGCGTTATTCCGACGACCCCCATCTTGGATGCGGCATAATGCGGGGTGTAGATAAAGCCGTCTCGGGCCTGGCCCGACGCGGTGTTGATTATGCGACCGCCACGGCGATGTCTGCGCATGCGCGAGATCGCCTCTTGTGCGCATAGAAAGACACCCTTCGTATTGACAGCCATGACCTTGTCCCAGTCGGCCTCCGACAAATCCTCGATCCGCGAAATGGTGATGACGCCCGCGTTCTGGATAGAAACATCCACGGAACCGAAGGCGCTCTCGGCGGCATCGAACAGGGCAACGACGCTCGCTTTGTCGGTAACATCGCCTACGAAGGATGCTGCACGGCCGCCGCTGCCCTTGATGTCTTCAGCAACCGCATGCACGGATTCTTCGTTCGCGGACAAAAGCAGGTTGGCCCCTTCCCGGGCAAAGCGCCTCGCAATGGCTGCACCGATGCCTCGGCTTGCGCCGGTAATGACGACAGTCTTGTTTTCGAAGCGGTACATTCGCGACTCCCTTTTTATTTCCGCATGCGGCCGCGGAGCCTCCCGACGCATCGATCGCGCGCGGCCACTATCGCGTCAGTTGCTATTTCGGTTCTTGCCTCAGGGGCGCGGCGCGAGGATCGTCACGACGTCGGATGCCTTGCGGGGATGCGCCGCCAACAAGCGCATCTCGCTTGCCTCCGTTCCACATCTCTTGGAAAGGGTCGCATCCATGGCGGCGTACACCTCGGTAATCACGTCACCAGCAGCAGAATCCGCCGTCAACCAGAAGGTCGACACCCGTCACGAAACTCGCAGCGTCCGAGAGCAGGAAGACCGCGGGACCAACCATTTCATTGACGGTCGCCATGCGCTGCATAGGTGTCTGTTCTTCGAAAAGCTTCGTCTGGTGAACCATCTCCGGTCGCGTGTTCATCGGCGTGGCGGTATAACCCGGCGAAATCGTATTGACCCGGATTCCGCGATCCACCCATTCCATCGCCATGGATTTCGACATGTGGATCACACCCGCCTTGGAGGCGTTGTAGTGGCACTGGCTGAGGCCACGATTGACGATAACGCCCGACATGGAGGCGATATTGACGATAGAGCCTTTGCCGCGCTTGAGCATGGAGCGCGCCTCGGCCTGACATGACAGGAACACGCCCTTGAGGTTGATGTCCATCAGCGTCTGGTATTGCTCTTCTTCCATTTCCTCGGCGGGATTGGCATTCGCGATCCCGGCCGCATTCACGGCAAGGGAGAGATGGCCGAGCTCGCTTTCAGTCCGCTCAACAGCCTCCGCCAGCGATGCCTTGTTGGTGACGTCGGCGGCGATCTGGATGGATCGGCGCCCGGCCTGGCGAACGAATTCCGCCGTGTGCGACAGACCGTCGTCATTCCGGCGGTCAAGCAAGGCAACATCGGCGCCGCACTGCGCAAGGCCGATCGCGATACGCTGTCCAATACCGCTGCCCGCGCCTGTCACGAAGGCGACCTGGCCAGAAAGATCGAAAAGCTTGGGCGCATTGAGAGTGATGTCGGGCATCGCTCTTCCTTTCTCATTTCGTTTTCAGATTGTAGCCAATTCCATGACCGAGACATCATTCGCCTGCTCGCGATCCAGGATGCCAGCCTGCTTGCCCTGCGCGAGGACGAGTATCCGGTTCGAAACGCCGAGCACCTCTTCCAGATCGGAGCTGACGACGATGACCGCGACTCCCTTTTTCGCGAGGCCGACGATGATATCGTAGATGCCGGCTCGAGCGCCGACGTCGATGCCTCGGGTCGGCTCATCGAGCACGACAACCTTCGGATCGCGCATGAGCCACTTGGCGATCACGATCTTCTGCTGGTTTCCGCCCGAGAGGTCCGATGCCAGCTGCTCGCCACGTCCCTTGATGCCAAAAATCGAGATGGCTTTCCTGGCGAGGTCGCGTTTCATGGACGGAGTGATCCACCGGCCCCCGAAGCGATCGAGGTTGGCATAGACAAGGTTTTCGCCGATGCGATGACCGACGACCAGGCCTTGAAGCTTTCGGTCCTCGGGGACCATGACAATGCCCTTCGCAATGGCATCAGCCGGGCTGCGCAGCGTCAGTCCCTCTCCATTGAGGCGCACCGTGCCGGACTTGACCTGATCGGCACCGGCGATTGCACGGACCAATTCCGTGCGACCGGCCCCCACGAGCCCCGCAATACCGAGAATCTCGCCAGCCCGAACCTCGAAGGTTACATCGCGGAACGAATCATCTGCAGCCGTCAGTCCGTCGACCTCCAGCACTGGTCGCTCCTGAGGGACCGGCAGTGCCGGGAACAATCTGTCGAGCGACCGTCCAACCATGCTTTCGACGATCGTGCGAACCGGTGTCGCGCTGTCTGCGAATTCCTGAACGCGCTCCCCATCCCGCAGGACGACGATGCGATCCGTGATCTGTTTGATTTCCTCCATCCGGTGCGAGATGTAGATGATCCCGACACCCTCGGAGCGCAGCTTTCGAACCTGCTCGAAAAGCGCCTCGGTTTCTGCGCCGCCGAGTGCGGCGGTCGGTTCGTCGAGGATCAACAGCTTCGCGTCCAGCGCCAAGGCCTTGGCGATCTCGATGAGCTGCTGGTTGGCGGTCGATAGCCCCGCGACCTTTCGCGTCGCGGGAACATGCAGGTTCAAGCGGGAGAGCTGCTCCTGCGCTCGTTCGACCATCTCTGCGCGGTCGACAACGCCGTTCTTCACCGGCCAGCGCCCGATGAAGACGTTCTCCGCGATCGTCAATTCCGGCAGCAGCTGAAGCTCCTGATGGATGAGGACAACGCCCTTGTCGATCGCCTCGCGTGGGGAGGCAGGGGCATAAGGCTGCCCCTGCCATGTCATGGTGCCTTCGGAAGGGGTGCGGGATCCGGCAATGATGCCCGACAAGGTGGACTTGCCGGCACCGTTCTCGCCAAGCAACGCGACGACCTCTCCGGGATAAACGTCGAGGCTAACGTTCCTAAGCACCTCCAGCGGGCCATAGCGCTTGAAGATACCCCTGAGTGAGAGAACCGGATCAGTCATGGCACCGCTCCTTTCGCTGACCTTACGGATGGTTGGCGATGAAACCGTCGACGTTGTCCTTGGTGGTAAGCGTCGCATCCATCAACTGCACAGGCTCGACCTTCTCGCCACCGACGATCCTGACTGCCATATCGACGGCCGTGCGGCCCATCTTCTGGGTCTGCTGCGTCGCGGTCACGTCGAATACCCCATTCTTGAGAGCTTCGAGAGCGGCGGTGTCACCATCGAAGCCGCCAACGACGATCTTCTGCGACGGGTTGCCGACCTTGATCGCCTGCGCGGCACCCAGTGCGAGGCCGTCGGCCTGGGCAAAGACAATGGAGACGTCAGGGTTTGCCTGGAGCAGGTTCTGCATGATCTGGAAGCCCTCATCCTGGCTCCACATGTTGGACCACTGTTCGGCGACGACCTTGACGCCGGGATTGGCACTCACAGCGTCCATGCAGCCCTTCGTGCGATCGACTTCCGGCGTCGTGCCCTTCTGGCCATGGATGATGACCATATTGCCCTTGCCCCCGGCCTTCTCGATGATGTGCTTGCAAACGGCATTGGCTGAAGCAACCGAGTCCGTCGCGAGGAAGGTGTCGCCCGGGGCGCCGTCGGCGTTACGATCGACATTGATAACCGGTACATCCGACTGGTGTGCAAGCTTTACCGGGACAGAAGCAGCCGCGGCACCTGCCGGGATGTAGATGAGCGCGTCAATGTCCTGCGTGAGAAGATCCTGGATTTGGTTCACCTGCGTCGGGCCGTCACCCTTGGCATCAACGGTGACGACTTCAATTCCGCGAGCCTTGGCTTCGGCCTCGACGGCTTGCTTGATCTGGTTGAAGAAGTTTGCCTGAAGGTTTGCAACAGCCAGGCCGAGCTTCTTGACTTCCTGAGCCTGCGCCGAACCGAAAGAGAGGGCCAGGGCGGCAGCCGAGGTCAGAAGAATGCGGGAAATTTTCATAAGTTCCTCCATAGGTTTAACCTGCCCTCGGTTACGTCCTCCGTCCTCGGGCCTTCACAATCCCCTCCATTTGCTGAAGAGGAATTCTTCTCTAGCCGGCCCAAATGGGCGGCGAACCTCATGCTTTCTTTCGGCGGAGCGTCTCGGCGCCAACGGCAAGGACGATGACGACACCAATGATGACCTGCTGCAGAAAGGGGGACACGTTGAGCAGGTTCAGGCCGTTGCGCAGAACGCCGATGATGAGCACGCCGATAAGGGTTCCGCCGATGCCTCCAGCTCCGCCGGAAAGCGAGGTGCCGCCGATCACGACAGCTGCAATGGTATCGAGTTCGTAGCCAAAACCGCTCGAGGGCTGGACCGCATCAAGGCGTGCCGCGAGCACGATCCCGGCCAGACCCGCCAGCACGGCACACAGGACATAGACGCCGATCGTCACGAGGCCGACATTGATGCCGGCAAGCCGGGCTACCTCGGGATTTCCCCCCACCGCGTAGAGCATCCGGCCTTCGGAACGGTATTTCAGGAAAAGCCAGGCAAGGACGACGATGGCCAGCATCAGGAAAACGGTTGCGGTCAAGACACCGAAATGACGGTCGATCGCAAGCATCGTGAACCAATCGGGAAAGCCCACGATTTGCTGGCCATCGGTGATCATATTGGCAACACCGCGTGCCACCGACATCATCGCAAGCGTCGCGATGAACGCCGGAACGCGAAAACGCGTCACCAACACCCCGACAATCAAGCCGCTCACTGCAGAGACCAGGAGAGCCAGGGGGATCGCGACTGCCATTGGCAGGCCCGCAATGTTGCCAACCCATCCCATGATCATCATCGACAAAGCGAGAACCGAGCCGACCGACAGATCGATACCCCCGATGAGGATGACGAAGGTCATGCCCACCGACATGACCCCGAGAACGGTGATCTGGTCGAGAATGTTCAAGGCATTGCGAACGGAAAGGAACCTGTCGGTCGCAACACTCAGGAAGACGCAGAGTATCAGCAATCCAATCAGCGGGCCTGTGGCTCCACTTAGCCATCCGAGCGAATTCCTGGACTGCCGACCCTGTTCATTGACGCCTAGTGCGGACATTTTTCCTCCCACCCATACGCTTGCTTCAGGTCGATTTACTCAAATGCGAATATTTATTCATCATCGCTGGAAAATGCATTAGCAACTCCTATACGGGGTGTCAATAGACGGAGTATGCTCTTCACCCATCGTCGGCTACGCAAAAATTACCGAATGGGCTTGACTGGATCGCACTTTGTGCAAAAATATCTATAAGTGAATATTTATGCCACAAGGAAGCATCATGCAAACGAAGGAACTCGAGCGCGTCGCGCGTCAAATACGTCGGCGCGATCTGCAAGCGGTCTATGACGCT
Organism: Hyphomicrobiales bacterium; assembly: GCA_900473795.1. Lineage (GTDB taxonomy): Bacteria > Pseudomonadota > Alphaproteobacteria > Rhizobiales > Rhizobiaceae > Pararhizobium. The sequence continues at coordinate 23,737 of UCMT01000018.1, read as the reverse complement.
GGTGCCGGTCACATCGGCGGTGAAATGTCGGCTATCGACATCCTCACGGCTCTCTATTTCCGGGTGTTGAAAGTGTATCCGGACGAGCCAAGGCGTGCTGATCGTGATCGGTTCATCCTGTCGAAGGGACACACCGCCTGTGCGCTGTACATCACGCTGGCGAAGCGCGGGTTCTTTCCGGAAGAGGAGATTTCAACGTTCCTGCAGCCGCATTCACGGCTGAACGGTCATCCCAACTGCAACAAGGTGCCGGGCGTTGAAACGAACACGGGACCCTTGGGACACGGTCTCCCCGTTGCCGTGGGCATTGCAACGGCTGGTAAACTCACCTCTGCCGACTACCATACCTACGTCATGACCGGCGACGGCGAGATGCAGGAAGGATCAAATTGGGAAGCCATCATGGCCGCCTCGCAATTCGATCTGCGCAATCTGACTCTGATCATCGATCACAACCGCTTTCAGCAGGGCGCAGCGCTGGCCGACACCAATAATGTCGCACCGCTGCGGCCGAAGCTGGAAGCATTCGGTTGGGACGTCACCGAGATCAATGGCAATGAGATGGCGGAAATTGTTCCCGCGCTGGAGCATCGCGGCCCACGACCACATTGTATCGTCGCACATACCAACAAGGGCCACGGCATCTCGTTCATGCAGGACCGTGTCGACTGGCACCACAGGGTGCCCAACCGGGAGCAGTACGAACAGGCGGTCGCAGAACTGTCGGAGGCACTTTAATGGATGCGCCCAACACGAATGCCAACCTCTATGACTGCCGCGATGCCTTTGCCGCAACCCTGGAGACGCTGGGCGCCGGCGATCCGACCATCGTCGCGGTCTGCAACGACTCGGTTGGCTCATCCAAACTTGGCGGGTTCAAATCGAAATTTCCCGAGCGTCTCGTCAACGTCGGCATTGCCGAGCAAAACATGGTCGGCGTCGGCGCCGGGCTTGCCAATGGCGGGCGAATTCCCTTCGTCTGCGCGGCATCGTGCTTCCTGACCGGCCGCGCCCTGGAGCAGATCAAGGCCGATATTTCCTACTCGAACGCGAATGTTAAGCTGATCGGTATTTCGTCCGGCATGGCCTATGGCGAGCTTGGTCCGACGCACCATTCGATCGAGGACTTTGCGTGGACACGCGTGCTGCCGAACCTGCCGGTCATTGCACCTTGTGATCGTAGCGAAACCGCGGCCGCCGTCAGGTGGGCGGCCAGCTATGCAGGTCCGTGCTTCCTTCGGCTGTCGCGCGTGGGCGTACCCGATCTCCTGCCGGAGGATCACAGCTTCGAACTCGGCCGGGCAAACCTGCTCCGTGACGGTACCGACGTGACCCTGATCGCAAATGGCACGCTGACACATCGCATGGTGAAAGCCGCCGAAATCCTTGCAAAACAGGGCATCAATGCGAGAGTTCTCAATATGGCGACGGTTCGTCCCATCGACGAGAAGGCGATCATAGCCGCCGCCACGGAAACAGGTGCGATCGTCACGGCCGAAGAGCATTCAATTTATGGCGGGCTTGGCTCGGCCGTCGCCGAGGTGGTGGTGGAAAACGCACCCGTCCCGATGAAGCGTTTGGGCGTTCCTGGAATATATGCCCCCACGGGCTCGGCCGAATTCCTTCTGGACGAGTTTGGCATGGCGCCGAGTGCGATAGCCGAAGCGACTTTGGCCTTGATCAAGCGCAAGTGACCGCAGCACGCCAGTCGCTATCATCGGGGCGTCCGTTGAACGCCCCGGTCGTTTTGGAGGAGACATTTCATGCGTGCCATCCTGGCGATCGATCAGGGAACGACCAATTCCAAGGCGATCCTCGTGTCAGAAACCGGCGCGTTGATTTCGCGCGGCTTTGCCCCGGTCGGAATAAGTTATCCTCAACCGGGCTGGGTTGAGCAGGACCCAACTCGGATATGGCAGTCCGTTTGCGAGGCGGTAGGCACGTGTATCGACACCGCACCTCGGGTCACGATCGAAGCGGTTGCGATTTCCAATCAACGGGAATCTGTGACGGTTTGGGACGGCGAGACGGGGGAAGCGCTGGGACCTGTCGTCAGCTGGCAATGCCGCCGTACCGCCCCGGACTGCGCGACGCTGATCGAGCGCGGGCACTCGCAACGGATCCAGGAATTGACCGGCCTTCCTATCGACCCGATGTTCCCTGGCTCGAAAGTGAAATGGCTGCTGGACCGAAGCCCCAAGGGCCGATCGGTTCGCATCGGTACCGTTGACAGCTGGCTGATCCATCGCTTGTCCGGCGGCAAGCAGCACGTGTGCGATGCTTCCAACGCCGCGCGCAGTCAGCTCTTCGACCTCAAATCACAACGATGGAGCGACGAGCTTTGCGCGCTGTTTGGCGTCAGCATGGACGTGCTGCCGGAAGTCCTGGACAGTTCAGGGCAGTTTGGAACGACCAGTGCGCTTCCTGGCGTGCCGGCCGGGACACCCATCTGCGCTGCCATCGGTGACAGCCACGCAGCGCTCTTTGGTCATGGCGCTTACAAGGCAGGGGATGGCAAGGTGACATTCGGGACGGGTTCGTCCGTGATGGCCACGCTCCCCCGCTTTATCGCTCCCCACAATGGGATCACGACGACGGTTGCCTGGCGCATAGCAGGCACTCCGACTTTTGCCTTCGAAGGCAACATCCTTGTCTCTGCGGCCAGCCTGCCGTGGATGGCCGAGGTGCTTGGACTGCCCGACGTCGGCGCTCTGGTTGAGCTGGCTGCAACGGCCGGGCCTGGCGGACCCGGCTTTGTGCCGGCGTTTGTCGGCCTCGGCGCCCCGCACTGGAATTCGGATGCCCGCGCACTGTTCTCGCAGATCAGCTTCAACACCACCCGGGCGCAGATGGCGAGAGCGGTCACGGACTCCATCGCACTTCAGGTTCATGACGTCTTTTCTGCGATGCAGAGCCAAAACGGCGGAACCATGGGCTCCTTGTATGTCGATGGTGGCCCCAGCCAGAATACGTTCCTGATGCAGTGCGTAGCCGACCTCCTGGCGCACCCGATCATTCAATGTGCCGCACCAGAGGCTTCCGCGCTCGGCGCGGCCTATCTTGCTGGACTGTCGTTGGGCATGTGGCCCGACCTTGAAACGGTTGCCCGCCTGCCCCGGCACAATACCGTGATACGACCGCAGGCGAACGACAACTCTGAACGGCTTAAAACGTGGAGTGATGCAATTGCACGCTCGACGTTCGAGCCACCGCCCGCTATTGGTGAATAAAAATTCACCGCTGGGGAGAACATGGGACGCATCAATGAACTTCGTCTGATTTCTCGCGTAGCACAGATGTACCACCTCGAGCACAGGCGGCAGGCTGATATCGCCCAGCATCTGCGGCTGTCGCAAGCAACCGTGTCGCGCATGCTCAAGCGTGCCGAAGCCGAGGACATCGTTCGTACCAGCGTTATCCCGCCCGTCGGCACCTACACGGAGCTTGAAGGCGCTCTTCGCCAGCGCTTCAATCTGCCCGAAGCGATCGTCGTGGAATGTTCGGAGGATCGCGACGGCGCGATCATGGCGCGGATCGGGGAGGCTGCCGCGCACCTGCTCGAGGTCACGCTGTCGCAGGGCGAAACCATAGGGGTCTCGAGCTGGAGCCAGACCATCTTCAAGATGGTGGAGAATATTCATCCCCAGAAGAGCGCACAGGCAAAGTACATCGTACAAACGCTTGGCGGCATGGGAGACCCCTCCGTTCAGACACATGCGACACAGCTCACAACAAGACTGGCACGGCTGACGGGTGCCGAGCCAAAGCTTTTGCCCGTTCAAGGCGTGACGAGTTCGCGGGAAGCCAAGCTTCTCATGATGGCAGATCCGTTCGTTCGTGAAACCATTGATTTATTCGGCGCCATCAGCCTCGCCATTGTCGGCATCGGTGCAGTCGAGCCCTCCGAGCTTCTGTCGCGCTCGGGCAATATCTTTTCGTCGCGCGAGCTTGCCGATCTTGCCGATGCCGGAGCGGTCGGCGATATCTCGCTTCGTTTCTTTGATGGGAAAGGCAAAGCCGTGAAGACGCCGCTCGACGAGCGGGTGATCGGAATTTCATTGGATGAGCTCGCAAAGGTCGATCGTGTTATCGCGCTGGCCGGCGGCGAGAAGAAGACGGCCGCAATTGCCGGTGCCCTGCGCATCGGCGTGATTGACACCCTTGTCACCGACCGATTCACGGCTGAGCGGCTTGTCGATCTTACACTCTGAGCACCATCATCCATGAATAGCGGGCTCCGACCTCCAACCCAAGTACGACCTTATCCTCGCTGGCGTCGGTTGGGGTTCAATGCCACGGTCACGGGGTCGAGGAAGATCTTGCAAGGGGACGTTTGGTCGAGCTGAGACCGGACAGTTGAGGTCGGATAACCGCAATTGCATCACCGTCGCTTCTGGCAACCAAGGGCGCCGATTAAATGACCGCGGCCGAATGGTCTGCACAGGGAAAATGCCTCGATCCGATCGTTGCGAAAGAGGTCCAAACCTTTGGAATGAGACAGCAACTCTGCGAGAAGCGATGTTCGGTCAACGCCATAAGCCTCCTGATCAAGCTTACCCAGAGATACGCTGCAGGGTTCAGCGGTCACGGGTTCGGCATCGCCCCAGGTGCCGGCCATGGGGTGGCGACAACTCACTGAGAAAGGGTACCGATTTGGCCTCCAAGGTCCTTTAACTACGTCGGTAGGACCGCGAAATATTCATGTCCGCAACAGCCGGCAAGAATCCCGGATCCGACAGTCAATCGAGAGAGGACGGGTTGTGCAAAGTTTGAGTTGACCGTTTTCGATGGCGAGGCGACACTTGTAACCTGCAGCAAGGCAGGAGGAAAAACGATGGACGAGCCGGACCGCTGGCGCCACATGGCAAGTGCGCCGAAAGACGGGAGTCGGCTCCTCGTCACAATCCGCCCGTCCGAACAGGGGCCGGCAGAAGTAGACCTCGCGTATTGGTCGCATGGCGATCAGTTCGGAGCGGAAGGCTGGCGCGCCTCTGATTCCTCGCCCGGACGCATCGTCGAATACGCTGAGCCGGAATTGAAGTGTTGGATGCCCATGCCCTCGGCCAACATCAATCGCACCTCGATGCCCTCACCCTGGGAAGGCGATGACGCCCAGGAGCTTGACGGGTCGGGCATTTAAGGCGCGCATGACCCTTTCAAGCTCTTTGTGCCGGTTGCCGGCGTGCCGGAAGATCAGGCCGGGTATCGGGCGTAGCTCACCGGGTTCTTCGCGACATGGCGGCGCGAGCCCGCCATATCCGCTTCCCATCTTGTCGGATCGAGATCGCAGTAAACGTCGAGCCCTATATATAGGTCATGGTTGCCTCCACATGACATTTGGGCCTGGTGCCAATCGTGAGCCCGTATTTCCATCTTATCGCCCCCCCCCGCCAGCCATCATCTTATAAATTGAGCTGAGACGATCGCGCCGCGATTACCCTCTGTGTCGTGGTTGGTCGACCGATCGAAGTTCAACGCTCCACAGGCACATCGGATCGAGATCATCCGATATGACATATGCCCTTCACCTGCGCTGAGGCCGCTTAATTCTTGTACGCGCGACGGGCAGCTGGATGCTACTCCTTTGTCTCTGCCTCGAAATCAAGCGTTCCACCGAGGGGCACGTACTTCTGACCATCGAACTGATAGAGCTGCAGTGCCTCAATCGGAAAGATGTCTGAACCTTCCTTGGTCGTGATCTTGATATCGGCCGGAAGGAGCGGATTTTGCCATCCGTCAATATTGCGGACGACTTTCATCAACTCTTCGCGCGTTGGCTCTTTGAGTTTTTCCAGCGCTTGAACCAAAGCATCGCCGATGGCGTAGCCAGTCTGACCGATGGTGTTGGCGACATTGAAGTTCACCTTGGATGCCGCAGCTGCGTCCAGGTACAGGTCAATGCCCTTATCATCCGTCTTCTTGTCGCCGACGATCGGCTTCAGGAAATCGGAGGTAATGATGCCCTTGGCATTCTCAAGCCCGACCGACTGAAGTATGGGATACGCCGACGACAGATTGGTCACCAGGGTGAGCGGCTTCCAACCACTCTCGGATTGGAAACGAATGGCTTCACCGCCCTGACGCGGGGCGGCTATGATCACCAAGGTGTCCGCGCCAGAAGCCTTGAGAGTATTCAGTTGCGTTTCAACCGTCGGATCCTGCGACGTGACAGGCTGACGATCGACAACCCTGATCGAGGTCCCCTCGATCGCCCTGTCGAAAGCCTTCATGAAGATTTCGCCCGTCTCGGTATTCAGGTAGAGAAAGGCGACTTTCGCGTCGGGCCTACCGACCTTCAGATACTCTGCAAAAGAATCGGCCTCGGTTGCAAACGACGGAACAAAGCCGATTTCCCAATCGGGAGCGTTCAGGGCATGGACACCCGAATACATGAAGACGTTGGGTACTTTTTTCTGATTGATGTAGCGTCCGATCGCGAGGTTGTTCGGCGTGGCGGCCGTGCCGACCAGGGCGAATACCTCATCCTGCTCGACCATCTTGCGAACGTTGGCCAGCGTGCGCTGCGGATCGAGGCCATCGTCTTCAATGACGAGCTCGATCTTGCGGGTCTTGCCGTCCCCCATCTTCACACCGCCCTCGGCATTCACCTGCTCGATCCGCGCGCGGATGCCCTCGGCGACAGCTCCGACCACCGCAACGGGGCCAGTCAGAGGTCCGGTCACGCCGATCCTTATCGTGTCGTCGGCCACGCCCGGCGACGGTTCGGCTGCATGGGCTTGAGACGCCGTCAGCAGCACCGTCATGGCCAGCTGCTTCGTGCAACTCTTCAGCTTGGAAATAAGACTCATGTCAGTTCCTCCCTTGTTTCCTTCACAGACGCTGTATTGTCTGCGGTCCTCCGTAAAATCGTCGAAAGCCATTTTTCGATGAAACCAGTGACGCCGTTTCGCGCGACCATCATGATGAGGATCAGCGCAAGGCCGTAGATCAAATTGCCCAGGCTCAGATTGATGTCGGAGGCCCAGGTGGGGACAAAGACCATGAACAGTCCACCCAAAAACGCCCCGACGACACTCGTGACACCGCCCACGATGCTTCCGATGACAATGTTGATCGACAGGATCGCCAGGAAGGACTCTGGGCTGATGAAGCCCGTGATGATGGCGAATACGCCTCCACCTAGTCCTGCGAGCGCCGAACTTCCGGCAAACGCCCAGAGCCGCGTTTTCGTCAGATTGACGCCGAGCGCCTCGGCGATTTGGGCGTTGTCGCGTTGGGCGCGCAGTGCACGCCCAACATCGCCGAATAGCATCAGGGTCACTAGCAGGGCCGCGATCCCTGCGCAGCACTGCGAAACGACGTAGAGCCAAAGTTCCGGGCTGACGGGAACCCAGGTGGGGGCTTCCAGACCATCAATCGGGAGTCCCGAAACGCCGCCGGTTATGCCACCCATTTTCAGCAACAGTTGTGGAAATGCAGCAGCAATGCCGAATGTCACGATCGCGAGCTGAAGGCCCTGAAGACGGAGTGCCGGAAGCCCCACGACCAAACCAACCAAAGCGGTCGCAGTTGCGGACATCGGCAAGGTCGCGATGGGGTGGATGCCGTAGTCCGAATTCAAGATCGCGGTCACATAGGCTCCGACGCCGAAAAGCGCGCCCTGCGCGAGGCAGATCTGTCCGCCAAATCCCATCAACAGATTGAGGCCCATGATGGCGATCGCATATGCGATGGCGATGCAAACCTGCTGCAGCGCATAGCCGGGGAGGAGAAGTGGCAGCAGAACCGCCGCCGCGGCAAACAGGCCAAACTTGACCAGGCGCGATCGAGATCCGTCACTCATAACTTTGTCACCTTATAGGAGCCGAACAGGCCGACGGGCTTCACGAGCAAAATGAGCAAAGTGAGGGCGATAGGCACCGCGATGCGCATGTCCGCGCCGATGAAAGACAAGTAGCTCGCGCCGAGGCTCTCGGCCACGCCGACAATCAATCCACCCGCGATCGCTCCGAGGGGACTGTCCCAGCCGCCGAGGGTCGCTGCGGCCAACCCGTAAAAGAGGATCGGCGTCATCATCGTCGGATTGAGGAACAGTCTTGGTGCAATCAGGATGGCGGCAAATGCGCCTATGACCGCGGCAAAACCCCAACCCAGCATGAGCATGCGTTCGACATTCACGCCAACCAGCACGCTCCTGGCGTGGTCGAATGCGGCGGCGCGCATTGAGAGACCCAGACGCGTGAAACTGAAGATCAATCCCATCAGCACTGCGATCATCACCAAAATCACAAGGGTGCCCACGGTCGAATTCAAAATACGCACATCGCCTACGTTGAAGCCGCCATCGGGGAACAGGCTGGGAAAGGAGCGCTGTTCTGCTCCCCACAGCCACATGCCGGCAGCCTGGAACAGGACAAATATACCCAGGGTGACCACGACGATCGCCTCAACGGGAGCGGACATCAGAGGCCTGATCACCGCACGAAAGGTAATGACGCCCACTGCGAAAGAGCCGGCGAGGCTGACGAGCAGGGCCACCCAGAGCGGAGCGCCCCACTCCATCAATTGCCATGTACAGTAAGCGGAAAATGTCGCCATTTCTCCTTGGCCGAAGTTGACGACATTGGTCGCCCTGAAAATCAGAACCAGTGCAAGGGCGAGAGCGGCGTAAATCGCTCCAGTGGTCAGCCCGCTGACGACGAGCTGGAAAAAGAGGCTCATCCGGCGACTCCCAGGTAAGATTTTTTGATGTCTTCGTTGTTAACCATTTCCACGGCTGTACCGCTGGCCACGATCTGCCCCGCCTCGATGACGAAAGCTCTGTCCGCATATTGAAGCGTGATGTCCACGTTCTGCTCGACCACCAGCAACGTCATGCCGTGATCGCGATGCAGTGTCTTGAATATCGTCAATATTTCCTGGGTTATGGACGGAGCCAGTCCCAGCGACGGCTCGTCACACATCAGCAATTTGGGGCGCGACATGAGCGCGCGCGCCACGGCCAGCATCTGCTGCTCGCCGCCGCTCAAGTTTCCGGCGAGTTGGTCCCGTCGTTCCTTCAGTCTGGGGAAAGCGTCGTACCACCGCTCCTTGTCTTCCTTGATCTGCGACCTGCTGGTCACGATCGTGGCTCCTAGCGACAGGTTTTCGTCAACCGTGAACTCGGTGAAAGTTCCCCGGCCCTGCGGTATGTGCGCGATGCCGAGTTCCAGCCGCCTCTGGGGTGACACCTTCCCAAGCGACGTTCCCGCGTAGGCTATGGAACCTTCGAAGTGCAGCAGACCGGAGAGAGCCCGCAGCATCGTCGTCTTGCCAGCTCCGTTTGATCCGAGGAGCGCGATGAACTCCCCTTCGGACACGTCGAAGGAACAGTTGAAGAGAGCCTGCGTGCGTCCGTAGAAGGCCGAAAGATCCTTGATTTGAAGGAGGGTCACGCGGCCCTCCCGAGGTAGGCGGAAATTACCGCTTCATTCGACTTGATTTCTTCGGGCTTGCCTTCGGCCAGATTACGCCCGAGGTGGAACACGAAAATTCGGTCACAGAGACCCATGACGAGGCCCATGTGATGTTCGATCAGGAGGATCGACAGATTACGGCTGCGTCTCACCTTGTCGACAAGCTCGCCAAATTCGTGGACTTCCCCGTGCGTCAATCCGCCTGCTGGCTCATCCAGCAACAAAATCTTCGGTTCGGCGGCGAGCGCCCGGGCGATTTCCATCCGCTTCTGCAAGGGATATGGCAGAGCGCCCGCGATTGTATTGGCCACATCGGCCATTCCCATCTCCTCGAGCACAGTCATTGCTTTCACGCGCGCGGCACGCTCCCGCGCGCCCGAACTCATCGGATTGAAAATGGTCTGAGCGAACCTGCCGCCAAACTGGTGGTGTCCTCCGAGCATGACGTTCTCCAGGACCGTCATCGAGGCGTAGATACCCAGGTTCTGGAATGTGCGCGCGACACCCAGTCCGATCATGTCACGCACCTTCGCGCCTTCGATTGGCGTTCCGTCGAGCATGATCGTTCCAGTGCCGTAGCTTGCGAGACGGGTCACTGCGTTAAGAAACGTGCTCTTGCCCGCACCATTGGGACCGATGAGGCCGCAAATCTCGCCCGCTCGCACCGAAACGGAGACGTCCGAAAGCGCTTGGACACCCCCGAATTGCACCGAAACATCCCGCGCCTGTAGCACGGGTTGAGCCACGTTTAAGCTGCTCTCACTCACGGATTTCCTCCCGTCCATCAGCGGCCTCACGGATGACTTCAATTCTATTATTGACAGCCATCCCCGCTTTGGATACCTATCCGTATCCGAAGTCTTTTCGGTATGTCAAGTGTCAATCGTGCCGGGAGGGCCCGCCGAAGGAGGCGACGACGTGGAGCTCGCCACCGTATGGGAGTTGATGGCGATCAATTGAATCGGAAGACCTGTGGATGCAGGCAACGGGAGGAAGTAAGGTGGAGAAACACACGGAGTTGACTGGGGAAAATCTCTATAGAGACCCCTACCCCGTCTATGCGCGGCTGCGCAAAGAACAGCCCGTCGCATTCTTCGACGGTACGAAAGAATATTTCATCACGCGCTTCGACGACTGCCGGTCAATTGGCGGCAACGACAAGATTTTCGGGCCGTCGGGGTCGACGGATCGCCCGGAAGCCCGCGTGATGGGCATGCCGAACGTTTTGACGATGTCCGGCGATGAACATCAATGCCTTCGCGAAGGCATTGATGCCAACCTCACCCAGGAACGCGTCCGCTCCTTCGTGGAAGCGCTCACGCGCCCGGTCGTCCAGCGCTACATCGATGCCATCAAGGAACAGAGCGGGGCAAACCTCACAACGGAACTCTTCGAGCCGATTTCAGTCCGATGCATCGGCGATGTCATCGGCCTTAAGGAAACGCCGAATGAAACGCTGGTGGAATGGTTCCATGCCATGGCTCTCGGTTTGCAGAATGTCAACAATGACCCGGCCGTCTGGCAGCGTCTCGATCGAGCACTCGTGGACATCGACAAGCAGATGGGCGATCTCTACCAGGCGTGCCTCTCGAAACCCAACAACTCGCTTCTCAGCCACGTGATGTACGGCGGAATGCCGAAGGGCGAAGTCCGCAGCTGGGACGAGATTTCTCCGACGATGCGGGTCATCATCCTTGGCGGCCTGCAGGAGCCTGGTCATGCTGCAGCAAACGCTTGCGCTGGCGTTCTTACAAATCCGGCGCAGGCGAAAATCATGGCGAGCGCGCCGGGCGACAATGCAATGCGCGCATTCGACGAAGGCCTGCGGTGGATCGCTCCCATCGGTGTAACGCCCCGCGTTGCCAGGGAGGACTTCGAGCTTGCCGGAACGGTCATTCCGAAGGGATCCTCGGTCGCCATCGTTATGGGCTCTGCCAACCGCGACGAAGCCCGGTTCGAGAATGCCGACCAGTTCGACATGTTCCGCAAGAAGAAGCAACATCTGTCGTTCGGCTTCCGGCCACACTTCTGTTCAGGGCACTTCCTCTCGCGTGCCATGGGCGAGATCGCTCTTGAGGAGGCGTTCGCACAATTGCCCAATCTGCGGCTCGACCCGGCAAAGGAAATGCGAGGCAAAGGCTGGCGCTTCCGCGGCATCTCCGAACTTCCTGCGAAGTGGGATGCGTGATGACCCTCATCATCGACTGCCACGGCCATTTCACAACCGAGCCGCCGGAGCATCACGCGTTTCGCAAGGCTCAGGTCGCCTACGCAGAAGGCAAATCTTCGGAGCGACCCGTCTACGCGGATATTCCCGACAAGCAACTCTACGAGATTATCGAGGCGAACCAGCTCATGATCCAGCGGGAACGTGGTTCACATGTAACGCTCCTCAGCCCGAGGGCCTCCGGGATGGGACACCACGTTCCTGGCGTTGGGATTGCGAAGGAATGGGCGCAGGTCTCCAACGATAACATCAAGCGGATCGTGGACATGTTCCCGGACAATTTCGCCGCCGTCTGCCAGCTGCCGCAGACGGTCGATGGTGACCTTTCGGCCGTGATCTCAGAATTGGAGCGCTGTGTCGGCCACGGTTTCGTGGGCTGCAACCTCAACCCCGACCCGTCGGGCGGACGCTGGAGCGCGCCTCCGGTCCATGACGAATGGTGGGACCCTCTCTGGGAAGCCATGATCGCGCTCGAAGTGCCCGCGATGATCCACGTTTCAGGGTCCTGCGAACGTTGCCTGCACACCACGGGCGCACACTATATCAATGCGGATACCGCCGTGTTCATGCAGCTCATCGAGGGCGATCTGTTCGAGCGGCATCCCAAACTCAAGTTGATTATTCCGCACGGCGGCGGTGCCGCGCCGTACCACTGGGGGCGCTATCGCGGCCTGTCGATCATGCTTGAGAAGCCAGGAATCGATGAGCATCTCATGAACAACTTGTTTTTCGATACCTGCGTCTATCACCAGGCCGGAATCGACACTTTGTTCCGGGTTGTCGACAACAAGAACATTTTGTTCGGCTCGGAACTGCTCGGCGCTGTGAAAGCGATTGATCCCGAGACCGGGCATCCCTTCGACGACACGAAACGATACATCGATCAGTTGGGCCTGAGTGACGCGGACAGACACGCCGTCTTCGAAGGCAACGCAAGGAGCGTCTACCCACTGCTCCACAAGAAACTTCAACACCGGAACCTGTGAACAGGTCCATCATCCTCCGGGAGTAATCCACATGACGTCGACGACACAGCTTAGCCTTGCAGGCGGGGCGCAGGGTTTTAATTGGCTCCCCGTCTTCGTTGCCGAAGAGCATGGAATTTTTGCCAAGCACGGGCTGTCCATCCAGTACCAGAAAATGGGAACGGTGGACAAGGCCACCACCGCAGTCCTCGAAGGAGAAGCTGATCTGGCAATCACGCCACCGGAAGGAGCCGTGTCGAATTTCGTCCAGGGCGGAGAGCTGCGAACGATCGCTTCCAACTCCAACAGGCTTCCGATGTCGATCGTGGCACATTCATCGATCAAGTCGATCAAAGAGCTGAAGGGGAAAAGGGTCGGCACGTCGTCTCTGACCGAAGGCACTGCCATCTACACCCAGCTTCTTCTTGCCCAAGAGGGGCTCAAGTATCCGGGTGATTACGAGTTCGAACTCGCAGGCATCCACACGAAGCGTTGGGAGGCATTGCAGGCTGGAGAAATCGATTGCGCTCCTCAGCCCGCCCCTTGGAATTTCCTTGCGGAGCGAGAAGGCTACAATCTCATCGGCGAGATCAACGATGTCATCCCTGAGATCGTGTTCGCCGCGATCATCGGACGGAAGAGCTGGCTCGAGAAAAACAGCGCTGTAGTCGTTCGCTTTCTCCAGGCTCTGCTCGAAGCGTATGAGATCACCAATGATCCTTCGAAAGAAGACATCACGCTCCCCATCTTCCAACGGATAACCACCAAAGACGACTCCGACCTCGCACTGCGTGGCCTTCGTTACATGCGCGACATGGGGATGTGGCCCACCGATCTCTCCATCCCGGGAAAAGCGTTGGAAACGACAGTCGATCTGATGATCCGCGCAAACCTTCTCAGCGAGTCTGCAAGGAGCGCCGCGGCGGGCCTGTTCGACCGTGCTCATCTCGACGTCGCACTTGGCCATCAGCCGGCGAAATGAGCCGCGCGCAGAAGGTTGGATTCTGTTATTCCGATTGACATTCCAATTGGAATTTGCATACTAACTGGTATTTGTAGCGGCGAGGACTTAGGATTTATTAGTCTCGCCCGGGAGGAAATCGAGTGAAAGTCGTCACGAAAACGGCGCGGACCGACCGCGCGGTGTGCGAAGCTTTGGGCAAATTGGGCGTCGCCACGGTTCATGAAGCGCAGGGGCGCAAAGGCCTGCTCGCCTCGCATCTGCGCCCGATCATCGACGGCGCGCGGATCGGCGGCACCTCGTTGACCTGCGAGGTTCCCCCTGGCGACAACTGGATGATCCACGTCGCGCTCGAAATGGCCGAGCCGGGTGACATCCTGGTCGTCGCCCCAACGTCGCCGTGCACGGACGGATATTTCGGTGATCTGCTGGCGACGTCGTGCAAGGCGCGGAGAATCCTCGGCTTGATCATCGACGCCGGCGTGCGAGATGTTGCCGACCTCAGGGCGATGAAATTTCCCGTCTGGGCCAAGGCGATATCGGCTCAGGGCACCGTCAAGGAGACCTTGGCCAACGTCCAAGTTCCTATCGTTTGCGCCGGAGTGGCAATCGAACCCGGTGACGTGATTGTCGCCGACGATGACGGTGTCTGCGTCGTCAAGCGCGACGAAGCCGCGTCGGTCTTGGAAAAGGCGCTGAAGCGTCAGGCAGTGGAGGACGAGAAGCGCGCCCTCTATGAAGCCGGCCAACTCAGCCTGGACATCAACGACATGCGTCCTCAGTTGAATGCGAAAGGCCTCATCTATGAGTAAGGAAGCGCAAATTCGCGTTCCGCGCCGCGTGGTCACCGGATTGAGGAACGGCAAGTCCGTTTTCGTCAGCGACGGACCACCCCCGAATGCCCATGTCTATCAGTCGGTACCGGGGCATATGACGTCTGTGCTCTACGCCACGGCTTCGAAACCTCACCTGCCACAGGATCATGCCGAACAGGCATCGCCGCACGTCAGAATTCCGCCGGAACCCGGCGAGACGAAATTGATGGTGGTGGTCTTTCCCCCGGATTCTGTGTTTGCAACCGTCGATCACGAAGCAGCGTTCAAGGAACAAGCCGTCCACATCCCTGGCCTCATCCAAGCATTTGAGGCGAACGCGCCGGGCATGCATACGACGAACTCGGTGGACTATGACATCGTGCTCGACGGCGAAGTCTGGCTTGAACTCGATGACGGCGCAGAGACGCTCTTGAAGCAAGGTGACATCGTCGTTCAATGCGGCACGCGTCACGCATGGCGCAACAGGAGCGACAAGCCCGCCACCATGTGCTTCATCCTCATCGGCGCGGAAAGAGAGTGATGTCATGACGCAGGACGTCTTCGCAGGCACCTTCGATTGCATCATTGTCGGCGCGGGACACGGCGGTAGCCAAACGGCGGTTGCGCTTCGTCAATCCGGTTTCGAAGGAAGCATAGCCCTGCTCGGTGCTGAGCCGGAGGTGCCATACGACCGGCCTTCCTTGTCGAAGGAATATCTGGCGGGCAAGAAGACATTCGAACGGATGCATCTGAGACCGCAGGATTTCTGGAGTTCGCGAAACGTGGAACTCGTGCTTGGCACGCGGGTCGTCGCGGTCGATCCGGTCGCAAAGACGGTTACGCTGGAAAATGGCGCGTGTTATTCGTACCGCAGCCTGGTTTGGGCCGCGGGTGGGGAGCCGCGAAAGCTTTCATGCCCCGGCAGCGAGTTGTCCGGGATATTCTACATCCGTTCAAAGGCCGATTGTGACGCGCTTCTGGCCGTTCTCCCAGATGCCAGCAAGGTCGCAATTATCGGCGGCGGCTATGTCGGCCTCGAGGCGGCGGCGGTGTTTCGGGAACTCGGCAAGCACGTCGTTCTTGTCGAAGCGCTTAACCGCGTACTGGCCCGTGTGGCCGGAGAGCCGATATCCCGCTTCTACGAACGTGAGCATCGGGACCACGGCGTCGACATCCGGCTGAACAGCGACGTCAAAGTCATCTCGGGGCGCGACGGCCGTGCGAGCGGCGTTCTGCTGGAGTCCCGCGAGTCCCTCCAAGCAGACATTGTGGTGGTCGGCATCGGCATCGTCCCCTCTGCCGCCCCGCTTCTGGCCGCAGGTGCCCAAGGCAGCAACGGGGTGAATGTCGACGCATACTGCCGCACGTCGCTACCAGACATTTATTGCGTCGGTGACTGCGCGATTCTCACCAATGGTCCGGGCATCAGGGTCGAGTCCGTACAGAACGCCACCGACCAGGCCACGACGGCCGCAAAAGCCATCTGCGGCAACTTCAAAGCTTATGATGCATTGCCCTGGTTCTGGTCCAATCAATATGACCTGAAGCTCCAGACGATCGGCCTCAATTGCGGCTACGACGCCGTCGTCGTGCGCGGCGAGCCGGCGAGCCGCAGCTTCAGTCTCGTCTATCTGAAGAACGAAGCAGTGATCGCGCTGGACTGTGTGAATGCGCCTCGGGACTACGTCCAAGGGCGGAAGCTCGTTGAAACTGCTGCGAAGCTCGGCAGCGTTCAGTTGGCTGATACATCGAAACAACTCAAGGAATTGACCCTCGAGACGAATTGACGCCCGAGGTCGCGAAACAGAACACGGAAACACAATGGCTACGATTTCACTCCGCACGCGCGACGGCGAACTCCACCAGTTCGATGGCCGCAACGGCATGTCCATCATGGAAAACATCCGCAACGCCGGGTTCGACGAACTTCTCGCTATGTGCGGCGGATGTCTGTCCTGCGCCACCTGTCACATTTATTTCGAAAGCGTCCCCCCGGGCGCCGACTTGCCAACGCCGTCGGTCGACGAGAGAGAATTGCTCGAAGGGTCCGACTATCGGCAGGACAATTCCCGCCTCTCCTGTCAGATTCCTTTTGAGCAGTCACTGGACGGCATTGTTGTGGCGATCGCTCCGGAGGACTAATTCGCGGCAAGATACATACCGGTCATGCGGCATCCTTCCGGTGGCGGGTCTATCTGACAACAGGAATGTTCCAGGTCCTCGTGCATCCTGGGCTCGAAGCCGGCTTCCTCGCATCCAATGTCAGTTTTCGGCCGTGGCCACGGCCTTAGTGCCGCGCGAAGCGCGATACATGTCTGCGAGAACAATCCTGACCATGTCGCCGGGCGCGCCATCTTTCAGGAAACTGGAGATGCCTCCATATGTGAGTTCCAGGACGATACCGCCGATGTAGAACGGGCTGGCAGGCGGTTGCACCGTCAGATCCAACTTGCGGATCAGGATTTTTCCAACTCCCTCCCACTGGTCGCGGAAGAGCTTGATGTGGCGGTCTCCGAGCGTGTGGTCATGTTGCGCCCTGCGGAGGAGTTCGATAGCCAGCATGCCCCATCTTCGATCATCTCCGCGATTGTTCGCCCAGTTTGCCAACACGTCGATTAGCTCCTCCGGCTCATCGCATTCGCCTAGAAGCTTCGTCAATTCGACAACGTCGCCACCTGCATTTCCTTCAAGGAGTTGAAGGAAAATGTCCTCCTTGTTGGCAAAATTCGAGTAGAATGCACCCTTCGAAAATCCCGCATCCTCTGCGATTCTCTCAATCGATGCTCCAGCGTAGCCGAAGCGCGCCATCACCTCGTAGGCGGATTCAAGAAGTTTCCCTCTCGTAAGAGCCTGACTTTGCTCACGTGTCAGCCGTGCCATTCGCTTATCCCGTCAATGCCGTATCCAGACACCGAGGCGTACCTCAAAAAGCCTTTGTCACACAATAGCCGTGAGCAAACAAATCAACGCCCAGAAGACCGGATACTCTGGACCCCTCTTCTGCCAACGCCAATTGGGACCGTTGATTTTGACGACGGCATAGCCCGCCCCCAACAATACGAGAGCGCCAAAGGCAGCCGCTATTCGCGGATAGATGGAGAACGTCATGCCGATTGCGGCAACGGCCTCCATTGCCATGGTGATGCCGACGAACAGCTTTCCGGGTTTGAAGCCGGCGGCGTCGAATGTGAGGGCGGCTTTGTTGTAGTGCAATCCCTTGCCGAAGAGATGGGGGATGAGCCAGATCCCGCACAGGATGCGGAGCCAATCGACCAGAACCAGATGCATTGTTTCCTCCTCATATGTCCGTAGGCGGTCCATCACGTTCGAGGAAAAATACTCGCCTCGGGCTTGTCTTTTCAGATACTATACGGTATTCACAATCCATATGGAATGTCAATACGATGTAATCTTTGAAACTTGGGGGGATAAGCATGACGCATTTGATGCGCGCCGCTCGCTTGCACACCGTCGGCCAACCGATGTCCATCGATCAGGTCGAGCGGCCAGTCGCCATGGGTTCGGATGTCGTTGTCGAGGTGAAAGCCTGCGGGATGGTGCCCAACCTCGCCAACGTCCTTGCGAACTGGGAAACGTGGTACCCACAGATGCCGTTGCCACCGCGCCCCGCGATACACGGCCTTGATCCCAGCGGCATCGTCCATCAGGTCGGGCCGCAGGTCGTCAACATCAAACGCGGCGATCGGGTATATATAAACCCGGGGCGGTTCTGCGGCGCATGCCATCACTGCTCGTCCGGCAGGCCGCAGGCGTGTGAACATTGGACCTTGGGAGGGTATTTCGGTTACAATCCTAAAAGCTTGGAGATGTTTTCCCGCTACCCCTACGGAGGTTTTGGAGAGTTCATCCTCGCTCCGCAAGCCCAGGTCATCAGAATCCCAGACAACATGAGTTTCGTTCAAGGTTCCCGAATGGGTTACCTGGGCACCTCCTACGCAGCTCTCAAGAAATGCGGTTCCTTGATGGGCAAGTCCCTGATCATCAATGGAGCGACCGGCACGTTGGGACTCGGAGCAACGCTGTTCGCTCTCGCCATGGGCATTGGGAAAATCTATGCCGTGGCGAGAGGCGAACGTCTCTTGGAGCGGTTGAAGGCTCTTTCCCCGGAAAGGATCGTGACCTTCTCCAATACACAGGGATCGTCAGGGGCGTTTGTGAAACAGCAAACTGGTGGCAGCGGGGCTGACCTCATGCTCGACACCCTTGGTGCAAAAGCACCCCTTGATTCAATGTTGGATGCGATGGGCGGCGTCAAAAGAGGCGGCCGTATCGTCAATATCGGCGGTACGTCGGGTCCCCTGCCTGTGGACGTGAAATGGTGGATGGACGAGCAAATGGAACTCATGGGTTCAGTTTGGTTCACCGCGGCCGAAGGTATGGAAATCGCCGCAATGATCGGGTCTGGCATCATCGATATGTCGGTGATGACGCCCATGGTATGGCCACTGGAGAAGATCAATGAGGCAATCTCCGGCGTCGGAAAGAGCGATGGCGGATTCACCTACTACGCTGTCGAAATCTGAGCCACGTCCGTCGCGTGCGTACAACGTATGCCGGCCGGCGAAGTTGCCTTACCCGAAAACCACATGCCCCCCTCTCTCGTTGGTCAAATTTGCAACCGAGATGTGCCGGCCGATCAGAAATTCTTCTGAGGCGTCCAAACACTCGAGCGTCATATCACGTACCGAAACAGAGCTATAAAACAGGAGAACGTCGATGATCGACACCCGCACCGCGCCCTATGCCGCACTTCTTCTCAGGGTTACACTTGGAGCGCTATTTCTGGCGCACGGAAGCCTGAAGCTGTTCGTCTTTACGCCAGCTGGCACGGCCCAATTTTTTGAGAGTCTTGGGCTTCCGCCAGCGCTGGCATATTTCACAATCACAGCGGAACTCATTGGCGGGTTTGCGATGATTATCGGCTTTCTAAGTCGTTGGACCGCCTTGGCGCTGATACCGATATTGCTGGGCGCTATTTTGACAGTGCACGGTCCTGCCGGCTTTTTCTTCAATAATCCTAATGGAGGATGGGAATTTCTAGCCCTTTGGATAGCGGGGCAATTCAGCGTCGCCCTCCTTGGAGATGGCCCCTTCGCGCTGCGGACCAGATGGTCGTCCCCGCAACTTGCCAATGCTCGGACCTGAACCTGTGGCCCGAAGACGGCGCCTGATGTTCGCTGACGGCACCGCCCAATCGGTAAACCGCGCCTCGAGGAGGTCGATCTTGGCGCGGTCGCATATCCGGCACTTGATGAGCTTGAGGTAGTGGCCTTGGGACTTGGCCTATCCATTCGACCACGGCCCACTGATTGCAGCCTGGATGCCTGCAGGCGGCGGCAATCCGCCAGCCTGCACGCAACCAGCAACTCGATCCCGAGACATTCGCGGCGGCCACACGCGCCTGCTGGGGCATCGAAAATCGCCCTCAGGGGATGCTTGATGCGTTAAAATTTAAGGCAGGTGGAGTGGCAAATCGAGCAATTCGATCGCCACGCAGTCGTCGATGATGGAAGCCGGCACCTGGAAGGCCGACAGAATCTGGCGCACAACTTTTTCAGGATGATCGTACTCCTGCTCCTGCCGGAGAAGCGTTGTCATCGACGCGAGCACGGTGCCAATCATCATGTCCCGTCCGATGATGACGCTTTGCAATTTGAATTCGCCCGAGTCGACGCCTTCCTGAATGGACGCCGTTGCATATTGAAACGTATCTGAACCAAAAATGGGCCCGACACTGGAAAGGTTGACCATCGCCCAACCCCAGGAGTGGTCTTGGCGCGCGCGATGCAGGTAATAACGGATGGCCAGCGCAACACGCATTGCGCAGATTGGGAGTGTTCCCATGAGCTCTTGCACCGCAACGTTGAACTCATGGCTCATTTCATAGGTCAGCACCTCGAACAGCTCATCAATATCAGAGAAATAGTTGTAAAAGGTTCCCCGCGAGATGAGGGCGATTCCACACACTTCTTCAATGCGGGTGGACATCCCGTTTGGACGGCCGAGCAGCTGAAACGCCGCCGAAAGGATGGTCGCCCGGGTACGCGCGCGCTTCTCCATGCCGATCTGCACTCGCCGTTCCGGGCTTATTTTCGTCGCCATGCCTGATCGATTCCTCATTCGACCACAGCGTATATGGCTGGTATCCGCCTTTCAATATCGCGGCCGCCGCGACCGTCGCGACAAGATTTTCGGGCCCATGGCGTGACGCACCGTCATATTTGAAACGATTACGGCAACCTCAGTGTTCAACCACCCAACCGGGATATGGTAGAGCAGATACGAGCGCGCCTAGTCGCATTTCGGGGCCATCATGATTTGCGGCTCCCCCGCACCGATCAGTTCGCGCTTCATAGAACATCGCTCATCGGAGATTTCAATGCACGGCGAACCATTTCTTCCGTAACCACTGTGAAATAGTATTGGAGATACGGACTCAGAATTGATTGGAATCGCAAATGTTGGCGCTTAGAGTAACGAGTTCAGTGACATTGTTTTCATCGCACAGAACTCTGTTTCTATTTTTGATTTGATAGAAAGTCGCCGATCCATTCGGCCGTTTTTCCAACGCCGCCAAACGGATAGAAGTGCAAGCTTACGGATCCATGCTCTCTTGGGTCGAGGTCTCTTATGAACTCTGCCACAAGCGTATCGGGACCAGCCGTATTCAACAGTTTCCGGATCGAAAGTCCGTATTTTGCCAGGACCTTGGTGGATGCTCCGACGCCGCAGATCGCGGCGAAGCGCAACAAGGTTTTGACACTGGCAGGTCCGGGGACACCAATGCGTATGGGTGCTGTTATGCCCGCCTTGCGAAGGCGTTCGATCCATTCGATGACCGGTTCGGCATCGAAGGAAAACTGGGTCGTGATGTCATATTCCAGCCCAGCGGCGGTCAGGAGAGCATGTTTTTCCTGCAGCGCCTCGAAAAGCACCCCCTCACTGATCTTTGGATGACCTTGCGGATATCCGGCGATGCCGACTTTCCTGATTCCATGCTTTGACAACAGCCCTGAACGAATGATGGCTAAAGAGTCCTCGTATGGCCCGACAGGCACGTCAGGATCGCCGGCCACGATAAATAGACGATCGACCTCCGCTTCGTTCACAAACCGCGCCAAAAGACGATCGAGTTCTGCAGCCGAACCGATGCGTCTGGCGGAAATATGTGGCATCGGATGAAAGCCGAGCTGTTTCACCGTTGCCGCGGCCGCAACGCGCGCGTCGTGGTTCTCACTGGGAATGAAGGCAATTGATACGCATGTGGCCGGCGCAAGCAGTTTGCTCGCATCTTGCAGACCGACAGTGTCTTTTCCCGTGATTTCGAAGGAGTATCCGTCAATCAATGCTACGCGCGGCAACATCACCGATCGCACGGCAAGAGCGTCTACCATATCGATATTTTGCATCATGCAATGGCCCCTTCAGGCATCTTCGGAAAGAATGGACGATCCGCCACTGGCATCGACGCAATTGGATCGCACAAGGGATATGCACGGCAGACTGCCGCGGCCTCGCTAAGGGCCACCAGGCAGTGCTGCCGTTCATCTTGCCTACAGCGCCAAGTCGCTTGAGATTACTGTTTGCCGGTCTTGATGACTTTTTCGAAATAAGGTGCCGGGGCGACTTTGGCGCGAATTTCGCGGAGCTGGTGCATACCGACAGGAAGACGCTGGGAATTCGGCTCACCCCAAAGCACTGTGACTTCCGTACCGGGTTCGGCGTGCTCGATATCAACGAGAGAGAGCGAGATGAGCCTGTTGGCATTGGCGGAATAGGCAAGCCATTGCGAAATGCCGGCGTGTTTGCCGCCCTTCATGATCGCATCCGACTGGAACGTCGCGTACATCGGATTTGGCAGTTTCATGAACATGCCGCCGTTGTCCGGATCGGTCAGCGACGAGTTCATGCATGCCATGACATCGTCGTTGTTCCATTCGAGCGTCACTTTCTTACGTTTCGGATTGGCGACCCTTTCACGCAGGGCTTCCTTGCCAATGAAATCGTGATTGAAGTCGATCAGCGACTTGTACCCGACTTCAACCGGATCGACGTAATAGTCCTCAATGTTGTCGGACAGGAAGCTGCCACCTAGAGAAGCGACCGATTCCAGGAAGTACTGGTTCAGCCATTCGCGGTAGGGCCTCATTTCGGCGCTGTGATAAATCGCCGGAAGCGGCATGGGCATCCAGCCGGATTCCTGCGCAGTGGTCGAATAGGCCATCGCTCCAATTTTTCGCATGCCATATTTTTGACCGACCTCGTCAAAAGCGGCGCGAATGTCGTGCTGAATGTCCCAAGGCCCATAGATTTCGTAGCCAGGCTCGCCGGCCATGCCGTGGCGAAGGGCACGAACCGCGTGACCGGCAATCTGGAATTCACCGATATTGAAGAACTTGATGTCCGGCAACGTGCCGTTTGAAACCTCACGCACCAAAGGAAGCGCGTTGGGGCCCTGGATCTGGATACGGAAGACATCGCGCGTTCCCGAACGGATCGAGAAGTTGTCGTCCCGCACGGCGGTCACGTTCATGCCGCTGATTCCGGCGTTGTACTGCACCCAGTCACTGGCAAAAGGGGCGCCGACAATGCGAAGAAATTCCTCTTCCTCCCGGAAGACAATCGCATCGCCGATCATATAACCGTCGTGGCCAGCCAGCACCAATTGTTTGCCGCGCAAAACCGGGAAGGAATCGAGCTTGTTGGTTGCCAGCGTGGAAAGAAACTTTACGGCGTCCGGACCGCGAAGATGCAATTCCGTCATATGAAAGGAAAGCTCGAGCAGCGCAACGCTATCCTTCCAGGACTTTGCCTCATCGCGCCAATTGGTGAATTCCGTCGGAATAACCGGGAACGTATAAGGCCCTATATTGGATCCACGAAGTAATTTTACCGGACCTCCGGCATCATTGACAATGGACTCTAGATTCTTGAATCCCATATTTGGTGCAATATTCATTGTTCAGCTCCTCCCTGATACTGAAAACAAACTGATCATATTTCGGTAAACTTTAGGCACTCAGCGAACGATTTCGCCTCCATGCCGGACTATTGTTGCAGCTCGGCTTTTGGCGCCATCAATAGATCTGCAACGCGGCTCTAAACTCTCAGGCTCTTCGCTCTTTCTTGACTGCTACGTGGCCAATGGCGAAGGACCAACTATATACGGTCATAAATTGAACAGACTGTCAAATTGATATTTTGTTTAATTTGAAAAATGTGAAGTCGCTTTGAAGGGAACCGAACCGCCGCTCGTGGGGGGCAGGAGCATTATCAAAGACCTGGAGAATCTATGCCAAGTGCAACATGGACGTGTGCAGGGTAGGGGATCA
>UCMT01000014.1 GCA_900473795.1 Hyphomicrobiales bacterium | reverse complement strand
CGCAGGCGGGGAGAGGGGACGTGCCCGGCTTAGCTGCTGGAAAATGGCGATGCGGGTGCGGCGAATTACCTTCTCCTCGTGTTGGCGGGGAGAAGGTGCTCGGTAGGGCGGATGAGGGGCCAAGGCCTCAACCGATCACTGTCATACGGTTTCAAACAAAAACCGGACCCCTAGCCCTGTAGCGACGCCCCGAGCAGCACCAGGCCCAGCACCAGCACCAGCAGTGCGCCGGAGATTTCGATGCCGTTGCTGATCCGCATCGCCGCGTTTCCGCTTGAGGCATAGCGCACGGCCAGGTCCTTGGCGGTTACAGCCAACGTTGCCAGCGCCGAAACGGTGATGGCGGTGCCGATCGACATGGCGAAGACCGAGAGCACGCCGCCGAGATAAAGTCCGTTCAAAAGCGCGAAACTGAGCACGATCAGTGCGCCGGAGCAGGGCCGCAGGCCGACGGCGATGATCGCCGACCAGGCTTCCCGCAGCGCGAAACGATCGCCCTTTAGCATCGACGGATCGGGCGCATGCGCATGACCGCAGGTGTCGCAGACCTCGCCCGGTCCATGGGCGTGGCCATGATGGCCGTGATCGTGGGAATGGTGCGCGTGGTCATGGTGACCGTGATCATGCGGGTGGGCGCCGTGGTCATGGTGGTGGCCTTGGGCCAATGCCGGGACCAGCCGGCGCTGGCGCAGCCCGCGCAGCTTGCGAAACAGCAGCCAGCCACCGAAGGCGGCAATCAGCGCATAGCTCACCACCTCGAGAAAATGCGTCGCCTGCGTCATCGAGATCGAGGAACCACGCAGCACGAGATAGGCGGCGCCGACCAGCAGGATGGCAACGCCGCCCTGCATCATCGACGAGAGGAACGACAGGAGCACGCCGCGCTTCAGCTCGGTCTCATTGGCGATCATGTAGGAGGAGATCACCGCCTTGCCGTGGCCGGGGCCGGCGGCGTGGAAAACACCATAGGCGAAGGAGAGCCCGATCAGCGACCAGAGCTGCCAGGGGTTTTCCCGCATGCCTTTGATCGCGTCCGTCAGCGTATGGTAGAAACGCTGCTGCTCCATGTTCACGAAGGAGAAGAAGCCACCGAACAGGCCCGTCGTCTTGAAGGCCGGCTCGGCCGTGCCGATGCCGAGTGGCGACTGGGCGTGGGCTGCGGCAGCGCACGCCACCGTCAGCATCAGCGCCAGGCCCAGCAGGCGTGTGCCTCCGCGCATCGTCAGCATTTGAATTCGATCCTCGTCGCAAACATTTTCGACATGTCCGTCCCCGTCGGGTCGTTGAAGAAGGCGTCGGTGAGGCTCGCCTGGTTCTGCGCCAGAACCTCGTCCGGATCCGGACGCACCACCTTGTGCTCGCACGCCTTCAGCTGATCGCCGACCGGCACCAGGTCCTCATCGGTCGGAAAATCCATTGCCGTATACATGGTCGGATCGTAGACGCCGAACGACAGGTTGCCCTTGAGCGGCATCGCCTCGGCCGGCTTGACGGCGAACATCAGAAGCAGCTGGCCGTCCTTGTAGTCGGCGGTGATCGCGTCCGGCTTGTTGACCTTGATGGTTTTGCCGTTGTCGAGGATCGTCGTGTAGTAATTGTATTCCGAGAGCGAATCGAGAACGGTCTGGCCGACCTCCTGCAGCTCGTCAGGATCGAGCTGCGCATTGGAGTTCTTGTCGAAATCCATCACCACGCTGGCCGAAAACAGCTCGTCGAACCGCCAGACATTGCGCAGTTCGGTGATCTGGTTCGATCCGTCGGCGACGATCTCCAGGCGCGCCTCGGCGAAGATGTGCGGGTGGGCGAGGGCGGCGCCGGGGGCAAGACACGCTGCGGCCGCCAGGATCAGGGACGATGGTTTCATGGTGGTCGTACTTCCCTTCGCTGCACCGGCGCAGCCGATCGATCTGCCCTATATGTCCTGCAATGGATGTCAAATGGGACGGAATTGGGACTTTGCACCTGCGGCAAAGTCGACAATTTTCAGGTGTTCTTGCGGAACCAGTTGTAGAGGAAATCGACAAAGGTCCGCACCTTCGTCGGCAGGTAGCGCCGATGCGGATAGATCGCATAGATGCCGCGGTCCTTGGGAAGATAGGTTTCGAGGATCGGCACGAGCGTGCCGGCGGCAATCTTCGGCCGTGCGATGAATTCCGGAACGCCCGATATGCCGATGCCCGATTCGGCCGCGCGCACGGCGGCAAGCGGGCTGTTGACCTCGATCGGCCCGCCGACCGGTACGCTGAACGTGGTGCCATCCGGTTCGACGAAGCGCCAGTTGCTGTAGGAGCGGCGATTGGTGTCGATGATGCAGGCGTGCCGTGACAGTTCGGAGGGATGGTTGATCGGCCCGTTCTTTTCCAGAAACGCCGGCGATGCACAGATCTGCACCTGGAAGTCGTCCAGCTTGCGGGCGATCAGCGTCGAATCCTCCAGTTTGGTGATGCGGATCGCGACATCGAAACCTTCCTCGACCAGGTCGACGAACCGGTCGTCGGAGACGATCTCCAGCGACAGTTCCGGATGCGCCTTGCCGAAATCGATCAGCGATTGGCCGATCTCGGCGTCGACGAAGGTGCGCGGCGCGGAAATGCGCAAGCGGCCCTTGAGATCGGAATTGCTAGCGCGGACGAGGTCGGCGAGGTTGTCGATCTCCTTGAGGATTTCAGACGCCGTCCGGTAATAGGTGTGCCCGGCCTCCGTCAGCGAAAATTGCCGGGTGGTGCGGTTGAGGAGCAGGGCGCCGAGCTCGTCCTCGAGTTCGCGTACATATTTGGAGAGCAGCGCCTTGGAGCGCCCGCCGCGGCGGGCCGCGGCGGAAAAACCTTCCGCGTCGACCACATCGATAAATGCGCGAATCCGGGTCAGAGTATCCATCGGTCCGTCATTCCTTTTGCATCTCCAGCCGCAACTGACACATTCGATTCGCGCCGTCGATCGGGCGACCGCATTGCACCATCGAAAGGCGGTCTTGTGCACTCTCGATATCGCTTGTCGCAATTTGCGAAAAGAGGGGGCAGTTTTTTGAAAGGAAATCGATTGGAATCAATGGGTTGGTCCATCCGTTCCGACACCTCTCATTGTTCATTAAATGTGAACGTCACGATTGTTTCCGTCTCTGGAAAAAATTCAACAGAAAAACGGGAAAAAACGCTTGATTACGACAGGGTTTTTTCTTATCTCCCACTCAGCCCAAAGTCGCACGTGCCCATGGGTGTCCGCCGAACCCTCGAATTGGTGAGGAAATCGGTAAGGTACCTGGAATTAACCCCTCCAGTCGCTATTCCGGCCAACCGGAAAATGCGAGGACATCTGAAGCAACGACGGTGCGGGCCTTTTTGTTCTCTTCCGGCTTTCCATCAGCCGGGGTTACTGAAGAGGCACACCTTCATTGCCGGAAGTGCGGCGGGTTTTCCCTCCAATCAATGGCAGACAAAGCCGAACAAAGCTCTTGGCGGGGCGTTGTTCACCATCCGCGCATCGTGCGCATGTCTGGTCCCGGGGTCTCCACCGGCTGGTACCAGGACGTGTTCGCATATGCCCTTTGTCCTCCGGCTTGCCGGAGCCTAACTGATTGGGGATACCCTTATGACGACTGCACGCATCATCGACTTCCTGAACACCCGACGTCCCGAAGGCCCTTGCCTCGTGGTTGACCTCGATGTCGTGCGCGACAATTTCAAGGCTTTCCGTCATGCCCTGCCGGACAGCTCCATCTACTATGCCGTCAAGGCCAACCCGGCGCCGGAAATCCTGCGCCTTCTCGCCAGCATGGGGTCCAACTTCGATTGCGCGTCCGTCGCTGAAATTGAAATGGCGCTCGATGCCGGCGCGACCGCCCACCGTATCTCGTTCGGTAACACGATCAAGAAGGAGCGCGACGTCGCCAAGGCACATGCGCTGGGCGTGTCCCTTTTCGCGGTCGACAGCCACGAGGAAGTCGAAAAGATTTCCCGCGCGGCTCCGGGCGCACGGGTGTTCTGCCGCGTCCTGACCGATGGCGAAGGCGCCGAATGGCCGCTGTCGCGCAAGTTCGGCTGCGTTCCGCAGATGGCCGTCGACGTTCTCGTCTACGCCCATCAGCTCGGCCTGACCTCCTACGGCGTCTCGTTCCATGTCGGTTCGCAGATGACCAAGGTCGATGCCTGGGATTCGGCCCTTGCCGATGCCAAGCGCGTCTTCGTGCAGCTGGCAAAGCAGGGCATCGAGCTCAAGATGGTCAACATGGGCGGTGGTTTCCCGACCAAGTACCTGCGTGATGTGCCCTCCGCCGAAGCCTATGGCAAGGCGATCTTTTCTGCGCTGCGCAAGCACTTCGGCAACAACATCCCGGAAACCATCATCGAGCCGGGCCGCGGCATGGTCGGCAATGCCGGCGTGATCAAGTCGGAAGTCGTGCTGATTTCGAAGAAGTCGGACAACGACAACCACCGCTGGGTCTTCCTCGACATCGGCAAGTTCGGCGGTCTCGCCGAAACCATGGACGAGGCGATCCGCTACCCGATCCGCACCGCGCATGACGCCGACGAAATGGAGCCCTGCGTGCTCGCTGGCCCGACCTGCGATTCGGCCGACGTGCTGTACGAGAAGAACATGTATCCGCTGCCGATCACACTGACGATCGGCGACGAGGTTCTGATCGAGGGCACGGGCGCCTATACGACGACCTATTCGGCCGTCGCCTTCAACGGCTTCGAGCCGCTGAAGTCCTACGTCATCTGACAAGCCTGCTCCGGTTTTTAAAGCCGGAGCAGCAAGTTCACAATTTTCGTTCATCGCCGCTGATAACGGTATTGGGTACGGGAGGCCAAAATGGCCGCTGTTCTTGATTCTGTCCGCGCGTTCTTCGCGCAGAATGCCTTCACCATCGACGCCGAGAACCCTGGCGACGTCGTCGCGCGGGAAAACCTGCTCGATCGCGCCATGGGTCCGAACCGCCGCCGCAAGTCGTCGGAAGCGCTGCGCCGCGGCCGCGTGCCGGCCGAAGGCCTGGCGCTGGTTGCCCGCGATCCGGACGGCCACGTCATCGGCACAGTGCGCCTGTGGAACGTCGAGGCCGGCGTCGGCCGCGATGGTATGCCGGTTGATGCCCTGTTGCTCGGCCCGCTCGCGGTCGATGCCGCCCATGAAGGCAAGGGCGTCGGCGGCGCACTGATGCGCGCTGCGATCGGCGAGGCGAAGGCCCGTGGCCACGGCGCCATCCTGCTCGTCGGCGATGCGCCCTACTACGAGCGCTTCGGCTTCTTCGCGACCAAGGCGCAGCACCTCGTCATGCCCGGTCCGTTCGAGCGCAACCGTTTCCTGGGCCTGGAGCTGAAGGACGGCTGGCTGGAAGGCTCTGCGGGGATGCTGGTCGCCAGCGGCCGCAAGCTCGCCATGCCGAAACTGCGCCGGGCCGCCTGAAATTTTCCCCGTTGATCCCCGCCCGGAGAAACCGTGTCATTCTGTGACGGTCTTCAGGGCGGGAAACCGGGTTCGCGAACCGGCCTCGCCATCCGGCGCGGTCCGGTCCTGAAGGCGGTGCCGGAGAGATGGGCAAAATGCCCGCGACATCCGGTGCCGGCAGGCAGCAAAGCCTGACACACCTACCAAACCGATACCGCTGCCTGCCGTTCCCAAGCAGCGCCGCTCCGGAGTCCCGACTGTCTCCGGAGCGGGGTTTCGCCATGGGCGAAATTGACAGCGCCGTGCGGATGAACTACAGGCGATGGCACGGGTGAGAGCCCCGGCCGTCCGCAAGCTTCCACGCTTTTGGTGAAGTCTCTCGTTCCCAATTCGGTCGTCCATCATCATGGCGTGCGAACGGTGGCAAGGCGGACTCCCTCCGAAAGACGGCACGCTCCTGCTGGAGACCTCACATGCGCGGATCAATCCCGCTTCCGTCCCTCGATGCCCTGAAGGATCAGGCGAAACGGCTTCGTGCCGGGCTCGCCGCCGAAGGGCAGCATATCACCCACTCGAAATCCCTTGAACTTCTGGCCGCGCAATACGGCTTTCGCGACTGGAACACGCTTCATGCGATGGTGGGCAACCGCCCGCCGCTCAATCCCTGGATGCTGGGCTCCCGCGTCACGGGCCACTATCTCGGCCAGCCCTTCGAGGCAAAAATCCTCGGCGTCCAGGCCGTCACCGCCCAGCCCGGACGCTATCGGCTGACACTCGATCTCGACGAGGCCGTCGATGTCGTCACCTTCGACAGCTTCTCGGCCTTCCGCAAGCGCGTTCATTGCACGATCGACGAATCCGGCCGGACGGTCGAAAAGACGTCGAACGGCCGGCCGCATGTCGAATTGATGTGGTGATCATCGCGGGCCCTGGCGGCCCGCGATGCCTATTCGCCACAGAAGAAGATCAGGCGGTGATATCGACCACGCCGCAGTCGCCGGCTTCACTACCGAAGACCAATTGGCGGCCGTTCCTGTTCCAGGCCATGGCGGTGATCGCGCCCTTGCCGGGGCGGCGCAGCAGCACTTCCTTGCTGTCGGCGAAGCGCACGACCAGGATCATGCCGTCGGCATAGCCGATTGCGGCGATCTCCTCGATCGGATGGCAGGAGACCTGCGTGACCATGATATTGGCGCGGGTGCCCAGTTCGAGCGGTGCCTTGCCCATCGGGCCGTCCTTGGCCTGGAAAGGCCAGACGATGGCGGCAGGCGCCCCGGAGGAGGCGAGCCATTTGCCCTTGACCGACCAGGACGTGGATTTCACCTTGGCCGGATAGCCGGTCATGCGCATGTGGCGTGTCTCGGCGCCGGGCTTGGTGTCGAGCTTCCAGCCGTGCAGGGCATTTTCCTGCATGGTGGTGACGACGAAGCGGCCATCGGGCGAGAAGGTGACGCCGGTATGGGCGCCCTTCCATTCAAGCTCCGTCGGCTGTCCGGCCGTCGCCACCCAGTGCAGCGACACGCCGTTGTAACGGGCAACGGCGATGCGCATCCCTTTCGGCGCAAAGGCGATGCCTTCGACCGTGCGCTCCTCGGTAAACTCCTTGACCGTGCCGTCGGCGAGCCGGACATGCGCCGTCTTGCCGTAGGCATAGCCGACTGACCCTTGCGGCCCGGCGGCGACCTGCGAGATCCATTTGCGGGGAACGCTGGCGAGCTCGCTCGTCGTTCCGTCGGCCTTGACGCGCAGCACCTTGCCGTCCTCGCCGCCGGTCAGCAGCGTATCGGTGGCGTCGTCGCGTACGCAGGAGAGAAGGCCCTCATGCGCCTCCACGGTCTTGTGGCCATGGTCGAGGCGATGGATCAGGCCGGAGGATTCGGCAAAGAACGGCACGTCGCCGAGAAAAGCCACGCCCGCGACGTGGCCTTCGAGATCTAGGGGAGCAACTGTCGGCATCAGTGCGCTGCGGCCTCGGCGGGAGCGGCCTCGCAGGCCTTGAAGGTGCGTTCCAGCTTTTCGCGGTCAAGCTCGCGGCCGATGAAGACGAGGCGGCTTTCACGCTTTTCGCCGTCCTTCCACGGGCGCTGGTGGTCTCCCTCGATGATCATGTGCACGCCCTGGACGACATAACGCTCCTCGTCGCCCTTGAAGGCGATGATGCCCTTGAGCCGCAGGATGTTCGGGCCCTCCGTCTGGGTGATCTTCTGGATCCAGGGGAAGAAACGGTCCGGATTCATCTCGCCGCCGCGCAGCGAAACGGATTGCACCGTGACGTCATGGATCGGCGAGGGGGTATGGTCGTGGTGATGGTGGTCATGACCATGATCATGGTCGTGATCGTGATGATGGTGGTCGTGATCATGGTGGTGGTGATCGTGGTTACAATCCGGACCACACGCGTGGTCATGATCATGGTCGTGATCGTCCTGATCGAGGAAATGCGGATCGTTCTCCAGTGCCCGTTCCAGATTGAAGGCGCCTTGGTCGAGCACCTTGGCGAGGTCGATCTCGGAGCGCTCGGTCCGGTGGATGCGGGCCGACGGGTTGATGACGCGAACCGTGGCCTCGACCTTCGCCAGTTCTTCCGGTGTCACCAGGTCGGTCTTGTTCAGGAGAACGACGTCGGCAAAGGCGATCTGGTCTTCGGCTTCGCGGCTGTCCTTCAACCGCAGCGGCAGGTGCTTGGCATCGACGAGGGCAACGACCGCATCGAGCTCGGTCTTGGCGCGCACATCATCGTCCATGAAGAAGGTCTGGGCAACCGGGACGGGATCGGCAAGGCCGGTGGTTTCGACGATGATCGCATCGAAGCGGCCCGGGCGGCGCATCAAGCCTTCGACGACGCGGATCAGGTCGCCGCGCACGGTGCAACAGACACAGCCATTGTTCATCTCGTAGATTTCTTCGTCGGATTCGACGATCAGGTCGTTGTCGATGCCGATCTCGCCGAATTCGTTGACGATGACGGCATATTTGCGGCCATGATTCTCGGAAAGGATGCGGTTGAGCAGCGTCGTCTTGCCGGCGCCGAGATAGCCGGTGAGCACGGTAACGGGAATTGGCTTGGCTGTGGATGCTTCGGTCATGGGGAAACCTCAAGAAAATTCGGGATGCGTCGGCATCGGGTGGTGCTGATATAGGAGATGGAACGCGCCAGCGCAAATGCCAGGCCCGGATTCTTCAGCCTGTTTTGCCGGCGTCGACAGTTCGCGTTGAATGGGCGCCCCTTGCTACCGGAGTACCGACGGATCAAAGGCCGCGACATCCTCCAGCAGTTCGATGATCCCGCAAACCGCGTGGGCAATCAATTGCTCGCCCCGCTCGGCCGTCGCCGCGGAAGCGTCGCCGGCCACGCCCTTCTCGTTCAGGTCCGACATCTTCCAGCCGAAGGCATGCGGGCCATAGGCGCGCAGGTGCTTGTAGCGTTCGCCAAAATCGCTCTGGCGGGAGCCAAATCGCGCCGCTTTCGCCATATCCACCCTGTCGGGATGGAGCGCCAGCATCACCGACGTCTCAATATCACCGCCGTGAATGTCGATTGCCTTGTCCGCCGGCTTGATCCATCCGTCCGGCTGTCCGAAGCGCGTCCAGCTCGTTGCGACCGCCAGCATGTTGAACCGCACCCGCGCTTCCGTTGCGACGATCGTCATCAGCGGCGCGTTTCCGCCATGGGCGTTCAGCATCACGAGTTTGCGGATGCCCTGCCTGTCGAGATCCTGCGCGATTGCGAGCCACCGTCCCACGGCCTCGTCGTAGGCGAGCGACCGGGTACCGTCGACGTCCATGTGTTCGATCGAATAGCCGACCGATTCCGCCGGAAGGAAGGTCACGGGCAAAGCGGGCGGTAGTCGGGCGATGATTCGCTCGACCAGTCCCTCGGCAATCAGCGTATCGGTGTCGAAGGGCAGGTGTGGTCCGTGCTGTTCGGTCGCGCCCAGCGGCAGCACGGCGATCCAGTCTTGCCGGGCAGCGGGCGGAAGATCGGAAACATTGTCTTTCCAACGGGGTGCCGGGAATGCCATGCTTGCGTCAGCCCTTCGGTCATACTTGCGGTGTAGGTATTATTCGAGTCATACAGTGGACAGGTGGCCGCGCAAGAAATTTGGTGGAGGACCGATGGGAAAGAAGAGCAAGGCCGAGAAAAAGGCCAAGAGCGGCAAGAAAAAACACCAGGATGTTGCCGTCGAGGCCCAGGATCTTGCCTCCGTGCTGGTGCAGGCGGCGCGCTCCATGCGCACCGTGCTGTCGCGCAATCTGCTCGAAAGCGGTCTTTATGCCGGTCAGGACGGCGTGATGCTGGCGCTCGCCGAAACCGACGGGCTGACGGCAGGTGTGCTGGCCATGAAGCTCGGCGTCAAGGCGCCGACCATGACGCGCACGATCGGCCGCATGGAGGCCCAGGGCTTTCTGGAACGGCGGGCGGACGAGGAGGATGCCCGGCTGACCAAGGTCTATCTCACCACCAGCGGCCGCGACCGCCTTCAGACGATCGCCGCCGCGGGCAAAACCTCCGAGGAAATCGCCACCAAGGGCCTCAGCGAAAAGCAGATCAAGACGCTGATGAAGCTGCTGCGCGCCGTCGACGGCAATCTCCAGAGCACCGACGCGGCGGAATAATTCCGAAGAACGCGCCACAATTTGGCGATTGCAGTGCTAATTTAAACAGTTTAAAGAGGATTTAAAAATACCGGTGTCCAACCGGGCAACTGAAGGGGGAAACGTGGCGCAGAAGATCAAGCTCTCAACCATTGCCGAAACGCTTGGGGTCTCCACGGCGACCGTTTCACTGGCATTGCGCGACAGCCCGCTCGTTGCCGCCATCACCCGCGACAAGATCAAGGACCAGGCGCGAGCGCTCGGCTATATCTACAACCGCCGCGCCGCCAGCCTGCGCACCTCCCGCTCCGGCATCATCGGCGTCGTCGTGCACGACATCATGAACCCCTTCTACGGCGAGATCCTCAAGGCCATCGAGGCCGAACTCGATCGCGACCGGCAGACGTTCATTCTTTCCAATCACTATGATTCCGTCGAAAAGCAGCGCGCCTTCATCGAGACCCTGCTGCAACTGGGCGGCGATGGCGTCATCATGTCGCCGGCCATCGGCACGCCGCCGGAGGATATCCAGCTTGCCGAAGA
The DNA here is from genome assembly GCA_900473795.1 of Hyphomicrobiales bacterium. GTDB lineage: Bacteria > Pseudomonadota > Alphaproteobacteria > Rhizobiales > Rhizobiaceae > Pararhizobium. The sequence goes on along the minus strand of UCMT01000014.1, from coordinate 184,477 downwards.
CAACGGCATGCCGGCGGTGCTGATCGCCCGCTCGATCGAAGGTCTCGACGTGCCGATCTTCCGCGGCGACGACGCCTACGGCATCTCGCTCGCCACCAATCACCTGATCAGCCTCGGGCACCGCGTCATTGCCATGGTCGGCGGCACGGATCAGACGTCGACCGGGCGCGACCGCTACCAGGGTTATGTGACTGCGCTGCGCAAGGCCAATATCGAGGTCGATCCGAACCTGCGCATTCCCGGCCCCCGCTCCATGCAGGGCGGGTTCGAGGCGGCGGTGCATCTGCTTTCACTGCCGCAGAAACCGACCGCGGTCGTCTGCTGGAACGATCTCGTCGCCATCGGCATGATGAACGGCATCGCCCGCGCTGGCCTCGTTCCCGGACGCGATGTGTCGGTCACCGGTTACGACGACCTCGAGGAAGCGTCGATCTCCACGCCCGCGTTGACCACCGTATGGAACGGGCAGTCGGATGTCGGCCGCAGCGCCGCGCGCGCCCTGCTCGACAAGCTCAACGGCAGCCACGAGCCGGACGGCATCCATCTCATCAAGCCCGAAATGCGGATTCGCCAGTCGACCGGCCCGCTTCGGCCGCCTTCAACCGAATAATCCGATCCAATCCCGGAAGGAGCGAAAGATGCCGCAAGGCCGTCCCCGTATTCTTGTGCCCGGAAGGATGAGCAAGCGTGTGCTCGATCGCCTGCCGGATCATTTCGAGCCGGTCTTCGTCTCTGCCGCCGATCCTGCGCTGATCACCGCCGACATCGCTGCCGGTGTCTCCGGCGCCGCCGTGCAGGGAAAAATCCCCACCGATTTCATCGATGCCCTGCCGAATCTCGAGATCATCGCCAATTTCGGCGTCGGCTATGACGGCGTCGATGCGACGCATGCGGCGAAACGCGGCGTCGTCGTCACCAACACGCCGGATGTGCTGACAGAAGAAGTGGCGGACACGGCGATCGGCCTGCTCATCAATACGGTGCGCCAGCTGCCTGCCGCCGAGCAGTGGCTGCGGCAGGGTCGCTGGGCCAAGGAAGGTGCCTTTGCCCTGTCGCCGCTGACGCTGCGCGGCCGCACCGTCGGCCTCTATGGGCTCGGCCGTATCGGGCTCGCAATCGCCAGGCGCCTTGAAAGCTTCGGGGTGTCCATCGCCTACCATACCCGCACGCCGCGCACGGGCCTTTTTTTCCGCCATTTTTCGACGCTGAAGGCAATGGCGGAGGCGGTCGACACGATCATCGTCATCGTGCCCGGCACCGAAAGCACCCGCCGGACCATCAATGCCGAGGTCCTGCAGGCGCTCGGGCCACAGGGCGTGCTGATCAATGTCGGGCGTGGCACGACCGTGGATGAGGCGGCGCTTGCCGATGCGCTGCAGCGCGGTGTCATCGCCGCCGCCGGCCTCGACGTGTTCGAAAACGAACCCTATGTGCCGGACGCTCTTTTGGCGCTGCCGAACGTGTCACTGCTGCCGCATGTCGGATCGGCCTCGCAGGCGACGCGCAACGCCATGGCCGATCTGGTCGTCGACAATCTGATCGCCTGGTTTGAGACGGGCGCCGCGCTGACGCCGGTGGACGAGACACCGTTCACCCGCAAGACCGCTTAAAGGGACCGGGCAGAACCGTCAGCTCTTCGCCTTCGAGGCGGCATAGGCGCGAACCGCGTCGCCGAAAGCCTGAAAAAGGGTCGATGACGGGCCGTCCTGGCCGACCCAGTATTCCGGGTGCCATTGCACGCCGACGGCAAAGGCCTTCGCATCGATCACCGACACGGCCTCGATCGTCCCGTCCTCGGCGACGGCCTCGACGGCGAGACGCGGTGCTGCCTCGGAGATCGCCTGCCGGTGCAGCGAATTCACCTGCACCTCGCCGGTCCCGAGAACGGAAGCAAGGCAGCTTCCTTCCTTGACGATGACCTTCTGGCGGATGCCGTAGGCGATATCGAGTTCCTGCACATCCGGCTTGCGGTGATCCCAGATGCCGGGCCTGTCCTGGATCTCGCTCGCCAGCGTGCCGCCCAGCGCGACGTTCAGTTCCTGAATACCGCGGCAGATGGCGAGCAGCGGCACGCCGCGCTCCAGCGCCCGCCGGATGAGGGGAAGGCTGGTCGCATCGCGGCCCGGATCGAACGGCCCGTCCGCTTCGGCTGCTTGCTTGCCGTAGAGCGACGGGTGCACATTGGTCCGCGACCCGCTGACGAGCACGCCGTCGACGCGGTCGAGAATTTCATCGGCGTCGTTGCCGGTCTCGAGCGCCGGCACCAGAAAAGTCATCACGCCGGAGCCTTCGACGGCGGCGCGGACATATTGATGCGGCGTGGCGTGCCAGACGTTGCCGTCGAAGGTCCTGAAATCGGCCGGTATGGCAACAACAGGTTTGGGCATTGCGGGTCTCCAGCTGTGGCTTCAGTCCCGTGGTCTCGCCGACTCGAAGCCTCTTTTTCACGTCCTCTTGCCATTGCTCTCAGGCGCGGGGCAAAGTCAACTCTCCTTGTCGTCGGGCGGCGAGCCACATGCGGATTGGGAATGGGGGATCGAGCCCTCTCAGCCATGTGGAGACGGCCTGGCAGGCCGCGCAAGGAGGCGACGGGTCGCAGGCATGGTACCGCTGAACCATTGCGTCAGGCTTCACGGCCTTGTTGCAAGGATTTTCATGACAAGCTGAAGCGTAGGCTATTCTTTCCGGGCGTGAGGGTGCCGCTCAGGAGAAACTCTGTGTTTTGAAACGGCAGTTGGATGCGAAGCACCCGGATCCAGGTTTCGCGCGTTACGCCTTGGACTTCGATCTCGTATTCGCCCGGCTCGTTTGGGAGTTTGGAAATAATGTCAAAGCGGCATAGGGAAGAAATCCTCTCGCCATTGACGCTGACCCTTACGCCCTGTGCGTCCAAGTCCGAACCTCGCGGAAACAACTTGATGTCGTTGGCAGTCTTCGGGTCATCAGACAGCGCGATCCAGACATCACCAACTTGTCGACCCCGCGCAAGTATCGAGGCGTCGGATTTCCGTATGCTGGACGGGTCGCCGGTATTCGAACTTGCGCCGGACAGACGGTCTTTTGCGCTCCATGACGCGGGCACGAGCTGGTCGTCAGCAAGCGGGCTCAACGTGTAGTCAGACGGTGCGTCTCTCAGGTGCACGGGCAATGCGGCGATGGCTGGCCAGTCCTCCCACACATCGTGAGACGGTCTTTGTGCAATCAGCGCCGTATAGTCGCTTCTTTGATAGTCGCACAAAAATCCATACCGAATATTGGGCGAGCGATTGAGGCTTGGCGCGTGAAGCAGCCGATGATGGATGATCACGACATCGCCGCGTTCGCCATGGAGTTCAAGCGGCTGCAATCGAACCCATCGGTCGAAAATCTCTTCGTACTCGGGTGTCGTCACATGTTCGAGCTTCGAACCCATGTTGGGATAAATCTCCCGATGGCTTCCCGGCCATACGTGCAGACCGCCGCCGCCGGGCACGACATCCTCCAGATAGTGCAGGGAAATCAATTGCGCGGGGTGGGCCTCGATATGCGGCCTGCCGCCAACCTTGTAGGTTATGGATGACGGCAATGGCACGATCGCGTAGAGACCGCGAACATGAAACTTGGACAAGGGAGAGCCGATTAGCTCCTTCGCCAGTTGGCCGCCGGGACCATCAGACGAAAAGAAGCCGTCGACGACGGGATGACCGAGAAGGTCTCCCTTCTGGAACTGCATCAACCCGCGACGCGCCTTCAAGTCCGCGATATGGCAGGAATCTGCCAGATCGCCACTCCACGTCGCCGGATCATGTCGAGACCACTCCGGCGGGAAGCGTGTCCATGTATGATCAACAAGCGTCTCGCAGGTGTCGGGATCGACAAAGTTTTTGACATGAAGGAAGCCGTTTCGGGCAAAAAAACTAAGCTCGGCTGTCGTCAGCATTGTGGCTCCCCCTCGTTAAGATCCTTATAGCGACACCTGATTACGATTTGTAATGACAATCAATCCTCGGCGGCGTTTTAAGATATGCTTCGTTGCTGCAAGTAAGTGTTGTTTAGAGATTTCTGTAATATTCGGTTTAAAGCTTCCAGCAGGGCGAATTTCGTCTGTCGTGCGCAATATAGCGGCGCTTTTTCCGATCGGACCATGAATCTCTCCTTGTACTCCTCGGCAATAACTCTTCGAGCGGGCCTGCGCGACCGTAGCGCTTGGTACGCCGCGCCATGCAGGGCCGGGAGCCGGTTGCCGAGTTCGCCGCGTTTCCGTTGCGCTCAGCCGTCACATTGTGTAAGGGCAGCTATGCGTAATTGGCAGCTTGCGGCGCGTAGATGCGCATGCAATGAATTTTGAGACGAGGCATGGTGCCCGCGGGCCTGTCAGGTGCGGCGCCATGGTATCCAGGGAGACATGCAACATGGCTGAACATCATTCCGGACCGGTCGAAACGGGCGCGCCGATGGACTATTCCGCACACGAGAAGACCTACAACTTCTTCATCGAAGCCACGAAGTTCGGGACGCTGTTTTGCGTGGCGCTGTTGATCGCCATGGCCGCCGCGTTCTTCACGACTGCCGGCTTCTTTACCGCGCTCGTGCTGTTCATCCTCCTCAACGTTGCCGGCTTCGTGCTTCTGCGCTGATCGGCTTTCCAAAGTTTTGACGAAGGCGGGCGCTTGGGAGTGAAGGGCCTGTTTTCCCTTGGTCCGTCCATCGCGGGCCTGGAAAAGCATGCACGCGACCGGCCGTCGACGGCTTTGCGCGAATATCGAATGTGCGGGATATTTTGAGAGCTGGCGGTCGGGCCGTGTTCCAAAGCCCGTCTCGGGGAGGAGAGCCTGTGGCAGAGATCGTATTCATACCCTTGGAGAGCTTCTCGGGCGAAGGCCGCGTTGCGGCGTCGCCTGAAAGCGTGAAGAAGCTGACCTCGCTCGGCTTCGACGTCGTCGTCGAGGCGGGTGCCGGGTTGCTGTCGCGCATTCCGGATGGCGAGTTCGAAAAGGCGGGTGCACGGATCGGGTCGGCAGCGGATGCGAAGGCAGCCGATGTGGTGTTGAAGGTTCGCCGGCCGTCCTCTTCCGAAGTCGCTTCCTACAAGTCCGGCGCGATCGTGCTGGCGATCATGGATCCCTATGGCAATGAGCAGGCGCTGGCGGACATGGCGAGCGCCGGTGTTTCCGCCTTTGCGATGGAACTGATGCCGCGCATCACCCGGGCGCAGTCGATGGACGTTTTGTCGAGCCAGGCGAACCTCGCCGGCTACCAGGCGGTGATCGACGCTGCCTACGAATTCGACCGGGCGATGCCGATGATGATGACGGCGGCGGGCACGGTTCCGGCCGCCAAGGTGTTCGTCATGGGCGCCGGCGTCGCCGGCCTGCAGGCGATCGCGACGGCGCGCCGTCTGGGTGCCGTGGTCTCCGCCACCGACGTGCGCCCGGCCTCGAAGGAACAGGTCGCCTCGCTCGGCGCCAAGTTCATCGCCGTCGAGGACGAGGAATTCAAGGCGGCCGAAACCGCTGGCGGCTACGCCAAGGAAATGTCTGCCGAATACAAGGCCAAGCAGGCGGCGCTGACCGCCGAGCATCTCGCCAAGCAGGACATCGTCATCACCACTGCGCTGATCCCGGGGCGCCCGGCGCCGCGGCTCATCACCCGCGAGATGCTTAAAAGCATGAAGCCCGGCTCGGTCGCCGTCGATCTCGCCGTCGAGCGTGGCGGCAATGTCGAGGGCGCGGTCGCCGACCAGGTGGTCGACGTCGAGGGCGTCAAGGTCATCGGCTATGCCAACGTGCCCGGCCGCATCGCCGCCTCCGCCTCGTCGCTCTACGCCAAGAACCTCGTGACCTTCCTCGAGACCATGGTTTCCAAGGAGACGAAGGCGCTTGCGCTCAACGTCGAGGACGAACTGGTCAAGGCGACGATGCTGACGCATGGCGGCGCTATCGTGCATCCGAATTTCGTCCCGGCCCCGGCCGTAGTCACCGCTTGAAAATTGGAGAGGGCGGCTTGGCGCTTCGGGGGAAGTGCGGCCGTCCCAAGGGAGATGTTTGATGGCCAATGACCTTCTCGACAAGGCGATCGGCGACCTCGACCGGGCGGTCGAAGCGGTGCGCACGGCAGCCGAATATGTGCCGGATGCGGCGGGTGCTGCCGCCCATGGATTGAGCGGCGGCGCGATCGACCCCTTCGTCTTCCAGCTGGCGATCTTCGTCCTGTCGATCTTCGTCGGCTATTATGTCGTCTGGTCGGTGACGCCGGCGCTGCACACGCCGCTGATGGCCGTCACCAACGCCATTTCCTCGGTCATCGTCGTCGGCGCGCTTCTGGCGGTCGGCATCTCGGCCTCCGGCCTTGCCACCGGCTTCGGTTTCGTCGCGCTGATCCTTGCTTCGGTCAACATCTTCGGCGGCTTCCTGGTCACCCAGCGCATGCTCGCCATGTACAAGAAAAAAGACAAGTGAGGGCCTGAGCTGATGTCACCCAATATCGCAGCCTTCCTCTACCTCGTCTCCGGCGTGCTGTTCATCATGGCGCTGCGCGGCCTGTCGCATCCGACCACCAGCCGCCGCGGCAATATCCTCGGCATGACCGGCATGGGCATCGCCATCGTCACGACGCTGCTTCTGGCGACGCCGTCGCTGAGCGGGTTCGTCCTGATCGTCGTCGGCCTTGCCATCGGCGGCGGTGCGGGCGCCTATATCGCCCGCTCGATCGCCATGACCTCGATGCCGCAGCTGGTCGCGGGCTTCCACTCGCTGGTGGGTCTCGCCGCCGTCCTCGTCGCCGCCTCGGCGCTCTATACGCCGTCCTCCTTCGGCATTGGCGAGATCGGCTCGATCCATGCCCAGGCGCTGGTCGAAATGGCGCTTGGCGTTGCCATCGGCGCCATCACCTTCACCGGCTCGATCATCGCCTTCCTCAAGCTCGACGGGCGCATGTCGGGCAAGCCGATCATGCTGCCGTACCGGCATCTCATCAACATCGCGCTTTTGGTGCTGATCGTCTTCTTCATCATCGGCCTGGCGGCTTCCGAAAGCCATTTTGACTTCTGGGCGATCGTCGTCCTTGCCCTGGCGCTCGGCGTCCTGCTGATCGTGCCGATCGGCGGCGCCGACATGCCGGTCGTCGTGTCGATGCTCAATTCCTATTCCGGCTGGGCCGCGGCCGGCATCGGCTTCACGCTCGGCAATCTGGCGCTGATCGTCACCGGTGCCCTGGTCGGCTCGTCGGGTGCGATCCTGTCCTACATCATGTGCAAGGGCATGAACCGCTCGTTCATCTCGGTCATCCTTGGCGGCTTCGGCGGCGACAACGGCGCCGCCGTCAGCGATGACGGCGTGCAACGCACCGTCAAGCAGGGCTCTGCCGACGATGCCGCGTTCCTGATGGCCAATGCCTCCAAGGTGATCATCGTGCCCGGTTACGGCATGGCGGTCGCCCAGGCGCAGCATGCGGTGCGCGAGCTCGCCGATGCGCTGAAGAAGAATGGCGTCGAGGTGAAATACGCCATCCATCCGGTCGCCGGCCGCATGCCCGGCCACATGAACGTGCTGCTTGCCGAAGCCAACGTGCCCTATGACGAGGTGTTCGAGCTGGAGGACATCAACTCCGAATTCGCCCAGGCCGACGTCGCCTATGTCATCGGTGCCAACGACGTCACCAACCCGGCCGCCCGCGACGACAAGACCTCGCCGATCTACGGCATGCCGATCCTCGACGTCGACAAGGCCAAGACCTGCCTGTTCGTCAAGCGCTCGCTCGGCTCCGGCTATGCCGGCATCGACAATACGCTGTTCTACAAGGACGGTACCATGATGCTGCTCGGCGACGCCAAGAAAATGACCGACGATATCGTCAAGGCGATCAATCACTGAGCCTGTAGTGCCGCTTATTCGAGCGGCACTACACTGTTCCCGTCTCCGGTCTTCCTTCCCGCCCGACATTTTAATCGAAATTCAACTGTCCTCGCATATCGTTGATTGCCACCCGCAATGGTTGGTGCCGCTTTTACGAAAGAGGATCATGAATTCATCTTCGCAATTCGGTTGCTCCCGGATCGGGCGCTACGCCCGGCAGCTTGATGCGGGGATCGGGCGTTTACGGTTCCAAGGCGAGATGGAGCGCGAATACGCGTTGCAGATCGGCAGGGATCAGCGCCGGCCCGCAATGGTTAGCGCGGTTTTCTCCCTGGCCTTCATCATTCTGTTCGGGGTCTCCGATTTGGTACGACTGCCGCTGGTGGAGCGTTTTCCCGATCTTGCCGCCGATATGTGGGGTATTCTGACAAGCCGGTTGGTGACAATCCTGGTTCTGCTTGGCTGCCTGTATATCTGCCATCGACAGCGCGGTGCGCCACAGGTGGCGCCTTTGTCGATAGCCGCGGTGCTGACGCTTGCGGTGTGTGGGGCGGTGTCGGTCTGCCTTTACAAGCGCAACCATCTCGGCCATGCCGAGTTCGCCCAACTTCTGTTCGTCATGGGAGCGTTTTCTCCGCTGGGGCTCCGCTTCCGTCACAGCATTGTGCTGGCAGCCGGCGTCGTCGCCATGGCCTTCGCATTGCGATACTGGCTGCTGCCGATGGAACTGCAGGGGCAGCAATTCAACGCCATGCTGCTTTTGACGTTGATCTTCTCGGGAGTCGGCGGTTATCTCCGGGAGCGTGCGCATCGGGAGCAATTCCTCTTGCGGGGCATTCTCAAGGAGCAGGCGTCGCTCGATCCGCTGACAGGGCTAGCCAATCGGCGTGGTTTTGACGAGCAACTCGAGATGATTCGTCAGCAAGCCCGGCGGGAAAACGTGCCGGTCGGCTTGCTGTTGCTCGATGTCGATTTTTTCAAGCGTTACAATGATCGCTACGGGCATCAGGCCGGCGATCTGGCATTGCAGCGCGTGGCGTCATGTCTGGACGCCTTTGCGCGCCGTCCGCTCGATATGGCCTGCCGGATGGGCGGAGAGGAGTTCGCGCTTGTACTGTACGATTGCGGGGCAGCGTCGCTGAAGGACCGCGCGGATGAGCTTTGCGCCGACGTGCGGCGGCTCCGTATCGATCATGCCACTTCCGATATCTGCGCTTTCTTGACGGTCAGTGTCGGAGGTGTCTTGTTGCTGCCGCAGGAAACAGCCTGGTCCGCTCTCGATCGAGCGGACCAGTTGCTTTACGAGGCCAAACGGGAAGGGCGCGATCGCACGTCGGTCGAGCGTCTGCTGCCCGCGGCTGCGGTCGCATGACCGGCGCGGCGCCCCGGCCGCGCTTTTTTCTCGTCAGGCACCGGCCTTGACGCGGGCGAGGCCTGTACGGGCAAGCTCGTATTTCGGATCGAGCTTGAGGGCGAAGGAATAGGACTTCGCGGCCTTCGCCTTGTCGCCGCGGCGCTCATAGACGAGGGCCTGGTTGGCCCAGGATTCGGCGATCTTGCCGTTCAGGGTGATCGCGGTGTTGAAGTCCGAAAACGCATTGTCGTCGTCGTTCAGGGCGACATAGGAGATACCGCGGCCGTTATAGGGCTCGGGCGAATTCGGCGCCAGCGAGATGGCGGTCGAGAAGTCTTCGATCGCCTGCGTGTGCTGTTTGCGCGCCTGATAGATCAGGCCGCGATTGTGGTAGGCGCGCGGATCGGTGGTGTCGAGTTCGATCGCCTTGTTGAAATCGTTGAAGGCCTGATCGAGCTGGCCGGCCTGGCGATAGAGATTGCCGCGGCCGATGAAGGCGACGTCATAACGCGGATTGATCTGCAGGGCCGCGTTGTAGTCGGCCTGCGCTGCCGCCTGGTCGCCCATGTTGCGCTCGACCAGCGCCCGGTTGGCGTAGGCCTGGTAGAAGCGCGGATTGAGCTCGATCGCCTTGTTGAAGTCTGCAAGCGCGCGGCGGAATTCGCCGGCGCGGCCGTAAGCCGAGCCGCGGACGTTGTAACCTTCCGGATCGCTTGGATTGGCCGAGATCACGCCGGAGAGGGAGGCAATGTTCTGCTCGGACCCTTGAGCCCGCTCGACGCGCATCATGTCGCTGGACGTTTCCGCCGTCGTGCAGCCCGAAAGCGCCAGTGCCGCGGTGACCGCCAGCATGGAGGCAAGAGCAAAACCGCTCCGGTTGGCACGGGCGGCGCACAGGCCGGAATGATCGGAAAAATCCGCAGTCTTGGCAGTCGATGTCAAGATTGTTCCCTCAATTAAGCGAAGCCTCGGGCGCATGGTCCGGGCCTGCAGTGGCTTCCCCGGATCGCCATGCGCAGTTTCAACAGGAGCGACTCGCGCATCTCTCTAGGATGCCGGCTCCATGTCCGCAGACATTTTAGCGCGCCTCGCGCACTAGCGGCATGTGTCCGGATATCGTCCGGCCACACAAGGTTTGAATCGGCCCGACGTGGCGCTTCAAACAGAAAAGGCGGCGGCGACCATGTCGCCCCCGCCGGACTTACACGTGTTATGCGCGGGAAGCGCGGATCAGCGTGCCGGAGCCGCAGTGCGGCCGCCCGTAACCAGACCTTCGCGCTGTGCGCGCTTGCGAGCCAGCTTGCGAACGCGGCGAACGGCTTCAGCCTTTTCGCGGGCGCGCTTCTGGGACGGCTTCTCGTAGTAATCGCGCATCTTCATTTCGCGGAAAATGCCTTCGCGCTGCATCTTCTTCTTGAGTGCGCGAAGCGCTTGATCGACGTTGTTGTCGCGGACTAGTACCTGCACGTTAATCCCGTTCCTTTGGTTTCGAGTGATCGCCTCATGAAGTCAGGTCAACGAGGCAATAAAATAGGTTCGCAGAGCCGGAAGCCCTACGATTGAAAAGAGCGGATACCAGATCGGTCCGTCAAAGTCCAGACGCGAGTTGTCCGGGCCTATCAATTTTGCGGGACTGGCCGTGGTTTTCCGGCAAAACCGCTCCTTGGTCATGACGATGCCATATGGCGCGTGTCAGGTCCGGTCCGGTCGCGCGACAGAATATCGTGATCGGGAATCACTATGCGGCATGTCGCAACTCGTACGAGTCGCGCCGTCGCGCGTCGCAAAAGAAACGTTGCGGAAGTTCCGGATTTGCGATTTCTAGCGTCGACCAGGGAAATTCACCGGCCTTACGGCAGGATCTACGGAGTGTGAAGGCGGATGCGCAAATATTCGGTTTTTGCTGTCGCTCGCGAAGCGATGCGCGGCCACAGGGGATGGGAGGCGCAGTGGACGTCGCCCGAGCCGCGCAAGGAATATGATGTCATCATCATCGGCGCCGGCGGCCATGGCCTCGGCACGGCCTATTACCTCGCCAAGGAGCACGGCATCACCAATATCGCCGTCCTGGAAAAGGGCTGGCTCGGCGGCGGCAATACCGGCCGCAACACCACCATCATCCGCTCCAACTATCTCTATGACGAAAGCGCGGGCATCTACGACCATGCGCTGAAGCTCTGGGACGACCTCAGCCAGGACCTGAACTACAACGTCATGTATTCGGCGCGCGGCGTCATGATGCTGTCGCACAACATCCATGACCAGCAAGTTTTCAAGCGCCACATTCACGCCAACCGGCTGAACGGCATCGACAATGAATGGCTGACGCCGGAGCAGGCCAAGGAATTCTGCCCGCCGCTCGATATTTCCCGCACCGCCCGCTATCCGATCAACGGCGCTGCCCTGCAGCGGCGCGGCGGCACGGCCCGTCACGATGCCGTCGCATGGGGTTATGCGCGCGCTGCCGCCGACCGCGGCGTGCACATCATCCAGAACTGTGAGGTCACCGGCCTTCGCCGCCATGCCAACGGCGCGATTGCCGGCGTCGAGACCAACCGCGGCTATATCGGCGCCAAGAAGGTCGGCGTCGTCGCCGCCGGCCATACCTCGGTGCTGATGGAGATGGCCGAAGTCCGCATGCCGCTGGTCAGCTATCCGCTGCAGGCGCTGGTGTCGGAGCCGGTCAAGCCGATCTTCCCCTGCGTCGTCATGTCGAACACGGTGCATGCCTATATCTCGCAGTCCGACAAGGGCGAACTCGTCATCGGCGCCGGCACCGACCAGTATTCCTCCTATTCCCAGACCGGCGGCCTGCAGATCATCACCCATACGCTGGACGCGATCTGCGAGCTCTTCCCGATCTTCCGCCGCATGAAGATGATGCGCTCCTGGGGCGGCATCGTCGACGTGACGCCGGACCGGTCGCCGATCCTGGCCAAGACGCCGGTTCCCGGCCTCTACGTCAACTGCGGCTGGGGCACCGGCGGCTTCAAGGCAACGCCGGGCTCGGCCAATGTCTTCGCCCACACCATCGCCAATGACGCGCCGCACAAGATCAACGCGCCGTTCACGCTGGAGCGCTTCCGTTCGGGTCGCCTGATTGACGAAGCGGCAGCCGCCGCCGTTGCGCACTAAGGGGAAAACACCATGCTTCTGATCTATTGCCCCTATTGCGAGGAAGAGCGTTCCGAGCTCGAATTCCGCCAGGCCGGCGACGCCCATATCGCCCGGCCGACCAACATGACCGAGATGACCGACGAGGAATTCGAGGCGTTCTTCTTCCTGCGCGACAATGTCAAGGGCCTGACCTACGAGCGCTGGCGGCATCTGAACGGCTGCGGCCGTTTCTTCAACGCCGCCCGCGACACGGTCAGCGACAAGTTCGTGACGACCTACAAGGCCGGCCTGCCGAAGCCCGATATCAGCGCGCTCCGCCCGGCCACGGAAGCTACCGTCGAAACCTATGAAGCCACGGAGTCCAATGCGAAATGAGCGGCGCCAATCGTATCCCCGGTGCAGGCCGTCTCACCCCTGCAAAGACTGCGCGTTTCGTCTTCGACGGCAAGAGCTACGCGGCGCTTGAAGGCGACACGGCCGCCTCGGCGCTTCTTGCCAACGGCGTCCATCTCGTCGGCCGCTCCTTCAAGTATCATCGCCCGCGTGGCATCGTCTCGGCCGGCGCCGAGGAGCCGAATGCCCTGATCGGCGTCGAGCGCGATGCTGCCCGCAAGCAGCCGAACGTGCGCGCCACGGTTCAGGAAGTCTTCGACGGCATGAAGGTGATTTCGCAGAACCGCTGGCCATCGCTCTCCTTCGACGTCGGTGCTGTCAACAACCTGTTGTCGCCCTTTTTCGCCGCCGGCTTCTACTACAAGACCTTCATGTGGCCGAAGCAGGCTTGGAAGCATGTCTATGAGCCGCAGATCCGCGCCGCCGCCGGTCTCGGCGTCTCGCCGACCGAGGACGACACCGACCATTATTCCAGCCGCTACGCCCATTGCGACGTACTGGTGATCGGCGCCGGCGTCGCCGGCCTCTCGGCCGCACTTGCCGCCGCCAAGACCGGTGCGCGCGTCATCATCTGCGACGAGCAGGCGGAAGTCGGCGGTGCGCTGCATTACGACAAGAGCGTCACCATCAACGGGCTCGAGGGCTTCACCTGGGCTCAAGCGACCGCTGCCGAACTGGCGCAGATGGAGAACGTCACCGTCCTGCCGCGCACGACCGCCTTCGGTTATTACGCCCAGAACTTCGTCGGCCTGACGGAGCGCGTCACCGAACATCTGGCCAAGCCCGACAGGAAGCTGCCGCGCGAACGCCTCTGGCAGGTCCGGGCCAAGCGCGTCATCATCGCCACCGGCGCCATCGAGCGTCACATGGTGTTCGCCAACAACGATCGCCCCGGCATCATGCTGGCCTCTGCCGCCCGCACTTTCCTCAATCATTTCGGCGTCGCCGTCGGCAAGAAGATCGGCGTCTACACCGCCAATGATTCCGCCTATGAAGCCGCCTTCGACCTCAAGCGTGCCGGCATCACCGTCGCGGCCATCGTCGACAGCCGCGAGAAGCCGGGCGAGGCGGTTCTGGCCGAGGCGCGCAAGCTCGGCATCGAGGTTCTCACCGGCCACGCCGTCATCGAAACCGCCGGCAAGCTGCGCGTCTCGTCGATGTCCGTTGCCCGCAACGGCGGCGGCCGCGGCCGTTCGATCGCCATCGACGCCCTCCTGGTCTCGGCCGGCTGGACGCCATCGGTGCACATGTTCTCGCAGTCGCGCGGCAAGGTCGCCTACGACTTCGAAAGCCAGCGCTTCCTGCCCGGCACCTACGCGCAGGATTGTCTTTCCGTCGGCGCCTGCAACGGCACCAACGACCTGCAGGCAACCATCGAGGAATCGCTGGCGGCCGGCGAACTGACATCGAATGCATCGGGCTTTACCGCTTCGCAGAAGACCGAGCTTCAGGGCAGCAACGCCTTTGCCTGGACCGGCGGCATGGCTGGGGCGGCCGAAGGGGCCGGACCGGACACGACGGTCAAGGCCTTCATCGATTTCCAGAACGACGTCTGCGCCAAGGACATCCGGCTTGCCGTGCGCGAGGGCATGCACTCGATCGAGCATATCAAGCGCTTCACCACCAACGGCATGGCAACCGACCAGGGCAAGCTGTCCAACATCCACGGTCTGGCGATCGCTGCCGAAACGCTCGGCCGCGAAATCCCGAAGGTCGGTCTTACCACCTTCCGTGCGCCCTATACGCCGGTGACCTTCGGCGCGCTGATCAACCACTCGCGCGGCGAACTGTTCGACCCGACCCGCAAGACGCCGATGCACGCTCTGGAAGAAGCCCAGGGCGCGGTGTTCGAGGATGTCGGCCAGTGGAAACGCGCCTGGTACTATCCGCGCGCCGGCGAGGACATGCATCAGGCGGTCAACCGCGAATGCAAGACCGTGCGCGACGTCGCCGGCATCTTCGATGCCTCGACGCTCGGCAAGATCGAGGTCGTCGGTCCGGATGCGGCGCAGTTCCTCAACCTGATCTACACCAACAGCTGGGATACGCTGAAGCCCGGCCGCTGCCGCTACGGCATCATGCTGCGCGAAGACGGCTTCGTCTATGATGACGGCGTCGTCGGCCGCATGGCGGAGGATCGTTTCCATGTGACGACGACGACGGGCGGTGCTGCCCGCGTCATGAACCACATGGAAGACTATCTCCAGACCGAGTTCCCGCATCTGAACGTCTGGCTGACCTCGGCCACCGAACAGTGGGCGGTCATCGCGGTGCAGGGACCGAAGGCCCGCGAGATCATCGCGCCGCTGGTGGAAGGCATCGATCTTTCCAACGAAGCCTTCCCGCATATGAGCGTTCGCGAAGGCAAGATCTGCGGCGTGCCGACCCGGTTGTTCCGCATGTCGTTCACCGGCGAAACCGGCTTCGAAGTCAACGTGCCCGCCGATTTCGGTCCGGCCGTGTGGGCTGCGATCTGGGAGCGGGCGGAACCGATGGGCGCCTGCGCCTACGGCACCGAGACGATGCACATCCTGCGCGCCGAAAAGGGCTATATCATCGTCGGCCAGGACACCGACGGCACGGTGACGCCGGACGACGCTTCGCTCAGCTGGGCGGTTGGCAAGAAGAAGCCGGACTTCGTCGGCATCCGCGGCCTGCGGCGTCCCGATCTGGTGGCCGATGGCCGCAAGCAGCTCGTCGGGCTCCTGACCAAGGACCCGAAGCTTGTGCTCGAGGAGGGGGCGCAGATCGTCGCCGATCCGAACCAGGCGCTGCCGATGACGATGATCGGACATGTGACCTCGTCCTACTGGTCGGAGAATTGTGGCCGCTCGATCGCGCTGGCGCTGGTCGCCGGCGGCAAGGCGAAGCTCGGCGAGACGCTCTACGTGCCGATGCCGGACAGGACGATCGCCGTCGAGGTGAGTGACATGGTGTTCATTGACAAGGAAGGAGGCCGCATCAATGGCTGATCTCGCTACCCGTACCCTGCCGCTCTCCGGCTTCCATGGCGGCTCCGGCGCTGCAAGCCTTTCGGCTGCAGCCCCGGCCACCCGCCTGTCGCTGCGGGCCAAGGCGGACGCCGTTTCGGCACTTTCCCTCGCGCTCGGACTGTCGCTTCCCACGCGACCCAAAACCTCTGCTTCGGGGCACGGCCGCCATGCGCTGTGGCTCGGGCCGGACGAGTGGCTGATCATCGACGAGAACGGGGCCGACATGATGGGCGCCGTCGCATCGAGCGGCGTGCTGCATTCGGCGACCGATATTTCCCACCGCAACACCGCCGTCATCGTCAAGGGCCGCGGCGCCGAGGTGGCGGTCAATGGCGGCTGCCCGCAGGATCTGTCGCTGGCGGTCTTCCCGGTCGGCGCCTGCTCGCGCACCGTTCTCGGCAAGGCGGAAGTCGTGCTTCTGCGCACCGCCGAGGATACGTTCCGGGTCGAGTGCTGGCGCTCGTTCGCGCCCTACGTTTCGGGGCTTCTGAACGAAGCTGCCGAGGATGCGGGCAACTGATCGTCATGCCGGGCTCATACGGGTTCCGGTTGGATTGCTGTAACGCGCCGCCCTAGACTAGACTGCGAGCCCCTCATCCGCCCTGTCGGGCACCTTCTCCCCGTAAACGGGGCGAAGGGACAAGTGGCGAACTCGGTCATCCCCTCTCCCCGCAAGCGGGGAGAGGGTTAGGGTGAGGAGCATTGGCCACGATACCGGAGCCAATCAGTCTCAATGCAGGCCGGGCCAGCCGGTCCATTCCACCCAGCGGCCATGAAAATCGGCGCGGCCGATCAGGTGTTTTTCGCCTGACGGCCAGACCTGCAGCGTCAGCGCGGCGCCGTGCTTCTGATCATCCGCTTCCATCTGCAGACGTGCGAGCGGTGCGCTTTCCGTCGCTCGCTCGCCGGCGGCGGCGATCAGCGCCTCACCCTTTTGCTGTGACGATTTCGGCAAGTATTGCCAGGCGATCGTGTGGTAGATCACGTGCACCTGATCCGCGTGAACGGGTTGAAGCCGTTGCTCCAGCCAATCAACGGCATCCGCCTTGTCGACGCCCCGATGATTGGCGGCGATGGCCAGCGCAAGGCGCGTGCGTTCCAGCCGGTCGGTCTGATCGGCCCAGATGTAGGACAGGAGCCGCATGGCGTCCTCGTCGCGGGCGGGGGCCAGCGGGTTGAGGTCGCAGCCGGCGCGGCTTGTGACATGCACGGCGATATTCGGCGGCGTAGGCCCTTTCCACTCCGGCGCGAGCGTGACCGGTGACGGCCGCAAGGCCCAGGACATCTCGCCCAGCCGGTAGGCATAGTGGTCCCAATAAAGGTTGAGCCCGGCGCTGGCACCGACTTCCGACAGCACCAGCGGTTTGCGGTAGAGGCTGGAAATCGTCAGGAAACCGGGGAGCAGCACAGCGGAACGACGGACCTCGTTCGTCTGCGGTGGCGATTTCAGGCGATCGAGGATAAAGGGCGCGTGCGTGCGGCAGGCGTGTTCGACGGCGTCCCAAAGATCGTCCGCTTCGGCTGTGTGAGGCGGATAGGCGGAGACAAGCTCTGGATCCGCCCTGGCGAGCACCAGCGCATGCAGGGCGCCGGCAAGGCGCAACGGCACGGAATCGCCATGGGGTGAGGGATCGCCGGGCCAGGAGAGAATTTTCTCGCCGACGGGATCGTCGGCGGTCAGCCGTTCGGCGGCCAGCGCGCAGAGGCCGGCGGTGAAGGGCGAGCCGAGGCTCTGACAGGCCTTGGCCTGCGTGACGAAAGCGAGACGGACGGTCTCCTCTGTCGTCCGTCCGTCAGGCATCGTCCGGCCGGTCCTTCGGGTCGAACTGGATGATGGTCAGCCAGTTGGCGGTCAGTGCCGGTTTGCGCTCGCCTTCGATGTCGACGGTGACGTCATAGGTCACCATCAGCATGCCGGCGCCGCGGAAGCGGGCCTCGGCCATGGTGAAGCGACCACGCACCTTGGCGCCGCACTTCACCGGCGTCATGAAACGCACCTTGTCGAAGCCGTAATTGATGCCCATGGTCTGCTCGCGCACCTTGGGCAGGCAATTGTAGTTCATCGCCGACAACAGCGAGAGCGACAGGAACCCGTGCGCGATCGTGCCGCCGAAGGGCGTTTCGGCGGCCGCCCGCACCGGGTCGGTGTGGATGAACTGGTGGTCGTCGGTGGCGTCGGCAAAACCGTCGATGGTCTTCTGCGTAACCGTGATCCAGTCGGAGACCCCGATCTCCTTGCCGACCAGATCCTTGACGTCAGACAGCGAAATTTCCTGCGGCATTATCTTTCCCGATCAAAAACATCCCCCCGCCTTTCTATATGCCGCTCTTTTGAAAAACGGCAATCAGGCGCGCGGTTGAGGTTCATAAAACTTCGACGTGGAAACCGACGCTTCGCGCCGCGATCATGCCGTTGCCGGCTTGATGCGCGGGCAAAAGGCTCTGCCACCGGGCTTCCTGCCGCGCAGGCAGATGGAAGGGGTGCGGCGCATGGCTGCGGTTGATGACGACGGCAAGGCGGGTGCTTCGGTTCTGCACGGCGTCGCCGGTGACAACCACCATCATCAGGTTATCGGTCGCGGGGCTTTCCCAATCGCCGATGGTCATCGGCTGGCCGTCGAGTCTGAGCCATTCGACATCGCCGTTTCCGGTGAAGAAGGCGGTGCAGCGAAAGACGTCGAAGCGCCGGCGGATCTGCGACAGGGCTGCAGTGTGGGCGATGAGGTCCTCATCCAGCGCCGTCCAGTCGAGCCAGGTGATCTCGTTGTCCTGGCAATAGGCGTTGTTGTTGCCGTGCTGGCTGCGGCCGGCCTCGTCGCCGGCCGTCAGCATGATCGTGCCGCGCGTGGCAAACAATGTCGAGAGCAGGGCCATGACGTCGCGGCGGCGGAAGGCGAGGACCTCCGGATCGTCCGTCGCACCCTCGGCACCATTGTTCCAGGAGTGATTTTCGTTGTGGCCGTCGCGATTGTACTCGCCGTTGGCCTCGTTGTGCTTGCCGGCATAGGAGACGAGATCCATCAGCGTGAAGCCGTCATGGGCGGCGATGAAATTGACGCTGCGCGTTTCCGTGCCGCCGCCCCGCGAGAAGATGCTGGAGGAGCCGGCCAGCGCCGTTGCGAGATCGCCGACGACGTGCCGGTCGCCGCGCCAGGTGCGGCGCAGGTCGTCGCGGGCGCGGTCGTTCCATTCGAGGAAGGGGGCCGGGAAATTGCCGAGCTGATAGCCGCCGGGGCCGATGTCCCAGGGTTCGGCAATCATGATGCGGTCCTTGAGGAGCGGATCGGCCAGCATTTCCGTCAATAGCGCGGCATCGCTGCGGAAGCCGTTCATGTCGCGGCCAAGGATGGAGCCGAGGTCGAAGCGGAAGCCGTCGACGCCGGCGGAGCGGACGAAGTGGCGGAGACTGTCGAGGATCAGGCGGCGGACGACCGGGTGGTCGCAGGCGATGGTATTGCCGCAGCCGGTGTCGTTGACCAACTCGCCGGGCCGGCCGCCGGCGTGGCGGTAATAGGTCTGGTTGTCGAGGCCGCGCATCGACAGCGTCGCGCCCAGCCGGTCGCTTTCGCCGGAATGGTTGAAAACGAGGTCGAGGATGACGCCGATGCCTTCCGCATGCAGGGCCGCCACGGTATCGCGCAGTTCCGTCATGCCGCCCGGCACGAGGCGCGGATCGAGGGCCATGAGGGCGATCGGATTGTAACCCCAGCCGTTACTGAGGCCGAGCGGCGGCAGATGGCGCTCGTCGATCCAGGCGGTGATCGGCATGAGCTCGACGGCGGAAACGCCGATCCGTTTCAGGTGGGCAATGATGGACGGATGCGCCAGCGCGCCGACCGTGCCGCGCTGGGTTTCGGGGATCTCGGGGTGGAGAATGGTGAAGGGGCGGACGGCGACTTCGTAGACGAGATCGCCGGCCTGGAAGCGCGGCGCGGCTATCTGGGCAGCCACCGGTGCCGTCACGATCGCTTTCGGAACGAGATCGGCGGTATCGTCACCGAACACCGACAGCCGCTGATCGTAGCGAAAGGGGCGGTCGAGCTCGCGGGCATAGGGATCGACCAGCAGCTTGGCGGGATCGAACCACAGGCCCTGATCCGGCGCGTAGGTTCCCCAGGCGCGGAAGCCGTAGCGCGTGCCGGCCGGGGCATCGGCAACCGTCAGGGCGTGAACGCCGTTTTCGCCGCGCTGCATCGGCAAGCGGCGCAATTCGTGGTCTCCAGTGCCATCGAAGAGGCAGAGTTCGATGCCGGCGGCGGACGCGGCGTGGACTGCAAAGGCCGTGCCGCCGGCTGAGGTGGTGGCGCCGAGGGGAAGGGGAGCAGTCGGATTCGGCATCGAGATCACCTTGGCATTGGTCTGGGGGGTGAAGGACGAAGATTTGATATCAGCTTGGTTTGCCAGCGATTTGTCCCTGCTTTGGGCAAGGTTGCAAGCGCTATGTTTGACGCTCCCCTTCAAGGGGAAGGTGGGGCAGCCTTCGTTTCGCGCAGGGCTTTGATGACCTCCCTGAGGCCGCGCGTGAGATGCTTGTCGCGGCGAACGACGATGCCGAGGCGGCGCACGAGCTTCGGGCGCACCGGGCAGGCCTCCAGAAAATCCGTGCGATCCCGCTTCAGGGACAGTCCGGGCAGGATAGACCATCCAAGCCCGGCCGCGACGAGTTCCTTGATCGCCTCGACGCTGCCGAATTCCATGGCGGGCTTCAGCCGTATGCCGCCGGCGGACATCCATTCCTCGATGCTCCGACGCGTGTTTCCACCTTCATAGACGAGAAGTGTCTTCTTGCTCAGGAACGCCGGGTCCGGTCCTGCTGCCGGCATCTCGGCGCCTTTCGGCGCGACGGCCATAAGCTCGTCCTCGTAGAATGCCTCGACTTCGAGCGATCGTCCCGATGCCGGCATCGTTACCACTGCAAGATCGAGCGAATTCGCCTCCAGATCGCGCAGGATGTCACCGGCATTTCCAATGCGAACCGTGATGTCCAGCCCTGGCATTCTGGCCTTGGCCTTGGAGATGGCCAGGGGCAGGAGATGGATGAAGGCCGTCGCACCGCTTCCAATCCGGACGCGTCCGGCGACGCCGCTCCTGTGGGGCACCATCGACTCTTCCGCATCGGCCAATTCCTGGATGATTCGCCTCGCATGGGTGAGAAGCTCCAGGCCGGCCGGGGTCGGCTGCGCACGTCGCCCGACGCGCTCGATCAAACGGACGCCCAGCCGCTGTTCCAGGAGCTTTATCTGCAGGCTGACGGCCGGCTGTGTGAGTGCGGCCATTTCGGCGGCGGCGGTAAAGCTTCCGAGCTCGGCAACATGAACGAAGGACTGAAGCTGGTCGAAGTTCACCAAAGAAATCCTTATGATATGAATAAAGATCATAAGCTTCTTTAAGGATTAAATCCAGTGCATCGTCAGGAGGATCGAACGGAGATTGACCGAGGTGACGATGAACATGCCCAATCATGCAACGGAGGTGCTGGCCCCGGATCGTGTCCGGTCACGCTGGATCAGAAGCCGATGGCTGGCTTTCCAGTCGCTCGCGGCTCGCTACTTCGAGAAGCGCAGCAGCCGGATCGCGCTGTCGGAACTCAGCGACGAGCAACTTCAGGATATCGGCGTGACGCGCTCAGAAGCCAGAAGCGAGGTTTCAAAGTCGTGGTTCTGGAAATGAGCTTGCCGATAGCGCAGGTTCCGGATGCGCGGGTTCTGATCGAGATTCATGCGGGGCGGGCGTGACCCGGGACCGGCGGCAATTCGGGTGCATTCAGCCCCTCGAACGGGTCGCGCCAGGCATCAATTGCCTCGAGCCGACGATACCAGCGGCCGACAGACGGATAATCCTCAAGCGGCAATCCGGCGACATCGTTGAAGGGCAGGAAGGCCGCCATGCGGAAGTCGGCATAGGAAACCGAATCTCCGACCAGCCATCCTCCCTCGGAAAACTCGGCCTCAAGGATTGCCGCGGCCGTGCGGAAGCGTCGGAGCCCTTCCTCGACCCGGCCCTGATCGATCGGGCCGAGCCCGTAACGCTGTTTGGTCCCGCGTTCGAAATGGACCATGTCGCAAGCTCTTGCGAAATTCTCCTTGCCCCAACTGAGCCATCGGATCATCTCGGGCTGGTCGTCGCCGGTGCGCCAGAAATCGGAACGCGCGTCGCGTGAAAGCCGGCAGGCTATGGCGTCGGCTTCCCAGAGGCTTTTTCCGGAACCCACGAGTATCGGCAATGACAGGTTCGGATTGAGCGGACGATATCGTTTAGCCTGTCCCGGAGCGAAGGGCGAGGCATATTCAAACTCGACGTCCGCGTCGAGATAGCGGGCCACCGCGACCGCGAGGCGAGGATTGGGATTGCGGCTGAAGAACAGTTTCATTCCATGCCAGTCCTTGAATGATACCGGTTCGACTTTCGCACAGACACGAATACCGTTCGGCCTGTGCGTTGCCGGGATGTCGACCAGAGGCGCCGGAAGGCGTCACCGTCCGCAACAGGACCCGGGGGTCGTCTTGCGTCCGGCGCCGCAATCGTGCCGGAGAGCTTCCGTGTGCCCCGCCGCCCCCAAGCGAGGGGCCGACGTCGCGAAGCTGCCGTTTCGTCCCCTCTGTCCGTGGCTTAGGTAATAACCGTCGGTTCCGTCCGGCCCGTGCGGCTCTTGATGCCGGCGATCTCGTCGGCAACGGCGATCAGGTCGGCAAGCGCTTCCTGGGTGTCGAAGTCGTGGCGCGAAGCGTCGGGTTCGTAGCGTTCGATGTAGACACGCAGCGTCGCGCCGGAGGTGCCGGTACCGGAGAGGCGGAAGACCACGCGGGAGCCGCCTTCGAACAGGATGCGGATGCCCTGGTTGCTGCTCACCGACTTGTCGACCGGATCGTTGTAGGAGAAGTCGTCGGCAGTAGCGACCTTGAGCTTGCCGAAGCTCTTGCCGGGCAGGGTGGAGAGCTGGTCGCGCAGCGCGGTCACCAGGCCGTTGGCGGCGTCGGTATCGACTTCTTCGTAGTCATGACGGGAGTAGTAGTTGCGGCCGTAGGTGGTCCAGTGCTGGCGGGTGATTTCGGCGACGCTTTCCATGCGCACGGCAAGGATGTTGAGCCAGAGCAGCACCGCCCAGAGCCCGTCCTTCTCGCGCACGTGGCTGGAGCCGGTGCCGGCGCTCTCTTCGCCGCAGATGGTGACCATGCCGGCATCCATCAGGTTGCCGAAGAACTTCCACCCAGTCGGGGTCTCGTAGATGCCGATGCCGAGTTTTTCGGCGACGCGGTCGGCGGCGGCGCTGGTCGGCATCGAGCGGGCGATGCCGGCAAGCCCCTTGGAATAGCCCGGGGCAAAGGTGGCATTGGCGGCGAGGATGGCGAGGCTGTCGGACGGGGTGATGAAGATGCCCTTGCCGATGATCAGGTTGCGGTCGCCGTCGCCGTCGGAGGCGGCGCCGAAGTCGGGGGCGTCCTCGCCCATCATCTCCTCATAGAGGGCGCGGGCATGGACGAGGTTCGGGTCCGGGTGATGGCCGCCGAAATCGGGCAGCGGGATGAAGTTGAGCACAGAGCCCTTGGCGGCGCCGAGACGGTTTTCGAGGATTTCCTTGGCATAGGGGCCGGTCACGGCGCTCATGGCGTCGAAGACGATGCGGAAGCCGCTCGACAGGAGGCGGCGGATCGCCGGGAAATCGAACAGCTTTTCCATCAGCTCGGCATAGTCGGAGACCGGGTTGATCACCACGACCTCCATGCCCGCCACGTCCTGGCTGCCCTCGATGTCGAGATTGACGTCAGGGACGTTGGCGATCTTGTAGGTGTCGATGGTCTTGGTGCGGGCAAAGATCGCGTCGGTCACCTTTTCCGGGGCCGGGCCGCCATTGCCGATATTGTACTTGATGCCGAAATCCTCGGTCGGGCCGCCGGGATTGTGGCTGGCCGACAGCACGATGCCGCCGAAGGCCTTGTATTTGCGGATGACGTTGGAGGCGGCGGGCGTCGACAGGATACCGCCGCGACCGACCAGCACGCGGCCGAAACCGTTGGCGGCCGCCATCTTGATGGCGATCTGGATGACCTCGCGGTTGTAGTAGCGGCCGTCGCCGCCGATCACCAGCGTGTCGCCCCTGAAGCCTTCGAGCGAATCGAAGATCGACTGGATGAAATTCTCGGCATAGTTCTTCTGCTCGAAGACCGGCACCTTCTTGCGCAGGCCGGAGGTTCCGGGCTTCTGGTCCAGATAGGGCGTGGTTTGTACGGTGATGGTCATAGGGTCTTAGCCTTTCGCAAGAAGACTGGAATAAAGATCGGCATAGCGATGCGCGCTCAAATCCCAGGAAACGTCTGATTTCATGCCTTGGGCCTGGAGGCGGGCCCAGACTTTCGGTTGCCGGTAGGCGGTAAACGCGCGCCGAAGCGCCTGACGCAAGCTCGCAGCAGAAACGGGCGAGAATTGGAAGCCGGTGGCGACGCGTGCCGCAAGCGCTGCCTCATTGGCGTCGATGATCGTGTCGGCAAGACCGCCGGTATGGGCGACGATCGGCACGCAGCCGTAGCGCAAGCCGTAGAGCTGGGTGAGGCCGCAGGGCTCGAAGCGCGAGGGGATGAGGATGGCGTCGGCGCCGGCCTGCATCAGGTGCGACAGCGGCTCGTTATAGCCGGTGACCATGCCGACCCGGCCGGGATGGCGGGCTGCGGCGGTCAGGAAAGCGCTCTCGAGCGACGGATCGCCGGAGCCGAGCACGGCAAGCTTGCCGCCATTGTCGACGATGTCGTCGATCACTTCCGCGAGCACGTCCATGCCCTTCTGCCAGGTGAGCCGGCTGACGACGCAGAAGATCGGGCCGGGCGCATTGTCGAAGCCGAAATGCTCCGACAGGGCCTTGCGGTTGACCTCGCGCTTCTTCAGCGTCGTCGGGCCGTAGTTCGCGGCGATATGCGTGTCGGTCTGCGGGTTCCAGACATCGGTGTCGATGCCGTTGACGATGCCGCTGAGATGGGAAAGGCGGGCCGTCAGAAGGCCGTCGAAGCCCATGCCGAATTCAGCCGTGAGGATTTCCTGGGCATAGGAGGGGCTGACGGTGGTGATGGCGTTCGCCGCCTGCAGGCCGCCCTTGAGGAAGCCGACATCGCCGAAATACTCGACGAAGCTGATGGAGAAGGCCTCCGGCGGCAAGGCAAGCTGGGAGAAGACCTCCGGGCCGAACTGGCCCTGGAAAGCGATGTTGTGGATGGTGAGCACCACCGGCATGCCATGGGCCGGGCCAAAGCGCATATAGACGGGGGTCAGCGCCGCCTGCCAGTCGTGCACGTGAACGAGGTCAGGCTTCCAGCTCGGCAGCATCCCCCCTGCAATCTCGGCGGCTGCCAGCGAAAGGGCGGCAAAGCGGCGGAAATTGTCGATGTAGTCCAGACCCCGCTTGTCGACATAGGGGCCGCCATCGCGATCGAACAGCTCCGGCGCGTCGAGCACGAGAAGGTCGAGCCCCTCATGATCGACGGCGAGGATCGAGGCCGGATGGCCGAAGAGATTGGCGAAGCCGCCGACCTTCTGCGGCTTCTTGAGCTTCTGCATGACGACCGGATAGCCCGGCATCAGCGTGCGCATGCGCACGCCGTGCGGTTTCAGCGCTGCCGGCAGGGCGCCGGCCACGTCGGCGAGACCCCCTGTCTTGATCAGCGGAAAGACTTCCGATGCGACGGAAAGAACTTCCATGCCTTACAGGTCCAGCTTGTCGATCATCGCCTGGGTGATCAGGCAAATGCCGTTTTCCGAGCGGCGGAAGCGCTTGGCGTCGAATTCCGGATCGTCGCCGACGACGAGGCCTTCCGGAATGACGACGCGGCTGTCGATGACGACGTTCTTCAGCTGCGCATGCCGGCCGATCTTGACGTCGGGCAGGATCACCGCACCGTCGAGGCGGGAGAAGGAATTCACCCGGACGCCGGTGAACAGCATGCTGCGGTTCAATGCCGCGCCGGAAATGATGCAGTCACCGGAGACGAGCGACGAGGTTGCCGAGCCGCGGCGGTTCTCGTCGTCATGGACGAACTTCGCCGGTGGCTTGATCTCGGCGAAAGTCCAGATCGGCCAGGTGCTGTCGTAGATGTCGAGCTCCGGCGTGACATGGGTGAGGTCGATATTGGCCTGCCAGTAGGCGTCGATCGTGCCGACGTCGCGCCAATAGGCCTCGCGCTCGAAATCGGAGCGGACGCAGGACTGGTTGAAGCGGTGGGCGACGGCTTTGCCGTTCTGGACGATGTAGGGGATGATGTCCTTGCCGAAATCGCGGCTGGAGGACGGGTCGGCCGCATCGCGGCGCAGCACGTCCATCAGGAATTTGGTGTGGAACACATAGATGCCCATCGAGGCGAGCGCCATCTCCGGATTGCCGGGAATGCCCGGCGGGTCTGCCGGCTTTTCGACGAAGGCGATGATCTGGTCCTTGTCGTCGACATGCATGACGCCGAAGCCGGTCGCTTCCATGCGCGGCACTTCCAGGCACCCGATGGTGACGTCGGCGCCGGAATCGACGTGCTGCTGCAGCATCAATTCGTAGTCCATCTTGTAGATATGGTCGCCGGCGAGGATGACCATGTATTCGACGCCGTGATCCTCGATGATGTCGATGTTCTGGTAGACCGCGTCGGCGGTGCCTTCGTACCACTGCGTTTCGGACACACGCTGCGAGGCCGGCAGGATGTCGAAGCTTTCGTTTCGTTCGGGGCGGAAGAAGTTCCAGCCGCGCTGCAGGTGGCGGATCAGCGAATGCGCCTTGTACTGCGTCGCGACGCCGATGCGGCGGATACCGGAATTGAGCGCATTCGACAGCGCGAAATCGATGATGCGGGCCTTGCCGCCGAAATAGACCGCGGGCTTGGCGCGCCGGTCGGTCAGTTCCTTCAGGCGGCTGCCGCGGCCGCCGGCGAGCACATAGGCCATGGCGTCACGGGCGAGGGGCTGGCTGCGTTTTTCCATTGATTGTTCCTCCCGATAGTATGGTTCCGGAGAGGTCTGCCAATCTCCTCGGACCGGCATAGTCTCCCAATATTCTTCCTTCACACTGCGTGGACAGGCCTTGGGAGCCCGCCTTTGCGTGCGCTAATCCTGCTCCAGCATCAGTGTCGCCAGAGGCGGCAGGGTGATGGTGGCCGTTGTGACGCCTGCGCTGTTCTTCGTTGCCTGGACGGCCCCTCCGTTGCCTTTGCCGCTGCCGCCATAGATTTCGGCGTCGCTGTTGAGGATTTCTTTCCACCGCCCCTCCGCGGGCAGCGGTATGGTGTAGCTCTCCCGGTAGACCGGGGTCAGGTTGGCAACGACGGCGATCAGTTTTTCGCCGGGCGCCTTGCGCAGCCATGCAAAGACCGAGTTGTCGCGGTCGTCGGCGATCAGCCATTCGAAGCCGTCGCCCTCGCAATCGCGGCCATGCAGTGTGGCCTTGTTGCGATAGGTGCCGTTCAAGTCCCGTACCAGCCGGCGCATGCCTTCGTGCAGCGGATATTCGAGCAGGTTCCAGTCGAGCGCGCGGTCTTCCGACCATTCGCGCCACTGGGCGAATTCCTGTCCCATGAACAGGAGCTTCTTGCCCGGGTAGCCCCACATGAAGGTGTAGTAGGCGCGCAGATTGGCGAACTTCTGCCAGTCGTCGCCGGCCATCTTGGCGATCAGCGCGCCCTTGCCGTGCACCACCTCGTCGTGGGAGAGCGGCAGCACGAAATTCTCGCTGAAGGCATAGAGCAGGCCGAAGGTCAGGTCGTTGTGGTGAAACTTGCGGTGCACCGGCTCGCGCTGGAAATATTGCAGCGTGTCGTGCATGAAGCCCATGTTCCACTTGAAGCCGAAACCCAGGCCTCCGGTATGAACCGGATGCGAGACCTTGGGCCAGGAGGTGGATTCCTCGGCAATGGTGATGATGCCGGGGTGGCTGCCGTAGACTTCCTTGTTCATCGTCTGCAGGAAGCGGACGGCATCGAGATTCTCGTTGCCGCCATATTCGTTCGGCACCCATTCGCCGTGCTTGCGCGAATAGTCGAGGTAGAGCATCGAGGCGACGGCATCGACGCGCAGGCCGTCGAGGTGGAACTTCTCGGCCCAGTAGAGCGCATTGTTGACGAGGTAGGAAAACACCTCGGCGCGACCGAAATTGTAGATCGCGGTGTTCCAGTCGGGGTGGTAGCCCTGACGCGGGTCCTCATGCTCGTAAAGGGCGGTGCCGTCGAACCAGCGCAGGCCGTGGGCGTCGGTCGGGAAATGTGCCGGCACCCAGTCGAGGATGACGCCGATGCCGACCTTGTGGGCGCCGTTGACGAAGCGGGCAAAGCCTTCCGGCTCGCCGAAGCGGGCGGTCGGCGAATAGAGCCCGGTCGTCTGGTAGCCCCAGGACGGATCGAAGGGATATTCGGTGACGGGCAGGAACTCGATATGGGTGAAGCCCATGTCGACGCAATAGGGGATCAGCCGGTCGGCAAGCTCGTCCCAGCTCAGCATGTCGCCATTGTCGCGGCGCTGCCAGGAAGCCGCGTGAACCTCGTAGATCGAGATCGGCTGGCGGCGCGCGTCGACGCTTGCCCAATGCGCCCGGTGTGCCTCGTCCTCCCAGGTCTGGTCGATTTCGCCGGTTGTCATCGAGGCATTCTTCGGGCGCAGTTCCGAGCGCCGGGCGAAGGGGTCGGCCTTCAGCGGCAGGACCTCGCCGTTCTTGCCGACGATCTCGTATTTGTAGATCGCGCCTGCCTGGATATCCGGCACGAAGATTTCCCAGATGCCGGTGTCCTGGCGCAGCCGCATGACGTGGCGCCGGCCATCCCAATCGTTGAAATCGCCAACGACCGAGACACGCCGCGCATTCGGCGCCCAGACGGCAAAGTGAAAGCCGTCGGCGCCGTCATGCTTCAGCGGATGCGCGCCCATCTTGTCGAAGAGGCGCAGATGCGAGCCTTCGCGGATGTAATAGTCGTCCATCGGCCCGAGCACCGGCCCGAAGCTGTAGGGATCGGTGACGGTCCATTCGCCGCCCTCGTTGCGGGCACGGTAGCGAACCGGCTGGATCTTCCTGGTGGCGACGGGGCCTTCGAAGAAGCCGGCATCGTCGCGACGGGCAAGCGCGCCGAGCTCCTTGCCGGCCAATGTCTCCGCTGTCACCGTTTCGGCGCCTGGGATGAAACAGCGGGCAATGAAGTCCTTGCCCGCCTGATGCACACCGAGAACGGCGAACGGATTGCTTTGAGTGCCAGCGAGGATCGCCGCAATCTCTTCCGTCGACAGGCTGGCTGGCGGAACGGTAGGCGTGGCGTCGTTCGGCACTTCTGTCATCCGGCTCTCCAGATTTCCCCGGCATATTGCCGGATTGTGCGGTCGGAGGAGAACCAGCCCATGCGCGCGGTGTTGCGGATGGTCTTGGAATACCAGCTGGCCGTGTCCGTCCAGATCGCGTCCACTTCGCGCTGGGCCTTGGCATAGGCATCGAAATCGGCCGCCACCATGAACCAGTCGTGATTGTAGATGCCGTCGATCAGGCCGGAGAAGCGGTTGCGATCGTCGGGCGAGAAAACGCCCGAGGCAATCGCCTGCAGTGCCTGCGAGAGTTCGCGCGATTGCTCGATGATGGCGCGGGGATTGTGCCCCTCGGCGCGCACCTTGGAAACTTCTTCCGCTGTCATCCCGAAGATCTTGATGTTCTCCTCGCCGACCCAGTCACGCATTTCGACATTGGCGCCATCCAGCGTTCCGATGGTCAGCGCACCGTTCAACGCGAACTTCATGTTCCCGGTTCCCGATGCTTCCATGCCGGCGGTGGAAATCTGTTCCGACAGGTCGGCGGCAGGCACCATGATCTCGGCGAGCGAGACGTTGTAGTTGGGGATGAAGACCACCTTCAAAAGGCCGCGCACGGCGGGGTCGTTGTTGATCACGCGGGCGACGTCGTTGGCGAGCTTGATGATCAGCTTGGCATTGTGATAGCTCGGCGCCGCCTTGCCGGCGAAGAGTTTCACCCGCGGCACCCAGTCCTTTTCCGGATGCGAGCGGATCTGGTCGTAGAGCGAGATCGCCTCGACGATGTTGAGCAGCTGGCGCTTGTATTCGTGGATGCGCTTGATCTGGATGTCGAACATCGCCGACGGATCGAGCCGGATGCCCATGCGGCTTTGTACCAGCTGGGCGAGCTTCACCTTGTTGGCACGCTTGATCGCCGCGAATTTCTCCTGGAAATCGGGCTTGTCGGCGAAAGGATCGAGCGCCTGCAAGGCCTCGGTATTGTCCATGAATTCATCGCCGATGGCGCCGCGAATGAGGGTCACGAGCTCCGGATTGCACTGCATCAGCCAGCGGCGAGGGGTGATGCCGTTGGTCTTGTTGTTGATGCGTTCCGGATAAAGCCGGTGCAGGTCGGCGAAGACGGTTTCCTTCATCAGCTCCGTATGGAGGGCCGAGACGCCATTGATCGAGTGCGAACCGACAAAGGCGAGATTGCCCATGCGTACGCGGCGGTCACCGCTCTCGTCGATCAGCGAAATATTGCGGACTTCCTGGTCGCTATGGGCCTTCTGCTTGCGGGCCTCGAGCAGGATCTTGGCGTTGATCGCATAGACGATCTGCATGTGGCGCGGCAAAAGCCGTTCGAACAGCGGCACCGGCCACGTCTCGAGCGCTTCGGGCAGCAGCGTGTGGTTGGTGTAGGAGAAGGTGTGGCGGGCGATATCCCAGGCCGCTTCGAAATCCATGCCGTGGACGTCGGTCAGCAGGCGAACGAGCTCGGCAACCGACACCGCCGGGTGCGTGTCGTTGAGCTGGATGGCGACCTTGTCCGGCAGCGAGGTAAAGTCGGGATATTGCTGAAGATGACGGCGCAGGATGTCCTGCAGCGAGGCGGAGGAGAAGAAGAACTCCTGCCGCAGACGCAGCTCCTGGCCGGCCGGGGTGGCGTCGGCCGGATAAAGCACGCGGGCGAGGCTTTCGGCCTTGTTGCTTTCGCGCAGAGCGCCGATGTGGTCGCCGGCATTGAAGGCGTCGAGCAGGATCGGATCGATCGGATGGGCGGTCCACAGCCGCAGCGTGTTGACGCGCTTGGCGCGCCAGCCGACCACCGGCGTGTCGCAGGCGGTGGCGATGACGCGCTCGGCCGGCTTCCAGACGTAGCGGGTCACTTCCTCATCGACATTGACGGTTTCGACCGAGCCGCCGAAGCCGATTTCATAGGAACTTTCGCGGCGCTCGAATTCCCAGGGATTGCCGTGCGCAAGCCAGGTTTCCGGCAGTTCCACCTGCCAGCCGTCGGCCATCTGCTGGCGGAAGAGGCCGTGGACGTAGCGGATGCCGTAGCCATAGGCCGGGATATCGACGGTCGCCATGGATTCCATGAAACAGGCCGCGAGACGGCCGAGACCACCATTGCCGAGTGCTGCATCCGGCTCCAGCGTCGCGACGACGTCGAGATCGACGCCGAAGGAGGCGAGCGCCTCGCGCAGTTCGTCCATCAGGCCGATATTGGTGACGGCGTCGCGCATCAGGCGGCCGATCAGGAATTCGAGCGATAGATAGTAAACGCGCTTGGCATTGGTGGAGTAGGTCTTGCGCGTCGATTCCATCCAGTTGTCGGTGATGCGGTCGCGCACCACCAGGATCGCGGCCGTCAGCCAGTCGTGCGGCTTGGCGACTTTCGGATCCTTGCCGATGCGGTAGGTCAGGCGCTCGATAATTTCCTTGGCGAGAACTTCGGAGTTCGAGGCCCGGGGGGCGGCACTCGGAATCTTTTCGTTGTGCAAACGATCGATCATGAAAAAGGCTTACCCTCTCTTGCGGTTTGGGAGACCGAAGGCGAACACCAACGGGGCATATGAGCGATTTATGCACCGATACGAAGCGCTTGCAATAGCGTTTTCAATAAGATGAAAATTGAATTCAGCAGCACGGTATGGGCGGTTTCAACCCGCGGCAGGCCGACGAAACGACCCTCCGGTGCGGCGAGGCGGTCGGCCCGCACGGTTCGAACTGTTGCTGGCAGGGGCCGCTGCGACGCCTTCGCACCCGGTGATTTGCTATGCCAATGGCCCGGTCCTGTCCAAGGCCGGGAGCCGCACCGGCCATCTTTTCAAGGCGATGGCCGGACAGGCTTGGGCGGCGTTCTATCGCGACTTACTTTACGAGGCGGACATATTGTCCGTCGGCGCCGCAGGTGGCGGTGACGGTGTAGAAGAAGTCCTGGCGATCCCATCCGCCGCCGTCTTCCCAGGCGTGTTCCTGCTTCTTCGTGCAGCCGAAATATTTTTCCAGCGACGCCTTGACCCCGGTCGGCACCTGCTTGCCATCGACAAACAGGTGTTGGCTCGTGGCAGGATCATCCGTGCGCAGGACGGCGCTGTATGTCTGATCCGCGGCCTTGTTGCTCTTCGAGCACGTCACCTTGCTGTTTTTCACGGTCGCCTTGTAGCCGATGTCGCAGCCGTCGTTCTTGATGTCCATGCGCAGGGCAAGATTGGTGTAGGCACCAAGATCGATGGTGCCTGCCGGCACGGCTGCATAGGTGCCCTGGCCACCGTCGGCCTGGGTCGTCGGCTGATAGGTCACCGTGCCCAGGGTGACTTCCGAGGTTGCGCCCTTGCGCAGGACGAGAACGGATATCTTCTTGAAATACCAGCCCTGCGCCTTCGTCGGCGTGAAGGTGATTTTTTCCGGCTTCATCGGAGAACGTGCCGAGGCAATGACGCCGACCTCGACGGAATTGATGGCGGCGATCTTCATCAGGCTGGTCGGAACCGCCTTTCGTATCGCAACGCTGAGCGTTCTGTCATCGGCCGAGACGGTATATTTCACGCCGGTGCCGAGGGCTGCGTCGGGGGTGTCCTCTTCCGTCGGGGTGGAGCCGAGCTGCAACTTGATATAGGTTTCGGCGATCTTCTTGGCGTCCGCGAAATTGGAGCCGTCAAAGGTTCCGCCTCCGGCAAGGGCCGCAGAGTCGGCGATCTCCTGGAGATTGGTGCGCTCGGCGTGGGCAACCGAAAAATCGACCGCGGAGCCTGCCGCCAGAGCCACGACGGGCAGGACGATCGCCGCCATCATGCCGAAATTGCCGCGGCGATCGCCTATCAGTTTCGAACAGGACTTCAGAAAAGTTGCACGTTTTGCCATTTTACTCACCTGGATCGACATCATGTCGATGAGGCAAGTTTATCCGGCAAGTCTTACGGGCCTGTTCAAATCATTTGTCGGAATTGAATAGAGTTTTATCGTGCCTGCAAATGCAGGGCGTCGACGGGGCTCCGGTGTGCGAAAGAGGGACGCCGCAGCGCGATCACTGCAGCGGAATAACGTCCACGGCCTGCTCCGTCTTGTGCGATCCGTAGCTTTTCAACACACCAATGACGGGTGCAACGTCGCTGTAGTCGCGGCCGTGGCCGACGACGATGTGATCCAGTCCGGCAACAATATTGTTGGTGGGGTCGAGTTCCATCCATCCGGTGGTGGTTCCGCACCAGAAACGCACCCAGGCATGCATGGCATCAGCGCCTTCGAGACGTTCCTTGCCCGGCGGCGGGATGGTGCGCAGGAAGCCGCTGACATAGCCGGCGGGTATGCCGAGGCTGCGCAGCGCGATGATCATCACATGGGTGAAATCCTGGCAGACGCCACGCTTCAGCTTGAAGGCCTCGCGCGGTGTCGTATCGACGGTCGTCGCCTTCGGGTCGTAGGTGAAGTCCTTGTGGATCTGAGCGCAGATGGCGGTCGCGATCTGGCGGATCGTCATGCCTGGCCTGGCAATGGCCTGGGCATAGGAGGCGATCGCCGTATCCTCGGGCAGGCGCGGGCTGGCGCCGAGGAAATGGTGCGGCGAATCGGCGTCGAGCGCCCAGACGTCGGCGATCTCTGCGGGAAAGGCCGCAAGGTCCGGCGAAAAATCGGCGGTCAGTGGCTGGGGCTCGAGCTGGACCCGCGCCTGCATGCGGATCACCAGCTTTTCATGCTGTTTGCGAAACAGGATCGACGTTGACGGATTGCCGAAGAAATCGCCGCTGTCACGGCGCTCCTCCGGCGTCGGCGTGCAGGTGACCGTGCCCGCCACCAGCCGCTGGCGGTCCGGCAGCGAGACGGGCAGCACGCGAACGACATGCCGGCCACCGGAAACCGGGACTTCGTAGGTGTAGGTGATCCGCAGATTGATGTCGTAGAGCATGGAACTCTCAGTTTCGGCGCAACAGGTTTGTCTATCCTATCCGAGATAGGTTTGCGCGAGGATATCGGAGAAGCGCCCCAGTTCCTGTTCGAGGCGATTGTAGACCAGAGCGTTCATCGCCTCCGGCGTCATGACGGCAAGACCGGCGTGGAGGCGCATGGCTTCGCGGTAGAAGGGCGACATCTGGCCGTTCGAGAAGGCGTTCGGCAGCTGCTCGACCTCGGTCTTGATCTCGTTCAGCTGGTAGAGGATCGAGCGCGGGTTGAGCGGGTCGAGCGCCAGAAGATCGGTGACGGTGAGGGCTGCGGTATTGACGTTGTAGCGGCGGCGGTGGGTCATGACGCTGTCGCCGATTTCGAGCAGCATGTCATAGGCGCCGTCCGGCGCGTCCTCGCCCGACATATGGCCGAGCAGGCGGGTCATGTGCAGTCCGCGCTCGAGATAGCGGCCGATCGACAGGAAGCGCCAGCCGGTGAAGCGGTACATGTTTTCATGGACGAGACCGGCAAAGCCCGCGAGCTTGCGCAACAGGATCGTCATCGCATGGGTGGCGTCGTCGCCGGCCTGCACGGTCGACTGGAACTTGCGCGCGGTCTTGGCGAGATCGTTGAGGGCCAGCCAGCCATCGGCCGAGAAACGGTCGCGGATATTGCTGGCGGAAAACAGGGCGCTGTTGATGTTGGTGACCAGGCTTTCGGGCACGGCTTGCCGGGTGTCGATATCGAGACCCGCCAGATAGTCGGTGATGTCCTTCAGGAGCGGCATCTGGGTATTGGCGGTTTCGGCAAACCGCCCGTGCCAGGCGCGCAGGATGCGCAGTGCGCCTTCCGCCCGTTCGATATAGCGGCCGAGCCAGAAGAGGTTGTCGGCGGCGCGGCTCGGCAGGCTGCCGGGCATGATGCGGATGAAGCTCTCCTCGGCCGGCAGGAGCGTCATCTGCTCCACCGGCTTCTGGCTGACGATCCAGACATCGGCGGCCGAACCGCCCGCCTGCATGGCGATCGCGGCCGCGTCGGCGCGCGAGCCGATGCGGGCAAAGCCGCCCGGCATCACCTGCCAGCCGTCGCGGGTACGGGCAACGTAGACGCGCAGACTCATCGGCCGCGGCGTCAGCTTGCCGTTGACCCAGGCGGGCGTGGTCGAGAGGGTCACCACTTCCTGGCCGACGAGCTTCGGGCCGTCGGTCTGCAGCCATTCGGAAACCGACATCTTGGCATTGTCGCGCAACGTTGAACCGAGGACGGAGCGGTCGTTGTCGTCGAAGAAGGGACGGGTCGAATAGGCGGGGCCGATCACCATCTTCTCGATGTTGCCCGCCACCTGATCGCGTTCCGGCTGCTGGCCGCACCACCAGGTGGCGATGCTTGGCAGGATCTGGTCCTCGCCCAGAAGATGGCGGCAGATCTTCGGAAGGAAGGCGAGGAAGGCGCGGGTTTCGACGATGCCGGATCCGAGCGAGTTGACGATCGAGACCGAGCCGGAGCGCAGCGCCTCGACCATGCCCGGCGTGCCGATCTGCGAGCGCTGATTGAGCTCCAGCGGATCGGCGAAGGCGGCGTCGAGGCGGCGCCAGAGTACGCCAACGGGCTTCAGGCCGGCGACGGTGCGCACCATGACGCGGCCATCGATGACGGTCAGATCCTCGCCCTCGAGCAGCATGAAGCCGAGGTAGCGGGCGATGTAGGCATGCTCGAAATAGGTCTCGTTGGCGACACCGGGGGTCAGGACGGCGATGCGGTCGTCGGGATGCTTCTTGCGCGATTGCAGCGTATCGCGGAAGGCGCCGAAGAAGCCGGCAAGGCGATGGACGTGCGTTTCGGCATAGAGATCGGAGAAGGCGCGGGTGGTCGCCACCCGGTTTTCAAGCGCGAAACCGGCGCCCGAGGGGGCCTCGGTGCGATCCGACAGCACCCACCAATTGCCGTCCGGCCCGCGGCCGATCTCGAAGGAACAGAAATGCAGGAAATGACCGTCGGCCGGCAGTACGCCGACCATCGGGCGCAGGAATTCCGGATTGCCGGCCACCAGCGACGGCGGCAGGAAACCTTCGGCGACAAGCCGGTTGGGACCGTAGATATCGGCGACGATATGCTCCAGCAGTTCGGCGCGCTGGACGAGGCCTTTCGAGACGGCCTGCCACTCGACATCGTCGATCAGGACCGGCACATGCGAGAGCGGCCAGCTGCGTTCGGAATTTTCCTTCGTACCATAGGCCCGATAGAAGACGCCGGCGTCACGCAGGTAGCGGTCGGCGCGGGCGAAGCGGTTGGCAAGCTCCGTCTCGTCCATGTGGCCGATGGTCGAAAGAAGATGCTGCCAGACGGGCCGGACATTGCCATGTGTATCGAGCATCTCGTCGGCAATGCCGGGAAGGGCGCGATAGCCGAAGGCCGGGTCATTTTCGTACCGCTTTTGCGCACGCACTGCTTCCGCCGTCTGCTTCTTTGACATCGAGGCCCTATACTCCTGCCGGACGCCGCAAATCCAGCGTCAGGGGAAATTCCGCTGATCGGGTTTCCGGGACGAGGGCGTAAGCGCCGGCTGTATGCCCCCACGGCTCGAAGCGTGCGAGCCTGCGGGCTTCCGCCTCGTTGCCATTGACCGGAAACGTGTCGTAACTGCGCCCGCCCGGATGGGCAACATGATAAATGCAGCCGCCGATCGAACGCCCCGACCATGTATCATAAATGTCGAATGTAAGTGGCGTGTTAACCGGCAAGGTCGGGTGCAAACCCGACGCGGGTTGCCAGGCCTTGTAGCGGACACCGGCGATCGAGACGCCGTTGACAGCGGTCCCGGTCAGCGGAACCGGCCGGCCGTTGCAGGCGACGGTATAGCGTTCGGGATTCGACGTATCGAGCTTCACCTGCAGACGCTCGACGGAACTGTCGACGTAGCGCACGGTGCCGCCGACGGCGCCCTGCTCGCCCATGACGTGCCATGGCTCCAGCGCCTGACGCAGTTCGAGCTTGGCGCCCTCGTATTCGACCTCGCCGCAGAACGGGAAGCGGAATTCGAGCTGGGCCTCGAACCATTCGGGCCGCAGGTCGAAACCATTGGCGCGCAGATCGTTCAGCACGTCGATAAAATCCTGCCAGACATGGTGCGGCAGCATGAAACGGTCATGCAGCGCCGTGCCCCAGCGCACGAGCCTGCCTTCGGCCGGATTCTGCCACAAGCGGGCGATGAGGGCGCGTATCAGCACCTGCTGGGCAAGGCTCATGCGGGCGTTCGGCGGCATTTCGAAGCCGCGGAACTCGACGAGGCCGAGGCGCCCCGTCGGACCATCCGGCGAAAACAGCTTGTCGATGCAGATTTCCGAACGATGCGTATTGCCGGTGACGTCCGTCAAGAGATTGCGGAACAGGCGGTCGACCATCCACGGCAGGGGCTGCGCGCCCTGGCCGGGCAGCGGCACCTGCGACATGGCGATCTCCATCTCATAGAGCGTGTCGTGTCGCGCCTCGTCGACGCGCGGCGCCTGGCTGGTCGGGCCGATGAACATGCCGGAGAAGAGATAGGACAGCGACGGATGCCGCTGCCAGTGCAGGATGAGGCTTTTCAGAAGATCGGGGCGACGCAGGAAGGGGCTGTCGTTGGGGTTCTGACCGCCGACCACCACATGGTTGCCGCCGCCGGTGCCGGTGTGGCGTCCGTCAATCATGAACTTGTCGGCGCCGAGCCGCGACTGGCGCGCTTCCTCATAGATCGCCGTGGTGATGTCGACGCAATCCTGCCAGTTGGATGCCGGGTGGATATTGACCTCGATGACGCCCGGATCGGGCGCGACGCGCATGACGTTGATGCGCTCGTCCTGCGGCGGCGAATAGCCTTCGATATGGACCGGCAGGCCGAGACCGGACGCGGCCTTCTCGGCGGCGGCGATCAGGTCGAGATAGTCCTCGATACGCTCGACCGGCGGCATGAAGACGCAGAGCCGGCCGTCGCGCGGCTCGACGCTGAGCGCGGTGCGGACAGCGCCGCGGATGTCGCCCGTTGATCCGGCGATATTCTGCTCGTTGCGGCCCTGCTGCGGCTCGCTCGCCGTGCGGGACGCTTCCGCCAAGGCCCGCGCCGGTGCGCTGTAGTCGGGCAGCGGACCGCGCGGGATCGAGGGATCGGCCGGATGGATATAGGGATATTGCGACGGCGGCACGTAGGGCAGGGTGCCGAGTGGCATGCGGAAGCCGATCGGCGAATCACCGGGGATGAGGAAAATCTTGCCGCGGCGGGTGCGCCATTTCTCACTCACCCATCGGCGGCCGCCGGCCTTGGCATTCCAAGCCTGGACGGGAAGGATGTAGCCGGTCGCGGTCGTCAGGCCGCGCTCGAAGACCTTGGCGATGCGGGCGCGCTCTTCCGGGCTCTCAAGCCTGGAATTGGAGGGGTCGACGTTTTCGGGCAGGCTGCCTTCCTTGATGATCCATTCCGCCGGGTCTTCATAGGCCGGAATGATCATGTCGGGCTCGATCTCAAGCTCCGCGGCGATGCCGGTGAGAAGAGCCTCGGCTTGCCTGTCGGTCACCTTGGTGTCCTGGCCTTCGGCAGCGATCAGGTCGGGATTGGACCAGATCGGCTTGCCGTCCTTGCGCCAGTAGAGCGAGAAGGTCCAGCGCGGCAGGCTTTCGCCGGGATACCACTTGCCCTGGCCGTAGTGCAGGAAACCGCCGGGGGCGAAACGTTCGCGCAAGCGGCGGATCAACTGGTCGGCCTTGTCGCGCTTGGTCGGGCCGACGGCACCGGTGTTCCATTCCTCCGATTCGAAGTCGTCGATCGAGACGAAAGTCGGCTCGCCGCCCATGGTAAGCCGCACGTCGCTGCCGGCGAGTACCTTGTCGACCTGTTCGCCAAGTGCGTTCAGCGCCTGCCAGCTCTCCTCGGAAAACGGCTTGGTGATGCGCGGATGTTCGGCGACGCGCGCCACCTTCATGTCGAATTCGAACGTCGTGTTGGCGTCGCCATAGAGGCCGCCGGAGATTGGCGCGGCGTTGCGATAGTGCGGCGTGGCGGCCAGCGGGATATGGCTTTCGCCGGTCAAAAGACCGGAGGTCGGATCAAGCCCGATCCAGCCGGCGCCGGGAATATAGACTTCGCACCAGGCATGCAGGTCGGTGAAATCGACCTCAGTGCCGGACGGGCCATCAAGCGCCTTGAGATCGGGGGCGAGCTGGATGAGGTAGCCGGAGACGAAGCGGGCGGCCAGCCCGAGATTGCGCAGGATCTGCACGAGCAGCCAGCTCGAATCACGGCAGGAGCCGAGCGCCAGCGTCAGCGTCTGTTCCGGTGTCTGGACACCGGGTTCCATGCGGATGACGTAGTTGACCTTCTGCTGCAGGCGGGCATTGAGGCCGACGATGAAATCGATGGTTCGCACCGGGGTGAGGTCGACAGACGCGATATAATCGGCCAGCGCCGGGCTCATCGGCTCCGGCTGCATGTAGATCTTCAGATCGTCGCTAATATCCTCGGGGTACTGGAAGGGGAATGTCTCGGCCTCTTCCTCGATGAAGAAATCGAAGGGATTGTAGACCGTCATGTCGGCGATCAGATCGACCTCGATCTTCAGTTCGGTGACCGGATCGGGAAAGACGTAGCGGGACAGGTAGTTGCCGTAGGGGTCTTGCTGCAGCGTGACGAAGTGATTGGAGGGCGAGACCTTGAGCGAGTGGCTGATCACCTTGGTCTTCGAATGCGCCGCCGGCTTCAGCCGGATGATCTGAGGCCCGAGCCGGACCGGCTTGTCGTATTTGTAATGCGTCAGGTGATGAATGCTTGCTTTGATCGCCATGCGGATTTTTGTCCCCTTGATGGTGGGTCTTTGCCACCATTAGGAAGACTTTGTGCAATGCGAAGAAAGATTGCAAGGCTGAAATATTGGCGTGGAGATCCCTCGGTCGTCTGCACGTGGGGACGGCGGTGCTCGCAGGCCACCGGCAGCGAACTGCCGGTGGTGCGATGTGGATGGAAACGAGGTCAGCGTTTCATCGATACCAGGCTGAAATGAGCGCCTTGCGGATCGACGCCGCCAATGACCCAGGCGCCTCCGGGGACCTCCATGGGGCCCATGACGATCTTGGCGCCGCGCGACGTTGCCCGTTCGACAGCGGCGTCGAGAGCGTCGACGTTGAAATAATAGCCCCAGTAGGGCGCTGGAATTTCCGGCGTCTTCGTCATCATGCCGCCGATCTGCGCACCGTTGTGGGTGAAGAGCTGGTAGACGCCCATCGGCCCCATATCCATCGCCTCGTCCTTCCCCCAACCGAACATCTTCTGGTAGAAGGGGAATTCGACGGAAAGATCGCCGGCCATCAGCTCGTGCCAGCCGACATTGCCGTTGGCGTTCCGGGCGAGCTCGGGCATCTCGCCATCGCCAGCGCCCTTGAACAGGGCGAATACCGCGCCGTGCGGATCGGCGACGATGGCGAAGCGGCCGATGGTCGGGATATCGTCCGGCTCGCGATGCACCTTGCCGCCGAGTTCGGCGACCTTCCTTGCCGCGGCATCGACGTCATCGACGCCGATATAGCCGATCCAGGCCGGCGGCGCGTTCATCTGCACGGCGCCTTCGGGCATCGTCATCAAGCCGGCAACGCGCACGCCGTCCGTCTTGAAAAGCGTGTAGCCGGCGCCGGGCATGCCGCTGTCCTCGGACGTCCAGCCGACGACGGCATCATAGAATTCTTCCGCCGCCCTGGTGTCGGTGGTCATCAGTTCGTACCAGACGAATGCTCCATGTTTGTCGCTCATTGCAATCCTCCCTTTGATGTTTGCGGGGCCCTGTGGCCGAAAAAGGCAGAGTGTCAGACTGCGGAAATGCGCTTGTAGTCGGAAGACATGACAGGCTTCCAAGTGCCGTCGGCATTCTGCATGCGGGACGAGAAATTCCGCGTGTTCTCGTCCTTGATCGTAACGATGTCCTGGTACCGGGTCGTCCTGCCGGCCTTCTCGAAATCGGGACCTTCGCAGTCGAGCGTCAACACCGTGCCGGTCTCGTCGAGCGTGCCTTCGTAGCCCTAGAGATAGGTCATCATCGAACTGGCGAAAGAGCCGACATAACGTTTTTTCTCAGGATCATAGCCGAGCGTCATGATGTTGGTCGCCTTGCTGTCGTCCGGCATGATCCCGGTCGTCTCCGAGACGATCCAGGCGCCGCCCAGCGAGCGGGTTTCCTCCAGCCATGCTCCGTCGGCGCCCTGTTCACCGCTGTCGGCGGGCATGTCGAAGGTCACACGCCACCGGCCCGTCAGCTGCTCCAGCCACCGGTGTTCCTCCAGAATTTCGCCTTTCATCGCGATTGTCTCCTCGTCGGCGCGATCGACCGGTTGGACAGGATCAGGCGCAGCAGGCGTGCGGCTGCGCGGTGTCCTCATACTCGTCATGGCGCTTCACGAAGCTCAAAGTCGACGTTTCATTGCGGCCCTTTGGCGCCCGGTCGAGGATCATCAGCGTGGTCAGGATCTCCTCGCCGCCGCGGGCATAGTCGGAATAGGTGTGGTAGACCTTGCCGGCATCGTCGCGGGCAAAGGCGCTCATGCCGGGAAGCTCGTCATTGGCCTGGTCGCCGGACATTTCGGTGAAATTGTAGAAGACCTTGCCGCCTTCCAGCTCTTCCTTGGTGAAGGAGACGTGGAAATCGAAGTTGAAATCGCTGCCGAAGGACGAGATCCAGGGGAACTTCCAGCCCATGCGCTGCTTGTAGGCTTCGATCTTGGCAAGCGGTGCGCGGGACACGGCGACGAAGGTCACGTCATGATGATTGAGGTGGGCAAGCGTGCCGTCGATATGGTCGGCGAGGAAGGAGCAGCCCGGGCAGCCGGCTTCCCAGTCGGGGCCGAACATGAAGTGGTAGATCATCAGCTGGCTGCGGCCGTCGAACAGGTCGGCGAGCGTCTTCTTTCCCGTCGGCGTGTCGAATGTATAGGTCTTGTCGATCCTGACCCAGGGCAGGTTCTGCCGCGCTGCCCGGACCTTGTCGCGCCGGCGCGTTTCTTCCTTTTCCTGCACGAGCAGGGCCTTGCGGGCCTCGAGCCATTCCTCGCGGCATACAACCGGATTCGTCAACATCGTTCATTCCTCCTCAAGAATTCGTGCTTCATTCCGCTTGACTAAATACGTTGATATCAACATTATGACGCCATGTCAAAGCCTGTCGTCATTCCGTTCGAAACCACCCTTCATGTGCGCGACACATGCCTGTGCCTTCATGTGCAAAGAGCGGCGCGGGCGCTGGCGCGAAAATTCGACGAGGCGCTGCGACCGCTCGACCTGACCAACGGGCAGTTTTCGCTGCTGATGTCGCTCAACCGGCCAGAGCCGCCGGGCATGGGCCCCGTCGCCCATCTGCTCGCCATGGACCGGACGACGCTGACGGCGGCGCTGAAGCCGCTGGAGAAGCGGGGGCTTTTGGAAACGATGACCGATGCCAAGGATCGGCGCCTGCGCCGGATGAAGTTGACGCCGGCAGGGCATGCCCTACTTTCCCGGGCGGTGCCGATCTGGACTCAAACGCATGCCGAGGTCGATGACGCGCTGGGCGAAGGCCGGCCGGACAGGTTGCGTTCAGACCTTCTGGCGCTCGCCTGAGCGCCATTCCATCTCCGCCGGAGGCGGCGGCAACCCTTACATCAAGAGGAGAGAGCAGATGAGGATGATTTTCGTGAACCTGCCCGTCAAGGACGTTTCACGTTCGAAAGCATTTTTCAGCGGGCTCGGTTTCGGTTTCAACCCGGACTATTCGAGCGACGATACGCTGTGCATGATCGTCGAGGAAAATATCTTCGTCATGCTGATGCATGAGGCACGCTTCAAGGAATTCATCATCGATGAAATCAGCGACACCAGTAAGACCACGGAAGTGCTGACGGCGCTGTCGGCCGGAAGCCGCGCGGAAGTGGACGACACCCTGGCCAAGGCGCTTTCGTTGGGCGGCAAGGAATGGCGGCCGGTGATGGACTATGGCTTCATGTATGGCTGCAGCTTCCAGGACCCGGACGGTCACGTCTGGGAACTGGCCTATATGGAACCGCAGCAGGCGAACTGAAGCAACGCGTGCCTGCCGCAGAATTGGATGGGCGCCGCCCTGGCTGGCGCCCCTTTGGTGTGGACTTGTGAAGCGGTTTCTCCGTGCCGCCACAGCGAAGGGCAGGTTCGATGTCGATTTCCGAAGCGCAATTCATGAGGTTGGCGCGGGCGAACCCTGTCAATGCCGAACTCTTGACGATACTGCCGATGCTCGGGCTGCCGCAATGCA
Source organism: Hyphomicrobiales bacterium (assembly GCA_900473795.1). Classification (GTDB taxonomy): domain Bacteria; phylum Pseudomonadota; class Alphaproteobacteria; order Rhizobiales; family Rhizobiaceae; genus Pararhizobium. The sequence continues at coordinate 141,402 of UCMT01000014.1, read as the reverse complement.
CCCTGACGGCAGGATGCCTCTTTCAGACCGTCTGGAATCTGCGATGCGGCAATGACGCCGCCTGGGGGGTAAAGGACTATGACGTCTTTTATTTCGATGACGGTGATTTGTCCTGGGATGCGGAGGATGCCGTCATCCGCCGTGCCAGGGAGATTTTGGGCGATGCCGGATTGAAGGTCGAAATCAGGAACCAGGCGCGGGTGCATCTCTGGTACTTCGAAAAATTCGGCAAGGCCTATCCGCGGCTGGAATGTGTCGAAGACGGCATTGATCGCTACCTGATTTCCTGCACGCGATTGGGAATCCGGGTGGCAGACCATACACTGCATGCTCCGGATGGCCTTGAAGACATGTGGAACGGCGTTTTGCGGATGAACTCCGTCAACGCTCAGCCGGACCTTTTTGAAGGAAGTGCAACGACTATCGTTCGCGCTGGCCGTGGCTGACGATCGGGGATTGAAAAAGTCGCCGAGCCGATCCTGTGGTGGCAGGGAAGCCGATGCCCCTTCTGGCCTGCGCGCGGGCGTCGCCGGATCGTCTAGCGGCGCGACGTCTTAGGCCGGGCGAGGCTGTCCAGCACGCGAGCAAGGACTTCCGTCGTGGTCCGCAGATCCTCGGTTCCGAATTCAACGCCGAGCGCATCGGCCCAGGCTGCCTGCCGGGTCTGGATGTCGTGCAGCGTCGCCTCTCCTTCGGGCGTCAGGACCAGCAGCTTTGCCCGTTGATGAGCGGGGTTTTCCTCGTAGTGCACCAAGCCCTCGGCTTCGAGGAGATCGGCGATCCGCTGGACACCCTGACGTGCCAGGCCGAGAATGCGGCCGATATTGGCAACGGACATATTGGCGTGGCTGGCCGCCGCCAGCACCTGCCAGCGGGCGCTGGTCTGGCCGCTCGGTTTTGCGAGCGCATCGCCCTCGGCGCCAAGATGCGCAGCAAGCCGAATGACTAACATCGAGAAGGCGGCGAAGGCATCGCCTGCGGCGGTACGGTCTGGCTTTTTCATATTGACAACATATTGTCATTCTGTAGATGCGGATATGACAATATGTTGTCATACTACGACGTGTCAGGCAAGGGAGAACCGGGATGAAAATGATCTACAAGGGAAGCTGCCATTGCGGCCGCATTCGATTTGAAGCCGATATCGACCTGGAGGCGGGTACGAGCCGGTGCAATTGCTCCATCTGCTCCAAACGGCGGTACTGGGGTGCGAACGTGAAGCCGGAAGACTTCCGCCTGTTGTGCGCGGAGGCGGGCATCGGTGACTACCAGTTCGGGACGATGAGCGGCCATCATCGGTTCTGCCTCGCTTGCGGCGTCGCGCCTTATGGCCATGGCTATGTCGAGGAGATCGGCGGCGCCTTCGTTTCCATCAATATCGCTTGCCTGGACGATATGGACCCCGCTGTGCTGGCATCCTTGCCAGTCCAGTATATGGACGGCCTGCACAACAACTGGTGGGATGAACCAGGCGAAACGCGACATATGTAGCGAGCTTGCGCGAGGGCTCAAGGATTAGCGGCGTTGCCCGCCTGCCGTTCCAGAAGCCGCCGTTCGATCTCGGCGACCGTGGAGCGCGGGCCGGTAATCGACAGGCCCATATAGGTCTCGGCTTCTATCCGGAGGAGCGTGCCATCCAGCTGGAAGTCGATGATCTCCAGCACCTGCGAGCCGCCGAGGGACCAGGACTTGTCCGTCAGATCCGCTCCCATCTCGAGCAGAATCATCAGCAACGCGCCACGGAGCGCGTCGTCATATTCGTCCCCGAGAACGGTTGAGTGTTGTTCTGCCAACAGGCCGCCCCGGGGATCGATCGTTCAGTTGCGCCTTTCCGGAGGGAAACGGCGTCCAACCTCTTTAGTGCTCGCCCAGATCGCGCACGGCGCCGCGGTCGGCGGAGGTGGCGAAGGCGGCATAGGCCTTGAGCGCCGTCGTGACCTTGCGCTTGCGCTGCTCGACCGGCTTCCAGCCCTTGGCGTCCTGTTCGGCGCGGCGGGCGGCGATTTCAGCCTCGTCGACGCGCAGCGAGATCGTCCGGTTCGGAATGTCGATGTCGATCATGTCGCCTTCCCGCACGATGCCGATCAGGCCGCCATTGGCGGCTTCCGGCGAAACGTGGCCGATCGAAAGACCCGAGGTGCCGCCGGAGAAACGGCCGTCGGTGATCAGCGCGCAGGCCTTGCCGAGGCCCTTCGATTTCAGGTAGCTGGTCGGATAGAGCATTTCCTGCATGCCCGGTCCGCCCTTCGGGCCTTCGTAGCGGATGACGACGACGTCGCCGGCCTTGACCTCGTTGGCGAGGATCGCCTTGACCGAAGCGTCCTGGCTTTCGAAGACGCGGGCGGGGCCGGAGAATTTCAGGATCGATTCATCGACGCCGGCGGTCTTCACGATGCAGCCGTTCGGCGCGATGTTGCCCTTCAATACGGCCAAACCGCCATCCTTGGAGAAGGGATGCTGGGCGTCGCGGATGACGCCATGTTCGCGGTCGAGGTCGAGGTCCTTCCAGCGGGCGCTCTGGCTGAAGGCGACCTGGGTCGGCACGCCGCCGGGGGCGGCGCTGAACAGTTCGAGCGCTGCTGGATTGTCGGTGACGGCGATGTCCCAGGTGGCCAGCGCGTCGGCGAGGGTCTTCGAATGCACCGTCGGCAGGTCCCTGTTCAACAGGCCGGCCCGGTCGAGTTCGCCGAGGATCGCCATGATGCCGCCGGCGCGGTGCACGTCTTCCATGTGCACGTCCGCCTTGGCCGGCGCCACCTTGGAGAGGCACGGGACCTTGCGTGACAGCCGGTCGATGTCGTCCATGGTGAAATCGACTTCGCCTTCGTGGGCGGCTGCGAGGATATGCAGGACGGTGTTGGTCGAGCCGCCCATGGCGATGTCGAGCGCCATGGCGTTTTCGAAGGCGCCCTTGCTGGCGATCGTGCGGGGCAGGGCGGTGACGTCTTCTGCCTCGTAATAACGCTTGGCGAGCGAGACGATCTCGCGGCCGGCGCGCAGGAACAGCTTTTCGCGGTCGGAATGGGTGGCGAGCGTCGAACCGTTGCCGGGCAGCGACAGGCCGAGCGCCTCGGTCAGACAGTTCATCGAATTGGCGGTGAACATGCCCGAGCAAGAGCCGCAGGTCGGGCAGGCGGAGCGCTCGATGATCTTGACGTCCTCGTCGGAGACCTTGTCGTCGGCGGCGGCGACCATGGCGTCGACCAGGTCGAGCGCGTGGATCTTGCCGTCGGAGAGCACGACCTTGCCGGCTTCCATCGGGCCGCCGGAAACAAAGATGACGGGGATGTTGAGGCGCAGCGACGCCATCAGCATGCCAGGGGTGATCTTGTCGCAGTTGGAGATGCAGACCATGGCGTCGGCGCAGTGGGCGTTGACCATGTATTCGACGCTATCGGCGATCAGTTCGCGCGACGGCAGCGAATAGAGCATGCCATCATGGCCCATGGCGATGCCGTCATCGACGGCGATCGTGTTGAATTCCTTGGCAACGCCGCCATGGGCTTCGATCTCGCGCGCAACCAGCTGGCCGAGGTCCTTGAGGTGGACATGGCCCGGCACGAACTGCGTGAACGAGTTCACCACGGCGATGATCGGCTTGCCGAAATCGCTGTCCTTCATGCCCGTCGCGCGCCAGAGGCCGCGAGCGCCGGCCATGTTGCGGCCGTGGGTGGTGGTGCGGGAGCGATAGGCGGGCATGGACGTCTTCCTTGAACGTTAAGCCTGGGGTAACGGCGAATATGGGGAGCAGGGCTCGCAATTGCAGCGGTTCCTATCGCAAAACTGCGCCCGCGTCACGATTTTCGTAACAATATTTCGTGTTTTTTCGACGGCGACCGGTCTTGCGAAGGGAAGCGCGCGGCACATGACCTGAGCGCGGAAGATGAACGGTTTTCGTTGCAACGGCGCCGCGGCGTTCGCGCGCACGCGTCGTTCGTGCGGCAAAGAACGCGGTTTCCGTCAAGCTTTTGATTTATGAAGCGTCGACGACAAACCTCTACCCCGTTTGGGGGATGCACGGATCGCTGTTTCACCCTCTACTGCCAGCGCCGGACACTTTGCAACCCGGCGATTTGATCACGTAAACATTCCGCAGTCCCCTCTCTGGCAACGGGGAGGGGTTTTCAGCCTATACCAGCGGGCTTTTGCGGCCGGCGAGATAATCCCTGTTCAGCGCATCGGCGATATCCTTGGCATCGCCATGGTCAAGCCCGGTCAGATCCCGTCCATCCGATGCCGCGGGCAGGCGGGTGATGACATCCAGGACGGTCCAGGTGCCGTTCTTCTCCTGGCGCAAGCCGTAGCGGGGTTCGTTCATCGCAGAGATCCTAGCCGTGCCGTCTCGTCGAGGGGCGGTTTTCGACAGCGCCGGCAATGATCCGGGTGGCAAGCGGCAAAGTCAATCGGCGGCATGGTGCAGCGGAAGCTGCTTTCGAGAGCCCGGGCAACGCCCGGACGAAATCCCCGCCGGTCGGGTGCCCGGCCGACCTGATTGCTCCGATGATTGGCGAGGCCGCCGCTCGCTTGAGCCCCATGGTCGAGCGGCGGCCTCTGGCCCTGGGCAGGGCTGAATGCATAACGATCCGGCGCGGGGGTCTATTCGCAGACCGTGTCCATTCTTCCGGAGGGGCTCTTTTTGCTTTGTAAGAACGACGACTATCTTTTCCGCCGAATGCGCAGAGTGGTCTCAAAAATCATTTTGTTGCGATAAGTAAGAAAAGGCGCTGGGTCGTCCCTCAGTGCAGCTTCAATAAGCTTTTCTCTCATATAATGTACTGCCGCTTCCAATTCTTCGGTACCGACGCTTGGATCAGCGGCCAATTTCTTAGCCACGGTTTTGGGCATCATGCTCTCCTATCAGCCGCATCATGCGGCTGGCACAACTATAGATCGGCCAAAGTTGATGGGAAGAGTGAGGACCGGCGGAAACCATGGTGTCCTTATCAAAGGATAAATCCATGTCCCAAATGGAAGCAGTTCCCATCGACGAACCGGGACCGCGATGCGTCGATAAAGCACAGACCCCTTGAATATGCCTGGCAAGATCGTGAGGCGGCGAAAGCGGCGACCCAACCCTCGTCTAAGGGCGGCTTTCCGGCACGACGCTCAAATTGTCCTCTTTGGATACCCGCTCTTGCCCCAGTTCGTCGTTGCGAAGGCGATACTGGGGGGAAAGATCCATTATCGGGAGAAGAGATATGACCCGGTATGTCTTGGCCGCGGTCGGGGAGAGCCCAGTTCGGCTTATCAGTCGAACCTCTGTGCCGATTGCGAATTTGTGACGGGCCATGCGCACCTGCCGATCTGCTATCGTCCATCGCCGCCGATGCCATCACGCCGAAGCATCTCTTCAAGCGCCTCGGCATCGATCGGAAGCATGCGGGAAACGTGCCCATTTTCCGGCGTCGCCGGTACGGTGATGAAGGTCGCGACGCGACGATAGGCGAGCCAGGAGAGACCCTCGATCAATTCTTCGTCCTCATTCACCTCATAGTCGCCGGGGGCCAGTGGACGATCGAGACCGTCCAGCGATGCCGGTGCGTTGAAATGAATGGTTCGGTGTATCGTCCGCGTCAGCATGATCGTCATCGTTTCTCTTGCGTCCGTCTAAGGCGGTCGCGTCAATTGCCACCATTCGCCGATCTACCAAAGGTAGTCCTCGAACGTGATGTAGGTTAAAAAGGCGAGGCTCAGCGCTGGACTCGCTCTGATCAGGAAGTCGACATATCGAAACCGGCGGAGGAAACGGCCCAGAGTTCCCAGATAAGAGATGTTGAGAATGGAAGACATCCAGCGTCCTCCTTATCGATTGGGGCAGGGTAATGAACCCTTAGGCGACAGCGCCCGTATTGTTGGCTATCGACAACGCCACAGTGCGCGCTTCTCGTTAGATTAGCAAACATTAAATTGTATTCAGCTGCAGACCGTCATCACCCCGATTGATATAAACACACCCAAATTTGGCGTTCGACTATTTTATTAGCGCCATCTAATCTCAATGTGCCGTGGCCAGATACTAAACCGGCGCGGCTTTTACAGCGAAAGCGTTATTGGCTTGTCAGTAAGATTTTGAGTTTCTCTATATTTGCTAGGCTATTTAGGATCCCGTCGCCTTTTTGGTGGCGGGTTTTCTGTTCCCCCAAAAGGCGATGAATGGCACTTCTTGCGAGTTTCCGATGGTCGGTACCGGCAAGAGTTTGATGCGCGCCGCACCCACGCGAGACGGCGGCCGGCACGCATCTCGAAGTGCCGCTGGTGGCCGGTGATCCAAAGGCAAGCGCAGGTTCATCGAACCTGCCGGGAAATGTGCAAAGGGCTCAGCGATCTCTCGCTAAGCCCTTGATACATCTGGAAACTGGATGGTGGGCGTGACAGGGATTGAACCTGTGACCCCTACGATGTCAACGTAGTGCTCTCCCGCTGAGCTACACGCCCATCCGATGTCGGCGCATAGACCACAAAACCTCTTGCGGCGTCAATAGGCTTTTATCGGCTTTTTGACAGGAAGTTTTGCGACCCCGTGGACGCCTTGCAAACCCGGCCTCAGGCGGCCAGCATCTTGTTCACTTCGTCGACGAGATCGCGCAGGTGGAACGGCTTGGACAGCACCTTGGCATCCTTCGGGGCCTTCGAATCGGGGTTCAGGGCGACGGCGGCAAAGCCGGTGATGAACATCACTTTCAGGTCCGGATCGAGCTCGGTTGCGCGGCGGGCAAGTTCGATGCCGTCCATTTCAGGCATGACGATGTCGGTCAGAAGAAGCGAGAACGGTTCTTCGCGCAGCCGGTCGTAGGCGCTTGCGCCATTGTCGAAGGACAATACCTTGTAGCCGGCCTTTTCCAGGGCTTTCACCAGGAAGCGGCGCATGTCGTTATCGTCTTCGGCGAGGAGAATTTTTGGACTCATGGATAAAGCCGTTGCACCTTACGTGTCGATGTCGGGAATAGCGGTGACTTTCAGGAAACCGCATGTGGGTAAATATCCGGTGAAGACATGAGGTCAAACCCCGTTCACTGGCAGGAAACGACTATGGACATGAATGCTGCCTGCTGGCAACATACACGAAGCACCAAGATTGTGACATGGTAAAAAAGGGCTGCGATGGCGCAGAACGTCAGCGAAACCGAACACTTCGAAGTTCGCGAGCCGGAACTGCAGCGCATTCCTTTTGTGTTCAATTCCCCTCACAGTGGCCGGATCTATACCCAGTCCTTTCTCGATCAGTCGCGTTTGGACGGCCTGTCGATCCGTCGTTCGGAGGATCACTTCGTCGACGAGCTGTTCCATTGTGTGACAAATCTCGGTGCGCCGCTGCTTCTGGCGCATTTCCCGCGCGCCTTCCTCGACGTCAACCGCGAGCCCTATGAACTCGATCCGCGCATGTTCGACGGGCAGCTGCCGCCGCACGCCAATATCAGTTCGATGCGGGTGGCCGGCGGTCTCGGCACGGTGCCGCGGCTGGTGGCGGAAAACATGGAAATCTACCGCAGCCGCTTTCCTGTCGCCGAAGCGCTCGACCGGATCGAAACCATCTACAAGCCCTATCATGCCTGCCTGCGGCGGTTGATCGCCCGCACCCATGTCCAGTTCGGGCTCGCAGTGCTGATCGATTGCCATTCGATGCCGGGCAACATCCGGCTGGCCGGCACCGGCCAGCGTCCGGATTTCATCATCGGCGACCGCTACGGCACCAGCGCCGCAGCCGACCTGTCGCGCACGGCGGTCTCGTTGCTGGAGGATCTCGGCTTTTCCGTTGCCCGCAACAAGCCTTACGCCGGCGGCTTCATCACCGAGCACTACGGCCGGCCCGCGCGCGGGCTGCATGCCCTGCAGATCGAGATCAATCGCGGTCTCTATGTCGATGAGACGACGCTGCAGAAGAAGAACGGTTTTCGGACGCTGGCTGACGCCATCGGCATCTTCCTAGCCGGCCTTGCGGCGCATGTGGAAAAATACGCCGGAAATTCTTCGCTGGCGGCCGAATAGCACCGCAGCGCTTTCCCAGATATGGCCCCAAAATCCAGGCAAAAAAAACCGCGCTTGTGGCGCGGCTAAGTCTAGGGAGGAAACACCCAAGGAGGGTATTTACAGCCACAAGTGACTGTAGGAAAAAGTTATTATTGCATCGCACAATTGTCAAGCGGGATCGGCCTTTTCGTGCTGCGCTGCGCCATTTCTGGATCGACCGAAATTTGCTGGCACTGCGGGTTTTTGAAGCGCTTTGGGCATTTTGAGGTACGTTCTTCCGAAAAACTCGGCAAATGTCGCTTCTCTCAGATAAATTGCCCGCGTTTTTCCTATTTTTCAGGCGTGGCCTTCTTTTTTAAAAAAATCTGCAATAAGCACGTTATGCATCCTTTTCCTCGAATTTCGTGAGGCCTCATGCTGCCGGACCGTGAATTTTTCGACCGCCTCGCCGATGCGGCCAAGGCCGAAACACTGCCGCGTTTCCGCACCGGCATCAGCGTGGTCAACAAGGAGGCTGCCGGCTTCGATCCGGTGACCGAAGGCGACCGTGCGGCAGAAGCGGCGATCCGCAGCCTGATCGAAAGCCATTTTCCCGATCACGGCATCCTCGGCGAGGAGTTCGGCAATGTCGGGCTCGACCGGGATTATGTCTGGGTCATCGACCCGATCGACGGTACGCGTGCTTTCATCTCGGGGCTGCCGGTCTGGGGCACGCTGATCGGCCTCTATCACAAGGGCGAGGCCGTGATGGGGCTGATGGACCAGCCTTTCACCGAGGAGCGCTATTTCGCCGACGGCAAGGACGCCTTCTATCACGGCCGGGACGGGAACCGAAAGATCGCCACGCGCGCTTGCGCCGATCTTTCGCAGGCGATCCTGTTCACCACCTCGCCGCATCTCTATACCGGCGACATCAAGACCCGGTTCGAGGCGGTGCAGAGCAAGGTGCAGCTCGCCCGCTACGGCTGCGATTGCTACGCCTTCGCGCTGCTCGCCTCGGGCCATATCGACCTTGTCATCGAATGCGGCCTGAAGCCCTATGATGTCGGCGGGCTCATCCCGCTGATCGAGCAGGCTGGCGGCATCGTCACCGACTGGAACGGCGGGCCGGCGGAAATGGGCGGCGAAATCATCGCGGCCGGCAGCGCAGAGGTTCACCGGCAGGCGCTGGCCATTCTAAAGGGCTGAGAGTCCCGTTTGGAACGTCGGACGGGTCGATCCGCCGGGTCTCTTTGCGCTCTCTCGCGTCGCGCTTCTTGCCGATATCCGAAGATATCGGCTGCAAATCGCTCCTAAGGGAGCACAAAAATCCCCCGACGGCTCTCAGCCGCCGAGTTTCCAAACGGACTCTGAGACGCTCTCGCCGGATGGCTCATCCGCATCCGTCATCGCCATATCGGCGCTGCTACCGGGAATGAAGGCTTCGATGGCGGCGATCGCCTGGGCGCGGTAGTAGCCGGCCTCCTGCAGCAATTCGTGGCGGGCCCCGTCGATCGGAATCATGTGGCCGGCGCGGAAGTTGCGGGCAAGGTTCTCGACGGCGAGATGCGGCACGAGCAGGTCCCGCGTCGGTGCCAGCAGGATTGTCGGCACCCGGATCTGCGTCAGGTGCTCGCGGCTTGCAACGCGCCTGATCGCCTTGAAGGTCTCATGCAGCCAGCGCGCGGTCGGCGGCCCCAGCGCCAGTTCCGGATGGGCGTCGCTCAGCGCCGTGTTGCGGGCAAAGCGCCGGGCATCCGATGTCAGCAGGTTTTCCGAAAACGGCAAGGTGCCCCTGTCGCGCATCAAGGGCAGGAACCCCAGGCCGCACAGGCTGAAGGCGGCCGCGAGAAAACCGATCGTGCGGTGTCCAAACCTCTGAGCGCCAAGCGCCACGAAGGGCGCCAGGATCGCCAGGCGATCGATGCGGCTGGCGAGCAGCGGCGCCTGCGACAGCGCGATCAGCGCGCCCATCGAATGGGCGATCATGAAGAAGGGCAGGCGCGTATCGGGCAGTACGATCCTGTCGAGGAAGATGGTGAGGTCGCGCTCGTAGTCGCAGAAGCGGCGGACATGGCCGCGGCGCGGCTTTTTCAGCAGACGCTCCGAGCCCGCCTGGCCGCGCCAATCGAAGGTCGCGACCCAAAGACCCCGCGCCGTCAATTCGCCGATGGTCTCGGCATATTTCTCGATCGATTCGTTGCGGCCCTGCAAAAGCACGACGGTGCCGCTCGCGACCGGCGCGGCGCATTTGAAAATGGCATAGCGGATTTTCTTGCCGTCGACCCCTTCGAAGAAGCCGACGGTGTGATTGCCGGGGATCGGATTGTCCGGGGTGGAATGAAGGGTTGGCATCATGGCAAGATCGGTCCGGCGGCGCTCTGCAAGGTGCGTGCTGATAACACTGGATACGCAGAACCCAACCTTGAAGGATTCCGATTAAGGAAGGGTGCAGGCCTGCGCATCAAGGGATAGGCGAGCGCGCACCAGCCGTCAAAGAAAAAGGACCGGGAACAGTGGGGGGACAGGTTTACCGTTCCCGGCCAGAGACAGTCGGTCGGCCGAGGAGGGCAGCCTGCGGGAGAAGGGACGTTCACCGTGTTGCCCGCCTTGTCTTCCGATCGTGCCAAATTAGCCGCTTCAAGCTGAACGGCAGCGGAACCGATCGTTCATCCTGCGTTTATCGAAAAAGGCCGTCTTTCCCGGGGGCCGAACTTGTTTTCGGGGTCTTGAAGGCCGGAAAAACAATCCCCATCTCATCGTTGCGGGCGCCGAAGACGGGCCCGCCTAACCGGCTTTGCCATCGCCGCTTTTCGGGATGACAAGGCCATGATCGCTAACAGTTGCTCTCAAGAGGACATCATGCGTCACGTTGATTTTTCCCCCCTGTATCGTTCCACGGTCGGCTTCGATCGTCTCTTCACCATGCTTGACAGTCTCGGCCAGCCGGACCAGTCACAGACCTACCCGCCCTACAATATCGAGCGGACCGGTGAAAACACCTACCGGATCACCATGGCCGTCGCCGGCTTCGATGAAACCGAGCTTTCAATCGAAGCGCGCGAGCACACGCTGACCGTCAAGGGTGAGAAGAGCGAAGAAAAGACCCCGGAAAACCAGTTCCTGTATCGCGGCATCGCCAAGCGCGCCTTCGAGCGCCGCTTCCAGCTCGCCGATCACGTGGAAATCCAGTCCGCTTCGCTGAAGCACGGCCTGCTTCACATCGATCTCCTGCGCGAGATCCCCGAAGCTGCCAAGCCGCGCCGCATCGAAATCAGCGCTGCGGCGTCGCAGCCGAAGCAGATCGAAGCGACCCAGGTCGACGCCGCCCAGATCGAAGCCGCTGCCAAATAAGCGGCCGGTATCGATCACGAGATGAAGAAGCGGCGTCCGGGAGGGCGCCGTTTTTTATTGCGCCGCCGCCAGGTCTTCGATCTCCCGCCGCCGGCTCCGTTCGGCGTATTTCTGCGCGATCACTGCGCAGGCCATCAGCTGGATCTGGTGGAACAGCATCAGCGGCAGGACGATGCTGCCGATGCTCTGGCCGGCGAAGATGACGTTGGCCATCGGGACGCCGCTGGCGAGGCTCTTCTTCGAGCCGCAGAAGGTGATGGCGATTTGGTCTTCCTTGGAAAAGCCGAGGAGGCGGCTGCAGAACATGGTGGCCAGGAGCACGATGGCCAGCAGCAGGACGTCGAGGACGATGACGACGGTCAGGTCGCGGACCGAGAAGGTGTGCCACAGGCCTTCGCTGACGGCCTCGCTGAAGGCGAGGTAGACGACCATCAGGATCGAGCCGCGATCGACCGGCATCAGCAGCGTCTTGCGGGCCCGGATGAAATTGCCGATCCATGGCTCGAGGATCTGGCCGAGGACGAAGGGGGCAAGCAGCTGCAGCAGGATCTGCTCCAGCGCATCGAAGGAAAAGCCGCCATGGCCGCCGGCGGCGAACAACAGCCCGACGAGCAGCGGCGTCAGGAACATGCCGAAGATGTTGGAGGCGGACGCCGCGCAGATGGCTGCCGGAACATTGCCACCCGCCATCGAGGTGAAGGCGATCGACGATTGCACCGTTGACGGCAGGACGCAGAGGAAGAGGATGCCGGTGTAGAGCGCGGGCGGCAGCAGGCTCGGCGGAAGGAAGCCGACGGCAAGGCCGAGCAGCGGAAAGAGAACGAAGGTCGAGGCCAGGATGACGAGGTGAAGGCGCCAGTGGAGCAGGCCCGCCAGCACGACATCGCGGGAGAGGCGGGCGCCATGCAGGAAGAAGAGGAGCCCGATCACGATCTTCGTCGCCAGGCCGAACCATTCGGCCGGCTCTCCGGAAATCGGAAGGAGAGAGGCGAGGAGGACAGTCAGGACGAGGAGGATGGTGAAGGTATCAGGCAGGAAGCGGCGCATCGTGTCTCTTTACTCGTTCAGGCGCCCGCATCCTTTATCCGCGGGCCGGGCTTAGCAAGCCGCAATAAATTGCTCCACGTCCTCTTTGGTCGTCGCGAAGCTGGTGACCAGACGATAGAGGCCTTCGTCAGCCGCGATCGATCCCGCCAGGGTGTGTGGCGCTGGCCAGTCGTAGAAGACGGCGCCCTTTTCTTCCAGCTTTTTTGCCGTGTCCTTCTTCAGGATGACGAAGAGTTCATTGGAACCGCTCGGCCAGGCAAGCCGTGCGCCCTTCGATGCTTCGAGGCCTTCGGCCAGCCGGTTCGCCATGCCGTTTGCGTGCCGGGCGAGGTCGAGCCAGAGGTCGCCTGCGAGATAGGCATCGAACTGGGCGGCGATGAAGCGGGACTTGGAGAAGAGCTGACCGGAGCGCTTGCGCAGATAGTGCATCTGGCCGGCCCTGGCGGTATCGAACAGGATGAGCGCCTCGGCGCACCAGCATCCGTTCTTCGTGCCGCCGAAGGAGAGCAGGTCGATGCCGCGTTTCCAGGTCATTTCAGCCGGGGTGACGTCAAGCGTCACCAGCGCATTGGCAAAGCGCGCACCGTCCATGTGCAGGGGCAGTTTGAATTTCCGGGCGATATGCGCGATCACGTCGATCTCATCGAGACTGTAAACCGTGCCCGCCTCGGTGGCCTGCGTCATCGTGATCGCCATCGGCTGTCCGCCATGGACGAAGCCGGGCGGGAAGCGCTTGATCTCGGCCTCCAGTTTCACGGGATCGATCTTGCCGAGCAGACCGTCGACAGGGGTCATGCGGCTTCCGTGCGAGAAGAATTCCGGCGCGCCGCATTCGTCGACATTCACATGCGCCTCGCGATGGCAGAAGACATGGCCGCCCGGGCGGTTGGCGCTGGAAAGCGCCAGTGAATTGGCCGCGGTTCCGGTCGCGACGAAGAAGACGGCGACATCGCGTTCGAAAATCTCCGAAAAGGCCTTCTCCACCTTCTTGTCGAGGTCGCTGGTGCCATAGGCGGAGGCGAAGCCGCTGGCGGCTTTGACCAGGCTTTCGGCAATCACGGGATGGGCGCCCGCCCAGTTGTCGGAAGAGAAGATCATCGATGTGGTCCTGTGGTTTGCGGGCACACGCTCCGGCGGGATCGGCTGGTAGCGACCATAAAGATGCTGGGGCGGCAATCAATCCGGAATTGCCGGGATAAGGACAATGTCAGACCAGTTTGAAACCAAATCGAAGAAAATGGCCGGATGACGAAAGAAAATTACAAAAATGCGAAATTAACCGCAATGTTCGGCAAAATCTCGCGGAATATTTTATATTGGTACCCTTGCGGTGCGGGGAGGTTTCTGGCATAGAGCCCATGAAATAGGACAGCAAGACTGTCCTATTTCGGTCTCAAGACCGGAAAGACGCCGGAACGCCCGCGCAAAAGCGGTGCCCGGCCGACGATTGTCAACCGCGCCGGACGCTCGATTTGTCCGGGCCGACGTGGCAATCGCGATGGTCGCGAGCATCTTGCCTGATGCAGTAAACGCTTCATTTGCGACCGGCTCAGGATCATGCAACGATAATGCCGGCGCCGGCCTGGAACGGGAAACCTGCCCGAAAAAGCCTGCCTGGACTGCGGAAAATCCGGCTCGGCCGGGTCAACAGGAGGAAGACGATGACGGACTTTACGCCATCCACCGAAACTGGACTCAACACTGTGCGCCCAACGGCGACGGTTGAGAAAAACACCGCATTCCCGTCCGGCCTGCCGAAAAAACAGGGTCTCTATGACCCGAGGAACGAGCATGACGCCTGCGGCGTCGGCTTCGTTGCACATATGAAGGGCCAGAAGTCGCACCAGATCGTCAAGGACGGCCTGTTCATCCTGGAAAACCTGACGCATCGCGGTGCCGTCGGTGCCGATCCGCTGATGGGCGACGGCGCGGGCATCCTCGTGCAGATTCCCGACCGCTTCTTCCGCGAGGAGATGGCGGCGCAGGGCGTGACCCTGCCGAAGGCCGGCGACTATGCCGTCGGCTATCTCTTCATGCCGCGCGACGAGGCGCAGATCGCCCACTTCAAGCAGGTGATCGCCGACGTCGTCTCGGAAGAAGGCCAAGCGCTGCTCGGCTTCCGCGAGGTGCCGGTCAACAATTCCTCGCTGTCGAAGGCACCTGAAATCGCGGCGACCGAGCCGCACCACCTGCAGGTGTTCATCGGCGCCGGCCGCGATGCGGCGACCAATGCCGAGTTCGAGCGTCGCCTGTTCACGCTGCGCAAGGTGATCTCCAACCGTATCTATGATGCGTTCCACGGCGCCGAGACCGGTTTCTATCCGGTATCGCTGTCGTCGAAGACCATCGTCTACAAGGGCATGTTCCTCGCCTATCAGGTGGCCGCCTATTTCAAGGACCTGTCCGACCCGCGCTTCGAATCGGCAGTAGCGCTCGTCCACCAGCGGTTCTCGACCAACACCTTCCCCTCGTGGAAGCTGGCGCATCCGTACCGCATGGTCGCGCACAACGGCGAAATCAACACGCTGCGCGCCAACGTCAACTGGATGGCGGCGCGGCAGGCTTCGGTGTCGTCACCGCTGTTCGGCGCCGACATCTCCAAGCTCTGGCCGATCTCCTACGAAGGCCAGTCGGATACGGCCTGTTTCGACAACGCGCTCGAATTTCTCGTGCAGGGCGGCTATCCGCTGTCGCATGCCGTCATGATGCTGATCCCGGAAGCCTGGGCCGGCAACCAGCTGATGGCGCCGGCACGCAAGGCCTTCTACGAATATCATGCTGCCCTGATGGAACCGTGGGATGGTCCGGCCGCCGTCTGCTTTACCGATGGCAGGCAGATCGGCGCGACGCTCGACCGCAACGGCCTGCGTCCGGCTCGCTATCTCGTCACCGATGACGACCGCGTCATCCTGGCGTCCGAAGCCGGCACCCTGCCGGTGAAGGAAGAAAGCATCGTCAAGAAGTGGCGCCTGCAGCCGGGCAAGATGCTGCTGATCGACATGGAGGAAGGCCGCATCATCTCCGACGAGGAGGTGAAGTCGAAGCTCGCCAACGAGCACCCCTATCGCCAGTGGCTGGACAACACCCAGCTCATCCTGGAGGATCTGAAGCCCGTCGAGCCGCGTGCGCTGCGCCGCGACGTGTCGCTGCTCGACCGCCAGCAGGCGTTCGGCTACAGCCAGGAAGACACCAAGATCCTGATGTCGCCGATGGCCACGACAGGCCAGGAAGCGATCGGCTCGATGGGGACCGACACGCCGATCTCGGCAATGTCGGACAAGACCAAGCTGCTCTACACCTATTTCAAGCAGAACTTCGCGCAGGTCACCAACCCGCCGATCGATCCGATCCGCGAGGAACTGGTGATGAGCCTCGTCTCCTTCATCGGTCCGCGCCCGAACATTCTCGACCATGCCGGCATGTCGCATGCCAAGCGGCTGGAAGTGCGTCAGCCGATCCTGACCAATGGCGATCTGGAAAAGATCCGCTCGATCGGCCACACGGAAGACCGGTTCGATACCAAGACGCTCGACTTCACCTATGACGTCGCGCGTGGCGCCGAAGGCATGCCGGAAATTCTCGACCGGCTTTGCGAACGGGCGGAAGCGGCCGTCAAGGGCGGCTACAACATCATCGTGCTGTCCGACCGCCAGATCGGCCCGGACCGCATCGCGATCCCGGCGCTTCTGGCGACTGCCGCCGTGCACCATCACCTGATCCGCAAGGGGCTGCGCACCTCCGTCGGCCTCGTCGTCGAGAGCGGCGAGCCGCGCGAAGTCCACCATTTCTGCCTGCTCGCGGGCTATGGCGCCGAAGCGATCAACCCCTATCTCGCCTTCGATACGCTGACTGACATGCATAAGCGCGGCGAGTTTCCGAAGGAAGTCGATGGCGGTGAAATCGTCTATCGCTACATCAAGGCGGTCGGCAAGGGCATCCTCAAGGTCATGTCCAAGATGGGCATCTCGACCTATCAGTCCTATTGCGGCGGCCAGATCTTCGACGCCGTCGGTCTCTCGTCCGAGCTCGTCGACCGCTATTTCTTCGGCACCGCGACGCAGATCGAGGGCATCGGCCTTGTGGAGATCGCCAGGGAAACCTTCAACCGTCACAAGGCGGCTTTCGGTTCCGACCCGATCCTTGCCAACACGCTCGATATCGGCGGCGAATATGCCTACCGCATGCGCGGCGAGGGTCATGCCTGGTCGCCGGACGCCGTTGCCTCGCTGCAGCATGCCGTGCGCGGCAATGCCGTCGACCGCTACCGCGAATTCGCCGAGATGGTGAACGGTGCCGCACTGCGCATGAACACCATTCGCGGCCTGTTCTCGATCAGGCAAGCCGACGCGCTCGGCCGCAAACCGATCTCGATCGACGAGGTCGAGCCGGCCGTCAACATCGTCAAGCGCTTCTCGACCGGCGCGATGTCCTTCGGCTCGATCAGCCGCGAGGCACACACGACGCTGGCGATCGCCATGAACAGCATCGGCGGCAAGTCCAACACCGGCGAGGGCGGCGAGGAGAGCGATCGCTACTTCCCGCTCTATGACGGTTCGCCGAACCCCGAGCGCTCCGCCATCAAGCAGGTGGCGTCCGGCCGCTTCGGTGTCACGACCGAATACCTGGTCAATGCCGACATGCTGCAGATCAAGGTGGCGCAGGGGGCCAAGCCCGGCGAGGGCGGCCAGCTGCCCGGCCACAAGGTCGACGCGACGGTTGCCAAGACCCGGCATTCGACGCCGGGCGTCGGCCTGATCTCGCCGCCGCCGCACCATGACATCTACTCGATCGAGGATCTGGCGCAGCTGATCTACGACCTGAAGAACGTCAACCCGGAAGCGGACGTTTCGGTGAAGCTCGTTTCCGAAGTCGGCGTCGGCACGGTTGCGGCCGGCGTTGCCAAGGCGCGCGCCGATCACATCACCATCTCCGGCTATGACGGCGGCACCGGCGCTTCACCGCTGACCTCGCTGAAGCATGCCGGCTCTCCATGGGAAATCGGCCTTGCCGAGACCCATCAGACGCTGGTGCTGAACGGGCTTCGCTCGCGCATCGCGCTGCAGGTCGATGGTGGCTTGAAGACCGGCCGCGACGTCATCATCGGCGCGCTGCTCGGCGCCGACGAGTTCGGCTTCTCGACGGCTCCGCTGATTGCCGCCGGCTGCATCATGATGCGCAAGTGCCACCTCAACACCTGTCCGGTGGGTGTGGCGACGCAGGATCCGGTCCTGCGCAAGCGCTTCAAGGGCGCGCCGGAGCATGTGGTCAACTACTTCTTCTTCGTGGCCGAAGAAGTGCGCGAAATCCTGGCATCGCTCGGCTTTGCCAAGTTCGATGACATCATCGGTCTGTCCGAACTGCTCGAAAAGGACGCGATGATCTCGCACTGGAAGGCCAACGGGCTCGACTTCTCCCGCATCTTCCACAAGGTCGATGCGCCGAAGGAAAAGACCTACTGGACCGAGAAGCAGAACCACCCGATCCACGACATCCTCGACCGCAAGCTGATTGCGGCCGCACAGCCGGCGCTGGAATCAAAGACCCCGGTCTCGATCGAGGTCGACATCAAGAACGTCGACCGTTCGGCCGGCGCCATGCTGTCGGGTGAAGTCGCCAAGCGCTATCGTCACAAGGGTCTGAAGGAAGACACGATCTCGGTGAAGCTGCGCGGCACGGCCGGCCAGTCCTTCGGTGCCTTCCTGGCACGCGGCATCACCTTCGAGCTGATCGGTGACGGCAACGACTATGTCGGCAAGGGCCTTTCGGGCGGCCGCATCGTCGTGCGCCCGCCGGAAAACTCGAAGATCGTCGCGGCCAAGTCGATCATCGTCGGCAACACGGTGCTCTACGGCGCCATCTCGGGCGAGTGCTACTTCAACGGCGTTGCCGGCGAACGCTTCGCCGTGCGCAACTCCGGTGCCATCGCGGTCGTCGAGGGCGTGGGCGACCACGGCTGCGAATACATGACCGGCGGCGTGGTCGTGGTTCTCGGCGAGACGGGCCGCAACTTCGCGGCCGGCATGTCGGGCGGCGTCGCCTATGTGCTGGATGAGAGCGAGGACTTCGCCAAGCGCTGCAACATGGCGATGGTCGAGCTCGAGCCGGTTCCGGAAGAGGACGACATGCTGGAGAAGCTGCACCATCACGGTGGTGATCTCATGCATAAGGGCATGGTGGATGTGTCCGGCGACATGACGCGCCACGACGACGAGCGGCTCTACCAGCTGATCTCGAACCATCTGCACTATACCGGTTCGCCGCGCGCCAAGGAAATCCTCGACCACTGGGTCGAGTTCCGGCCGAAATTCCGCAAGGTCATGCCGGTCGAATACCGGCGTGCGCTGGAGGAAATGGAGCGCATGCGCATGGGCATTGCGGCGGAGTAATGCCGCGCGGCGCTGCCGTTCATCGGGTGATTTCGGCGGGTGTCGCGGTCGCTGTTCCGGCGATCGCGCTCATGGCGAACGGCGAGATCAATATGGAATTCATTGTGCTGGGGGCGCTGATCGGCTTCGCCTACTGGTACTGGGGTCCCTCGTGGCCTCCTCTATGATATAAGGGACGAAACATGGGTAAGGTTACAGGTTTCATGGAAATCGACCGGCAACTGGCGAAATACCAGCCGGCGTCGGACCGCATTCGGCATTTCCGCGAATTCACAATCCCGATGTCGGACCCGGAAGTGCAGAAACAGGCCGCGCGCTGCATGGACTGTGGCATCCCCTATTGCCACGGCCCGACCGGGTGCCCGGTGCACAACCAGATCCCCGACTGGAACGATCTCGTCTACAACGGCAACTGGGACGAGGCGATCCGCAACCTGCATTCGACCAACAACTTCCCGGAGTTCACCGGCCGTATCTGCCCCGCTCCCTGCGAGGAAGCCTGCACGCTGAACCTCGAGGACGCGCCGGTCGCGATCAAGACCGTCGAGCAGGCGATCGCCGACAAGGCCTATGAGATGGGCTACATCGTGCCGCATCCGGCCGTCGTGAAGACCGGCAAGAAGGTGGCGATCATCGGTTCCGGCCCGGCCGGCATGGCATCGGCACAGCAACTCGCCCGCGCCGGCCACGAAGTTCATGTCTATGAGCGCGAAAGCAAGCCCGGCGGCCTGCTGCGCTACGGCATTCCGGACTTCAAGATGGAGAAGAACTTCATCGACCGCCGCATCGACCAGATGCGCGGCGAGGGCGTCACCTTCCATTGCGGCGTCAATATCGGCGTCGACCGGACCGTCGACAGCCTGCTGGCTGACCATGATGCCGTGCTTTATTGCGGCGGTTCGGAAACGCCGCGCAATGCCGGCATTCCGGGCGTCGATTTCGCCGGTGTGCACGACGCGATGCCCTATCTCGTCCAGCAGAACCGCCGCGTCGGCCGCGAGAACATCGACAGCGTCGGCTGGCCGTCCGATCCGATCCTCGCCGGCGGCAAGCATGTCGTCGTCGTCGGCGGCGGCGATACCGCCTCCGACTGCGTCGGCACCGCCTTCCGCCAGGGCGCCGTCAAGGTGACCCAGCTCGACATTCGCCCTATGCCGCCGGAAAAGGAGGACAAGCTTGCCGTCTGGCCGTTCTGGGCGACGAAGATGCGCACCTCGTCCTCCCAGGCCGAAGGCGCGGTGCGCGAGTTCCAGGTGGCAACGCTCGAATTCGTCGGCGAAGACGGCATGCTGACCGGTGTCAAATGCTGTCAGGTCGATGAGCGCCGCAAGCCGATCGCCGGCACGGAATTCGTCATCAAGGCCGATCTCGCCTTCATCGCCATCGGCTTCAGCGGCCCGTTCACCGACAGCGTGCTGAAGGATCTCGGCGACAAGCTGAAGATCAACACCGACGGCCGCGGCTCGACCAATGTCGTTGCCAACGACAAGGACTACCGTACCTCGGTCGACAAGCTCTGGGTGGCCGGCGACGTGCGCCGCGGTCAGTCACTGGTCGTCTGGGCGATCCGCGAGGGCCGCCAGGCGGCCCGCGCCATCGACGAGGCGCTGATGGGGTCGACGGTGCTGCCGCGCTGATAAGGGGCGGCTATCCGGTGATACCGGGCGCCGGCTAAAGAAGCGAACTGCCGCAAACCGGGTTTGTTCGACCGGTTTGCGGCAGGCTTCTCGTCAATTCTGGAAGTCTGCGGCTCTCTCCCGAAAATCGGGATGTATAAGCGTCATGATTTCGAAGGAATACGGGCGATGACCTTGATCTCGAAATCGAATCCCGCGAGCCAGTTTACGCCGACTGCCGTCCAGTTCGGGTAGGGCGGCTCTTCGAAAATCGACTGCTTGACGGCCATGATCGCCCCGAATTGATTCTCGGGGTCGGTGTGGAACGTGGTCACATCCACCAGATCGTCGAACGTGCAACCCGCCGCGTTCAACGTCGCCTTGAGGTTATCGAAAGCCAATTTTACCTGCTGTTCGAAATCCGGTTCTGGTGTTCCATCGGCGCGACTGCCGACCTGCCCGGAAACGAACAGGAGGTCACCGGAACGGATTGCCGCCGAATAGCCATGCGCCTCGTAGAGAGCGTGCCGGTTGGCGGGGAAGATTGCCTGTCGTTCAGTCATGTCTGATCTTTCCTTTTTGGGGAGCGCGACCTGAGGAGGAGGGACTAAGCTTCACACGCGGCTCCCTTTGATATACGGTGCGTATGTAAAATAACTGACATACGAACCGTATGTCAAATTAATATACGACGCGTATGTGGAATTATGGAAATGGCGAATAAGCGCGCCGAGACAATGGAACAGAACCGGGCAAAGTTGATTGCCGCCGGTCGCAAGGCCTTTGCCGAAAAAGGATATTCTGCTGCGTCGATGGATGACCTGACCGCCGATGTCGGACTGACCCGCGGCGCGCTCTATCACAACTTTGGAGACAAGCGCGGGCTTCTGGCGGCGGTCGTCGACCAGATCGATTCGGAAATGGCATCGCGCGCGCAGGAAATTGGAGCTCGCGCGGGAGATGATTGGCAGAGCCTGCTTGCGGAAGGGGCGGCCTATATCGAGATGGCGCTTGATCCGGAAGTCCAGCGTATTGTCCTGCTGGACGGACCTGCCGTGCTGGGCGATCCGTCTCGATGGCCCAGTCAGAACAGCTGCCTGCAGGTCACCAAGCGGGCGGTGGAGCGACTGATTACACAGGGGGTCGTCAAACCGGTTGATGCCGAAGCCGCGGCGCGGCTTCTCAGTGGCGCGGCGCTGAATGCGGCACTATGGATCGCTGCCAGCGACAATCCGCAGGACGTGTTGCCGAAGGCCGTCGAGGCTTTCCGCGTCTTGGCCTCGGGATTTCTCGTCAAAGCTGCCGATCCAGCCGCAGACCCGCTGCCTCTCCCTAATTCCGGATCACCGGATTGCTGATCACCGTCTCCGGTTTCGCCAGCCGGAAGTCATCGACGCGTCCGATCGGAGCATTGGCGACCTCGCCTTTTTCGACGAGGCGGTCGCGCGGGCTTTTGCCGTTGCTGGTGAGTGCCGTCGTGCCGCCGAGAAGGCTTGCGCCGCCGTCGAGATTGGGGTCGTCGAGACTGATCGGCTGGGTCTGGATGATGTCTTCATTGGCGGTCGGGGGGGCGACGACGAGGTCTTTCAGGCCGTCGGCACCCGGAACGTCCAGCGTCGAGGCGGCGGCATCGCCGAGCAGCTTGCGGATATCCTTCTCGACGTAGAAGGCAAGCTTGCGTTTGCCGGCCTTGGTCAGGTTGATGCCGTCCGAGCCGCGCAGGCGGACCTGCTGGCCGTTGATGTCCGAGCCGGTCATGACGAATTTGCCGCCCTCGTCGACGAAGCCGTCCCAGATGTCGATGAAGGTGCCGCCGGCCTTTTCCGTTTCCGTGCGGAAGATACCGTTCAACGTGACCATGTCGGCGGTCATCGCGGTGGACTGGAAGGGCGGCATGCCGACCCAGAGCAGGGGGATATTCTCGCTGCGGGCGAGTGCCGCAAAGGCGCCGGTCCGGCGGGTATATTCGGCAAGCCAGCGGTCGGTGCGGAATTTTTCCTTTTCCCCATCGATCGACATCTGCTGGCGTTCGTTGGCGCCGAGGCTGACGATGACGATCGACGGTTTTACCTCGGCGACATAGGCCGGCAGGCTTTCCGGCCAGTTGAAATAATCCTCGCGCACCAGGCCGGAGGAACCGTTGGCGCGCGTTTCGATGACAATGCCGGGGGTTGTTTCAAAAGCGGTCTTCAGCCCGTCGCCGAGGCTGCCTGCCATGAAATCGCCAACGACCAGCACCTTCTTGGCAGTGTCCAGTTTTTCGACCACGACAGGAGCGGGTTCGACCGGCGCTGGCTTGGCCTTCTGCTTTACTTTTTTCGGCCTCTGCCGCTGTTGCTGAGGCTGCCTCTGCCGGGGCTCGTAGATCGGAACGTCTTCATAGACCGGCGGCGGTCGCCGCCGGCCGAAGCCGAACAGCATGTCGAGGATCGACCGGCGTTCCTGGGCGCCGGCCTGGCGTGGCGGCTCGATCACGAATGCCGTGACGCCGACCGCAATGACGATCAGGCCGTTGAGCAGCCACTTCACGCCACGTCTGAATGCCGTCTTCGTGCTCATGAAACTGTCCAGCGTCTTTCGCGCTAAAGCCAATGCGCATGGGGATGCGCATTGGCAGCCTTTTTGTATCGGCCGATCGTGGCGCAGGAATGCGCCGCAATTGAGGGCCTGACCTAGTCCTGCAGCGCCTTCAACAGATGCTGGGTCGGCTCACCATCGGGGGCGAGGCCGTTGCGGCTCTGGAAGGCCTGGATGGCGGCCTTGGAGCCGGAGCCGAAATTGCCGTCGACCTCGCCGTCATAATAGCCGAGTGATTTCAGGCGCGACTGCAGCTCGAACTTCTGCTTGATGTCGAGCGAGCCGTCCGGACGGCTCCAGGCCTGCTGCATGCCGCCGTAACCGGCGATTTCGTCGGCAAGCAGACCGACGCCGAGCGCATAGGAATCCGACGCGTTGTAGCGCTTGATGACGAAGAAGTTCTTGGTCATCAGGAAGCCCGGGCTGCCTACGCCGCCGGGCATTTTCAGCTCCGCGCGCTGGTCGCCGTTGCGGAAGCCCTTGCCGTTCGGGCGGGTGAAGCCGAGGGCGGCCCACTGTGCCAGCGTCTTCGTCTGGCCGGCATACTGGCTGCCGTCGCGGGGCGGGGCCACTTCATAGCCCCAGGTCTGACCCGGCTGCCAGCCATTCTTCTTCAACAGATTGGCAGCGGTTGCCAGTGCATCCGGCACGGAGTTCCAGATGTCCTTGTGGCCATTGCCGTCGGCGTCGATGGCGTAGAGCAGATAGCTGGTCGGAATGAATTGCGTGTGGCCCATGGCGCCAGCCCAGGAGCCGTTCAGGTCGCGCGGGCCGACGTCGCCGTTCTGCAGGATCTTCAGGGCGGCGATCAGCTGCGTCTTGGCATATTTGGCCCGTTTCGGATCGGCATAGGCAAGGGTGGCCAAGGCGCGCGGAACATAATGGAGGCGCTCGTCCTTTGCCAGGACCGCGCCATAGTTGGATTCCATCGACCAGATCGCCAGAAGAATGGTCTTGTCGACGCCGAAGTGGCGCTCGAGGGCAGCAAGTGTGCGGCCATGCTTGACCGCCATTTCCTGTCCGATCTTGCGCGTATACGGGTTTACGCGGCTATCGATATATTCCCAGATCTTGTGCTTGAATTCGGGCTGATAGCGTGCTTTCTCAAGCACGTCCGGATCGGGCGTCTTGATACCGGCGAAGGCCTGGCGATAGGTGGCCTTGCTGATGCCGCTCTTTGCGGCGGTGGCATAGAAGCTGTTGATCCAGGTCTCGAAACCGGCATCCGCCGAGGCGGGGGACGAGGCAAACAAGGCTGTGGCTGTGATGAACGCGGCTGCGGCACGGCAAAGGAGATTTTTTCGGGTCTTTGTCATCAGCTGTCGTTTCCGTTGGTCGGCGCTCCGCACAAGATCATGTGGTCTGATCGGCGGTGCGCAAATTTACAGTCTTAGAGCCAGCTTCACGCATGGGTTACACGCATGTGGTTCCATTTTCGGGCCGTTCAGCCAAAAGGCAACCGCCAGAGTGGGAATCTTACGAAAATGAAGTCAACAAATTCTTTACCATGAATGGGTGGTACCGTCTTCCTTCTCAAAAAAATAGCAATTTGCCCTTTAATGCCTATTGATAACAATTTGCCCCGTTTAAAATCGCAGTATCGTGATTCTGGAGATGTCAATGACTGACAAGCGTAAGGTTCGTAAGGCCGTATTCCCCGTGGCCGGTCTTGGAACGAGATTCCTCCCAGCAACCAAGGCCGTACCCAAGGAAATGCTGACGGTCGTCGACAAGCCCATCATCCAGTATGTCGTCGACGAGGCGCTGGAGGCAGGCATCGAACATTTCGTTTTCGTCACCGGCCGCAACAAGCACGTGATCGAGGACTATTTCGACATTCATTTCGAGCTCGAGCAGACGTTGCGCGAGCGCAGCAAGAAGGCCGAGATGACGCTTCTGGCGCAGCAACTGCCCAAGGCCGGCTCGGTGAGCTTCACGCGCCAGCAGGAGCCGCTGGGGCTTGGGCACGCCGTCTGGTGCGCCCGCGAGATCGTCGGCAATGAGCCCTTCGCACTGCTCCTGCCCGACATGATCATGCGCGGCGAGCCGGGTTGCATGAAGGGCATGATGGATCTCTATTCTGAAAGCGGCGGCAATATCATCGCCGTGGAGGAGTGCGAACCGGACCAGGCGCACAAATACGGCATCGTCGGCGTCGGCGCGAAGGTCGGTGACGGCTTCCGCATCACCGGCATGGTCGAAAAGCCGGCCAAGGGCACGGCACCATCCAACTTCTTCATCAACGGCCGCTATATCCTGCAGCCGGAAATCTTCTCCATCCTGGAAAACCAGGAGCGCGGCGCTGGCAATGAAATCCAGCTCACGGACGGCATGCTGAAGCTGCTCAAGTCCCAGGATTTCGCCGGCTATCTGTTCCGCGGCGAGACCTATGACTGTGGCGCCAAGGACGGTTTCATTCTTGCCAACGTTGCTTTCGCGCTCGAGCGCGCCGATATCCGCCCGGCCGTCGAAGCCCAGTTAAAGGCGCTCGTTTCGAAGCTGCAGTAACCATTGGACATGAATAGAACCCCCGTCTGCTGCTGGGCAGGCGGGGGTTTTGTTGTCTAGCGCCGCAGCGTCAGGCCGACGCCCACGCGCGCAACATTGGTCGAGGGGCCGGTATCCTGCGTGGTGCGTTCGTATCCGACATCGCCGGTGAGGGCGAGATAACGGTTCAGGTCCCAGGTCAAACCGGCGCCTGCGAGCCAGACCCTCTGATCTTCCGAAACGCTGCCGGACGGATAGTTGCGGAAGGTCAGGCTGTTCGACAGGCGGGCCACGAGGTTTGAGCGCAATTCATGCGTCGCCCTGCTGCTGAGCGTATAGGCGAGCGCACCGCTGTCGCCGGCCGTGGTCGAGGGTTCGATACCGGTGGAAATGCCGTAGGTTATGTTGGTGCCGCGCTGCGGCGACCAGTTGAGCAGGCCGTCGATGGTGACGCCATCCAGGTTGTCGAGGCGATTGTCGTCGAACCGGTAGGTTTCGTAGCCGAGCGCGATTTCGCCGTTGAGCTTTTCGCCGAGATCGACCTCGACGCCGGCCCGGCCGCCATAGCTGTCATAGGATCGCTCGAAGCCGGACGTGTCCGTGCGCAGATCATAGATCGATTTTCCGGCCGAGGCTTCGATGAACGGGATGAGCGCCGGTGAAAGCTCGTAGCCGACGCGCACCGTGACGGCGCCTGCGTTGCGGTTCCTGTCTTCCTGCGACAATGTCGAGCCGTCGCTGAGATCCACATCGCCATAGATGTAGCGGTCATAATCCACCTTGGCAGAGCCGCGCAGGATACCGAAATCATGCGCAATGCCGGCGCCGAGCGTATATTGGTTGACGCCCGACTGCGTGCTCGCGTCGCTGATCGCGTTCGGATCGGTCGCATCCTCGCGCTCGAAACGATAGCCGGCCTTCAGCGTCCCCGTGGTGTCGTTGCCGATGTCGAGGCGAAGGGCAGCCTCGATGTCGGCGGTCGGTTCGGTCTCGCCGGAGCCGGAGACGTTGCGCTGCCAGGTGCCTTCGCCGGTGACGGTCAACTGGTGGCGCGACCAGTCGGAGGTCAGCGTGCCCTTCAGACCGGTTTCGAGATAGCTGCGGCTTTCTTTCGAACTGCCGGTCTTGGTGCTCTCGTAATTGAAGGTCTGGCCGAGGGTCGGCTTCAGGATGAAGCTGCCAAGCCGGACGCCGGC
Source organism: Hyphomicrobiales bacterium (assembly GCA_900473795.1). GTDB lineage: Bacteria > Pseudomonadota > Alphaproteobacteria > Rhizobiales > Rhizobiaceae > Pararhizobium. Next base: position 114,792 of record UCMT01000014.1, on the reverse strand, counting down.
CGCATCATTGCGGTCGAGATCGAGCTGCGACCGCAGGCCATCGACGGTGTTTTCGCGCAGATTGGTGCGGGCCATATCTTCGTCGATGGCGGGATCGTTGAGCAGCGGTTCGCCGGCATCGGTGCTGATCGAACCGGTGGTCAGCGTGGCTGCAGGGTCCTGGCCGGCCGCGGAGCCCGGTGTGGCCGCATTGGTGGCGGCGGTGCCGGTTGCTGTCGTTGCAGTGCTGCTGACGGTTGTCGTGTCGGCGTCGTCAGATGCCGGAAGAAGAGCCTGGGCGAAAACCAGATGCGGCGAAAGCAGCGTACAGCCGGCGACGAGCCACGCAACCGCGGCCGGGCGCGGGACGCAAGTCCTCTTCGTTCGTGGAAAGATTGGCGTCATCTGCCGAATGCCCGGAAATCCGTTTACCAGTGTTGAGCAACCGTAAACGGATGTGGTTAACCGTTCCTTTCCGAGACGGCATTCGGCTTTAGTTTCAGGCGCTTTCCACGGTCAGCCGGCCGCCGCTGCTGCCCGTTACCTTGACGCGCGCGCCGGCGGGCAGGTCCGGTCCGCTGACGGTCCATGTCGTGTCGTCGAGCCGGATCCGGCCGCGACCTTCGCTGATCGGCTTTTCCAGCACGGCGGTACGGCCGATCAGGCGGGCACCACGCTGGTTGAGGAGCGGCTCGTCTGACGCGTCGGAGCCGGCAAGCAGGCGGCGCCCCGCAAAAACCGCGGCGACGGCAAGGAGGGCGAAGAATACCAGCTGCACCTGCCAGACCCAGAAGCTGGTCTCCCAGAGCAGCAGCGAGACGGCACCGGTCAGGATGGCGGCTATGCCGATCCAGACGAGGAACATGCCAGGCGCCACGACTTCGGCTGCCAGCAGCACCAGACCCAACGCCCACCAACCCCAGGGACCCAGTTCAAGGATGATGCGCTCGATCATGGATCAGCTTTCCTGCTGGGGCGTTGCGAAGGGATTGCGCACGGGCGTCGTGCGTGGCGTCGCTTGCCGCACGGGGGCCGGCGTACCGCCGTCGCCGAACACCTCCCTGGCGATCGCGCCGATGCCGCCGAGCGAGCCGATCAGCGACGAGGCTTCCATCGGCATCAGCACGATCTTCGAATTCGGGGCGGTGCCGATCGAGGCCATCGCTTCGGTGTATTTCTGTGCGACGAAGTAGTTGATCGCCTGCACGTCGCCGGCGGCAATGGCTTCAGAGACCATCTTCGTCGCTTTGGCTTCGGCTTCCGCCAGGCGTTCGCGCGCTTCGGCATCGCGGAAAGCTGCTTCTCGCTGCCCCTCGGCCTGCAGGATCGCCGATTGTTTGGCGCCCTCGGCGCGCAGGATCTGGGCGTTGCGCGAGCCTTCGGCTTCCAGCACCTGGGCGCGCTTTTCGCGCTCCGCCTTCATCTGCCGCGCCATCGCGTCGACCAGATCCTTCGGCGGCTGAATGTCCTTGATCTCGACCCGGGTGACCTTGATGCCCCAGGGGCCGACGGCTTCATCGACGACCCGCAAGAGCTTGTCGTTGATCGTGTCGCGGTTCGACAGCAGCTCGTCAAGATCCATCGAACCCATGACGGAACGGATATTGGTCATGGTGAGGTTCAGAATGGCGCTCTGCAGATCGGAGACCTGATAGGCGGCCTCGGCGGCGTTCAGCACCTGGTAGAAGGCGACGGCGTCGGCCGAGACGCTCGCGTTGTCGCGGGTGATGACCTCCTGCGTCGGCACATCGAGCACCTGTTCCATCACGTTCATCCTGGCGCCGATGCCGTCGATGAAGGGGATGATGATGTTCAGGCCGGGCTCAAGGGTTTTCGTGTATCGGCCGAAACGTTCGACAGTGTAGCGATAGCCTTGCGGGACGGTTTTTACGCCTTTGAAAATGACAAGAACGGCGAGGACCACAAGTACAATAACGGCGATATCCAGTCCGGCCAGTGGCATTGGGTGTTCTCCTGTTGGGCGCATCCTGTTGTTGATGCACTCTAGGACAAGACGTGGCAGTTGGCAGGGTTATTTGCAAGGATTGGTGGAATTTCTTCGGCGCTGTTTTGGTTCTGTTTTAGGGGAGCTCGCGACGAAGTCGCGGGGTGGGGCGATCCCTCGGGTGACGCCACGGTCACCCACCCCGGACCATTCCCCCAAGGGGAAGGTGGTCAGACCCAGCCCTGCAGCTCCCGGCGCACCACGGTCTCCAGCACCTTCATGCCGTCGGCGCCGTCGTTGAGGCAGGGGATATGCGTGAATTTCTCGCCGCCGTTGTGATGGAAGCTCTCGGCCGCCTGTTCGGCGATTTCCTCCAGCGTTTCCAGGCAGTCCGAGACGAAGCCGGGATTGATGACGGCGATGCGCCTGGTGCCGTCCTTCGCGAGTTGCTCGACCGTCTTGTCGGTATAGGGCTGCAGCCATTCCTCAGGCCCGAAGCGCGACTGGAAGGTGACCTGCAGCTTTTCCTTCGGCCAGCCGAGCTTTTCGCGCAGCAGCCGGGCGGTCTTCTGACACTGACAGTAATAGGGGTCACCCTTGTCGAAATAGGATTGCGGGATGCCGTGGAAGGAGGCGAGCACCACCTCCGGCTGCCAATCGAGCGTGGCAAGGTGGCTGGTGATCGAGTTGGCCAAAGCGTCGATATAGACGGGATCGTCGTGATAGGGCGCTGCCGTGCGCAGGGCCGGCTGCCAGCGCATTTTCAGCAGTGCCTTGAAGGCTTCGTCATTGACGGTCGCCGTCGTCGCCGCCGCATATTGCGGGTAGAGCGGGACGACGAGGATCTTCTCGCAGCCGTCCTTCTGCAGTTCCACCATCTTCGACCGGATCGACGGCTGGCCGTAGCGCATGGCCCAGTCGACACGGACATCAGGCAGATCGGCGAAGGATTTCGCCATCAGTTCTGCCTGGTTGCGGGTGTAGGTGCGCAGGTAGCTCTCGTTCAGGTCCTTGTTCCAGATCGTCTCATAGGCCTTGCCGACCTTGGCAGGACGGGTGTTGAGAACGATGCCGAAGAGGATCGGATACCAGAAGAACGGCGACCATTCGATGACGCGCCGATCCATCAGGAATTCCTTGAGGTAGCGCCGCATCGAGACCTTGTCGGTGCCGTCGGGGGTGCCGAGATTGACCAGCAGAACGCCCACTTTCCCGAATTTGACAGGAGGGTGGCTCGGGGCGGTGATGTCGGTCGCGGTCATGCGGATATCCTGCGGGTAAGGTTGGCGTGCCTCCTATATGGTGAGGCAGCCCTGCGGTTCATGCCGTTCTTAAAAAGAAAAACCGGCCCGGGAAAGCCCGGACCGGTCCTTGGACAAGAGACATATTGTCTTACTTGGCGGGGATCTGCAGTTCCTTGCCGATTTCCAGCTTTTCCGGAACCGGATTGCCGTTGGCAGCAGCAATCGTCTTCCAGAGTTCGCCGTTGCCGTAGATGGCCTTGGCCAGGCCCCAGAGCGTATCGCCCTTGGCAATGACGTGCTTGGTCTCTGTCGTTGCCGCAGTTTCTGCTGCCGGCTTTGCATCCGGGGTGACGGTCTGTGCGGCCGTGTCGGTGCTTGCCTGCGCCGAGGGCTGGGTCCCGGTCGCAGCGGCGATTTCGGTGATGCGACCGTCGGTCAGCGGCTTGTAGGGGTTGTGCGCCGTCAGGTAGTCGGCGAGCACCGTCTCGAGCCCCGGACCGTAGTCATAGGCGTTCTCGGCCTTGGTCTTGAAGATGCTGTAGCCGTCGCCGCCATTGCGCATATAGTTGTTGGAGACGACATTGTAGGCCTTGGCCGGATCAAGCGCGACGAAGGCTTCGCCTTCCTTGACCTCGACGTTCGAAATACGGCTGCCGACGGGCTTGGACTTGTCGAAGGCGAACTTCAGGCCGGCCACCTGCGGGAAGCGACCGCCGCCTTCCTCGATCTGGCTTACTCCGTTTTCAAGTGCGGCAACGATATCGGCGCCCTTGATCTGGAAGGTCGAAACCGTGTTCTGGAACGGCAGCACGGTGATCGCTTCGCCCATCGAGACGTCGCCGGCATCGATCGAGGCCCGGAGACCGCCGCCGTTGGTGATGGCGATGGTGACGCCCTGGCCCTTGACGCGGTCAAGCATGGCGTCGGTCACGAGGTCGCCCATCTGGCATTCGCGGGCGCGGCAGGATTCGCGGCTTCCATCGATCGGCGCGTCGGTCTTGCCGATGATCTTGGTCTTCAGCTCCTCGATCGGCTTGCCCAGTTCCTTGATGCGGGCGAGGACCGCTTCGTCCGGCTTGATCTTGGAATCGATCAGGATCGGATCGCCCTTGGCCGACTTGACGACGCCGCTGTCATCGAAAGTGACGACGAGATCGCCGAGATACTTGCTGTAGGATCCGGCCTGAACGACGGGCACCTTGTAGCCGCCGGGATTGTCGACCATCGTCGGATAGGGGCCTTCGGCCTTCTCGTCGGTGTTGGACAGCAGGCTGTGCGAGTGGCCGCCGACGACCACGTCGACGTCCGGGATTTTTGCAATGACGGCGAGGTCGCGCGGATAGCCGACATGGGTGAGCGCGATGATCTTGTCGACGCCCTGCTTCTTCAGGTCCTGGACAGCGGTGGTGATGGTATCGACGTCGATCCCGATCAGCACATTGTCGCCCGGCGAGGAGATTTCGGCCGTGTCGTTGGTGACCGCGCCGACGATGCCGACCTTCTGGCCGCCGACATCAAGCACCAGCGAGGGCTTGATGCGGTCGATCAGCTTCGACTTGTAGCCGGCCAGCACGTTGGAGGAGATGACCGGGAAGGTGACCTTGTCGAGGAAGGTCGCCAGGCCGTCTTCGCCTTCATCGAATTCGTGGTTGCCGATGGTCACGGCGTCGAACTTCATCAGGTTGAGGAATTCCGCTTCGGCGGCACCCTTGTAGGTCGTGAAGAACAGCGAGCCCTGGAAGTTGTCGCCGGCATTCAGAAGCAGCACGTTCTTGCCGGTCAATTCCTGGCGCTTCTGGTCGATCGCCACCTTGAGCCGGGCAGCGCCGCCGAAGCATTCGTTCTTGCCTTCTTCCTCGGCCGTGCAGGTGGAATCGAACTTGTTGATCGATTCGATGCGCGAGTGGAAATCGTTGATGTGCAGGATGTTCAATTCATAATCGGCGAAGGCGGCACTGGTCGAAAGCGCAAGGATCGAGGCCGTCATCAGCCCGGTTCGCAAATGTCTGATCATGAATATCTCCTGTTTCGGCGGGTTCGGTCTGCCGGCAGCGGAACAGACCAGACCAGTGCGTGTTCCGTGACAGCGGTGTCGACGGTGATGGTTTCATCAGACGCTGCAGACATCAAGCGGCAAAATCCACTCTTTGCAACCATTTTCCCGCAAGGTTAAAAACCAAGGGTTTAAACCGAAAAAGCCTCCGCGAAGGGAGGCTTTTCCTGTCTTGTGCCGGCTCAGCTCTTGCGGGCGAGCGAGAATTGCGCGCCGGAATCCGTGGTGCAGTTGAGCTGGGTCTGGCTGACCATGGCGCAATTGACCTTGGATTGGGTGTTGCGGACCATCGAGGTCATGTTGATCTCGACCAGCTTCGGCGAAAGATTGGTGTAGTTGCCGGAGGCCAGGACCTGATTGGTGTCGGTCGTGCGCGTGGTGAAGGTGCCCGCCGCGAAGGTCGAGACGATGCCGTTCGGGTCGACCCATGCGCCTTCGACGCCAGCCGGTGCCATCTGAGCGGGCGGCTGTTGGCGCACTTCGCGCGGCCCCATGCAGGAGGCCAGCGCTGCCGCTGCGGACAGAAGGGTCAGGATGGTGGTCGGCTTCATATATGTCTCCCGGATGCTGCGCGGAAAGCTGTCTTTCAGTTGAAAAAACCATGCCGTGATCAGGAGTTGAATGCAAGAGTGGGGCACGAGCACGGCGGGATTATTCGCAGGTCAACGAAAAACGCCCGGAGATCGTTCCCCGGGCGTCGAATTTTAAAGCCTAATCAGACAGTTCAGCGAAACAGGATGTTCTTGAACTGCCATGGGTCCTTCGTGTCGAGCTCTTCCGGAAACAGGCCCGGACGGCCGTCGAGCGGGGTCCAGTCGGTGTAGTGGCCTTCAACCGGACCGAGATAGGGCGTCTGCACTTCGAGGCAGCGCTTGTAGTCGATCTCGTCGGCTTCGACGATGCCGGCCGTCGGATTTTCGATCGCCCAGACCATGCCGGCGAGCACGGCGGAGGTCACCTGCAGGCCGGTCGCGTTCTGGTAGGGCGCGATGCGGCGGGTTTCTTCCAGCGACAGGCGCGAACCATACCAGTAGGCATTCTTGTCGTGGCCGTAGAGCAGCACGCCGAGTTCGTCGATGCCGTCCTCCAGCTCATTTTCGTCAAGCACGTGATGGATCGGCTGCGCGTTGCCGCCGTTGCCGAACATTTCGTGCAGCGACAGGACGGCGTCATTGGCCGGATGATAGGCATAGTGGCAGGTCGGGCGGTAGGTCACGTCGCCATCCTTGTCGCGGACGGTGAAGTAGTCGGCGATCGAGATGGATTCATTGTGGGTGACGAGGAAGCCGTATTGCGGACCGGGGGTCGGGCACCAGGTACGAACGCGGGTGTTGGCGCCCGGCTGCTCGAGATAGATGGCCGCCTGGCAGCCCTTCTTGTGCTTCTTGGCGTTCTTCGGCATCCAGTTTTCATGCGTGCCCCAGCCGAGTTCGGCCGGCTGCAGACCTTCCGAGATGAAGCCTTCCACCGACCAGGTGTTCCAGAAGACGTTGAGCGGCTTCGGCTTCTTGGTGAGCTGGGTGTCGCGTTCGGCGATATGGATGCCCTTGACGCCGACCTTCTTCATCAGCTTGGCCCAGCCTTCGCGGTCATGCTGATCCGGCTCTTCGTATTTCACGCCGAGATCGTTTGCGAGGTTGAGCAGCGCCTGCTTGACAAACCAGGAGACCATGCCCGGATTTGCGCCGCAGGTGGAAACGGCCGTGGCGCCGCCGGGGTTCTTCGCCTTTTCCTTGCGGACGGTTTCACGCAGGACATAGTTGGTGCGGTCGGCATTCTTCAGGTTCTTGTCGAAATAGAAGCCGAGCCAGGGCTCGACGACCGTATCGATATAGAGAACGTCGAGCTTGCGGCACAGCTTCATGATGTCGAGCGAGCCGGTGTCGACCGAGAGATTGACGCAGAAGCCCTGGCCACCACCTTCGGTCAAAAGCGGCTTCAAGAGGTCCTTGTAGTTGTCCTTGGTAACATATTCCTTGATGTGCCGGACGCCATGCTTCGCCAGAATTTCCATATCGGCCCCGTCGTCGCGCGGGTCGATGACAACCATCCGGCTCTTGTCGAATTTGAAGTGGCGGTCGATCAGGGGCAGTGTGCCGCGGCCGATGGAGCCGAAACCGATCATCACGATCGGCCCGGTGATCTCGCCGTAAACCGGGTAGGTTGTTTCTGTCATTTTGCTTTTTCTCCTGGGACGGGTTTTTGACTGTTTAGCGAGCGGATATCGCCCTGTCATGCTTCGAATGGCCCTAGAGCATAGATTTCTGTCACAATAAAGAGCCGGAAAGCGCGCGGAGGGAGCTCTCGACGCTGCCAGCAGGCGTTGCGGGGTGGCCATGCGACGCCGATCGCGGCGGTGCGCAGTTTCGGCAACCTCATGTGATGAAGGAGAAGAAAGGGCGACGCTTCAACGCGCTACGCGTTTGGCGTCTTTCGGACACGCGAAATGCTGCAGGCGCTGCTGCACATTCATGTTTTCACGCCGGGGCCAACCGGGATCGTCTCCCAGTTCTGGCCGGCAAAGACCACGCAGCTGCGACCGCTGACGTTCGTCACCAGGATGGTCCAGCTGCCGTACTCGGAGACATAAACCTCAAGAATGGCGGCCTCGTTGATGAGGCCGACTGCCAGAAGCGTCTCGGAATAGTGCGAGCCGAGGAATTCGACGATCTTGGAATGTTCGGCACAGTTGAATATCGGTTCCGCCGCTGCGGGTTGCACCGCCAGTACAAGCGCCAAAAGAGCGGCCCCGGTGAGGATGCGGATCAGCTTGCGTGCCATAAGGCACCTCCTTTCGCCGGTAGCCTGGCGGAAAAGGAGATTGGTTTGACCCGTCCTGCCGGGGCCGGCATTGCCATGGTCGGAACCTCACGCGACACGCGCAAACGGTGCCGCCACGCACGCATTATCGCAGAAAATTCATTATTTTTCAAAATATTATTAGGACCTTGGGGACCGGTCCGGCTGCGGTGCAATCGCGCCTGGCGACGGCAATGTCACAGCGGCTTTGCCTTCGATGACGCGACCTGATCCGGGTGGGCTCGCGCAAATGCCGGAAGTTGCTCGCATTTTCCGGCGATCGCTGCGGCACGCGGGCAGGCGGAAAGATCAACGTTCCACCGGCGGGCATTGTAGATCTGCGGCACGAGGCAGAGATCAGCCATGGTCGGCTGGTCGCCGTGGCAGAATTCGCCGGCTTCGGGCGTGTCCAGCATCCGCTCGAAGGCACTCAGACCCTCGCCGATGAACTTCTGCATCCATGCCGATCGCGCCGCATCCGGGTCTTGCGATTGCTGCATGACATGGAAGACGACGCCGAGATTGCAGATCGGGTGGATGTCCATGGCAATCGCGTAGGACAGCGCCCGGACGCGCTGGCGCGCCGCAGGGTCGGAGGGCAGGAGGCCGGAACCTGGCCGCGTCTCCGACAGATATTCGATGATCGCCAGCGACTGTGTCAGCATTTGCCCATCGATCGAAAGCGCCGGAACCAGGCCTTGCGGATTGCGGGTGCGATGCTCCGCTTGCTTGTGTTCTCCGGCCAAAAGATCGACGGCTACGGACCGGTAGGGGATCGCCAGCATATTGAGCGCGATCCGCACCCGGTAGCTGGCCGAGGAACGCCAGTAGTCGAACAGAACCGTGTCGCTCATGACGATGCCCTCAGCGCTTCTCGTATTGCGTGACGGTCTGCTCGATCGCCCCGAAAATCGAATGTCCGGCCTTGTCCTTCATCTCGATGCGGACAGTATCGCCGAACTGCATGAACGGCGTGACGGCAGTACCGGTTTCGATGGTTTCGATCGTGCGGAGTTCGGCGATGCAGGAATAGCCGACACCACCTTCCGACACCGGCTTGCCCGGCTCGCCGTCGAGCTTGTTGGAAACCGTGCCCGAGCCGATGATGGTTCCGGCGCAGAGTGGCCGGGTCTTGGCCGCATGGGCGATGAGCTGACCGAAGTCGAAGGTCATGTCGACGCCGGCATCGGCGCGGCCGAAAGGTTTGCCGTTCAGATCGACGAGCAGGGGCAGGTGCAGCTTGCCGCTGTCCCAGGCGCTGCCCAGTTCATCCGGTGTGACGGCAACGGGCGAGAAGGCGGACGAGGGTTTGGACTGGAAGAAGCCGAAGCCCTTGGCGAGTTCGGCCGGGATCAACCCGCGCAGGGACACGTCGTTGACGAGCATGACGAGCCGGATCGCGGCGCGGGCTTCGTCGATCGTCGCTCCCATCGGCACGTCGTCGACGACGACGGCGATTTCTGCCTCCATGTCGATGCCCCAGGATTCGTCGGCCATCATGATCGGGTCGCGCGGGCCGATAAAGCTGTCCGAACCGCCCTGATACATCAGCGGGTCGGTCCAGAACGTCACCGGCATCTCGGCGTTGCGGGCCTTGCGCACCAGTTCGACGTGATTGACATAGGCCGAGCCATCCGCCCACTGATAGGCGCGCGGCAGCGGCGAGGCGGCCTCGTGTTCATGAAACCGTGCGGCCGGCTGGGCGCCGGTTTCCAGCCCTTCGGCCACCGCGGCGAGACGCGGCGCGGCATGTTCCCAGTCGTCCAGCGCCGCCTGCAGCGTGCGGGCGATATGGCCGACTTCGGAGCAGCGGGTGAGATCCCGGGAGACGACGACCAGCCGGCCGTCGCGAGTGCTATCCTTGAGGGTTGCAAGTTTCATGGTTTAATCCGTATCTGATGATCGGTTCTACTCGTCGCGCCCCGTGCAATGGGCTCACTTGATACCGGGCGTCCCGTCGAACTTGCGCTCCAGCCCGTCCCAGCATTCGAGATAATTGTCCTGCAGCGTCTCGAGTTCGGCGGCGTAGCGCGTCAGTTGCTGCGGGTAGCGGGTCTCGAACATGAAGGCCATGGTGTGGTCGAGCTTGACCGGTTTCAACTCGACATTGGAGGCCTTTTCGAAACCCATGGCATCCGGGCCGTGCGGCAGCATCATGTTGTGCAGGCTGATGCCGCCCGGCACGAACCCCTCTTCCTTGGCGTCGTACTGGCCATGGATCAGGCCCATGAACTCGCTCATGATGTTGCGGTGGTACCAGGGCGGGCGGAACGTATGTTCGGCGACCAGCCAGCGCGGCGGGAAGATGACGAAATCGACATTGGCGGTGCCCGATTCCTCCGTCGGCGCCGTCAGCACGGTGAAGATCGACGGATCGGGATGGTCGAACAGGATGGCGCCGACCGGCGAAAAAGTCCGGAGATCATATTTGAACGGGGCGTAGTTGCCGTGCCAGGCGACGACGTCGAGCGGCGAATGGCCGATCTCGGTGACGTAGAACTTGCCGCACCATTTGACATGCACGCGGCACGGCGTCTCCTTGTCCTCATAGGCGGCAACCGGCGTCTTGAAGTCGCGCGGATTGGCAAGGCAGTTGGCGCCGATCGGGCCGCGATCCGGCAGCGTGAACTTGGCGCCGTAGTTTTCGCAGATATAGCCGCGCCATTCAGGCCCCTCGCCGAGGCGCGAAACCTTGAACATCATGCCGCGCGGGATGAGGCAGATCTCGGATGGCTCGACATCGATGATGCCCATTTCGGTGAAGACCCGGATGGCGCCGAGCTGCGGCACGACCAGCAGTTCGCCATCGGCATTGAAGAAATAGTCGTCGACCATGTCGTCGTTGAAGACATAGGCATGCGCCGCCATGCCGACCTGGGTCATGACGTCGCCCGCAGCCGTCATCGTTCGGATACCGGCGAGGAAGTTGAGCTTTTCCGTTGGCGCCGGGATCGGGTTCCAGCGCAGCTGGCCAAGCGGCAGGGAGTGATCGTCCAGGCACGGGGCCGATTTCCAGAAGGGATAGCTCGCATTGGAGAAACGGCGGGTGTGGCGCACGCTCGGGCGGATGCGGTAGAGCCATGAGCGCTCGTTGGTGCCGCGTGGCGCGGTAAAGGGGGAACCGGAGAGTTGTTCGGCATAGAGACCATAATTGCATTTCTGCGGACTGTTCTGTCCCTGCGGCAGCGCACCGGGCAAAGATTCGGTCTCGAAGTCGTTGCCGAAGCCCGGCATGTATTGCGGGCTGTTCGCCACGGCATCGACCGCGATCCTCTTGGCTTTCTCCAGCATGGCTTGCACCTCCTCCGTAGATATGGTTACAAACGTAACTGTCAATTTTGTAACTATCAAGGAAGCCATGGACGCTGATGATGTCATGAGCGACTTCGATCTTGAGCAGTTCCTGCCATTTCGTCTCAATCGCGCGGCGGAATTCATCGCCCTGCGCTTTGCGGCCGCCTACAAGGCCGAGTACGGCCTGACGCGGCCGGAGTGGCGGACGCTGGCGGCGCTCGGGAGCTCCGGGCGCATGACGGCGACCGAGGTGGGCGTTCATTCGACCATGCACAAGACCAAGGTCAGCCGCGCCGTCTTCGCGCTGGAGGAGCGCCGCTGGCTGAAGCGGACGCAGCATGAGGACGACCGCCGGGTCGAACATCTGGAGCTGACGGCGGCCGGAACCAAGGCCTATCAGGAGCTGACGCGGCTTGCGCGCGCCTATTCGGCAGAGCTGGAAAAGCTTCTGGGAAGGGACGGCCTGCAGGCCCTGTCGTCCGGGCTGACTGCCGTTGAAAACGCCATGGCACAAACGCGCCGCTGAGGCACGCTCAATGCCTGCCGCGTTGGCGGACCGGCAGTCCCTGAAAATCCTTCAGTGTCGCCAGCACGATCGATGTTTTCACATGTTGCACGCTGTCATGCGGCAGCAGCACGTCGTTGACGAAGTGCGACAGGCCGGCCAGGTCATAGGTGACGACCTTGAGGTGATAGTCCATTTCACCGGTCAGTGCGTAGCATTCGAGCACCTCCGGCAGATCGGCGATCAGGGCGGCGAAGCGCTTGGCATTGTCGCGGTTGTGGGTGGCGAGAGTGACGGCGATCACGACCATCAGATCGAGCCCGAGCCGGCCGCGATCGAGCACGGCGCGGTAGCCGTGAATGAAGCCTTCCGCCTCCAGCCGGGCGCGGCGGCGGGAACATTGCGACGGCGACAGGGCGATCAAATCCGAGAGTTCATTGTTGGTCAGGCGGCCGTCTTTCTGCAGTTCAGCAAGGATCTTCAGATCATAGCCATCCATCTGTTCCATTCGTGCATACCTTCGTCAAATATCGCACAGATCGTGCATTGATCTGGTTATAGCACGCAAGAATGCAAGCACAATGCACAGGATTTGCGTCATGATCGCCTCAACAGTCGATGAGTTCAGAGGAGAGAACCATGGGACCCTTCCCGCATGATGCACCCCCGTCCGGCATTACCACCGAGAACCCGGCAGGCACCGACGGTTTCGAGTTTGTCGAGTTCGCCCATCCCGAGCCGGAACAGCTGAGAGAGCTGTTTACCCGCATGGGCTACACCTGCGTTGCCAAGCACCGCACGAAGGACCTCACGGTCTGGCGCCAGGGCGACATCAACTATCTCATCAATGCAGAGCCGGGCAGCCATGCCATGGGTTTCGTCGCCGATCACGGCCCCTGCGCGCCGTCCATGGCCTGGCGCGTCGTCGATGCCAAACATGCTTTCGAGCACGCCGTATCGAAGGGCGCGACGCCTTATGAAGGCAAGGACAAAGCGCTTGACGTTCCGGCCATCGTCGGCATCGGCGGGTCGCTGCTCTATTTCATCGAAACCTACGGCAAGAAGGGCTCGCCCTATGAGGCCGAGTTCGAATGGCTGGGCGAGCGCGATCCGAAGCCGCAGGGTGTCGGCTTCTATTATCTCGATCACCTGACCCACAATGTCTATCGCGGCAACATGGACAAGTGGTGGGACTTCTACCGCGAGCTCTTCGGTTTCAAGCAGATCCACTTCTTCAACATCGATGGCCGCATCACGGGTCTGACGAGCCGGGCGATCACCTCGCCCTGCGGCAAGATCCGGATTCCGCTGAACGAATCCAAGGACGATACGAGCCAGATCGAGGAATATCTGCGCAAGTACAAGGGCGAGGGCATCCAGCACATCGCCGTTGGAACGGAGGGCATCTACGACGCCACCGACAAGCTGGCGGCCAATGGCCTGAAATTCATGCCAGGCCCGCCGGATACCTATTACGAACTCTCGCATGACCGCGTGCACGGACACGACGAACCGATCGAGCGGATGAAGCAGCACGGCATCCTGATCGACGGCGAGGGCGTGGTGGATGGCGGCATGACCCGCATCCTGCTGCAGATATTCTCGAAGACCGTGATCGGCCCGATCTTCTTCGAGTTCATCCAGCGCAAGGGCGATGAAGGCTTCGGCGAAGGAAACTTCCGGGCTTTGTTCGAATCGATCGAGGCCGACCAGATCCGTCGCGGCGTTCTCCATCCGGCGGCGGCCGAATAAGAGAACGTCCACACAGCTTGATCCCAGGCCCCGCCGGCTTCGCGCCGGCGGGGCTTTTGTCTATTTGGCCACGACCTTTCGTTCTTCGTGAAGCGGCAAAGGCATTGCCGGGAGCCCGCCGTGCATAAGCGGGCTGCCGTCGATCCTGTGATTCTTTTGCGATGTTCCTTCTTCGGACATATTTTCGTATTTCATGAAGCACGCGAGTGGCGCGCTGCCAATCGGCCCGACTCGCCATATTTCGCGATGGTGCTGTCTTACGCCCGCCCTACAATGAATGCGGCAATACGGAATCGGTGCGATGGATGAAATAGCGGCCAGCCTGGCGTCATTGCGAGACGACACCGAAGTCCTCATCGCGCTCTACGATCATGACGATCGCCTGCGCTACGCCAACCGGGCCTTCCGCTCGACCTTCCATCTTGACGACGATGAGACGCCGATTTGGCCGGATCTGATGCGGCGCAATCATGCTCTCGGCCGCGGCACCGTCATCAGCGTGCCCGACTTCGAGGCCTGGGTGGTCTCGGCCCAGTCGCGCCGCGGCAAGGTGCCGTTTCGAGCCTTCGAGACCGATGTCGTCGGTGGCCGCTGGCTGTGGATGACCGAGACCGTCGACCGCAACGGCTGGATGCTGTGCATTGCCAACGACATCACCCATCTGCGTGCCGATGAGCGCACGTTGCGGCAGGACCGCGACTTCGCCGTGAAAGCCTCCCAGACCGACGAGCTGACCGGCATCTCCAACCGCCGCTACATGATGTCGAAGCTCGAGGAGATGGTGCAGAAACAGGCTGCGATTGGCGCGGGGAGAGGCTGTATCTGCATTCTCGACATCGATTTTTTCAAGGGCATCAATGACCTGTACGGCCATCAGACGGGCGACGACATTCTCCTCGATTTTGCGCGCAGGGTGCATCCGGTCGTACGGCGTCACGATTGCTTCGGGCGCGTCGGTGGCGAGGAGTTCATGCTGATCTTTCCGGAGACGACATTGCCGGATGGCCGCAAGATCGTCGATCGGGTGCTGGACAAGGTACGCACCGCGCGCCCCCTGCCGTCGGCGCCGCAGTTTTTCTATACCTGCTCCGCCGGCATTGCCGTGCTGGAGCCGGGCGATACCGCAAGGTCGCTCTATTCGCGCGCGGATGCCGCGCTCTACGAGGCCAAGCATTCCGGCCGCGACCGGATCGCGGTCAGCCTGCGCTAAACCAGCTCGGCCCGGATCAGGCCGCGCAGCGAATTGCCCATGAACAACGTTCCTTTGCGCAGGTCTTGAAGCGTCAAGCGCTGCACGCGGGCGCGGCGGGCGCAGATCAATTCGGTCCTGAGCACGCCGGCAAGCAGCCCGCAGGAAATCGGCGGCGTTTTCAGGACGCCCGAGCCGTCGTCGAGGAAAAGCGAGGTGATCGTGCCCTCGCAAGGCTCGCCCTTCTCGTTGAGCAGCAGGACCTCGTCGGCAGCCGCCGGCGGATATTCACCGCGCGCCGCCTCGTAGATCTCGCGCCGGGTGGTCTTGTGGCGCAGGAGCCTGTTGGCCGAATCGAGACGGGTGGCGGCGACCGCGACGCGCCAGACGGTGTTTTCGGGAAGCGGCGTGAAGGGCGCGGTGGTGATGGCGATTTCACCGGAAGGGCTGAGCGTCAGGCGAACGCGCAATGGCGATGGTTGATCCAAACTTTCGGTGGTTCCTGTTTTCGAATCGCCCCGCGCTTGCTCCCTCTTCTCCCCAGCGGGGAGAAGGTGGCCGCCGGATGAGGGGGGAATACTGGCGCCGAGTTCGCCGACAGACCCCCTCATCGCCTCGCTGCGCTCGGCACTTCTCCCCGCAGGGGAGAAGAGGGAGGGCGCGGCGATGTCCATGTTCATACGCTTATCTTCCAAGGACCTGTTTGGCGAAGAGGAAAGAGGGGCTCCAAACGCTTCCTCCAACGCGCTTTCAACCTGATCCGCCCCGGCAAATCCCAGCCGTCCGGCCGATCGCTTCAGGCGGGCGAGGTGCAGCCGCAGGCGGGCGATGCCGGTGCCGGGCTCCCATCGCATCGTTTCGATCAGGGAAAAATCCGTCATCGCTCGATCCAAGCGTCGCCGACCGCAAAGCGGGCTTTTAGCAGGCATTCCTCATATTCCGCTTCGGCGGTCGAATCGAAGACGATGCCGCCGCCGACGTTGAAGACGGCTTCGCCATCCGGAAAGAGCGACAGGGTGCGGATGGCGACGTTGAAGCGCATGGTGCCATCCGGCGCGATGAAGCCGATCGAGCCGCAATAGGCGTCGCGCGGGCCGGCTTCCAGATCATGCAGGATTTCCATCGCCCGCATTTTTGGCGCGCCGGTGACCGAGCCACAGGGGAACAATGCTTCGAAGATTTGAGTGATGCCGACATCGGGCAGCAGTTTCGCCCGGACGTGGCTCACCATCTGGTGCACGGTCGGATAGGTCTCGACGTCGAACAGGCGTGGCACTTCGAGGGTGCCGACCTCGGTGATGCGGGAGATGTCGTTGCGCAAGAGATCGACGATCATCCGGTTCTCCGCCTGGGACTTCGGATCGGCCTGCATCTCGCGGATGATCTCTTCGTCCTCCGCCGGGCTTGCGCCGCGCCGCGCGGTGCCCTTCATCGGATGGGTCTCGATCCAGCCTTGCTTGTCGACCTTGAAGAAGAGTTCCGGTGAGCGGGACAACAGGGTTGGGCCGTCGAGCGAGACGAGCGCGCCATATTTCACCGGCTGCCGCTCGATCAGCGACCAGAAGGCGGCGAGCGGATTGCCGTTCCAGCGGGCGGTGACCGGCATGGTGAGGTTGGCCTGGTAACAATCGCCCTGTCGCAAGTGCTGATGCAGGCGGTCGAAGCGCCGCCTGTAGGCGTCGAAGTTCCAGCTTGCACGAGGCTCGGTGATGAAGGGCTCGTTCTCGATGCGCCGCCGGGGCTCGGAAAGCGGGTGTGCCTCGGCCGGCCCCTCGAAGACGCCGAAGGACATCAGCGGCGTGCGGCGGTTTTCCTCGGCAAAGGGAGCGAGCTTCCTTTCGAAGAGATGGCCGGCCTCGTAGCTCATGAAGCCCGCAAGCCATTTTCCGGCGTGGTGTGCGGCTTCCATGTCCTCGAGCCCGCGCCAGAACTCAGCCTTCGTCCGCGCCGTGATGACATGCGAAGGCTCGGCGAAGACGGTCGTCCTGTCTTCGCTGTCGTCGCGGAAAAGGACAAAGGGGCCGGTGTCGGTCATGCTGCTCACGTCGGTGTCCGCCTCGATCCCCGGGTCACGCCCGAGGATGGCGGAGAACAGGGGCGTCCGCGGGATGCTAGCGTCAGTCTTTTCGCTCGCCAGGTCTCCGGATCGTCATCCTCGCGCCTGACCCGAGGATCCATGCCGGGACCTGCAAAACGCGCTTCCATATCCTGCATCCGCCCAGAACTTATGCCCTATCAAGCGCCTCAAGTTCGTCGATCAGTCCTTCCAGCATCGACAGGCCCTGTGCCCAGAACGACGGATCCGTGGCGTCGAGGCCGAACGGGGCGAGCAGTTCCGAATGATGTTTGGTGCCGCCGGCCTTGAGCAGCTCGAAATACTTCTGCTGGAAGCCGGTTTCGGCTTGTCTGTAGACGGCGTACAGCGAATTCACCAGGCAATCGCCAAAGGCATAGGCGTAGACATAGAAGGGCGAATGGATGAAGTGGGGGATATACGCCCAATAGGTCTCGTAGCCCTCGGAAATCCGGATCGCCGGCCCGAGGCTTTCCGTCTGAATGGACAGCCAGAGTTCGCCAATGTCGTCGGCGGTCAGTTCGCCGTTCTTGCGGGCCGTGTGGACCTTGCGCTCGAATTCGTAGAAGGCGATCTGGCGCACGACCGTATTGATCATGTCCTCGACCTTCTGGGCGAGCATGGCCTTGCGCTCGCGCTTGTCCTTCGTCTTGTCGAGAAGGGCGCGGAAGGTCAGCATTTCGCCGAAGACGGAGGCGGTCTCTGCAAGGGTCAGCGGCGTCGAGGCCATCAGCGCCCCTTGAGCGCCGGCGAGAACCTGATGCACGCCGTGGCCGAGCTCATGGGCGAGCGTCATCACGTCGCGCGGCTTGCCCATGTAGTTGACGAGCACATAGGGATGCGCAGACGGCACCGTCGGATGCGCGAAGGCGCCCGGCGCCTTGCCGGGGCGGACCGGCGCGTCGATCCAGCCGCCGTCGAAGAAACGCTGAGCGATCGCTGCCATTTCGGGGTCGAAATTGCCGTAGGCGGAAAGCACGGTCTCCTTGGCCTCGCTCCAGGGAATGAGCGAGGTCGGGGTTTCCGGCAGCGGCGCGTTGCGGTCCCAGAATTCCATCTGTTCCATGCCGAGCCACTTCGCCTTCATCGCGTAATAGCGGTGGGACAGGCGCGGATAGGCGTCCTTCACGGCAGCGGCGAGCGCATCGACCACGTCGCGCTCGACCCGGTTGGCCAGATGGCGGCTGTCGGCGATATCCTCAAAACCGCGCCAGCGATCGGAGATATCCTTGTCCTTGGCGAGCGTGTTGGTGATCAGGGTGAAGGTGCGGATGTTGGTCTTGAAGGTTTTGGCCAGCGCCTCCGCTGCCTTTTTCCGGGTGGCTGGATCGGCCTCCTGCAGCATGCTCAGCGTCACTTCGAGCGGCAGCTCCTCGCCGTCGACATTGAAGGTCAGCGACGCCATCGTCTCGTCGAACAGGCGGTTGAAGGCACTGGCGCCGGTCATGGATTTTTCGAGGAAGAGCTGCTCCAGCTTGTCGTCGAGCTGGTAGGGCTTGTCCATGCGCAGATCGACGATCCATGGCTTGTAGTGCGCGGCCAACGGATCGCCTTCCAGTGCCGCATCGATGACGGCATCGTCGATCCGGTTCATTTCCAGCGAGAAGAACAACAGATGGCTCGCCATATCCGTCAGCTTCGACTGGGCGTCACCATAGAGCTTGCCGTTGGCCGGATTGGACGTATCGGAGAAATAGGTGAGGCCGGCAAAGGAGCCGATCTTGCCCATCAGGTCTTCCAGTGCCTCGTATTCGCGCACGGCCGCGCCGATGCCCTCGTCAGCGCTGCGCGTCGCTGCATCGGCGAGCTTGCCCTTCCATTTCGCTTCGAAGGCCTTGGCTGCAGCCTCGGCCTTCACGAGGTCGCCGAGATATTCCTGGGACGTTGCCGACGGGTAGAGATCCTCGAGTTTCCAGGACGGCAGGTCGCTGAGCGGCGCCGCTTCCGCAGCGCCTGACGCGGTCGCATGGGCGATGCGGAAAGATGTCCGGAAAGAAGGAAGATGGCGCATGAACGTTCACTCTTTTCAACGGGCGCCGGCCCGGATTCGGGCGGCGAAGCAGAGGGCGGATATGGGGCCATGACCTAACGTCGGCAATGGTTAAAATGCAAGCATTTCTCAAAAGAGGATTTTCAGGCCTTTGTGACACGAATGCTTCCCATGATGCGGCACATGAGGTGTCGTTTTGGTTCTATGCAGAGAGCAGGAGGCCTTCATGACATCCCAAATTCTCGTCATCGACGATGATCCGGTCCAACGCCGGCTGCTGACGAACATGATCGAGCGCCTCGGGCATATCGCCCATCTGGCCGACAACGGCCGCAGCGGCCTTGAACTGCTGGAGCGCAAGCGCGGCCTGATCAGCGTCATCCTGCTCGATCTGATGATGCCGGAAATGAACGGCCTTGGCTTCCTCGAAGCGATCGCCGAGCGCGGTATCGATACGCCGGTCATCGTGCAGACAGGGCAGGGCGGCATCGAGACGGTCGTCCTTGCCATGCAGGCCGGCGCCTTCGATTTCGTAGTCAAGCCGGTTTCGCCCGAACGGCTCAATGTCGCGATCACCAACGCCCTGAAGCTGGACCATCGCGAAAACCGTGGGCGCGCATCGAAGCGGTCGCGCAGCGGCACCGTTGCCTTCGATGACGTGGTGTCCGCGAGCCCTGCAATGATCCGGGTGCTCGATCTCGCGCGCCGAGCTGCGCAGTCGAATATTCCGATCGTGCTCGAAGGCGAATCCGGGGTCGGCAAGGAAATGGTCGCCCGCGCTATCCAGCACGCCAGCGAGCGCGCCGGCAAGCCGTTCGTCACCGTCAACTGCGGCGCGATTCCGCAAAACCTGGTCGAGAGCATTCTCTTCGGCCATGAGAAGGGCGCCTTTACCGGCGCCACCGAAAAGCATTCCGGCAAGTTCGCCGATGCCGATGGCGGCACGCTGTTCCTGGACGAGATTGGCGACCTGCCGGTGGAAGTGCAGGTGAAGCTCCTGCGCGCGGTGCAGCAGGGCGAGATCGAGACGATCGGCGCGCGGCATCCGCAGAAGGTCAATGTCCGGCTGATTTCGGCGACCAACAAGGACCTGATCAACGAGGTGCGCGAAGGTCGCTTCCGCGAAGACCTGTACTACCGGCTGAATGTTTTCCCTATCGCCATTCCGGCACTGCGCAAGCGCAAGGAAGACATTCCCGTTCTGGTGCGCACCTTTGTCGAACGTTTCGCCCTGGAACAGAGGCTTACGGCACCGCTCGCCGTCTCCAGCGGAGCAATGGCATTGCTGACCGCCTATGATTGGCCGGGCAATATCCGCCAGCTGGAGAACGCCATCTTCCGGGCGGTCGTCCTTGCCGAAGGTGCGGAACTGACGGTCAAGGACTTTCCGCAGATCGCCACCCAGATCCCCGGCTATGTCGTTGCCGAGAAGTCGGGCTTCACCTGGGAGGAGACCGGGCCTTCAAAAATCCCGGTGGCCGATGCCGGTCACCTGCCGCCGGTCTATCCGCATTTCGCCCCGGCCGAGAGGGCGGACGTGCGCAATGCCATGGTGGTGGATCATCAACCCGAAAATGCGATTGCCAGCGTCGATGACGGCGGCAACGTCCGTAAGCTGGCCGACGTTGAAGAGGAACTGATTCGCTTTGCGCTCAAGTTCTACCGCGGTCAGATGAGCCAGGTGGCCCGAAAACTGGGAATCGGCAGGTCGACTTTGTACCGCAAACTCAAGGATTATGGCATTAATCCGGACGATCCGTTCAGCGAGGCCGCGTAAAACCAGGGATAACAAAGCGTAACGATCCGTCGCATTTGGCTGTTGTCGTTTAGACCTTGTTAGTGAACCATTCACTATATTATAAGGATAACCGATGACTGTGGCATATTTGCCATGCTGTGACCGCAATTCGCAGTCATCTGAGCAGCCACGGGACGCTTTGTCCGCCGGACGGGGATTGAGTTTGCAAAATTTGTTCGGATTCAAGAAGCCTAACGGCTCCGTGATAGCCCGCTTTTGCGCCGCGGCAGCCCGAAGGGCACCGCGCGTCCTCGCATCGCTCCTGATCGCAGCCTCGATGGTCACGCCCGGCATGGCTCCCCCGGTCGAGGCGGCCGGCCAGACCCGCACGCTCAAACTCTATTTCATCCATACCCAGGAAAAGGCGTCGATCACGTTCAAGCGCAATGGTCGCTATGATTCCAAGGGTCTGCAGCAGATCAATCGCTTCCTGCGCGACTGGCGCCGCAACGAGCCGACGAAGATGGACCCGCGCCTTCTCGACCTCGTCTGGGAAGTCTACCAGAAGAGCGGTTCGCACGATTACATCCATGTGGTTTCCGCCTACCGCTCGCCGGCCACCAACGGCATGCTGCGGTCGCGCTCCAAGGGCGTCGCCAAGAAGAGCCAGCACATGCTCGGCAAGGCGATGGATTTCTATCTGCCCGACGTCAAGCTGAAGACGCTGCGCGAAATCGGCATGAAGTTCCAGGTCGGCGGTGTCGGTTACTACCCGACCTCGGGCTCGCCTTTCGTGCACATGGATGTCGGCGGCGTTCGCGCCTGGCCGCGCATGAGCCGCAGCGAACTCGCCCGCCTCTTCCCCGACGGCAAGACCATACATATGCCGGCCGACGGCGGTGGACCGCTGCCGGGTTACCAGCAGGCGCTCGCCGACTACAAGCGCCGGGTCGGTGCCGATGCCATCGAAGTGGCCGGCGGCGGTGCCAAGGGGCCGGGCGACAAGGACACCAAGCGCAAGGGCAATCTCTTCGCCATGCTGTTTGGCGGCGGTGACGAAGACGAGGAACCCAATGCCATTGCCAGCAGCGAGCTGGAGGGTGCGGATGAGCAGCCGGCTGCCAAGGCCAAGGTCACTGAAGTCGCCGTTGCCGAGGCCGAGCAGGCTCTTCCCGGTGTCGATGGTTCGCAGCAGGCCGCGGAGAAAGAAGTCGCCGCTCCCGTTCCCGGCGCCCGGCCAGCCTTCAAGGATGCACCGGCTGATGCTGGCGTCCAGACGGCACTCGTTGCTCCGACCAAGGAGACGGCGCAGGCTGCCTGGGCTGCGGCCTTGCCTGAACAGACCGCCACCGAAGGCGAATATGCCGATCTGAGCGCCTACAAGATTCCGGTGCCGCAGATGCTTGGCAAGCGCGGCCTGAACGGTGATGCCGGCAGCGACACGCTGATGGCTTCGACCGATCCGAACGCTGCGGTGCTTGGCGAGGATGTCGCAGCGCTTGGTTTTGTTCCCGTGCCGGCCATGCGCCCGGCTGACGAGGCTTCGTTGATGGCCGTCGCCGACGCCAATGTCGTCGTGCCGTCCTTTGCCGAACGGACTGAGCAACAGCCACAGGCCGTGGCCGAGGCGGAGCAGCCGGTCGAGGCGGTCGCCGAAGCGCAGACACGGGTGGCGCTCGCACAGCCGACGCCGCAGGAGCGGCCTGTTGAGCTTGCGGCCTACGTGCCGCCGTCGAGCGCCGAGGCGCGCGCGGCGATCTTCGAGGATGCCTTCGATGCGAATGCAGATGCGCCCGCCAAGGGCAAGCGTCCGAACAAGCAGGAGGCTGATGCGGCCACCCGTTCGTCGGTGCGCACCGAGCCGAAGCTGACCCAGCAGATCATTTCCAACTGGGCGCTGTCGAATGGCCGCATGGCGACCTTGTCCAAGCCGGTGAAGGCGCCGCGCTTCGTCAGCAAGACACTGCGGGCCTCACCGACAACCGTCTATTCGGCCGGCTTCTCGAACGATGCCGTTTCCGTCGACACGGCACGGTTCAGCGGCAGTGCGGTCAATTTCCTGGAAGTGAAGAAGTTCAGCACGAACTGATCTTCCGAACACAAGGCATAAAAAAACCCGCCGGCATGGCGGGTTTTTTGTTGGGTGCGGGGCCCTTATTCGGCTTCCGGCGCGTCGATCATGCCGAGTGCGGCGAGGTAGGTGTCGAGGATCGCTTCCTGCTCCATGCGCTCGTCCTTGTCCTGCTTGCGGATGGCGATGACTTTTTTCAGGATCTTCGTGTCGAAGCCGGTTCCCTTTGCTTCGCCATACACATCCTTGATGTCGTCCGCGATGGTCTTCTTTTCTTCTTCCAGCCGCTCGATCCGCTCGATGAAAGAGCGAAGCTGATCGCGGGCGACGCCATGGGCATCCGACATGGTCTTCTCCTTGTTGGGGATTGGTTGGGGGACTGAATTTGCGAGGCCTGTGACCTGCCGTGAAGCGGGCTGAAGGTCAAGTGACATTGCGTAACGCCGCACCATTTTCACGGAGGAACGGGTCTTGGCGGGCTATTCCCTGGGCTTGTTCGCCTCGAAGGCGGCCTGCTGCTCGCTGGAGGCTTCCTTCTGGTGAAGCGCCCGCCATTCGTCATAGGGCATGCCATAGACGATCTCGCGCGACTGATCCTTGTCCATCGGCACGCCGGCGGCATTGGCAGCGTCGCGATACCAGTTGGACAGGCAGTTGCGGCAGAACCCGGCGAGGTTCATCAGGTCGATGTTCTGGACATCGCTGCGCTCGCGCAGATGGGTGACGAGGCGGCGGAAGGCGGCTGCTTCGAATTCCAGCTGCTGCTGTGGCGTCAATTCGGTCATCGTCGTCTCTTTCAGCCGTCTTTAGGATGCATACGGCCCGGTGCGGGAAGGGTACTGCCGGATTTCGTGCAATTCAGGGCGTTCGTTCAAGCCGGCGAGAATCGGTCCAAGCCGCTCATCCCATTCCGCCACGCCGATGTCGTCGCCAATCAGGTCCTGCCGCACCTCGATCAGCGCGTGGGCGAGGCCGGGCTCCATGCAGTGGCGGAACATCGTGTCACCGCACAGGGCGCCGTCATAGGGCTCGTTGTTGCCGACCAGAACATCGCCCGAAGCCTCCAGCGCTTCGATCAGCGGGCTGACTGCGCGCGGATCGCTATCCCAGAGGACGGCAGCATGCCAGGGGCGGGGCGTGCCTTTCCAGGCCGGCGTGTAGGAATGAAGGGAAATCACCAGCGGTGCTTTGCCGCTTGCCGCACCGACAGCCGTGATGGTCTCGGAGACGGCGCGGTGATATGGCCGGTGAAAGCGATTGAGGCGGCTTTCCCATTCTTCCGGCGAGATCGGATGGTTGCCGGGAACGATGGCGCCGTCCGATATCTTCATGATCAGCGTCGGATCGTCCTCGCCCCGGTTGGGATCGATCAACAGCCGCGAAAAGCAGCTGAGGACGGCGGGAACGCCGAGCCGGGCCGCGAGCCGCCGGACAAGGGCCTCGACACCGATGTCGTAGGCGATGTGTCTCTCGAAGGCGCTTTCGGGGAGGCCGAGCCTGCCGTATTCCGGTGGCAGCCGGTTGGTGGCATGATCCGCCAAGAGTACCAGCCCGGCGGCAGTGTTGCCCTCAATGATCTCAAACGGTGATGTTTCCGGCATACAGTATCAACTCGATTCATGCTTGACGAAATTTGATGGCATGCTGTGGCGCTTATCGCAAGGCAAAGGGGAATTTGTGACATTTCAGTCAACAAAAAGCCGAATATAATCGATTAGAGTCGCGTTGACTTTCTGGGCCTACCGTCGCAAGAAAGTGCCACGACAAATCACAATGGAGACCCATTGGAAACCGTGTCCAGATATCCTCTTTCCAGGCTGAACGTCCGGAGCTGGTCCTTGAGCGCCGGCATTCTTTTCGTTCTGGCGGCGTTCTCGCCGGTGCTGATGGCGAGTGAAGCGCGGGCCGAGTTCCGCGTCTGCAACGGCACCCAGAATCTCGTCGGCGTGGCCATCGGCTATCGGGCCAAGGAGGGCTGGATCACGGAAGGCTGGTGGCAGGTTCCCGCGACCACCTGCGCCACCCTGATCCAGGGCGAACTTCAATCACGATACTATTACCTCTACGCTGAGGATGCGGCCCGCGGCGGCCGCTGGACGGGCGGCGTCAACATGTGCGTCGCTGAAAACGAGTTCAAGATCACCGGCGTGCAGGATTGCTTCGCCCGCGGTTTCCAGCGGATGGGGTTCAAGGAATACGACACGGGGCGTCAGGGAAGCTGGATGGTTCAGTTGTCCGATACCCCAGGGACCCAGGAAAGCCACAACTGATGAAGCGGAACAGAAAAGTCAAAATCCTCGCCACGCTTGGACCTGCGTCCAGCGAAGAAGAGATGATCCAGAAGCTGCACGAGGCGGGGGCTGATCTTTTCCGGATCAACATGAGCCATGCCAGCCACGACATGATGCGCACGCTGATCCAGCGTATCCGCAATGTCGAGCAGCGCAGCGGCCGGCCGATCGGCATTCTCGCCGACCTTCAGGGGCCGAAGCTGCGCGTTGGCAAGTTCGCGGACGGCAAGGTCGATCTCGTTCCGGGCCAGACCTTCACCCTCGACAACAAGGACGAGCCGGGCGACAACACGCGTGTCTTCCTGCCGCATCCGGAAATTCTCGAAGCCGTCCAGCCTGGCCACCGGCTGCTGATCGACGACGGCAAGCTGCATTTGCGGGCGGACAAGACCGATGGCAAGAGCATCGTCTGCACCGTCGTCGCCGGCACCAAGATTTCCGACCGCAAGGGCGTTAGCCTGCCCGACACGCTGCTCGGCGTCGGCGCGCTGACCGAGAAGGACAGGGCCGATCTGGATGCGGTGCTCGAGACCGACGAGGTCGACTGGGTTGCCCTGTCGTTCATCCAGCGGCCGGAAGATCTGTCCGAGGTCCGCAAGGTTTCGCGCGGCCGCGTCGGCCTGATGTCGAAGATCGAGAAGCCGCAGGCAATCGAGCGGATCGACGAGATCATCGAGCTCTCCGACGCTCTGATGGTTGCTCGTGGCGACCTCGGCGTGGAAATGCCGCTTGAAGCGGTTCCGGGTCTGCAGAAGCAGCTGATCCGAGCCTGTCGCCGCGCCGGCAAGCCTGTCGTCGTCGCCACCCAGATGCTGGAATCGATGATTTCCGCGCCGGTCCCGACGCGCGCCGAAGTGTCGGACGTTGCGACCGCCGTCTTTGAAGGTGCCGACGCCGTCATGCTGTCGGCGGAATCGGCCTCCGGTGAATATCCGGTCGAAGCCGTCACGACCATGGCGTCGATCGCCAGCAAGGTCGAGCTCGACCCGCATTATCCCGGCATCATCTATGCCCAGCGCACGCCGCCGGAAGCGACCGGCGCCGACGCGATCTCGCTGGCAGCCCACCAGATCGCCGAGACGCTGCAGCTCTCCGCCATCGTCTGCTACACCTCGTCCGGAACCACCGGCCTGCGGGCCGCGCGCGAGCGCCCCCAGGTTCCCGTCATCGCGCTTTCGCCGGTCATCCAGACGGCCCGCCGCCTTTCGGTCGTCTGGGGGCTGCACAGCGTCGTTACCAGTGATGCGACCGATCTCGACGACATGGTCAACCGCGCCTGCCGCATCGTTGCGGCGGAAGGCTTCGGCAAGCCGGGCGACCGCGTGATCATTTCGGCCGGCGTGCCGCTTGGAACACCCGGCGCCACCAATATGCTGCGCATCGCCTATATCGGTTCGGACGGCCTCAGCGGCGTCTGAATACCAGCTGCGTGATCTTCTCGAACGCCGCGCCCTCAGCCGAGGCGCGGCGTTTTCATTGGGGCCCGTCGCCGGCGATACGGGCCTCCGCCCGGCGCACCACGTCTTCGAGGTCGCGCGTCTGTCCCGCCAGGATCTCGAGCGCTGCGATCACCACGTCGGTTGCGGCATAATCCGGTTTGTGCCCGAGATTGTGAATGCGCAGGAGCGTCGAACCCGCAATGTCTTCGTGCAACTGGCGAGAATGGATTTCGGGATAAACGATACGGTCGGCGTCGCCCGTGATGATCACGGCCGGCGCCGTGATCTCCCTGTAGCGCGGCGACACGCGTTTGACATAGTCCAGCAGATTGGCGACATCGATGGCGTTGTTGCGGAAGGAGCGCGGCCTGAGCGCCAGATAGGCAGCCGTCTGCTCGACGTAGTCGTCCGGTCGCGGGTTGGGCTCGAAGACGGTTTTCGTCGCCTTGTCGATCAGGGCCATGCCGACGGGCGGGGCGACGAGGGAGGAAAACAGCCAGCCGAGCACCGGGATTTTGGCAGCGTCGTAGTACCATTCGATGCCACCCGGCCAGGGATGAGCGGCGGGCGAGAGAAACAGAAGACCCGCGACCATGTCCTTGTGGTTCAGTGCGAAGCTCGCGGCGATCGCCCCGCCGAACGAGTGGCTGACGATGATCGCCTTGCTGACGCCGCGCTTGCGCATCAAGGCCGCGATCGCGTCGGCCTGGCCGTCGGGATAGGCGTTTTGCGGACCGCCGCGGTCGGAGAAGCCGAACCCCGGACGGTCGAGAAACAGCATGTCGGCTCGCCCTTCGAGCCTGCTTCTGAAGGCGGTCATCTGATCATGCAGATTGGCGCTTGCGCCGTGAATGAAGACGAGGGTCGGCAAGTCGGCGGTGTTCGGGCGCGGCACGTAGACGCTGTTCATCCGATAGCCGCCAACGTCTATGCGCTCGCCCCTGTTCGGATTGTTCTTCTCGAAAGCGGTTGCCTGATAGGCGCTGAAACCGAACCCCGTCACGAGCAGGGCGAGAAACACGGATGCGACGAACAGCATGGCTTTCCTGTAGGTTGAGGACATCAATCAATCTCTCGCGGTTTGCGCGCATGCGCAACCGATCTGATGTTTCACCATCGTCCGATACGAGAAAGAGTGGCCCGCGGTTTCGCCTGATGGTGAAAAGTCGATTCGGCCTGAAATCGGAATCGGCCGCTGAATCAAAAAATGAGAGGAGATATCGCGAGAAAACCTAGCCCTCCGGCGCGCAGAATTACGTGCGATTGCCGGCGAGCTTTTCTTCCAGGTCGCCGAGTTGTTCCTGTGCCTGGCGATCGGCAGGGTAGATCTCGAGAAACTGTTCCCAGGCCCGCAGCGCCAGTTCGTCCTTGCCGGCCGCGGTGAGGATCGCCGCCATGCCGGCGAGCGCGCCGAAATGGCGGGGTTCGATCGCCAGCACCTGGTTGATGTCCGACATGGACTTGCGATAGTTGCCCATCCGGTAGTGCAGCGTCGCGCGCTGGTTCCAGCCCTCGACATATTGCGGCGAGAGATAGATGACCTGATCGAAGATATCGAGCGCGGTCGCCTTGCGATCCGCTTCGAGCGCTTTTGTTGCCCATTGC
The DNA here is from genome assembly GCA_900473795.1 of Hyphomicrobiales bacterium. Classification (GTDB taxonomy): domain Bacteria; phylum Pseudomonadota; class Alphaproteobacteria; order Rhizobiales; family Rhizobiaceae; genus Pararhizobium. Next base: position 86,824 of record UCMT01000014.1, on the reverse strand, counting down.
ATCAGGAGATTGATGGAGGCGCTGCCGGAATCCCGCCATTCGCTGCGGATGCGATCGGAAATCTCGCGTGCCTTTTCGGGGTTGCGTTCCCGTTTCAGCTCAGAAAAGAGCGCATCGAGCCGCTGCTTCGGCGTCGTCAGTTCCGATGTTGCCGAAGCCTGAGAGGTGTCTGCTGCGAGAAGTGCGGGTGCGCCAGTGATCGACGCGGAAAGCGCAATCACGAGAATCGAAAAAGCAGACATGAGTTTAGCCATGACAGATAAGGTAGTCCGCCATGGCCGAAGATCAAATCAAATTTGAGACATCAATTCGATGAACCGCATGAGTCCAAAGAGGGAGCTCAACCGCTTTCATTCCATTCGCCGACCGACCGAAAACCGCGATTTCCGGTCCGCAGAATGGATCAGCCCTGACGGGCCTTGAAGCGCGGGTTCAGCTTGTTGATGATGTAGATGCGGCCCTTGCGGCGCACGAGACGGTTTTCGCGATGGCGAGCCTTCAGCGACTTGAGCGAATTTTTGATCTTCATTTTTCTGATCCGCAGTTTTGGCGAATCCGAATTCGCCGGTCTTTAACAATCAAAAGCGCGCTTGCAGACCGTTCGGGCCGAGCGCGCTCTTAGGGTGGCAGGCAAATAACCCGGCATCGTAAAAGTGTCAACCACAGAGAGCCGGTTTTAACGCCGGCTTTCGGCTTTTCTGTGGGTTAATCCGTCAAATCAGCCAGGTGACATGGCCCATCTTGCGGCCCGGCCGGGCTTCGGACTTGCCATAGAGATGGACCAGCGCGTTCGGCTTGGCGAGCCACTCCGGGACGTCGTCGATGTCGTCGCCGATGAGGTTCTGCATCACGCAGCCGGAATGCCGGGCACCATCGGACAGCGTCAGTCCGGTGATCGCACGGATATGCTGCTCGAACTGCGAGACCACGCAGGCAGCCTCGGTCCAGTGGCCGGAATTATGGACGCGGGGGGCGATTTCGTTGACGATCGGCGTGCCATCGGCGAGCACGAAGAATTCCACGCCGACGACCCCGACATAGCCGAGCGCTTCAAGGATGGTTCCTGCAGCGGTGCGTGCCGCTGCCCTGGTCGCCTCGCCGACGGAGGCGGGAACGGTGGATGTATGAAGAATGCCGTTGCGGTGGACGTTCTCCGCCGGATCGAAGCAGGCAATCTTTCCATCGATGCTGCGCGCAGCAATAATCGATATCTCCCGCTCGAATGCGACGAAGCTTTCGAGGATGAGCGGCACGTTGCCAAGCGATATATAGGCGCCTGTCGCATCGTCCGCCGCGTCGCGAAAGACGCGCTGGCCCTTACCGTCATAGCCGAGCCTCCGGGTCTTCAAAACGCCGACGCCGGAGAAATCGGCAAGTGCCCGTTCGAGGTCATCCTGGCTGTCGACGGCGTGAAAACGCGCGGTCGCAATGCCGCAGCCATTGAGGAACTGTTTTTCCGTCACCCGGTCCTGCGACACTTCCAGCGCCTTGGGCGGAGGGTAGACGGGGAGCGAGCGCGCAAGCAGTTCGGCTGCGGCGACCGGAACGTTCTCGAACTCATAGGTGACGACGTCGCAGGCTTCCGCGAGTTTCGCCAGCGCCGTTTCATCGTCGTAAGTGGCGATAATCTGGCTGTTGGCGACCTGTGCGGCCGGACAGTCGACCTGAGGCTCGAGGATCACGGTGCGAAAGTTGAGCCGGGCGGCGGCCATGGCGAGCATGCGGCCGAGTTGGCCGCCGCCGATAATGCCGATGGTTCTCATGCCTTGTCCACGGGGAATTCGGCAACCGCGGCGCTTTGCTGTTCGCGCCATTCATCGAGCCGGTCGGCAAGATCGGGGTCGCTGAGTGCCAGGACGGCCGCGGCAAGAAGGGCCGCGTTGACGGCGCCGGCACGGCCAATCGCCAGCGTACCGACAGGGATGCCGGCCGGCATCTGGACGATCGAAAGAAGGCTGTCCTGACCGGAAAGCGCCTTGGACTGGACGGGGACGCCGAATACCGGCAGTGCCGTCATCGCAGCTGTCATTCCAGGCAGGTGGGCGGCACCGCCGGCGCCGGCGATGATCACCTTGAAGCCTTCGTCGCGCGCACCCCTGGCAAAATTGATCAACCGGTCGACCGTGCGGTGTGCCGATACGATGCGGGCATCATAGGCGATGTCGAGTGCGTCGAGCGTGTCGGCGGCGTTCTTCATCGTCTCCCAGTCGGACTGGCTTCCCATGATGATGGCGACGGGAGGGGGTGATGCTTTCGTCACGTTCTTCGTTCCGATTGTTGTGAGGTCGAAATCCCAAAGCCGGTTCAGGCGATGATGTCGGGAATGATCTGGTCCTCGATCTTGGTGATCTTGTCCTTGATGATCAGTTTCTTCTTTTTCATCCGCTGGATGCGCAGCGCATCGCAGCCCGTCTGGATCATGGCATTGATCGCGACATCGTAATCTTCGTGTTCCTGCCTCAACCGCGCTACGCTCAGTCTGAGTTCGGCCTGATCCTGATCTGGCATGCATTCTTCCCCGTCGGCGCCGGCAGCATGGTCTGCTATCCGCATCAAATCGAGCGTCGCTCTAGCACAGAATTGTTGGTAACGGGAAGTTATCCTTCGCCACGATTTCGCCTTCGACAAATGAAAAATAGCATGGCACATTAACTCGGTTAACGTGGAACATCCGGCATTCCCCCGCCGGGTGCAAGCAAAAGGAAGGGACTGCCACATGACCATTGAGGCTCATCTTGCAACGCTTGAGAAAAAACATGGTGTTCTGGAGCAGGAGCTCCACACTGCTCTCCTGCAGCCCTCGGTCCAGGACCAGCACATCGCCGACATCAAGCGTCGGAAGCTGCGCTTGAAAGACGAAATCGAAAAGATTCGGTCTTCCGCTCACTGATTAGGTAAGCAATCTCATTCATCGGGAAACTTTTGTTCCAGCGCGAGAAACCACCCGAAAAGACGAAATGAATTTCGCAAATCCGGTTGCAGCGTTGTTGAGAGACGGAACGCGTTCAGTGCGGACATGACGTTCGCCGGAGTACCGTGGTACCGAGTTTCCCGATGTCTGACCTTTCGAGGTCACAACGATCACGACCAGAACTGATCCAGCCACAGATTGACCCGGTCGAAGCCGGGCTTGTTGATCGCGTAAATCCGTTTCGTGCCGCTGGGGGAAACGGAGACGAGGTTTGAGTCCAGCAGGGCCTTCAGATGCTGCGATACGGCCGGGCGGCTGATCGGCAATCCTTCCGCGAGTTCATTCACTGTCCGCGGCGCACGCCGCAGTTCCTCCAGCAGATAGCGCCGGTTCGGATCCGAGATTGCATCAAAGGGATCAGCGTTTGACATGCGCAAAAGCTAGGAGAATTCAAGGCGCTCGGCAAGTAAATTGTGCAATGCGGCAATAGAATTTTGCTTTGCGGTATGCAAGCGCGGCGTGTAGTCGTCTTTCCGCTGGGAATGTAAGCCGCCGCCGAGCGCGGCAGGCGCGCCTTACGATCCCGCGGCAAGTACCACCAGGCCGTCATAGGCAAGTTTCAGGCCGGCGAGGAACGCCATCGTGTACATGAACGGATAGAAGACCTGCGGCTGCATGCGCCGCACGACCCAGGCGCCGGCCATCGTTGCCAGCATAGCCAGCGGAAAAAGCGTCATCGACGTCGTCAGATTGCTGAGATCGAGTTGCCCGAGCGCGAAATACGGGATGAGCTTGACGGCATTGAGGATGGCGAAAAAGCGCACCATGGTGCCGGTATATTCGCGCGGCTGCAGCTTCAGCGGCAGGGCGTAGATCTGGAAGGGCGGACCGCCGGCATGGGCGACGAAGCTGCCATAACCGGCAAAGGAACCGAGAAAGCTCGCCTGCAGCGGCCGATGCGGCTTGGCTGGAATGACGATGCCGCGCCGGGCGCGCCAGACGTTGTAAACATAACGCAGCACGAAGAGGATGGTGATGACGCCGATGATCAGCCGCAGCGCATCGCGCGGCACGTAGGCCGAGGTCGCCCAGCCGATGGCGATGCCGGCGAGCGCGCCGGGCAGAAGCATCGTCAGCGTCTTGGTGTCGCCGTGCTGGCGCCACATCCACAGCGAGACGAGGTCCATGGCGATCAGGATCGGCAACAGCAGCGCTGCCGCCTGGACCGGAGAAACGGCGAGCGACAGGAGGGGTACGCCCATCAGGGACAGCGCTTCGCCCATGCCTCCCTTGCTGAATCCGACAAGCAGAACCGCGGGAATGGCGATGGCATAGAACTGAAAATCGGGAAGCATGGGTATCGGTTGATCCTTTTGCCTGCAGGGTCTATCGCTTTTGCGGATCGAAATCGAGTAGGGGATGGCGCGTAACGCGCATTTCACCGGGAACCAAGACACTATGAGCAACACAGACAACCGCTGCCGCCTCGTCCTCATTGCGCCTGACATCGCCGATGTCGAAAGCCGCGTGCAAATCCTCGGCGATGCACTGCGCGGCGGCGATGTGGCCTCGGTCATCCTGCCGCAATATGAACTGGACGATCATGCCTTCCAGAAACACGCGGAAGCGCTCGTGCCGCTGATCCAGAAGGCGGGGGCGGCGGCGCTGCTGGCCGGCGATACGCGGGTTGCCGGCCGCGCCAAGGCCGATGGCCTGCATGTGACCGGCAATGCGGCGGAGCTGGCCGAGGCAGTCGAAAAATTCTCGCCGAAACTCATCGTCGGCGGCGGCAATGCCACCGACCGGCACCATGCGCTGGAAATGGGCGAGATCCGCCCGGATTATGTCTTCTTCGGCAAGCTCGACGGCGACATCAAGCCGGAGGCGCATCCGAAGAACGTCGCACTTGCCGAATGGTGGGCCTCGATGATCGAAATCCCCTGCATCGTCATGGGCGGCACGGATCCGGAATCGGCGCTCGCCGTTGCCGAGAGCGGCGCGGAATTCGTTGCGCTGCGTCTCGCCGTGTTTTCTGAGCCGGAACAGGCGGCTGTCATTGTTGGGCAGGTCAACGCGCTCCTTGACGAAAAAGCGCCACGGTTTGAAGATTAAGACATTTCCATGTTGATCAGTCCTTTTCCATCGCGGCACAGTCTTTCGCTTCTCCTGATGTGCGCCACGTTGCTTGGCGCGCCCGCCTGCTTGCGCGCGGAAGATGCGTTGCCCGGTGTGACCACGGCAACGCCGCCACAGGAGGCCACGCCGGCGGTGCAAGGCGAGATCGACGAGGGGACCGTTGCCAAACGCGGCCGGATCACGCCGTTCAACGGCGCCGCCTTGCCGGAAGACGAAATACCGAGGCTGCAATCTCCGGAAGATGCCGGTAAGGTCGATGCAAAAAAACTCGAGCCATCGAGTGGCGTCAACGTGCTCGATCGGATGGGCGCGGAATTGCCGGCTCTGCCGCAGGAAAAGGCGTTCGCCGGCAAGGCCGACGATGCCTATGGCGCGTTTCAGCGCGGCTACTATCTGACCGCGATGGAGCTGGCCTTGCCGCGGGCGCAGCTCGGCGATGCGGCGGCCCAGACGTTGGTTGCGGAAATCTTCGCGCAAGGGCTCGGCGTGGCGCGCAACACCAAGGACGCAGCTTTCTGGTATGGCCAGGCGGCCAATGCGGGCGATCCCGGCGCCATGTTCAAATACGCGCTTCTGCTGATGGAAGGGCGCGATGTTCCGCGCGACAGGAAAAGGTCGGAAGAGCTGATGAAGAAGGCTGCCGACCTCGGCAATTCGTCTGCCCAGTTCAACTATGGCCAGTTGCTGGTCGCTGACATGCCGGGCGAAAGGGGCTTGAAGGCGGCGCTGCCCTATTATGAGAAGTCGGCCGAGCAGGGCATCGCCGATGCGCAATATGCGCTGTCGCAGATTTATTTGAACGTCGATGGCATCGACGACAACAAGCGGGCAAAGGCGCGTGACTGGCTGCTGCGCGCAGCGCGTGCCGGCTTCGATACCGCCCAGCTCGACCTTGCCATCTGGCTGGTCGACGGCATCGGCGGCGATCGCAATCTCGACGAAGGCTTCAAGTGGATGCGGCGGGCGGCCGAGGGCGGCAATGTCGTGGCGCAGAACAAGCTGTCGCATCTCTATATCAATGCGATCGGCACGCGGCCGGATCCGGTCGAGGCCGCCAAATGGTACGTGCTGTCGCGCCGGGCCGGATTGAAGGATCCGGCGCTGGAGGATTTCTATCTCGGGCTGACCGAAGCGCAACAGAAGGCGGCGCTAAGCGCTGCCAACAAATACCGGTCGTCCTGAGCGAGTTTCTAGAGCATGATGCCGAAAGTGTATGCGGTTTTCGGGCGACGTCGTGCTCCACTTCTTTGATTCTAGAGCGGACTCAGATTTTAGGTCGATTCGACCTAAAATCGTCCGACTCCAGCGCAAGACTTGAACTTTCGGGGGTTTTGTGGTCTTGAAGCGCCGGATTGGCTGGCCGGCGGGCGCGGCCCGGACTTCTTTAGGACATGCCTCCCATGAAAATCAGCGGCAGCGAAATTCGCCCCGGCAGCGTCATTGAACACAATGGCGGTCTTTGGGCTGCGGTCAAGAGCGTCACGGTGAAGCCGGGCAAGGGCGGTGCCTTCAACCAGGTCGAACTCAAGAACCTGATCGACGGTACCAAGCTCAACGAACGCTTCCGCTCGTCGGAAACCGTCGAACTGGTCAGCCTGGATCTCAAGGACTTCCAATTCCTCTATGAGGAGGGCGACGCTCTGGTGTTCATGGACGTCGAGAGCTATGAACAGCTGGAACTGCAGAAGGACTTTGTCGGCGACCGCGCCACCTTCCTGCAGGACGGCATGATGGTTTCGGTCAAGCTGTACGACGAAAAGCCGATCGGCATTTCGCTGCCCGACCAGGTGGTTCTGGCGATCGCGGAGGCGGATCCGGTGGTGAGGGGGCAGACGGCCGCGTCGTCCTACAAGCCGGCGATCCTGGAAAATGGCGTGCGCGTCATGGTTCCGCCGTTCGTCGAGGCTGGGGAGCGCATTCTGGTCGACACCAACGAAATCGCCTATCTTCGCCGCGCGGACTGATCCGCGGCGGCACGTTTAAATTTCTCCGGTCGTTGCTGCGGCCGGTTTTCTGTTTCGAAGGAAAGCCAAAATGGCACGCTCAGCTCTTCTCAACGTCATGGTTCAGGCCGCTTTCAAGGCGGGCAAGTCGCTGGCGCGTGATTTTGGCGAAGTCCAGAACCTGCAGGTCTCGCTGAAGGGGCCGGGCGACTATGTCTCGCAGGCCGATCGCAAGGCGGAAAAGCTGATCCGGGAAGAGCTTCTGAAGGCCCGCCCGACCTATGGCTTCCTCGGCGAGGAAAGCGAAGAGATCGTCGGCACGGACGGCGCCCACCGCTGGATCGTCGACCCACTCGACGGCACGACGAACTTCCTGCACGGCATCCCGCATTTCGCAATTTCGGTCGCGCTCGAGCGTCAGGGCGAGATCGTTGCCGCGGTCGTGCTGAACCCGGCGACAGACGAGCTTTTCACGGCCGAGCGCGGTGGCGGTGCCTTCCTCAACGACCGCCGTCTGCGCGTCGCTGCCCGCAAGAACCTGTCGGACGCCGTCATCGGTACCGGCACGCCGCATTTGGGTGTTGCCAACCACGGTACCTATCTCGTCGAACTGCGCCACGTGATGGGCGAGGTTGCCGGTGTACGCCGCATGGGCGCTGCCTCCCTCGATCTCGCCTATGTCGCTGCCGGCCGTTTTGACGGCTTCTGGGAGCGCGGCCTGCTGCCGTGGGATATCGCAGCCGGGATCCTGCTGATTCGCGAAGCCGGCGGGTGGGTCGCCGATATCGACGGCGGCAACAAGCCGATGGACGACGGCTCGATCGTCGCCGGCAATGAATACATCCGCAAGGCGCTGCATGACGTGCTGCACCGCCCCGTGCCGGGAAAATAAGCCGGAAAGGCCTGAACGGACGGCTGTTTCATCCTGTTGATGTTGCCCGTTGTTTCCCCTTCAATTTGGCACAAACTTCCTCTAGTCTCCGGCGCAAGCATAGCTGCGTCCGCGTGTGCGGGCAGGCTGCGGCACATGAAAACCGGAGAATAACCCCATGGCGAAATTGGAACTGTCGGGATGGGATGCCGGCGGAGCTTTGAACGAGGGGTATAATCCCAACAAGCTGACGAGCCCGATGGTTTTCTTCTGGACGATGGTGATCTTCCTCATCATCGTCGGGTTCGTCGCGGCCATCCTGTTTCGCCAGGCGCATGCTGCCTTTGCCAGCAATCCCGGGCTGAACGGCCTTATTCTCGGCGTTCTGCTGATCGGCATCCTTCTGGTTTTCAACCATGTGCTCAGGCTGCGGCCGGAGGTTCGCTGGTTCAATTCCTTCCGTGCCGCCGGAAGTGCCGAGAAGGTTGGCCGCGACCCGGTGCTGCTGGCGCCGATGCGGGCCCTCATCGGCCAGCGCCATTCGATGGCGATCTCGACGACGGCGCTGCGGTCCATTCTCGATTCGATCGCCACACGCCTCGACGAATCACGCGACACCTCCCGGTATCTCACCGGCCTTCTGGTCTTCCTCGGCCTGCTCGGCACCTTCTGGGGTCTGCTCGGCACGATCGGGTCGATCAACACGGTCATTCAATCGCTCGATGCCGGGACGGGAAGCACGCAGGATATTCTCGCTGCTCTGAAGAATGGCCTGTCCGCTCCGCTGACCGGTATGGGAACGGCGTTTTCCACGTCGCTCTTCGGTCTCTCCGGTTCGCTGATCCTCGGCTTTCTCGACCTGCAAGCCGGGCGTGCCCAGAACCGGTTCTATACCGAACTCGAAAACTGGCTGTCATCCGTGACCGATGTCAGCTCGGATGTGACGATCACCCCCGGCACCTCGGCCGTGGCACCCGGCGACGAGCTTCGGCAGTTGACCGAGCAACTCGCTCGCCTCAATCACGATGGCGGCATGAACCAGCGCACGACCGCCGCCATGGCGAGCCTTGCCGAGGGCATCCAAGGGTTGGTGAAGAACATGCGCGGCGAGCAGCAGATGCTGCGTGACTGGATTGAGGCGCAACAGGATGAAGCAAAGTCGATGCGCAAGACGCTGGACAAGCTGTCGGCGCGGATCGGACATACGGACAAGATACCCGTGCAGTCGGAACGGCCGCACAAGCTCGCGCGCGTCGAAGACGCCGGGGGGGAATGACCGATGTCGCTTGCGCGCAAGGGCCGGACACAGAGAACAGTCGATTATTGGCCGGGTTTCGTCGATGCCCTTTCGACGCTGCTCCTGTCCATCATGTTCCTGCTCTCCGTTTTCGTGCTGGCGCAATTTCTGCTCAGCCGCGAAATCAGCGGCAAGGAGGATGTGCTCAACCGGTTGAACAGCCAGATCAACGAGCTGACCCAGCTTCTGGCGCTGGAAAAGGGCGGCAAGCAGGATCTCGAGGATTCGCTTGCCAATCTGCAGGCATCCCTGGCTTCATCGGAAGACGAGCGCTCGCGGCTGCAGGCACTGCTCGACCAGGGAACCGGCAGCTCCGATACCGCCAACCAGCAGATCGGTGACCTCACGGGGAAGCTGGATGCGGAAAAACAGGTCAGCGCCCGGGCGATGAGCCAGATCGACCTGTTGAACCAGCAGATTGCTGCGCTGCGCAGCCAGATCGCTGCCATCGAGGGCGCGCTCCAGGCCTCCGAAGCCAAGGACGAGGCGTCGCAGACGAAGATCGCCGACCTTGGCCGGCGGCTGAACGTGGCACTGGCGCAGCGTGTGCAGGAGCTCAACCGCTACCGTTCCGACTTCTTCGGGCGGCTGCGCGAAATCCTGTCCGATCGTGAAAATATTCGTATTGTCGGCGACCGCTTCGTCTTCCAGTCGGAAGTTCTGTTTCCGTCCGGCGGCAATGAACTGAACCCGGAAGGGCAGGCGGAAATGGCCAAGCTCGCCACGGCGGTGCTCGATCTTGCCAAGGAAATCCCGTCGGAGATCAACTGGGTGCTCCGGGTTGACGGGCATACGGACAATGTTCCGCTTTCCGGGACAGGGCGCTACGTCGACAACTGGGAACTTTCGTCGGCGCGTGCGACATCCGTCGTCAAGTTCCTGATCTCCCGTGGCGTGCCTGCAGATCGTCTCGCTGCTGCGGGTTTCGGAGAATTCCAGCCCATTGCCGAAGGGGATAGTCCGGATGCGCGCTCGCAGAACCGCCGCATCGAACTGAAGCTGACCGAGAAATAGCCGGAGCCCGCCCGGCTATCCGCCGCGATCGGCAATCATCACAAACAGTGTTTTCCAGTTGCGTTTCTTCGTTGCCCTGACGTTTACGTGTGCGTAATGTCGCGGCAGGGTGGAGCTGCTGGAGGACGGGCATGGATTGTGATGTTCTTGTGATCGGGGCGGGGCTTGCAGGCCTCGTCGCGGCGGTCGAGGCTGCCGATCGGGGTCTCAGGGTCATCGTGCTTGATCAGGAAGGCGAGCAGAATTTGGGCGGCCAGGCTTTCTGGTCGCTTGGCGGGTTGCTGTTTGTCGATAGTCCGGAACAGCGGCGCCTGCGCATCCGCGATACGCTCGAACTGGCGCGGCAGGACTGGATGGGGTCGGCGCAATTCGACCGGCCGGAGGACTATTGGCCAAGGCGCTGGGCGGAGGCCTATCTCGATTTCGCCGCCGGCGAGAAGCGCACGTGGCTGCATGGCCAGGGCATGCGCTGGTTTCCCGTTGTCGGCTGGGCGGAACGTGGCGGTGGTCTTGCACATGGCCACGGAAATTCGGTACCGCGTTTCCATGTGACATGGGGCACAGGCCCTGGCGTGCTGGCACCGTTCATCGCGCGGGCGCGTGCGGCCGAGAGCAGGGGGCGCATCCGCTTCCGTTTTCGCCATCGGGTGGACGAACTGATCATGACCAATGGTGCCGTGACCGGCGCAAGAGGATCGGTTTTGAAGACCGACGGCGTGCCGCGCGGTCAGCGCAGTTCGCGCGAGGTTGTCGACGAGTTCTGGTTCGAGGCCGGCGCCGTCGTCGTCTCGTCCGGTGGTATCGGTGGCAATCATGATCTGGTGCGCAAGCAGTGGCCGGTCGACCGGCTCGGCCCGCCGCCGAACTTCATGGTCAGCGGCGTACCGGATTATGTCGATGGGCGCATGGTCGAGATTGCCGAACAGGCGCGCGGTTCCGTCATCAACAAGGATCGCATGTGGCATTACACCGAGGGATTGCGGAACTTCGATCCGATCTGGCCGAACCACGGCATCCGCATCCTGCCCGGGCCATCCTCCTTCTGGTGCGATGCCGACGGCAACCGTTTTGCCGCGCCCGCCATGCCGGGCTTCGACACGCTCGGCACCTTGAAGGCGATCCGCAGCAGCGGTGCCGACTATAGCTGGTTCATCCTGACCAAGGCGATCATCAGACGAGAGTTCGCGCTTTCGGGGTCGGAGCAGAACCCCGACCTGACCGGCAAGGACATTCCGCTGCTACTCAAGCGCCTGGGCAAAAATCCGCCGGGCCCGGTGCAGGCCTTCATGGACAAGGGCGAAGACTTCGTCATCCGCGACCGGCTGGAAGATCTGGTCGAGGGCATGAATGCGCTTTCCGGCGAGGGGCACCTTTCGCTCGAACATCTGCGCCACCAGATCGAGGCGCGCGATCGCGAGATCGACAATGCCTTTTCGAAGGACGCGCAAGTCACCGCCATCCGCGGCGCGCGCAACTATCTCGGTGACAGGCTGATGCGGACGGCCAAACCGCACCGGCTGCTTGATCCCAAGGTCGGGCCGCTGATCGCCGTGCGCCTCAATATCCTGACGCGAAAGACGCTGGGCGGCCTGCAGACCGATCTCGACGGCCGTGTGCTGGAACTCTCGGGCGAACCTGTTCCCGGCCTTTATGCGGCCGGCGAAGTTGCGGGTTTCGGCGGCGGCGGCATGCACGGCTACAACGCGCTGGAGGGCACGTTCCTGGGTGGCTGCATCTTTTCAGGAAGGATCGTGGGGCGCAGCATAGGCGCCTGACCTCCGGGTGGTGAAAAGGCTCTCCGGATGGCCGGAGAGCCCCGGAAGCCTCAATCCATCTGAACGTTGGCTTCCTTGACGATTGGGCCCCACTTCGCCAGTTCGGCCGTCACATGCGCGCCCAGTTCGTCCGGCGTCGAGGCGACGATGGTGGCGCTGAAGCCCTTCATCTTTTCGGCCACGGCCGGATCCGCGAGCGCCTTCTTGGCGGACGCGTTGAGCCGATCAATCACGTCTTTCGGCGTACCTGCCGGGGCAAACAGGGCATTCCAGGTATAGGTCTCGTAGCCGGGAATGGTTTCGGCGATGGTCGGCACATCCGGGAAGGAGGCGGCACGTTCCTTCGTCGTCACCGCGAGCGCCTTGAGCGTGCCGGATTTGATATGTCCCGAGGACGAGGGCAGGTTGTCGAACATGATCGGCACCTGGTTGCCGATGACATCGTTCAGCGCCGGACCTGAACCCTTGTAGGGAACATGCTGCATGCTGACGCCGGCCATCTTCTTGAACAGTTCACCGGAGAGATGCAGTGGCGTGCCGTTGCCGGACGATGCGTAGGCATATTGGTCGGGCGATGCCTTCAGAAGCGCCAGAAGCTCCTCGACGTTCTTTACCGGCAGCTGCGGATTGACCACGAGCACGTTTGGCACAAGGACCAGCAGCGAGACCGGCGCAAAATCCTTTTCCGGATCGTAGGGCTTTGTCTTCAGGATCAACGGATTGAGCGCGTGGGTCGCAACCGTTCCCATCAGGATCGTGTAGCCGTCGGGCTCGGCCCGCGCCACCCGGTCGGCGCCGAGATTGCCGCCGGCGCCCGCAACGTTCTCCACCACCACCTGTTGGCCGAGATCATCAGACATCTTCTGGCCGATGATGCGCGCAACCACGTCGGTCGAGCCGCCGGCTGCGAAGGGCACGACCAGCGTTACCGGGCGATCGGGAAATTCCTGCGCCCTTGCTTCACTGCCGAGTGCGAGCGCCGATGTCGCCATCAAGGCGAGCGCCAGTGCCGTGCGCCGTTTCCATAAGGACAATGCCATTCAAATCTCCTCCCAAGACCGACCAATCAGCAAAACGGCGGAAAGCCGTTTCCGCCGCAAACAATAGCGTCGATGCACCGAAGGGCAACCTTGGGAGAACGATTAAGGGTTGTCCTCAATCAATTTTATTCTGGAGCGGGCTGCGTCAGCCCAGCGTCACGACGTTGCTGGCTTCCGGGCTGTCATAGTCGAACTGCAGTCGCGCGAGCTTGGCATAGAGCCCGCCCTGACGAACGAGCGACGCGTGCGTACCTTCCTCGACGATCCTGCCCTGATCCATGACCAGGATGCGGTCGGCCTTGAGCACGGTTGCCAGCCTGTGGGCGATGACGAGCGTCGTGCGTTCGCGCATCAGGCCGTCGAGCGCCTTCTGCACCAGCGTTTCGCTCTCGGCGTCGAGGGCGGACGTCGCCTCGTCAAGCAGGAGAACCGGGGCATCTTTCAGGATCGCGCGGGCGATGGCGATACGCTGGCGCTGACCGCCGGAGAGCGTGATGCCGCGTTCGCCGACCTGCGTATCGTAGCCCTGATCGAGCCTTGCAATGAATTCGTCGGCCTGGGCGGCAATGGCCGCGGCGCGCACCATATCGCGCGACGCGGTGGGCAGGCCGAAGGCGATGTTGTCGTGGATAGAGGCGGCGAAGATGGTGACGTCCTGGGGAACGATGGCGACACGGCCGCGCAGGGCTTCGGGGTCGACCGAGCGGATGTCGACGCCATCGACGCGGACCGAGCCCTTGGCCGGGTCGTAGAAGCGCAGAAGCAGCGAAAAGACGGTGCTCTTGCCTGCGCCGGAGGGGCCGACGATGGCAACCGTCTCGCCGGGCTTGACGGTGAAGCTCAGGCCCTTGACGCTCTTGTAGCCCGGCCGCGAGGGGTAGGCGAAGTGAACGTCGTCGTAGGTCACGGCCCCCTGCGCCGGCTCCGGCATGGCGACCGGATTGGCGGGCGCCGTGATGTCCGGCTGCTCGGCCAGCAATTCGCTCAAGCGCTCGGCAGCGCCTGCGGCCTGCGAGAGTTCGCCCCAAACCTCGGAGAGTGCGCCCAGGCTGCCGGCGGCGAAGACGGAGTACAGGAGAAACTGGCCGAGCGTGCCGGCCGACAGTGACCCGGACAGGACATCCTGAGCACCGAACCAAAGGACCGCGACGACGCTGCCGAAGATCATGGTGATGGCAAAGGCAGTGAGGACCGAGCGGGCCTTGATGGCGGCGCGGGCGGCCTCATAGGCGCTTTCGACGGCGCTGCCGTAACGCGCCTGCGCGACGGCCTCGCCGTTGAAGGCCTGGACGGTGCGGGAGGCGGAAATCGCCTCGCCGGCATAGGCCGAAGCAGTGGCCAGCGTATCCTGCGCCTCACGCGAACGCCGACGCACCGAGCGGCCGAAGCCGACCAGCGGAAAGACGATGAGCGGGATGGCGACGAGGACGAGGCTCGACAGCTTCGGGCTGGTATAGACCATCATGCCGATGGCCCCGAGACACAGGATGGCGTTGCGCAGAGCAACGGAGGCAGTTGCGCCGACAGCGGATTTGATCTGCGTCGTGTCGGCGGTCAGCCGGGAGACGATCTCGCCGGACTGGTTGACGTCGAAGAAGGAGGGCGAGAGCCGGGTCACATGGTCGAAGACGTCACGGCGAAGATCCGAGACGATCCGCTCGCCGAGCGTGATGACGAAGTAGTAACGGGTCGCACTGGCCACAGCGAGCACGATCGCCAGAACCATCAGCATCGAGAAATAGGTGTTGATGAAGCCGGAATCGGAGGCGGAGAATCCGTGATCGATCATCCGGCGCACGGCCATCGGCAGCGTCAGCGTCGTGACAGCCGCAACGACAAGCGAAATGCCGGCGCCGATAACGAGATTGCGGTAGCGCCGGATATACGGCAACAGCTTTGCCAGCGGGCGCACGGACTTGCGCCCCGCCGGTTGAACGACCTCATTCGACACATGACCTCCAATACCGGAAGAAGCGGCAAAACTCGCACAAGTCTTCTCCGGCGGTACTTGTTATCCGGGTGACCATCATGTATAGGCACGGCATCAAATTGGGAAGCCGTGGTCCCGCATGTGGTCTGCGGCTTCATTTACGTGTTCGGTCCCCCTGCCGCAATGGCTTGCGACAATTGGACCCTGGAACTTGCAGGAAGATTGTTATGAAGGCTGATATCCACCCCGCTTACCACATGATCAAAGTGGTCATGACCGACGGCACCGAATACGAAACCCGCTCGACCTGGGGTTCGGAAGGCCAGACCATGAACCTCGAAATCGACCCGAAGTCGCACCCGGCATGGACCGGCGGCAACCAGCAGCTCATGGATCGCGGCGGCCGCGTTTCCAAGTTCAAGAAGCGCTTCGAAGGCCTCGGCCTCTAAGCTTTTCCTGCTGGATCTTGATTTTGGGAAAGCCCGGTTCGCCGGGCTTTTTTGCGTTTGGCGCATAGGTGCCGGACGGGCAGCACCGCGGTGTAAAAGATTAGTGTTGACTCATCAATTAGTATGGGCTATTTGATAATACATGATCGAAGCTGCAAACATCACCGCTGTCCTGCGCACCCTCGCTGACCCGACGCGGCGGGCCGTTTTCGAGCGGGTCGTCCGATCCGACGAGATTACCGTGGTCGAACTGACGCGCGGCAGCGGGGTGACGCAGGGCGCCATCTCCCAGCATCTCAAATCATTGAAGCAGGCCGGCCTGGTTGCCGAGCGCCCGGAGGGCCGCAACGTCTATTATCGAGCTGAGCCCGAGGGTCTCGCTCCGCTCGTCGATTGGATGAGCCATTACGGTGTCTTCTGGCGCGAACGCTTCGCCAATCTCAGAACCTTGCTCAAGGAGATCGATCCATGACCGACGCCGCTTTGAAGCCCGACACGCAGGACATCGTTCTTGACGAGGTCTTTCCGCATGCGCCGGAGACGATCTGGACAGCGCTGACATCCGGTGAACTGATCGCGCGCTGGATGATGGCGCCGACCGGGTTCGAGCCTGTGGAGGGCAAGCACTTCACGTTCCAGACGACGCCGGCAGGGGCGTGGGACGGGATCATTCGCTGCCAGGTGCTGGAGGTGGTGCCTTATGAACGCTTCGCCTATGCCTGGAAAGGCGGAGATGAGGGAAACGTCGGATATGGCTCGCGGCTGGACACGGTCGTTACCTTCATCCTTTCCAGGGTTGACGGTGGAACACGCCTTCGCCTCGTCCACTCCGGTTTCATGCTGCCGAAGAACGACACTGCCTTCCGCAGCATGAGCGAAGGTTGGAAGAAGGTTGTCCGAAACCTCGACGCCGTCGCTGCGGAACAGGATGCCTCGAAGCGACTGCACTGACGCGTTCGACCGGAATTGACAGTCGCATGCGATACGCACTTCGACAAACAGGAGGTTCGTTATGCAACATCAAGTCGTTTCGCGCGACGAGTGGCTGAAGGCCCGGGTCGCACTGCTTCAGGAAGAAAAGGCGCTGACGCGACGCAGCGACGAGCTCGCGCGGCGACGACAGGACCTGCCGTGGGTCCGGATCGACAAGGCATACCGTTTCGAGACCGACGAAGGGGATGCCACGCTGGCAGACCTTCGGTCGCAGCTTCTCGTCTACCACTTCATGTTCGGGCCCGACTACACGGCCGGATGCCCGTCCTGTTCGGCAATCGCCGACGGCTTCGACGGCTTCGTCGTCCATCTGGAGAACCACGACGTGGCGTTTACGGCCGTGTCGCGGGCCCCGCTCGGCAAGCTGCAGGCGTACAAGCGGCGGATGGAATGGTCGTTTCCCTGGGCGTCCTCGCACGGGAGCGACTTCAATTTCGACTTCAACGTTTCGAACACCGAGAAACAACAGCGTGATGGGACCGTCGAATACAACTACCGGCGCGAGCCTGCATTGCCCTCAGGCGGTGGCGAAACAGCCGACGGGCCCGCTACTGCCGCTGCCATGAGCGGAACCGACGCCGCCACATTCGTGCGCGAAAGGCCGGGCATGAGCGCCTTCGTCCTCGACGACGGTGTCGCCTACCACACCTATTCCGCCTATGCGCGCGGACTGGATGGCCTCTGGGGCATGTACCAGTGGCTCGACCGCGCGCCCAAGGGACGCAACGAAAAGGGCATCTGGTGGCGTCATCACGACGAGTATGACAACGGCTGAACGACGACACTGTTGTCGTCGCGCGTCCGGAGGCGCGATGCGCCTGAACACATCGACAACAAAGGAGGCCCGGTCTCCTTTGCGGGCGTCATCGTGCGGTTGCTTTGACGCAGCGGCGATTGTCAGCCTCCTTTCACTTTCGCTATGCGGAATACCCAGTCTGGTTACCGGGTGGGCAAGCCGCGCTTTGCTACAGGAGAAACGATATGAGCAAGGTCTATACGGGCGGATGCGCCTGCGGCGCGATCCGCTATGAAATTTCTGCCGAACCGCTGGTGATGAACGACTGCCAGTGCCGCGACTGCCAGCGCAGGAGCGGCACCGGGCACGGGTCCTACCTGACCTTTGCGGACAAGCGGAGCGTGAAACTTGACGGCGAAGCAAGGCATTGGGCCATCGCCGGTGACAGCGGCAATATCAAGACGCATTCGTTCTGCCCAACCTGCGGATCACCGGTCTATTTGACGTTCACGGCTATGCCGGACCTGTTTACGGTGCATGCAGCAAGCCTCGACGATCCAAGCCGATACGAGCCCCAGATTGTGACGTATGGCGTGCGTGGTTATGCATGGGACCACGTCGATCCGGCCCTGCCGAAATTCGACAAGATGCCGCCAGCGTGACAAGAACCCTGACCCGGCATCGCTCAAGCGTGCGTGAACTGGTGTTTGTTCGTCGCCGCTTCATCCTCTAAACACAAAACCCGGCACGGTGGCCGGGTTTCAAGCATTCGGTGCCTTGTCCGGCTCCGATCAGTTGGTTCCAAAAGCGGTCTGCAGCAGGGTGAGCTGGGCCTTGACGCCGTTCTGGTTGTCGGGCGTGAAGTTCTGGGCTTCCTGCGGGCGGTAGATTTCGCGGTCGAGCAGGGCGACGCGGTTCTGCAGGCGCAGCGAGCGGTCGATCAGATCGCGGAAACCTTCCGGCAAGTCGTTCCAGCCCGGTGCCGTGCGATCGACATTGAAGCTGTCGAGGCGGACCTTGTTCTTTTCCGAAAGGACCTGCTCGCGGTTCATCTCGCCATTGTTGACGGCGCGCTGCAGCAGCAGCCAGGATGCCATCTGCATCAAACGGGTGGTGAGGCGCATCGATTCTGCGGCATAGAGCACCGAGGCCATGCGCGGCAGAACCTTGGAGGCGGCGCGACCGGGGCCGTCGAGATAGCTTGCGGTCTCTTCCACCAGACCCATGCCTTCGGCATAGAGAGCCTTGAACTGCGCCGAAGACGCAGCGTGTCCCGCGAAGCTCACCGTATTCAATCCCCGTTCGGACATGGTCTGATTTCCCTGGTTAAACGCATCAACTCGGACAGGTAACGAACGGGTTAACAGAAAGTTTCGGGCCGCTCGTTCGATAGTTGGAACATGATCCCATAGCGCATTTCGCGCAAGCGCATTCTTAATAAAGGGTTAATCTCCACAATTCTTTGGCGGTTTGGGAAAAAAGACAAAAAAAGAGCCGCAAAAGCGGCTCTCAAGGTAAAACAGGGAGAAAAATCAGACCATTCGCCAAACGGGAAATTGTCTGAGTCCAGAGCGATCTGGATGCCTCAGTAATACCTTATAAGGCTTAATGAAGCGTTATGGCCGCCGGGCGGGCGCGATGTAATGTCTTGTTTTCTAAAGTTGGCTCTGGTCGCGTTCTGCAAATGCAGCGTCACGAACGAAAGAACTTCTCGGCTTCCGACTTGCTTGCCGACTTGTTTGCTCTTTCCGCTTCGAGACGCGCGATTTCCTGTTTCAGCATATCGATACGCGAGGAAAGCTCGTCGGCCGACAGAAGCGAGAGGTCGCAGCCGATTTCGTGGACCGGCTGTTTCTTGGGACGGTCGTCGTCAAACAGGCTCATGCGGTCCTCCGTTCAGGCTCTTCGCCGCTTTTTTCCTCGAAAGGGGCTGCCCGCGGCGACAGTTGCAGGCTTTCCGGCGTCGTCAGGGTGCCGGGGTTTATGGTCGAGTAGGCGTCGCGTTCCGATGCCGGGACGGCGGCGCGCATGCGGCTGCGGAAGATCGCATAGGCGGTGATCAGCACATGGGCGCAGGCGGTGATCATGAACAGGCCGTAAGGACCGGTGACGGTCATGATCGGGCCGCCGATGGTCGGGCCGATGATCGTGCCGATACCGTAAAGCAAGAGCAGGCCGCCTGAAATCTTGACGAAGTCCTCCGGCGTGGCGAAGTCGTTGGCATGCGAGACGGCGATCGGATAGAGCGCATTGGCGGTCGCGCCGTAGACGCCGACCAGCGCGATCAGCAGAACGACGCCGGTCGGCTCGATCAGGAAGATCAGTGCGCCGGCAATTGCGGCAACGGCCGCAAGGGCGGCCAGGACGTAGCGCCGGTCGATCATGTCCGAGAGGCGCCCGGCGGGAAACTGCATCACGGCACCCGCGAAGATCGTCGTACTCATCATCAGCGCGACATCGCTATCGGTCAGTCCCACCTGGCGGCCGAAGACGGCGCCGAGCGTCCCGTAGGCGCCATTGGCGATGCCAACGAGCAGGATGCCGAGGAAGGAGATCGGCGAGTTGCGATAGAGCGCCGGAAGGTCGAGGCTGACCTGCTTCAGCGGTTGCGGCAAGGCCGCGGTCGACAGGAGGGTCGGCAGCATGGCCAGGCAATAGACGATGCCGGCGCACATGAAGAACAGCGTCGTCGACGTATCGCCGAACGGGATCATCAACTGGCCGCCGACGACGCCCATCAGGGTGATGGCGATGTAGAGCGAGAAGATCGCGCCGCGGCTCTCATTGGTGGCGCGCTCGTTCAGCCAGCTTTCGATGATCATCGAGGTGCCGGCCGTCGAGAAGCCGGTGAAGGCGCGCAGCACCACCCACCAGATCGGATCGACGAGAATGCCTGTCAAAAGCGCGATGATCGCCAGGATGGAGGCAAAGCAGCTGAAGGCGCGCACATGGCCGGCGCGTTTGACGATGGTCGGCGCCAGCAGGCAGCCGAGCACGAAGCCGCTCGCCCAGGAGGTGCCGAGCAGGCCGAGCAGCGTTGTCGAATAGCCTTCCGTCGTGCCGCGCACCGGCAGCAACAGGCTGTGCAATCCATTTCCAAGGAAGAGAAACAGCGTGCCAAGCAGAAGAGAGGCGACGGGAAGAAGGTTTTTTCGCATGTGAAATCCGCTGGTTCCGGGTTGCGCCGAAAGGTAGGGCGATGCCACCACAATTGCCAGCCGGAAATTCTTATTGAGTGAGATTGGAAAAGACGTTCTAACCCTGTTCGCGCGCAAAAGTGTGACGGCCTGAAGTCCTGCCAAGTTCTTTTCCACAACAGAGAAAAATGAATGTCGAAAGCGTTAACGGTGCTCCTGCTTCTGGCCATGGTGATCCAGGTCCTGAAGCCGCTCGATCTGCCCGGGCTGCGCCAGCGCCGAGACTTCTGGAAGATCGCCGTCTTTGCGATCGCCGTGATGATGCTGACGGTGTTGGTCCGGCCCTAGAGACGGATGCTGCCGCGCATGACGGCGACGCAGCGTCCGGCGATCCGTACGCTGCGGACCAGACCGTCCGATTTACGCACGTGCAATTCAATCAGGCTCCGGCGCCCCATCTCGACGCCCTGCTCGATGGTAATATGGATGTCGAGTTCGCGATCCGGCTGCAGCGAGGCCAGAAGTGCGCTGAGCGCCCCGGAGGCGCTTCCCGTCGCCGGATCCTCGATGAGATTGTCGAGCGGGGCGAACATTCGGGCGCGCAGTTGCCAGGGGCGTTCCGGCAGGCGCGTATAGAGAAAGAGTGCGAATTGCTCGCCGTTGCGCGAGAACCGCCGGTCGGCCTCGGCAAAGGCAGCGGTGTTGGGGCAGGCGCGCGCGAGTGTTTCGAGCCCTGCCACTTCAGCAACCGCAAAAGGCAGGCCGACGGAAGCGATAACAGGTGCGTGGGTTGCCGTACGAACGTCGCCGACGCTGATGGAGGCGCAGCGCGCGACGGTGTCGGCGTCGACCTGCGGTCCGAGCGACAGCGGCTGCGGTGCCAGAATGCCGGCTCCGGCCACGCGTCCACTGGCGTCGCGTATCAATGCCGTCTCGACCAGACCTGCCTTCTCCTCGAAGCAGAGCACGTCCCCCGGCGCCTTGCCGAAAATCTCCGGCTGGCCGCCGAGCACGAAGGCGGTGCCGACATTCGGATGCCCGGCGAAGGGGATTTCCATCGTCGGCGTGAAGATCCTCACCCGCGCCGTGTTGGCGGGATCTTCCGGCGGAAGCACGAAGGTAGCTTCGGAATAGCGGAATTCAGTGGCGATCAGCTGCATCTGTGCATCGGACAATCCGCGTGCATCCGGGATCACCGCAAGCTGGTTTCCTGCAAACCGTTCATCGGCGAAAACATCGACGGTGACATAGGCGACGCTGTCCATGGGCTGCTTGCTCCTGTTCCGGCTGAGACCAGTTCAAGGAGATAAAGCAGCGCGAAAATCGCGCGAAGCACATTCTTGTCACAGAGACAATTGTGTGGGGTTCGCGAAAACGGAGATCAAACGTAGATGGCGACAAAGAAAACCCGGCCGCATACGCGAGCCGGGTCTTCTCCCCTCCCTGGTAACTTAAATCAGGCAGCCTTTTCGAATTCCTTCTTCCAGCCGCCCGTTGCAGCAAGGCTGCACATCTTGGCGCGGTGGGTGAAGGCGCGCTGACCGGCAGCGACGTTTTCCGGCTTGCCGGCCCAGGCAGCCAGCGCCTCGGTCTGCAATGCGCGGCCATAGGAGAAGGTCAGGCCCCACGGCAGGTCGTAACCGGCCCTCATGGCGGAGAGATGGGCCGTTGCTTCCTCGGTGGACTGGCCGCCGGACAGGAAGGCGATGCCGGGAACGGCTGCCGGCACGGTGCGCTTGAGGACTTTCACCGTGCGCTCGGCGACTTCGGCGACCGATGCTTTGCGCGCCTTCTTGCCGTCGATGACCATGCTCGGCTTGAGGATGATGCCTTCCAGGCTGACGCGTGCGTCGCTCAGTTCCTCAAACACGATGCGCAGCGTCTCCTCGGTGACGACTTCCGCGCGGTCGATCGAATGGTCGCCCGGCGTGCCGTCCATCAGCACTTCCGGCTCGACGATCGGCACGATGCCGGCTTCCTGGCAGAGGGCTGCGTAGCGGGCCAGTGCCTGCGCATTGGCCTTGATCGCGCCGAAGCTCGGCAGGACATCGGATACGGAGATCACGCCGCGCCATTTGGCGAAACGGGCGCCGGCGTCATAATAGGTCTTCAGGCGGCCGGCCAGGCCGTCGAGGCCTTCGGTGATCGTCTCGCCCGGGAATTTTGCCATCGGCTTGGCGCCGGTATCGACCTTGATGCCGGGAACGGCGCCCGCGGCACGGATGATATCGACGACGGGCGTGCCGTCCGCGGCCTTCTGGAACAGGGTCTCCTCATACAGGATGACGCCGGAAATATAGGTCTTCATTGCCTCGTCGGCGCGAAACAGCATCTCGCGATAGTCGCGGCGCGATGTTTCTGTCGATGCAAGGCTGATTGTGTCGAAGCGCTTGCCGATCGTCGCAGTGGATTCGTCGGCCGCCAACAGTCCCTTGCCGGTCGCGACCATGGCTGCTGCAATGTCTTCAAGTCTTTCGCTCATATGCGTTCTCCTGATTGTCCTACGGGCTCGCCGATAGCAGAAGAATACGGCAACGAAAATGAAAGTTAAATTGTTTAAAACGATTGAAATAAATTTAATCGTTTGAAATGTCGGGATTATTTTTGTGGATCGTTTGAAAGTTGAGGCGGTGCAACGAAAAACCCCCGGCTGCGGCCAGGGGTTGACGGAAACGGACAAGCGGTTGCAGCCGTGGCGCTCTGTTACTTCTGCTGGTGCAGGATGTCGACGCCCGGCAGCGGCTTGCCTTCCATCCATTCGAGGAAGGCGCCGCCTGCCGTGGAGACGTAGCTGAGGTCGTCCGCCACCTCCGCATGGTTCATTGCCGAGACCGTATCGCCGCCGCCGGCAACGGAGACGAGCGCACCGCTCTTGGTGCGGGCAGCCGTGTGCTTGGCAACGGCGACGGTCGCCTTGTCGAAAGGTGCGATCTCGAAGGCGCCGAGCGGGCCGTTCCAGACGAGCGTCTCGGCCTTGCTCACCCAGTCGTTGACGGCGGCGATCGACTTCGGGCCGACGTCGAGCACCATGGCGTCGGCCGGGATCGCTTCGATATCGACCACCTCATTGTCGGCGCCTGCCTTGAATTCGCGGGCAACGACGCCGTCGACCGGCAGCACGATGGCGCAGCCGGCGGATGCGGCTTCCGTCATGATCTGCTTGGCGGTGCCGGCCAGGTCATGCTCGCAGAGGGACTTGCCGACATTGGTGCCGCGCGCGGCGATAAAGGTATTGGCCATGCCGCCGCCGATGACGAGGGCGTCGACTTTTTTCACGAGATTCATCAAGAGGTCGATCTTTGTCGAGACCTTGGCACCGCCGACGATGGCGACGACCGGGCGCTTCGGATTGCCGAGGCCCTTTTCCAGCGCCTCGAGTTCGGCCTGCATCGTGCGGCCGGCATAGGCGGGCAGCAGATGGGCAAGCCCTTCCGTCGAGGCATGCGCGCGGTGGGCGGCGGAGAAGGCGTCATTGACATAGATGTCGCCATTGGCGGCGAGCGCCTTGGTGAACTCCGCGTCGTTCTTTTCCTCGCCTTTGTGGAAGCGGGTGTTTTCCATGAGCAGGACATCGCCCTCGTTCATGCCGGCAACGGCAGCGGCCGCCTTCTCGCCGATGCAGTCGGCAGCGAAATGGACGCGCTGGTCGAGGATGTCTTCGACGGCGGGCGCGATCAGCGACAGCGACATGTCGGCCACAGGCTCACCCTTCGGACGGCCGAAATGGGCAAGCAGGATGACTTTGGCGCCCTTTTCGGAGAGTTCGCGGATGGTCGGCACGACGCGTTCGATGCGGGTCGCGTCGGTCACCTTGCCGTCCTTGACCGGAACGTTGAGATCGACGCGCACAAGCACGCGCTTGCCGGCGATGTCGGTGAGGTCGTCGAGGGTCTTGAAAGTCATGATCGGTCTCCGGTCACAGTCTTAGGAAAAGGGTGGGATAGTCCGTCACCAGCCCGTCCTCGTCCACCGGCAGATCCGCGGTGAAGGAACGGTCCTCGGCCTCGTAGCGGTAGAGCCGGTCCTCCATGAGGCAGGTGTAATTCTGGCCATCGGGAAAGGGCTCGAACGTGTCGAAGGGCACATAGAGCATGGTGAGCTTAACGGTACCGTCCTTAGGCGCCAGGCCAAGGCGGCGAATGGGCAGCGTGTTGGTAAAGGGCGTTCCGGCAAGGTCGATATCGATGCAGCCGTCGAAGGCGGGGAGGGCGTTGCCGTCCGCGTCGCGCCAGTGGCCCTTTGCGTCGGAAGTGAGCGAAAGCCGCTGGCCTTCGGTCGTTTCGATCGTGAAGGCGAGGACGGTCCACTGAGGGTCACAGTCGATCACATAGCGGACGCCATAGGGGCGGCCGCCGCGCTCGCCGATTAGGACGCTCGTCGCGCGGATGCCCGCGCCGTCGACCGGACTGATCGTCAGATGTTCGAGCCCTTCCCCCTCAAGCGGACGCCAGCGTACCGTTGTTGGGGAAAGGGCGCGGAACATGTCTTTAGATCAGCTTGGCCATTGCAACCGCCGTGTCGGCCATGCGGTTGGAGAAGCCCCATTCATTGTCGTACCAGGAGAGGATACGCACGAACTTGCCTTCCAGAACCTTGGTCTGGTCGTTGGCGAAGATCGAGGAATGGCTGTCATGGTTGAAGTCGCGCGAAACCAGCGGCTCGTCGGTGTAGCCAAGGATGCCCTTGAGCGCGCCGTCGGAGGCTGCCTTGATCGCACCGTTGATTTCCGCAACCGTCGTGTCGCGCTTGGCAACGAACTTGAAGTCGACGACCGAGACGTTCGGGGTCGGGACGCGGATCGAGGTGCCGTCGAGCTTGCCCTTGAGGTGCGGCAGGACGAGGCCGACGGCCTTGGCGGCACCGGTCGATGTCGGGATCATCGACAGGGCGGCTGCGCGGGCGCGGTACAGATCCTTGTGCATCGTGTCGAGCGTCGGCTGGTCGCCGGTGTAGGAGTGGATCGTCGTCATGAAGCCATGATCGATGCCCACGACGTCGTCCAGGGTCTTGACGACCGGAACCAGGCAGTTGGTCGTGCAGGATGCGTTGGAGATGACCAGGTGTTCCTTGGTCAGTTCGTTGTGGTTGACACCGAAGACGACGGTCAGGTCGGCACCGTCGGCCGGTGCCGAAACGATGACGCGCTTCGCGCCGGCCTGAAGATGCAGGGCAGCCTTGTCGCGGGCGGTGAAGATGCCGGTGCATTCGAGCGCGATGTCGACGCCCATTGCGCCATGCGGCAGGGTTGCCGGATCCTTGATCGCCGTGACCTTGATCGGCTTGCCGCCGGCAACGACGATCGTGTCGCCTTCGACCTTCACGTCAGCCGGAAACTTGCCGTGGATCGAATCGTAACGCAGCAGATGCGCATTGGTCTCGACAGGGCCGAGATCGTTGATGGCAACGACTTCGATGTCGGTGCGGCCGGATTCGACGATGGCGCGAAGGACGTTGCGGCCGATGCGGCCAAAGCCGTTGATGGCAACTTTTACAGTCATTTCAGGTCTCTCCCTGTCTAAGGTCTCGATGTGGAAAACGGAGCGCGTTGGACCGCGCTCCGAAGAGGAAAATCAGGCGAGCTTCTTTTCGGCGGCAGCGACGATCGCGTCCGAGGTGATGCCGAAATGCTTGAACAGATCCTTGGCCGGGCCGGACGCGCCGAAGGAGTGCATGCCGACGAAGGCGCCGTCCGAGCCGATGAAGTAGTCCCAGCCCTGGCGGACGGCGGCTTCGGCCGCGATCTTGACCGGCGCATCGCCGATCGTGGCCTTCTTGTAGGCGTCGGACTGTTGCTCGAAGAGTTCGAAGCAGGGAACCGATACGACGCGGGTTGCGATACCCTTGCCGTTCAGTTCGGCTGCAGCCTTCACCGCAAGCTCGACTTCCGAGCCGGATGCGAAGATCGACACCTTGGCATTGTCGGCGGCAACGAGCTCATAGGCACCCTTGGCGCAGAGGTTTTCAGCCTCGTACGTCAGGCGGACCGGAGAAAGGTTCTGACGGGTCAGTGCGAGACCCGACGGACGATGCTGCTCCTTGAGCGCCAGCTGCCAGCACTCGGCGGTTTCAACCGCGTCGGCCGGGCGGAACATCAGGAGGTTCGGGATCGCACGCAGGGCAGCCATATGCTCGACCGGCTCGTGCGTCGGGCCGTCTTCGCCGACGCCGATGGAATCGTGCGTCAGGACGTGGATGACGCGGATGCCCATCAGGGCCGCAAGGCGGATGGACGGACGGCAGTAGTCCGAGAAGATCATGAAGCCGCCGGAGTAAGGCACGAGACCACCGTGCAGTGCGATGCCGTTCATGGCGGCAGCCATGCCGTGTTCGCGGATGCCCCAGTGCATGTAGCGGCCCGAGAAATCGGTCGGGGTGATCGACTTCATCTGGCTGGTCTTGGTGTTGTTCGACGGCGTCAGGTCGGCCGAGCCGCCGAGCGTCTCGGGCAGGGTGCCGTTGATAACTTCAAGCGCGTCTTCGGAAGCCTTGCGGGTGGCAATCGTCGGCGGTGCGTCGGCGATCTTCTTCTTGTAGGCGTCGATGGCGGCATCGAGATTACCGGGCAGTTCGCCGGCGAAGCGGCGGGTGAACTCGGACTTCTTGGCCGTCTCGGTCGCGTCAAGGCGACCCTCCCACTCCTTGCGCGCGCCAACGGAACGTTTGCCGGCTGCGCGCCATGCTTCCAGAACGTCGGCCGGGAGGGTGAAGGCTTCGGCTTCCCAGTTGAGTGCCTTGCGGGTTGCGGCGATTTCCTCCGCACCGAGCGGGGAGCCGTGGACCTTGTGGGTGCCGGCCTTGTTCGGAGCGCCGAAGCCGATGACGGTCTTGCAGGCGATGAAGGTCGGGCGATCGGATTTCTGGGCGGCTTCGATGGCGGCTGCGATCTCCTGCGGATTGTGGCCGTCGACGCGGATAGTGTTCCAGTGAACGGCCTGGAAGCGGGCGATCTGGTCGGTCGAATCCGACAGCGAGACGGCACCGTCGATGGTGATGTTGTTGTCGTCCCAGAAGAGGATCAGCTTGTTGAGTTTCAGGTGGCCGGCGAGCGCGATCGCCTCGTGGCTGATGCCTTCCATCAGGCAGCCGTCGCCGCAGAGGACATAGGTATAATGGTTCTGCAGGTCGCTGCCGAATTCTTCGGCGAGCTTGCGCTCGGCAATCGCCATGCCAACGGCATTGGCAATGCCCTGGCCGAGCGGACCGGTCGTCGTTTCGATGCCGGAGGCATGGCCGTATTCCGGGTGACCGGCGGTCTTCGAGCCGAGCTGGCGAAACTGCTTGAGGTCCTCCATCGTCATGTCTTCGTAGCCGGTCAGATGGAGCAGCGAATAGATCAGCATGGAGCCGTGGCCGGCCGACAGCACGAAGCGGTCGCGGTCTGCCCAGAGCGGAGCCTTCGGATCGAATTTCAGGTAACGGGAGAATAGAACCGTTGCTACATCGGCAGCGCCCATCGGCAGGCCGGGATGTCCGGAATTGGCCTTTTCGACGGCATCCATGGAAAGGAAACGGATCGCGTTTGCCATCCGGTCATGTTGTTCGCGAGAGATCATTGACTGTTCCGCTTGAGTTCGGTGGACAGGGAACGGTCTCTATCCTCCAAAGACCGTACAAGAAAGCGGGTGACACATAGCACCTGCTTCGACGGAGTCAACAAATACGGCCATTTTGAGTGTCTCGGCAGAGCCTTTTTCGGCCGCTGTCCGTTGGAGAAGATCAGGTGGCCGCAAGCGATGCAAATCGGCTTGAAGGGGCGTGATCCACAGCTTCTGCGGACCTGCGAAGCCCTTGCCGTTGTGGAGACGTGCCGAATGGGTCTAAGAATGTAACGAGCTTGAAATACAGAGGCCGGACGGCGATTCGAGGCCGTCTGGTGTGTATCGGGAAAGCGTGATGGCGGCAGGAAAGACAGTCAAGGCAGCGATCGAGGAGTTGCGCAGCGCGGTCAGCAGCCTTGAAAATGCCATTGACGGGCGCTTCGACCAGGAGCGCAATCACAGCGAAATCGAAGGCGAAGTGCGTCGGGTCAATACCGATCGGTCGCGGCTGGCGCAGGAACTCGACCAGTCGCAGTTTCGGGCGAACCGTCTTGAGGAAGTCAACCGCGAAGTCTCGCGCCGTCTGGTAACGGCCATGGAAACGATAAGGGCAGTGCTGGACCGCTGAGGCGCGGTCCGTCTGCGGGCAGGTGACGGGAATGGCACAGGTAACGGTGACAATCGACGGCAAGGCCTATCGCATGGCATGCGAAGAAGGCCAGGAAGATCATCTGACCGACCTGGCCAACCGCTTCGATCAGTATGTCAGCCATTTGAAATCCCAATTCGGCGAGATCGGTGACCTCAGGCTGACCGTCATGGCCGGCATCATGGTCATGGACGAACTCAGCGAAGTGAACCGCAAGCTGAAAAGCCTGCAGACGGAGACGGACAATCTGAGGCAGGGACGCGATGCGACCGTAGCCGACCAGCAGAGGGCCGAGGAAGCGCTGGCGTCCGTGCTTTCAGAAGTCACGTCACAGATCCATGGGATTGCGGCGAAGCTGTCCGGCAAGGCTGCTTCCGCCAACTGAATTTTGAGAAGTTGAGCGTGGGCACTGGCGCAAGCGGTTGATGCCCTTTATATTCAGCATCGCGGTCTGCGCTTCCCGACAGGACACCACAATCCCTGGGGCCATACTCGATCCAAAGGGAGCTGTCCCTGACCAGGCTCGTGGGCCTGGACACACGGTGCCCACCTACGTTTGTAGGCACCCAGGATCGTAAACAGTCCATCGGCTGTGTGGATCGCACTTTTTCTCCCTGAAAATGCTCAAGCCTGTGCAGCCGCCGGAGCGCGGAACGCCTCGCGAATGGCGTTGGCCATGCTGTCGACGATCCGGCTGTTCGCGTTTCTCGCCCTCGTCTTCAGCACGACATTCGAAAAGTCGATGACATCGTATCCGTCCGCGGCCGTCAGTTCCCGGCATCCGGCGGGAATGCTGCTGCGGGTGAGGGGCGCGATGGCAAGGCCTGATGTCACCGCGGCGATCAGGCCGCTGCTCGTGCGGCTGATAAAGGCGACGCGGCTTTCGATGCCGCGTTTCTTCAGGCCCTTCAGCGCCAGAACGTCACACCATCCGCCCTTCAGATAGGTATAGCTGGCGATCGGCACGGGGTTGCGCTCGTGGATATGATGCTGATCCGACGTCACCCAAACGGTGGGATCGACCATCAGGACTTCGTTCTTCGTCTGGCCGCCGGGTTCGAAAACGACGGCGATATCGATTTCTCCCGCCTCGAGCGCCGCCAGATTGGACATCGAGACGCCCTGCTGCACCGTCACCTCGACGCCAGGGTGAATGGCGGCGAACGCGCCGAGCGCCTTCGGCAGGGTCGAATTGATGTATTCCTCCGAAATTCCGATCCTGACCGACCCATCGAGAACAGGTAGCCGGATGGACGCTGCCGTATCGTCGAGAAGGGAGATGATGCGGCGGGCGTTGTCGAGAAGTCGCGCGCCGTGTCCCGTGATATTGACGCCGCGCGATCCGCGCTCGAACAGCGGCTCACCAAGAATATCCTCCAGTTTCTTGATCTGCATGCTGACGGCGGATTGCGTCCGGCCGACCGTCTCGCCCGCCTTGGTGAAATTGCCACTTTCGGCCACCGCGACGAAGGTTCTCAGGAGATCGCTTTCAAGAGGAGGAAACATCGCGCCTTCCATCAGGTTTTCTAATGGTAGGCATGTTTGCAATTCGTTGGATTGATGTCAACGCAGGTCCGATACTCAGGCGAGAACACTTCCGGAGTTTCGGATATGAAGCACCATCACAGGACACGGCGGTGGCCCGTCAGAACGACGATCTTCCTTTGGCGGGCGATCGAGCAATGGCGGACCAGGCGTCTGGTGAAACAAGCCCTGGCTCAGATAGCGCGGCGCGAGAACGCGTATCTGCTCGATGATATGGGGATCGACACGGCGGGTGGCGACTGCCGGCAGCATCGGGTCCAAAACGGCGAAAGGCACCGCTTCTGGATGTTATGAAATCAGGTTCATGCGGACGGCGCGAAAAATCGCTTCGGCGACGTTGCCGGCCTGCAGCTTTTCCATGGCCGTAGTGAAGGCTTCGTCGATCCGGTCGCGGGCAATGTCCGTTTCGCGTGTGATGTCTTCCCGGCTCCGTCCGCGCGCCGCCAAGGACAGGCAGCGCAATTCCAGGGGATCGAGTTCCGGTAGCAGCTTGTCCTTCATCGCCCCGGCTCCGCCTTGAAACGACCAGTTTGCCGCAATGTTGGAAGCGACTACCGAGCCGTTTTCTGATGCAAATGGCAATTCTTCTGGCATGGGCGGCAAAGAGCGTGAAAGCGGAACCGCATGACATAGAGAACAGAGCTTTAACGGTGTTCCGGATTGCATCAGACGTCTTTCGTCGCAAAAAGTTGTACAACCGACGCGGCGCGGTTTCCCTCTCGTGGTTCGATGCACTAGAAATGGACATTGGCAGGCAAGAGGGCATGTGCATGACACCGAGAGAACTGAAGGCTGCGCTAAGAATGGAGCGACTGGCGCTGCGGGACGCGATGCCGCCGGAAGCGCGCATGAAAGCCAGCCTTAGAATGCTCGATCATGCCGGCGACATCATCGAGTTCGAGCCCGGGCAGGTGATTTCCGGCTTCTGGCCGATCCGCTCGGAAGTCGATATCCGGCCGCTGATGGAGCGCCTGCGCGAACGCGGCGCGCGGTTGTGCCTCCCCGTCATTCTCGACAAGAAAACCATAGTCTTTCGAGAACTTGTGCCGGGTGCTCCGATCGTTGAAACGGGTTTCGGCACGACCGGACCGGGCGAGGATGCGCCGGTGTTGGATCCCGACATTATGCTGGTGCCGCTGTCGGCCTTCGACAGAACCGGTCACAGGATCGGCTACGGCGCCGGATATTACGACCGTGCGATCGGACGTTTGCGCCGGAAAGGCCATATGCCGAGACTGATCGGGATTGCATTCGACTGCCAGGAAGTGGCATCAGTGCCCGCGGAGCCGCATGACGTGGCGCTGGACGCCCTGCTGACCGAAAGCGGGCTCAGGATCTTCGGGCTAGGAATAAGCAAATATGAGACTTTTGTTTCTGGGTGACATGGTTGGCAAGACCGGCCGGACGGCGGTCTGGGACCGATTGCCCGGTCTGATCAGCGACCTGAAGCTCGACTTCGTCATCGTCAACGGCGAGAACGCCGCCGGCGGCTTCGGCATCACCGAGGATATCTTTCTCGAAACCATCAATGCGGGCGCCGATGTGGTGACCACCGGCAATCACGTCTGGGACCAGAAGGAGGCCGTTACCTTCTGCGAGCGGCACGACCAGTTCCTGCGCCCGGCCAACTATCCGGCAGGCACGCCCGGCCGCGGTTCCAATCTCTATTTCGCCCGCAACGGCGCGCGCGTGCTCGTCGCCAATGTCATGGGCCGCGTCTTCATGCATCCGGAACTGGACGATCCCTTCAAGGCGGCGGAGGCCATTCTCGACGCCTGTCCGCTGAAGGAGCAGGCGGACGCCATCATCTTCGATTTCCATGCGGAAGCGACCAGCGAGAAGCAGTGCTTCGGCCATTTCGTCGATGGTCGCGCCAGCTTCGTCGTCGGCACCCATACGCATGTACCGACCGCCGATCACCAGATCCTCAATGGCGGCACCGCTTACATGTCGGATGCCGGCATGTGCGGCGATTACGACTCCTCGCTCGGCATGGAGAAGGAAGAGCCGCTGAACCGTTTCATCTCGAAGATGCCGAAGGGCCGCTTCGAGGCGGCGTCCGGCCCGGCCACCATCTGCGGTGTCGGCGTGGAGATTTCCGATCGCACTGGCCTTGCGGAAAATATCGCGCCACTGCGGATCGGGCCCAGGTTGGCGGAGACGATCCCGGCCTTCTGGGCTTGAACTGCCGCATCGCACGGAGGCCAATGACGCGATTGTGAGCGAGCGCACACAATCGCCGCTGGACGTTGCGCCCGTCCTGCCTATCCTCAAGGCCCATGCAAATCCTTGACTGCGAGGTGCATGATGCTGCGATTTCTCCTCCCATTTGCCGCCATCTCGCTGTTGCATTTTCTCTCGCCGATGCCGGCGCTTGCACAGGGATCGGCCCAGCCGGTCAGCCAGTGCCAGGCGATCGCGCAGATGCTTCCCGACGTCACCTTTGCCAGCTTCAAGCCGCAGAGCGCGTTCAATGCGCAGGCTTTGGCGAACGACGAGGTGAAGATCACCTATATCGGCCATTCGACAGTCCTCATCGAGACGCCCGGCGGCGTGTCCATCGCGACGGACTATAGCGGCTGGTATGTGCCGCCGAAGACGCCGGATGTGGTGACGATGAACAAGGCGCATTCCAGCCACTACACGCTGACACCCGATCCGGCGATCAAGCATGTACTGCATGGATGGGGGGACGACGGCGGGCCGGCGGATCACGATGTCGTCGTCGGCGACACCTACATCCGCAATGTGACGACCGACATTCGCGCTGGTGGCGGGATGATGGAGCCGGATGGCAATTCCATCTTCATTTTCGAAGTCGCAGGTCTCTGCATTGGCCATCTCGGCCACCTGCATCATGAACTCGACGAAACCGACTATGCCGAGATCGGCCGCCTGGACGTGCTGATGGTGCCGGTCGATGGCGGTCTGACCATGGGCGCGGAAAGCATGAGCCGGGTGGTGACGCGGCTGCGCTCGGCGCTGATCCTGCCGATGCACCGGCGCGGGCCGCCGGTCACGAATTTCCTGCAAATGTTCGGGGATGGTTTCGACAAGAGCTTTGCCACGGGAGCGAGCGTCATCGTTTCGGTGCGTTCCTTGCCAACGAAGCCCTTGATTTATATCCTGCAGGGCGTCTGATCTTCGGGGACACATTGTCAGGAATCATGGAATGAGATTTTTCGCCGTCCGTACGCTTGCCCTTCTTTCCATGACGTCCCTTGCTATGGCTGATGGAGCCCCGCCGCCGCGCACGCCGACGGCAGAGGGCGACAAGGTCGTCGCCGTGCCGGAAGCGAAATCGTTCGGTCAGAGGCAAGAATTCGTGCTGCCCTCCGGCAATATCGGCTGTGTCTATACGCCGGAGGGTGGAACGGAGGTCTACCAGCCGGCCGACGGCGGCCCGGAGCTCTCCTGCGACCGCGTCGCGCCGCGCTATGTTCGGGCGACGCTGGCGCGCGACGGTGTAGCGACCCTCCTTCATGATGTAGGCGACCAGGGCTGCTGCTCCGCCGGTGCGGTCCTTGGCTATGGTCAGACCTGGGCGGCAGGACCCTTTTCCTGCCTCTCCACCCGCAGGGGCCTTTCCTGCGAGCGCGATGACGGCCACTCCTTCTTTCTCAGCCGCCGGCGGATTGACGCCAACTGAAAAAAGACCGCCCCTGCTGGACGCAAAGCGCCAATGAAACTATAAGGCGCCCAATTCCAAAACATGACAAATATGCGAAGAGGGCGCCATGGCCGGCCATTCACAGTTCAAAAACATCATGCACCGCAAGGGTCGCCAGGACGCCGTGCGGTCGAAAATGTTCTCCAAGCTTGCGCGCGAAATCACCGTCGCGGTCAAGGGCGGTCTGCCTGACCCGACCATGAACGCGCGCCTGCGTCTGGCGATCCAGAACGCCAAGGCACAGTCGATGCCGAAGGACAACATCGAGCGCGCCATCAAGAAGGGCTCCGGCGCCGATGGCGAAAACTACGAGGCCGTGCGCTATGAAGGCTATGGCCCGGGTGGCGTTGCCGTCATCGTCGAGGCGCTGACCGATAACCGCAATCGTACCGCCTCCAATGTCCGCTCGACCTTCACCAAGGCTGGCGGCGCGCTCGGTGAAACCGGATCGGTTTCCTTCTCCTTCGACCGTGTCGGCGAAATCTCCTACAAGCTGTCGGCCGGCGATGCCGACACGGTGATGGAAGCGGCAATCGAAGCCGGCGCCGAAGACGTGACGACCGACGAGGACGGCCATTACATCACCTGCGGTTTCGAAGATATCGGCGAGGTGTCCAAGGCGCTCGAAGCAACGCTCGGCGAAGCAGACATGGTCAAGGCGATCTGGCGGGCCCAGAACACCGTGCCGGTCGACGAAGAGCGTGCCCAGTCGCTGATGAAACTGATCGACACGCTGGAAGACGACGACGACGTGCAGAACGTCTACACCAACTTCGAAGTCTCCGACGAAGTGATGGCCAAGCTTTCGGCCTGATCGGCTACTTCTTCGACAAAAAGCCCGGTTTAGCCGGGCTTTTTGTTATGCGGCCTTTGCGAGTTTCTGTTGCGCCTCGGCAAACAGGCGTACCGATTTCAGCCGCGCGTCCATGTCGTAGATCGGCATCGAAATGATCAACTCGTCGGCCCGCGTTTCTCCGAGGAACCTGTCGAGCTTGGTCCTGATCGTTTCCGGCCCGCCGACGACCGCATAGGTCATCGCGTGATCGACGAAGATCTTTTCCGTCTCGCTCCACAGCTCGTCCATGGAGTCCACCGGCGGCGGAAACTGGCCGCGCGCATTGCGGCGGAGCGCCACGAAGGATTGCTGCATCGAGGTGAAGAGGTGGTTTGCCTCGTCATCGGTATCGGCGGCGACACCCATGATGCCGACCATGGCATGCGGATGGTCGAGATATTGTGACGGCTCGAAGCGCTCGCGATAGATCTCCAGCGCCGACAACAGCATATCAGGCGCAAAATGCGAGGCGAAGGCGAAGGGCAGGCCGAGCATGCCGGCAAGATGGGCGCTGAAATGGCTGGAGCCGAGCAGCCAAATCGGCACGTTGCTGTCGGCGCCGGGGATGGCGATCAGGTCCTGCCCCTCCCGGACCGGGCCGAGCAGCGCTTGCAGTTCGACCACATCGTTCGGAAAATTGTTGGCGCTCGTCTCCATGTTTCTGCGAAGCGCCGAGGCGGTGCGCATGTCCGTTCCGGGGGCGCGACCGAGGCCAAGATCGATACGGCCTGGATAAAGCGCTTCAAGTGTTCCGAACTGCTCGGCGATCACCAGCGGCGAATGGTTCGGCAGCATGATGCCGCCGGAGCCGACGCGGATCGTCTTCGTGCCGGCTGCCACGTGGGAAATGACGATCGAGGTGGCGGCGCTGGCAATGCCTTTCATGCCGTGATGCTCGGCCACCCAGAAGCGCTTGTAACCTGCAGCTTCCGCCTCCTGCGCCAGTCGGCGTGAGTTCTGCAGGGCCTGAGACGCGTTGGCCCCTTGCGTGATCGGGGAGAGGTCGAGGATGGAAAAGGGCACCATGATAAAGCCTTCGATCAACGATTTTGATAGAAGCCTATGTAAGATCGAATTTCGTAAATCCAAGCCCGCCGGAGAGGGAGAGTGCAGATCAGTTCCTGCTCAATCATGGGGATGTTTTTGTTTTGTTCACATTTCGCTGGCAGCGTCCCACTATCGGGAATAGGATTTCAGCATGCAAAATACGATTCGCATCATCGGCATCGATCCGGGACTTCGCCGCACAGGCTGGGGCATCATCGACACGCTCGGCAACTCCTTGCGCTTCGTTGCTTCCGGCACCGTCATCTCCGATGGCGACATGGACCTTGCCTCGCGCCTTTGCCAGCTGCATGACGGATTGGCGGAGGTGATCCACAGCCACAAGCCGGACGAGGCGGCCGTCGAGCAGACCTTCGTCAACAAGGATGCGGTGGCGACGCTGAAACTCGGACAAGCGCGCGGCATCGCCATGCTGGTACCGGCGCGGGCCGGCTTGCAGGTCTCCGAATATGCGCCGAATGCAGTCAAGAAGGCGGTAATTGGCGTCGGTCACGGCGAGAAGCAGCAGATTCACATGATGCTGAAAATCCTGATGCCGAAGGCCGAATTCAAGGGCAATGACGCGGCCGATGCGCTGGCGATTGCCATCTGCCATGCGCACAATCGCGGTGCGGCCCGGATGCGGCTGGCGGCACTGGCGGGCTGATTTGTTCTTGACTTGTTCCATTCGTAAGGATATTTCCTACTTTGAAGGAGCAAGTTCATGCGCGTCACTTCAAAAGGTCAGGTTACCATTCCGCGAGACTTGCGCGAGCTGGCGGGTATAGCGCCCAATAGCGAAGTCCTTTTTTCAATGGAGGGCGGTAAGTTGACCATTGTTCCCAAAGACGGCCGGCAGGAGCAGGAAGACCGCGTTCGCCTCGAGCGATTTCTTGTAACATTGCAACGGCTGGAAGGAACGGGCGATCAAGAGATCGATGCGAACCGGCTCATGGAAATGACGCGGGACCGCTGACCTCATGGCGACTTTGGTGGATACGAATATTCTGGTCGATATCGCTGTTCGCGATCCGACTTGGTGGGGGTGGTCGAAAACACAGATTATCGCAGCCGCAAAACGTGGTGCCGTGGTCATCAATCCGGTCATCTACTCGGAATTTTCGGTGCGTTATCAACGAACGGAAGAGGTGGATAGCTTCTTACCGGAAACCGAATTCAGCCGGGAAAACCTCCCTTGGACTGCGGCGTTTGCGGCCGGAGTGGCTTTTCGTCGATACAGGCAAGCCGGAGGAGGGCGCGAACGGGTGCTACCCGATTTTCTCATCGGTGCCCATGCGGCCATTCGTGGCCACACCATTTTGACCCGCGATCCGAAAGGCTATCGGGCCTATTTCCCTTCCGTCGAACTGATCACGCCGGAAACTCACCCATGAAGGACGTTGCGCCATGATCGGCAAACTCAAGGGAACGATCGACGAGATCGGCGACGACCACGTGGTTCTCGACGTACACGGCGTCGGCTATGTCGCCCATTGCTCGTCGCGCACATTGTCGAAGCTCGGCTCTCCGGGCGAGGCCGCCATTCTGTTCATCGAAACCTATGTGCGCGAGGACCAGCTGCGGCTGTTCGGCTTCCTGACGGCGCTGGAGCGGGAGTGGTTCCGGCTCCTACAGAGCGTTCAGGGTGTCGGCTCCAAGGTGGCGCTGGCGGTGCTCTCGGTTCTGACGCCCGGCGAACTGGCGAATGCGATCGCGCTGCAGGACAAGACGTCCGTGTCGCGGGCGCCGGGTGTCGGCCCGAAGGTCGCGGTGCGCATCGTGACCGAACTGAAGAACAAGGCACCCGCCTTTGCCGGCGAGGCGGCGGCCAATATCGGTCTGAAGCAGGAACTTGGTGAAGGGGTTGCTTCCGCTCCTGTGGCCGATGCGGTCTCGGCGCTCAGCAATCTCGGC
Organism: Hyphomicrobiales bacterium; assembly: GCA_900473795.1. GTDB lineage: Bacteria > Pseudomonadota > Alphaproteobacteria > Rhizobiales > Rhizobiaceae > Pararhizobium. Next base: position 49,397 of record UCMT01000014.1, on the reverse strand, counting down.
TATTCACGCGATCAGGCGGCAAACGCGGTAGCCGCGGCATTGAAGAATGGCGGCGAGGGCGCTGACAGCGCCAAGCTGATCCGGCTGGGGCTGAAGGAACTGGCGCGATGATTGGTCGTTTGTGAGATCGACAGAGATTTGGTAGAATTTCCGCCAAAACGATTTTCGTTGGAAGGATTGCGGTATGTGGTGGGAAGTTACGCTTTCGCCGAAGGGCCAGGTGACCATCCCGAAGGAGATGAGGGAGGCTTTGAATCTCCGACCCGGAGATCAGTTGATCTATTCCGTCGTTGACGGCGAGGTCGTCCTTACCCCAAAAAATATCGATTTCAATGATCTTGCCGGTCTGCTGGGAAAGCCCCCCAAGGGACGCGCAACGCTGGAGGAAATCGACGCTGCAGTCTTGAAGGGTGGCGGCGAGAATGCAGTCGATACGCAAGACGACCATGAAGCGGACGCCGCCGCATGATGGTGTTCGGGCTCGATACGAATATCGTGATACGGCTTTTCATTGATGACGATCCGGTACAGCGGGCAGCGGCACTCAAGTTCGGAGAAGGTCTTGGACGGGACTATTCGGCTTTTGTCACGCTTATCGGATTGCTGGAGCTTGATTGGGCCCTTCGGTCGCAATACGGGTACACTAGGAAAGATGTTACGTTTGCCATTGACAGGCTGCTTCACACGCGCGGGCTCATCGTCGAGAACCACACGCTTGTCGTAAAGGCTCTTCGGCTTGTCGAAAAAAACAATGCAGATTTTGCAGATGCCGTGATTGCCTGCCGCTCGTTTGAGGAAGGTTGCCACTCCACCAAGACCTTCGATATGAAGGCCGCACGCAAAGTCCCCGGAATGGAACTCCTCGCATGACCGATGCCGCACGTTTGATCACACCGGAGAAGCGGGGCGAGGACCTCGATACGACGCTGCGGCCGCAATCGCTGGACGAGTTTACCGGCCAAGCGGAGGCGCGCGCCAATCTGAAGGTGTTCATCGAGGCGGCGAAGAACCGCGGCGAGGCGCTGGACCACGTGCTGTTCGTCGGCCCGCCCGGCCTCGGCAAGACGACGCTGGCGCAGATCATGGCCAAGGAACTGGGGGTCAATTTCCGTTCGACCTCTGGTCCCGTGATTGCCAAGGCGGGAGACCTTGCGGCGCTCCTGACCAATCTCGAAGACCGCGACGTGCTGTTCATCGACGAAATCCACCGGCTCAACCCGGCGGTCGAGGAGATCCTCTATCCGGCGATGGAGGACTTTCAGCTCGACCTGATTATCGGCGAAGGACCGGCGGCGCGCTCGGTGAAGATCGACCTGTCGAAATTCACCCTGGTTGCCGCCACTACGCGGCTCGGCCTGCTGACGACGCCGTTGCGCGACCGTTTCGGCATTCCCGTGCGGCTCAGTTTCTATACGGTCGAGGAACTGGAACTGATCGTTCGGCGCGGCGCCAGGCTGATGGGGCTTGGCATCACCGACGACGGCGCCCGCGAGATCGCCCGCCGCTCGCGTGGCACGCCGCGCATTGCCGGCAGGCTGTTGCGCCGGGTGCGTGATTTCGCCGAGGTGGCAAAGGCCGAAGCGGTGACCAAGCAGATCGCCGACGAGGCTTTGACGCGGTTGCTGGTCGACAATATGGGCCTCGACCAGCTCGACAAGCGCTATCTCACAATGATCGCGCTCAATTTCGGCGGTGGCCCGGTCGGCATCGAAACGATCGCGGCCGGGCTTTCGGAGCCGCGGGATGCGATCGAGGACATCATCGAGCCCTATATGATCCAGCAGGGTTTTATCCAGCGCACGCCGCGCGGACGTGTTTTGACCGCAAATGCATGGAAACATCTTGGATTGCAGGTGCCGAAGGATCTGGAAGCCACCCAGTTCCGCCTGTTCCAAGAGGACGATTGAGTGATCAGCAGGCGCGGCTTTCTGGGAGCATTCGCGAGCATGCTGCTGAGTGGCATCGCGACCGGCGCCTATGTGATCGGGATAGAGCCGGCCCGGCAGCCGCGCGTAACGCGATATAGTCTCGTCCCGAACAAATGGCCGGCCGGATTGAAATTGAGGCTGGTCGTGCTTGCAGACATTCATGCCTGCACACCCTGGATGTCGCCACGGCGGATCGGCGAGATCTGTGAGCAGGCCAACGGTCTTGGTGGCGACATGATCCTGCTGCTGGGGGATTTTTTGTCCGGCATGCGATTAAGCGCCGGCCAGGTCGCGCCGGAGGATTGGGCCCGCGAGCTCGCCCGTCTGTCGGCACCGCTCGGCGTCCACGCGGTGCTGGGCAATCATGACTGGCTGGACGATCCGGGGGCGATGGCTGCTGGAAAGGGACCGACACTTGTTCACGGCGCGCTTTCATCGATCAACGTTGCGGTCTACGACAATCGCGCGGTGTGTTTCGAGAAGGATGGCCTTTCGTTCTGGCTCGCAGGTCTTGCGGACCAGATTGGGCCGTGGCCGGGGCTGGATGACCTGCCCGCAACGATGGCGCAGATCATCGGCGAGGCGCCCGTTATCCTGATGGCGCATGAGCCGGATGTTTTTCCGACGGTGCCGAATCGCGTATCACTGACCCTTTCAGGGCACACGCATGGCGGACAAATCCGTATGTTTGGCTATTCTCCCATCGTCCCGTCACGCTTCCGCAACCGCTATGCCTATGGCCATATCGTCGAGGACAACCGCAACCTGATCGTTTCCGGCGGACTCGGCACGTCGATCCTGCCCTTTCGTCTCGGTTCGCCACCGGAAATCGTCGTCATAGACCTCGGCTGAAGCCGAACCTGCACCACCGCGCCGCCGTTCAATGTTCGAATTGCAGTGCGCGACTTCGGGCAATCGTCTGCCGGCCCGCGCCTTGACCTTACGAAGCCAGTTGTTCGATCGTCCAACTCAGCAGATCCCTGCCGCCAGGCTTCCAGCCCAGTGCTTCGATCTTGCAGGTTTCCATCCGGTTACAGGCGCTGCCATCCGCTGCTTCCGGCAGCGGATGCGGACAGTGGGTCACCCGCTGAAGGATGGAGAGGATTTCGTGGTTGTCGGTCAGGATATCCGACACGTTGAAGGTCTCGCCATTGATCTGCACGGCGTCGGCCTCCAGCATCAGCCGCACGGCTTTGGCGACATCCTCGCCGTGCACTTCCGTCGCGGCACGGCGCCCGACGATCGTTCCTGACAGGTAGTTCTCAAAAAGCGCAGCCCATTTGTGTTTTCGGCCCGGCCCGGCGGGACCGTAGATGCCGGTCGCTCTGAGGCTTGTCGTGACGAAGCCATGGCCGCAAAGCGCAAGCAGGCTGCGTTCGGCCTGCAGCTTTACCTCGCCATAGAGCGTATCGGGCTTGGCCTGCATGTCTTCGGTCAGCAGAGCGCCGCCTGCTTGCGGGCCATAGGCGGCGCGGCTCGACAGGAAAACGCAGCGACGAACGCCAGCGTCGCGCGCAGTTTCAAACAGCCGCACGCCGCCGTCCAGATTGACGCGGCGAAATCGGTCCGGGTCGTTACCTTCGCCGCCGCGATATTTGCCAGGCAAGTGATCGAAGGCAGCGTGGACGAAATAATAGATGTTGTCGAAGGCCTCGATCTGGTCCGCGTCGGGATCGAGGATCAGGCGAACGAAGGGAACGTCCTTCGAAAAGAAGCCCGGTTCGGGCGCGGTACGGCCGCCAACGGTGACCTTGTAGCCGCCCGCCAGCAGATGCTCGACGATGAAGCGGCCGGCATAGCCTGTGCCGCCGGAAACGAGAACGCTTGTCATGGGCTTCCTGAATTCAGTCCGGGTCTGGCAGGCCCGGATTTGGCAGATTGGCAATCTGCGGGATGTTCTCGCCGGTGAAGAAGGCATGCCAGAGATCGATCAGAGGTTGCAGTCTTTCTGCTTTCGGATGGTCTTTTTCCCAAGGTTTTTCATATTGATAGTGCACGACGCCGATCGATGCCCAATCCCACAGCGCCGGTATGTTGAACCAGACATATTGCAGCATGTTCATTGTGACGGGTAGGCCGTGCCAGTCGGGAAAGAAATTTTGCAGAAAGGTCTGGTCGGTGCGTGGCCAGAAGGCATCGGGCGCATCCAGCCGTGTCAGCATGGTTTCGAACGTCCGGCGTGAGGGGCGGGCGACGAAGACGCCCGAGTTCAGCCTGTGAAAGTCGGCAAGGCTCTCATAGACGTTGGGGGCTGCGGAAAATTCGGGATAGGCGAAATAGCGGTCGATGTTCTTCAGCACCAGCGCGTCGGCATCGATGAAAATGCAGCGGTCGTAGTCCGTCAACTGCCAGAGGCGCAGCTTGCAGAAATTGTCGAGCGGCGAGTGGAAGTCGGGTTTGCGGCCTTTGGTGAAAGGGGCAGTGTCATGAACATTCTTGCGGGCATGACGCTCGTTGAAGGCGTCCGACAGCGGCAGGAGGTCGATGGCGACGAGGCGACAGCCGAGCACGATCAATGGTTCCAATGCCTGGTTGTCGACGCCGCCGGTATGGAGCACGACAATATCCGCCTTGGTACCTGTTAGCCCGATGGAGCGAGCAAGCGCGGTCGCTCCCATGGCGTAGTCGGCGCTCGTCACCAGCGTGACGAATGCACTGCGCGATCCGGCGGGACCGGAAGGTGTGATGCCTTCAGAAACTGGACCGGATTGCGTCATGAAACCGATTTCAGCCTCCGGCCTTCCGGATCGTGGTTGATCTTGGCGGCGATGCCCTTCGTCCAGGCCGAAACGGCCGGGATGCGGCTGCGGTCGACGCGATAGGCATATGTCCTGCCAACGTCGATGATCTCCGCAAGCAGACCATCCTGCAGTCTCGTTGGGTTGAGGCCGAGGTCGTGGAACTTCTCGTTGCGGACGACGAGATCGTTTTCCGTAGCTTCCTTGCGCGGATTGGGCAGCCAGGCGATTTCCGAGCCCGTGAGGCTGGCGATCATTTCGGCAAGATCGCGGATCCGATGCGTTTCGGTCATCTGGTTGAAGATTTCGACGCGGGCGCCGCGCTGGGGCGGGTTCATCAGCGCCAGCTCGATGCAGCGCACCGAATCCTGGATATGGATGAAGGCGCGGGTCTGGCCGCCGGTGCCATGCACGGTCAGCGGATAGCCGATCGCCGCCTGGATGAGGAAACGGTTGAGCACGGTGCCATAGTCGCCATCATAGTCGAACCGGTTGATCAGCTGGGTGTGGCGGCGGGTCTGCTTGGTGTGGGTGCCCCAGACAATGCCCTGATGCAGATCGGTGATCCGCATGCCGTCGTTCTTGGCGTAGAACTGGAACAGCAGCTGATCGAGGCACTTGGTCATGTGGTAGATCGAGCCGGGATTGGCCGGATAGAGAATTTCCTGGGCGACGGTGCGGCCATCCTGCGTCTCGATGCCAACAGGCAGATAGCCTTCCGGGATCGCCGCGCCGACGGTCGAATAGCCGTAGACGCCCATCGTGCCGAGATGGACCAGATGGGCGTCGAGGCCGATCTCGACCAGCGCGTTCAAGAGGTTGTGGGTAGCGTTGACGTTGTTGTTGACCGTGTAGTTCTTGTGACGGTCGCTCTTCATCGAATAGGGGGCCGCGCGCTGCTCGGCGAAGTGGATGACGGCGTCGGGGCGATTTTCGGCGAGCCAGTTTTTCAGGAGCTCGTAATCGCGCGCGAGATCGATCAGGTGAAAATGGATGCGGCGGCCGGTCTCGGCATGCCAGATGCGGGTCCGCTCCTGAATGGAATCCATCGGGGTCAGAGACTGGACGCCGAGTTCGGTGTCGATCCACCGCCGCGAGAGATTGTCGAGAATGTGAATGTCATGCCCGGCATCGGACAAATGCAGGGCCGTCGGCCAGCCGACGAAGCCGTCACCGCCAAGGACAGCAATCTTCATGCAGGGAATCTCCTTCACGTGGAAAATTATGTGACGGTGATAGGGATGGAATGTGACAGGACGACAATGCTTGCCAAACGGCGTTTGTTCCGCCACAGGAAAAAGAAAACTTCCGAGGTTGTGGATGACGTTGATCGCGCTTTCCGGCGAACTGACAGATCACGGGCACCGGCTGGTGCAGCGGGTCTATTACGAAGACACCGATTTCTCCGGCGTCGTCTATCACGCCCGCTACCTGCATTTCATGGAGCGGGCCCGCACCGACTATCTGCGGCTTCTGGGTGTCGAGCAGGCGACGCTGGCGATCGAGGGGGACGCGGAAGGTCTCGTCTTCGTTGTTCATCGCATGGAAATCAACTTCAAGGCGCCAGCGCGCATGGACGACATCCTGACGATCACCACGACGACGGAAAAGGCGGGTGGCGCCAAGATGGTGCTGGGCCAGGAAATCCGCCGTGAGGGCACGCTTTTGATCGCCGCCAAGGTGATCATTGCCGTGATCAACGGACAGGGTCGGCCGCGCCGGCTGCCGGAGGCGCTGGGCAAGAAGTTTTTGGGGCAGGGCTGATCAGCTCTCGGCACCCGCCGCTTTCAGCATTGCCTTGGTGATGCTTTGCTTCCAATCCTTGGCTTCGGCCCAGGGATCATTTCCATCTTCGATCCTGCCGAGGATATCTGGAATATGGAAGCTGTTGGCGGCGTCGAGGTCGGCCAGTTCCTCCCAGGTGACAGGTGTTGCGACCGGACCGCTTTTGCGGGCCCGGATGGAATAGGGAGCGACGGCGGTTGCGCCGCGTTCATTGCGCAGCCAGTCGATGAAGATGCGCCCCTTGCGCTTCGCCTTCGACATGGTGGCGATATAGTGATCGGGGTCTTGGTCGGCGATCTTGACGGAAAGCGCCTTGGCAAAGGCCTTGGCGTCCTCCCAGGCGGCGTTGCGCGATAGCGGCACGATGACGTGGATGCCCTTGCCGCCCGAGACCATGGCAACGGACTTCAAGCCGATATCGTCGAGTGTCTTGCGCAGATCGACGGCCGCCGTCTTCACAGTCTCAAATGTCACGCTTGGATCAGGATCGAGGTCGAAGACCAGACGGTCGGCCGCGTCGAGCCTGTCGACGGTCGAGCCCCAGATGTGAAATTCGATCGTGCCCATCTGCACGGCAGCGATGAGGCCCTCCGCGTCATCGACGTAGAGGTAGTTCGCGATGTCGCCGTCCGATTCTTCGATCGGCACCTGGTGGATTTCGTCCGGAAATCCCTCGCCGGCATGTTTCTGGTAGAAACATTGATGGTCCGGCCCCTGCGGGCACCGCAGGATCGAGGCCGGATGCCTGGCTGCAAACGGCAGCATCCGGTCGGAGACGACGCCGTAGTAGCGGGCAAGGTCGATCTTGGTGATGTCCGGATTCGAAAAGAGCAGGCGGTCGGCATGGGAAATGCGGATGCCGAGCACATCGCCTTCGGCATCGGTTTCCTTGCGCTTGGGCGTCGTCTTGCTCGCCGAGGCGGCTGTGTCCAAGGGCGCTTCGAGCTTGGCCGCCTTTCGCTGCACCGATTTCGTCGAGACGGGTTTTTCCGATTCCAGTGTCACGGCAGTTGCCTCCTTGTCCTCGCGCAGGCCCTCGAAGGCCCCGTGGCGGATATGGCCATCATCGGTAAATTCGGTGAAATCGATCTCGGCGACAAGCTTTGGCTTAAGCCAGACGGCGCCACGCGCGATTTCGCGCGGTACGGCGTCGAAGGCCGGTTTCTCGACTTTCAGCTTCGCAAAACGGGACGCCAGATCTTCCATCGTGTCCTCATCGAAACCGGTCCCGACGCGGCCCTGATAGACGAATTTGCCGCCCTGATAGGCGCCGACCAACAGCGAGGCGAAGGCGCGGCCGCGCTTGTCGGACGGCGAATAGCCGCCAATGACGAACTCCTGTCTTTTGGTGCATTTGATCTTCAGCCAGCTGCCGACGCGTCCCTCGCGGTAGGGCGCATCCGCCCGCTTGGCGATGATCCCCTCCTGTCCGGCCCTGCACATTGCCTGGAAGACCTTCTCGCCATTGCCCTGAACATGCTCGCTGTACTGGACCGGACGGCTGCCACCCAGTGTCTCGATCAGCATCTTCAGCGCCTGCTTGCGCTCGGTCAGCGGTTTCCTGCGCAGGTCCTTGCCGTCAAGATGCAGCAGATCGAAGGCATAGAACCGCGTTTCGCCACCGGTCTTCAGGGCCTTCTGCAAGGCGGAGAATTTCGAGCCTATTTCGGAAGCTGCGACCGCTTCGCCATCGATCAGGGCACTCTTGCAATCGAGCTCGGAAAAACCCTCGACGATGTCGGGGAATTTTTCCGTCCAGTCGAGGCCGGTGCGGGTGTAGCAGGTGACGCCGCCCTTGCCGACGGCGACCATCAGCCGGTAGCCGTCGAACTTCGCCTCGTTCAGCCAGTCCTCGCCTGCGGGGGCCTCGGAGACGAGGGTCGCGAGCTGGGGTTTTTGAAACGCGGGCCTTTTGCCCGTCTGCACGTTCGCACTTCGGCGAGAAGGCTTTTCGTCCGCAGCGACGGCACCCGCCCTGACGTTTTCCGCGACACTCTTGTTGGATTGCCAGACATGGGCCCTCTTTTCGCCGCGGCCCGAAGCGATTTCCTCCATCGACCGGCCGGTCTTGACGCTGGTCATGTTTTCCATGAGCAGGCTTTCGCCGTCGGGATCAGCGTCCTCGTCGTCTTCCTTGATCAGCAGCCAGTTTTCGCGTTTCTCGCCCTCGCGCGGCTTCATGCGCACCAGCGTCCAGCCGCCGCGCAGGCGCTGGCCATGGGTGTGGAATTTCAGCTTGCCTTCCTTCAGCCCCTCATCCGGGTCGTTGTCCGGCTCCCACCAGCCGGTATCCCACAGCATCACCGTGCCGCCGCCATATTGCTTTTCCGGGATCGTACCCTCGAAATCGCCATAGGCCAGCGGATGGTCCTCGGTGCGCACGGCAAGGCGCTTGTCTTCCGGGTTGAGGCTCGGCCCGCGCGTGACGGCCCAGCTTTTCAGAACACCCTTCCATTCCAGCCGGAAATCGTAGTGCAGCCGGGTCGCATCATGTTTCTGGATCAGGAAAAGCTTGCCGGGCTTCGACCGCCGCGCCGCGCCCTTCGGCTCCGATGTCTTGGTGAAGTCGCGTTTGCGATTGTATTCGGTGAGGGAATCGTGCCGCTGAACCATGGCCGTGCCTCAAGCGGATTTTTTCCGGGCAGTGGTTTTCTTCGGCGCTGGTGATTTCCCGCCGCCACCTTCGAGGCTCTTCTTCAGGGCCGACATCAGGTCGACGACATTGTCGCCGCGTTTGCCCTTGTCCTCGTCCTCATCGACCTCGATCTTGGTTTTCTTGCCCTTGAGCTTTCGTTGGACCAGCTCCTTCAGCGCGGTTGAATAGTTGTCCTTGAAGGTCGTGGCATCGAAAGGGGCGGTCTTGCGGTCGATGAGGGCGGTTGCCACCTCCAGCAGTTCCTTGTCGGCCTTCCTGCCGGAAAGGCCTGAGAACATCGGGTCAGCCTTTCGCAATTCATCCGCATAGTGCAGCGTTTCAAGCAGGAGACCGTCGCCGCATGGCTTTATGGCGGCAATGTATTCGCGCCCGCGCAATGTCAGCTGGCCGAGCCCGACCTTGCCGGCAGACCTTAGCGCATCGCGCACGACGCGATAGGCGTCCTCGGCAAGGTCGTCGGCCGGCACAAGGTAATAGGGCTTGTCGTAGTAGATCGGTGAAATCTCGCATGCATCGACGAACTGGACGAGCTCCAGCGTCTTTTTCGTTTCGAGTTTGACGGCGTCGATTTCCTCCGGCTCGAGCAGGACATATTTGCCGCTCTCATACTCGTAGCCTTTGACGATTTCGTCCATGTCTACAGGACCGACGCCCTCGACGACCTTGTCGTAGTGGACCGGCTTGCCGGAGGGTTCGTGGATTTGTCGGAAGGAAAAACGCGCGCCGGACTTCGTCGCGCTGAAGACTTCGACGGGTATGGAAACGAGGGAGAGGCGCAACTGCCCTTTCCACAATGCACGCGATGCCATGTTTCCACCTTTTGCGTTTCAAGCGGGCTAGTGCGGAATGTTCCTGGTGTTCGTGTCGCGGGCGAGCAGCCGCTCGAGCGCTGCCACATCCTCACTGGTGATGACGGGCACGGGGTCGGACATCATGGCCTGCAGCACCTCGGGCGATATCGCATCATTCTCGATCGCCCATTCCAGGGCCTCGCGGGTCTCTCGCTCGGCCCGGAGCTGCGCGTAGAGTGCAAGAATGAGGCGGTCGCGGTGATCGAAATGCGGCCGTACGGGAGGTTTTGGCGATTTCTTCGGCGTGTCGGTGCTCATGGCCGGCTAACGCGGCGGGCGGTGGAATGTTCCCGGAGCGGCCTGCCGTCTGCTTTCGCCCATCGCGATTGCAGTGCAATAAAGTAACGCTCCCTTAACCATAATGATGTCTTAATGCCCATATTAGGGTTTTGTGCGGTGCACGTCATCCTTTCACCAAGATTGAACGCAAGAAGGCAGACAGGAAGCTTAAAGATCGGCATGAGGCCGGTTATCGGCAGCTGCCGGGTCAATCTTGCAACAATGACGTTTGAGCTACCTGGCTGTGAGCATGAGACTGCTCTTGCCGGGTGTTTGGATTCGGGGATTTGAGACTATGGAACAGGTTGGATTGGCTGCGGCGACGACGGACGTAACGCTGTGGTCGCTTTTCATGGAAGCGGGCTTCGTCGTCAAGCTGGTCATGTTGGGGCTGATTGGTGCCTCCGTCTGGACCTGGGCGATCGTCGTCGACAAGACACTGAAATACGGCAAGGTGCGCCGCCAGCTCGATGCCTTCGAACAGGTGTTCTGGTCGGGTCAGTCGCTTGAGGAACTCTACCGGACGCTGTCGGACCGGCAGACTTCCGGCATGGGCGCGATCTTCGTCTCGGCGATGCGCGAGTGGAAGAAATCCTTCGAGCGCGGTGCCCGTTCGCCGATCGGCCTGCAGATGCGTATCGACCGGGCGATGGATGTCACGCTTTCTCGCGAGTCCGAAGCGCTGGAAGCGCGGCTCGGTTCGCTTGCCACCATCGGCTCGGCCGGTCCGTTCGTCGGCCTGTTCGGTACGGTCGTCGGTATCATGACCTCGTTCCAGGCAATCGCCGGTTCGAAGTCGACCAACCTTGCCGTCGTCGCGCCCGGTATCGCCGAGGCGCTGCTTGCCACCGCGATCGGCCTTCTCGCCGCTATCCCCGCGGTTATCGCCTACAACAAGTTCTCCGCCGACGCCGGCAAGATCACCTCCCGCATGGAAGGCTTTGCCGACGAGTTCTCGGCCATCCTTTCGCGCCAGATCGACGAGAAGCTGCAGCAGCCGCGCCAGGCCGCGCAGTAACCGGGCCTAAGAGACGGAGTATTTGCTATGGGTATGGCAGTAGGCGGATCGAAGGGCTCGGGCGGCGGACGCCGCCGGCGTGGCCGCGGCAAGGCCATCATGAGCGAAATCAACGTCACGCCCTTCGTGGACGTGATGCTGGTGCTGCTGATCATCTTCATGGTCGCCGCCCCGATGATGACGGTCGGCGTGCCGATCGACCTGCCGGAAACGCAGGCAAAGGCGCTCAATTCCGAAACGCAGCCGATCACCATCTCCGTCAAGAGTGACGGCCAGGTCTTCCTGCAGGAAACGCCGATCCCGGTCGAGGAAGTCGCAGCCAAGCTCGAGGCGATCGCCACGACCGGCTATAGCGAGCGCATTTTCGTGCGCGGCGACGCGACGTCGCCCTACGGCGTGATCGCCGACGTCATGTCGCGCATCCAGGAGGCCGGCTTCAAGAACATCGGCCTCGTGACCCAGCCGAAGAAGGACCAGTAGAGCGCTGCGATGAAGACCAGTCTCGTCACATCCGCTGTGCTGCACGCCCTGGTGCTGACCTGGGCGCTGGTTTCGCTCGGCAGTCCGGCAGATTTCGAGGTCGCCGATGTTGAGGCAATGCCTGTCGACATGGTCCCGATTGAGGAACTGACCAAGCTGCAGCAAGGCGACAAGGAAGCGCCCAAAGCCGAAATACCGTCTGTCACGCCGACCAAGCGCCCGGATACCGTCGAAAACGCGGAGAATGTCGGCGAGAACAAGGTCGACATAAAGACCCCGCCCAAGCCGGATGCCAAGCCGAGTAATAACGAATCTGCCGCCGCGCCGGAAAAGACCGAGAAGGCTCTGCCGACACCCGATCCGGTGAAGGAAGACAGCAAGGAAATTACCGAGGAAAAACCGGCTTCCGAACCTGCGACGGAAGTTGCTTCTCTTCCCGAGCCTAAGCAAGAGGTAAAGCCGGACCCAAAGCCTGAAGAGCAGCCGGCGGAAGAGAAGCCTGCGGAAAATCCGGATGCCGAAGCGTTGCCCGACAAGGTGCCGACGCCTGTCGCCAAGCCCAAGGTGGAGCAGCCGGCACAGACCGCGAAGACGCCGGACCGCAAGAACGAAGAAAACAAGAAAGAGAAGAAGAAGGCCTCGTCCCAGAACGAGTCAGACTTCAACGCCGACGAGGTCGCGGCCCTTCTCAACAAGACCGATCCCACCAACGGCGGTGCCAAGAGCGGCAAGACCGAGAAGGCTTTCGGAGCGTCCAAGACGACGGGCAACACGCTTTCTCAGAATGAGATGGACGCATTGCGCGGGCAGATCCAGAAGAACTGGAGCTCCTTTGCCGGCATCGAAGGCCTGGATGGCATGATCCTGAAGGTGAGCTTCGAGCTTGACCCGCAGGGCAATATCGTCGGCCAACCCGAGGTCGAGACCACGGGTGGCTCGGAAGCGGCCCGTCGGACAATGATCGGCAGCGTGCGCCGCGCCATCCTGAAGTCGCTGCCTTTCCAGGGCCTGCCGGCAGACAAATACGATTCATGGAGAGAGATGGTCGTCAATTTCGACCCGAGCTCCATGTCGATCCAGTGACATAAAATGAATGAATGAATGGCTGAAAGGCTTCGATATATGCTGAAACGCAACCTTTTCCGTTTTCTCGTCGCACTCGCGGCAGTGGTCACATTGTCGACCTCGCCTGTTTCCGCGCGCGTCGAACTGAACATCAACAAGGGCAATGTCGAGCCCATGCCGATCGCTGTCAGTGATTTCCTGCAGGGTGAGCTGGGGCAGAAGATTTCCGACGTGGTCGCAGCCGACCTCAAGCGTTCGGGCCTGTTTGCGCCGATCGACCGGGCCGCCTTCATCGAGAAGATCTCCAATCCGGATGCCGCTCCGCGCTTCGAGGACTGGAAGGTCATCAATGCGCAGGCGCTCGTCACCGGCCGGGTCACGCAAGAAGGCGATGGCCGCCTGAAGGCCGAATTCCGCCTGTGGGACAGTTTTGCCGGCCAGCAGATGACGGGCCAGCAGTTCTTCACCCAGCCGGAAAACTGGCGCCGGGTCGCCCATATCATCGCCGATGCGATCTATGAGCAGATCACCGGCGAAAAGGGTTATTTCGACACCCGCATCGTCTATGTCGCCGAAAGCGGTCCGAAGACAGCGCGCAAGCGGCAGCTGGCGATCATGGACCAGGACGGCTTCAACGCCCGCGCGGTCACCAATTCCAACGATATCGTGCTGACGCCGCGCTTCTCGCCGAACAAGCAGGAAATCACCTACATGTCCTTCGAGGGCAACGAGCCGCGTGTCTATCTGCTGCAGCTCGAGACCGGACAGCGCGAAGTCGTCGGCAACTTTCCCGGCATGACCTTTGCGCCGCGCTTCTCGCCGGATGGCCAGCGGGTCATCATGAGCCTGCAGCAGGAAGGCAACGCCAACATCTATACGATGGACCTGCGTTCGCGCACGACGACGCGCCTGACCTCGACGGCGGCGATCGACACCTCGCCGTCCTATTCGCCGGATGGCAGCCAGATCGTCTTCGAAAGTGACCGCGGCGGCCGCCAGCAGCTTTACGTCATGGGTGCCTCGGGCGGCGGTCAGAACCGCATCTCCTTCGGTGACGGCTCGTACTCGACCCCGGTCTGGTCGCCGCGCGGCGACCTGATCGCCTTTACCAAGCAGTCGGGCGGCAAGTTCTCGATCGGCGTGATGAAGCCGGACGGTTCGGGCGAACGCATCCTGACGACGGGCTTTCATAATGAGGGCCCGACCTGGGCCCCGAATGGCCGCGTGCTGATGTTCTTCCGCCAGAACGCCGGTGCCGGCGGCCCGCAGCTCTACTCGATCGACCTCACCGGCTACAACGAGCAGCTGATCTCCACCCAGGGCTTTGCATCCGATCCGGCCTGGTCGCCGCTGCTCGAATAGCGTTGCTGCGATGCGGCGGGAAAGTGGCAAGCCGCCGCTTTCTTGCCGCAAAGGGCTGATCTAGCAAGCCTTCATGCATATTTTGACACTCTGTTAACCATACCTGTTGAAAGTGGATTAACCGCTTCCGGTTACAGTCTGGCAACCCTGAATTTAGACATCCAAGGAGACCGGCCCATGAGCCGCATTCACGCCCAGGCCGAAGGCCGCATGCAAACCCTCGCTCGCAATCCGGTCATGATTGCCCTCTTCATGACGCTCGCCATTGCCGGCTGCGCCTCGAAGAAGAACAATCTGCCGAACAGCGCTGGCGAACTCGGCCTGAACGCGGCGACGCCGGGCTCGGCGCAGGACTTCACGGTCAATGTCGGCGACCGCATCTTCTTCGATACGGACTCCACCTCGATCCGTGCTGACGCGCAGGCGACACTCGACAAGCAGGCTCAGTGGCTGCAGCGCTACCCCAACTATGCGATCACGATCGAAGGTCACGCCGACGAACGCGGCACCCGCGAATACAACCTTGCACTCGGTGCACGCCGCGCTGCCGCGACCCGTGATTACCTCGCTTCGCGCGGCATCCCGGCCGGCAAGGTGAAGACGATCTCCTACGGCAAGGAAAAGCCGGTCGCCGTCTGCGACGACATTTCCTGCTGGTCGCAGAACCGCCGCGCCGTCACGGTTCTCGGTGGCGCCGGCATGTAAAATTTGTCGGCCTGCGTGAAGGCCGCAGAATTCTTCAGATCTGGAACGGGCCGTGTGAATGTTCTTCACGCGGCCCGTTTTTTTCACATCACGGGGCTCCGACGTGCGCGGCGATCGCGCCTGTGATTTGCGGCCAGTCGTTCCTGTGCAGTTCATGGCCACCGCCCACGACGGGTTGCAGTTTCGCGCCCCTGCCGGCGTTGGCGAGAGCCTCGCCATGGGCGATAGGAAAGATCGGGTCTGAAGTTCCGTGTATCACGAGGAGAGGAACCCGCAGGTCGGCCGCGGCCAGGCGGTCGTCATCGCCGCCCGCGACCATGAAATGGTTGGTCGCGCTTGCAAAGGAGCGGGCGCGATCGAGATCGCGATCCAGCAACAAACGAGCGGCGGCTGGATCATGCGGATGGGTGGTGCTGGCTGTCATGCGTGCATCACGCAGCATGAAATCGATGATGCCTGCACGATCGCTCCAATCGACTGCCTCGCCCGTCGCTGCATGTTCGCGATAGGCATCCGTGAACGGCGGCAGGCCGTCGATCCCCAGAGGGCTCGAACTCATCACTGTGAGCGTCCTGACGCGGTCGGGATGGACGAGGGCGAGGCGCTGGGCCAGGAATCCGCCCATTGAAATGCCGACGATGTCGGCAGTCTCTATGCCGTAGCCGTCGAGGATCGCCACCGCATCCTCTGCCATGTCCGCCAGCGTATAGCCTGGTTCGCCCGGCGGATAGGTTGAAGACAACCCGGTATCGCGATTGTCGTAGCGGATGACGTAGTGGCCGCGAGTTGCAAGCTGCTCGCAAAACTCCTCCGGCCACCAAAGCATCGAAGCCATTGCCCCCATGATCAGCAGCAGCGCCGGGTCGGACGGACTGCCGAATGTCTCCGTAGCAAGCTCCACTTCGCCGCGCCTGATCGTCAAATCTGCCATATCTCGTCCTCCTCTTACACAAGCATCGTTGTCTGGGTCTGCAATGCCGGCGCCGCAATGACATCCATGTGATTGCAAAATAAAACCGGTTGCATAATGAATTTAGTTATCAGCTTTGGCAAGGGGATTTTGCGCGTTGCGGCGGTTGGGGCCAACGCGCAGCGAAAAGGCCGGCCATTCGAGCCGCCCTTTCTTTTTTGTCACACTTTCACCGAACTCCGTTGCTTTTTGAGGCCAATTGGAAAACTGTGCGGCAATCGTCAGAAAGCCTGATTTGCACCGGCTGCGGACGAGAGTGGAATATTCAAACGGGACACATGACATGAAACATTTTGTCGTGGCGGGAATGATCGGCCTGACCGCCTTTGCGGGCTTTGGCCAGACAGTCACCGCCATGCCGCTTTCTGCGCTGTTTAACCGCGCAATTCACGGCGAGACCCAGTCGCCGGCGCCGCTGCTCAAAGTGCAGTCCAGCGAAGTTGGACGCATCGGGCAGCTCGAGGAACAGATCCGCTCGCTCAACGGGCGTATCGAGGAAATGAGCTTCCAGCTCCTGCAGATGCAGGAACAGATCCGCAAGTTCCAGGAAGACAACGAGTTCCGTTTCCAGGATCTGGAAAGCGGCAAGTCGGGCTCGACCAAGAAAAGCCAGGCGGAAACGCCGGCGACAGACGACACTGCATCCACCGGCGTGCCGGCAACGGATGATCAGGCAGCGGCAACCGATCCCAACGCAGGTTTGGGATCGGATACGTCTTCGAACGGCAATGTCGGGGCTCCACCCACGACGCTCGGCCAGATCGAATTCGATCAGAACGGCAATCCCGTCGGGGCAAATCGAAACGCGACCAACCTCGAAGCCCCGCTTCCAGGCGTCGATCAGGGCATCAACCAGACGCCCGACAGCCAGCAGCAGACGGCAGCGCTCGACAATCCCGGCGATCTCTACCAGTCCGCCTACGGCCACGTCCTGACCGGCGACTACAGCCAGGCCGAAAACGAATTCCGCGATTATCTGGACGTCTTCCCGAACGGCGAAAAAGCCGCCGATGCCAGCTTCTGGATGGGCGAGGCGCAATATTCGCAGGGCAAATTCAACGACGCGGCCAAGACCTTCCTGAATGCGCACCAGACTTACGGCAAGTCGCCGAAGGCACCGGAAATGCTGTTGAAGCTCGGCATGTCGCTTGCAGCCCTCGACAACAAGGATACAGCCTGCGCGACGCTGCGCGAGGTCAACAAGCGCTATCCCAAGGCGTCCCAGGCAGTGAAGGCCAAGGTTACCAGCGAACAGAGCCGCCTTGCCTGCTGAGGCAGATGGCGTTGCGCCGCTCGCCGTCGTCGAAGCGGCCAGACAATTTCTTTCGACGTTCAAGACGCCCGGCATGATCCTCGCCGCCGTTTCCGGCGGCAGCGATTCGAAGGGTTTGCTGCTTGCGCTGCACGAGGCGATCGCGCGCGGCGGCTTTTCCGCATTTTCCCTGTCTGCCTGCACCGTCGACCATGGCTTGCGTCCGGAATCCGCCAGCGAAGCGCATGCCGTCGCGCAGTTTTGCGCGGGCAGAAAAATCCCTCATTTCACGCGCCGGTGGCTGGGCGAAAAACCGGCGACCGGCCTGCAGGCTGCAGCGCGCGAGGCTCGGTACGTCTTGCTGGCTGATGCAGCGGAGGAGGTGGGCGCGCAATGTATCGTGACCGCGCATACCGCCGAAGACCAGGTTGAAACCGTTGCCATGCGGCAAAGCCGCTCACAGCCAGATGCGCTAGGCTTGGCCGGCATGGCGGATGCAATGCTTGTCGACCGTCGCTTCTGGGTGTTACGGCCTTTTCTAAAGCAGCGTCGGGCCGATATTCGCGGTTACCTCGCGCTGCGGGGCGAAGACTGGTTTGATGATCCGAGCAACGCCAATCCTCGCTTCGAGCGGGTCCGGGTTCGCCAGGCGCTCCACGATGACGCTCGCTCGACCACTGATCACTTCACGGCGGCGGCCGAAGCGCGGCGTCGCTCCAGCGCACGCGTCGCCGATCTGCTGGAGCGGCATGTCGCTGTCTTCGAGCGGCTTGCCGCACGGATCGATCCGGCGCTTGGCGGAAATATGTCAGACCCGGATTGTCGTCGGGCAATCCTGTCGCTCACCGCAGTCCTCGGCGGCAGGCGTCATCTGCCGGGGCGCGAGACGGCGGCGCGGCTTGCCGCGTTCCTGGCCGAGGGACGGGACGGCCGAATGACGGCCGGGCGGGTGGTCTTCGACCGCCGCCGTTCAGGTCTGTATCTCTATCGCGAGGCAAGGAATTTGCCGGAAATCGTTATTCGGCCTCGCCAGAAAGCGGTCTGGGACGGCCGTTTCATTGTTTCGAATATCGGGCAAGAGCCGTTGGTGGTCGCCGGTGGTGTCGATACCAGGGAACTTGCGGCGAGACCGATTGCCGCAGGTCTCCCGGAGGCGATCGTCAAGCGCGCGGCCAAATCCGTCCCGGTCGTCTCTGCGGCGGGCCAAGGCGCCTTGTCGTACAAGCCCTTGGTCGAAATCAGTATCGGCCTGTACGACACCTTTTTGCCGCGTTTCGACCTGATGATGGCCAATAGCATCGCTGCGCTCGTTGGCCGTGACCGGTATCTTGCTCCTCCGGTTCACGATGTTTTGACGGAAAAGACAGGTTGAACCTGAGTTTACCTTGGCAAGCCGGTCGCGCAACCCTATGTTAGACATAACAATGCAGCCACAAATCATTGAGGGTTGCGACAGGTTCCGGGGAGTTCGATGAACCCTAATTTTCGAAATTTTGCCCTTTGGGCAATCATTGCCTTGCTGCTGATCGCGCTGTTCAGCATGTTTCAGCAGCCGACGGAGCGCACTGGGTCCAAGGATATTCCCTTTTCCCAGTTCCTGAAGGATGTCGACGGCAGCCGCGTCAAGGAAGTGCTGATCACTGGCAACAAGGTGATCGGCTCCTACACCGAAAGCGGCGCGACCTTCCAGACCTATGCGCCTGCGATCGACACGGCTTTGACCGAACGCATGGAAGCCAAGAACGTAACCGTGACGGTTCGCCCCGAAACCGACGGTTCCTCCGGCTTCCTGAGCTATGTCGGCACTTTGCTGCCCATGCTTCTCATCCTCGGCGTCTGGCTGTTCTTCATGCGGCAGATGCAGGGCGGCTCGCGCGGCGCGATGGGTTTCGGCAAGTCCAAGGCGAAGCTGCTCACCGAAGCGCACGGCCGCGTAACGTTTGACGACGTTGCCGGTGTTGACGAAGCCAAGCAGGATCTCGAGGAAATCGTCGAATTCCTGCGCGATCCGCAGAAGTTCCAGCGTCTCGGCGGCCGCATTCCGCGCGGCGTGCTGCTCGTCGGCCCTCCCGGCACCGGTAAGACGCTGCTTGCCCGCTCCGTGGCCGGCGAGGCCAATGTGCCCTTCTTCACGATCTCCGGTTCGGACTTCGTCGAAATGTTCGTCGGTGTCGGCGCATCGCGTGTCCGCGACATGTTCGAGCAGGCGAAAAAGAATGCACCCTGCATCATCTTCATCGACGAAATCGACGCCGTCGGCCGCCATCGCGGTGCTGGCCTCGGCGGCGGTAACGACGAGCGCGAGCAGACCCTGAACCAGCTGCTGGTCGAAATGGACGGCTTCGAGGCCAACGAAGGCATCATCCTGATCGCCGCGACCAACCGCCCGGACGTTCTCGACCCGGCGCTGCTGCGCCCGGGCCGCTTCGACCGCCAGGTCGTCGTTCCGAACCCCGACATCAACGGTCGCGAACGTATTCTGAAGGTGCATATCCGCAACGTGCCGCTGGCGCCGAATGTCGACCTCAAGGTCCTTGCACGCGGCACGCCCGGCTTCTCCGGCGCCGATCTGATGAACCTCGTCAACGAAGCCGCCCTGATGGCCGCGCGCCGCAACAAGCGCGTCGTCACCATGCAGGAATTCGAAGACGCCAAGGACAAGATCATGATGGGTGCGGAACGCCGCTCCTCCGCCATGACCGAAGCCGAGAAGAAGCTGACCGCCTACCACGAAGCGGGCCATGCTATCCTGGCGCTCAAGGTTCCCGTTGCCGATCCCCTGCACAAGGCGACGATCATTCCGCGCGGTCGCGCTCTCGGCATGGTCATGCAGCTTCCCGAAGGCGATCGCTATTCGATGAGCTACAAGTGGATGGTGTCGCGCCTGGCGATCATGATGGGCGGCCGCGTTGCCGAGGAAATCACCTTCGGCAAGGAAAACATCACCTCCGGCGCATCGTCCGATATCGAACAGGCTACCAAGCTTGCGCGCGCCATGGTGACGCAGTGGGGCTTCTCGGATGAGCTCGGGCAGGTCGCCTATGGCGAGAACCAGCAGGAGGTCTTCCTCGGCCATTCGGTTTCTCAGACCAAGAACGTCTCTGAAGCGACATCGCAGAAGATCGACATCGAAATCCGTCGCCTGATCGACGAGGCATACCTGGAAGCCAAGCGGATCATCACCGAGATGCATGGCGAATTCGTCGCGATTGCCGAGGGCTTGCTCGAATACGAGACGCTGACGGGCGACGAGATCAAGGCGCTGATCCGCGGCGAAAAGCCGGCGCGCGACCTCGGCGACGACTCGCCTCCGCATCGCGGCTCTGCTGTTCCGTCGGCGGGCGCGAAGAAGGACGGTTCCGTCGGCCATAAGGGCGACGAGGCCGAAGGCGGGTTCGAACCGCAGCCGCAATAGGCTTACACCGAGTACAAATGCGAACTAAAACCGCCGCGCCGAAAGATGCGGCGGTTTTTCTTTGTCCTGAATAATTTGGTAACGCGCTGTAATGAATTCTGATGATACCACGGGATGTTGTTGCGAAGGTTTTATGGCAATAAAATACCCATGCGCAGTTTTCCGCGTGATCGCAGATTGACGCCTGAGCGTCTGCAATGTGATCCGGAAGGCCGGTGTTGCGGAAAAGCGGCTCCCTGGCGGGCCTGTGACTGACGTTGCGCCGGCGCCTTTGACAAGAATTGGAGTTTTTATGAAGCGCAAATATTTTGGGACGGATGGTATCCGCGGACAGTCGAACCTGTTCCCGATGACGCCGGATCTCGCCATGCGCGTCGGCGTTGCCGTCGGTACGATCTTTCGCAATGGCGCGCATCGGCACCGGGTGGTGATCGGCAAGGATACGCGTCTTTCGGGCTATATGCTGGAAAATGCCCTGGTGGCCGGTTTCACCGCCGCAGGTCTCGATGTCTTCCTGCTGGGACCTATACCGACCCCCGGCGTCGCGATGCTGACGCGCTCGCTGCGCGCCGATATCGGCGTGATGATCTCCGCCTCGCACAATCCCTTCGAAGACAACGGCATCAAGCTATTCGGCCCGGATGGCTACAAGCTGTCCGACGAGATGGAAGGCCAGATCGAGGAACTGCTCGAAAAGGATATGACGGCGCAGCTCGCCAAGTCGCAGGAAATCGGCAGGGCCAAGCGCGTCGAAGGCGACATCTATCGTTATATCGAACACGCCAAGCGCACATTGCCGCGCGACGTGACGCTCCAGGGCCTGAGGGTCGCGATCGATTGCGCCAATGGTGCCGCCTACAAGGTCGCGCCGCTTGCGCTGTGGGAGCTCGGCGCGGACGTCGTGACGATAGGCAACGAGCCGAACGGCATCAATATCAACCTTGACTGCGGATCGACCCATCCGGAGGCACTGCAGAAAAAGGTGCATGAGGTGCGCGCCGATATCGGCATCGCGCTCGATGGCGACGCCGACCGCGTGCTGATCGTCGATGAACATGGCAAGATCGTCGACGGCGACCAGTTGATGGCGGTCATCGCCGACAGCTGGGCCGCCGAAGGCATGCTCAACGGCGATGGCATCGTTGCGACCGTGATGTCCAATCTTGGCCTTGAGCGCTACCTCCAGGGACGCAGTCTCAACCTGCATCGCACCAAGGTCGGAGACCGGTACGTCGTCGAGCACATGCGCCAGCACGGCTTCAATGTCGGCGGCGAGCAATCCGGCCATATCGTCCTCTCGGACTTCGGCACGACCGGCGATGGGCTTGTCGCGGCGCTGCAGATTCTCGCCTGCGTCAAGCGCCAGGGAAAGTCGGTCAGCGAAGTGTGCCACCGTTTCGACCCGGTACCGCAGGTTCTGAAGAACGTCCGGGTTTCGTCCGGCATGTCGCTCGAAAACGTCACCGTCCGTCAGGCAATCGCCGACGCGGAGGCCGAACTTGCCAAGAACGGCCGCTTGCTGATCCGCCCGTCCGGCACCGAACCGCTGATCCGCGTCATGGCGGAAGGCGACGATCGGGAGCAGGTCGAACGGATCGTCGACGAACTGATCAGTGTCATCAGCGCCGTTCGCAACGTCGCCTGAAACGCATTGCGTTCGAGACTCAGGGAAGGCCGGGTTATGCCCGGTCTTTTTTTAGCTATTGCTAGGAAAACATCGGGCGTTGCTTTGTTTTCAAGCAAACCCATTAATAGTTACGGTAAATTTTTGTAGTTAATTGGACCTTAACCTTTCTTATTCATGATCCGCTTCGACACTGTGTATTGGAGGCCTCTCTCTTGGCTGACCAAACAACAAAAGTATTGGAGTGGAGCCATGAAGAGGATTTGGAGTGGCGTTGTTGCAGTTCTGCTCGGCAGTACGCCGGTACTCGCGCAAGAACCCTATCAGGAGCCGGTAGACGCGCGGGAGCCGTATCAGCAGCCGGTAGACGTGGCCGCGGCCAGCGGCTGGTATCTGCGTGGTGATGCGGGCTTCTCGAACAAAAATCTGCGCGGTGCGCACTATTTCCAGGGTTCCAACGGCAACGTGCGCGATTTCGATTCCGCAGAAGTCGACAACTCCTACCTGCTCGGCGTCGGTGTTGGCTATCAGATGAACCAATATCTGCGCACGGACGTGACGCTGGACTATCTCGGCAAGTCCGATTTCCACGGTTCCACGTCCGGTTCGTGTGGCGTGGCTGTCTCCTGCGTTTCGTCGGACGTTTCATCGATGTCGGCCTGGAGCCTGATGGCGAACGCTTATGTCGATTTCTGGAGCTACGGCTCGTTCACGGCCTATGCCGGTGGCGGTCTCGGCGGCACGAGGGTCAACTGGAGCAACCTGCGCAACACCAGCTGCGATACGACGGATCCGACCAATTGCGACCCTACGGTCGAGCATGAAGGCAAGGATCCGTGGCGCTTCACCTATGCGCTGATGATCGGTGGCGCCTTCGACCTCACCTGCAACCTGAAGGCAGATGTCGGCTATCGCTACCGCCGCGTTCTCGGTGGCGACATGTTCGGCTTTGCGTCGAACGGCGGCCCGGGTTCGGACGAGGGGTTCCATCTGCATGAAGGCCGTGCAGGCCTGCGTTACGCGTTCGGCGAAAATTGCGACCCTGTCTATGATCCGCCGGTCGAGCCCGCGGTCTACAAGTAACCTTGAACCAAAATCCCTGATTTCAAAGGCCGTCCGGCTCCCCCGGGCGGCCTTTTTCTATTCCTCCGTCACCTTGGTTAAGAAGCATGGTTAACCGGCGGTTAACCTGGCGCTGCGATAGTTAACGCTCGTAAACGCGGCCGAGGAGGGCTTGATTCCCCGCCGCTGAAGGCATTCCCAAGGACGATACGATGCGGCACATTCTTCTCTCTGCCTCCGCGCTGGCGCTTATTCTTGCCGGTGGCCACGTGATGGCGGCGGACGATCTCATCGATGCACCGGAAGTCACCATCTCGGCGGCCGAAACGGGAACCCAGGGTTTTTATCTGCGCGGCGATCTCGGCTATGCCGGCTGGACGGAGGAGGGCGATCCGTCGCTGCGCGTCTTCGACGCCGGCACGGGTACGACGAGCACCGCGTCTTTCGACGACGCTCGCTTCGGCAAACCGTTTTCCGGCGCCCTGGGTGTCGGCTATCAGTTCAACGACATGTTTCGCGCCGATCTGACGGGCGACTATTTCGAAGGGCAGTTCGACGGTTCGGGTGAAGTGGACATTCCCTGCGCCGGCGAGGCGGCCGGGACCTCCTGTGCCGCAAGCGAACGCGCCGATTACAAGGCAATCGGCATCATGGCAAACGGCTATGTCGATCTGGGCACGCTGGCCGGCCTGACCCCCTATCTCGGCGCCGGCGTCGGCGTGACGCAACTGCGCTGGAGCGACGTGTCGCTAAGCAGCAGCTGCGTACCGGGCGCGGCTGCCTGTTCCGGCGCTGGCGCTATCGACCAGTCCTTCAGTGGCGACAGCAGCTGGCGCTTGACCTATGCGCTGATGGCCGGTGTTTCCTATGACATGACGGAACGGCTGAAGCTTGACGTCGGCTACCGCTATTCGCAAATCGGTGACGGCGACATGTTCGGCAGCGGCGATACAAGCGGGCGCGACGACGGCCTCGGCCGCCATGAGCTGCGCGCCGGCCTGCGGTTGGCATTGTGGTAGGCAGGGACGCCTGCCATGCTGGCAGCGCCAAAAATCTTTTCAACAGCGACACAAGTTAGTTGACTTCCTTCCCGGTCCGCCATATTGACGGCGGCAGGCCACCTCTCCCTAACGAGAGGCTTTCTATCTGGAAGGATAGCTCAGATGACGACCCCTGCTACGCCGGAATTGCGTCCGGCAAACACCCATTTTTCTTCTGGCCCTTGCTCGAAGCGCCCCGGTTGGTCGCTCGATGCACTCTCTGATGCAGCCCTCGGTCGCTCGCATCGTGCCAAGGTTGGCAAGAGCAAGCTGAAGCAAGCCATCGACCTCACCCGCGAAGTTCTGGAAGTGCCGGCGGATTACCGCATCGGCATCGTGCCGGCGTCCGACACCGGCGCCGTCGAGATGGCGCTCTGGTCGCTGCTCGGGCCCCGCGGCGTCGATATGGTCGCCTGGGAAAGCTTCGGCTCCGGCTGGGTTTCCGATGTCGTCAAGGAGCTGAAGCTCCCCGACACCCGCAAGATTGTGGCCGACTATGGCCTGCTTCCGGATCTCTCCAAGCTCGATTTCGACCGCGACGTGGTTTTCACCTGGAACGGCACGACCTCGGGCGTCCGCGTTCCCAATGCCGAGTTCATTCCGGCTGACCGCAAAGGCCTGACGATCTGCGACGCCACGTCGGCGGCCTTCGCGCAGGAACTGGATTTTGCCAAGCTCGATGTCGTTACCTTCTCCTGGCAGAAGGTTCTCGGCGGCGAGGGCGCGCACGGCATTCTCATTCTCTCGCCGCGCGCTGTCGAGCGGCTGGAAAGCTATGAGCCTTCCTGGCCGCTGCCGAAGATCTTCCGCATGACGAAGGGCGGCAAGATCATCGAAGGCATCTTCCAGGGCGAGACGATCAACACACCGTCGATGCTCTGCGTCGAGGACTATATCGATGCTCTGCTCTGGGCAAAGAAGGTCGGCGGCCTCAAGGCGTTGATCGCCCGGGCCGACGCCAATGCGCAGGTCATCCACGATTTCGTCGCCAAGACGGACTGGATCGCCAACCTGGCCGCTGTGGAAGCAACGCGGTCCAATACGTCGGTCTGCCTGAAGATCATCGACAAGGATGTCGCAGCCCTCGATGCTGCCGGGCAGGACGCCTTTGCCAAGGGCATGGTGGCGCTGCTCGAAAAGCAGGGTGTTGCCAACGATATCGGCGCCTATCGCGATGCCCCGTCCGGCTTCCGCATCTGGGCCGGTGCGACCATCGAGACGGCCGACCTCAAGGCGCTGATGCCCTGGTTCGACTGGGCGTTTGCGACCCAGAAGGCGACGCTTTCCCAGGCTGCGGCCTGACCGGCTTATGACCGCGCCAACAGGGCGCGGTCTTCCATACCCTTTCAATTTTTGACGAAACAATGGAGGCCTCTCATGGCACCTCGCGTACTCGTATCCGATGAACTGTCGGAAACCGCCGTCCAGATCTTCCGCGATCGCGGCGTCGAAGTCGATTTCCAGCCGAAACTCGGCAAGGACAAGGACAAGCTGGCCGAGATCATCGGCAACTATGACGGCCTTGCCATCCGCTCCGCCACCAAGGCGACGGAAAAGCTGATCGCGGCTGCGACCAATCTCAAGGTGATCGGTCGCGCCGGCATCGGCGTCGACAATGTCGATATCCCGGCCGCCTCGCGCCGCGGCATCATCGTCATGAACACGCCGTTCGGCAACTCGATCACGACGGCCGAGCACGCCATCGCGCTGATGTTTGCCGTCGCCCGCCAACTGCCGCAGGCCGATACCTCGACCCAGGCCGGCAAATGGGAAAAATCGAAATTCATGGGTGTCGAGATCACCGGCAAGACGCTCGGCGTCATCGGCGCCGGCAATATCGGCTCGATCGTCTGCTCGCGCGCCATCGGCCTGAAGATGCACGTGCTTGCCTATGACCCCTTCCTGTCGAAGGAACGCGCCGAAGAAATGGGCGTCACCAAGGTCGAGCTCGACGAACTGCTGGCCCAGGCCGATTTCATCACCCTGCATGTGCCGATGACCGACAAGACGCGCGGCATCCTGAACCGCGAGGCGCTGGCGAAGACGAAGCGCGGTGTGCGCATCGTCAACTGCGCCCGCGGTGGCCTGGTCGACGAGCATGCGCTGGCCGACGCCATCAAGTCCGGCCACGTCGCCGGTGCCGGTTTCGACGTTTTCGAGGTCGAGCCCGCCACGGAAAGCCCGCTCTTCGGCTTGCCGAATGTCGTCTGCACGCCGCATCTCGGCGCTTCGACCACGGAAGCGCAGGAGAACGTCGCCCTGCAGGTTGCCGAGCAGATGTCGGACTATCTGGTCAAGGGCGCGGTTTCGAACGCGATCAACATGCCGTCGATCACGGCGGAAGAAGCGCCAATCCTGAAGCCGTTCATCAAGCTCGCCGACGTACTCGGCGCCTTTGTCGGCCAGGTGACGGAGAGCGCGATCAAGGAAATCGAGATCCTCTATGACGGCGCCACCGCCGGGATGAACACCAAGGCACTGACGAGTGCGGCTCTTGCCGGGCTCATCCGCAGCCAGGTCTCCGACGTCAACATGGTATCGGCGCCGGTGATGATCAAGGAAAAGGGCATCATCCTCTCCGAGGTCAAGCGCGACAAGTCGGGCGTCTTCGATGGCTACATCAAGCTGACGGTGACGACCGCCAACCAGACGCGCTCGATCGCCGGCACTGTCTTCTCTGACGGTAAGCCGCGCTTCATCCAGATCAAGGACATCAATCTGGATGCCGATGTCGGCAACCACATGGTCTATATCACCAATACCGACGTTCCCGGCATGATCGGCTTCATCGGCACGACGCTGGGCAATGCCGGCGTCAACATCGCCAACTTCCAGCTCGGCCGTCACCATGCCGGCTCCGATGCCATCGCGCTCCTCTATGTCGATGGTGCGGTTTCGGAAGAGGTGCTCGACAAGCTGCGGGCCAACCCGGCAATCCGCCAGGCCAAGCAACTGGTGTTCAACGTCGATTGATCAGCTCTCCGCGCGAGCGCAGAGCCTCCAAGGCTGACAAAAGGACGCGCCGGATCTGTTTCCGGCGCGTTTGTCGTTGACGAAAGCGAGCGGCATGACCGAGAAAAATACGGCCCATCGTTGGCGCCCTGCCGATCCGGCGGACATTGGCGTGATCTATGACATCCAGTGCATCGCCCATGCGCTTCAGCCCGAGGCGCATGATGTGCTTCTGGAACGGCTGCTGCTTTGCCCGCAGGGATGCTTTGTGTTGGAAAACGGTGGGGTGGTTTCGGGATATGTTCTGAGCCACCCCTGGGTCCGGCGTGCACCGCCGCCGATCGACGTCCGCCTCGGGGCAATCCCTGCAGAGGCAGACGCGTGGTATCTACATGACCTGGCCTTGCTGCCGGGTACGCGCGGCTCCGGCGCTGGGGCCAAGGTTTCGGCGTTGCTTGCCGAGCAGGCCCGTTTGGCCGGTTATCGGACGGCCGCGTTGGTCTCGGTCAACGGATCGCAGGGGTTCTGGGAGGGCCAAGGTTTTTCGGTGTGCATGGATGATGCACTGGCCGCGAAGCTCGAGTGTTATGGCGGCCAGGCCGTCTATATGGAGCGAGATCTGCCCGGCCGCGGAAGCTGAGAGTGGTCTAACTCGCCTCGGCCTCTTGCTGCGGGCGCGGGCGGCCACGTTCGGCAACCGCGATACCGCCCAGCACCAGCACCATGGCGACTACATGAAATGTCTGCAGCGCCTCGCCGATGAGCGCGATGGACAAAAGCGTGCCGAAGATCGGGATGGTGTTGATGAACAGGCCGGCACGGTTGGGACCGATCAGTTCGACGCCGCGCACATAGAGGATTTGCGACACCAGAGAGGGGAGCAGGCCGGCATAGGCGACGATGGCCCACCCTTGAGCATCGGGCAAGAGGAGCCGGCCCGTGGAAAACTCCCAGACGATGAGCGGTATGCTGCTAAGCAGGGCGCCGAGGGCGGATATCGCGATCAGGCTTTTCCAGTGAATGTTCGGCTTCCAGCGCAGCGCCACGGTATAGCCGGCATAGACGAGCACGGCGGCCATCATCAGAGCATCGCCCTGATTGAGCTGGAGCGACAGGAGCGTTGAGAGATCGCCATGCGACGCGGTCAGTGCCACACCGAACAGCGTCAGCGTGAAGCCGGCGATCTGCGCCATTGAAAAGGCCGTGCGGAAGAGCAGGTAGTTCAGCACGAAAATCACCATGGGGATGCCGGCCTGCTCGATGACGGCGTTGATGGCGCTGGTATATTGCAGCGCTGAATAGAGAAACGCGTTGAAGGCGGTGAAGCCGACCGTGCCATAGCCGAGCAGAAGCAGCCAGTTCCTGCGGATCGCGGGAAAGTCGCGGCGCACCTGGGGGGCTGCGAAAATCAGAAGCACGATGCAGGCAACCACCCAGCGCAAGCTGGTCAGCATCATCGGGCTGACATGGCCGACCGCCATCTTGCCGGCGACCGAGTTGCCGCCCCAGATCAGGGTGGTGATGCAAAGAATGACGTAGGCTTGAAGATTTACGGGCACGGCGTTCCTGGGCGATGCATATGGAGACAGGCGGAATAGCGCGGTCACATCGAGCCGTCATGACACCGCGTTCGCATTGAATCAATCCGGCGGACATAAGGCAACCCCGCATTATTAGCCTTTGCCGGTCGGGGGGACAGGTCTACAAGCGGCGGAACGTGAGTATGTGCGGCGGGGCCCTCGCCGTGGCTGCGAAAAGGGGTGACGGTGCATGTTGTAAAATGCCCGGCGCAGTGTGTTCGCCGACCGACGCCGAGACGGGCGAATATCTGGTCAATCCTGTCCGTCTAGCGGGTATCTGCTGTGATCCCGCCCTGCCGAAGTGCGCGCTACCTCCCTCTCCGCGGCCTAAATGCCCTCTTTGTCATGCAAAAAGCCCCGATCCAGGCCTAAACAGGGTCGCTTTCCAAAAAACAAAACAGTATAGATGCGCGGGTTTGAAGACAGCGCAATGACTGGCGCGTGGAAACAGGAAAACTGAAATGACGAATGTCGTGGTGGTCGGATCGCAATGGGGTGACGAAGGCAAAGGCAAGATTGTCGACTGGCTCTCGGAGCGTGCCGATGTCGTCGTACGCTTTCAGGGCGGTCACAATGC
This sequence comes from Hyphomicrobiales bacterium, assembly GCA_900473795.1. Classification (GTDB taxonomy): domain Bacteria; phylum Pseudomonadota; class Alphaproteobacteria; order Rhizobiales; family Rhizobiaceae; genus Pararhizobium. The sequence continues at coordinate 20,058 of UCMT01000014.1, read as the reverse complement.
CGGCCATACCCTGGTGATCGACGGCACCAGCTACAAGCTTTCCCTCCTGCCTTCTGGCGTCGTGCGTCCGGGCAAGCTTGCCGTCATCGGCAATGGCGTCGTTATCGATCCGCATGCGCTGATCGCCGAAATCGAGAAGCTCGACAAGCAGGGCGTGACGATCACGCCGGAAAACCTGCGCATTGCCGACAATGCGACGCTCATCCTGTCGCTGCATCGCGAGCTCGACGGTATCCGCGAAGACGCAGCGTCCAACAGCGGCACCAAGATCGGCACCACCCGCCGCGGCATCGGCCCTGCCTACGAGGACAAAGTCGGCCGCCGCGCCATCCGCGTCATGGATCTCGCCGATCTCGACACGCTGCCGGCCAAGGTCGATCGCCTGCTGACACACCACAACGCGCTGCGCCGCGGTCTTGGCGAGGCGGAAGTGAGCCATGAGGCGATCATGGCGGAACTGTCCTCCATCGCCGCCCGCGTACTGCCGTTCATGGATACGGTCTGGCTGCTGCTCGACCGCCATCGCCGCAAGGGCGCGCGCATCCTGTTCGAGGGCGCGCAGGGCACGCTGCTCGACATCGATCACGGCACTTATCCGTTCGTCACCTCGTCCAACACCGTGGCGGGACAGGCAGCGGCAGGTTCAGGCATGGGGCCGGGTGCGCTCGGCTATATCCTCGGCATCACCAAGGCCTACACGACGCGCGTCGGCGAGGGACCGTTCCCGACCGAATTGCACGACGAAATCGGCCAGTTCCTCGGCGAAAAGGGCCATGAATTCGGCACCGTGACCGGTCGCAAGCGCCGCTGCGGTTGGTTCGACGCCGCACTGGTGCGCCAGTCTGTCGCCACCAACGGCATCACCGGCATCGCTCTCACCAAGCTTGATGTGCTCGATGGGCTCGATGAGCTGAAGATCTGCGTTGGCTATACGCTGGACGGCGTCGAGATCGATCATCTGCCGGCAAGCCAGGCGCAGCAGGCACAGGCAAAGCCCGTCTACATCACGCTGGAAGGCTGGAAGGAATCGACCGTCGGCGCCCGCAAATGGGCAGATCTTCCGGCCCAGGCGATCAAATATGTTCGCCAGGTGGAAGAGCTGATCGGCGCGCCGGTCGCGCTGCTTTCGACCAGCCCCGAGCGCGATGACACGATACTTGTGACAGACCCGTTTGAGGACTAGTCTTCGCGTTTGCGACTGGGGAAGGGTCTGGCGTAAACACGCCGATTGTATGAGAAAGTTCTGATGGCGGATTTTGTTGCAGTTATTCGAAGGACCGTTGATGGTCTGTCGGACAATGTTCCCGAAATGCGGGCCAAGGTCTATGAAAAGGCCAGGGGCGCCGTCCGCCGTCAGCTCGAAAGCATGAAACCTCGTCCCTCGGACGAGATGATCGAGCGCCAGATGGTCAAGCTGGAAGCGGCCATCACGGAAGTCGAGAGCGATCACGCCGAAGCGCTTCCGGCGCTTGAGGACGAGCTGGCCGCGTCGCCGCCCGAAGTTGCTGCCGAGCCCGTGGAGGCCCCTGAGGAAAGCACTTTCGTCGAGGAGGCGCCCCCCGCTATCGAAACAGACGCCGAGGAAAGTCAGGGCGATGTTGTCGAGGAGCCTTCTCACCAGCCAGTAGAGGCTCATGTCGACGCCGTTGCTCCGGTCGAGGAAGCGGTTGAAAGCCCCGACTACAAGGAAACGTCCGCGCCAGAGCCAGAGCCAGTTGCTGCCGAGGCCGAGGAAACTTACAGCGAGCAGGGCGAACCAGCGCTGACCGCGGAACCTGTCCCGCAACCGGAATTCGCCGAGACGGGCGAGACCGTTGAAGTGCCGGCCCAAGACGAGCCGCAGCAACACGAACTGCCGCAAGACGAGCTGCCGCAAGCTGTTGCTTCCGAAACCGCTGATGCCGTTGCCGCGCAAACCTCGTCCCAGGACGACGCGCACGTGTCGAGCCTTCTGGAGGACGAGTTCAGCGGCGAGCCGGCGACCGTCGAAGACAAGCCGATGCCCTCGGCGTCGTCGTCCGAGTGGGAACTGCCGGAGTGGAACGATCCGGTTCCCGCCGCCGCGCACAGCCAATCCGTCTGGACCGAAGCGGCGGGCGACGTGGCGATCACCGACGAAATTCCCGACCTCACAGACTATGAGCGCGCCGAACCGGTCGCGCCACCGCACACCGCTTCCAGCGGCAAAGAGCAGGAGACCGCCGAACCGTCGCACTCCTGGGCATGGGACGATAGCGATCCCTTCACCCAGAAACCGGCAACGGGTGCGGCGGACAGCAGCGAGCCTGCCATTTCCGACTGGTCTTGGCCTGTCGAGAAACAAGCTGCGCCGGAAGAGCAGAAGCCTGCCGGGGATGCATGGAATGATGTCGACGACCTTCTTGATTACAACGCCGCGCCAGCGACTGGCGCTGCGGCGGCCTTTCAGCAGAGTCGGGAAGCGGCGGGAGCTATCCGCGAGGATCTGGCGAATCCTTCCAGGCCGGTTTCCTATCGTGCCGAACCGAAGCGTTCGTCGATCAATCTAAAAATCATCGCAATTGTCGCGGCTGTTCTCATCATGGTCGGCGCTGCGGCTTATGCCTATTGGCGAAACCAGGAGGCGGTCAATGCCTGGGTTGCGACCACGATTGAGTCCCTGACCGCACAGGTTCCTGCACAGAAAACGCCGGACGCAGCGGGCTCGCAAGGTGCCAAGGACGTGGTCAAGGAGGCGAGCAAGCAGGCCGAAACCCCGCCCAGCACTGACGTGGCTTCAGCTGAGGGCAGCAGCACCAAATTCACACAGCGGCTGCAAGTCGATGGCACGGAAGTCGATCAAGGACCAGCGCCCGTACCGGGAGGCGACGCAGCCTCCGAGGAGGGCAAATCCGTTGCCGCACAGACAGAGGCAGGGGCACCGCAGGACGTCGCGCAGGCAACGCCCGCGGGCCAGGCCGGCAATGCCCAGCCCGCCCAGGCGGTGCCTGAGCAGCAGACCGCGGTCAATCCGACGACGCAGCAGATTCCTGCCGGCGCCCAGAAGATGTTCCTCTATGAGGAACGGCTCGGCCAGTCCGCGCCGACGGCGATCGAGGGTAATGTCGCCTGGTCGGTGAAAGAGGAATCTCCGGGCGGCGATGCCAAGCCGGAGCCGGTCGTCCAGGCGCAGATCAATGTTCCGGAACGCGGTTTGACGGCCCTGATGACGATCAAGCGCAATGCCGATACCTCGCTGCCCGCGAGCCATGTCATCGAGTTCGTTTTCTCCTTGCCGGAGAATTTCGAGGGCGGCAGCATCGAAAGCGTCCAGCGTGTCGCGATGAAGCGCAACGAGCAGGATCGTGGCGATCCGCTGATCGCTGTGCCCGCGAAGATCACGGAAGATTTCCACATGATCGCGCTCAACGACTTCCCCGAGGCGGTGGCGACGAATACCGAGCTCCTGCGCAGCCGCAGCTGGATCGATATTCCGCTGACCTATCGCAATGGTCGCCGCGCTCTGCTGACGCTTGAAAAGGGTCCTGCAGGATCGGAGGCCTTCACCAAGGCCATGCAGGCCTGGAGCCTCGTCGCCAAGCCAAATCCGGCCGGCCAGTAATCTGGCAGGCGCAGCCTGAACGAAAAAACCCGGCTGGAATGATCCAGCCGGGTTTTTTGTTGAGACGTCGATCCGATCAGGCGCCTTCGACGACGCGAAGGGCATTCTGCCGGTCGAGCGCGGCCTTGCGGACGGCGTCCTGAACCTTTTCGAAGGCGCGGACCTCGATTTGTCGAACGCGCTCGCGACTGATGTCGAATTCCGTCGACAGGTCTTCGAGCGTGACAGGCTCTTCGGTCAGGCGGCGAGCCTCGAAGATACGGCGCTCGCGATCGTTCAGCACCTTCATGGCGCCCGACAGCAAGCTGCGGCGGTTTTCCAGCTCGTCCTGCTCGATGAGCATTTCTTCCTGTGTGTCGTGGTCATCGACCAGCCAGTCCTGCCATTGGCCGGACTCGCCTTCCCCGGCCTTGATCGGCGCGTTGAGCGACGCATCGCCGGAGAGGCGCTGGTTCATCGAGACGACTTCGGCCTCAGATACGTTCAGCGTCGTGGCGATCTGCGTGACCTGCTCGGGCTTCAGATCACCCTCGTCGAGGGCCTGGATCTTGCCCTTGAGGCGTCGCAGGTTGAAGAACAGCCGCTTCTGATTGGCGGTCGTACCCATTTTGACGAGCGACCACGAGCGCAGGATATATTCCTGGATCGAGGCCTTGATCCACCACATGGCGTAGGTTGCGAGGCGGAAGCCGCGTTCCGGATCGAACTTCTTGACGGCCTGCATAAGGCCGACATTGCCTTCGGAAACGACTTCGCCGATCGGCAGGCCATAGCCGCGATAGCCCATGGCGATCTTCGCCACGAGGCGCAGATGGCTGGTCACGAGCTGATGGGCCGCCTTGCGGTCGTCATGCTCCTGGTACCGCTTGGCGAGCATGTACTCTTCCTGCGGCTCGAGCATGGGAAATTTGCGGATTTCATCGAGGTAACGATTGAGACCGCCTTCTCCGGCGGTAATGGACGGTAACGTACTGCGGGCCATGATGCACCCCCCTTTCGCGTTCCGGCCTCCTTCTGGCAAGCCGGGCTTGTGGGTCTGTCCGACCCCACATGCTCATAGATAAGTGCGGCGAAAGCATGATTCAAGGACTCCGGTTTCACGCGGACGTGAAGCCGGAGAAGCGAATGCTCCATGCGGGTTACCACATGTAAATCGTGTTCTCCGGCGAGATATCAAGGGCGGAATTGCACAAATCCACCCTTTTGGCCGGCCCGTCCCGCGTAAAGCGGGATTAACAGCATTCCTTTTTAGTGAACCGAAGAGCCGCTTTCTTCTTCCTCCGAGGAGAGCGCATCTGCGCTTCTTGCAGTCAGGCGAACGCGGTTGTCGTCGACGCTTTCGACAAGGTTGATATCGATGAAGTGGTGATGGTCTTCGTGACCCGCGCCGCTGTCCTTCTTTGTGAGCTTTATCCGATTTCCTTCGACGCGATCCACGGTACCGATGTGCAGGCCGTCCGCGCTGATGATCTCGGCGTGTTCCTTGATTTGACTAGCATCGAACATGGTTTTCTCCTTTTTACAGGTTCGTAAAACGCGCCAAGCCGCAAAAGGATGCATGTTTCTGGACGTTGACCTTCAATCAGGCTGTGCGCCACCACCGGTAGTTTCGATCGTGTTCTCCGGTTCGCTCCGGCGAGATCGGCTGTGTCCGCCACGCCTTGCTTCAACCGCGCAGTGCCTCGACCAGTTCCCGCATATCGTCGGGAACCGGCGATTCGAAATGCATGGTTTCGCCGGTCGTCGGATGCTCGAAGGCCAGCATGAAGGCGTGCAGCGCCTGGCGGGGGAAGCGGTTGACGACGGCTTTTGCTGCATCCGGCAGCAGATTGGCCTTGGTCTTGAACGCCGCGCCGTAATCCTGGTCGCCGATCAGCGGATGGCCGATATGGGCCATGTGCACGCGGATCTGGTGCGTGCGGCCGGTTTCGAGATGGCATTCGACCATCGAAGCGAGCGCCGTCGCATCGGGCTTTTCGTGGTAGCGCTCGACGACCTCGTAATTGGTGATCGCCTCGCGCGCATCATCCGTGCCTTCCTGCTTGACGGCACGCTTGACGCGGTCGCCGGCGCGGCCGAGCGGTGCATCGATCGTTCCCTTCAGGCCGCGCGGACGCCCCCAGACGACGGCCATGTAGGCGCGTTCCAGTGGGCCGGTGCGGCCGTGGTCGGCAAACTGGTCGGAGAGATGCCGGTGTGCCACATCGTTTTTGGCGACGACCATGACGCCGCTGGTATCCTTGTCGAGGCGATGGACGATGCCGGGGCGCTTGACGCCGCCGATGCCCGACAGGCTGTCGCCGCAATGATGGATCAGCGCATTGACCAGCGTCCCGGTCCAGTTGCCGGCGCCGGGATGAACGACCAGGCCTGGCGGCTTGACCAGCACGATCAGGTCGTCATCTTCGTAGAGCACGTCGAGCGGGATATCTTCGCCCTTGGGTTCGGGATCTTCCGGTTCCGGCAGGCCGATCTCGAAGACGTCTCCCGGCTGCACCTTCTTCTTCGCTTCCGTCACGGTCTTACCGTTGACGGTGACCTCGCCCTGCTCGATCAGGCTCTTGATACGGTTGCGGGAAAACTCGCCGGCCAGCGCCTCGGTCAGGAAAGCGTCCATGCGGCCGCTTGCAACCTCATTTGCGGTCAGGACTTTCCTAATCGCCGGGGCTTGTTTAAAGGGATCGCTCATTCTTCGTTCCATTCCGCAGGTAAGGCCAGCCATGTCTATTCAGAAACCAGACGAACAGGAAGAAAAGCCGCTCGATCCGGTGATGGAGAACGTCCGCCGCAAGATGATCCGCCTGCAGCTTGTCTCGGCCGGTGTCATGTTGGTGATGCTTATGGTCGTGCTTGGCGCGATTGTCTACAAGCTAACGCGGCTGAGCGACCAGGATGCCCCGCAAACGGCCGCCGTTTCAGTTCCGAGTGATGCGCCGCGGACTGCGGTTGCCGCCCTGCCGGCCGGGTTCGAGGTTTCGGATGTTGCCCTGTCGGGCGGCCAGATCCTGTTCTACGGCGCTGTCGGCGGTGGAGATCGCAAGGCGATCATTTTCGATATCGCGGCCGGCCGCATCGTCGCGGATGTGACCGTCAAGCCGAACTGAGCGGGGCAGGCTCGTGACGAACGCCCCCGTCCGTATCGACGATCCGGCTGATCCGCGCATCGCCGGCTTTGTATCGATCAAGGAAAAGGATCTGACCGGGCGGCAGGGCCGGTTCATCGCCGAGGGGACCGTCGTGCTGCGCATGCTTGCCGCCGCGCATCGGGCGGGCCGGGGTGTTGAGGCCGAGGCAATCCTGCTGCTCGAAAACCGGGTCAGCGGTCTCGGCGATGTTCTCGCTGAATTTCCGGCCGACATTCCCGTTTATGTCGCCGATGCCTCGGTGTTCGATGCCATTGCAGGGTTCAACATGCATCGCGGTGTGATGGCGCTCGGGCGGCGTGATCAGGCACCCCGAATGGATGCCCTGGTCGGCGGTCTACCCGCGAAAAGCCTGGTGCTGGCCGCCTGCGGCATCTCCAATCACGACAATATGGGGTCGATGTTCCGCAATGCCGCGGCATTCGGTGCCGATGCGGTGCTGATGGACGAAACCAGCTGCGATCCCATGTACCGCAAGGCGATCCGCGTGTCCGTCGGTTCGGTCCTGACGGTGCCCTTTGCCCGTGAAGGCTCGGTTACCGCGCTTGTGTCGAGACTGCAGGCGGAGGGGTTTTCGATCTGGGGACTGTCGCCGCGCGGGCAAACCGATCTGCGCGACATCGCGCCGTCGCCGCGCACCGCGCTTCTGGTGGGTACGGAAGGCGAGGGGCTGCCGCAGCATATCCTGTCCTCGATCCGCACGGCCCGCATTCGTCAACGACCTGGTCTCGACAGCCTCAACGTCGCGACGGCGACCGGCATTGCGCTGCACCAGGTCGCGATGATCAACGGGTTTATTTGACGGCGTTTATGGCTGCTCCGGCGGCAGCATGTTCTTGACGCGGCGGGCGAGGCTTTTTCCGCTTCCCCCATTCTGCACGCCTGCGGGGTTGAGAAGGGCCGGTATCGGCGATGCCGGGCCTTCCTTTGCCGTCGTCAACACCACCATGGTCGCTGCGATATCGGCAATTTCTTCCCGCAGGGCGTCGTCGTGAGACGCCGTTTTTGAATTGATCAGCCGCTCCGACAGGGCAGCCGCACGGTTGCGGGCGTCGTCGGCAGGCACAGCCAGATCGATCGCGACACTTGTCGGGCGGGATTGGTCGGCTGTAGCCGTCACGTTGACGGGCAGACCGTCAACCGCGGAGACTTCTGCCAAAGGCTTTCTGTCTTTCCGCACGGGCATCGCCAGGCCGGCAGCGCCGGCATCCCTGATCTTTGCCTTCAACCGCTCGATTTCCGCTCCACGGCGCTCGAGCGAGCTATCCTTGTCCGCATTGGCAGCGATTGCCCTTGCAAGCTTAGCTTCGGATTGGCGGATGCGGGTTTCGTCGCGGGCAAGGCGGGCTTCCAATTCGCGCGCCTTGGCGCTTTCCGCTCTCAGTTCGTTGCGCAGGCTATCACGCTCATCCCTCAACCCGGCAATGCGGCTTTTCAGGTTTTCCGCCTCCGTATCGGAGGTAACGGCGTCGATCTTCAGGTTGTCGAGATCGGCGTTGAAGTGGTCCAGTCGACGATGCAAAGTCTTGATGTCGGTGTTCTTCTTGACGTTGTCGCGCTCGACGTCCGCCAAACTGGCTTTCAGCCGCTCGATCGTCTGCTCCAGTTGGCGGGCGGTGGAACGCAGGTCGGCAGCTTCGACATTCATGTCGGCGATCTGTGTGTGCATATCTGCATTCTCGCCGGCGAGGCGCTGGGCGTCTTTCAGCACGGCATCATTCTGCAGCATCAGCGTGACCGTCTTGTCGCGCTCGCGCTTGAGGACTTGGCTGGTGCGGGCGTTTTCCGCGGCATAGCCGGCGCGGGCCGCATCCTTCTGTGCCCGCACTTCCTGTGGAGACAGCGGCATCGTCGCCTTCAGCCGATCTTCGGCGAAGCGGACGATACGTTTGTAAACGGCGGGGGCAGCCAGAAGGCCGAGAATAGCCGCCGTCAGGAAACCGAGCGCAAACAGGAGTGCGAATTCAATCAAGGGCTGGCCATTTCAATTCGAAGCACACGGCAATGGTTTTCGTCTCAGGAGGTTCGTAAGCCTAACGACACTATCACTTCAAGTATTCGCGGACGCGCCTTTTTTGCAAGACGCGTCCGCTGAACAAGTGATGGAAACAATAGCCACGCTTTTACCTCAGAAGGGGTTCCACGTCGGCTGCTCGGTGAGCTTCAAATAGCCGACATTGATGCCGAGCCGCGCGCCGATGCCGGTGCGGATCGGCACCAGCACGATATTGTCATCGGTCAGCACGGTCATGCCGACGCCCGCGACCACATAGGCCGAGCCGGAGACGCCGCCGAAGCGCTTGTAGAGCGAGGGGACGGCTGGAAGGTTGTAGACCAGCATCATCGCACGGCTGCCCTGGCCGCCCCAATCGATGCCGAGCGACGGACCCTGCCAGAACACGTTGTGCTGCCCCGCGTTCTTTGTGTAGAGGTCGCCTTCGCCATAGGTGAGGCCGGCCACGAAAGCGCCGGAGCCTTCCTGGCCAAGGATGTAGCCGTTCGGCAGGCCGTATTTGGAAAATGCGTTCTCGACCACCTTGGCAAGGCCGCCGGATGTCGATCCGAAGAAGCCGTGACCGGCGTCGACGATTTCCTGCATGCTGTACTGGTTGCCGTTGGCACTCTGCGCATGCGAAGCGGACGCAAGGCTGAAAGCAGCCATCAGCGTCACGAGCGTGCGGAGGAGGGTGGTTTTCACGGCATTGGCGATCCGCTGCATAGTTTTCTCCGTAAATCCGGGAGCGGCCACGCGCGTTCATTCGCGGGCCGTTGTCTTGCCCCGTTCCGCCTTGTCGCGGGTCCGGGCTGATTGTCAGCAATTTGAACCGATGATCTTAACAATCGGTTTACCAAATGTGGTGTCTTTATGATCTTCGCCCTTGACGCTATGTCCGCGCAATCTTCGCGGGCTACACGGTGCTGGGCAAAGCATCGCGCAAGCCGCCAGACCACGCTTATGAGCCGGAAGCCGAAAGACGGCTATTGAGGAAACGATATGGGAAAGAACCCGAACCTGACCTTGACCGGTCCCGATCTCGCAGCGCTTCTGTGCAGCCGCGTCTGCCATGACATCATTTCTCCTGTCGGCGCCATCAACAACGGTCTCGAGCTCCTGGACGAGGGCGGGGCGGATGCCGATGCCATGGACTTGATCCGCACCAGCGCGCTCAATGCCTCCGTCCGGCTGAAGTTCGCGCGGCTCGCCTTTGGCGCTTCCGGTTCGGTTGGCGCCTCGATCGATACCGGCGAGGCCGAGAAGGCGGCGAAGGATTTCGCCTCCGTCGAAAAAAAGACCGAAGTCACCTGGACTGGCCCGCGTGTGATCATCGCCAAGAACCGGGTGAAGCTGCTGCTCAATCTTTTCCTCATCGCCTATGGCGCCATTCCGCGCGGTGGCTCGATCGAGGTCGTGCTGGAAAACCCTGAATATGACGCGGTCTTCAAGCTGATCGCCAAAGGCCGGATGATGCGCGTGCCGCCGAGACTGATCGAGCTTCTGTCCGGCACCCTCGAGGAAGCGGTCGATGCACACACGATCCAGCCCTATTACACGGTCCTGCTTGCCGAGGAGGCCGGCATGGAGATCGCGGTCGATTCGACGCCGGAGGAGATCGTCTTTTCCGCCAGGGTGACCGAAGCCTGAGCGATCCGAAATAAATCTCTTTTTAGCTGCCGCGGTAACAGAATCTTTGCCAAACCCGCATACGGTTGTTGTGAGGGAATGACTCCCGCATAAGTATAAAGAAGGAGCTAGAGATGCAACGGTTAATGATTGCCGATGATTCTGACGTCGTACGCAAGGTTGGAAAGCGCATTCTCTCCGGCTTGAATTTCCTGGTGTCCGAGGCCGCCAACGGCCTTGAAGCACTCGTGCGTTGCGAAGCGGAATTGCCGAATATCATCATTGTCGATGCAGCTCTTGATGGCGCGTTGGACCTCATTGCCAATATCCGTAATCTGCCCAACGGCAAGACCGTGCGCATCTATTATTGCGTCGTCGAAGCCGACCTGAAGAAGATGATGGCCGGCAAGCGGGCCGGTGCCGACGACTTCCTTCTGAAGCCGTTCGATCGCAAGATCCTGACCAGCGTTTTCGGCAGCCCGTCGGTCGCCGCCTGAGCAAAATCTATTCCCCTATCCGCCAGATGAAGCCGCTGCCTCGGGTCGCGGCTTTTTTTATGTGCGTGTTTGGCGGTTGGGGCGGCGTCTCGATGCATCCCGGGTCCAAAAACGGAAAAACCCGCCATTCCCGGCGGGTTTCCACATTCACTTCGGCACGATCGACCGCGGCGTCTCCACATATGCGGAATGCGGGCGCCGCCAGCTGAAGGCCAGGCGAAAAATCAGGCGCTTTCGGCGTAATCGCCGTCCGGCTCGCGCAGCACATAGCCGCGGCCCCAGACCGTCTCGATGTAGTTCGCGCCGCCGGCGGCATTGGCCAGCTTCTTGCGCAGCTTGCAGATGAAGACGTCGATGATCTTCAGTTCCGGCTCGTCCATGCCGCCATAAAGGTGGTTGAGGAACATTTCCTTGGTGAGGGTGGTGCCCTTGCGGAGCGAAAGCAGCTCCAGCATCTGGTATTCCTTGCCGGTCAGGTGAACCCGCTGGCCGCCGACTTCGACGGTCTTGGCATCGAGGTTGACGATGAGCTCGCCGGTGGAGATGACCGACTGCGCATGACCCTTGGAGCGGCGGACGATCGCATGAATGCGGGCGACGAGTTCGTCCTTGTGGAACGGCTTGGTCATGTAGTCGTCGGCGCCGAAGCCGAGGCCGCGAACCTTGTCCTCGATGCCGGCCATGCCGGAGAGGATGAGGATCGGCGTCTTGACCTTGGACAGGCGCAGCGTTCTCAAAACCTCATATCCGGACATGTCCGGCAGGTTGAGATCGAGCAGAATGATGTCGTAGTCATAGAGCTTGCCGAGATCGACGCCCTCTTCACCGAGATCGGTGGTGTAAACGTTAAAACTTTCCGACTTGAGCATCAGTTCGATGCTCTGCGCTGTCGCGCTGTCGTCTTCAATCAGTAGAACCCGCATAATTGTCCCCTTTTCCGCCGCCGAAAGGTCGTTGATGGCCCCCTTACGCGATACGGATCCAGTCGTTGCCTGATTTGGAGGCTGCCAGCAAATGGTTAACAAATTCTGATTCACTCTGGCAAGGTGAATCGAAAATGTTAAATATTTTTTGCAGTCCTCTGATTTTCAATGTGAATCCAGAATAACTTCCTTAATGCGCCACATTAAGAAAATCGGCTATCTGACTCATCCGACTCAATCTATGCCGAACATCAAATTTAACATTCGGCATTTACTGACCCTTAAATGATCGTCCCTATGATTAACGATGCCCGTAAACGAAAGGTTACCAGCGGTAGGATTTTGTTAAGATCGCTGGAATTTTTTCATTTTCCGACACGGCAGGTCGGTTGAACGGGCCATAATCCAGTAACCGGGGTCTCGCATCACGGGAGTATTGCGTATGAAGTCACGTGAGAGCCTTGTTCGCCTGAAGGAATTTCAGGTGAAGGAGAAGCAGCGTCAGTTGAACCAGCTTCAAATGATGATGGCCGAATTTGAGCGGATGACCAAGGAATTGGAAAACCAGATCACGTTCGAAGAGAAGAAGTCTGGGATTTCCGATCCTTCGCATTTTGCCTATCCGACGTTTGCCAAGGCTGCCCGGCAGCGGGCCGACAACCTGCAGGTCTCGGTTCGGGAGTTGAAGGTGCAGCAGGACGCGGCGGAACTGGCGCTGGAGGAAGTCCAGGCGGAATTCGCCAAGGCGGCCGCGCTCGAAGAGCGCGACAGTGGCGTTCGCATGCGCGCATAAAGGCATTCAGCGCGCAAAAAGGCAAAAGGCCCTTCTGACGGACTTGTCTCAAGTTCGTGAGGAGGGCCTTGTGCATTTTTGGCGCATTGCCTCGGGGCGGTGCAGTCCTATCCCTGGACGACGTCCTGCCATTCGGGATGGCGCAGCGTCTGGGCGCGCATGAAAGGGCAGAGCGGAATGATCTTCCAGCCGCCTTTGCGGGCCTCTTCGATCGCATGGGCAGCGAGCGCCTGGCCGACGCCCTTGCCGCGCAACGCGTCGGGGACGGCGGTATGATCGATGATGATCAGGTGCGGCGACGACCTGGAATAGGTCATTTCGCCGGTGTGACCTTCAACCACCACGCTGTAGCGGCCGTGCGAGCCGGCTTCCTCTAGTTCGATATCCATCATCCACCTATCTGGATTGTCATCCTGCGGATATATGGCATGCCGCGGGCAGAACGCGAAGGGTGGCTGGTACCTGAAAATGCGTCGGGCGGTTGCCGGGTTCATGGCAACCGCCCGAAAAAGGTTTCGCTTGGCGCGCCGATTAGTGGCGGTACTGCTGGATACGCGTGGTGCGCAGGCCGGCGAGGCCATGGTCGTTGATGGAGGACTGCCAGGACAGGAATTCTTCGACGGTCAGGGTATAACGTTCGCAGGCTTCTTCCAGGCTCAGAAGCCCGCCACGAACGGCGGCGACGACTTCAGCCTTGCGGCGGATGACCCAGCGACGGGTATTGGCCGGCGGCAGGTCTGCAATCGTCAGAGGGCTGCCATCGGGGCCGATGACATATTTCACGCGGGGTCGTATCATTTCGGTCATTGGACTCTCTACACATACTCAAGACCATATGCGCCCAACTTAGCTTGCCACATTTAACATTTGCCTAAGCGCACGGTAACAATTTGCTCATAATTTTAGAGACTTCCCGGGCGTTGCTGACAACGGATCTGAGGTCTCGCCGGTTGGCGCCCAGCCGATCGCCGGTGCCACCTTTGCCGCAAAACCAACAGGTTTTAGCGGTCGTCCGCGAGGCGAGACATGTTTAGAAACAAACGTTTGCATGGGAGCCATGCAAATACAACGGTGCAATTTGGCTCAGTTCTTTGATAAAGAAACCGTCGTAATTGAGCATAGTACATCCTGTTCGATGTATGGATCCGCTCTTACTGCGTCACATTATTTCCAAATTTCGGTCTGTTGCTTCGATTGTGCCTTCCCTGGCGCTTTCGGAGTTTTGCCGCTTTTGAGCACCTGTGCTGCTTTAAGAAAAAAGGTTCCGCAAATGAGAATTTTCTTGAGGCGTCGGCGGCATGGGCCGGCAGGTGGTGATCGAAATTATGAGAGACCCTGACAAGCCGGCCTTGCAGCGAAGCGAGGCTTATGCTGATTTCCTTTCCGCCATGAATAGTTCCGCAATCCAGACGGAATATGAAGTGCTGCACCTGATGCGCCAATGCACGGCGCAGTTCGGCTTCAGCCACTTCATGATCGCGCGTCTTTCCTCCGGCGAGCAGCAGCGCTTTGCCGAGCGTCTTGTGCTGAGCAACTGGCCCTCAGACATGGTACGGCAATATGATGCGGCCACGGTGTTCCATGCCAGCATGCTGGTCGAGCGCCTGCGCCAGACAAAGCTGCCGATTTTTGCCGAAACGGCCCTCCTCGTGAACGCTGAGGGTGACAAAGCCGTCGATGCGATCGGTACGCTGTTTGCGGGCCAGGCGATGCGCAATGCCTTTGCCGTCCTCATGCATACGACGGCCGGCGAGGCTTTTGCCGTCCTCCTTTCCGGCACGCGCGCCGAGCCCGACAGGGCAGAGACCGCGGATCTCTATCTGACCCTGCTGCAGTTGCTCGAAACCCTCGAACGCACCTTCGACAGCGGGACCTCGGTGCGCGACAAGCTGTCTACCCGCGAGATCGAGTGTCTGCGCTGGGCGGCGGCCGGCAAGAGCAGCGACGAGATCGCCATTATCCTGGGCATTTCGGCATACACCGTCTCCAGCTATTTCAAGACGGCGACGCGCAAGCTCGATGCCGTCAACCGGATGCAGGCGATTGCCCGCGCCATGCGGATGAAGCTGATCTGAAGCACCGCTTCGGCGCGCTCTTGTCCATTTCCTCGCGACTTTCTATATAGCGGGCTTGCGGATAGGCGTTGCCGAAGCCCGCTTCGCTGCGGCGTTGGCCGTTTGCAGGAAACAGGGTAAGGTCGCGCAGAAGTGCCGAAACCCCGCCGATGGACCGGAATGCCGGATTGGAAGCCGTGAACAGTCTCGATTTTGATCGCAAGCCCGAAGATACGCGCGTCGTCGTTGCCATGTCCGGCGGCGTCGATTCCTCCGTCGTGGCCGGCATCCTGAAGCGCGAGGGTTATGATGTCCTCGGCATCACCCTGCAGCTCTACGATCATGGCGCTGCCGTGCACAGGGCCGGCTCCTGCTGTGCGGGCCAGGATATCGACGACGCCCGCCGCGTCTGCGAAGTCCTCGGTATTCCGCATTATGTGCTCGACTATGAACAGCGCTTTCGCGAGACCGTCATCAATCCCTTTGCGGAAAGCTATGTCGCCGGCGAAACGCCGATCCCGTGCGTGGCGTGCAACCAGACGGTCAAGTTCGCCGATCTGCTCGCGACCGCGCGCGAACTTGGCGCGGATGCCCTGGCGACGGGGCACTACATCCGCTCCAGAGCAAACCCTCAGCCCGGCGCGCCCGGCCGCCGCGCGCTCTTCCGGCCGGCCGATGCCGATCGCGACCAGAGCTACTTCCTCTTTGCCACGACGCAGGAGCAGATCGACTATCTGCGCTTCCCGCTCGGCAGCCTCACCAAGGCCGAAACCCGGGCGCTGGCCGAAGACATGGGCCTCGTCGTCGCCAAGAAGGCCGACAGCCAGGACATCTGTTTCGTGCCGCAGGGCAAATATTCCGATATCGTCTCGAAGCTGAAGCCGAATGCGGCGCTGTCGGGCGATATCGTCCATCTCGACGGCCGCATCCTCGGCAGCCATGAGGGCATCCTGCATTACACCATCGGCCAGCGCCGCGGCATCGGCATCGCCACCGGCGAACCGCTTTATGTCGTGCATCTCGACGCCCGCTCGCGTCGCGTCATCGTCGGACCGAAGGAAGCGCTGGAAACGCGCCGCGTCTATCTGCGCGACATCAACTGGCTGGGCGACGGCGATATCCATGAAGTCGCGGCAGGCGGTTTTGCCTGCTTCGCCAAGGTGCGCTCCACGCGCCAGCCGGCACCCGCCATCCTGCACGCCGATGCAGGCGGCATCTCGGTCGAACTTCTGGAAGGTGAGGCGGGTGTTGCCCCCGGGCAGGCCTGCGCACTCTATTCCGGCACCGGCGAGGACGCCCGGGTCTATGGCGGTGGTTTCATCCTGCGTTCCGAACGCGAAGCGGCTGCCGAGGCAGCGCTGAAGGACCTGCTGCGGAGCTCGGCCGCCGCCTGAGCGGGGCGGCGCTTGCTCGGCGTTCACGGGCCGTTGGAAAACTTCCCATTTTTTAAAACGGCTCGGCTTGACACCGGCATGAACCGCACCTTATAAGCCGCCCCACTGACGGCGACGACAGCGGCCAAGGCCCATGTCAACGTCCCGGCGGCGGGGTAGCTCAGGTGGTTAGAGCAGCGGAATCATAATCCGCGTGTCGGGGGTTCGAGTCCCTCTCCCGCTACCATTTTTCCAATATAGATGACAGAACTCGCTGAATGGCGGTCGTGCGTTCAATCAGCGTGGCTGAATGTCGGCCGATATGGTCTCGATCGGTGCCCAAGTCCTCAATCAAATGAGAAAAAGTCCGGCCGGATGCGTTGACGTCTGATCAGGGTCAGAGAGCGGTCCGGCTCGATCCTGTAGGTTTCGATGGCCATGCGGCCGGTTTCGTCCATGATCTGATTGGTGAACGTGCTGCCGATCGGTGCTTTCGTCAGCTTCGTGCGCGGCTGGTGACCGCCGTAGGTGATGCTTCCGGGGATCGGCTCCACCTCAGCTGAGGTGCAGGACGCCAATGCGACGGCGCAGGCTAGAATCAGTATTTTCATTATATCGCCTCCCTCGTCCAAGCTCACTTTAACACGTTATCGCGACGAAATGTTCCCTCTGCCGGTCCGTCTTGTCGGCAGATTAGCCCATGGAACGTGGCGAAGGGCGCGAGACGAGGCTTCCTCAAACGAAAAGGGCGGACCACCGTCCGCCCCTCCACTCGATGCCGTAGTTGGCCTTATTGCATGATCCGCACGACCGTATGGGTCCTCGGATCGACAATCACGCGCTGGTTGTTGACGACCGCATAGGAATAGCGGGTGTCTTCCGGCACGGGCATCAGCACGACATCGCGCGGGATCGGCTTGCCGACCGCCAGCGGCTGTTCGATGACGACCGACTGCTGCAGCGGCTGCTGTTCGACATAGGTCACCACCCTCTGCGGCGGCGGGTCGAGAGCGGCGCCGGCCGCCAGGCCGACAACGCCACCGACGGCAGCGCCGACCGGGCCGCCGACGATGGCGCCCGTGACCGCGCCGCCGGCAGCACCGGTGATGGCGCCATCCTCTGCGAGCGCAGCGGTGGACATCATGCCGAGAGCGGCAGCGGAGAGGATCAGGATCTTGGTTTTCATGGCTCACTCCTTTCGTTTTGTCATGGCCATGTGGTCCACAATGCGAGAGGCGGAGTGATCGTTCCGAAAAATATCATCGCAAATTGTTTTGCGATGTAACGCCGCGTTAGCCGCTTTTCGCGCGGGATGGCGTCAAACGGCTTGCCGATACGGCTGCGAGGGGAGGTCGCCGCTGTGGTTGCGGACGTTGGAATTGCGGCTTGTGAAAGGTTCGCCAATCTGCGCGCAGCGGCACCACCCGGTCAGGGAAACCCGGCACGCAGCCTCAGCGCATGATGAAATAGATCACCGCGCTCCAGAACAGGGCGCCGGCCAGTACGGCGGCGGCAAGCGCCTTTATGCGCAGCGTCGGAGACAGGGGACCTTTCGCTGCCCCCAGCCGCCGATGATCTTCTGCGAACGCCGAATATGCATCTCTTCGGTGATTTGCCATCACATGCTCCTCGCCTCTGTGTGCAAGAATGCTACGGAAATGCTGTAAAGGAAATGGCGTGAGAAAGGCGACAATTTTAACGACCGCGAAGATCGGCCGTTCGTGACCGGCAAGGACAGGACTCCCAATTCGCTTCTTGCACGAGAGGCCTATCCCTCGCTCAGCATTTCGACACCACCTGTCAGCCGTTCCATCAGGCTGCGGCGGACGCGGCCGACGTCGCGCCGCGGCGGTTCGCCGTACTGGCGGGCATATTCGCGGCTGAACTGCGACTGGCTCTCATAACCCACCTGATGGCCGGCCGATCCTGCGTCGAGCATCTCTTCCAGCATCAGCCGGCGCGCTTCCTGCAGGCGCAACTGCTTCTGGTACTGCATCGGGCTCATGGCGGTGATCGCCTTGAAATGATGGTGCAGCGAGGAAACGCTCATGCTGACGCGGCTGGCGAGTTCCTCGACCTTCAGCGGCAGGGCGTAGTGCTCCTTCAGCCAGACGCAGGCGCGGTTGATCTGGTGCGACTGGCTGTCGGTGACGGCCATCTGGCGCAGGCGGCCGCTCTGCGGTCCCATCAAAAGGCGATAGATAATCTCCCGCTCGATCAGCGGCAGCAGGACCGCAACGTCTTCCGGCCGCTCCAGCAGCCGCAGCAGTCGCGTGGCGACGTCTTCGAGCTCCGGCGTCAGCTCGCTCACCGCCATGCCGCGGGTGGCTGGGGTGGAACTGCGATCCGCCTGACTGGTTTGGTCCACGAAACCGGCGATCTTGGTGGTGTCGATCTGGAATGTCATGCTCAGATACGGCTTTTCGACGGTCGCCTCGACGATCTGGGTGGTGACCGGCAGGTCAATCGAGGTGAGCAGATAGTCGCCGCGGGCATAGCGGTAGACATCATCGCCGAGCGCCACCTGTTTTGCGCCCTGGACGATCAGTGCCAGGCTCGGCTTGTAGGCACCACAGGCCTTGATGCCTGTTCCCGAACGTCTATGAACGCTCAAACCGGGGATCGACGTTTCGTGATCGCCGTCTTCTTTGGCGAAACGGGCAATGAGATCAATCAGTTCCTGACTGCTCGGGGTTCTTGAATCTGTCATAATCGAAAGTCTTTCCAGCCATTTAGACTTCATCACGCAATTCGAGAGTTAGTCTTTTAACACGCGTTTGCAAAACGCCGGCGACATGTTTTGCAGGATCGTACAATAATTTTGCAGGATTGCTCTAACACCCGTTCGCCGCTGCCTGCATAGTGCGCTTCCGGGGAGAGGCCGCTCGCGCCTCCATCATAATCCCCGCTTCATGACATAAAGGAGTGATCTATGGCCCTGGCAAGAGGATATGCGGCGACGGATGCGTCGAAACCGCTGCAACCCTTCACGTTCGAGCGGCGCGAACCGCGCGAGGACGACGTCGTCATCAGCATCAAATATTCCGGCATCTGCCACTCGGACATTCATCAGGCCCGCAACGAATGGGGCAACTCGATGTTTCCGATGGTTCCCGGCCACGAGGTCGCCGGCATCGTCACCGCTGTCGGATCGAAGGTTTCGAAGTTCAAGGTGGGCGACCGGGTCGGCGTCGGCTGCTTCGTCGACAGCTGCACCACTTGTGCCAGCCGCGACGTGGATCTCGAACAGTACATGCCTGGTCTCGTGCCGACCTACAACGGGGTCGAGGCGGACGGAAAAACGCCCACCCAGGGCGGCTATTCCGATCACATCGTCGTCAAGGAAGGTTATGTGCTGTCCATTCCGGAGCATCTGCCTTTCGAGGCGACGGCGCCGCTGCTATGCGCCGGCATCACGCTCTATTCGCCGTTGCGCAAATGGGGCGCCGGTCCCGGCAAGAAGGTCGCGATCGTCGGCATGGGCGGCCTCGGCCATATGGGCGTCAAGCTCGCCCGTGCGATGGGCGCGGACGTGACCGTGCTTAGCCAGTCGCTGTCGAAGAAGGAAGACGGCCTCAAGCTGGGTGCCGATCACTATTACGCCACCAGCGACGCGGAGACCTTCAAGACGCTGGCCGGCACGTTCGACGTTATCCTGTGCACCGTCTCGGCGGAAATCGACTGGAACGCCTATCTCGGCCTGCTGAAGGTGGACGGGACGCTCGTCCTGCTCGGCGTTCCGGAAAATCCGGTGCCGGTGCATGCCTTCTCGCTCATTCCGGGCCGCCGCTCGATTGCCGGCTCGATGATCGGCTCGATCAAGGAAACGCAGGAGATGCTCGATTTCTGCGGCGAGCACAACATCGTCTCGGAGATCGAGTTGATCCGCATGGATCAGGTCAACGAAGCCTATGAGCGCGTCATCAAGAGCGACGTGCGCTACCGCTTCGTCATCGACATGGCGACGCTGTAAGGCCGGCGGTTTTCCCTCTCCCTTGTGGGGAGGGTTGGGGAGGGGTTTACTCTCTCAGTAAAGAAAAAGCCCCTCCCCAACCCTCCCCACAAGGGGGAGG
>UCMT01000017.1 GCA_900473795.1 Hyphomicrobiales bacterium | reverse complement strand
TGGGGTCGGAACAAGAGCAGTGCGAAATCGTACGCTAAGGTCGAACGGACCGTGAACTCTCGTCACGTACCCGCATGATGGTCTGGCGGCTGGTCCCGAATTTCCGGGCGATGGCCGAAACGCTCATTTCTTTTGCAAGGTCCTCACGCACGTCCTGCTTTTGCTCATGGCTGAGTGTGGAAGGTCGCCCGAGGGTCTTGCCTTCGAACTTTGCCCGCCTGAGTCCAGATTGCGTCCGTTCGATCAGCAAATCCCGTTCGAACTGTGCGACGGCGTTGAGAACCTGCATTGTCATCGTGCCTGAAGAGCTGGTGAGATCGGCACCACCCAGCGCAAGACAGTAGACTTTCACGCCCATTTCCGAGAGCGCCTTGACGGTGGTGCTGACATCGATCGCGTCGCGGCCAAGCCGATCGAGCTTGGTGACAATGAGAATGTCGCCCGATTCCAGGCGGTCCATGAGTTTGGAAAAGCCGCGGCGCTGGGCGATTGCCGTACTGCCGGAGATCGTCTCGGTGACGATCCGGCGCGGTTGGACCTGGAAGCCGGCGGCTTCGATTTCGTGAATCTGATTTTCCGTGGTCTGGCCGGTTGTAGAGACGCGGACATAGGCGAATGTACGTGGCATGAGGTCAATTTCGTCCGAATAGGCTGTCCGAAATATCTGCTCTGTCCGAATTCCTGTCAAGATAATTTGTGGACAGGGTGTTTAGCCTCTGTACGAAAACGGTCGATTCCGGACAGAGGGTTGGGCCAGCAGTGTTGAGTTGCAGGAGTATAAGATGGCCAAGAGGACGCTTCTAAAAGGTCAGGACCGACATGAGCTTTTCGACATTCCGACCGATGAAGATAGCTTGATCCGCCATTATTCGCTGTCGCCGGCCGATCGATTGGAAATTGAGCTCCGCAGACGTAACCACAACCAGCTTGGTTTTGCCGTGCAGCTCTGCCTGATGCGTTATCCCGGTCGGACACTCATGCCAAGCGAAACTCTTCCGGGTGCGATGCTGAATTATATTGCCGGGCAGATCAATGCGGACGCCAGGCTATTTGGTTTGTATGCGCGGCGTGAAGAAACCCGCCGCGATCACATCGGCAACCTGTTGCGCTATCTGGAAATGAGGAGCCCAACGGGAGAGGACCGCCGTGCCGCGCTGCTGGCAGGCATCGAGGCAGCCTCCGCGACAGATAAGGGTGCCGTGATCGCAAAGGCAATCATTGCCGCGTTCAGAGAGCGCCGGGTTCTCCTGCCGACAGTGAACATGATCGAACGCATGGGGTTGGCAGCGCGTGCGATTGCGCGTCGTCGCGCCGAGAGCGCACTACTCTCGGATCTCGATCTGGAAAAGCTCGAAAGCCTTGATGCATTGTTGGACGTTGATCCGGCAATCGGACAGACGCGCTTTCACTGGCTGCGGTCTGCTCCCGACGCCCCGGGAGCAGGGAATCTGATCTTGTTGACGGAGCGTATCGCATTCCTGCGTTCGCTCGGCATCGATCCCCGGTTACAAGCCCGCATTCCGTCGGGGCGATGGGACCAGATGGTCCGCGAGGGCGATGCTACGCCAGCCTGGCTCGCTGGCGACTTCAATGCCAGCCGTCGGCGCGCGACGATCGTGGCGCAGGTTATCAAGCTTGGCCAGAAGCTCACCGACGATGCGGTGATGATGTTCATCAAGTTGATGGGCCGGCTGTTCTCCCAGGCCAACAACCGGAAAAATCAGCGTCACATGAAGGCCCGCATCGAAACATCCAAAGCGCTGCGACTGTTCCTCGACACGATCGTCGCCCTGCAGGCTGCCAATGATACCGATGAAGATGCGCTTGTGACGGTAAACCGACAAGTCGGCTGGCATCGGCTGCTTCAGATCAAACCCGGTCTTGAAGCGATGGTGGGGAGCGCTGACGCTTCGCCGCTGGTGCTGGCGGCCGAGCAGCATGGGAATATCCGCAAGTTCGCCGGAGCTTTCCTTCAGACATTCACGTTCCATTCGCGCCGGCGGCACGATCCACTGCTTGCTGCGGTCTCGACCTTGAAAACGCTTTATGTAGAAGGGCGTCGTGTTTTGCCGGATCGCGTGCCGATCGGTCATCTTGGCGCAACCGAGAAGAAGCTGGTTTTTGAGGATGGAAAGCCGGATCGGCGACTTTACGAGATTGCCACGCTCACCCATTTGCGTGACCGGCTGCGTTCGGGGGATATCTGGGTCGAAGGCAGCCGGTCGTTCCGGCCGATCGACGAACATCTGATGCCGAAGCCGACGTTTGTCGCCCTGAAAGAGCAAGATCAGCTTGGACTCGGCGTCCAGGCCGACTGCGCTGCCTGGCTCTCCGAGGTCCGGCAGATGATGGATGCCAATCTCAAACAACTGGCCTGGCGCGCCCGTTTCGGGAAGCTCGATGGCGTGAGGATGGAGAACGGCACGTTGATCGTGACGCCGCTTGCCAGCGATGTACCGGCTGCTGCGGAAGCCCTCAATGCCGAAATCACGGAAATGTATCCTCTGGTCGAGGTGCCCGATCTCCTGCGGGAAGTACATGAATGGACCGGATTTGCCGACCAGTTCACCCATGTCCGGACGGGCGATGTGCCGCAAAACATCGCTGCCATGCTGGCGGGCGTCCTTGCCGATGGCACAAATCTCGGCCCGAAACGCATGGCGGGAGCGTCCAAGGGGATCAGCGCTCACCAGATCGGCTGGATGCGAAGCTTCCACGCCCGCTCCGAAACCTACCGGGCTGCGCAGGCGACAGTGACCGATGCCCACACTCGCCATCCTCATTCGCAAATCTGGGGCGACGGGACGAAAGCGTCATCCGACGGGCAGTTCTTCCGCGCCAGCGATCGAGCCGCCAGACGCGGCGATATCAATCTTCACTATGGCAGCGAGCCCGGCACGAAATTCTACAGCGGGCTTTCCGACCAGTACGGCTATTACAGCATCCTGCCGATCAGCCCGACCGAGAGTGAGGCCGTCTATGTGCTCGACGGCCTTTTTGATCATGACACCATTTTGGAGATTGAGGAGCTATTTACAGACACCGGTGGCGCCAGCGATCATGTCTTTGCGCTGTTTTGCCTGGTCGGCAAGCGCTTCGCACCGCGCCTTCGTAATATCAAGGACCGGAAATTCCACACTTTCGAGAAGGCAGATGCCTATCCGACGCTGGCGAACCATATCGGCGCGCCGATCAACACCACGCTCATCATGGAATATTGGGACGAACTCCTGCGCCTGGCCGCCTCTATCACCACGCGCACCGTATCGCCGTCGGCAATCCTCAAAAGGTTGTCCGCATCATCGAAATCCAGCGATCTGGCCAAGGCATTACGCGAAGTCGGCCGCATCGAGCGTACGTTGTTCATGATCGAATGGTATTCTACGCCGGCACTCCGCCGGCGTTGTCAGGCCGGTCTCAACAAGGGTGAATCCGCCCATAAGCTGAAACGCGCCGTCTTTTTCCACGAGCGCGGCGAAATCCGGGATCGGTCTTATGAAAGCCAGGCTTTCCGGGCTTCCGGCCTCAACCTGGTGGTCAGCGCCATCGTGTATTGGAACACCGTTTATCTCAGCCGCGCTACGACCCACCTGCGGCAACAGGGTCGGGATATTCCTGACAAGCTGCTGAAACACGTCTCGCCGCTCAGTTGGGAACACATAAATCTTACTGGCATCTATTCCTGGGACGCCGAGCAGCAGATGCCCGAAGGCTTCAGACCACTCCGGCTTCCTGGCCGACTTCTTCGCGCAGCCTGATGTTCATGGTTCGTGCGACCTTAGCGTACGATTTTGCACTGCTCTTGTTCCAACCCC
>UCMT01000013.1 GCA_900473795.1 Hyphomicrobiales bacterium | reverse complement strand
GGACCAGAGTTCCGGAGACACCGCCAACACGACCGGTTTTGAGAACGTGAATGCGGGCGGAGCGAGCGCGGCCGTCAGCCTCACCGGCGACGGCAATGCCAACGTCCTCACCGGCGGCGGCGGCGCCGATACGATCGTCGGCGGTGCCGGCGCCGACACGCTCAACGGCGGGGCAGGCAATGACACGATCACCTATGACGGCTCGGACGTATCGATTGCCGGCGGGACAAACACCGACACCCTGGTGGTCACCGGAGCGGTGACGATCAATCTCGCGTCTGCGGACCAGAGTTCCGGAGACACCGCCAACACGACCGGCTTTGAGAACGTGAACGCGAGCGGATCGAGCGCGGCCGTCAGCCTCACCGGCGACGGCAATGCCAACATATTCACCGGCGGCGGCGGTGGCGATACGATCGTTGGCGGAGCCGGCGTCGACACGCTCGCCGGCGGAGCCGGCAACGATCTGATGACCTATGACGCCTCGGATGTGTCCATTGCCGGTGGGGCCGATATCGATACGCTGCTGGTGAACGGTGCAGCGACGATCAACCTGTCGTCTGCCGACCAGAGTTCCGGCGATACGGCCAATACGACCGGCTTTGAGAACGTCAACGCGAGCGGATCGAGCGCGGCGGTCAACCTGACGGGCAGCAGTGGCGCCAACGTGCTCACTGGAGGGGCCGCAAACGACACGCTCAACGGCGGCGGCGGCAATGATACGATCGATGGCGGTGGCGGAACAGGCGACACCGTGATCTTCAGCGGCACGCGCGCGAACTATACGATCTCGCTTTCAGGGGCTACCTACACAATTGCCGACAACCGTAGCGGCTCACCGGATGGTGCCGATACCGTCACCGGTGTCGAAAACTTCCAGTTCTCCGATGGAACGCGCACCGCAAGCCAGCTCAACCCGACCGGCCAGAACAAGATCGTCCTGGAAAACCTGAAGCAGGGGAACCCCATCAGCGAATGGGGCATCGACGGCGACGGTAACGGCAATATCCAGGGCTTTGCGACCGAGATCAGCACCAATATCGGCCAGACGGTCAGTTTCAAGATCGCGACCGATTCCGCCAACTACCGGATCGAGATCTACCGGCTCGGCTATTACGGCGGCGACGGCGCACGCAAGGTGGCGACCGTTGACGTAAACCTCGCATCCGCACAGGTTCAGCCTCATCCGATCGTCGACATGTCGCGCGGCCTGATCGATTGCGGCAATTGGGCGGTGTCGGCGAATTGGGCTATTCCCTCCGATGCCGTCTCCGGCGTCTACATAGCCAAGCTCGTCCGCGAGGACGGCACGGTGGGCGCCAGCCACATCCCTTTCATCGTCCGGGACGACAGTTCGGCCAGCGACATCGTCTTCCAGACGTCAGACACCACCTGGCAGGCCTATAATGCCTGGGGTGGCGCCAGCTTGTATTATGGCCAGGTACCGGTCGACCCGAACGATATGATCGGCTACATGCCGCCCAACTGCAATTGCGGCCTGACCGCGATCGGTCGAGCCTCTGCAGTCAGCTACAACCGCCCGTTCATCACCAACACCAGCCCGATCGGCGGCACGCATGATTTCATATTCGGCGTCGAACATTCCGCGATCCGCTGGCTCGAGCAGAACGGCTATGACGTCTCCTACGTCTCCGGTGTCGATGCGACGCGAAGCGGAAGCCTGTTGCTCAATCACGAGGCTTTTCTTTCCGTCGGTCATGACGAGTACTGGTCGGCTGAGCAGCGCACCAACGTCGAAGCGGCGCGCGACGCGGGCGTCGACCTTGCCTTCTGGAGCGGCAACGAAGTCTACTGGAAGGTTCGCTGGGAAACCAGCATCGACGGCAATGGCACGCCTTACCGCACCATGGTCTGCTACAAGGAAACCTGGGGCACCGGCACCGATCCGAGCAATGTCGGCACGGGCACATGGCGCGACCCGCGCTTTGCGGATCCCGGGCAGGAGCCGGAGAACGCGCTGACGGGCACCATGTTTACCGTCGACAGCTACCGGCTGGACACCATCACCGTCCCCTACGACTATTCCAACCTTCGTTTCTGGCGCAACACGGACGTCGCCGAACTGCAGCAGGGCCAGACCTACTCCCTGGTGCAGAACCTGCTTGGCTATGAGTGGGACTCCGACGTCGAAAACGGCTACCGGCCCGCCGGACTGATCAACATGTCGCTGTCGACGGTTTCGGTCGACACCTATCTGCGCGACTACGGCACTTCGATCGGCTCCGCCACTGTGAACCACAGTTTGACCATGTACCGCGCCGAGAGCGGTGCACTCGTCTTCGGAGCGGGGACAGTCTTCTGGTCCTGGGGTCTTGATTCCCACCATGAGGGGGCGGCCACACCAACCGATCCGAATGTCCAGCAGGCAATGGTCAACATGTTTGCCGACATGGGCATCCAGCCAGGCACGCTCGACGCAAGCCTGATCCTGGCGACGCAATCGAACGACACGGCCAAGCCGACCTCGACCATCACCTCCCCGAGCGTGGGCGCGAGCTTCGTCGAAGGACAGAAGGTCACTGTCACCGGCACTGCACAGGATACCGGCGGCGGCATCGTCGCGGGCGTCGAGGTGTCCCTTGACGGCGGCCAGAGCTGGTGGAAGGCGACAGGCCGCGAGGCCTGGAGCTATAGCTGGGTCGTGCAGGCGTCCGGAACCTACACCATCATGTCTCGCGCGGTGGACGACAGCCTCAACCTGGGCAATCCTTCGGCGAGCGCCCAGGTTACGGTCAACTTGCCTTCGACGTCGAGCCTCTGGACCCTTGCCAACAAACCGCAGGTCGAAACCAATCTCGACCGGGACGGGGTGGAACTCGGCGTCCGCTTCCAGGCGGCGACGGATGGCGTTATCAACGGCATTCGGTTCTACAAGGGTTTCTACAATGTCGGCCAGCATGTCGTCAGCCTGTGGACTTCCACCGGTACGCGGATAGCCACCGGCACGTCCTCCGGCGAATCGATAACGGGCTGGCAGACGGTGACGTTCTCGAATCCCGTGCGGATTACTCCCGGAACGACCTATGTCGCGTCCTACCATACCGGTGGATACTATTCGTCGAGCGACACCTATTTCTCGTCAAGCTACACGAACGGCCTGCTCAATGTTCAACCTGGCGGCGGCGTCTATGGGTATAGTGCCGACAACAACGGCGCATTTCCGGGTAACAGTTCCAATGCAAATTACTGGGTCGACGTCGTTTTCACGCCCGACCCCAATCAAGGACCGACGGCGGTTGCCGATTCGGGGTTCGTGGTCGGAAAGAACGGGATGCTCCCGATCTCCTTCACTGCGCTTGTGACGAACGACACGGATCCGAACAACGATCCGCTGACCGTCAGCGCGGTCGGCAATGCGACCAACGGGACCGTCACGCTCGACACCCAGACGGGCAATGTCATCTACACGCCGAACGCCAATTATAGCGGGCCGGCAAGCTTCACCTACACGGTTTCGGATCAGCGCGGCGGCACGTCGACCGCCAATGTTACGTTGACGGTCGAACAGGACCCGGCGGGCGTTTCGTTGTTCCAATGGACCGAAGGCCCGACAGGGGCGGCGGTCAGCGACACCCAGCCGCTGGAGCTTGGAATGAAGTTCACCGCGTCCGTGGTGGGGACGATCACGGGCATCCGCTTCTACAAGCCGGCAAATGCCACCGGACTGCACACCGGTTCGCTGTGGTCGTCGACGGGCACGCTGCTGGCGACCGTCACCTTCACCAATGAATCCACCAGCGGCTGGCAGACCGCGACCTTCTCCAACCCGGTCGCGATCACGGCGGGGACGACCTATGTCGCCTCCTACCACACGACCGGAGTCTATGCGGCAACCGCGAACTATTTCAACAGTTCGAAGGTCAACGGATCGCTGACGGCTCCTTCCTCCACGACAAGCGGCGGAAACGGGCTCTATGTCTATTCGTCGGGCACGGCGTTTCCGACGACCAGCTTCCAGGCCTCCAACTATTGGGTCGACGTCGTCTACAACCGCTCGACCGTCAACACCGTGCCGATCGCCAGCAATGACAACGGCTTCACCGTCTCCAACAGCAACTCGATTTCGATTGCCGCATCCACACTGCTTGCGAATGACAGTGACCCCGACGGCGATCCGTTGACGATCACTGGTGTAGACGGTGCCACAAACGGAACGGTGGCGTTCAACAGTCAGACCAACACGGTGACCTTCGCGCCGACGTCAGGCTATATCGGGCCGGCAAGCTTCTCGTACAACATATCGGACGGGCGGGGCGGAACGGCGTCTGCAGTCGTGAGCCTGACGGTGAGCCAGTCGCAGACTACGGTGAACCTGTTTTCTCCGTCCAATGCGCCGAGCATAACTTCCGTCAACGACCCCGAGTCCGTGGAACTGGGCGTGAAATTTATCGCCTCGTCCGCCGGTATCATCACCGGACTGCGCTACTACAAGAGCGCCCAGGACACCGGCACACATACCGGCTCTCTGTGGACCAGCGGCGGGAATCTGCTCACGTCTGCAACTTTCACCAACGAGAGCGCCAGCGGCTGGCAGACGGTGACCTTTACCCAGCCGGTCGCGATTTCCGCGGGGGCGACCTATATCGCCAGCTATCATTCCAATGGCTTCTATGGCGTGACGCCGAACTTCTTCGCGACCAGCTACACCAACGGCCCGCTGTCGGCGCCGTCCAGTGCGGGGAGTGGTGGCAACGGTGTCTTTGCCTATGGCACGACCAGCCTCTTCCCGACGGCCACCTACAGTGCGTCGAACTATTGGGTGGATGTCCTCTACGAACAGGCGACGGGAAACCTCAGCCCCGTAGCGCTCGACGATTCCGGGTTCTCGACGCCATCCGATACCGCGTTCTCCGTACAGGCGAGCACACTGCTTGCCAATGACAGTGACGCCAATGGCGATCCGATGGTCATTACCGGTGTCGGAAACGCGGTGAACGGTACCGTTGCCTTCAACAGCCAGTCGAATGCCGTCACCTTTACGCCGACGAACGGCTACACCGGCGCGGCGAGCTTTACCTACTCCATCTCCGACGGGCAGGGCGGAACCGATACGGCCCTGGTGTCGCTCAATGTCGTTCCGCAGGACCAGCAGAACCTGTTCTCGTCAAGCGCCACGCCGACGACCGTGACTGAAAACGACTCCGCCGATGTCAATCTCGGCATGAAGTTCCAGGCGGATGTTGCAGGTTGGATTACCGGCTTCCGCTTCTACAAGGGCCCAAGCAACACGGGGCCGCATACCGGATATCTCTGGACGTCGACGGGCACGCTGCTCGCAAGCGCTACCTTCACGAACGAGAGCGCCAGCGGCTGGCAATCCGTCAATCTCGCCCAGCAGGCGCAGATCCAGGCAAACACGACCTATATCGTCTCCTACAGCAGCAATGGGTTCTATTCGGCGACCGGCAACTTCTTTGGTTCCGAGGTCACGAACGGCAATCTGCACGCGCTGTCATCGGCGCTCAGCGGGGGCAATGGCGTCTACGCCTATGGCTCGGCCGGGCTGTTCCCGACGAACAGCTACAACAGCAGCAACTACTATGTCGATGTCGCGTTCAGACAGTTGGCGGCGTAGGGGCGTTTTCGAAGAAAAGGCCTGACGGCCGCGTGATTGATGGAGGAACCGATGAGCAGCGAACTGTACGTCGATGGCATCGGTGAAATCACCATCACCAACTCGATCGTCAGGATCGATATGATGAGTCTTTCGGCCACCGAAAAGGACGGGAAAAACAATCCGAAACCGGTTTTGCGCCAGCGGATCATCATGCCGATCGATGCCTTCGCCAACGGCGTCGAGCTGATGCGGGAGGCATTGAACGGCCTGGTCAAAGCCGGTGCGGTGCATCGCTTGTCGGACGTCCAGAAAGTGCCGCGGCTTGTCCCCGCCGACGGCGTAGCCGGATCCTGACCGCGGGTCCGTACCGATCACCCTCATCGGCGATGGCGGGACGCGGCAGCCGTCAGGCAAAAGCAATTTTCCCAACTGGCCGCCCTCCGGAAAATTGCCACCGGTCGCCGGTCGCTGCCTCCGAGACATCGACGACCTTTCCAACGCGGACCAAGCTTATGGGCCGGGAGAATTTCTAGGGAGCGCCTGCAACGGCGTTCGCAAACAGATCCGCATGTGACTGGAAGAACCGGTCGGTTCCGAACCGCTTGCCGAACATCATGTCGTGCTGCAGGAAGCGATAATCGCGGATGAGGGGCGGCGTGGTCTTCTGCCGCGACCAGGCGGCCGTGTCCTTGCCGGCGGCATCGATGAGCATATAGCGATCGATGACGTGATACTGGTCAAAGACATTGCCGAGGAATCCCGTGTAGTAGGGATGTTCGAAGCCGCCCTGCTTGAGGATGTGATAGGACAGGAAGGCCGGGCTGATCGTGCCGATATCCTTGACCGGGCCGGTCTTGTTCGACCAGACGACCAGCGGCGTTTCGTGCTGGCTCTTCATCTGCTCGAGCGAGCCCTTGCGCGAGGCGGTGACGTCGTTCATGTAGCCGGTGTTCGGATAGACCGTGTTGAGCGGCGGCAGATGGTCGCCGAAGAGGACGATGATCGTCTCGCGGTCGCGCTTCTTCGCCCAGTTCATCAGCATCTTCAGGCTGTCGTCGGCTTCCTTGATACCCTGCGCATAGGTCGCCAGGACCTGCCTGTCGGCCTCCGGAAGGTTTCCTTCGACCTTGATGGTATTCTTTGCGTAGCGGTTCGCTTCATAGGGGCCATGGCCCTGCAGCGTGACGGTGAAGAAGAAGAACGGATCGCGCAGCTGATCGGCTTCGCGGATGATCTCCTTGGTCAGCGATTCATCCGAGGCGAAGATGCCGCGCTTCTGCATCGCCGGCAGGTTCTCTTCCGACCGGAACTGCTCGAAGCCGAAGGCCTTGTAGACGGCACTGCGGTTCCAGAACCATTTCTGGAACGGATGAACGGCGCGCGCAACATACCCTTCGCCACGGAAGAAGGTGGCAAGCGACGGGATCGGGTTGCGGATGTACTGCTGGTAGGGAATGCTGCCATAGGGCAGGAAGGCATTCGAGAAACCGGTCAGTGCTTCGAATTCGACATTGGCGGTCATGCCGCCGAACTCCGGCGAGAACACGTTGCCGGACTGCATCTTGCGGATGGTCGGCATCGGATCGGGCGACAGCTTGACGTTCGGCAGACGGGTCGGATCCCAGAAGGACTCGCTCATCAGCACGATCACATCCGGCTTGCCGCGATGTGTCGTTCCAGCCGGCACCGGCTTCGTCGGGATCTTGTCGATGGCATCGGACATGTAGCCGGCAGGTGCCGTGACGTTGGCCATCGGCAGGTTGAGGGCGAAAGCCATGACGAAGCCGTTGTGGCGATAGTTTTCCGTCTGGTCCCACATGATCGGGATGACCTTCAGCCGGTCACGGATCCACGAGAAATTGTTGTAGTCCATGATGTGGTAGAAGGACGCGAGCAAGGGCAGGGCCACCGCCAGCCGGGTCAACCGCTGGCGGCGCGTCATCACCGGAAAACGCCGCCAGGCAAAATGGGCAAGCCAGATCAGGGCAATGATCGAGACGATGAGACCGACGACGATGCCGACCGCGGTCCAGGGGCGGTCCCGCACCAGAACGGGCATCAGTTCCATGATCTGTCGGCCGAACAGAAAGTCTGTCGGATAGAGTGGGTCGGAGAGGAAAATCTGCTTCTGGCGGCTGACGAGCGCCGGGATCAGCGCCAGCGGCGCAATCAGGACGATGCTGTAGTTTTCCCGTCCGAACGCCGCGTCGACTGCAAGAAAGATGAAAAAGAAGACGCCGACGGTCGTCCAGGCCGGGCGCATCGGATCGAGGAAGTATGATAGCGCCTCGGACGCCGAATCGCGGGTGATCCATTCGATCGCGAAGATGAGCGCCATCGACAGAAGCAGAGATAGAGAAAGGCGGCCTGCGATCGACAGCGTCCTGCTGTAGCGGGCGCCGAAAGCAATTTGCGGACCGTAGACCTCGGTGGCGGTGGCAGCGCGCACTGCCGATTCAAAACTGGCCAAGGCCTTCTCCAATTTTCATAAAACTGTCGTCTTAATGTCATACAGACGTCATGTTGAACGGAGGATGAATGAGCCGGATAAGGCTTGCCAGCGCCTTTTTTCAGGGGTTCCCCAGCGCGAAAACAGCGTGCCGGCGCGCCATGTGGTTGTGTCGACGGGCTGAAATCCAACGCAGACGCTTTTTTTCTATTTTCGCGACAGGCACGGGTTTTTTTGGCGCGGAATGCGTTAGATATCTCTCCGCGATGTTGCTGCATCCGCGATAGAAAAATTAAGTACGGGCCTGTTTCATGACCGCGACCATTTCGACCACGTTCCGCATCGCCGTTGCCCAGCTCAACCCGGCTGTCGGCGACGTTGCCGGCAATCTAGCGAAAGCCCGCGAGGCGCGCGCCGACGCGGCCCGCAACGGCGCCGACCTGCTTCTCCTGACGGAACTCTTCATCTCGGGCTATCCGCCGGAGGATCTGGTCCTGAAGCCGGCCTTTCTCAAGGCGTGCCAGAAGGCGATCGATGCGCTTGCCGCCGACACGGCCGATGGCGGGCCGGGTGTTGTCGTCGGTTTTCCGCGCCAGGGCGAAACGGGGCGCCACAACTCTGTCGCCGTTCTCGACGGCGGGCAGGTTCTGGTCGTTCGCGACAAGGTCGATTTGCCGAATTATGGCGAATTCGACGAAAAACGGGTTTTTGCCGAAGGCGCAATGCCGGGACCGGTCAATTTCCGCGGCGTGCGGCTCGGCATTCCGATCTGCGAGGAAATCTGGAACGACCTGGGAATCTGCGAAACGCTGGCGGAAAGCGGCGCCGAAATGCTGCTCGTGCCCAACGGTTCGCCCTATTACCGCGGCAAGATCGACGTGCGCCACCAGGTCGTGCTTCGCCAGGTGATCGAGACCGGCCTGCCGATGATCTTCGCCAATCAGCTCGGCGGCCAGGACGAACTGGTCTTCGACGGCGCCAGCTTCGCCTTCAACGCGGATCGGCAGCTCGCTTTCCAGATGAGCCAGTTCGAAGAGAGCATATCCGTCTCCGAATGGCGCCGGACCAGTGAAGGCTGGGTTTGCCCGCACGGAATGATGTCGCGTCTACCGCAGCAGGAGGAGGCGGACTACCGCGCCTGCATGCTCGGCTTCCGTGATTACGTCAACAAGAACGGCTTCAAGAACGTCGTGCTCGGCCTCTCGGGCGGTATCGACTCGGCGATCTGTGCAGCACTTGCCGTCGATGCGCTGGGCGAGGAGCGGGTACGCACGGTGATGCTGCCCTACCGCTACACGTCCTCGGATTCGTTCAAGGATGCGGAGGAATGCGCCAAGGCGCTCGGCTGCCGCTATGACGTCGTGCCGATCGAGGAGCCGGTGCAGGGCTTCCTGGGCGCGCTTTCGGAAATGTTCGAGGGCACGGAGCAGGGCATCACCGAGGAAAACCTGCAAAGCCGCACCCGCGGAACGATCCTGATGGCGCTTTCCAACAAGTTCGGTTCGATGGTGGTGACGACCGGCAACAAGTCGGAAATGTCGGTCGGCTATGCGACCCTTTACGGCGACATGAACGGTGGCTTCAATCCGATCAAGGACCTGTACAAGATGCAGGTCTACAGCCTGGCGCGCTGGCGCAACACGACGGTGCCGCCCGGTGCGCTCGGTCCCTCCGGCGAGGTGATCCCGAAGAATATCATCGACAAGGCGCCGTCGGCGGAACTGCGTCCGAACCAGACCGACCAGGATTCGCTGCCGCCTTATCCGGTGCTTGACGACATTCTCGAATGCCTCGTCGAAAAGGAGATGAGCACCGAGGAGATCGTCGCGCGCGGCCATGACGAGGCGACGGTGCACAGGATCGAGCATCTGCTCTATATCGCCGAATACAAGCGCCGCCAGTCGGCGCCGGGCGTGAAGATCACCAAGAAGAATTTCGGCCGCGACCGCCGCTACCCGATCACCAACCGGTTCCGCGACCGCTAGAACGAGGAACCGCAGGAGGCGACATGCGCAGTTCGGTCGAAATCTATACGCTTGAGACCGGCGAAAGCCGGGTCCTCTGGCAGACGGAGCAACTGGTCGAGGCGCCGAACTGGTCGCCCGATGGGCAATCGCTCGTCATCAATGGCGACGGGCTGCTCTACCGGCTGCCGCTTGCGGGTGGCGCACCGGCGTTGATCGACACCGGTTTTGCCCGCACCTGCAACAACGACCACGGCATCTCGCCCGACGGCAAGACGATCGTCATCAGCGACAAGGCCGAGTTCGGCGCCTCCACCATCTATACGCTTCCGGCGACGGGCGGTCAGCCGAGACAGGTAACGCAGAACAGGCCGTCCTATTGGCACGGCTGGTCGCCGGATGGAACGACGCTTGCCTATTGCGGTATTCGCGACCAGGTCTTCGATATCTACACGATCCCGGTGACCGGCGGCGACGAAACGCGGCTGACCTTTGGCGAGGGCCGCAACGACGGCCCCGACTACAGCCATGACGGGGAGTGGATCTACTTCAATTCCAGCCGGACCGGGCGCATGCAGATCTGGCGTGTCCGCCCGGACGGTTCGGATGTCACGCGCATCACCGACAGTGAATTCGGCGACTGGTTTCCGCATCCGTCGCCCGACGGACAGCACCTGCTTGTGCTCTCCTATGACGGCGACGTCTTCGACCATCCGCGCGACCTCGACGTACGGCTGCGGTTGATGGACCCGGACGGTGGCAATGCCCGCGTCCTGTTCGAACTGTTCGGCGGGCAGGGCACCATCAACGTGCCCAACTGGTCGCCCGACGGCAAGGCGTTCGCCTTCGTGCGGTATCAGCCGGCATCCTGATCGTATTTAGTAAGTAATGAGATACCTCTTTCTAGGGTTGCGTTGAGGCTTGCGCGCAATCAATCCGGCCCCTATTGTTTTGTTTCTTGCTAAAACAAGGGGCAGGAATGGCCATTCATCACCGAGTTGCCGTGCTGATCGATGCAGAAAATGTACCGGGCGATATGGCCGAGCCTGTTCTGCGTGAAGCGCGCGCCTATGGAGCGACGGTTGCGCGGCGCGCTTACGGCGATTTTGCCCAAGGGCGGGGCACAGGCTGGCTTGTCGCGGCAGCGGCCCATGCGGTTGACACCATCCAGGTCTCTAGCCCGAACAGGGCCAAGAATTTCAGTGACATGCGCATGACGATCGACGCGGTGGAGCTGATGTTTGCCAACAGGGCCGATGTCTTCTGCCTGGTATCCTCAGACGGTGATTTCACGCCGCTTGCCATCCATCTGCGTGGAGCCGGCAAGCGCGTCGTCGGCATCGGCACGAAGCAGGCATCCACATCGTTTCGTCAAAGCTGCGATGCCTTTCATGTCGTCGGTCAGCCTGCCGCAATTCCGGTGCCAGTTGCCACGACCTCGAAGCCTCAAGCGAAACCGCAGGAGCAGCCGGCAAAACTACAGGGATTGCTGTCATTGGTAAGCGCCGCAATCAAAACCCTTGGTGCCGATACGGACAATGGATGGGTCTCAATTGGGAGGTTGGGAAAGGCTTTGCGTGTGGTTGATCCAAACTTCACGACAAAGTCCTATGGCTCGGGCACCTTGACAAAACTTCTTGGTAAGGAGCACTCACTGGATTTGGAGCTGCGTGAAAAAGGGATGTACGTGCGTGTGGAGCCGAGGATCGCACTCATTTCCGCGTGATATGGGATTACTGATTACTACAAAAGTAACGGTTTTCCGACCAGCTTGCTTAGGCGAAATTTCCCGTTCTCCTTGCAAGGTATTCGCCAAGAACCGCGGCCGCAATCGCGTCCACGCGCCTAACGCACCCATGCGGGTATGTTGTAGGGGGTGATGACTTCCACAGCCGAAAGCTGCGGTCCTCCCGAGCTGGCAAGCGCTCCGCGGCCGCTCATGATCGCACGGAAGGCCGTGCGCACGTCGGCTTTCAGGTCGTGGTGGAGAATGAAGTGGATTTGCCCGCTCCGCAGCAGATCGAGATTGTCCGCATCGAGATCATGCGCCACGAAAACGGTGCAGGGCCTGCCGGCCGCCGCAAAAGCGCCAAGGACTGCGCGGTTGCCGCCGCCGATCGAATAGACGGCGTTGATGCCCGGATTGGCGGACAACGCCCCTGCCGCAAGGGCGCCGGTCGCTTCGTCGCGCCCGAGACCTTCGCTGATCTCCACGACGCCGATCGACGGGTAGCGGTCGCGCAAGGTTCGGCGGAAACCGATCTCGCGCTCCTCCTCGCCCCGGAACCGACTGCTTGAAAGCGTCACCAAGACGACCGCCGGGTGTCCAGCGAGCCGCTCACCGAGCAGATAGGCGGCCGTCTCTCCCGCCGCCCTGTTGTCTGCTCCGGCATAGGCGATGCGCGGTGCGTTCGGCAGGTCGGTCACCAGCGTCACGACGGGAATGCCGGATTGTTCGAGCCGGGCGACGGCGGCGCTGATATCGGCAACGTCGGGCGCCTTCAGCACGATGCCGTCGGTGCCGCGCAGGCGAATTCGGTCGAGCAGCTGAACGATCTCGTACGGCCGCATGGATTCGGCAAAATGAAAACGCGAGCGAAAAATCGTCGGCAGGAAAGTCAGAGCCTCGCTTTCGAAGGCGTCCCGGACCGTGTTGGTGAACCGCTGCGGTGCCTCCATGACGATATCGATGCCGAACTTCCGCCCCGAAACCTCCATGCCGGACTGCTGTTTCTCCAGTTCCCGGATGGCGGCGCGCACGCGCAGTTCGGTCTGCTTGCGCACGCCTTGGCGGCCGTTCAGGACGCGATCGACGGTCGCGGTGCTCAGGCCTGCCTGGAAGGCAATGTCCTTGACCAGAAATTCGTGCGCCATTCGGTCCCGTCCTGATGGTTTTTTGATGGGTTTCTGCTCTATATCAGATTTCTCCACCCCGTATAGTCAGGCCATCGAACGGCATCCGGCGGAGGAAAAGGATGAAAACCGACAATGCATCGAAGCAGCGGGCGGATCGGGTCTGGCTGACGGAGGCTGCCTGCGACCTGGAGGATTTCCGACGCGAGGTGGAGCGGACGACGCAGCTTAGCGATTATCCGCATGCGGCCAGCGTCGAGAAAAACGTGCTGATCTATGACGGTGCCAGTGTTCTGAAGACGGCGGCCACAGGTGAGGGGCGCCGCGCGGTGCTGGCAGAACTCTGCGAGGCCTTCGCGATGGGGCCGGGCGTCATCGTCCTGAAGCGGGCTTTCGAGGACACGGCGGTCATCGACACGGCGAGCGGCATTTTCGACGAGATCATCAACGAGCAGCACCGCACAAGCACGGGCGGCGGCGATCACTTCGCCAAGCCGGGCGCCAATGACCGCATCTGGAATTCGCTGGAAAAGCACTGCCTGAAGGATCCGGAGAATTTCGCGGCCTATTATGGCAATGCGCTGATTGCGCTCGTCAGCGAAGCCTGGCTCGGACCGAGCTATCAGATGACCGCGCAGGTCAATCGGGTCAATCCGGGCGGGGCGGCACAATCGGCCCATCGCGACTACCATCTCGGCTTCCAGACGTCGGCCGTGATCGAGCAGTTTCCAGCGCATGTGCACCGGTTGTCGCCGGTGCTGACACTGCAGGGGGCGGTTGCACATTGCGACATGCCGCTGGAAAGCGGGCCGACGCTGTTCCTGCCCTACAGCCAGACCTATGTCCCCGGGTATCTCGCGCTGAAACGAGAGGAGTTTCGCGACTACTTCGACAGGCATCACGTGCAACTGCCGCTCTCGAAAGGGGATCTGGTGTTCTTCAACCCGGCGCTCTTCCACGCCGCCGGCACCAATCGGTCGGCCGATATCAAGCGCGTCGCCAACCTGCTGCAGGTCTCCTCGGCCTTTGGTCGGGCGATGGAGACGGTCAACCGGGAGCGGATGAGCGCAAGGCTTTATCCGGCGCTGAAAGTCATGCTCGCGGACGGGCGGCTGTCGCCGGCGCAAGCGGCCAATGCGATTGCGTCCTGCGCGGAGGGGTACTCGTTCCCCACCAATCTTGACCGCGATCCGCCATTGGGGGGCCTGGCGCCCAAGACACAGTCGCAGTTGATGCATGAAGCGCTGGCCGGCGGCTGGGACGCGGCCGCCTTCGCAGACGCACTTGCGGCGCAGGCAGAGAAGAAACTGAGCTGACGCCGGCGCACCCGGCATGCCAAACTTCCGTCCGGTTTCCGGACGGAAGTTTTTCGCGTCATCGATATATCTAAAAACGGAGGAAACGGAATGAGCAAGGATTATGGTCGGCTCGACGGCAAGATCGCTATCGTCACCGGTGGCACGCAGGGGCTCGGGGCGACGATTGCGAACCTGTTTGCCGAGCGGGGTGCCGCGGGCATCGTTATCTGCGGGCGCAATGCTAAGAAAGGCGAGGCCAAGGCGGCCGAGATCGGCGAGACGACCGGCGCGAAAGTGATCTACGTCCAGGCGGATCTCGGCGAAGTGGAGGATGCACGCAAGGTCGTCGCGGCCTGTGACGCTGAGTTCGGCCGTGTCGATGCATTGGTCAACGCGGCCGCGATTACCGATCGCGGCACCATCCTCGACACCAGTCCTGAATTGTTCGACCGGATGTTCGCCGTCAACGTGCGCGCGCCGTTCTTCCTGATGCAGGAGACGATCAAGATCATGCGGCGTGAACATATCGAGGGTACCATCGTCAATATCGGCTCGATGTCGGCCAAGGCCGGCCAGCCGTTCATCTCGGCCTATTGCGCCTCCAAGGGGGCGCTGGAAACGCTGACCAAGAACACCGCCTATGCGGTGCTGCGCAACCGCATCCGCGTCAATGGGCTCAACATCGGCTGGATGGCGTCGGAAGGCGAGGATCGCATCCAGCGCGAGTTTCACGGGGCGGCCAGCGACTGGCTGGAAAAGGCGGCGGCGAGCCAGCCCTTCGGCCGTCTGGTCGATCCCGCGGAGGTGGCGCGGGCCTGCGCCTACCTGTCGTCAGCCGAATCCGGTCTGATGACCGGCTCGGTCATCTGCTTCGATCAATCGATCTGGGGAGCCTATGACGGCTCGCCGCATCCGGTTGCCGCTTTGTAAGGAGAACAGGCGGGCCGCTTGCATTCGGCGGCCCGCTATGCCTTTATTGGTTTCAGTTCAGGTGCCCGTGAAAACGGGAGAATCGGGAATCCGGCGAAAATCCGGGACGTGCCCAACGCTGTGACGGGGACGGTCTTGCTACATTGAGTTTCTGAATATTTTCAGAAATATGCCACTGAATCCTCATGTGATTTGGGAAGGCGGCAAGACTGGTTGATCCGCAGTCAGAAGACCGGCCTGACGAGATAGACCAGCCCCGCGCGGACGGCGGGAGGTTTCGCATTGTTGGGAGCAAACGATGCAAACGGAACCGCAAGACCGCCTTGTGAGGGCGAAGGCATTTTCACCGGACGAGCGCGCCGCCGTCTATCGCGTCATCGAAACCCGCCGCGACGTGCGCGATCAGTTCCTTCCGACACCGCTGCCGGACGATGTGATCGCGCGGCTGCTTGCCGCCGCCCACAGCGCGCCATCCGTCGGCTTCATGCAGCCATGGAACTTCATTGTCGTGCGCGATGAAGACAGGCGTCGGAAGGTGTTCGAGGCATTCCAGCGGGCCAATGAGGAGGCGGCGCTGATGTTCGAGGGCGCCGCGCGCGACACCTATCGCTCGCTCAAGCTCGAGGGTATCCGCAAGGCGCCGGTGAGCCTCTGCATCACCTGCGACCCGACCCGCGCCGGCAAGGTCGTTCTCGGCCGGACGCACAATCCGCGCATGGACGCGTTTTCGACGGTTTGCGCGGTGCAGAACCTCTGGCTTGCCGCGCGGGCCGAAGGCGTCGGTGTCGGCTGGGTCAGCATTTTCCATGAACATGACGTCAAGGCGGTGCTCGGCATACCCGATCATATCGAGATCATCGCCTGGCTTTGCCTTGGCTATGTCGATCAGCTCTACGCGGAACCCGAGCTGGCGATCAAGGGTTGGCGGCAGCGCCTGCCGCTCGACGAACTGGTCTTTGCCGACGCCTGGGGCATCAAACAGGGCGATTGATCAGTTGATTTGCTGCGGCTGGTATCCGGGGCCGGACGGATGCCTGAGGTCGATCGACGATTCTTGAGCCGGCAGGAAGCTCGGACCGACAACGCGTACCTTGGTGTTCTGCGGATCATAGGCACGGTCCGCAATCGTCGCCTTTGCCTGCGCCTTGTCAGTCTTGTGGGTCCGGGTTTCAAGAACACCGCTGCCATCTGTCGGCGTGCTCTGGTTCGTCGCGGTCTGCCGGGCGGGTGCACAGCCGCACTGGCCGGGTTTGCCGAAGTCCCGTGTCTTATAGGCGAAAGCCGTCGGCAGTTCGCTATAAGGCTCGCCCGTGGACGCCGAGACCATCTGATCCGTCTCTTCGGTCTCAAGCGCATGGTAGTAGAGCGCCGTTTCCGCACCCGGGCATCGACGCTGGCAAGCCTCGGCATCACGCTGGAAATCGGCGGGCGTGGCGCTCGACGAGATCGGGAAGAAAGCGCCGTCGCAGGTGCGAACGCACAATGTCCGCAGGCTGCCGCCATAGCCATCACCCGGGTCGGTAAAACCGGAGACATCGGCACTGCCGCGCAAGTCCGGATCGCTTTCGCCGATCGGCGGCAGGTCGCTGAGAATGTTGCGATGGATTTCGGGTTCTTCCGCCGCCGCTCTCAGGATCTCGTCCTGTTTTTCGGCGCAGCGATTGACATCGAGGGCATCCATGATCCGGCGGCGGCTGATGTCGATGTCACCGCCGGCGGCGATATGGCGGCGAGCCTTCAGCGTTTCGAGATCCATCTCCATTCGAGCGACCATCGAGTCCAGACCTGCGCAGGCCTCGTCGTTCGGGCCACCGACGACAATCACGCTGCCGGAACTGCATCCGAGACGTCGCCGGTCGCTGCGCGCCTTGCGCAGCTCGAGATTCTGGCGCGAAATGGCCGCGGCATAGTCGCGCAGATTGGCATTGGAGGCGATGACCTTCGGCAAGTTCGACAGCCGCGCATTCAGCCGTTCGCACACCGTCGATGCGTCAGCCGTGGCCGCCATGACCATAAGAAGCGGAGCGATAAGCGCCGCGAAGCGAACCGAACGGAAAATCACTGTTTTCTCTCGTCTGAGCGAAGCGGCAATCCAGCGGGTGCGGCTGCCCGCACTCCTAGCCATGTGCCTATCATACCGCCATTCGAAAGAGGCGCAACGCAGTCTGCGCGCCAGCGTTAACGCGAGCCCAAGGAAATTCCGCCGATGTGGCCGGAGAGCCGCGGCCGCGGCCCTCCGGGAACGGGCGTCAGGCCGCGCGGGCGTGTTCGAGCGACATCGGTCTTTCGAGAACCGATCCGCCGATTTCGGCGATGGCTTTCATTGTCTCCAGCAGTTCGGTCGTTACATCCCAGGCGACGGCGACGGCATAGACCGAGCCGATGCGCTGCGGTTCGCCGATGCGCTCTCCCGGGCAACCCATGCGGCGGAACATCCGCTCCAGGAAAACGTCCGTTACGGTGACGATATGGCTGAGGCCGGAGGACAGTCCGAGTTCCCCGACACCGCACATCAGCTCCGCCGCGGCGATCGTCACCTGGTTGGAGCCGCGATCCTGCGAGATTGTGGGGTCGATGCAGAAACGGCTGGATTCCCAGATGGCGGCGCTGCGGATCTCGGGATTGTCGCCGAGCAGGATCGGGAACGTGTCGTCGAGCATGTTTGGCCCCAATGTTGGAAGCAGCCTCAGCGCGCCGCGCAGGAGTCCGGTCTCGTCCGAATAGGACAGGACGTAAAGCGGGTTGGCGTCGTCGTAGTGGTCGATCTCCCAATCGCCGCGTACCGACACATCCCATTTCAGCAGATCGTGGAAAACGCGCTTGCGCAGCCTGAACATGGCGTCGATGTCCTGAGGATACTGTTTGCGGCTGTTGCGGTTAAAAATCCTGATCATTTTTTTGCTCCTGTAATCGCCAATGCGAGGAGCAAATGCTGTCAGTGATCGGTGTTCGGCAAAACTGTCGGTAGTGACAGGTTTCTAATGCACGTCGCTATATGCTGAAATCCAGTGCGTCCTTTTGGACGCACTGAGTTGGCTATTCCGGCCCAGGAAATGGATTGGGAGCGGCTTGAAGGAAGCTGCTCGGTCGAGTCAAAAAGTCGGGATAAGATCGCGCCGGACGGCCTGGGCTACAGCCTGTGTGTTGGAGACGACGTTCAGCTTGCGGCGGGCATTGGTCATGAAAAAGCGGACGGTGCGCTCGGAAATGCCGAGGATGGTGCCGATTTCCCAGTAGCTCTTGCCGGCCGCTGCCCAGCCGAGCACTTCGGTCTCCCGATGGGTCAGTGTCTTGTCACCATGCTCGGAGAGGTGAATCCGGTCGTCGTTTTCCAGAAGGGAGGCATGAAACAGATTTGCGAGCAGTTGAAAATCCCGCAGGTGGCAGCGCCGGTAGGCCGGCCACTCCTCCGGCGGGACATCGGCATGGATCGCCAGAAAAGCAAGGCGGCGCGTCGGCGTCGCGAGCGGCAGGGTTACGCCGTCGGTCCCAGCCTCGAGCCGAGTCAGCGCGGAAAAGAGTGGTTCGCTTTCGGGGTGAAGCTTGCGGGCGGTCGCCCAGTCTACCGGCCTGACACCACCTATGATCAAGCGAAGGACCGGGTCGATCTGCAGAAATCCTTCATCGATATAGGTTCTGACCGCGCTGACGTTGAACGTGTGGTGGAGCCTGTGTATGACGAAGCCAGATGTTAATATATCAACATCTGCGTAAAGTAGATTTGCAATACTGAATGTGCTGCGCATCAGGGCGAAAAACCGTTTTGCTTCAACGAGTTTCTCGTTTTCCATAATGTCCAGCAGGTCAAAGAATGCCTGTTGGTCAGTCATGTTGCAAATACCCTGTTATTTAAAGGGATTTTACCATGCTAACGGTTTTTACTCTTTGTCTAGTGCAATCTTTGGTTAATGAAAAGTTTCCAAAATTTAAAATTTAAAGTTGTGTTTTAAGAGGCTTTTTAATTGCGATTGAGCCGGTTTTGAGCCGGCTCAATCGACCGTGCCTCACGCCGGATGCGAGGCTTCCACCACGGCGAGCGCTGC
The DNA here is from genome assembly GCA_900473795.1 of Hyphomicrobiales bacterium. Taxonomy (GTDB): domain Bacteria; phylum Pseudomonadota; class Alphaproteobacteria; order Rhizobiales; family Rhizobiaceae; genus Pararhizobium. Next base: position 151,681 of record UCMT01000013.1, on the reverse strand, counting down.
CATATTGACGACACCGCGCGAGGTGACGGACGGCGACAGGATGTGCGCTGGCAAGGCAGTACCAAGAAGGATCGGGCCGACATGCAGGCTGTCGGTCATGGTCTTGACGACACCGAGCGTGATGTTGGCCGCATCGAGATTGGGGAAGACAAGCAGGTTGGCTTCGCCGGTCAGCGTGCTGTTGGGCATGACGCGGTTGCGCAGAATTTCCGAAATGGCGGAATCGCCGTGCATTTCGCCATCGGCTTCCAGGTCCGGCGCGAGGTCGCGCACGATCTGCATCGCCCTGCGCATCTTGGCGGCGCTGGCTGAATCCCTCGAGCCGAAATTCGAATGCGAAACGAGGGCTGCGCGCGGCGTAATGCCGAAGCGGCGGATTTCCTGGGCGGCCATGATCGTCTTCTGGGCGATCTCTTCCGCCGTCGGGTCAAAGGTCACGTAAGTATCGGTCAGGAAGGTCGTGCCGCGCTGCGAGATCAGGAGGCTCAGCGCCGAAAAGTCGAGCACGCCTTCACGTTTGCCGATGATCTGCGAAACGGCACGCAGATGGGCGCTGTAGCGGCCTTCGACACCGCAGATCAGGGCGTCGGCTTCACCGCGCCGGACGGCGAGGGCGCCGATGACGGTCTGGTTGGTTCTGACGATCGTGCGGGCCGCTTCCGGAATGACGCCGAGGCGACCGACCAGCGAGAAATACTCGTCGACATAATCGCGAAAACGCGGATCGCCTTCCGGATTGACGACCTCGAAGTCCGTGTCCGGCCGGATGCGCAGGCCGTAGCGCTTCAGCCGTGTCTCGATGATGTGCGGACGACCGATCAGGATCGGCCGGGCCGTTCCATCTTCGAGGAGCACCTGGGCTGCGCGCAGCACGCGCTCGTCCTCGCCTTCGGAGAAGATCACCCGATTCTTCTGGGCGTTCTTGGCGGATGCGAAGATCGGCTTCATGATGAAGCCGGAACGGAAGACGAAGCGGTTGAGCTGGTCGAGATAGGCGTCGAAATCGGTGATTGGCCGGTTGGCAACGCCGCTGTCGGCGGCAGCCTTGGCGACGGCCGGCGCAATGCGCAGGATCAGCCGCTGGTCGAACGGCGAGGGGATCAGGTAGTCCGGACCGAAGACCGGCGTTTCGCCGGAATAGGCGCGTGCGGCGACGTCCGACGGTTCCTCGCGGGCAAGGGCTGCGATGGCGCGCACGGCGGCCATCTTCATTTCCTCGTTGATCGTGCGGGCGCCGCAATCGAGGGCGCCGCGGAAGATAAAGGGGAAACACAGGACGTTGTTGACCTGGTTCGGGAAGTCCGATCGGCCGGTGCAGATCATCGCGTCGGGACGCGCAGCGCGGGCAACTTCCGGCATGATTTCCGGATTGGGGTTGGCAAGCGCCATGATGAGTGGCTTTTCGGCCATCTGCACCAGGAGTTCCGGCTTCAGAACGCCGGCTGCGGACAGGCCGAGGAAAACGTCGGCACCGGCGATACTGTCGGCGAGCACCCGGTTTGCACTATCCTGCGCATAGATCGACTTCCACTGGTCCATCAGCACTTCGCGGCCGACATAGACGAGACCTTCGAGATCGTGCACCCAGATGTTTTCGCGCCGCGCGCCGAGCGTGACCAGGAGGTTGAGGCAGGCAAGGGCAGCGGCGCCTGCGCCAGACGTGACGATCTTTGCCTTGGCGATATCCTTGCCGGCGAGTTCGAGGCCGTTGAGAATGGCGGCGGCCACGATGATCGCGGTGCCATGCTGGTCATCGTGGAAGACCGGGATATCCATCTTCTCGCGCAACTGGCGCTCGACTTCGAAACATTCCGGCGCCTTGATGTCCTCGAGATTGATGCCGCCGAAGGTCGGCTCCAGCGCTGCGACGACATTGACCATCTGGTCGATCTCGGGCGCGTCGATCTCGATATCGAACACGTCGATGCCGGCGAATTTCTTGAACAGGACGGCCTTGCCTTCCATGACGGGCTTGGAAGCGAGCGGGCCGATATTGCCAAGGCCGAGAACGGCCGAGCCGTTGGAAACGACGGCGACGAGGTTGGCGCGTGCCGTGTAGTCGGCGGCCGTCGACGGATCGTCTCGGATGGCGAGGCAGGGGGCGGCGACGCCCGGCGAATAGGCGAGTGCCAGGTCGCGCTGGTTGCCGAGCGGCTTGGTCGGCTGAATCTCGAGTTTGCCGGGGCGCGGATAGCGGTGGAAGAACAGCGCTTGTTCGTCGAGATCGCCGCTTGCTGGAACCGTTGGGGTCTTGGCCTTGTCGCCAGTGCTCATATTCGTGAATCCCTACCTATTCGTCGCGGCTCTTTTTGCACGAAACGGACGCCCCGTACAGTTTTGAACTGCCCGATTATCCCTGGTTTTCCGCATCAGCCGTTTCAGCCGGAAAATGGCCGATCCACAGACTGTCATTCTCCTGAAACAAGAGTCTGTTTTTGACAGAGGCAAAAGAGGCCCGATAGACCTGCGAGGCAGCATGACCGAGAAACAGCAAGACCCGGCCGTCCGCCGTTTCAGGACCCTGTTCATTTCCGATGTGCATCTGGGATCGAAGGCTGCCAAGACCGACTATCTCCTGGATTTCCTGCGCGCCAACGAAGCCGAGACGATCATCCTGGTCGGCGACATCGTCGACGGTTGGCGGTTGAAACGCAGCTGGTACTGGCCGCAGGCGTGCAACGATGTTGTCCAGAAGCTGTTGCGCAAAGCCCGCAAGGGCAGCCGCATCATCTACATACCCGGCAACCACGACGAATTCATGCGTGATTTTCCGGGCGTGCATTTCGGCGGCATCGAGGTTGCCCAACGGCATATTCACGAGGGCGCCGATGGCAAGACATATCTGGTGCTGCATGGCGATGAATTCGATGTCGTGGTGCGCAATGCGCGGCTGCTCGCCTATCTCGGTGACTGGGCCTATGACATGGCGATCCTCGTCAATATCGGGCTGTCGGCCGTGCGCCGCCGTCTCGGACTGCCTTACTGGTCGTTCTCGGCCTGGGCGAAGCTGCAGGTCAAGCATGCGGTCAATTTCATCGGCGAATTCCAGCGCGTGGTCGCCGACGAGGCGCGACGGGAAAATGCCGATGGCGTCATCTGCGGTCACATCCATCATGCGGTGATGGAGGATATCGACGGTGTTCGCTATATCAATACCGGCGACTGGGTGGAAAGCTGTACGGCGATTGCCGAACATCATGACGGCACGATGGAACTGATCACCTGGCGTGAGTTGAGCGGCGTTCCCGTCATTCGCGAGGATACGACCGAGGTCGAAGCGATGATGGCGCGGGCACTTTCGCAACAGGCGGCATAAAAGCGACCGCGCAACGACTTGTAGGGAAATCTAGCTTCTAGCAACGTTTCGCGGCGCTGTGATAAATCATGGACGCAGTCATCAGGTCCTTCCATGATTCCCGTGTCTCCGCCTCCTTATCGCGAGGATGCGCCGGCCTATTTCGTGCCGCGCATCGCCTTGCTCTTCTGCGCGCCATTGATCGTCAATGGTTTTGCCATGCCGTATTTTCCGGTCTGGCTCAGCACGCTGTCACTCAGCGACTTCGAGATCGGCATCGTTCTCGCGGTGCCGATGTTCGTGCGCGTCATTACGGCGCCGCTGGCCGGGCTCCTGGCGGACAGGATCGGTGAGCGCGCCCGCGTGCTCATCTGGTCGGCGATGCTGTCGCTGCTGACGGCGCTGGCACTGTTCGTGTCTCACAGTTTCTGGTTCGTGCTGATCATCTACGCGCTGCAGGGCGGGGTCTATTCGCCCTATGTGCCGATCGTCGAGGCGATCGCCCTGACCGGCGTGCGGCGCTGGGGATTCGACTACGCCAGCATGCGGCTCTGGGGTTCCGTCGCCTTCATCGGCGCGACGATGTTCGGCGGCGTCATGATCGGTCTCTATGGCGGCGCCATGGTGTTGCCGGCCATGGCCTGCGCTTTCCTGCTGATGATCCTGTTGACCCTTATAGCGCCGCGCGTCGGCCGGCCACGGCGTCCTTCGACGCTGACGACACTGACGGAGCCGCCGCCAAAGGCCTTGCGCAAACTCGACCTGCAACTGCTTCTGATCGGAGTGACTTTGGTCAACGGCAGCCATGCGATGCTGTTTGCCTTCTCGGCGATCTATTGGCAGCATATCGGCTTCAGCGGCACGCAGATCGGCCTGTTGTGGAGTGCGGGCGTTGCAGCGGAAGTGGTGATGTTTGCCTGCGCCAAGGCGATCATCCGGCGCTTCAGCCTGTGGACGATGATCTTTTCCGGCTGCGGCCTTGCGGTCGTGCGATGGATCATCTTCCCGATGGATCTCGGCTTCTGGGGCTATTTCGTCCTGCAGTGTTTTCACGCCTTCACCTATGCGATCATGCATACGGGCATGCAGAACATGCTGGTCCGGCGGGTGCCGGAAGAGCAGGAGGCCTCTGCGCAGGGGCTCTATTTCTTCTATACCGGCGTGTTTACGGCCATCTTCACCTTCGCCTCCGGCTATTTTTACAGCTGGTTCGGTGTCCAGGGCTTCTATTCGATGTCTGCGGTTGCTCTTGTCGGGTGCGGCTCGGCGTTGGCGGCCTGGTCTCTTCAGCCCCAGAGGGCGGCAAGCGGCGGGAAGACCTGCGAGGCCTCGTAAAGCAGGCCAGGTTCCCGGTCGCGGGCGAGAAGCAGCGCGCCGTCGAGATCGACGAATTCCGCTCCCTGCGCCAGCAGAACGGCCGGCGCCATGCCCAGCGAGGTGCCAACCATGCAGCCGACCATGATCTTCAGGTTCAAGGCGCGCGCCGCGTCGCGCATGCGCAGCGCTTCCGTCAGGCCACCGGTCTTGTCGAGCTTGATGTTCACGGCATCGTAGAGCCCAGCCAGTTTCGGCAGATCTTCGGTCTTGTGCACGCTTTCGTCGGCGCAGACCGGAACGGGACGGGAGACGAACGCCAGCAGGCCATCGCGACCGGCGGGAAGGGGCTGTTCAATCAAAGCGACGTCTGATTCGGCGCAAACGCCGAAATGATGGGCCAGATTGGCTTCAGTCCAGCCCTCATTGGCATCGAGAATGATGGCGCTGTCCGGTGCTGCTGCTCGCACCGCACGAATACGGGAGACATCGTCGGCGGTTCCCACCTTGACCTTGAGCAGCGCCCGATGAGCGTGTTGCGCGGCCTGGGCTGCCATTGCCTCCGGCTCGCCGAGCGAGATGGTATAGGCGGTGGTGAGCGACGCCGGTTCGGCGAGATTGGCAAGGGCAAAGGCGCGTTTGCCGGAGGATTTCGCTTCAAGGTCCCAGAGCGCGCAATCGACGGCATTGCGTGCCGCGCCGGCCTTCATCGCGCTCAGCAAGCCTTCGCGGCCAAGGTCCGCCTCGATTTCCGAACGGATCGCTTCGATTTCGGCGATCACGCTGTCGATGGTCTCGCCGTAGCGACCATAAGGCACGCATTCGCCGATGCCGGCAAAGCCGTCGCGTGAAATGCGGCAGGTGACCACAGAGGCCGTTGTCTTGCTGCCGCGCGAAATCGTGAAGCTTCCGGCGATCGGGAAGTGTTCGACGGCAGTGGCAAGCAAACGGGTCATCGGTGTCTCCTGTGGTATCCATAGCGCAGCGACCAACCGTTTGTTTCAGAAACGTTTCAATCGGTGACAGATGGGGCTCGAGCGGCTATGAGTCGCTGACGTTTTATCAAATGCAGCCATCTCCGAAAGAGCCAACAGACGTGACGCGTTCGCAAATGAAAACCGACACCGACGTGCAACTGGACGAGGCGGGCAAGAGCGGAACCCGGGTCTACCGTTTCAGTGGCGACTGGCGGAGCGCGTCCGTGCATACGATCACGCCGCGATTGAGCGAGCTGGCGTCCAAAGACGGCAAAGCGGCAGAAGTCGATCTGAGTGACATCACGGCGATGGATACGGCCGGCGCCTGGATCATCAGCCGCTTTATGTCCAAGATCGGCGACGTCAAGCTGACAAGCAACAATCCACGCTATCTGGAGCTTCTGGGCGCTTTGCCAGACGAGTTGCCGGAGCCGGGCGCCGAGCAGAAGCAATTCCCCTCCCGTTTCGCGCGCTTCTTCTCCCCTATTGGCGAGGCAGTCCTGTCTGCCTGGGAAGATACCGTGGCGGCGATGTTCATTCTCGGCTCCGCCGTTCGCGGCGCGCAACTGAAGTTGGGACGTCACAGCGGCCTGTCTCCCGCTGCGATCGTCAACCAGGTCGACCGGATGGGCGTGCAGGCCGTTCCGATCATCACGCTGATGTCCTTCCTGATCGGCGCGATCATCGCCCAGCAGGGCGCGTTCCAGCTTCGCTATTTCGGCGCCGAACTGTTCGTCGTCGATCTGGTCGGCATCTTGCAGCTTCGCGAAATCGGCGTTCTGTTGACGGCAATCATGATCGCCGGACGGTCCGGCAGCGCCATCACGGCCGAAATCGGCTCGATGAAGATGCGCGAGGAGATCGATGCGCTGAAGGTCATGGGGCTGAGCCCCATCGGGGTACTCGTATTTCCGCGACTGGTGGCGCTGACGGTGGCATTGCCGCTGTTGACCATCATCGCCAATTTTGCAGCGCTGACGGGGGCAGCCGTCGTTGCCTGGAGCTATTCCGGCATCACATTCGCGACCTTTCTGGCGCGGCTGCAGGAGGCGGTCGATTTCTCCTCCGTGCTGGCCGGCATGATCAAGGCGCCGTTCATGGCATTGATCATCGGCGTTGTCGCTGCGGTGGAAGGCTTGAAAGTCGGTGGCAGCGCCGAATCGCTCGGCAGGCATGTGACGCAATCGGTGGTGAAGTCGATCTTCGTGGTCATTCTGGTCGACGGCCTGTTTGCGATGTTCTACGCATCGATCGATTTCTGATGGAAGAGGTTTGGCCGGTGGAGCCGAGGGACGACGCAACGATGGACGAAAAAGAGCCGCGCGGCGGAGACGGCGCGGAAATCATTCTGTCCGTGAAAGACCTGACGGTCGGGTTCGGTTCCAATATCGTGCTCGACAAGCTCAATCTCGATATCTATCGCGGCGAAATCCTCGGTTTCGTCGGTGCTTCGGGTACCGGCAAATCGGTGCTGATGCGCACGGTCCTGCGCCTGCTCCCGCGCCGCTCGGGCTCGATCAAGATCCTCGGCGTCGAATATGACGAGGTCAGTGAAGAGGAGCGCATGGAACTCGACATGCGCCTCGGCGTGCTCTTTCAGCACGGCGCCCTGTTTTCCTCGCTGACCGTCATGGAGAACATTCAGGTGCCGATGCGGGAATATCTGAACCTGCCGCAGGATCTGATGGACGAATTGGCGCGGCTGAAGATCGACATGGTCGGTCTCGCGCCGGAGGCTGCCGACAAGTTTCCTTCGGAACTCTCCGGCGGCATGATCAAGCGCGCAGCGCTGGCGCGGGCCCTGGCGCTCGATCCGGACCTGGTTTTCCTCGATGAGCCGACCTCCGGCCTCGATCCCATCGGCGCCGCCGAGTTCGACAACCTGATCGCCAAATTGCGCGACACCCTGGGATTGACCGTGTATATGGTGACTCACGATCTCGACAGCCTGTTTTCGGTCTGCGACCGGATCGCGGTGCTCGGCCAGAAGCGGGTTCTCGTCGAAGGCACGATCGAGGATATGCTGACCTGTGACGACGATTGGGTGAAGTCCTATTTCCGGGGCAAGCGTGCGCGCTCGATTGTCCGTGACGGCGACAAAAAGGCCTCCTGAGTGCGCCGCTCATGATTTTGATTGAAGCAAGGAACCGCGCCTGCGGCCTCCCTGAAGGATACCGGTAGCCATGGAAACAAAAGCCAATTACGCCATCGTCGGTTTTTTCACCGTCATGGTCATCTTCGCGGCCTTCGGCTTCGTCTACTGGATGTCACAATATGGGCGCAGCGGCGAGATGGTGGAACTGGTGATCAGCATTCCGGGCTCGGCCAATGGATTGAGCGTCGGTTCTCCGGTGCGGTTCAACGGTATTCCCGTCGGTTCGGTCCGCAGCCTGGCAATCAATTCCAACGATCCCCGTTATTCCGTTGCCGTGACCGAAGTCTCAGCGGACGCACCCGTTCTCAAATCAACGACCGCAACCCTTGAAATCCAGGGCCTGACCGGTGCGGCCTATATCGAGCTCAGCGGTGGCAACAAGGGTGAGGAAAACATCCTGCAGAAGGCGCTGGAAGAGGGCAAGTCGGCGCAGATGACCGCCGACCAGTCCAGCGTCACGAGCCTCCTGGCGACAGCCGACAAGATCATGGACCGGGCGAACGCTGCGATCGGCGATATCCAGGGGTTCGTCAAGGATGTGCGCGGACCGCTGACCAGCACGATCTCCAATGCCGACCGCTTTTCCAGAGCCCTGGCCGACAACTCGCAAGGCATCGATGAGTTCCTGAAGAGCGTCAGCGCCCTGTCGACATCGGTCACGGCTGTGGCAGGCAAGCTCGATTCGACGCTGACGTCGGCCGATGCTCTGGTGAAAGCCGTCGATACGAAAAAAATCGATCATATCGTCAGCAATGTCGAGAAGATGAGCGACGACCTGCGCGTGGCCTCCGGCGGTGTGGCCGATACGATCGCCAGCTTCCGCAAGACCGCGGAGACCTATGAGCGCCTTGGCCAGAATGCCACCGCGACGCTGAGCCGTGTCGATACGCTGCTTGCGGCGGTCGACAGCCAGAAGGTGACCGGCGTCGTCAACGACGTGTCGGCGGCAAGCGCCGATGTCCGCAAGACGGCCGCCTCCATCAGCGACTTCGCCGACCGGATCAAGGGCCGTCAGAACGACATCGACCAGACGATCACCGACGTGACCCAGATGGCCAACAAGCTGAATGCCGCATCGAGCCGCGTCGATGGCATTCTGGTCAAGCTCGATGGCTTCCTCGGCGATGCCGACGCGCCTTCCCTGTCGGCCGATGCCCGCGCAACGCTCGCCTCCTTCCGCAAGATGGCCGACAATCTGAACGCGCAGATCGGTCCGATCGCCGACAATCTGAAACGGTTCTCCGGCTCCGGGCTGCGGGATGTCGAGGCGCTGGTCACCGAGACGCGCCGGACCGTCCAGAACCTCGATGCCACGATCTCGACTTTCGACAGCAATCCGCAGCGGCTGTTGTTCGGAGGCGAGACCGTCAAACAATATGACGGCCGCACACGCCGCTAAGCCCTGCATGTCGTTTCTGTTTTTGCTTCGATAATTCCCGCTGACTTAGCCTGCGAATCGCGTATGGCTTCCTACACGTCGATTGTGCGTGGCAAGGCTGCAAGCCTTGCCGGAATTCTGCCGTGTCTGCGGAGGCTTGGCAGTTTTTTGGCTTGTTTTGACCAGATGAGCCTTTAAGTTGCTGCTGATTGGCGAAGGATAGTGTTTGAAAATGAATTTTCCGGACGCGCTGTTTGGTCGAAAGGCAGGATTGATCCGGGCCTGCACCGCTTTTTCTCTGGCCGCCGTGATGTCAGCCTGCGCCGGAAAACCCAGCAACGACACCTTTAGCCTTTCTTCCACGCCGGTCATCGAGGGGCCGGCGTCCACCGGCAAGCAGATCCTCGTTCCCGAGCCGTCTGCACTGAAGGCGCTCGACGGCGACCAGATCGTTATCCGGCTGTCGGGCTCCGAAATCCAGTATCTGGCCAAATCGCAATGGAGCGACAGGCTGCCAAAGATGGTTCAGGCGAAGCTGGTCCAGACCTTCGAAAATACTGGCAAGATCGCCGGCGTCGGCAAGCCGGGCCAGGGGCTTGCCATCGATTATCAGGTGATCACGGATATCCGGTCGTTCGAAATATCGACAGAAGGCTCTGATACGGCCGTCGTCGAGATATTCGCCAAGCTCCTCAACGACCGTAACGGTACAGTGAGCGCGCAGAAGGCGTTTCGCGCGACGGTTCCCGTGCGTGGCAGCGGACAGCTCGCTTTCGTCGCTGCGCTGGACGGCGCTTTTGCGCAGGTCGCAGCCGATATCGTCGCCTGGACGCTGACGGCGATCTGATCAGGCGACCGAGATCCTGTTGACGATTTCGGCGACGCCCTCGACGGTACGCGCGGCTTCTTCAGCCCTTTCCGCCTCTTCGATGGTCGAAACGCTGCCGGTCAGAAGGATCGTGTTTCCCTTGGAGACCACGGAGACATCCGAGGCGTCGAGCCCGTCAACCGTTGCCAGGCAATTGGCGACGCGCGTCTCCAGGTCCGCTTGGTCCTGCGGAAAAAACTCTTCCGGCGTTTCGCCGTAAAACGTCCGCTCCTTGAACACCATCGCCAATCCTCCGAAACAGGGGCTTGCAAAACAACGCGCCAGCGGCGCTTTTGTTCTGCCCTGTTCCATTCGAAACAGCGCAAATGAGTGCCGCATGAGAATGTTGGGTCACTGGATGAGGCACACTCATCCGCAACCAACAGAGGAGAACATCATGCGCAAGTTCATCATTTCAGCAACCGTCGCCGCAATCGCCGCCATCTCGTTCGCCGCGCCGTCCTACGCCGGCCACCATGGCCACCATCGTCATCATCACCACGGCCACTATCATGGCGGCTTCTCGATCGGCTTCTACGACGGCGGCTACTATGGCGGTTACTACGAGCCGTCCTGCTACATCAAGAAAGTGAAGCGCTGGGACCGCTGGGGCAACCTGCGCATCAAGCGGATCAGAATCTGCGACTGATGCGCAGGCGTTCCCGCCAACGAAAAACCCGGCCGTTTGCGCGGCCGGGTTTTTCGTTCGGAGAAGAGGACGTATGTCAGGGCCAGCGCACCACCGGCGGCAGCGACGACAGGATCGATTCGACATTGCCTCCGGTCTTCAGGCCGAAGATCGTTCCCCGGTCATAGAGCAGGTTGAATTCGACGTAGCGGCCGCGGCGCACCAGTTGCTCGTCGCGGTCCTCCTCCGTCCATGGCTTGTTGAAGTTTGTCCGCACGATCTTCGGGTAGATCAGGCTGAAGGCCTTGCCGACGTCCTGGGTGAAGGCGAAGTCGGCGTCCCAGCCGCCTTTCTCCTCGTCCGAATGCTGCCAGTCATAGAAGATGCCACCGATGCCGCGCGGTTCGTTGCGGTGCTTCAGGAAGAAATACTCGTCACACCATTGTTTGAAGCGCGGATAGTCGGCAACCGGATGGCGCTTGCAGGCGATTTCCATGCCTTTGTGAAACAGCATCGTGTCCGGATCGGTCTGCGTCCGGCGGCGATCGAGCACCGGCGTCAGGTCGGCGCCGCCGCCGAACCAATGGCTGGTGGTGACGACCATGCGGGTATTCATATGAACCGCCGGCACGTTCGGATTCACCGGATGGGCGATCAGCGAGATGCCGGACGCCCAGAACCGCGGATCTTCGTTTGCGCCCGGTATCTGGCTGCGGAATTCCGGCGAGAATTCGCCATGGACGGTCGAGGTATGAACGCCGACCTTCTCGAAGACGCGGCCTTCCATCATCGACATGCGACCGCCACCGCCGACGCCTTCGTCGCGCAGCCAGTCCTTGCCGACGAAGCGGCCTGGTTCGCGATCGGACAAGGGACCGGCGAGTTCGTTCTCGACGGTTTCGAATGCGGCGCAAATCGTGTCGCGCAGGCTTTCGAACCAGGCTTTCGCCTTTGCTTTCTTGTCCTCGATATCCGCGGGCAATCCCTGCGGCAGGTCCGGTCGTTCCATCGAAATCATCCTGTTTGGCGGGGATGGGAGTTGGAGCCCCGCCGATGTAGAGCGATTCTGGAAAGATCATATTTCTGCCATGCTTGGCAACGGCACCGAGAGCTTTAGGGTCAGTCTGCCGCAGGGCAGGCGGCTGAAATTCAGACTCGCAAAAACAGGACTATCTCCCTATCTTTGCTACGGAAGGCTCGACTGGTGAAAGGTGGGCTTGATGGCGAAAATTCCAGCGGGGCCGCCACTCGAAGGCTTGCGACGCCAGATTGCCCGGCATCGCAGCGGCGGCACGCAAAGAAGCGATAGCCTGTTCGTGCGCGAGACATTCCGCCTCGATCGCGCCCACGCGCGACAAAAGGCGCAGGAGTGGTTCGACAAATGGCCCAAGGCTGCATACTGGACCGAGGTCGAAAGCTGGCGCCAACTCGAGGGCGATGAAATCGAGTTCACCATGCGGCGCCTGCCAAGCGCGGATTGATTGCAAGCCGGCTGGATTTTCTACCCCTTGAGCGCATAGTCGGAACGATCCTTCCCGCCCGATTCGGGCCGTTTCCCAAAGCTTCCACTATGCCTTTTCCGTGCTCGCCGATTACGCGCTCCGTTGTCATCCTTTCGATCACGCAGATCATCGGCTGGGGCGCGCTGTTCATGGCGATCTCGGTGACCGGAGAGGCGATCGCCGCGGACCTTCGCCTCAGCCGCCCAACGGTCTTTCTCGGGCCGACGCTGATGCTGGTCGTGATGGCGGTCTGCTCGCCGCCGGTTGCGGGGCTCTATCGGCGGTATGGCGCCCGGCTGGTGCTGGCTGCAGGCTCGCTTCTTGCCGTTCCGGGGCTCTGGCTGCTCTCCGTCGCCGGCGGACCCGTCGGCTATTTCATCGCCTGGGCCATCTTCGGGATTGCCGGCGCCGCCTGCCTGACGACATCGGCGCACGTCTTTCTGGCAGAACTCGCGGGCGAGGGTGCCCGGCGGGCGATCGGCGCCCAGATGCTGTTCATGGCGCTCGCGCCCAGCCTGTCCTGGCCCGCGACGGATTTCCTGGAGGCCCAGTTCGGCTGGCGCGGCGTGTCCGTCATTTATGGCTGTCTGATGCTGCTCGTCTGCCTGCCGCTGCATCTCCTTGCGTTGCCGAAGATGACGGTTGCCGCATCATCGGGTGAAAGGACAGGAGCTGTCAGCCCCAAGCCGGGCAGAGAGCATCGCCGCATCATCGCGCTGATCACGGCGGCGATCGCGCTCAACGGCTTCATCACCTGGGGTTTCCAGCTCGTCGTCATCGATCTGTTCCGGAGTTTCGATGTGGCCGACTATCTGGCCGTCGGCTTCGGCTCGGCGATTGGCGTCGTGCAGATGTCGGCGCGTCTTTTCGATTTCCTGGGCGGCAACCGGTGGAACGGGCTGGCGACCGGACTGGTTGCGGCCCTGATCATGCCGGTCTGTCTCGTCGTCCTTTCGGTCGGCGGCGGGATGGAATGGTCGATCGTGATTTTCCTGCTGCTCTACGGGCTTTCGAGCGGCGCGATGTCGGTCAGCCGGGCAACGCTGCCGCTGGTGTTCTTCACTCCCGCCGACTATGCCGGTGTCGCCGCGCGTCTGGGGCTGCCGCTCAATCTCGCCTTCGCCGCTGCGCCACCATTCTTCACCTATGTTCTGAGCACGTATGGAAGCGGTGCAGCGCTCGCCATCGCCTTCGTCAGTTCGCTTGGCACGCTTCTCAGCATGCTGACATTGCAGCGTCTGGCAAAATCTCAGGAGGCATCCGGCCTGGCGGTCTGAACGGCGCCATCACCGTCTTCGCCGGCATGCTCGATCAGATAGGCGCCGGTGCCTTTTTCCGACAGCGTATCGTGCGGGTTGCGCAGCGGACAGTCGCGCATCGACAGGCAGCCGCAGCCGATGCAGGAGGTGAGCTGGTCACGCAGTGCAGTCAGCTTGGTGATGCGCTCGTTGAGGTCCGCCTTCCAGTTTTCCGACAAGCGCTCCCAGTCGCTGGCCAACAGTTGGCGGTCGTCCGGCAGCGCGGAGAGGGTCTTCTGGATATCGGCGAGCGGGATGCCGGTGCGCTGGGCGATCTTGATGACGGCGATGCGGCGCAGCACGCTGCGCGGGTAACGGCGCTGGTTGCCGCGGCTGCGCATGCTTTTGATCAGGCCCTTGGTTTCATAAAAATGCAGCGTCGAGACCGCGACGCCGCTGCGGGCCGCGACCTCTCCGACGCTGAGTTCGCGGCGCGGCAAATCGGTTTTGCTTTTTTCCATGGGATGTATTGACCTAAAGTTTAGTTGAGGTTTTATACCAGTTGCTCCAGCCGATCAACAATGGAGCAACGACAAGCATGAACGAGAAAATGACCATCGCCGTCGTCTACGGCAGCGCACGGCAGGGCCGCTTTTGCGACACAGTCGTCAACTGGCTGCTGACCGAACTCTGGGCCGAAAGCGGTATAAAGGTGACGCTGATCGATCCCCTGCAGCTCAAGGGGCCGGCAGACGAGGCGGCCGTCAACGTCGCCGCGCTGGAAGAGAAGATCGCCGAGGCGGACGCCTTCATCGTCGTCACGCCGGAATACAATCACGGCTATCCGGCGGCGCTGAAGGAGCTGATCGATTCGTGCTACGAACCGTGGCACGCCAAGCCTGTCGCGTTCATCACCTACGGCGGCGTGTCGGGCGGGCTGCGGGCCGTCGAGCAACTGCGCCAGGTCTTTGCCGAACTGCACACCGTGACCATCCGCGACACCGTGAGCTTCTCCAATGTCTGGACGCAGTTCGATGCTGCCGGCAATCCGTTCAAGGCGGCAGAAGCCAAGGCCGGCCTGCTCGTCATGGTACGGCGGCTGATGTGGTGGGCAAGCGCCCTGAAGGCGGCCCGGGCTGAAACCGCCTATAGCGGAGTGGCCGCATGAGGGGCGGTGGCAAGCCTCAGATCGACACTTGCCGGATGGCTTCGCCCGCAATCATCGCCACCGACATGGCGACGTTGAGCGACCGCTGGCCCTCGACCATCGGAATGATGATCCGGCCATCGGCCTTGTCATGCACGTGATCGGGAACGCCGGCGCTTTCGCGGCCGAACAGCAGGGTGTCGCCGGGTAGGAAGCGGAAGCGCGTATAGGGTTCGGCGGCCTTGGTGGAAGCAAGCACCAGTCGCCGCCCCTGCGTCAGCCGCGCTTCCTCGAAGCGGTCCCAGTTGACGTGCCGCGTCAAGGCGACCGAGGCGATATAATCCATGCCGGCGCGTTTCAGGTTCTTGTCCGACAGATCGAACCCGGCGGGCTCGATGATATCGACGCCCAAGCCGAGACAGGCGGCAAGGCGCAGGATCGTGCCGGTATTGCCGGGAATGTCCGGCTGGTAGAGGGCGATGCGGAGCGGATGTGCGGACATATCAACACGGCTTATGGCGTTCATCACCGGCCCTAATCAATCTGTGCCGTAATAGCAACAGAAACCGGTTGGAGCCGGAAATGATGAAAAAAGTGGCTGCGACAATCTGGCATATCGGCGCAAAACATTCTAAGTCTGTTGCATCTTCAACGCGAACCGACGGAGGCATGCATGGATTACCGAATGATCACCAGCCTCCAGGCTGTGTCTCCAGTCCTGATGGACTGACCGGTTTCGCGCTTTTCCTTATTGGCATGATTGCGCACGACCGCCCGCTTTCCGGACGAAGACGTCTCGTGTGCACGATTGCGCTGTTTCTCCGGTCTTAGAATTTCGAATCGATGAATGCGGGGTTTCCCGCCTTCCTTCACTGGATTCCTGAAGGAGCTTGATAATGTTCGGCTGGTTTGAATCCCGCCTCAATCCCTATCCCGTCGAGGAGCCCAAGGTTCCGCCGCAGGGTCTGGTTGCCTTCTGCTGGCACTATACCAAGCCGGCGGCTCCGTGGCTGCTGACCATGTCGGTCTGCACCATGCTGATCGCGATCGGCGAAGTGGCGCTGTTCCAGTTCCTCGGCAATGTCGTCGATTGGCTGTCTTCGGCCAGGCAGGACACGTTCCTCGAGACTGAGGGCACGAAGCTGTTCTGGATGGGCGCACTCATCCTGATCGGCCTGCCGTCCGTCGTCGCGTTCGATTCGCTGATCATGCATCAGATCCTGCTCGGCAATTATCCGATGATCGCGCGCTGGCAGATGCACCGTTACCTGCTTCGCCAGAGCATGACGTTCTTCGCCAACGAGTTTGCCGGCCGTGTCGCCACCAAGGTGATGCAGACCTCGCTTGCCGTTCGCGAAACGGTGATGAAGATCCTCGACGTCTTCGTCTACGTCGTCAGCTATTTCGTCTCGATGCTGGTGGTCGTTGCCGCGGCCGACTTGCGGCTCGTCGCGCCGCTGGTGATCTGGATCGTCATTTACGTCTCGATCGTCAGCTACTTCGTGCCACGCCTGCGCAAGATCTCCAAGGATCAGGCCGATGCCCGCTCGATGATGACGGGCCGTGTCGTCGACAGCTATACGAACATCGCCACCGTGAAGCTGTTTTCGCATGCCGGCCGCGAGGAGGTCTATGCCCGGGAAAGCATGGACGTGTTCCTGCAAACCGTGCACCGGCAGATGCGCAAGGTGACGCTGTTCCATGTGCTCGTCTACACGAACAACTGCATTGCGCTGTTTTCGATCTCGGCACTCGGCATCTATTTCTGGATGAGCAGCGGCATGTCGGTCGGCTCGATCGCGATTGCCGTGGCGCTTGCCATGCGCATCAACGGCATGTCGCAATGGGTGATGTGGGAAGTCTCGGCGCTCTTTGAAAACATCGGCACGGTCTATGACGGCATGGGCATGATGACCAAGGTGCACGACATCGTCGACAGGCCGGACGCGCCGGCGCTCAGGGCGCCGCAAGGGGCGATCAAGTTCGAGAACATCCGCTTCCACTACGGCAAGCAAAAGGGCGTCATCGACAATCTCTCGCTGGCCATCAAGCCGGGCGAGAAGATCGGCCTTGTCGGCCGCTCCGGCGCCGGCAAGACGACGCTGATGAACGTGCTGTTGCGGTTCTACGATCTCGAATCGGGCACGATCCGTATCGACGGGCAGGATATTTCTGCGGTGGCCCAGGACAGCCTGCGCGGAAAGATCGGCGTGGTGACGCAGGATACCTCGCTGCTGCACCGCTCGATCCGCGACAACATCGCCTATGGTCACCCGGAAGCTGCCGACGCCGACATCATCGCTGCCGCCAAGCGGGCCAATGCCTGGGACTTCATCGAGCTGCTGGAGGACAACCAGGGCCGCAAGGGGCTGGACGCACAGGTCGGCGAACGGGGCGTCAAGCTCTCCGGTGGCCAGCGCCAGCGGATCGCCATCGCCCGCGTCTTTCTGAAGGACGCGCCGATCCTCGTTCTCGACGAGGCGACCTCGGCGCTCGATTCGGAAGTGGAAGCCGCAATCCAGGAAAACCTCTTCGCCCTGATGACGGGCAAGACGGTGATCGCGATCGCCCACCGCCTGTCGACACTGACCGAGATGGACCGGCTGATCATCCTCGAAGCCGGCAAGATCGTCGAGACCGGCTCGCACGCCGAACTGGTCGCCAAACGCGGACTCTATGCCGATCTCTGGTCACGGCAGTCCGGCGGCTTCATCGCGGATGAGGCGGAAAAGGAAGAGGCGGCGGAGTAATGCCGACTTCGATCCTTCTCCGCGAAGGCGGGGAAGGACACTGGTTCGAAATGGCCGGCCGCATTACGCAATTGTAATCCGGCCGGCCTGCATTCCGCATTGCCGCATTTTTGAAAAGGGCTATATCGGACACATGCTGCGCGCCCTGTTTGCCTTTTTCGAAAACTGGATACAGCCTTTCGCGGCGCGCGAAGGGTTGCAGCCGCCGGCGCGGCTTGTCCCTTATGTCTGGTTCTATATCCGGCAGGCGAAAGCGCCGTTTATCGCCATGCTTGTCCTGGGCGGCATGACGGCGGCGATCGAGGCAACGCTGTTCTGGTTCGTCGGCCGTCTGGTCGATATCCTCGCGACAGTCAAACCCGGCGAGGGCTGGAGCGGCCTGCTCGCTGCCCATGGAGCCGAGTTGTTCGGCATGCTGGTCCTGATCGGCATCGTGCGCTTCCTGGTGTCGCTCTCGATGGCGCTGGTCGATCAGCAGATCATTACGCCCGGTTTCTACAATCTGGTGCGCTGGCAGTCCTATCTGCATGTGGCGCGCCAATCGCTGTCCTTCTTCCAGAACGATTTCTCCGGCCGCATCGTCACCAAGGTCTGGTCGGGCGGGCAGGCGGTCGGCGATGTTGTCACCTCATTGATGGAAAGCGTCTGGTTCGTCGGCATCTATTCGGTTTCGACGCTGGTGCTGGTAGGTCAGCTTGATACCTCGCTTGCCATCGTCGTGCTGCTCTGGCTGATCGGTTTTGC
The DNA here is from genome assembly GCA_900473795.1 of Hyphomicrobiales bacterium. Taxonomy (GTDB): domain Bacteria; phylum Pseudomonadota; class Alphaproteobacteria; order Rhizobiales; family Rhizobiaceae; genus Pararhizobium. The sequence continues at coordinate 133,685 of UCMT01000013.1, read as the reverse complement.
GTTCCTCGCGCGCTATTTCGTGCCTCGCATTCGCGAGCATTCGCGCGAGACGGCAGAGGCGGCCTCAATGCTGAACGGCCGCATGGTCGATGCCTACAGCAACATCCAGACTCTGAAGCTCTTTGCCCGCGACGAAGAAAACGACCGCTACATGCGGCAGGGCTTCGACCTTTATCAGGACACGATCATCCGCTTCACCCGGTTCATCACCGGCGTGCGCGCCTCGATGGCGCTTTTGTCGGGGATCATGATCGTGACGATGGCGGGGCTGAGCTTGCACCTGTGGCTCGTCGGTCTGATCAGCTCCGGTGCCGTCGCTTTCACGATGGCGCTCATCCTGCGGCTGAATTTTCTCCTGAGCCGGATGATGGTTCAGTTCAACGGCATCATGCGCAATATCGGCACCATCCAGAATGCCGCCGACATGATCTCGCAATCGATCCAGTTGGTCGATCAGCCGGGCGCCGCAAATCTCGTCATCACCAGCCCCTCCATCCGGTTCGAGCATATCCGTTTCCACTATGGCAGGGGCAACGGCGTCATCGATGATCTGTCGCTCGTCATCAGGCCCGGCGAGAAGGTCGGCATCGTCGGCCGTTCGGGGGCCGGCAAGACGACGCTCGTCAATCTGCTCCTGCGATTCTACGATCTGGAGGGCGGACGTATTCTGATCGATGGACAGGACATCGCCGCGGTCCGGCAGGAGTCCCTGCGCAACCAGATCGGCGTCGTCAGCCAGGATACGTCGCTTCTGCACCGTTCCATCCGCGATAACATCCTGTTCGGACGACCGGACGCGACCGAAAACCGGCTACGGGATGCGGCAAGAAAGGCTGAAGCGCTGGACTTCATCGAAAAACTGCAGGACCAGCGCGACCGCCGGGGCTTTGACGCCCATGTCGGCGAACGCGGCGTCAAGCTGTCGGGCGGCCAACGCCAGCGGGTGGCGATCGCCCGGGTGATGCTGAAGGATGCGCCGATTCTGGTTCTGGACGAGGCAACGTCTGCGCTCGATTCGGAAGTGGAAGCGGCGATCCAGTCCAATCTCGACCGGTTGATGCATGGTAAGACCGTGCTTGCGATCGCGCACCGGCTTTCCACCATCGCAGCTCTCGACCGCCTGATCGTCATGGACGAGGGCCGGATCGTCGAGGACGGGACGCATGAACAGCTGATTGCCGCCGGCGGGCTTTACGCCGATCTCTGGCTGCGCCAGTCCGGCGGCTTCCTTGCCCGCGACGCGGCGGCCGAATAAGCGCGTCGAAAACCGTCGTACGCAAGCGCGAGAACGCCGTGTTTCGACACGGTCAGAGCGTGAAAAGCGGTTTGCGAACATCGGCTTCGGTTTTCCCGCGACATTGTGGCCCACCTGCCGTCCTGAAGGCTAGACATCCCTTGCGATCAAGCATAGAACGCGCCGGATTGCCGGGGAATCTGCCGTTTCTTTAACGCGTGGGGTTCGCCCGGTTTTGATGCATGAGGTGGAGGGGCGAAAGTTTTCTTCGAATCGTGCATCGGCTTATTGATTTGGCGCTGTTCTTTCGCTCAAGTGGCAGCACGGAGCGGGTCGACGCCGGGGACAGTGCGGTTGCCGCAAACATTGCGTGAGAGGATGGTTTAGCCGTGAGCGAACACGAGACATCAAGCGAAACCCTGGGCGAGCCCACTCGCCGCGACTTCTTGTATCTGGCGACCGGCATGGCGGGTGTCGTTGGCGCCGGCGCGGTCGCATGGCCGTTCATCGATCAGATGCGTCCCGACGCTTCGACACTGGCGCTCGCTTCGATCGAGGTCGATGTCTCCAGCCTGCAGCCGGGCATGTCGTTGACGGCGAAATGGCGCGGCAAGCCGGTGTTCATCCGCAACCGCACCGACAAGGAAGTCGAAGAGGCGAAAGCCGTCGCTCTCGCCGACCTGAAAGACCCGGTCGCGCGCAATGCCAATCTTCCGGCAGATGCCGAGGCGACTGACGTCGATCGCTCCGCCGGCAAGGACAAGGAAAACTGGATCGTCATGATCGGTTCGTGCACGCATCTCGGTTGCGTTCCGCTCGGCCAGGCAGGCGATTTCGGTGGCTGGTTCTGTCCGTGCCACGGCTCGCACTACGATACGGCCGGCCGTATCCGTAAGGGCCCGGCGCCGATGAACCTCGCCGTTCCGACCTTTGCTTTCACTTCCGACACAGTCATCAAGATCGGTTGAGGGGAATACTGATTATGAGTGGTGATCATTCAACCTATATGCCGACGACCGGGATCGAGAAGTGGGTCGATTCGCGCCTGCCGCTGCCGCGGCTCGTACACGACAGCTTCGTTTCCTATCCGGTTCCGCGCAACCTGAACTACGCTTACACCTTCGGCGCCATGCTGTCGGTCATGCTGATCGTGCAAATCCTGACGGGCGTCGTTCTCGCCATGCACTATGCGGCTGAGATGACGGTTGCCTTCAACTCCGTCGAAAAGATCATGCGCGACGTCAATCACGGCTGGCTGCTGCGCTACATGCATGCCAACGGCGCGTCGTTCTTCTTCATCGCCGTCTATCTTCACATCGGCCGCGGCCTCTACTACGGCTCGTACAAGGCGCCGCGTGAAATCCTCTGGATTCTCGGCGTCGTCATCTACCTCCTGATGATGGCGACCGGCTTCATGGGCTATGTTCTGCCCTGGGGTCAGATGTCCTTCTGGGGCGCCACGGTTATCACCGGCTTCTTCTCTGCCTTCCCCTTGGTGGGCGAGTGGATCCAGCAGTTCCTGCTCGGCGGTTTCGCCGTCGATCAGCCGACGCTCAACCGCTTCTTCTCGCTGCACTATCTGCTGCCCTTCATGATCGCCGGCGTCGTCGTCCTGCACATCTGGGCCCTGCATGTCGTCGGCCAGACCAACCCGACCGGCGTCGAAGTCAAGACGAAGACCGACACGGTTGCCTTTACGCCTTACGCGACCCTCAAGGATGCGCTCGGTGTATCGGTGTTCCTCTTGGTTTACGCCTGGTTCGTCTTCTACATGCCGAACTTCCTCGGCCATCCGGACAACTACATCCCGGCCAACGCCCTGAAGACGCCGGCCCACATCGTTCCGGAATGGTATTACCTGCCGTTCTACGCGATGCTGCGCGCCATCACCTTCAACATCGGCCCGATCGATTCGAAGCTCGGCGGCGTTCTGGTGATGTTCGGTGCGATCATCGTCTTGTTCTTCCTGCCCTGGCTCGATACCTCGAAGGTGCGCTCGGCCGTCTACCGTCCGTGGTACAAGCTGTTCTTCTGGCTCTTCGTGATCAACGCCATCATGCTCGGCTGGCTGGGCTCGCGCCCGGCGGAAGGCCTCTACGTGGTGATGTCGCAGCTCGGCACTCTCTACTACTTCGGCTTCTTCCTCGTCGTCATGCCGGTTCTCGGACTGATCGAAACGCCGAAGCGCATCCCGAATTCCATCACCGAAGCGGTTCTGGAAAAGCAGGCTGCGAAGAAGCCCGTTGCCGCGTGATGTCTGCGAAGATTAAGGAACCCACAACAATGAAAAAGCTTGTTACAGGCATTCTTTCGCTCGCAGTCGTCGCAGGCCTTGGTGCTGGCATCGTGTTCGCCCAGGAAAGCGGCGAACACAAAGCCGAAGGTGCCGCAGCCGAAGGGGAACATGCCGGTGGTACGCCGCACTTCCCGATCCACAAGCCGGAACAGGAAGAATGGACCTTCTCCGGTCCGTTCGGCCATTATGACAAGGGTCAGCTGCAGCGCGGCCTGAAGGTCTACACCGAAGTCTGTTCCGCCTGCCACTCGATGAACCTCGTCGCCTTCCGCACGCTGGAAGACCTCGGCTACTCCGAAGCGCAGGTGAAGACCTTCGCGGCGAACTACGAAGTTCAGGACGGACCGAATGCTGATGGCGAGATGTTCACCCGCAAGGCCCTGCCTTCGGACCATTTCCCGTCGCCGTATCCGAACGCCGAAGCCGCTGCTGCCGCCAACAATGGCGCCGCGCCGCCGGACATGTCGCTGCTTGCAAAGGCACGCGGCATCGAGCGCGGTTTCCCGACCTTCATCTTCGACATGTTCACGCAGTATCAGGAGGGCGGTCCGGACTATATCCACGCGCTTCTGACCGGCTATCAGGAACCGCCGAAGGGCGTCGAAGTCGCGGAAGGCACGCACTACAATCCGTACTTCGCCAGCGCCTCGGCGCTTGCCATGGCAAAGCCGATTTCCGACGCCCAGGTCACCTATGACGACGGTTCGCCGCAGACGGTCGAGCAATATTCCCGCGACGTTGCCTCCTTCCTGATGTGGGCCGCGGAGCCGCACCTGGAAGCCCGCAAGCGCACGGGTTTCATGGTGATGGTCTTCCTGCTGATCTTCACCGGCCTGATCTACCTGACGAAGAAGTCGGTCTACGCCAACAAGGAACACTGAGGCTTTTTGGGCTTCGAACGACAAAGGCGGCCCCGGATGGCCGCCTTTTTTCTGTCCGGTGTTCTCCGCAGGGCTTGCCTCAGGTACGATATTTGCGTCTCCCGCCGGGACTGGTTCCACTGCTTCAGTAATAATGTATCTTCGAAATATCGATCTCGTACGGATCGATGAGAATCGGGCTGCGGTCTTCCTTGTAAATCTCCAGTTCATGCAGCCTCCCGTCCACAACGTGGATCAACAGATGCACAAGTGGTCCATGCCCTCCAACATCATCGCGATAAAAGCCTTCGATAGCGATGCTTTGAGCCCCGTGGGCATGCGGGCCGCCTTCGTTGCGAAACCGCAGACTGCCGTTTCGATCTATACGCTTGACCATTGCCGTCTGCAGTTGGGCGACAAGCGCGTCTCGACCTTCAAATTCGGCACGTAAAAGCCGCTCCATGACAATTATTTCCCTTGTCCCAAAGGGCCGCCAATCGGTCTGCACGGAGCCGGCCGCCCGCGCCATATCGCCATCAGTGGGGGCGCGAAGCCAGGAAATGGCGGCCTGAGCCTCTGGGACCGCTTCCTGGCTGCTCGCAAATACACCTGAACGACTGGCCTCCACCCAGGCGGGCGGCGCATCGTCCCACTCGGATATTTTCTCCTCGACATAGTGAAACAGGCCGTCATGCCGCCGATAGACGCTGAGGCGTGACATCTGATCGTTTCCAACGAGCCTTCTGACCAGTGATTTCTGCATGCGTCCCTTTCTGCGAGCGGCTGCTTGTTTGCCGCAATCAAACCATTCTGTGAGGCGCGCGAAGTAGCACAGTGCATTTCTATTTCTAGCGTCCAACCCCCTGCGAATAGCCCAACTGAAAAAGGCCCCACCTTGCGGATGGGGCCATTTCAGAAAAGAAACCGGAACTGGGGGTTAGCTGAACCGCCCGGCGGCATGTGCCAGCATCGTATAGACCTTGCCGGTATCGGACGTCAGGTAGCTCTGCGTCATCACCTTGTCGCGATCGTTGCGGGAGACGTCGCCGAGCAGTTTTTCGAAATCGGCGATATAGCGGTCGACGGCGGTGCGGAATTCCGGTTCGCGGTCGTATTTGCGCTTGATCTCGTCGAAGGTCTGCTGGCCCTTCAGCGTGTAGAGGCGGCGGGTGAAGACGTCGCGCTCGCCGCGCTGGTAGCGCCGCCACAGATCGACCGACGCGTCATGGTCGATCGCGCGGGCGATGTCGACGGACAGCGAATTCAGTGATTCCATCACATGACGCGGATTGCGGGTGTCGCCGGCGCGGGCGGCAGGCTGTGCTTCGCTTGGCCGTTGCGCTGGAACGGGCGCCGAGGCTTCCTCATCGCGGGATGCGCCACGCAGCAGGTCACGCATCCAGCCGCTGCCTTCCCCGGACTGCGGGCGTGTTGTTACCGCGGCCGGCTCCTGCTGACGGACAACCGGCTGCTGGGCGGCCGGGCGCGGCTGTTCCAGGCCAAGGCTTCCACGGAGCAGGGGCTCGGGCTCCTGGCGGCGCGGCTCCGCGGCCGGCTGCTGCGCCATGGCGCGGACCGGAGCCGCTGCCACCGGCTGCTGTTGTGCGACGGCCTGCTGGCGGGGTACCGGCTGGGCGATCTCGAGCTGGCCGGAAGACTTGCCGATAATGTCGGAGAGTTCCTGCAGTGCCTTGATCTGCTCGGCAACGGCGCGCCGCATGACCGAGGCGTTTTCCTTGGCTTCTTCCGGCAGGTCGAAGGCGCCGCGCTTCAGTTCCTCGCGGGTCATGTCGAGCTCGCGGCGGATCTCGTTGGCCGAGCGGCGGATTTCCTCGGTCGCGCCGCTGAAGCGGGTGACCGCTTCTTCGACGGCCTGGCGGATCGATTCGCCCATCTGCTGGGCGGCACCGTCCGACTTCTTGCCGGTTTCGGTCATCATCCGGTCGATATCCGACAGCGAGGCGCCGACGCTGCCGCGCAGGCGCGAGGCAACTTCCTTGGAGCGTTCCTCGGCGCGGGTAAAGGCACCCTCGACGGAAAGGCCTGCATCCTCGCCGGCCTTGGCGACGGCGGCGCGCATGGCTTCGCTCGCCGACGTTGCGCGGGCTTCGGCTTCCGACAATGTCTTGCTGACATCGGTGAAGGAGGCCTCGACGCCGGCGCGCAGGTTGCTGGCGATCTCGCTCGAGCGCTCCTCGGCACGCACGAACACCGATTCGACCGACATGCTGGCCTCGTTGCCTGCCTGGACCACGGCATTGCGCATGGCTTCGGCAGCAGCGGCGGCGCGCTGTTCTGCGTCCGTGAGGATACGCCCGACATCGCTGAAGGATGTCTGGATGCCGGAGCGCAGATTGCCGGCGATCTGGGCCGAACGGTCTTCCGCCCGCTGGAAGGCGCCGTCGACGAAGCCTTCGAGGGCATGCATGGTCTTCTCGATCTCTTCCGAGCGGCTGACAAGACCGACCGAGAGGGTGCGCAGCGCGTCCTGCCGCTCTTCGAGGGTGCTGACCAGATTGGACTGCGCCGCGCCCAGGAGGTCGGATGCCTGGCTGAGCACCTTGGAATGATCTTCGAAGCGGCCGACGATGCCGCCGATCTGCGACAGGGTCGAGCCCGAGATATCGGCGAGTTTGGTGACCTTGCCTTCGAGCAGACGGGTCGAGGTGGACAGCATGTCGGAAGCGCGATTGGCCGATTCCGAGAACCGCGCCGTGGTCGATTCCAGCTGCTCGTCCATGGCGCCGAGGTTGGCGCTTGCCTGTTCGATGACGCCGGCGATCGACGAATTGCTTGCCGCCAGCTGATCGATGAGCCCCAAGGCCGTCGATTGCAGACGGTTCTCGACCATCTTCATTGCCTTGGCGGTTTCTTCCGCGCGGCTCGAGATGGCATTCAGCGTCTCGCCGGTGCGGGCGGTCAGGCTCTCGAGCAGCATCGCATTCTCGGCGCGCAGACGTTCCGCGCTCTCGCGGGCGACCTCGCTGATGCGGTCAGCGGCTTCCTTGCCGGTGGCGGCATATTGATCGATGACCGGGCGGGCCTTCTCGTCGATCAGGCGCGACAGCTCGGCGGAACGGCCGGCAAGCATCGAGTTGAGTTCACGCGTGCTATCGTCGAGGGTGGTGCGGATCGTGTTGCCGCGGGCCTCCAGGGCCTTCTCCACGTCGGTAAGGCTCTGCTGCAGCGACGATGCCTGTTCCGCCACACGGGACTGCGTCTGGGCGATCCTGGCGGCCGCGCCATCGGTTGCTTCTCCGACGGAACGCGCCAGTTCGGCGCTGCGCATCGCGGCGGTTGCGGCGGTCTGCTCGATGCTGGACTGGAAATCGGCCTGGCGTGCGGCCATCGCCTGGACAAAATCGTCACCAGCCTTGGCCAGGAGCTCGGCAGAGCGCACGGCCTCGGCGTCGATGCCCTGTGCCGCATCGCTGACGGCGCCGCGCAGGTTGGTGACGAGACCGGCGGCCTTGCCTTCGATCGTCCGGCTGACATTGTCGAGGCCAATCGACAGGGCACGGTCCATGGTGCCGAGCCGCTCTTCGATGCGGCCCGTACCGCCCTCGATGCTGGCTTCGATGCGAGCGGCCGCTTCGTCGCTGACCCGGCCGAGTTCGGCCGTATGGCTGGACAGCGTATCGGCAATGCGGCTTGCGGCAGCGCCACTGATACGGTCGATCTCGTCGGTGCGCCCGGCCAGGCTGTCGGTGATGCGGGCCGCCGCGGTAGCGCTGACCCGATCCAGCTCCGCCGTGCGGTCCGACAGCGTTTCGGCGATCCGGGCGGCGGCATTGTTGCCGATGCGGTCGATTTCTTCGGTGCGGCTGGCAAGATTGTCGGCGATCATCGCGGCAGCAGCGGTGCTGACCTGATCGAACTCGGACGTATGGTTGGAGAGCGCGTCTGCGATCCGGGCCGCAGCCACGCTGCCGATCCGATCGATTTCCTCGGCGCGTCCGGCAAGGCTGTTGGCAATGCGTGCCGCGGCCCTGTCGCTGACCTCATCGAATTCCGAGACCCTGGCGGAGAGGGTGTCGGCGATCTTCTGGCCGGCCGTGTCAACGAATTCACTGACGCCGCCGACACTGTTGCGAATTCTGCCTTCCAGCACACCAAGGGTGTTTTCGATGCGTGCTCCGGTTTCGTCGACGCTGCTGTTGATGTTGGAGAGGGACGTGTCCATCCGATGCGACAGCGTATCGGCGGCGCGGCTGATCTGATCGGCGCTCTCACCGAGCTGCGTTGCCACGTGGCTGGTGCTTGCCAGCATGCGCTGTTCGAGTGCCGCGGCGCTCTTGTCGATGACGACACCGAGTTCCGCCTGGCGCTCCTCCAGCGTCATTTCCAGCATGCTGGCGCTGGTGGCGAGCGTCGTGGCAATGGAGGTCGCCTGTTCGCCGAGCACCTCGGAAAGCTGGTCGGTTCCATGCGTCACGGCAACGTTGATCGCGTTGAGACGGTCGTCCAGCGTCGCCCGGATTTGCTCATGGGTGGAAGCAAGCGATGTCGCCAGCTGGCCAGCGCGGCCGGAGAGCGTCTGTTCGATATCGGACGCCTTGTCTGCCATCGACATGGCCAGCTCCGAGGCATGGCTGGAAAGGGCAGTGGCGATCTCGGCCGATGTGCTGGTCATCGTGCCGGCGATCTCGCTGACGCGGCCGCTGAGGTTTTCGGCGATCGCTCCAACGCGACCCGAAAGCTGCTGCTCGATATCGCTGACCCGGTCGGCCATGGTTTCCGCGATCGCGCTGGCGCGATAGGAGAGGCCATCGGCGATTTCTTCCGTGCGGCTGCTCAGCGTATCGACCATTTCGTTTGCGCGAGCGGACAAGGTGCCGGTGATCTCCGCCGAGCGCTCGGAGAGAATGGTGTCGAGCGTCGCCGTCTGGCTGGCAAGCGTGTCGCCGAGCGTGCGGCTTTGTTCGGACAACAGCGTTTCCAGCCGTTCCGTGGTGCCGCCGATTGCGCTTTCGATCGCGCCTGCGGACGAAGTGAGAACGTTGGCCAGCGAGCCCGTGCGCTGTGCCAGGATCGCGTCGATGCGTTCCGCCGTGCCGTCGAAGGCACCGTCGATTGCGGTCGTCGACGAGGTGAGCACGTTTTCGAGAGCGCCGGTACGCTGCGACAGGATGGCGTCGATGCGTTCCGCCGTGCCGTCAAAGGCGTTGTCGATCGCTGCCGTTGACGAATTCAGCACGTTTGCGAGCGCGCCGGTGCGCTGCGACAGGATCGTATCGATGCGTTCCGCCGTGCCCTCGAAGGCGCTGTCGATGGATTCCGAGCTTGCAGCAAGCAGGCTCGAAAGTTCGACCGCGCGCTCCGAAAGCGTGTCGTCGAGGCGCAGTTGGCTCGCGGCAATTGCCGTGGTGATTTCGTCGGCGCGGTTGGTCAGCGTGTCTTCGATACGGCCATGGATGGCCTGCAGCCCGTCGATGAGGCCGCTGGTTTGCGTAACGATGTTGTCCGCAAGCTGCTGGTTGCTGGTCGTGATCGCACTCGTGCGGGCGTCAAGCGTTTCGGCGAGCAGCTGCTGGCTTTCCGTAAGAGCAGTTTCGAGCGAACCGGCGCGCTGCGCAAAGCCGGATTCGATCCGGTCCTGTGCCGCAGTGAGTGCGCTCATCAGCGTGCTGGAACGTTCTGACAGAACGCCGTCGATGCGGGTGTGCGCATTGCCGATCGCATCGCTGAGCTCGGCGGTCTTGCCGCTGATCGTGTGCTCGATGAAGTCCTGTGTCGTGCCGAGCGTGGTGGCGAGCGTCAGGGATTGCTCGGACAGGGCGGACTCGAAGCGCTCGATGCCGCCGTCCAGCATGCTGCCGATCGATTCGGCGCCGCCGCTCACCGACTGGTTGATGCGCGCGAGGCTTTCCATCAGCTTGGAATCGAGCATGCCGGCGCGCTTGTCGAAGGCGGTCGCGAATTCGTGGAAGCGGGAATCGAAGGCCGTCGCCAGCTGTCCGACCGTCGTTTGCAGCTTCTCCTCGAAGAAGCCCGAGCGCAGGTCGAGATCCATGATCATGTCGTCTGAACTGCTCTTCAGACTCTGACGGAAGCTCGCGCCCTTTTCATCCAGCGTTGCGTTCAGCGTGTTGAGAATATCGTCGAGACCGCCGGTGATGGCCTGCTGGCCGACATTGAGGCTTTCGTTCAGATCGCGTGTGCGGGCAATCAGCGTCTCGTTGAGCTGGCGGGCGCGCTCGTTCAGCGCGGCATTCAGCTTCTCGGTATTGGCGTCGAGCGTCGAGGCGCGTGTTTCGAACTGACCAAGCAGTTGCTGGCCGCGCTTGGCCAGCGTCTGGCTGAGATTTTCCAGGCGGGTGTCGAACTCGTTGCTGAGCGACACGCCGGCGGTGGTGAGGCTTGAGAGCAAGGCATCGGTGCGGGTCGAGAGCATCGCCCCGATCGTCTGCGTTGCGCTGTTCGAGCGCTCCATCAGGGCCGCGGCGCGGGTTTCGATCATCGAGGCGAAGGCTTCGCCCGAGGTCGCAATCCGGCTGGAAATATCATCGCCTGCGGTTGCAAGCTCGTCCTTCAACTGCGTATGGGCACCGGCGATCGACGAGCGGATGCGCTCGGCATGGCCGACAATGGCTTCCCGCTCCAGTCCGAGTTCCTGGACCAGGGTGCGCACCCTCAGCTCGTTGTCACTATAGCTGCGCTCGAGCGCGTTGACCTCGGAATGCACCAGCGTTTCGAGTTCGGTGGCACGCGCGATCGTGCGCTCGATGCCTTCGTTCATCGCCGAGACTTCGCGGCGAACGGCCTGGCCAACCGTCATGATGCGCTCGGAAGCCGCCGTTTCCGGCTCGGCCAGGCGCAGGGCGACCTCGGCCATCGACCGGGCGGCGCTGCGCAGTTCCTGGGCGCGCGAAATCATGATGGCGAAGGAGAAGAACAGCATCACCGGCAGGATGATGAAGATCGCCGCGCCGATGGCGCCCGGCATCGCCGACAGGTCGGCAAGCGAGCGGATCTGCCAGATTTCCGGACCATAGAGCAGGTTGGCGACACCAAGGCCACCAATCGTCCAGAGCGCGGAGACGGCGGCGGCGATCCGCATCGCCGAGCGGCCGGAGCGGACGTCCAGCGAGCGCAGGATGGCGGCGGGCGTTCTGCGGCCATCATCGTTGGCGGGCGCGAAGGAGGGGGCCTTGGGGGCGGGTTCAGGAGAGAGGCTTCTTGGCGTTTCCGTCGTGCGTGCCGAGCGGGCTGCCTCATCCTTGGATTTTGTCGTCTTTGCCTGGCTGGCTGCCGGTGCCTGGCTCACTGCTTCAGACACTTTTCCCTCCGGATCATCCAAGGACGTCTTTTCGTTGAGGGCAGACTTAAGCTCGTCAAAGTCGATTTTCAAAGCGTCTTCCAACGCCTGAAATGCCTTGTCGTCGATCGACTCGTTGCTTTTATTTGTCGCCATGCGGATACGCCTCGTTACTAAACTGTCCCTTTCGGAAGGACCCTTTGCAACACCGCCTGCATTGGGAGCACCTCCGATACTCGGACGGTGACGGCAGGATACGCGCATCACATTTGCGCAGAACCCGACATGCACCCATTTCAACCACGCACCGACGGAACAGCACATCAGCCCCGTAGGTGCTTCATTCGATGCGGTTTTCCGTCAGGACTGTCTGCACCTTAAGGCATAAACATATCCCTCAACGTACCGTAGTGACACATTCACCGGTGTCTTACAATTAAACGCCCCCGGCATTCGTTAAAATCCTAACAAGTTCTTAATGAAAAGTGGACCTATTTCCCGCAGAAACCCTTGTAATCAGGCGGTTTAATGGCCGTTAACCATGCCGCGAAAAACCTGCCCTTATTGCGCCGCGTTTTAATCAGATAGCAGCGCCGATCCGGCCTAATGGTCTCCTGAGACGAGCGAAATCACAGCCGGACAGGGCATCGGGAAGGTAACGCCCGCACCACCTTCGAGCCTCATAATAGCGTGACGGGTCAAGCACTTCCAGACAAGCCGGAGGCAAATCCGGTGTCGCGGGCAGGCAGAATTGAAAAACACGATGTCACCGGTGACGGGCCGGTTGCGTCAGAAAAAAACAGAATAAGGATATTGGCACATGGCGGCACTCAAGATCGCGTTCGAAGCACCCGACAATCTCGGTGGGGCATGTCCCTCCAAGGCGCGGCCGATCGATCTGGTTCACCTTGCGACGCAGACAATGGGCGACAAGCTCCTGGAAATTGAAGTGCTGCAGATGTTTGCGCGACAGGCGCGGCAGCTGATGAAGGAATTGTCGTGCGCCAGTACCGACATGTCCGGGGCGACTGCGCACCGCCTCAAGGGTGCCGCCCTTGCCGTCGGTGCCTTCGGTGTTGCCGAGGCAGCCGGCGCTGTCGAGGCTGAGCCGGAGCAGGCCGACCATCTTGCAGCGTTGAGCGCCGCCGTGATCGAGGCCGAACTGTTCATCCTGAAGCTCTGCCGCTAGGGGCAGGCTTTCCCGGAAACCTCGCAGCGACGAAGGGTCGCGGGAAGAGGCCGGATGCCAAGTCCCTTCGTGTTGACTGGCGTTGCGAATTGTTGGAAGAAATCGGATGAATTTGCCGCATTCCGCCGCCGCCTCTGCTATGAGGGGCGGCGTGATTGTTCCTGCGGTATACCGATACAACGCCAAGCATCCGGAAAACCAAATGCCCAAACTGACCATCATCGCCTTCGACGGCACGCAGTATGACTTTGACGTTCAAAATGGTTCGACCGTCATGGAAAATGCTGTGCGCAATTCGGTTCCCGGCATCGAGGCCGAATGCGGCGGCGCCTGTGCCTGCGCGACCTGTCATGTCTATGTGGACGAAGAATGGTCGGCGACGGTCGGTGCTCCCGAGGCGATGGAAGAGGACATGCTCGATTTCGCCTATGATGTGAAACCCACCTCGCGGCTCTCCTGTCAGATCAAGATGAGCGACGGCCTGGATGGGCTCGTGGTTCACGTTCCCGAGCGCCAGGCCTGACCTTCGCGCAACCGTTTCAGTCCAGCCAAGAAAAAGCCCCACTGGTCGCAATCGACGAGCGGGGCTAGGAGGGCGCATCGCATACAGATGAGGGAGGGGAACATCTGCTGCTTTAGGACACGCCAGGAGAACGCCACATGCGCCATGCACCGAGCCGGTCGAACATCAATCCGGGACAGGACAGTCAAGCGCGAAACAATACTTCCGGTTCAAGGCGTCTGCGTGGATGCAGATTGACTAGATCCGGGACAGGGAATGAAGAGATTTTGTTTTCCTGCTCTTCATTCAATGCTTAGACTATACCTTAACTTTCAGCGCTGTTGTATGGTGAAAAGTCACCAGTGATATGCTGTTGACGTGCAAGTTTTGCATATGTCGGGTGATTCGCATTTCACTCGTTTTTCTAGTCTTGCGGACGATTTACCGCTTGACCTTCGTCATCCCGTCGAGTCGGTACTGCAGCAGCCGGATCATGCGGCGGTCGAAATTGGTGGCCTCCGTCCGGTCGAAGCGGGCCTGATCGCGGTCGTGTTGCTGGATCGCCGTCTCGCTCAACCGGGCGACACGCGCCTGCATCCGCTCGCAATCCGCTTCGGGTTTCAGGGCCAGGAAATCCTTCTCCAGTTTGCGGGCATGGTTGCGGGCGATCTCGGCGTGACGCTCCTCATGGCGCTTGATATCGCTTGCCAACGTGTCCCAGACGAGCGCCAGATCCCGGTTTGCGGTTCTGCGGTTTTTCCAGCGTGGCAGGATGAGCTTGGTGCTGAGCGTTACCTTGGCGCTGCCGACGGCGCAGCGATTGCCGTGTTTGACATAGGTTACCGTGCCGCCGAACTTGATCTTGGTGGCGCCGGGATGCCGCGCGCCGGTCGAATTCATCATCGGACCGCGCTCGGAAAGCGCCTTGTCCAGTTCTTCGGCCGTGCGGCCCCCTACTGAGAAATAGGTGATGCTCTTGCTTACCACCGTGTCGCCGTATGCTGACGAGGAATGGCCCGCGACGATACTCAAAATCAGAAACGCGGCGAAGGAAATGCGGCCAGTCGTCATAGGTTTACAGGTCTCGGCAGTTGAACTTCTCTAGAGCTTGGGGCATAGCCAGCCGCAGCGCAACAGCAAATAACCGGCATCTCGGACAAAGCGGAAAACAAGAGAATAATCCGAGCCTTTGCCGCAAGGTGTGGCACATTGGCCTCCATTTGTGGTCAAAGTTGTGTCTGCGGATGGTGAGGAGGGAGTGAAACCATCATGGACGACGCTTTCGATCCTTTCGATCCCTTCGAATGGAAACTGGCCCATGGCCGAAAACTCGCGCTTGGGCCGACCGGGCTGCTGATGGCGATCATCAATGTGACGCCGGATTCGTTTTCGGACGGTGGCGCCTATGACGATACGGAAGCCGCAGTGTCGCAGGCCCTGCGCTGCCTCGATCAGGGTGCCGCAATCCTCGATATCGGCGGCGAGTCGACACGGCCCGGTGCTGCCCCGGTCACGGCGGAGGAAGAGCAGGCACGGGTGCTGCCGGTCATTGCGGCGCTTGCCGAGCGGACGGATGCGATCCTCTCCATCGATACCTACAGGGCCGAGACCGCGCAGCTGGCTGTTGCCGCCGGTGCGCATATCATCAATGACGTCCACGGCCTGCAGCGCGAGCCCGATCTTGCGAATGTGGCGGCGGCGACCGGGGCAGGGCTTTGCATCATGCATACCGGCCGCGACCGCGAAAAACTCACAGATGTCGTGCGCGATCAGTATCATTTTCTCGAGCGTTCCCTGGAAATCGCCGCTGCCGCCGGCGTTGCGCGTGACCGGATCGTTCTCGATCCCGGCTTCGGTTTTGCCAAGGATACCGATGAGAACGTCGAACTGATGACGCGTTTCAGTGAACTGCGAGGTTTCGGATTGCCGCTTCTGGCCGGTACGTCGCGCAAGCGCTTCATCGGCGCCATCACCGGCCGCGAAGCGCCAGAGCGGGATGTCGGCACGGCGGCCACGACCGCATTGCTGAGAATGGCGGGCGCTGCGGTTTTCCGGGTACATGATGTCGCAATCAACAGGGATGCGCTTCTGGTGGCGGATGCTATGCTGGCGACAAAAAGACGGGCGCAGGAAAAACACGGGACGGAAAATCAGCCATGACAGCGATCTACACGATCACCCTCAAGAATTGCGCCTTCTTTGCCCGCCATGGCGTTCACGACGAAGAGGAATTTCTGGGGCAGCGCTTCTTCGTCGATGCCGAGCTGGATGTCGAGCAGGGAACCGCGCTGGTCGAGGATTCCATCGACGATACAGTGCATTACGGTGTTGCCTTCACCGAGATCGAGAAGATCATCACCGGTCGCCGGCGTTATCTGATCGAGGCGCTGGCGCTCGAGGTTGCCACCACGCTCTGTTCGGTCTTTCCGCAGATTCGCCGCGCGAAAATATCGATCCGCAAGCCGAACGCGCCGGTTCCCGGTGTTCTCGACTATGTCGAAGTGACGGTCGAGCATTTTGCCTGAGATGCCGACTCATCTGGCGACGCTCGGCCTCGGCGGCAATATCGGTGATCCCGCTGCTTTGATGGCGCGCGCGCTTGTGCTTCTCGACACGCGGCCGGACTGCGCGGTGACGCATGTGTCGAAACTCTACCGGACACCGCCCTGGGGCAAGACGGATCAGGCCTGGTTTTTCAATGCCTGCGCCGCGGTCGAGACCTCGCTCTTGCCCGACGAACTGCTCGATGCCTGCCTGTCGATTGAGCGTCAGATGAAACGGGAGCGGCTGGAGCGCTGGGGGCCGCGCACGATCGACATCGACGTGCTGACCTATGACAGCCTGAGCCAACAGTCCCGGACGCTGGAAATACCGCATCCGCGCATGACGGAACGCGGATTCGTGCTGAAGCCGCTCGCTGATTTCGCCCCGGATCTCATCGTAGCCGGCAAATCGGTGGCCGAATGGCTCAAGAGCGCCGATGTCGCGGGCATCGAAGTGGCCGATCCGCGCGATGACTGGTGGCGGCAGCGCGCGCCGCAATCGGCCGTTTGAAACGCAAAAGAGCCGGACGAGCCGGCTCTCTGGAAACGCTGCGAAAACACCCGTTATTTCTTGATCGAGCCGACGGCGACGGTGTCGAGCTGGCGGTTGAGGCTGACGCCGATCACCGGCACCATGGTGTCCTCGACCTTCACCGAAATGGTGATGTTGAGCGTCGAGTCGCCCTGCAGGCGGGCGATCATCGCGCCGTTGAGCTTCTTGCGGTTGATGCCGACGACGACCTTGTCCTTGCCGACATTGCCGGAGACGATATCAAGGCCCTTGCCGTTGGCGCCGTCGAGGAATTTGCCGTTATAGGTCTTGCCGGACTGGGTGATGACGGCGGACATCGGCTGCTTGAAGACGCCGACGCGGCAGAAGCCGTCGAGCTTGATGCCGACGGAGCTTCCGTTTGCTTCACCGGTCAGGTCGCAGGTGAATTTCGTGCCCTTGTACTTGCCGGCAACGATCTCGCCCGGGCCTTTCCACTGGCCGGAAACCTGCTCGAAAAACGCCTTGTCGTTGCCGCCCGAGAATGCCGGAGAGGCCGCGCAGGTGAGGGCTGCAAGCGAGGCTGCGGCAAAGCCGCGAGCGATCAAAGAAGGGCGCGAAAACATAAACGATCCTTGATGGTCGATGTCAGGAATGTGAGGCTACATTTGCACTTAAATGGTTAATGGAGTGTTGCTCCAGCCCTGCGAAAGGTCGGTTTTGAGGCTCACGAAATGTTTCATGCGGACTTTCTGCGACGACTGAAATCATTGGAAATCCTGGGCTTTCACGCGCGCCTCACCGGGATGTGTGCGCGGGTGAGCGGAGTTGCGTTGAAACCGGATCAGGGTTTGTTACGTAGTTGCGCATATAGGAGGCTTGCCATGACCATCATCGACGACATCGAATCGCGTTTAACGCACCATGGTGGCAAGGGCAAGGTGATCTACCGCCACCGGATTGCCACGCGCGTCACGCACTGGACCTGGGCGGTCGCCCTGTTCTTCCTGCTTTTGAGCGGGTTGCAGATCTTCAATGCCCATCCGGAACTCTATATCGGCAAACAATCCGGTTTCGAGTTCGACAACAGCGTCCTGTCCATGCGCGCCATGCAGACCGCCGACGGCAAGGTCGATGGTTACACCACGATCTTCGGGCAAAGCTACAAGACGACCGGCGTTTTCGGAATGAGCGGACCGGCGGACAATCCGTCCTACCGCGGATTTCCGGCCTGGGCGACGCTGCCATCCTACCAGGATCTGTCGACCGGGCGGGTCATCCATTTCTTCTTTGCCTGGTTCTTCGCGGCGGCTTTCCTCATTTGGTTCGTCGCGAGCCTGATCAGCGGCCATCTCAGGCGTGATATTCTTCCGTCCCGCGCGGATATCAGGGGCTTGCCGAAAAGCCTTTCCGATCACCTGCGGTTCCGCTTTCATCATGACGGCCGCTACAACGTCCTGCAGAAGCTCGCCTATGCCGGCGTCCTGCTCGTCATCTTCCCGCTGATCATCCTGACGGGCATCACCATGTCGCCCGGCATGAATGCCGCCTGGCCTTGGCTGCTCGACGTTTTCGGCGGACGGCAGACGGCGCGCACCATCCATTTCGTCTGCATGGCGCTGCTCGTGGCCTTCTTCCTGATCCACATCTTCATGGTTGTCGCGGCTGGGCCTCTGAACGAAATGCGCTCGATCATCACCGGCTGGTATCGCGCCGACCCCGAAAAGGAAGAGGAGCACACGGCATGAGCACGTTCAGAATCAATCGCCGCAAGTTCCTCACGGTTGCCGGGGCGGCGGCCTCGACCATCCCGCTCTCCGGTTGTGACGCGTTCGACGGTTTCCTGACCAGCCAGAGCCCCGTGCGGGATGTCCTGGCTTCGGCAAACAGCCTGACCTACCGCGTCCAGCGCATGCTGATCGATGCCGATGCGCTGGCGCCGGAATTCTCGGCAAGCGAGGTGCGTCAGGGACAGCGGCCAAATGGCTCGACCGACCCGACCGATGCGGACTATCTGGCGCTGAAGGAGAAGCAGTTCGCCGATTATCGGTTGACGGTCGGCGGGCTGGTCGAAAAGCCGCTGAGCTTCAGTCTGGATGAGCTGCGCAACATGCCGGCCCGCATGCAGATCACTCGGCACGACTGTGTAGAGGGTTGGAGCTGCATCGCCAAATGGACCGGCGTGCCGCTTGCAAGAATCCTCGACGAGGCCAGGGTGAAGCCGGAAGCGCGCTTCGTCGTCTTCCATTGTTACGACAGTATGGACCTCGGCCTGTCCGGCGCCGTGCGCTACTACGAATCGATCGACCTGATCGACGCACGCCATCCGCAGACCATTCTTGCCTATGGCTGCAACGACGAGGCGCTGCGTGTGGCCAATGGCGCGCCGCTGCGGGTGCGCATCGAGCGGCAGCTCGGCTACAAGATGGCGAAATACATCAAGGGAATCGAACTTGCCTCGACGCTCGCGCCTTATGGCAGCGGCAAGGGCGGCTTCTGGGAGGATCTTGGCTACGAATGGTATGCCGGCATCTAGCCACCGGTATCGTCGCCGGCTTTCGATCTCGATACTCCCGGTGCCAGATCGCCGATGAAATCGCCGATACCGGGGCGTTTCAGGGCCCGGAAGGGCATCGGCCGGCAGAGATCCATCGCGGCGATGCCGATACGCGCCGTCATCAGGCCATTGATGACGCCTTCGCCGAGCCGGGCCGACAGTTTCGAGGCAAGACCATGGCCGAGTACCTGCTGGATCAGGCTGTCGCCGACGGCGATCGAGCCAGTGACGGCGAGATGGGCGATGACGTCGCGCATCAGCCGCAGCAATCCGAACGTGCCTGGACGTCCACCGTAGAGGTCGGCCATCGCCCGGATCAGCCGGGCGGATTCGTAGATGACGTAACCGAGATCGACCAGCGCACGCGGGCTGACGGCTGTGACGATCGAGACGCGTTTCGAGGCGTTGAGGATGAGCGCCCGGGCTTCGCGATCGAGCGGCGTCAGCAGTTCGCGCTCGGTCAGGTCAAGCAGGTGCGGGCCGTCGATGATTTCGGTTTCGGTTTCCTTCAGGCGCAGCCGTCCGCGCGCCGTCTGCGGTTTGGCGGCAACGAGATGCACGAGATGGGCCATCACCTTGCGGGCCGGCTTTGGCGTCGGCGCGAGGCACGCGTCGATTGCCTCCTGCTTCAGCGCCTGGACGGCGTTCAACCGCATGATACCGGCCAGTTCGCGGGAAATGACGACGAGGAAAGCCAACAGGCCGATGACGACAACAGTGATCGCGAGATAGCCAAGCCAATCGGCGCGGCTGAAGAGATCGCGCACCAGGCTGTCGATCCACAGCCCGACGGCCAGGGAAACCAGAATACCGAAGGCGCCAAAGGCGAGTTTGCCGAAGGAGAAGCGGCGCCTGCGCGGGGTCGCTTCCGCCGGCGCGGGCAGGGCGCTGGTGGTCGCAAGGAACGGGTCATCGGCATCGGCTGTCATGACGATGTTTTCGTCGAAACTGGCAGGTGAGCGGCGCACCGGTTCGCGCCGGGTTGCCGTCGTCGATGGCTCGCCTTCGACAGTAAAAACGGCCGGCTTTCGTTTTGGCGTTTTTGGCGTATCGCTCATGCCAGCCGGTCTCCGAACAAAAATTGCATTGCCCGGTCGAGCCGGATGTGCGGCACCGACAATTTCAGTCCACCGCCGGTTTCCTCGATATGCGGTGGCCGGAAACGCACGAAGCGCAGGTCGGGCACCAGGCTCTCTTCCGGTTTGGATTCAAGATCCTGAAAAAGTGAATCAGGATTCTCCGGTAAGTCACCGGTAAATATGGCTGTTTTCCGTTCGCCGTCAAAGGTCTCGCCGTTGATCGTCTCGCCGGCGATCGGCGTGCCGACGATAACCGGCAAAACATGGCCGTCGTGGTTGACCGTCGCCTCGCGGGTTGCCCGGACGGAGGCGATGGCCATCACCTCGAGCCCGGCGCCGCTCACGCCGATACGCGCGATGGCGCGCTGCACCAGCCGGGCGGCGATCCGTTCCAGGCGGTCGTGGCTTTCATGGTGCAGATGGTCGGCCTTGGTCGCGGCGATCAGCACCTTGTCGATACGCTTCGTCAGGAAGGACGACAGGAAGGAATTGGTGCCCGGCCGGAAACTGGCGAGAACATCGGTCAGCGCCCCCTCCAGGTCGAGCAGCGATTCCGGCCCGCGGTTGATCGCCTGCAGCGCATCGATCAGGACGATCTGCCGGTCGAGCCGGGCAAAGTGTTCGCGGAAGAACGGCTTGACCACATGGGTCTTGTAGGCCTCGTAGCGTCGCTCCATCATCGCCCATAGCGAGCCTTTTGGCGCGCGTCCCTCGGGGAGGTTGGCGAGCGGCGAGAAGGTGAGAGCCGGCGAGCCTTCCAGATCGCCAGGCATCAGGAAGCGGCCCGGCGGCAGCGTTGACAGGGAACGCTCGTCGGATTTGCAGGCCTGCAGGTAGCGGGTAAAGGCTTCCGCCAGCCGCTGAGCATCCGCCTCGACGGCAGGCGCCGTGACGTCGAGCGATGTCGCGAGTGAAAGCCAGTTGGTGGAGAGCTCGGCGCGGATGCCGGTTTTTGCCCGTCCGGCCGTCTTGTTGCTGAACGCGCGGAAGTCCTGGGTCAGCAGCGGCAGATCAAGCAGCCACTCGCCGGGATAGTCGACGATGTCGATCGAGAGCCGGCCCGGTGAGAACATCCGGTTCCAGCCGCTGGCGCTTTCGTAATCCAGCGTGATGCGCAGTTGCGAAATCGCGCGGGTCGAATCCGGCCAGACCCGATCGCCGACAAGCGCTGCAATATGATCCTCGTACTGGAAGCGCGGCACCGCGTCGTCCGGCTGTGGTTCGAGCCTTATCTTCGACACGCGTCCGGAGCGGACAGCCTCGAAAACCGGCAGGCGGCCGCCATTCAGGAGATTGTGGACGAGGGATGAGATGAACACGGTCTTGCCGGCGCGCGAAAGCCCGGTCACGCCGAGCCGCAGCGTCGGATTGACGAAACCGGAAGCGCGATCTGTCAAGGTACCGAGTGCAAGCCGGGCGTCATCGGAAAAGCGGGTCAGGAGTGATGGCAAATTTCGGGCCTCGGAACGCGTTGGCATCTGGCCTGGGCGCCAGCTTGGTCATTTGCGATATAGGACGCCGAAGCGGCCGAAAAAAGTGTTGCCACGCGGCATTCACAGGGCATGGCATGCCGGATCAAGCCATGCCGCGAGTTTACCCGGCGGCAGGATGCCGGCCTGCGGTCGGTCGGGGAAATCAATCACCGCAAGCGCGCCAGGCGGATATCCGTAGGGGATCGTTGCTGCCTGTTCGCCAAGCACTTCGCGCAGGATTTCCTCGATCACCGGATTGTGGCCGACCACCATCAGTGACGCGGCAGTGCTCTGCGCGACGATGATGTCGCGATAGGCATCCTCGTCGCCGGTATAGAGGGCGTCGATATAGCGGATAGTCCTGTCTTCGCCCATCGCACGCCGGAAAGCCTCTGCCGTCTGCCGGCAGCGAACGGCGGGAGAGCTCAGAAGAACCTCTGGCGCAAAACCGCGATCTGCCGCCATTTCGCCAATCATTTTCGCGGCGGCAAAACCAGTGTCGTCAAGCGTCCTGTCAAAATCCTTCTGACCCGGAAGCGCCCAGCCGGCCTTGGCGTGTCGGAGAAGGTAGAGCCGGAAAGCCGGGGCAGGTGGGGTAGGCATAAGGCGGGATCCCAGAAATGGACCGACGGCAGCCGCGTCGATCGCTCGGCTTCAGACGAACTTTGTCCGCTGGCCTTGCGGAAAGATCAAGTCATCGGGATTTGTTTTCAACATGCCGTGCATCGACGCTCCGCGGAACTGTCGTTTTTAGGACGGTGACGCCCACCGTTGGTGTCTGTGTCTCATCCTGCTGACCGGCATGCGAAATATGTGCTCATTTTTTGCGCATCAATTCTTTCGAAAATCAGCCGTCGCCGGTTTTTCCGACCCTTCGCCGGCAACTTTGGGCATGTATGGTCGCGGCTGGTTGCAAGACTATTTCACGAAAAATGACAGACCTGTAATTTTGATGAAATATTAGCCTGTTAGCCTCGCGACTAAGCATAGCTTAAAAAACGGTGTGCTATTTTTCAGAGACTTGAAACGGCGCCTGCATGGGTCTATACACCGCCGCAATGAGATGTTCTTCAGGAGAATCGCGTTGAGTGAGAAGATCGATCTTAGTTCCTTCGTCCTGTCCGAGACGGAGGAATTCATGAATACCAACCAGCGTGCTTATTTCAGAGCAAAGTTGAACGCCTGGAAAAACGACATTCTGCGTGAGGCGCGAGAGACGCTCGGGCACCTCGCAGAGGAAAGTGCAAACCACCCTGATCTCGCAGACAGGGCATCTTCGGAAACCGACCGGGCGATTGAGCTTCGGGCACGTGACCGGCAGCGCAAGCTGATCTCGAAGATCGATGCTGCTCTGCAGCGCATTGACGAGGGAACCTACGGCTACTGTGAGGAGACGGGCGAGCCGATCGGGTTAAAGCGTCTCGACGCGCGGCCGATAGCCACCCTCTCGATCGAAGCACAGGAACGCCACGAGCGACGGGAAAAAGTCTACCGCGACGAATAATCTTCCGGTCCCTAATCATTAAAAAGCGGCGCGAGATTTTCGCGCCGCTTTTTTGTTTGTGTGCTGGCTGGCAACTGATGCAATAACCGGCTCAGTTCTTCCGGTTGACAGCGATCTCGTTCAGCATCCGGTTCATCTCGTCTTCCAGCGTCGGTTCCGTCCTCCCGCCCGCAACGCTGCCCAGCCGTGGTTCCTGGCGGATCACGGCGTTGGGCGAAGGCGCGTTCGCGCGCTGGTCACTGTCGGCGCGAACGTCATCGGCCGTCAGCTTGCCGAGGTCACCGGTGATCTGGGCGTCGAGAATGCGTTCGAATTCGGTGACGGAGGTGTCCCTCTGGCTCTGCGCAGGCAGGGCGGTTTGCGTGGCGGCTGCGACCGGCACCGGGGTCGTCTGCGTCAGGGGGCGTTGGGCGGAAACCGGTTGGTTTGCTGCCAGCACGCGCGTTCGTGCTGCCTCCAGAATGTCTTCCGGCGACCCGACCGTCTCGACAGCGACCGTCGGTATGGTATTCGAGGTCACGGGTTGAGGGCGCGGCTGGGCAGCGATGCGCTCGGGCATGACCTGGCGGGTGTCCGGCTGCGGCCGTGGCTGGGCGCTTCTGGCCGCCGTCGCCGAGGTCTGGTCAATGTTCTCACCATAGAGCACCTGGCCCATCGCAGAGACCGGCGCGGTCCGGGTTTCCGGCAGCGGCGCTGCACGACGTTCCGCGGTGGGGCGCGCGGCGATGGTTTCGGAAAGAGGCGAGGCGGCGGCGGCTTGGGGGGCGGCCTGGGCGCCGATGCGGCTTTCGATGACGATGTCCGTCGGGCCGCCGATCATGATCAGATGCTCGACATCGTCCCGGCGTACCAGAACCAGACGCCTGCGCGTATCGACGGCTGCGGCATCGAGCACGGCAAGCCGTGGCTGGCGGTTCTTGCCGCCGCGGATAAAGGGAGAGGACGGCCGGTTGCGGATGAACCAGAGCACCGCCACGAGGCAAAAAAGGCCAAGAGCCACAGCGCCCGCGGCAATGATGAAACGGGTACCGTTGTTGCCAACGATATCTTCGATCATGTGCGTTCTCCTTCGTGATATCCTGACCTGCGCCCATTTGACGGCTTTTTTCAGATCGAGACAAGCTATGTTGCACTTTGTCCAAGTCTCATTGGTTTATCATCGATCTAGCGCCGTTGTGGGCTTTGGCGACGTCAGGCTGGACATTCCCTGTGAATTCACGCCAATGGCTTTCATGCAAGTGCTTTCTGCACTTCCCTGCGGCTGTTAAAGATGATTCCTGCTTGGTGTTTCGCTGTCCGCCGGCGCGGATTGCAGATCCGCCCGGGCTGCCGCCAAGCGGAGCAGATGGACCGAACCCGCGCATTCATTCCGGAGGCGCGCGGCACCGGTTGCAAACGAGGGCCCTATGACGAAATTGCGGCAGGCAGGTGACTATCACATGCCGATTGTGGACCGTGGAAGCCGGCCGGGCACGGTGCTGCGGATCATTCTGCTCGCCGTCGTTCTGACCGGTTCAGCCGTTGCCTTCGTCATCTTCAAGAACCAGCTCGAAAATGAGATCGTGCTTGGCATTCTCGGCGTGCTGGCGATGGTCGGTATTTTCTTCCTGGTGTCCTCGGTCATCGGCTTCATCGAGGTCATGCCGCAATCCCGCCCGGACGAGCTTGCCCGCGCCTTTCTCGACGGCCATCAGGACGGTACGCTGGTCACCGACCGCAAGGGCCGGATCATCTATGCCAATGCCGCCTATGGCGCGCTCACCGGGGCGACCAAGGCGACGGAAATCCAGTCGCTGGAAACCATCCTGTCGCGCAACAGGGAGGCGACCGAGGCGATCTACCGGCTGACCAACGGCCTGCATGAAGGCAAGCCCGGCCACGAGGAATTCCGTCTGCTGAAGCCTTTGAGCTTGGGTGGCGGTTCAGCTGGATCGGGCGCACATTGGTTTCGGCTGAAGGCACGCGTCTTGCCGCTCGAAGACGGTGGTCGCAACCCGTTTTACATCTGGCAGATTTCCGACATCACCTCCGAGCGTGACGATCAGGAGCGCTTCTTCAAGGAATTGCAGAACGCCATCGATTACCTCGATCATGCGCCGGCCGGCTTCTTCTCCGCCGGCAAGAAGGGCGAGATATTCTATATCAACGCCACGCTGGCCGACTGGCTGGGCCTCGACCTTACGAAATTCCAGCCGGGATCGATGACCATCGCCGATCTGGTGGCTGGCGAGGGGCTGGCGCTCGTGCAGTCCGTGCAAGCCGAACCGGGCCTGAAGAAGACCAAGACCCTCGATCTCGACCTCAAGAAGGGCAACGGCCAGAGTTTTGCCGTGCGCATGATCCACCGCGTGTCCTCGACCCGCGACGGTGCTCCCGGCGAGAGCCGGACGATCGTCCTTGCCCGCTCCACTGACGACGAAAGCGATCAGTCGGCCTCGATCGCCGCCATGCGCTTTACCCGTTTCTTCAACAACACGCCGATGGCAATCGCCTCCGTCGATGGCAATGGGCGGATCCTCAGGACCAACGCGCCATTCCTGAAACTGTTTTCTGCCGTCGTGTCGCAGGACGACATGGAGCGTGGGGCATTGCTCGAAGCCGTCGTGCATGAGATGGAACGGCCGCAACTGCGCGAGGCGCTCGACGCCGCCAAGGATAGGCAGGGCGATATCGCCCCGATCGATTCGCTGCATCCGACTGATGAGACGCGGCATTTCCGCTTTTATGTGAACGCCGTCATCGACCAGAGCGACCAGGCGCCGGAAGAGGCGGCGATCGTCTATGCGGTGGAGATCACCGAGCAGAAGGCGCTCGAGACCCAGATGGCGCAGACGCAGAAGATGAATGCCGTCGGCACGCTGGCAGGCGGCATCGCGCATGACTTCAACAACGTGCTGACGGCGATCCTGCTTTCTTCGGATCACCTGCTTCTCTCGGCCCGCCCGTCCGACGCGAGCTTTGCGGACCTGATGGAGATCAAGCGCAACGCCAACCGCGCCGCCGTGCTGGTTCGCCAGCTTCTCGCCTTTTCGCGCAAGCAGACGATGCGCCCGACCGTGCTTTCCATGACCGATGTCGTCGGCGATCTGCGCATGCTGGTCGACCGCATGACCGGCACCAACGTCAAGCTGGAGGTCGACTATGGCCGCGATCTCTGGCCGGTGCGCACCGATCTCGGCCAGTTCGAGCAGGTCATCCTCAACCTCGCGGTCAATGCCCGCGATGCCATGCCCGATGGCGGTGTCATCACGCTGCGGACGCGCAACCTGCCTGCCGCGGAAGTCGCGGCGCTGAGCCGGCGCGAGCTGCCGGAGGAAGATTATGTGATGGTTGAGGTGTCCGATCAGGGCACCGGCATTCCGCCCGAGATCCTGGACAAGATTTTCGAACCCTTCTTCACTACCAAGGAAGTGGGCAAGGGCACCGGCCTCGGGCTGTCGATGGTCTACGGCATCATCAAGCAGTCCGGCGGTTATATCTATCCCGAATCCGAGGTCGGCAAGGGAACGACGTTCCGCATCCTCCTGCCGCGCTATATCGAGGAAACGCTCCTGCCGGGCGAGGTGGCTGACGTCCCGGCCGCCACCATGCTTGGCACGAAGCCCCCCTCCAAGGCGGAGGAGCCGACCGACCTCACCGGCAACTCGGCGGTCGTGCTCTTGGTGGAAGACGAGGAAGCGGTTCGCCGCGGCGGCAAGCGCATGCTGGAAACGCGCGGCTATACCGTGCACGAGGCCGGCTCAGGCGTCGAGGCGCTCGACATCATGGAGGAACTGAACGGTGCGGTCGATATCGTCGTTTCCGACGTCGTCATGCCCGAAATGGACGGGCCGACGTTGCTCCGGGAAATCCGCAAGAGCTATCCGGACCTGAAGTTCATCTTCGTCTCCGGCTATGCGGAGGACGCCTTCGCCAAGAACCTGCCGGCCGACGCCAAGTTCGGCTTCCTGCCGAAGCCGTTCTCGCTGAAGCAGCTTGCTGTTGCCGTGCGCGAAATGCTGGATAGCTGATTGCCGTCAAGATTCGTGCCTGCCCTTCAAGCCGAAACGGACGGATCGCCGCCCTATGAGGGGATTCTGTTGTCTACTCGCATTGCAAAGCGGCAACCGGTAATGCGCAAAGAGCCCCGCCAGGCCCGTTCCCGCGCTACGGTTGAAACGCTCATCCAAGCTGGTGCTCGCATTTTGAGTGATGAAGGATGGGCGGGGTTCACGACCAACAAGGTTGCCGACTTAGCCGGAGTGAGCATCGGCTCGCTGTACCAGTATTTTCCGGACAAGCTCTCGTTGGTCGATGCCATTCGCCGTCGCCACCTCGACGATTGTCTTGCGGTCCTGCGGAAATCTCGGGTCAATGGCCAATCGGCGGCGCAATTCGCGGCGAATCTCGTTCGCGATATGATCGCCGCTCACAGCATCTATCCTAAACTGCATCGGGTATTGCTCGATGAGGCCCCCAGCTCTGACGACTACAGGAATCCGAGCAGCGAATTTGAGACCGAATACCTTGCCTACTATGTGGAAGCTGTGGCGATGCACCGGAAGCGCCGGCCGAGTGTAGCGGACCACACCGCCGCTCTGGTCATTTCCGATGCTATTGATGGAGTGATCCACAATGCCGCGCGCCGCGGCACGATAGGAAATCCGACAGTGCAGACCGAACTTGTTCGACTGGTCAGCCTATACCTTTCGGACGCAGGCAACGCTGGGTGTGATCAGGGCGAGTCTTGATCACAGAAGCCGGACCAAACGACATTTGTCTCCGATTTCTGCAACGTCGGAAAAACCCGCGGTCCGCGTGAGTTGTGGCCGGACATCACGCCCGGCCTTTGCTCTTTGCGTTGGTGAACTTATTCCAGCGCAACTGCGATCTCGGCGGCAAGGCGCGCGTTGTTCTCGACCAGTGCGATGTTGGTTTCGAGGCTTCGGCCATCCGTCAGTCCGAAGATGCTGTCGAGCAGATAGGGCGTGACCGCCTTGCCGGAAATCTCGTCGCGTTCGGCATTGTCGAGCGCGCGGGCGATGTAGATCTCCATTTCGTCGCGCGGGATCTCGTTTTCCTCGGGCACCGGGTTGGCGATCAGCATGCCGCCATCGACGCCGAGCAGGTCGCGCATCTTCTGGAAATTGGCGATTGCCGCCGGGCTGTTGAGCATCAGCGGGCTCTTCAGGCCGGAATCGCGCGACCAGAAGGCCGGAAAGATCTCGCTGTCATAGGTGACGACCGGAACGCCGCGGGTTTCCAGCACTTCGAGTGTCTTGGGGATGTCGAGGATGGCCTTGGCGCCGGCTGAGACGACGATCACGCCGGTGCGCGCCAGTTCGTCGAGGTCGGCGGAAATGTCGAATGTCTCCTCGGCCTTGCGATGCACGCCGCCGATGCCGCCGGTCGCAAAGACCCGGATGCCGGCGCGCGCCGCCGCGATCATGGTTGCGGCGACAGTCGTCGCGCCCGTGCGGCGTTCGGCGATGGCAAAGGCGAGGTCGGCACGCGACAGCTTCATTGCGCCTTCGGTCTGAGCCAGCGCTTCCAGCTGTGCGTCTTCCAGGCCGATGTGCAAGACCCCGTCGATGACGGCGATCGTTGCCGGCACGGCGCCTTCCTCACGGATGATCGCTTCGACGCTGCGGGCCATGTTGAGATTGCCGGGGAAGGGCATGCCATGGGTGATGATGGTCGATTCCAGTGCCACGAGCGGTGCACCGCGTGCCTTGGCGGCCGCGACTTCGCTGGAATATTCCATTGGCAGAAGGGGTGAAAACGGCTTGGTCATCGCATGTCCTTTGTGGCTTTCTTAGGCGCGTTCATGACAGGATTTCGACTGGCGGCACAAGCCGAATTGCTTCCCCCAGCATCTCGCGCGACATTTTTTCCGATACGGCAAGCGGCGAGCGCACGGTGATTCCGGCGGCAGCGACACCGGATCGGAGGCAGATATCCAGCGGTTCGCCGCTGAGAAATGCCGCCAGGAAACCGGCCGCCAGCGCATCTCCGGCGCCGGTTACATCGCCGAGCGCGCCGAGGGCCGGCGGAGTGACGGCAACGGCCTGCCCCTGCCGAAAGGCGATCACCGGTCTGCCGCCGCGGGTGATGACACCGCCGGAAAGACCGGCAGCCCGGAGAAGGGCGGGCCATTCTGCCGCTTCCGTCACGTCGCTGCCCGTCAGGGCGCGCGCTTCCGCCTCGTTCATGAACAGGAAGCTGATACCGGCGAGACTGTCGGCAAGGCGCACGACCTTGGCGGGGGAAATGGCGATGGCCGCGACCGGCTTTGATTCCTGCGCCGCCCGTTCGATGAGGCTCGCAAGGGTTTCCTCCGGCAGGTTGGCGTCGGTGACGATCAGGTCGCTCAAAGAAACGACCTCCCGCACGGCACGTTGCTGCAGCCGCCGTGGGGAAAACAGCCGGTAGAGATCCATGTCGGCAAGCGCGATCACCAGATTGCCGTCGTTTTCGAGAATGGCCGTGTAGCTCGGCGTCTTGCGATCGAGGAAGACGAACGGGTTGTCGATCACGCCCGCTGCAGCGGCGGCCTCGGCGACCGTGTCGCCCGCCGCATCGCCGCCGCGCGGACTGATCATGCGGACCTCGAGCCCGAGCCGCGCCAGATTGCGCGCCGCATTGAAGCCGCCGCCGCCGGCCTCTTCGAACCAGCTGCCGGGATTGCTGGCGCCCGGGGCCGTCGCGCCGGAGATACGGCCCCGGCGGTCAATATGCGCGCCGCCGAAGATGGAAACTTTGCTGCCTGTCATGCGTTTTCCCGTGTGCCTCTGCGATCCGATTCGTTGTGTCCGTCTTTCGATGGCGTCTTTTATTTCACTTTTTTATCGGCTTCTGAAAGATCTGGAACAAGAAAGGAACACGGCCTCATTTTTTCCATGGATTCAGCCATATAGGCGCCTCTTGCCAAATGAGAACAAAAAGTGTACATAGCTTTCATCGGCAGCTTCATTGCCTCAGCAGCTTCCATAACCTAAAGGTGGATCAAATGGCACAAAACTCTTTGCGGCTCGTAGAGGACAAATCGGTGGATAAAAGCAAGGCACTTGAAGCGGCACTTTCCCAGATCGAACGGTCGTTCGGCAAGGGATCGATCATGAAGCTCGGTGGAAAGGACAGCATCGTCGAGATCGAAACCGTTTCGACAGGATCCTTGAGTCTGGATATCGCACTCGGCATCGGCGGGCTGCCCAAGGGGCGCATCGTCGAGATCTACGGACCGGAAAGCTCGGGCAAGACCACCCTTGCGCTGCAAACGATCGCCGAAGCCCAGAAGAAGGGCGGCATCTGCGCTTTCGTCGATGCGGAACATGCCCTCGATCCAGTCTATGCCCGCAAGCTCGGCGTCGATCTGGAAAACCTTTTGATCTCCCAGCCGGATACCGGCGAACAGGCGCTTGAGATTACCGATACGCTGGTGCGCTCCGGTGCGATCGACGTTCTCGTCATCGACTCCGTGGCCGCGCTGACGCCGCGCGCTGAAATCGAAGGCGAAATGGGCGACAGCCTGCCGGGGCTGCAGGCCCGTCTGATGAGCCAGGCACTGCGCAAGCTGACCGCGTCGATCTCCAAGTCGAACTGCATGGTGATCTTCATCAACCAGATCCGCATGAAGATCGGCGTCATGTTCGGCTCGCCGGAAACGACGACCGGTGGCAACGCGCTGAAGTTCTACGCCTCGGTGCGTCTCGACATCCGCCGCATCGGCTCGGTGAAGGAGCGCGAGGAGGTCGTCGGCAACCAGACCCGCGTCAAGGTCGTCAAGAACAAGATGGCGCCTCCCTTCAAGCAGGTCGAGTTTGACATCATGTATGGCGAAGGCGTTTCCAAGACCGGTGAGCTCGTCGATCTCGGCGTCAAGGCCGGCATCGTCGAAAAATCAGGCGCCTGGTTCTCCTACAACAGCCAGCGTCTCGGCCAGGGCCGCGAGAATGCAAAGACCTTCCTGCGCGACAACCCGGATACGGCGCGCGAGATCGAACTTGCGTTGCGGCAGAATGCCGGCCTGATCGCGGAAAAATTCCTTGAAAACGGCGGACCGGAAGCCGGAGACGATAGTGACGATGCCGCTTTGGCATAAGATCGCGTGATTTTACTGACGTCTTTGCCGGCCGCTCCTTGACAGGGCGGCCGGTTTGCTTTTGCCGTCTGGACAGGGGTTGGCGCTGACGATAAAAGCCTGTGTTCCAAATGGGCGGGAGCAGGATCGGCGAATATCGGCGATCGGCGATTTTCAAGAGTTTTCCGGTTCGCGGCTCGGCCAGGTCGGCTGCGGACATCTGATGCAGAGGTAAGGGCGCACTATGAACGGCGTGAATGAAATCCGGTCGACGTTCCTCGACTACTTCAAGAAGAACGGCCATGAGGTCGTGTCGTCGAGCCCGCTGGTCCCGCGCAACGATCCGACCCTGATGTTCACCAATGCCGGCATGGTTCAGTTCAAGAACGTCTTTACCGGCCTCGAGCAGCGCCCCTATTCCACGGCCGCGACGGCGCAGAAATGTGTGCGTGCCGGCGGCAAGCACAACGACCTCGACAATGTTGGCTATACCGCACGCCATCACACCTTCTTCGAAATGCTCGGCAACTTCTCGTTCGGCGATTATTTCAAGGAGCAGGCGATCGAGCTTGCGTGGAACCTGATCACCAAGGAGTTCGGCATCGACGCCAAGCGTCTGCTGGTCACCGTCTATCACACCGACGACGAGGCTTTCGGCCTCTGGAAGAAGATCGCCGGCTTCAGCGACGACCGGATCATCCGTATCCCGACCAGCGACAATTTCTGGGCGATGGGCGATACCGGTCCGTGCGGCCCCTGCTCCGAAATCTTCTACGATCACGGCGACCATATCTGGGGCGGCCCTCCGGGTTCGAAGGATGAAGATGGCGACCGCTTCATCGAAATCTGGAACCTCGTCTTCATGCAATACGAGCAGGTGACGAAGGAAGAGCGCGTCAATCTCCCGCGTCCGTCGATCGATACCGGCATGGGTCTTGAGCGCGTCGCAGCGCTTCTGCAGGGCAAGCACGATAACTACGACATCGACCTGTTCCGCACGCTCATCGAGGCGTCGGAGGAGGCGACCGGCGTCAAGGCCGAGGGTGACCGCCGCGCCAGCCACCGCGTCATCGCCGATCATCTGCGGTCCTCCGCCTTCCTGATTGCCGATGGCGTCCTGCCGTCGAACGAAGGCCGCGGCTACGTGCTTCGCCGCATCATGCGCCGCGCCATGCGCCATGCGCAGTTGCTCGGTGCCAAGGAACCGTTGATGTGGAAGCTCCTGCCGGCACTGGTTGGCCAGATGGGCCGTGCCTATCCGGAGCTGATGCGCGCCGAAGCGCTGATTTCCGAAACCCTGAAACTCGAGGAAACCCGCTTCCGCAAGACGCTGGAGCGTGGTCTCGGCCTTCTTTCCGATGCGACGGCTGATCTCTCGGACGGCGACCGGTTGAACGGCGAGACCGCCTTCAAGCTCTATGATACCTATGGCTTCCCGCTCGACCTGACGCAGGATGCGCTGCGCGCCCGTGGCATCGGCGTCGATACCGATGCGTTTTCCGCCGCCATGGAACGGCAGAAGGCGGAAGCGCGCGCTTCCTGGTCCGGCTCCGGCGACAAGGCGACGGAAACCATCTGGTACGAACTCAAGGAAAAGCTCGGCGCCACCGACTTCCTCGGCTACGACACCGAGACCGCCGAAGGCGTCGTTCAGGCGATCGTGCGCGACGGCAAGGCGATCGAAACCGCGGCGAAAGGCGAGGCGGTCCAGCTGGTGCTCAACCAGACCCCGTTCTACGGCGAATCCGGCGGCCAGATAGGCGACACCGGCGTGATCTCGACCGACGGCGCCAAGCTGACGGTGACCGACACGCAGAAGCGCGGCGAAGGCCTGTTCGTGCATTCCTGCGTCGTAGATGAAGGCACCGTGAAGGTCGGCGATGCCGCTGCGCTCACCGTCGATCACGCCCGCCGCTCGCGGTTGCGTGCCAACCATTCGGCGACCCATCTTCTCCACGAAGCCCTGCGTGAAGTACTCGGCACTCATGTGGCACAGAAGGGCTCGCTGGTCGCGCCCGAGCGCCTGCGCTTCGACGTTTCGCATCCGAAGCCGATGACGGCCGACGAGCTGAAGGTGGTCGAGGACATGGCGAACGAGATCATCGTGCAGAACTCGGCCGTCACCACGCGCCTGATGAGCGTCGACGATGCGATCGCCGAGGGTGCGATGGCACTGTTCGGCGAAAAATACGGCGATGAGGTCCGCGTCGTGTCGATGGGGCAGGGTGTTCATGGCTCGAAGGCCAATCGGCCCTATTCGGTCGAACTCTGCGGCGGCACCCATGTTGGCGCCACCGGCGAGATCGGGCTGGTGCGGATCGTCGGCGAAAGTGCCGTCGGCGCCGGCGTTCGCCGCCTCGAGGCGTTGACCGGTGCGTCGGCGCTTGCCTACCTCAACGAGCAGGACGAGCGGGTGAAGTCGCTTGCCACGACGCTGAAGGTGCAGCCCGCTGACGTTTTGAGCCGCGTCGAAACACTGATGGACGAGCGCCGCAAGCTGGAGCGCGAGCTGAACGAGGCAAAGAAGAAGCTGGCGCTCGGCGGCGGTGACGCCAATGGTTCTGCCGATCAGGTGCAGGAGATCGCCGGCGTCAAGTTCCTCGGCAAGGTCGTAACCGGCGTCGAGCCGAAGGATTTGAAGAGCCTTGCCGATGATGGCAAGAAGAGCCTCGGCTCCGGCATCGTTACCTTCGTCGGTGTTTCCGCTGATGGCAAGGCGAGCGCCGTTGTTGCCGTCACCGACGACCTGACCGGCCGCTTCAGTGCCGTCGATCTGGTCCGCGTCGCCTCCGCCGCGCTCGGCGGCAAGGGCGGCGGCGGCCGCGCCGACATGGCGCAGGCCGGCGGCCCGGACGGTGCCAAGGCTAAGGATGCGATCGACGCGGTCGGCGCGGCGCTCGCGGCGTAAGCCGGCTTCAACTGGATTGTTTGGAGATGGGAAACCGGGCTGAGAGGTCCGGTTTTTTCTTTGGCCGATTGCTTTCGCATGCTCCTATCGCTCGGCGCCAACTCCGCAGGATTTGTCAAATCCGGATATGGTTCTGTCTCGTTGTTCGGCTTGCATGAGGATCGACATGAGGGAAGAGAGCATCTGGGCGGTTTACGAGCAGCGTCTGCGGCGCGTATCGGCCTATATCCACGATCATCTGGACGAGGAGCTCGATCTCGATCGGCTTTCGGAGATCGCCTGCCTGTCGCCGCATCACTGGCACCGGATCTACCGGGCTGTGCATGGCGAGACGCTTGCGGCGACGGTCAAGCGGCTCCGGCTTCATCGGGCCGCAGGCGATCTCGTGCGTACCAGCCTTCCTGTCGATGAGATTGCAAGACGAACGGGCTACCCCAATCTCCAGTCCTTCAACCGGATTTTCAAATCGGTGTTCGGCATGCCGCCGGCCCGGTATCGCAGAGAGGGGAGCCACACGGTCTTTCAATCGATATCGGCAAAAGGAATTGGTGACATGTATGACGTAGCAACGAAAACCCTGGCACCCCGCGAACTGGTCGGCGTCAGCCACACAGGCTCCTATATGGGGATCGGCCGTGCCTTCGAAACGCTTGGCGGCACGCTGCAGGCGCGTCATCTCTACCGGCCGGAGATGAAGATGATCGGCGTCTATCTCGATGATCCGGAACTTGTGCCGGAAGACAAGCTGCGCTCCTTTGCCTGCATGACCGAGGGCGAGCATGTCCCGGCGGACGCGCCGTTGGTTCACCGGCATCTCGATGGCGGCGAATATGCGGTGCTGCGCCACAAGGGGCCCTATGCCGACATGC
This sequence comes from Hyphomicrobiales bacterium, assembly GCA_900473795.1. Classification (GTDB taxonomy): domain Bacteria; phylum Pseudomonadota; class Alphaproteobacteria; order Rhizobiales; family Rhizobiaceae; genus Pararhizobium. Next base: position 98,865 of record UCMT01000013.1, on the reverse strand, counting down.
ATAAGGCCTATCGGTGGCTCTACGGCGAATGGCTGCCGCAGTCGGGCCGCGAAGTCCGCGACACGGTGATGTTCGAGGAATGTATCAACAATCCGCGTGACGCCGCGCCGACGGAGCTGCTGACGGATATCCATCTGCCACTGAAATGAGCGGATCGCAGCGCCCGGAGCGTGAGCCGGGCGCTGCGATTTTTTCTATTCTGTCAGAGGCGAAACGCTCATGGATTTTTCGCGGGCGCTGCGCTGAAGACACGCCAGTGCCTCAATCCTTCCAGAACGCCATCCGCCATCGATCCTCTGGCGTGATAAATATCCGGCCGTTCCGCGGCGATTTCCTGCAGTTCCGGAAGGGCATTGCCGACGACGATACCGCGCACGCCCGGCAGATCGAACATGCTGCGATCATTGTTGGTGTCGCCGGCAACGACGACATCGTCGTGCGAAAGTCCAAGCTGGCGGCAGAGCCAGGTGAGTGCCGCCCCCTTGTCGACGCCCGCCGGCAGGATGTCGAGATCGCGGTTGCTGGAATAGACCAGGCGGGCTGGTATCCCCGCAGCTGCCAGCCGTTCCTCGATGCTCGTCAGCGTCGCCGTGTCGGCGTCGCGCAGGTACCAGCTCGACTTATGGGCATGCTGATACGCATCCGGCTGGACGACGACATCCGCGACGTCGGCGAGCGCTGCAGCAATCAGCGTCCGGTCGAAACCGGCACCGATGGAGCGGGTGTAGAGCTTTGCGTGGGATGGCTCCCTCTCATTGTGCAGCATGGTCCCGACGCCACCGATATAGACATCCGGCGGGGGCAGGGCCGTGGTGGCGACAAAGGCCCTTTGGTCCTCGATCAGCCGGCCGCTGTTGACGACGAGCATCGGCCGATTTTCCTGCGGAAGGTTTTGCCAGGCCTCACAAAACCGCGCCTCCGCGGCCCGGTCGCCTGCCAGCGTGCCGTCGATATCGCTGCAGAGGAGCCGCACGCGTCTCAATCCCCGTCCGTCCATGGTTCGGCCCATTCGTTGTCGTCGATCGCCTGTGGCATTGGACGGCCTTCGACGACCCCGATCAGTTGCTGGGCGATCCCGGTCCAGGTGAAGAGGCTGCGTGCCTTGTGAGCCCCCATGCGCGACAGGCGACCATAGAGCCGCTCGTGTTTCAGCGGCTTCATCATGGTGATGCCAAGATCGTATTTGTCGAAAGGATCGGCGAACAGGGCGTGGCGACCATAGCTCACAGCCCGGAAAAGCCCGCCATGGATGGTGATGATGGTGGGCGTGCCGCTGGCCATCGCTTCGATCGCCGTCATGCCGAAGGGCTCGTAGCGGCTGGAAAGAACGAAGATATCGGCGGCGCGGTAGAAGTCCGGCAAATCCTCGTCCGTTACGAAGCCGGAGAAGACGACCTTGTCCTGCAATCCGAGAGAGGCGACGCGATCCTTCAATTCCCAAAGCAGTCCCGCCTCGTGTTCGTCCATGTTCTCGCCGCCAACGGCAAGATGAAGCCGCGCCTCCGGTTCACGTTCGGCGAGCACGGAAAATCCGTCGATCAACAGGTCGTAGCCCTTGTTGGTTGCGAGCCGTCCCATCGCCATCACCACCTTGCCTTCGAAACCGAAGCGCTGGCGCGCCATTTCGCGTGTTGCCTTGGAAACGGGGAAGAAACGGTTGTCGTCGTAGCCCGGCGGGATCATGTGCACCCGGTCGCGCGGCAGGTTGTAGTCGTTCACCAACATCTCCACCTGGATCGGCGTCGTGGCGATCACCATGCTACAGGAACGGTAGATGATCAGTTCGTGCTTGATGCGTTCGGAGAAGTTGAATTCCTTGTCGAAAGTATCCGCCTTGTCCGGGTAATCCGTCTCCATCTGCCGTTTTTTCCAGAGACCGAGCGAATGCGGCGTATGGATATGGGTGACGCCCAGCGCTTCCGACAGGCGCTGGCCGGCGATGCCGGCGTCCCAATAGTGACTGTTGATCAGCGTGTAGGTGAAATTGTTCCTGCGGATGAAGCGCGCGGCATTCTCGCACCATTCCATCAGGTGCCCGTAGAGATATTCTTTCGGAATGAACTCCCTGCCGCCGCAGGGGATGCGGATGACGCGGACGCGCTCGTCGACCTCGTCGAATTCCGGCTGATCCTCGAAGCGGCGCGTGTAGATATCGACCTCATGACCGAGCAGCGCCAGTTTACGGGCAAGTTCGATGACGTAGACCACCTGGCCACCGGTATCGGCGGCGCCAAGCGGCGGTTCGGCGGCGACGTATCCGTGGGTTGATACGAGGGCGATGCGCGGAAGATGCGAATGGGGTTTGTCAGAAGCAACGGTCATTTATCAGCTGTCACGATCTTTTCTGGGAGGTGAAGCGTGCCCGGCACGCAGAAAGGTTCACGTCGCGAACGATCGGGAGCGGAAAAGGTTCCAAATAAAAATGAAGCGTGTACTTCGAGATGTTGCGCATCCACCGGTTTAGACTTTACTGTGTGCCGCGCATCGAATTGTGGCAACAGCGGTTTGGAGAGCCGCTTGCAGTGGGGGAAAATTCAATGACCGAGAACACTCTGGCAATCCATCGATCAAAGACCAAGACGTTGCTGCTCTTTTTGGGTGCAGTGGCCTTCGTTGCGCTGGGCGCGTTCATTGCGAAGATAACCTATACCGAACAGGGTGCCGGTGCCTTTGGCGTCTTCATCGGCCTCGTTTCCATCGTCTTTTTCGGATTTTGCGCCATCCTCATCCTTGTAAAGGTCTTCGACGGGCGTCCGGCGGTCGAATTCCTGGAGGAGGGTCTGCTGGTGCGGGATATTTCGGCCATGCCGATCAACTGGCTGGACATTCTCGCCGCGCGGCTGATCTCTTATCGCAACCAGCCCATCATCGAACTGATCCTGTCTCCGCAGGCCGAGCAGTCTTTGCCCTTTACGCGAGTTGTGCGCTACACCCGCGCCGCCAACCGTGGCCTGGGCTTCAACGGCGTCTGCCTCAGCGCGGCTGGGCTTCAGATGCCGGCGTCGGACATCGTCGATCTGATCGGCGCGTGGGCGGAAAAGGTTCAGTCTGCCGAATCCTGACGTCCGAAATAAAAAACCCGGCACGCAGCCGGGTTTCTCAAGTCGTTGTTGGTGGCCGTGATCAGGCCGCCATTGCCTTGCGCAGGTTCTCGTCGATCTTGTCGAGGAAGCCGGTGGTCGAGAGCCAGGGCTGGTCGGGTCCGATGAGCAGCGCCAGGTCCTTCGTCATGAAGCCGGCTTCGACGGTATCGACGCAGACCTTTTCCAGCGTATCGGCGAACCTTGCGAGTTCGGCGTTATCGTCGAGCTTGGCGCGGTGGGCGAGACCACGGGTCCAGGCGAAGATCGAGGCGATCGAGTTGGTCGAGGTTTCCTCGCCCTTCTGGTGCTGGCGGTAGTGGCGGGTGACGGTACCGTGGGCGGCTTCGGCTTCCACCGTCTTGCCGTCCGGCGTCATCAGAACGGAGGTCATCAGGCCGAGCGAGCCGAAGCCCTGCGCGACGATATCGGACTGGACGTCGCCGTCATAGTTCTTGCAGGCCCAGACATAGCCGCCGGACCACTTGAGCGCCGAAGCGACCATGTCGTCGATCAGGCGGTGTTCGTACCAGATCTTCAGTTCCTTGAACTTGTCGGCGAATTCCTCGTCGAACACCTTCTGGAAGATGTCCTTGAAGCGGCCGTCATAGACCTTGAGGATGGTGTTCTTGGTCGACAGGTAGACCGGAACCTTGCGCTGCAGGCCGTAGTTCAGCGAGGCGCGGGCGAATTCCGTGATCGATTCGTCGAGGTTGTACATGCCCATGGCAACGCCAGCCGCCGGGGCGTCATAAACTTCGTGCTCGATTTCCTTGCCGTCGTCGCCGACGAACTTCATGTAGAGCTTGCCCTTGCCGGGGAACTTGAAGTCGGTGGCGCGATACTGGTCGCCGAAAGCGTGGCGGCCGACGATGATCGGCTTGGTCCAGCCGGGAACGAGGCGCGGCACGTTCTTGCAGATGATCGGCTCGCGGAAGATCACGCCGCCGAGGATGTTGCGGATCGTGCCGTTCGGCGACTTCCACATCTTCTTCAGCTTGAATTCCTCGACGCGGGCCTCGTCGGGGGTGATGGTCGCGCACTTGACGCCGACGCCGTGCTTCTTGATGGCGTTGGCCGCATCGATCGTCACCTGATCGTCGGTGGCGTCGCGGTTTTCCATGCCGAGGTCGTAATATTCCAGATCGATATCCAGATACGGATGGATCAGCTTATCCTTGATGAACTGCCAGATGATGCGGGTCATCTCATCGCCGTCGAGCTCGACGACCGGATTGGCGACCTTGATCTTTGTCATGATGCAAACCTCTGCATGGGGGTTGGAATGGAAACGGGATTGCGCCCCTATAGCATCCAGTTCACGACAGGCAAAGGCATGGTGGCGTGATTTCGTTAGCGTTTCACACGGGCCGGCGAGGCCGTCTAATGTCCGCGTGCAGCCCTTGGGAAATAGCCGGCGGCAAGCGTTGGATAGCCGCGTTTCTCCCGGGCCAGGATGGCGGGCGCATCGAGCGAGGCGATCGGCGCTTCGTGGCCGGCCGGCACAAGTCCGTCGAGTTGCAGCGCGAGGTAACGCCCGCAGCAGACCCGCAGAAATGACGTGAAGTTTTCAGGCGGATGTCCTTCCTCGAGCGCTTCCATGTAGAGCCGTCCGATCAGGCGGCCGACCGACATGCCGTCGCGTTCGCCAATGTCTTCGAGGATCGACCAGAAGAAACTTTCAAGCCGGATGCTGGTCGCCACGCCGTCGATCCGCACCGAGCGCGTCACACTCTGCCACAGCGCCGGATCGGCGCCGATGAATAGCCTGCACATCTATTCCTCCCAGGGCTTTCCGTGAGCCATGATGCTGCGCAAAAATGCCTTGCATCCCGAACAGCATCATGGCCCGGAGTGTCCGCCCTTTGCTGCAATCTGACAAGGGTTGTCAGGCCGCCGAGCGCGTCAGGGAGGGGCTATGGCGGATCTCGGTGCCGAGAACCTTGAGGAACTGGCCGATCCAGGCGGGATGGGCAGGCCAGGCGGGCGCCGTCACCAGATTGCCGTCGGTGACGGCCTGATCGATCTGGATTTCAGCGTAGCGGCCGCCAGCGAGTTCGACATCGAAACGGCATGCCGGATAGGCTGAGCAGGTTCGCCCTTTCAGCACACCGGCTGCGGAAAGAAGCTGTGCGCCATGGCAGATGGCTGCGACCGGTTTTCCCGCATCGAAGAAATGCCGAACCATGGCGATCACGGCCGCGTCGAGCCGCAGATATTCCGGCGCCCGGCCACCGGGGATGACGAGGGCATCGTAGGTATCGGCTTTGGTGTCGGCGAAAGTGGCATTCAGCGTGAAGTTATGGCCGCGCTTTTCCGAATAGGTCTGGTTTCCCTCGAAATCGTGGATAGCCGTGGCGATCTGCTCGCCGGCCGCCTTGCCGGGGCAAACGGCGTCGACGGCATGGCCGACGGCGAGAAGCGCCTGAAACGGCACCATGGTCTCGTAGTCTTCGTTAAAGTCGCCGCAGATCATCAGAATTTTCTTGCCGCTCATCTCATCCTCCATCGTTTTGCGTGCGGGAAAACAATGCCATGTGCGCCTTGCGGCCGGGTATTAGCCGGTTACTACATCGACAGGCGCAACGGGCCGCCGTGGCGCGCAAGACTGGCCTCGCATGAGGCCATGAAAATGGCTATGACCGTGACAACGCGGCGCTGGCCGCCGGTCAGCGACAGGAATCGGGAGATAATTATGAAACGTTTCGTGCTGGTGCTTCTCGCCTCGTGCGCGGTCTCGGCGGCCGCGGCTGCCGATCCGGCAGCGCCCGTCAACGAGATCATGCAGGAAGCGGTCAAGGGCTGGGCGGAAGATGCGCAGACGGGCGAGGACTATTTCTCCGAGGCGCGCCTTCAACGCATCTACAGCCAGGATTTTGCTAGGGCCTATCGTGAAGCGGCGAAGTTTCCGGCCTATGACGAGGGTGATTCTCCCTTCGACTACGATGTCGTCGTCAGCGGCCAGGACAGTTGCTCGATCAAGGACCTGAATGTTTCGGCTGGCCTTGACGTGGATGGTAAAAGCGATGTCGCCGTGACCTTCGACAACAGCCATTGCCTGGGCGAGCGTGCGGCCGACTGGAAGCCGAGCGAGTTGCATTTCATCGTGATCGAGGAAGCCGGTCATCCGGTCATCGACGATATTGTCAGGCCGAACGGCGTGGGTTCGCTCAAGGCGGAACTGCAGGGCATTGCAAGCCAGGGAGCAGGTGAGCAGTAACCGGCTCGGTGGTGCGGCTTTCAAAATCGCCCCAACTGTGCAAGGAAGCGCCGCAACGGACGTAAAGGCGAAGGCATGGCAGGAACCAACAGCGAGCGCGAACTACTGACGGAAGGGCCGGCAATCATTCTGGTGCATCCGCAGCTTGGCGAGAACATCGGCATGGTGGCGCGCGCCATGGCCAATTTCGGCCTTGCCGAGCTGCGCCTCGTCAATCCGCGCGACGGATGGCCGAGCGAAAAGGCGAAATCGGCGGCGAGCCGCGCGGATCACGTCATCGAGAATGCCAAGCTCTATGCTTCGACGGAAGAGGCCATCGCCGATCTCAATTTCGTCTATGCGACGACGGCGCGGGATCGCTATGGCTACAAGCCGGTCCGGTCGCCGGTTGTCGCGGCCGAAACGCTCAGGCAGAAATTTTCGGCGGGGCAGGCGACAGGCATCCTGTTCGGTCGCGAGCGCACGGGTCTCACCAACGAGGAAATCGCGCTCGCCGACGAGATCGTCACCTTTCCCGTCAATCCGGCCTTCGCTTCTCTCAACCTCGCGCAGGCGGTCCTTCTCATGTCGTACGAGTGGCTGAAGACGAGCATGGTTTCGCCTGAGGAAACGTCATTTCAGGCGCTCTCGCAGAAGCCGGCGACGAAGGAACATCTGCAAGGTCTGTTCGATCACGTCGAGGAAGCGCTCGATGCGCGCGGATATTTTCGTCCGGTCGCCAAAAAGCCGAAATTGGTCGAAAATCTGCGCGCTGTCCTGACCCGCCCGGCCTTTACCGAATCCGAAATTCGTCTTGTGCGAGGCGTCATCTCATCGCTTGATCGCTTCACCCGCGAGGCGCCGCGCGGTGCCGGAGCACCGGAAAACTCGCGCGCGAAAAAGGTAGACGATGCCGGTGACGACCTCTGAGCTGAAGCCCATCCTCGTCTTCGACAGCGGGATCGGCGGGCTCACCGTGCTGCGCGAGGCGCGCGTGCTGATGCCGGAGCGGCATTTCATCTATGTCGCCGACGATGCGGCTTTTCCTTACGGTGGCTGGGAAGAGCCGGCACTGAAGGAGCATATCATCAAACTCTTCGCGCAATTGCTGGCCGAGCACGACCCGGAAATCTGCATCATCGCCTGCAATACCGCATTCACCCTCGTCGGGGCGGATCTGCGCGCCGCCTTTCCGGAAATGCGTTTCGTCGGCACCGTCCCGGCAATCAAACCGGCGGCAGAGCGCACCCGCTCGGGACTGGTTTCCGTGCTGGCAACGCCCGGGACGGTCAAGCGCGCCTATACGCGCGATCTCATCCAGTCCTTCGCGTCGCAATGCCATGTCCGGCTGGTCGGCTCGGAAAATCTGGCGCGGATGGCGGAAGCCTATATCCGCGGAGAGCCCACCGACGATGCGGCGGTTCTTGCCGAGATCGGACAGTGTTTTGTCGAAGAGGACGGCCGCAAGACCGATATCGTCGTGCTCGCCTGCACCCACTATCCCTTCATGGCCAATGTCTTCCGCCGCCTTGCGCCCTGGCCGGTGGATTGGCTCGATCCGGCAGAGGCGATCGCGCGGCAGGCGCGCCGGCTGGTGCCGCTGCCGGATGGTTTTGAACCTCTGAACGGGGTGGACCCGGCGATCTTCACGTCGGGCAGACCGGACTTCACCACGCGCCGGCTGATGCAGGGGTTCGGGCTTACACTACGCTGATATCGCCCCATCGAGTTGGAACGAAGAGGATTCTCTATGGACTGGGCGGCCATTTCTGAAGACCAGATTTGGGATAAGATCATTGACGGGCGAGACCGGATGAGCGGCGGCCAGCGCCGAATTTGGGACGCGGTCTCAATCATCCCGGAGAAATGGCGCGTCAAGCCGAGCGGTGGGCATGAGGTTGGCTGCTGGGTGGTGGCATTAGTTGGCCGCAGCGCCATCTACTACAACGACCTAGAGGAAGGTTTTGAATATTCCCCTTGGTCGCGTTATGGGACCGTCGACTTGTACCAATGCAACAAATACACGCTTGCAGAATCGGTTCAGCGGGTCATCGACGTATTGAAGACGGGTAGTGATATTGGGCCTTATAGCAGTGGAGCGATACCGGGCGAATATCCGTCCTAATTTCCTTCCCGCTATGGCGAAGAACTGCGATTACTGACGGTGCATTTCGGTAGCCCTAATCTGTGGGTTTCGGTTCTGCCGACGCGCACAGCGGCGGAAACGATGGTATAGCTCACCGCTTGCGGGTTCGTGGCGGCGCATCCGGCATGGCAGTTTTGACGAGGTGGATATGAAAGTCGGCATCGATATGGGGACGGCGGCCAACGGCGCATCCGTTCCGCTCGATATCGAGGAGCTTCTGGCGACGCGCCTTCTGGTGCAGGGCAATTCCGGCTCCGGCAAATCGCATCTCCTGCGCCGCCTTCTCGAACAGTCGGCACCCTGGGTGCAGCAATGCATCATCGATCCGGAAGGCGATTTCGTCACGCTCGCCGACAAGTTCGGTCATGTGGTGATCGAGGGCGAGCGGACGGAATCTGAACTGATCGGCATCGCCACCCGCATCCGCCAGCATCGTGTTTCCTGTGTCCTCTCGCTCGAAGGGCTCGATATCGAGCAGCAGATGCGCAATGCCGGCATCTTCCTCAATGCGATGTTCGATGCCGACCGCGACTACTGGTATCCGGTACTGGTCGTCGTCGACGAGGCGCAGATGTTTGCCCCGTCCGTTGCGGGCGACGTGTCTGAAGAGGCGCGAAAAATCTCGCTCGGCGCCATGACCAACCTGATGTGCCGTGGCCGCAAGCGCGGGCTGGCCGGCGTTATCGCGACCCAGCGGCTGGCAAAGCTTGCCAAGAACGTCGCGGCCGAAGCCTCCAATTTCCTGATGGGCCGCACCTTTCTCGATATCGACATGGCCCGCGCCGCCGACCTGCTTGGCATGGACCGGCGCACCGCGGAGATGTTCCGTGACCTGAAGCGCGGCTCCTTCGTGGCGCTCGGTCCGGCCCTGTCGCGCCGCCCGCTGCCGGTCACGATCGGCAATGTCGAAACCTCGGCGCGGTCCACCAGCCCGAAACTGACGCCCTTGCCGGAAGCGGTCGCCGATGTCGAGGATCTGATCTTCACGCCGGATCCCGAAGAGCTGATCCGTCCGATCATCCGCCGCCCGAGCGCGCAGCCGCGACCGGCCACCGATATTCTGGCCGAACTGTCACGCCCGCGGCCGGAGCCTGCAGCTGCCGTCGAACCGCGCGCCCCGGCGCCGGAAATGCCGGCAGCCGAGCGCGAGGCGCTGCTGGACGGCCTGCTTGCCGAAATCCTCGAAAACCCGGAGGCCGCCTTCCGCGCCGATGCCGAACTGTTCCAGGATTTCCTGGTCCGCTGCCGTATCCGCCGCGTGCCGGGTGCGCCGCTGTCGCTTGCCGCTTTCCGTCGCAAGATGGCGGTCGCGCGCTCAGGCGTCGATGCCGAGACGGCCGCCGGCGAGATCTGGGCGTCTACACTGGAACTGTCGCGGCAGGTGACCGAAGACCTTCAGGGTGTCTTCCTGCTCATAGCCCAGTCTGCCGTCCGCGGTCTGCCGTGTCCGTCGGATGCGATGATCGCGCGCGCCTATGGCACCCATTCGGCCCGCCGCGCGCGCCGCCTGCTCGGTTATTTCGAGGAGCAGGGGTTGATCGTCGTCCACAGCGATCTTTCCGGCAAGCGGATCGTGGCATTTCCCGATCTGCAGGTTGAGACGGCGCCAGGGGCGGCGGATGCACTTCATGACGAGGCGGGAACCCGAAGCGCGGCGGAGTGATCGCTTCGCCTGCGCAGCTACACCCACGTCTGAATGACGCGTTCTGAGGCGTGAATGCAGGTCAATTCGAGCCGGCCGGTGCCGGTATTGACGAAACGGTGCGGCGTTTGCGCGTTCACGACAATGATGTCTCCAGCATTGGCATCGATCGTTTCGCAACCGACAGTGAATTGCGCCTTGCCGGAGCGTACGATCCACGTTTCGGCATAGGGATGCGTATGAAGTGCCGGACCTTCGCCGGGTTCGTTATCGATCAAAAAAAGAGAAATCGGCGCACCATATTGTCCGCCTTCGAAAAGGATCGTGCGGTTCGGGCGCTGGTCCTGCTGTGCTCGAGGGATGACGTGAAACATGCTGTCCTCCATCGGGTTGATCAGGCTGACGAACAAGGTATCTTGGTGAGAAGATATATTTCAAAACTATCTTCTCGTCAAGATATATGAGGGCGGAGTAAGGTGGACAACGAAAGTAAAAGCTCGGACCATGTGGACCGGTTACGGCAGCAATGGGCGAACGAACTGCCGGACCTGGATACCGAGCCGATGACGATCCTGGGGCGTGCCTACCGGCTTACGAACCTCGTGCGGCCGTCGATCGAGGAGACTTTCGCCTCCTTCGGGCTCGATCGTGGCGAGTTCGACGTCATTGCGACATTGCGGCGGTCAGGAGCGCCTTACAGGCTGACGCCGACCGAGCTCTACACCTCGCTGATGATCTCATCGGGCGGCCTGACGCACCGGCTCGACCGGCTGCAGAAGGCGGGCCTTGTCGTGCGGGAGCGTTCGGCAGAGGATGGGCGTAGCGTCGTCGTCGGTTTGACCAAGGATGGGGCGCGTTTGGCCGAGACCGCGTTTCGCGCCGACATGGCCAGCGAATCCTTTTATCTTGCCGGTCTAAGTCAAAAGGATCGGGTCGATCTGGCGTCCTTACTGCGCAAGCTCCTGATCTCACTGGAAGCGCGCAAAGACGGCGATAGAGCCTGACCCAGGCCAAAACGTGCAAATTCGTTTGACAACAAAGCACAAAGCCACTAAAGCCGCCCCAACGCCGGGCCGAAATGCCCGGTGTTACTTTTTAATGGCGCATATGCTTGTTCCCTTCCGACAAGAGTGGAACAGCAAATGTGCGAACCGACATGTCCCGTGGCTTCTCCGTCAGCGTGATCGTGAGAAACCTGTCAGAGCTTCTAAAACGAGGTTCAGAGGAGGGCGTGTTTCCTTGATCCGGTTTGGCAACAAACCGGTGTAACCGTTTGAAAGGAAATGCGATGAGCAAGCGCGAATCGTCCAAGTACAAAATCGACCGCCGCATGGGCGAAAACATCTGGGGCCGTCCGAAGTCCCCGGTCAACCGCCGCGAATACGGCCCGGGCCAGCACGGCCAGCGCCGCAAGTCCAAGCTCTCCGACTTCGGCGTGCAGCTGCGCGCCAAGCAGAAGCTGAAGGGCTACTACGGCGATATCCGCGAGAAGCAGTTCCGCGCGATCTACGACGAAGCCAACCGCCGCAAGGGCGACACCTCGGAAAACCTGATCGGCCTGCTCGAATCGCGTCTCGACGCGATCGTCTACCGCGCCAAGTTCGTTCCGACGGTCTTTGCTGCCCGCCAGTTCGTCAACCATGGCCACGTCAAGGTCAACGGCGTTCGCGTCAACATCGGTTCGTACCGCTGCAAGGCCGGCGACGTCATCGAAGTTCGCGAAAAGTCCAAGCAGCTCGTTTCGGTTCTCGAGGCCGTTCAGCTCGCTGAGCGTGACGTTCCGGACTACATCGAAGTCGACCACAACAAGATGGTTGCCACCTATGCTCGCGTTCCCGGCCTGACCGACGTTCCGTACCCGGTCGTCATGGAACCGAACCTCGTCGTCGAATTCTATTCGCGATAATTTCTTCTGGCCTCGGCCTTGTGAAATTCGGAGAAGCCACTCAGAGATGGGTGGCTTTTTTGTTGCCCAGCACTGATGCGGAGAATGGCTGATGCCCGGCACGGAACCGTTGGACCTGCAGTCGATTGTCGATGATATCCACCACGAACTGGCGCCGCGGCTCGGCGAAGGCAAGGTTGCCGACTACATCCCGCAGCTCGCTCGCGTCGACCCAACACGTTTCGGCATGGCGGTCGTTACGGTGGATGGCAGCGTCTACCGCGCCGGTGACGCCGAGATTCCCTTCTCGATACAGAGTATCTCCAAGGTCTTCACTTTGACGCTGGCGCTTGGCAAGCACGGCGAAAATATCTGGAAGCGGGTCGGGCGCGAGCCCTCCGGTTCCGCCTTCAATTCCATCGTGCAGCTTGAACAGGAGCATGGAATTCCGCGTAACCCCTTCATCAATGCCGGCGCGATTGCCATTACCGACCTTGTTCTGGCGGGCCACACGCCGCGCGAGGCGATCGGCGAAATCGTCCGCTTCGTTCGCTATCTTGCCGATGACGAGGATATCCTCATCGATCACGAGGTGGCGCGCTCGGAGGCCGCGACCGGTTATCGCAATTTCGCCCTTGCCAATTTCATGCGTTCCTTCGGCAAGCTCGACCATCCGGTGGAGCACGTTCTCGGTGTCTATTTCCATCAGTGCGCGCTGGCGATGAGCTGCGTCCAGCTGGCAAAGGCAGGGTTGTTCCTTGCCGCCTCCGGCAGCAATCCGCTGACGCAACATTCCGTCGTTTCGCGCCAGAGGGCGCGGCGTATCAATGCGCTGATGCTGACCTGCGGCCACTATGACGGCTCGGGCGATTTCGCCTATCGCGTCGGCCTTCCCGGCAAGAGCGGCGTCGGCGGCGGCATTCTGGTCGCGGCGCCGGGCAAGGCCTCCGTCGCGGTCTGGTCGCCCGGGCTCAATCACAACGGCAATTCACTGCTCGGTTCGCTGGCGCTCGAAATGCTGGCGAGCCGCACCGGGTGGTCCGTATTCGGCGGCTGAGATCGCCGTTGCGGAAGTTTCACAGGATTGCCAGCGCATTTTCCTTGATCTTGCGGGCGCAGACGGGCAAGTGCAGGGCATAGCACACGCGCCGCTCTGATCTGCGCGCTTTCCAATCCGGGACTCTGTCATGGATATTTCCACTCAATCTCTGGGCGCCGATCTCGAAGAGCGTTCAGCCGGCGCCGATCAGGCCCCTGACGACGCGCTGCATCCGATCTTTGCCAAGATGCCGTCCTCGGTTTCGTTCAACAAGCTGCGCAAGCGGCTGCTGCGGCAGGTGCGGCAGGCGATCGAGGATTTCGGCATGCTGAAGGGCCAGAAGCGCTGGCTGATCGGCGTCTCCGGCGGCAAGGACAGCTACAGTCTGCTGGCACTTTTGATGGACCTGCAATGGCGCGGCCTGCTGCCCGTCGAACTCGTCGCTTGCAATCTCGATCAGGGCCAGCCGAATTTCCCCAAGCATGTGCTGCCGGATTACCTGACCTCGATCGGCGTCCAGCACCGGATCGAATATCGCGATACCTATTCGATCGTGAAGGAAAAGGTACCGGCGGGCGGTACGTATTGCGCGCTCTGTTCACGCCTGCGCCGCGGCAATCTCTACCGCATCGCCCGCGAGGAAGGCTGCGACGCGCTGGTGCTCGGCCACCACCGCGAGGATATCCTCGAGACCTTCTTCATGAACTTCTTCCATGGCGGCAGGCTCGCCTCGATGCCGGCCAAACTCCTGAACGACGATGGCGATCTGATGGTGCTCAGGCCGCTCGCCTACGCAGCCGAGGACGATCTCGCCAAATTCGCCGCTGCGATGGAATTTCCGATCATTCCCTGCGATCTCTGCGGCTCGCAGGACGGGCTGGAGCGCAATGCCATGAAGGCGATGCTGGCGGATATCGAACGCCGTATGCCGGGTCGCAAGGACACGATGCTGAGGGCGCTCGGCCACGTCAATCCGTCGCATCTGCTCGACCCGAAACTGTTCGATTTCCAATCCCTGTTCGCGGAGCCCAAAGCATGACATCTGCCATCGATATCGCAGCCATCGCCAATATCCTGCAGGAGGCTGCGGTCAAGGAGATCCTGCCGAAGTTCCGCAATCTCGGCACGGGTGACGTGCGGATGAAATCGGAAGCCATCGACCTTGTGACGAAAGCCGACGAAGCGGCGGAACGCCTGATCAAGGCGCGCATGACGGAGGTTGCCCCGGATGCGCTGTTTATCGGCGAAGAGTCGGTCGCCGCCGATCCGGCGCTTCTGGACCGCCTTGCGGGGGCCGATCTCGCTGTTATCGTCGATCCGATCGACGGCACTTTCAACTATGCCGCCGGCATGCCGCTTTTCGGCGTCATGGCCTCCGTCGTCGCCAAGGGCGAAACCGTCGCCGGCGTGATCTACGATCCGATGGGCAACGACTGGGTGATCGCCGAAAAAGGCGCCGGCGCCTGGCTTTGCAAGGCGGATGGTTCGCAGGAGCGGTTGAGCGTCGCGCCGTCTCTGCCGCTCGAAAGCCTTGTCGGCTGCGCATCGACCGGATTTTATTCGGCGGAAAGCCGCCGCGTCGTCATGGGCAACATGGCGAAGGTCCGCATCGCCACGAGCTATCGCTGTGCGGCGCATGAGTACCGCGCATTCGCCGCCGGGCATTTCCATTTCCTGATGTATCAGAAACTGATGCCCTGGGATCACCTTGCCGGTACGCTGATCGCTGAAGAGGCGGGGGCCTATGCCGCGCGGTTCGACGGCTCGCCCTATCGCCCGGATCATCTCAATGGCGGCCTTCTGGTGGCCTGCGACAAGGATTGCTGGGACGTGCTTCGCCGCGAGGTCTTTACCGTCTGAGACGGCAAGACAATGCAGACAAAAAGGCCCGCTCGGCATCGGTCGAGCGGGCCTTTTCCGTGACTGTGAGATCACATATGACCGCCGCCCGCCTCCAGCGCGGCGTGATCGTCGCCCGGATGCGTGAAGAGTTTGCCCCTTTCCGCCCAGAGCGTCGCGAGGATCGTTACCGCTCCGAAAGCGGTGAAACCCGCAAACAGCGGCTGCACCGTGCCGTTGAACATCTGACCGACCGCGCCGCCGATCAGAGCCCCGCCGGTTGTCGAGACGAATCCGGTGATCGCCGTCGCCGTGCCTGCCAGATGACCCATGGGCTCGAGCGCGATCGCCGTGAAGTTGGTGGCGATCACGGCAAACATCATCAGCAGCACGGAAAACAGCAGATAGGCGAGCAGGAAGTCCGGCTTGCCGCCGAGCGAAATCAACAGTCCTAGGCCGGACAGCAGCGTGAACAGGATCGTTGCCGCATGCGAGATGCGCCGCATGCCGAAGCTGCGAACAAAATAGCCGTTGGCGAAGTTGGCGACTGCAATGCCTCCGGCGGTTCCGGCAAAGGCGATCGGCAGCCAGTCGCCGAGGCCGTAGACCTCGCCGAAGATCTGCTGGACGGTGACGATATAGGCGCAGATGACGGCGGTGAAGAGCGTCATGCCGATCATGTAGCCGCAGGTGACGCGATTGGTGAGCACCGTGCGGAATCCGGAGGCGACGGAGGCCGCCGACAGAGGCAGACGCTCTTCCTGCGGCAGCGATTCCTTCAGCCGCAAGCCCGCCCAGACGAAGAGGATGGCGCCGACGCAGCCGAGCAGGATGAAGATCCAATGCCAGTTCGCATAATAGATCACCGCCTGGCCAAGCGAAGGGGCAACGATCGGCACGATCATGAAGACGATCATCACATAGGACATGACACGGGCCATTTCGCGGCCGCCGAAGCAGTCCCGCACCACCGCCATGGTGGTGATGCGAACCGCTGCGGCGCCGATGCCCTGCACGAATCGCAGGAGGAGGAGCATTTCAAAACTCTCGGTCGCGGCAGCCCCCAACATCGTCACGGTGAAGAAGGCGAGACCACCGAGCAGGATCGTGCGCCGTCCGAACGTGTCAGACAGGCTGCCGAAGATGATCTGCGAGCAGCCGAAACCGAGGAAGAAGATGCCGATGATCAGTTGCGTGTCGTTGGTGTTGGCGACGTTGAGCGACTGGCCGATGGCGGGCAGGGCCGGCAGCATGATGTCGATGGCGATCGCCACGCTCGCGGTCATCAGGGCGATGGTGATAACGAATTCGAAGAAGCCGAGGCCTATTCGGGAGGAGCCGATATTTTCGATGTGTTCGGTGGTGGTGGTGGCGGACATGAAGGAACCTATGGATGTCTTGGGAGGAGACAGTCGTTAAATGGACGGATTATGCGGGCTGAAAAGCCTGCCTTTTTCGGCGACGAACACGAAGACCAGGCCGATGACGGAGAGCGACAGGAAGCCCATGGCAAGCGGCGTGACGGTGCCGTCGAAGGCCTGGCCGATCAGGGCGCCAATGGTCGCACCGCCGATCGTCTGGGTAAAACCCAGCACCGAGGATGCGGTTCCGGCGACATGGCCGAGCGGTTCCATCGCCATGGCGTTGAAATTCGGACCGATCAGGCCGAACTGGAACATGACCGCGCCATAGAGCAACACGAAGAGCCAAAGAGGCAGCACGCCGAACAACGAGGCCATGGCCCAGGCGAAACTGGCGAGTGCAAACCCAATCAGAGCGCCGTGCGACAGGCGGCGCATGCCGTAGCGCTTGACGAGCCGCGAGTTGGTGAAGGAAGCGACAGCCATTGTGCCGGCGAAACCCGCAAAGACCAGCGGGAACCAGTGGCCAAGCTGGTAGATGCCGACCAGAATCTGCTGTGCGGAATTGATGAAGCCGAACAGCGAGCCGAAGATGAAGGATGCGGCCAGCGAATAGCAGAGCGAGACGCGATTGCTCAGCACGATGCCGAACGCTTCGACGATGGACGCGACCGTGAACGGGCGGCGATGTTCGACCGAGAGCGTTTCGGGCAGCCGCAGCGCGACCAGTGTCGCCACCAGCAGCGCAAACAGACAGATGACCACGAAGATCATGTGCCATTCGGCAAAGATCATGATCAACTGGCCGACGCTCGGTGCAATGACCGGTACGATCATGAAGACCATCATGACCAGCGACATGACCTCCGCCATCATCCGCCCGCCATAGACGTCGCGAACGATCGAGATGGTGATGACCCGCGTCGCGGCAGCGCCGATGCCTTGCATGAAGCGCAGCACCAGAAGTCCGGCGAAACTTGGGACAAAGACGATGGCAAGCGCGCAAAGGGCATAGACACCGAGGCCGCCGAGAAGCGGCAGTTTGCGGCCGAACCGGTCGGAAAGCGGACCGAAGAACAGTTGCGCGCAACCCATGCCGAGCAGATAGGCGGTTATGACGTATTGGCGCGTATTTTCATCGGCAACGCCGAGGCTGGCGCCGATTTCCTGCAGGCCCGGCAGCATGATATCGATCGAAATCGCGTTGATTGCCATCAGCATGGCCATCAGCGCCACGAATTGCGGTTTCGACAAAGCCGGAAGGCCCGGTGCTTCGGTGGTCACGGTCATAGGAATATTCCTGGGCAGAAGTGCCGGGCGCCTGAACCGAAAACAATATGTTTCCAAACGGGAAGCAGACGCGGATGAAAATGCTGGAGCTGGTAGTCCCATATCTGGTCGAAAGCGAGGCTCGAAGGGCTTTCAAAGCAATAACGGGATGAGCCTTGTTGGGATTGGCGCAGGCATTGAACCGGTAATGTCTGCCTGCGTGTGCTTACGCCCTTTTCTGCGACCATCCTGTGACAGCCGCTTCATATTGGCTGCGACTGTTAAAGGTCGCGCAATATTAGGGAGGCTTCACGGTTCGTCGGAATCAAAAAAGGCGGTGACCCGCCTTTTTTCAGGTGCCCTGTAACCGATGTCAGATTTCAGGCGGCGCCCTTGACGGCGATACCGGCTTCTTCGAAATGCGACTGGAGTTCGCCGGCCTGGAACATCTCGCGGACGATGTCACAGCCGCCGATGAACTCGCCCTTGATGTAGAGCTGCGGAATGGTCGGCCAGTTGGAATAGTCCTTGATACCCTGGCGAAGATCGGCATCGGCAAGCACATTGATGCCCTTATAGTCGACGCCGATATAGTCGAGCATCTGGACCACCTGCCCAGAGAACCCACATTGGGGGAATTGCGGCGTGCCCTTCATGAAGAGAACGACATCGTTGCTCTTTACTTCGTTGTCGATGAATTCGTTGATTCCGCTCATAAGTCGTAGTCCTTCGTGCTCCAGCGTCAAGGGCCGGGGGTGTCGATCCATTCTAGATAGCATGCGCGCCTGTGATTTTCATCACCCGATCCCAACAAAAATTGATGGCTTGCCGGCGGCAACACACCGCCGGCGAATCAGCGCGTCTTGCTCCGCGAGGCGGCCGTCCTGCGGCGGCTCACCTGCTTTTTCGCGGGCCTTGCGGCTCTTTTCGCGGTCGCCTTCTTGAACCGGCCGGTGGTCGCAGACCGCGCCTGCCGTTTCTGGCGTTTCGTTGCCGCACGGCCGCCGGTCTTCTTGAGAATTTCCTTCAGAACGCTCTCGACAACGCCGCTGACCAGTTCATTCATCAGCCCGGCCATAAAGTCTTACTCCGGCGCGGATGTCTGAAGGGCGAGTGCGTGCAGAACGCCGCCCATATTTCCCTTCAGCGCATTGTAGACCATCTGGTGCTGCTGAACCCGGCTCTTGCCACGGAAGGCCTCTGCCACGACTTCGGCGGCATAGTGGTCGCCGTCGCCGGCCAGGTCCCGGATTGTCACCTTGGCGCCCGGGATACCGGATTTGATCATGTCTTCAATATCGCCCGGTGTCATCGGCATGCGCTACTCCCTCAGTTCTTTCTTGCTCCACAGCGGCAATCCCGTCGATTCTGCCACATGAGGATCACTTGTATAGAGGCGAAAACCGCGTTCCAACAGTTCCATCAGGATTTTTACGTCGGTATCGGAATGCAGCCTCTGCATTTTGAAGTCGTTGTAGACATGGCCGGTCGACGACGGATCGATCCCCGTGATGATGACGTCGGTTGCACCGCTGTGAATGGCGTAGAGAACGGCAGTGATACCGTTCGAGAATTTGGATTCGTTGTCGCTCTCGGGCACGATGCGACCGAGCACGACGTCAGCCAGCCGGGTTCGGTGATACTGATTGATAAGCCGCAATTCATTGAAGCCATAATCAAAAGCGGCGAGACCTTCGCGCAATCGTGCCTCGCTCTTCGGCCACCGCAGCACGTAGAGAATGCCGCAGCGTTTGCCCGACAGAGCGTGGCGCACGGCGACCGCGCGCTCGCCTTTGCCTTCTACCTGGTTGAATTGCAGGAACGTGACATCCGGCGCATCGATACCCCAGCCCGCCGTCGCAATTTGGGAACCGTTGACGCAAATCACGGCAAAACGGCTGTCAAATCCGTCCGGCAAGGTGGAAACAGGCGCAGAACCAACGATCAGCACCGGACCATGGAAAGGGGCAGGCTGTTTCGGCGCCTGCGGCCGCGCGAGCCGATAAGCCAGGCGATACCGCCAGGAGCGGCGCAATTTGTTCAGCCACGTGTACCAGCGCGTTTCCCCTCTGCCCATGCGTTCCCCTGAAGCTTATCCGTGTGTTCATGTGAGCCACCAGATAGGGCTCAGATAGGCGTCGGAAAGACCGCTGTTTCTTTTGTTTCAGCATTCTTTCCGAGCAGGAGGCGACCGGCCGGGGCAAACCGCCAAACTGACGGCCAGTTCAGCGGGAAAACCCGTGCGGGAGGACGCTTGGATTCCGCGTCAGTTTGATTCCGGCAGGCTGCCTTCCATGAAATCCGGGAACCATGCTTCATGTACTGACCGCAATTGCGCAACTGCGAGCGGCTTGGCCGAGCCGAGCACGACTTCGGTACCGCCGGTGGTTCCGATCACGGGCGCAGACACGCCCGCAGCCCTTGCTCGCGCCGCGACAACGTCTGCATGCTCCGGCTTCACGGTCACGACGTAGCGTCCCTGGTCTTCTCCGAAGAAGACGGGGATGGGGTCGCGGCCCGCGACCGCCGAAACCGTTGCGCCGATGCCCGACGCCATCGCCATTTCGGCAATCGCCAGTGCAAGCCCGCCCGAGGAGCAATCATGCACGGCGGTCGTCAGGCCGTCGACAATGAGGCTGCGGACGAAGTCGCCGGCCCTGCGCTCATGGGCGAGATCGACATGCGGGGCAGGGCCATCGGTGCGGCCGTGGATATCGCGCAGGTAGACGGACTGACCGAGATGCGTTCCGAGACCTTCCGGCGCGCCGACGAGGAGGATCTGTTCACCTTCGGCTGCAAAGCGGATCCGCGCCATCTGCGACCAGTTGTCGAGCAGGCCGACGCCGCCGATGGTCGGGGTCGGTAGAATGCCCTGGCCGTTCGTCTCGTTGTAGAGCGAGACATTGCCGGAAACGATCGGGAATTCGAGCGCGCGGCAGGCTTCGCCAATGCCCTTGATGGCATGGACGAGCTGGCTCATGATTTCCGGTCGTTCCGGATTGCCAAAATTGAGGTTGTCGGTCGCAGCCAGCGGCAAGGCGCCGGTCGCCGTGATATTGCGCCAGCATTCGGCAACGGCCTGCTTGCCGCCTTCGAACGGATCGGCCTCGACATAGCGCGGCGTCACGTCGGAGGAGAAGGCAAGCGCCTTGGTCGGGTGGCCTTCGACGCGCACGACGCCGGCGTCACCGCCCGGCAGTTGCAGTGAATTGCCCTGGATCAGCGTGTCGTACTGCTCATAAACCCAGCGGCGCGAGGAGTTGTTGGCCGACCCGACAAGCGAAAGAACGGCATCGGCGACATCGGCCTGCGGAATATCATCGGCGGCAAGCGGCGCAGCCGTTTTCGCCGGTGTCCAAGGGCGGTCATATTCCGGCGCCTGGTCGCCCAGTTCCTTGATCGGCAGGTTTGCCACTTCCTCACCCTGATGGATGACGCGGAAACGCAGGTCGTCCGTGGTCTTGCCGACGATGGCGAAATCCAGGCCCCATTTGACGAAGATCGCCTTGGCGACCTCTTCCTTGGCGGGCTCAAGCACCATGAGCATACGCTCCTGGCTTTCCGACAGCATCATTTCATAGGCGGTCATGTGCTCTTCGCGCACCGGAACCTGATCGAGCTGCAATTCGATGCCGAGGTCGCCCTTGGCGCCCATTTCGACGGCGGAGCAGGTGAGGCCGGCGGCACCCATGTCCTGGATGGCGATGACCGCGCCCGTCTTCATCAGCTCAAGGCAGGCTTCGAGCAGGCATTTTTCGGTGAAGGGGTCGCCGACCTGCACGGTCGGGCGCTTCTCGTCGATCGACTCGTCGAATTCGGCCGACGCCATGGTTGCGCCGCCGACACCGTCGCGG
Organism: Hyphomicrobiales bacterium; assembly: GCA_900473795.1. Classification (GTDB taxonomy): domain Bacteria; phylum Pseudomonadota; class Alphaproteobacteria; order Rhizobiales; family Rhizobiaceae; genus Pararhizobium. Next base: position 77,551 of record UCMT01000013.1, on the reverse strand, counting down.
CCGGTCTTGGCTCCGAGATAGACGACCGGCAGGCCGACGCCCTTGGCTTCCGACAGGAAGATCGCGTCGGACTTGGCAAGGCCGGCGGCAAAGGCGTTGACGAGGATGTTGCCGTTGTAGCGCGCGTCGAATTCGACCTCGCCGCCGACGGTCGGCACGCCGAAGGAATTGCCGTAACCGCCGACACCGGCAACGACGCCCGAAACGAGGTGACGGGTCTTAGGATGATCGGGAGCGCCGAAGCGCAGGGCGTTCATCGCCGCGATCGGCCGAGCGCCCATGGTGAAGACGTCGCGCAGAATGCCGCCGACGCCGGTAGCCGCCCCCTGATAGGGTTCGATATAGGACGGGTGGTTGTGGCTCTCCATCTTGAAGACGACGCAGTCGCCGTCATCGATGTCGACGACGCCGGCATTTTCGCCCGGGCCCTGAATGACGCGCGGACCGGTGGTCGGCAGCGTGCGCAGCCACTTCTTCGAGGACTTGTAGGAGCAATGTTCGTTCCACATCGCCGAGAAGATGCCGAGTTCCGTGAAGGTCGGCTCGCGGCCGATCAGGTCCAGGATGCGCTGATACTCATCCGGCTTCAGGCCGTGGGAGGCAATCAGGTCGGTGGTGATGGGGCGGGTATTGGAAATGGTCATCGTGGTCCATTCGGTCCGTTGGGAGCATCCCTGACGGCAAGGATCCCGTCTACCTGAAGGAATGCGTCAAAACAAAGAGATCGCGTCGGCGTTTCTTTAGCCGAAGCTATTCCGGGATGCGACAGGAAAATGCCGGAAAAGCACAGGAGATCGCGAGCTTTTTGCCAACATCACGGACGGTAGGATCAGGCGAAGCTGTCGTAGCCGGTGCGGCCGCTGTCCAGCAGCCGGCGAAGGGTGAGCAATCCGCGCCGTACCTCGTTGCGGTCGGCGGGTGAGGAAAAGCCGATCCGCACGCGATGAAAGACGCTTTCGGTCCGCCCGGCCTTGAACTCGTCCTCGTCGTCGACCAGCACGCCTTCTTCGAAAGCCGCATGCTTGAAGGTTCCCGAGAACCAGGGTTCGGAGAGCTTCAGCCAGAGGAAGGGTACATGCGGATGCGAGTTGAACTCGATGCCCGAAAAGATCTCACGCGCCATCTGCTCGCGTGCGCGGATCTCATCGACGCTTCTCGAGCGCAGGATCGCAGCTTCGCCGCTCAGCACGAGGCGTGCGCAGAGCTCGGCGAGCAGAAACGGCATGCCGCCACTCACCATCTTGTGGGCGATACGGATGCGCTGACTGAAATGGGGAGGGCAGGCAACCCAGCCGCCGCGCACCCCGGCCGCCACCGATTTCGACAATCCGCCAACCAGGAATGTCCGCTCCGGCGCAAGCTCGGCCAGAAGCGGCGTCATGTCGCCGGTCATGGCGCCATAGAGATCGTCCTCCAGCAGCCAGACACCGTAGCGGCGCGCGATGTCGGCGATCGCCTGCCGACGCTCCAGTGACAATGTGACGACTGTCGGGTTCTGCGCGGTCGGCATCAGGAAGGCGAGTTTCGGATGCTGCTGGGCGCAGACGCGCTCGAAATCGTCCGGGTCGAGGCCGTAGTCGTCGGTGCGCAGAAGGATCGTGCGTCGACCGATCAGGCCGGCGCTGCGGCTGATCTGCGAATAGGTGATGTTTTCGAAGGCGATCTTGTCGCCGGGAGCGGTGACGGCCGCGATGACGGCGACTGCACCCGCATGGGCGCCGAGGGTGGGGACGATGCGGTCGGACTGCGGCTTGAACGTGCCCTTGGCAAGCCACTGGCTGCCCGCCTCGAACCAGTGCGCCGGAAAATCGCGTGCATAGCTGGCGATGTCGGCATGGTGTTCGCGGCTGATGTCGATCAACAGCTTTTCGAGCGATTTGCCCTGGCCGATATCCGGTGCCGCCGTGCTGTCGAAGCGGAGCTTGCCTGGTGGAGCCTTGATCGGGCGGGTGCCGGCAAGTGCCGCGGTCATCGGATCGGCCTGTTCGGCCGGCCGCAAATCGGCATTGTCGAGCACATAGGTGCCGCGGCCGACCTCGCCGCTCACGAGGCCGCGTTCGCGCACCAGATGATAGGCGCGGCCGATTGTGCCGATTGTCACGCCGATATCAAAGGCGAGATTCCGCTGCGGTGGCAATTTCGTTCCGGCCGGCAGCACGCCACCGGCAATCGCCTGCTCGATCTGGTCGGCAATCCGCGCGTAAAGAGGGCCTTGGCCTTGGCCGGGGTCTGGCATCCAAGTTGTCATGGTAACAATTTCTACATTGCATCCATTTCTGTGTCAATTATGACAATGCAATATCCTAAAGTAACCGTGACAATCGGTGGAGTAATGGCAATGGGTACAATTTGTACTGCAGATGATGCAATTCACTCGTTGGAGACAGATACAATTCGCGCGCCCGTTGGCGCCATGCCACGGGCGAAGCGGCTGTTCTGGCGGGTGATCTCATGGATTGCGGAACGGGAGGAGAAGCGGCTCAGCCGCCTTGCCTTGGCAGAACTGACGGATGAGCAGCTTGCCGATATCGGCGTGACGCCGGCGGAGGCGCAGCGCGAAGCCTTGCAACCGTTCTGGAAATGACCGTGGCCTGCGGGCTACAGGAGGTCGAGAACCTTCGTCTTCGGTCGGCAGATGGCCACGCCTTTTTCGCTGACGACGATCGGTCGTTCGATCAGTTCGGGATGGGCCAGCATGGCGTCGAGGATCTGCCGGTCCGTCTTGCTCTGATCGTCGAGGTCGAGTGACTGATAAGCGCTCTCTTTCGTGCGCAACACGGCGCGCGGTGACAGGTCCATGGCCAGGAGAAGGGCCAGCATCTGCTCGTGGGTCGGCGGCGTCTTCATGTATTCGACGATGACAGGCTCGATGCCGGATTCGCGGATCATCTCGAGCACCGCCCGGGAGGTGCTGCAGCGGTTATTGTGATAAATCGTAACGCTCATGAATATGCCTTTGACCGTTGGGCGCATCGCGATTGTCGTCGATCGCTGCCTCGCATGAACGACGCCTGGGAGAAATCATGGATGGCGGCGGATTGGCTTGTCAACTGCAAGGGAATGGAGCGCACTGGAGTCAGACATTCGCCCCCTTCCGAAGGAAATGAGCTGACTGCAGTTGATCACGCCGAATCCTCTCGGCCTGGAGATCCAGGTGGACGACGGCACAAAGGCCATATCTCAATATGCAAATTCAGCTGCTGTTTGCCGTCGGCGCTTTGGCCGCGGGGCAGTTTGGGGAGATTACGGCTGTGCCCGATATCAGGGGTCAGGCGAGGGCGGTCGCGCAGGAGATTTTCGCGTGACAATCGCCTCGCTGATCACCGCCGAGATGAATCCGAGCTATCACGCTGACAAATGTCTGCTTGTGTCCGCGCTCCCAGCGCTGACGGTCTATTGTCGAAAGCGCGCCAGCTTACGGCTATCGGGTGCCGCCTGTTTTCTTAGATAACAGAGGACTTTCCGCAATACTGTGCCAATTTCCCGTTCTTGCAAGATGGGTGTTCATTCTATTGGAAGAAAGATTATTGGAAAGATTTATCTCCTTGAGCTTCCTTCGCGCACTTATTACCCACCCATTCATTGAAACGCGAAACACGGGCCACGGCCAGGAGATGTACATGAACACTGCAATGAACATGATGCCGATGATGAATGCGATGATGGGTGGCATGGGCCAGCCGATGATGCCGAACGGCATGATGCCCATGATGAACGGCATGATGCCGATGATGGGCGGCATGCCCATGATGATGCCCATGCCGATGATGATGGGCATGGTGACTTGCAAGATGACCGACGCCGGCATGATGTGCGAAATGAAGCCGATGGAAGGCATGGATCAGGCCATGTTCATGGAATGCTGCAAGCGCATGATGGCCATGATGAACGGCGGCACGCCGCTGATGATGATGTGCGGCGGCATGACGATGTGCTGCACGATGGCTGCCTGAGGCCGCCAGCATAGAGCTCTCAAGGCCTCCCCTCCGGGAGGCCTTTTCATATGTGGATGATTTCCCGGGCGGTCGAGACGAGATAGACGACCGCAGGACCGCTCGTCATGTTGCGGTAGATGTGCGGGACGTCGGCCTCGAAGACCAGCGCGTCACCCTCGCCGAGGATATAGGGCTCCTTGCCCACGACGACTTCCACCGTGCCCTCCGCGACGACAAGATTTTCGACCGTCCCGTGTCGATGCGCGTCGGCGCGTTCCGCATGATGGGGCGCGATGCGCAGCTCGTAGAATTCGACAGTCCGGTCGCCGTCATAGGGAAAAAGGGCCCGTGTCTCGAACTTGCCGTCGCTTGAGGAAAGCGTCTTTGATGCCGCACGTGTCAGCAGCACCGTCGTCGGTTCGACTTCCTCGATGATCAGGGATCCGCAGGGAACCTCGAGTGCCGCGGCGATCTTCGCCAGCACATTGAGCGTCGGGCTGCTTTTGCCGGTTTCGATCTGCCCCAGCATGGCCCGGCTGACGCCGGACACCTTCGCGAGTCGGTCCAGCGAATAGCCTCGCCGCGTCCGGAGCCGACGCAGGTTGCGACCGGTGCGGACGCAGATCGCTTCGGACGGATCTTGGAATTCCGCGTGGTCCAGGCTTGCCAAAGCGTCACTGCGCATGAACCCACGGACTCGCCACGACAGGGAAGAATGTCCAGACCGGAACCCAAATCATCATCGGCTGAACGCCGTTGAAGTTGGTCATCGTGGGCGAGGGCGTTGGCGCGACTGCCTTGCGGCGTGCTTCGCGGTAGGCCTGAAAATCGACTATCTTCGCACTTTCAGCTGGCATGAATATCCCCTGCTTAATTGTCTATAAGAATTATATGCTTTTGCTTCGATTCAAAGGCAGCGCCACTCAAAATCGGTGACTTCATGGGAAAAGTTGTCGCTCCGCAAGCGTGTAGGCGAAATGCTGTAGGCGTCTTCGGCAAAGACGGAGAGCCCTCTGGTCGACGTGGCAAGGAAGACGGCCCTTGATCCAAATCTCCTTTTTCTGCACGTCGCGGATATGTGGAATAAATTTCTTTGCCTATAGAAATAATAGATAATAAGTTCGCGACCATCCGATTTCATTTGATGGCTGCGACGTCATGGTCAACTCCCTCTTCGGTGCGGCGGGCACCTCCATTTTCGAAGCGATGTCGCGCCTATCGGCCGAGACCGGCTCGATCAATCTCGGGCAAGGCTTTCCGGAGGCGCTCGAACCGCAGGAGCTGATCGAGGCCGCCGTGGCAGCACTGCGGGAAGGGCCGCACCAGTACCCGCCGATGATGGGCATTCCGGCGCTGCGCAAGGCGGTCGCGGACAACACGCAGCGCTTCTTTGGCGAAGCCATCGACTGGGAGCGCGAGGTTCTCGTCACCTCCGGCGCAACCGAAGCGCTCGCCGATGCCTTTTTCGGCCTGCTCGATAGCGGCGACGAGGCGATAGTGTTGGAACCCGTCTACGACGCCTACAACATGCTGATCCGCCGGGCCGGCGGCGTGCCCGTCCCCGTTCGGCTCGAGCCGCCGCACTGGGACCTCACGGCCGAAAAGCTGGAAGCGGCCATCACTCCCCGCACGAGGATCATTGTTCTCAACACGCCGATGAACCCGATCGGCAAGATCTTCGACGCAGACGAGTTGGCCGCCCTGCGCGATGTCGTGCTCAAGCACGGCCTGACGATCGTCTCCGACGAGGTTTACGAGCATCTGGTCTTCGACGGTGCGCGCCATAACTCACCATTTTTCTTGCCCGAGCTGCGCGCGCGCACGGTGCGCATCGGCTCGGCCGGCAAGACTTTTTCGGTCACGGGCTGGAAGGTCGGCTACGTGACGGCGGACGCCCGCTTGCTGCAGCCGATTGCCCGTGCCCATCAGTTCATCACCTTCACCACGCCGCCGGCCTTGCAGGCCGCCGTTGCCGTCGGCCTCAATCTGCCTGACAGCTATTTCGACGGGCTCAAGACGGGACTTGCGGTACGCCGCGACCGTCTGGTCGCCGGTCTTCAGCGCGCAGGCTTTGCTGTCGACCCGGTGCAGGCGACCTACTTTGCCGTCGCGGACCGAACCGCTTTCGCGCCCGACGAAGACGATCTGGAGTTCTCCCGCCGGCTGACGCTGGAGGCCGGCGTGACGCCGGTCCCGATCTCCTCCTTCTATGGCAAGCGGGATGTCACGAGCCATGTGCGCTTCTGCTTTGCCAAGCGTACCGACACCCTGGAAGAGGCCGTCCGCCGCCTCTCCGCCTGGCGGGACCGCCAGCGGTGGAAGGTGGCATCATGAAGCACGCGCAGCTTTCTGCTGCCGACGCCCATCGCGTCTATACAGCGATCGCAGAATTGCGCGCGATCCTCGGCGCGCGCCTCTCCACCGGCGAAAGCGTCCGCGGACTGCATGCACGCGACAACAGCCATCATGCCGGCCGCCTACCGGATGCCGTCGCCTTTCCGGAGACAACCGAAGAGGTGGCCGAAATCGTGCGCGTCGCGGCTCGCCACCGCGTTGCGATCGTAGCCTTCGGCGCGGGCTCAGGCCTGGAAGGGGGCGCGGTTCCCGTCGGGGCGGGCATCTCCATCGACACGTCGGGTTTGAACCGCATCCACGACATTGGCGCCGGCGACATGATCGCGCGTGTCGGTGCCGGCGTGCGCCGGCTTGCACTCAATGCGGCGCTGAAGGAGACCGGTCTCTTCTTCCCCGTCGATCCCGGCGCCGACGCGTCGCTCGGGGGTATGGCTGCCACCGGGGCAAGCGGAACGAATGCGGTGCGTTTCGGAACGATGCGGGAAAACGTGCTGGGCCTGACAGTCGTCACAGCCGACGGCAAGATCGTGCGCACCGGTTCGCTTGCCCGAAAATCCTCCTCCGGCTACGACCTCACGCGCCTGTTCATCGGCAGCGAAGGCACGCTCGGCATCATCACGGCGGTGACGCTTCGGCTTCATCCGCTGCCGGATACCGTCTCGGCCTATGCCCAGTTCGAGACACTGGCCGGCGCGGTCGAGGCGGTTGTCGATATCAAGCGCGCCGGCATCGCCCTCGGTAAAGTGGAGCTTCTCGATGCGGCGACGATCGACGTCATAAACCGGCACAGTCCTGAAAGCGGGCTACGCTCCGCACCGATGCTCTTCTTCGAATTCCATGGCCGCGAGGAGGATATCCGCCCGGTTGCCGACTTGATCGGCGAGGTCGTCACGGCGCATCGGGGCGTTCTTTCCTGGGCCGAAGGGCATGCCGCGCAGCAGGCGCTCTGGAACCTTCGCCGGGATGCGCTCGGCTGGGCGAAGGCCGACCGTGCCGGTGCGCGCGCCTGGCCAACGGATGTCTGCGTTCCCGTCTCGGCGCTCGCCGGCGTCATTCTCGCCACCCGCGAGGACATCGCGGCCTCGCCGGCGCCGGCCTACATCGTCGGCCATGTCGGCGACGGCAATTTCCATTGCGTCTTTATGCTTCGCGATGGCGAGGAGGATGCCGTTCATGTCTTTGCCGATCGCATCGCGCTCCGTGCCATCGAGGCCGGCGGCACGGTTTCCGGCGAACACGGCATCGGTCTCGGCAAGCGCAGCTATCTCGAACGCGAGCACGGCACCGAGGCCGTCGCGCTGATGCGCGCGCTGAAGGCGACGCTCGACCCCGACAACATTCTCAATCCCGGCAAGGTGCTCCCCGACGCCGACACACAACCCTATTCCATTCACGCTATCCAGTTGGGACATATCGCATGAAACGCTCGTATCGTTCTTTCCTCCTCCTCCCGGCGCTCGCCCTGTTCCTCGGCAGCGCCGCCTCGGCCTCCGCCGAAAAGATCCGCTTTGGCGTGACCGCCGGCCCGCACGCGCAGATCGCCGAAGCCGTCGTCCCCGTCGCCAAGGCGAAGGGTCTCGACATCGAGGTGGTCGAATTCTCCGATGGCGCGCTGATCGACCCGGCCACGAACGACGGCGATCTCGACGCTAACGGGTTCCAGCACACACCCTATCTCGACCAGCAGAACCGCGACCGCGGCCTGAACGTCGTATCGGTTGGCAAGACGGTGCTCCTGCCGATGGCCGGCTATTCCAAGAAGTACGCGTCGCTCGCCGAACTCCCGCAGGGCGCCCAGGTGACGATCCCCAACGACCCCAGCAATCTCGGTCGTGCGCTGAAGCTGCTGGAGGCCGGCGGCGTGATCAAGCTGACGCCCGGCGTCACCTTCAACGCCACCGAACTCGACGTCATCGACAATCCGAAGAACATCAAGCTTATCCCGCTGGAAACGGCGCAACTGCCGCGATCGCTGGAGGATGTCGACTTCTCCGTCATCACCTCGCACTTCGCGCTCAGCGCCGGCCTCGTGCCGAAGCGTGACAGCATCCTCATCGAGGACCAGCTCTCCGACTACCATTGCCTGATCGGCGTTGCCGAGAAGAACAAGGACGCGCCCTGGGTGAAGACGCTCGTCGAGAGCTATCAGTCGCCGGAGGTGAAGCAGTTCATCGAGACGACGTTTAAAGGCAACGTGATTCCGGTCTGGCAGGGACGATGACGAGGCTCGCTCGTTCCCCCACGGTCCTGGAAGCCGCGCCAGAAGGGAAGGCGGCGCCATCTGCCACGCGCGACGGTGTGACGGAGCGGCGCCCGGTCGTCCGCGTCGAAGACCTCACCATGGTCTACGACCAGAAGGCCGGTCCCGTGCTCGACAAGGTGTCTCTATCGGTGCGCGAGGGCGATATCCACGGCATCATCGGTCGCTCCGGCGCGGGCAAGAGCACGCTGGTGCGCTGCCTCAACCAGCTCGTCGTGCCGACCTCGGGCCGGATCGAGGTGTCCGGCCACGACATCGCGCGGCTCTCCGGTGGCGAACTGCGCCGTGCCCGGCGCGACATCGGCATGATCTTCCAGCATTTCAGCCTGATGTCGTCGCGCACGGCGGCGGACAATGTCGCGCTGCCGCTGGAGATCGCTGGCGTGGCGAAGGAGGAAATCCGCAATCGCATTCCGGTCCTGCTCGATCTCGTGGGGCTCTCCGCGAAGGCGGATGCCTATCCCGTCGAGCTTTCCGGTGGCCAGAAGCAGCGTGTCGGCATCGCCCGAGCGCTCGCGCTCGATCCGAAGGTGCTGCTCTCCGACGAGGCGACCTCCGCCCTCGATCCGGAAACGACCGAGCAGATCCTTGATCTCCTGAAGGACATCAACCGCCGCCTCGGCCTGACGATCGTCCTCATCACGCACGAGATGGACGTGGTGCGGGCGATCGCCAGCCACGTCACCGTGCTCGAGCATGGCAAGGTCGTGGAAAGCGGCCCGACCTTCGACGTCTTCGCCTTTCCGAAGTCGCCGGTGGCCCGCTCCTTCCTGTCGTCCATCGTTGCGCATGACCTGCCGCCTCAGATCGCAGCACGGCTTCGCCCGCAGTCGTCCTTAGACACCGATCCCGTGCTGCGCATCGTCTTCACGGGCGAGGCGGCACACGAGCCGGTGATCGCCGATCTCGTCGACCGCTTCGGCGTGCGCGCATCGATCCTGCACGGCCGGATCGATTACATCGACGAACGACCGCTCGGTGTCCTCTCGCTCCTTCTGCCGGGCGCCGCCGATCGCGTGCCCGCCGTTCTCGCCCATCTTTCCTTCCTCGGTCTCCATGGAGAGGTCATCGGTCATGCTGTCCGATCTTCTGCCGCCGGCGCTCGTCGCGCTGCTTCTTGATTCCATCGGCCAGACGGCGACGATGGTCGCCGTCGCGGCGGTGCTCTCGACGCTGGTCGGACTGCCGCTCGGCGTGCTGCTCGTCGTCACCGCGCCTGGCCAGTTCCTCGAACGCCCGGCGCTCACCCGGGTGATGGGCACCGTCGTCAACCTGATCCGATCGACGCCGTTCATCATCCTGATGGTGGCGATCATTCCCCTCACGCGCCTCGTCGCCGGCACGACGGTGGGCACGGCGGCGGCGATCGTGCCGCTCACCATCGCCATCACGCCGCTCTATGCGCGCCTTGCCGAGGCGGCCATGCGCGAGGTCGACCACAGCCTGATCGAGGCCGCGCAGGCCATGGGCGCCACGCCGCTGCAGATCATCTGCAAGGTGCTGTTGCCCGAAGCGCTGCCCGGCATCCTCGCCGGCCAGACGGTCACGCTGGTCAGCCTCGTCGGCTACTCCGCCATGGCCGGCACGGTCGGCGGCGGCGGCCTTGGCGACCTCGGCATCCGTTTCGGCTACCAACGCTTCATGCCGGAGGTGATGATCGCGGTGGTCATCGTTCTCGTCGTGATCGTCCAGTCGATCCAGATGGCGGGCGACTGGGCGGCTCGCAGCGTCAACCATCGCATCGCCCGCGGCCGCGAGCGCGCCTGATCTTTTCTCTTGAGGAGCATGACCATGACGATCCACACCAAATCCGTCCATCTGCCGACGATCGACTTCTCGCGCTTCTACGGCGACGCCGTCGAGCGCGAAGGCTTCATCAAGGAACTGACGCGTGTTCTGCACGACCACGGCTTCTTCTACCTGACCGGCCACGGCGTACCACATAGCCTCATCGACGACGTGCTCGCCGTTTCAAAGCGCTTCTTCGCGCTTCCCGAAGAAGACAAGCTGTCGATCGAGATGGTAAAGTCGCCGCACTTCCGCGGCTATAACCGGGCGGGCTACGAGCGCACCCGCGGCGAGCAGGACTGGCGCGAGCAGTTTGATATCAACACGGAAGGCGAGCCGGTCGGGGCCGGTCCGGATACGCCGTGGAACCGCCTTTACGGCCCGAACCAGTGGCCGGAGGCCCTGCCGGAACTGCAGCCACTGCTGCTTCGCTATCAGGCGGAAGTGACCCGCATCGGCATCGACGTGTTGAGGGCGATCGCGCTGTCGCTCGGCCAGCCGGAGAACGCCTTTGCCGATATCTATGAGCCGTCGCCGTCGCAACTCTTGAAGATCATCCGCTATCCCGGCCGCGAGGCCGCCGGCAGCGACCAAGGCGTCGGCGCACACAAGGACGGCGGCTTCGTCACGGTCCTGCTTCAGGACACCACCCCGGGTCTGCGTATCCGCACGGAAGAGGGCATCTGGATCGAAGCACCGCCGGTGCCCGGCACCTTCGTCATCAACAGCGGTGAACTCCTGGAACTGGCGACGAACGGCTTCGTGCGCGCCGACGTGCATGGTGTCGTCACTCCGCCGCGCGGCACGGAGCGCTTCTCGGTCGCCTTTTTCCTCGGGGCGCGCTACGACGCAACGATTCCGGTTATCCCGCTGCCGGACGAGCTGAAGCGCGGCGAGCGTGGCGTTACGGTCGATCCGCTCAATCCGATCTTCCGCGAGGTCGGCATCAACCATCTGAAGAGCCGTCTGCGCTCCCATCCCGATGTCGCAGCGAAGCACCATCCGGACCTGCTTCATCTGCTTGAGAAGCCGGCGAAGGCCTGATCCTCTCGCCTGCCCGAAGAGGGCAGGCGTCCCTCTCGTGCGTGAAGGTCGAACAGATGCTAGGACAGGAAAGCAACGTCGTCTTCCTCCCCGTCGAGGATGCATCGCATCGCGAGGTAGCCGCCCTCTGGGAGACCTTGCGAATGGAGGCCAGCGCGGCGGTTCACCGCGATCAGGCCCTTGCCCGCGCGATGAACTCGGCAGTGCTGATGCATGCGAGTTTCGGCCATGCACTGTCGCACCGCCTGGCGATCAAGCTCGCCGACCATGACGTCGACCGCGACGAGCTGCTCGCGCTGATCTATGGCGCCTACACGCACACGCCGAGCCTGCTTAGCGCTGCCGCTGCCGATCTCGGGGCGGTGAAGGATCGTGATCCGAGCAATACCGAGGTTCTCACTCCGTTCCTCTATTTCAAGGGTTTTTCGGCCCTGCAGGGCTACCGTGTCGCCCATTGGCTCTGGACAACCGGCCGCCGGCATCTCGCCCGGCATATCCAGAGCCGCATTTCGGAAACCTTCGCAATCGACATCCATCCCGCTGCCGTCATGGGCCGCGGCATCATGCTCGATCACGGAAGTGGTCTCGTCATCGGCGAGACAGCCGTCGTGGAGGACGAGGTCTCGATCCTCCAGAACGTCACGCTCGGCGGGACCGGCAAGGAGATCGGTGACCGCCATCCCAAGGTCCGCCGCGGCGTGCTGATCGGCGCGGGCGCAAAAATCCTCGGCAACATCGAAATCGGCATCGGCGCCAAGGTTGGTGCCGGCAGCGTGGTCGTCTCCCCGGTGGCGCCCTATACTTCTGTGGTGGGCATCCCGGCCCGGTCGGTCGGAAAACTGCATACCGCGCTGCCCGGCGTGACGATGGACCAGACGCTGAACGAACCGGAATATGTGATATGAGCTCCGCGAAAATGCTGCATCTCGGCGCTTTCAGAGCATTTCCGCTATCGCCCGCGCCGAATGGCAAACCGTGGAAAGCTTCGGCGTGTCGCACGGTCGTTGGGGCAGAACATGTGGCCTGCATTGGGCGCACGCGCTCTCTGCCGGCGCTGCTTCATTCGTCTTACGATCCGGCAACGGACGCTGCGCGCTTCTACGGGCGGCTTTGGATATCCTGAGTGCCTAGGAGTGGACTCCGTGTCTGGCAACCCATCGGAGGTTAGGATGGATGCCGCAAGGATCGTCTCGACCTGATTGTCAGAAAAGCAACGAGTCCGCAAAGACCTAGGACCACCAGGGCAGGGATTGCATGAGGATACTCGCCATGGAACACAACCGTCCCCGCAGCGGCCAGCATGACAGCAATCCCGAGCAGCGATCCGTACAAACGTAGAGGTTTGAAGACGAGCATAACCGCTGCCAAGAGTTCAAAGATTGCTGTCAGATAATGAAAGTTTTCCGGATAGCCCCACCGGGCGTAGTCCGCCGCAATTTCGGGGCTGACGAAGGTGTTGCCATAGGTCCCGGCCAGGAAGAACGCTGCGAGCAGCCAGGAGATAACGTTTCCCTGATGAAGTCTCGGCATGGAGGAGCTTTCTTCGCGCATCCCGGTCAGGGATAGTAGGTTGACGATAGCGTGGCGTTTCTCAACGCGATGGGGCTGGAAGAGCAAGGATACGGCTCGCCAAACGCCAGCCGTCCGGTGTCCGGCGAAGCCGGTCGGTATAGGTCACGCTCGCCACTGCGCCGTTCGACAACAGACCAAGGCCCTTCGACTCGGCCACGATCTCGTCGTTTGGTCCTTCCTGGACGTACACATTCGTCGTGTGATGAGCGTTGGCATGGCCTTCCTGGCTGGCCATATGGCAGATCGCTTCAATTCCCGCGACCGGCGCGAATCCGAATACGCTCGAGTCGAAATAGGCGTCTTCGGTAAAGACTTCCCCGAAACGGTCCCAAGCACGGTTGTCCACCAGGTGTCCCCAAAGCGACAGAACCTGGTTGATCTCCACGATGTCTTGAATAGATGGTTTCATGGTTCATCTTCCTCGAATTGGAACTGGCATCAAATAGCCATGCTCCGGTCACCAGTTGATGGGGCCTTCGATATTGAAGAATTGGCCACTCGGTCCTGCATCGCCCAGCAAGGCATATTTGACCGAGGCCCGAACGCCGTCTTCGATGGTGACGTAGCCGCCACCCCTGTTCAAATCGGTCATCACATAGCCGGGGCAAATGGAGTTGACCTTGATGGGCGTATCACGCAATTCGAAGGCAAGCTGCACCGTCAGCATGTTGACCGCTGCCTTGGAGGCGGCATAGCCGAGCCATTTGACATCGGGCGACGGATTGCCCGGGTCGCCATTCCACCAGAGGGACCCCACGCTGCTCGAGAGGTTGACGATGCGTCCGCTGGCCGCCTTGCGGATCAGGGGCAGCATTTTCTGGGTCACGATCACGGTGCCGATGAAATTGACCTCAAGCGTTTCGCGCATGGCGTCCGTCGCCGCCACACTGGGAAAATCGTCGCTGTCGAGCAGCAGGACTCCCGCATTGTTGATCAGGATGTCGAGCCGGCCGAACCGTTCGTCGATCGTAGAGGCGGCAGCGTCGATCGTTTCCAGCCGATTGAGATCGATTTCGATTGCCTCGACCTCCAGCCCCTCGCGGCGCAGGGTTTCAGCCTTCTCCTGCCCTGTTGCCAGGTCGCGTGCGCCGAGAAGGACGAACACGCCCTCCCGAGCAAGCTGACGAACCGTTTCAAAGCCAAGGCCGCGCGTCGCGCCAGTGATGAGCGCGATCTTTTTGTGTGTGGACATTCGTTATCTCCCAACAGGCGCGCCCTACATGGCGACGCTGTTTTGCAATGAGGTTGCTCAGCAACTCATTTTGAAATCGCACGGGAAAATATGTCTGTCAACGCCAAATGTCACTACATGACATTTTTTTGAAAATGTACGACGCCGGCGGCCTGGTCGAAGAGAACGGGGAGCGACATTGCAGCTCCTCCCTCCACCCAACTGTTTATCGTTGCCCGAATGAACGCGAAAACAGTCCCCGCAATCGTGTAGGCGACGACGTCCGGGAGTGGCGATAGTCTGTTCGTCGAGGCGAGAATATGGGCGACTTCATCGATCAGTTCGGCGATCATCTGTTCCTTTCGCGCAGAAATGCTCCTGTTGGAGCGGATCGCAGTCTCGATTGTGAGGAAGAAACGTGATTTCTCGTCGAAAGCCGTGAGCATCGCCCGCGCAGAAGCAAGAAGTGCGACAACCGGCGGCTCCGACTTGAGCCGCTCCTTCAGTTCCGCACGGATGATCGTCATCCCATCCTGCACCCAGCTGACGATCACATCCTCCTTTGTCGGGAAATAACGCAGCAGCGTGCGGGGCGAAACGCTGACGGCGGCAGCGATATCGGCGACCGTCGTCTCCTCAAACCCGCGCTTGTGGATCAGGTCCAGCCCAGCCTCAAGCAGCTGCGTTCGCGTGCGATCCTTCTTGTCTTCCCGCAGGCCCAAAAAACTCTCCACACTGAAACAAGCAAGGGCTTCTTCTTGGCACACAACGCCATTTGCCGTCCAGAGTCAGAAATCTGTACGATATCGGATTGGACAGCGGGTCGCGGACGCGGGTGAGACCTCATCTCTTTGCCGCTACGTCGTCGATCAGGGCACTCAACAAAATGCGGCGATGGTCGAGGTGCAGACCGCCGCAGGCTGCAGAGACGCATTCAACGACGTGAGCAACTGCCGTTTCGCAGCTTCGAATGACACAGATGCGCGATCGCGCTTCTTGGGCAAGTCGATCTTGATTTCGTCGAGAATACGACCCGGCCATGGCCGCATGACGATGATCCGGTCTGCGAGAACAATGGCCTCGTCGATGTCGTGCGTCACGAGAATGAGCGTGGGACGGGTTTCGGACCATATGTCGAGCAGATGGTCCTGCAGATCGGCACGCGTGAAGGCATCCAAAGCCGAGAAAGGTTCATCGAGAAGAAGCACCTCCGGCCGGGTGACCAGCGCACGAGCGATCGCCACCCTTTGGGCCTGGCCGCCCGATAGCTCCTTCGGCCAGCGGTCGCCGAGTTCCCCCAAGCCGACCTTCTTCAATGCGGCCCCGATCCGTTGCCTGCGATCATCACCGTCAAGTTCGGCAAGTCCGAAGCCGACATTGTTTGCAACCGTCAGCCAAGGCAGGAGGCGTGGTTCCTGAAAGATGAGATTGATCAACGGGTTCGGCTGGTTGACGGGCTCACCGTCAAACTCGACTATTCCGCGGGTCGGTGTTTCCAGGCCGCTGATCAACCTGAGCAATGTGCTCTTGCCGCAACCCGAGCCGCCGATGACGGCGACGATCTCGCCCGGAGCCAGGTCGAGCGAAAAACCGTCGAGGGCGCGTACGCCATTTCCGTAGGTTTTTCCGAGGTTTCGCAACGTTAACATGGGCTCACCCCTCACGCCTGTAGCAGTCCTGCCACGTCAAGAACGGGGCCGTAGCAGCGATGAGCAGACTGTCCGTCAACTTGCCTATGACCGCGAATGTGATGATGGCGGCCATGATCTGGTCCGGTTTGCCCAATTGCTGACCGTCGACGAGAAGATAGCCCAGCCCTTCAGAAGCACCCATGAATTCCGCGGCGACGACGAACATCCAGCCGAGGCCAAGGCCCGACCGCAGGGCGAGAACATAGGCTGGAAAAATAGCAGGCATCATAACCCGCCGCACAAGGGCAAAGCCGGACAGCCGGAAGATGCGCCCGACCTCGACGATCTTACGATCGATCGACAAAATAGCGCCCGAGACACCGAGATAGACGGGGAAGAAAACGCCGACGGCAATCAACGCCACTTTCGATGCCTCGAAAATCCCGAACCAAAGAATGAACAAGGGGACCCAGGCAATCGACGGAATGGAACGAAGCGCCTGAAGCGACGGGTCGATCAGGCGGCGCACAAGTCCGAAATATCCCGTCAAGGCTCCCGTGAGGGTGGCTGTGGTGGTGCCGAGGACAAATCCCAAGAACACCCTGACCGTCGTAATGCCGATATGGTCGAGCAATTCTCCGGACCTCAGGAGGCCCCACAGGGTGGCCGAAACCCGGGACGGGGGCTGCATGAGACGACCGGAGAACCAGCCAGCTCCAACCGCGATCTCCCAAAACAGCAGCCCGAAGGCAGGCACGGCGATTGCAACCGTTGCTTGGCGGCTCATTCCATAAAACGCAGACGCCGCGCCTGAGCGCGACGTGTTTGTCGCCGGTTTCGTTCCAGTCTCAGCCAGGTCTACCATGCCGACGCGTTACCTTCTGAATATCCACATCGGCGGGAAGAACACCGGCACTCTGCAAGGCAATACCGGCCTTCGAAATCGTGTCACGTTGCAGATCGCCGATGGTCGGCTGGGTGATATCCGTGCGTTCGAGTTGCTTGGCGATGACTTCGTCCGGCAGCTTTGCCGCTTCGACGAGTGCCGCCTTCAAGGCTGCGGGATCGGCGATCACCTCAGCCCGCGCCTGCTCGTAGACGGCGATGACGCGTTTGACGATGTCAGGATGTTCGGCGGCGAATGCTTCGGTCGTATTGAGCACACCCCATGTGTTGTTTTCCGGTTTGCGGTAGAACAGCTTGGCCTTCTCTTCCACTTCCGCGGACGCCATCAGTGGATCCAATCCGGCCCATGCATCGACATCGCCGCGCAAAAGTGCCAGCTTGCCGTCGGCATGCTGCAATAGCACCAGCTTCACGTCTGATTCCTTCAGCCCGGCATCGGCCAAGGCCCGCACGAGAAAGATGTGCGGATCCGTACCGCGGGTCACCGCGATCGTCTTGCCCTTGAGGTCCTGAACGCTGGAGATCGGACTATCCGCACGCGTGACCAAAGCTGTCCATTCGGGACGCGAGTAGACATAGACCGATTTGATGGGATTGCCGTTGATCCGCGAGATCAATGCTGCGGCGCCTGCCGTCGAGCCAAAGTCGATCGATCCGGCACTCAAGAATTCCAGCGCCTTGTTCGAGCCGGCGGACTGCACCCAGCGGACGCTGATATTGTCCTTGGCGAGTTCCTTTTCCAGCAGACCCTCCTTTTTCAGAAGAAGCCCGACTGGATTGTAGGTCGCCCAGTCGATCCTGATCTCCGATAGATCAGCCGCCTGGGCCGATGCCAGCCCGAAACTCAAAGCGGCCGCGACCCCAATCATTATCGAACGAAACAAGCCCACATCCATCCCCTGTTTTGGCATTGCCATACACGCGTTGGGATAAACCTACGGAAGAAGCGGTGTGGCGGGAACGCCATAATGCCTATTTCTATAGAATTTATAGAAATAATTTTCTCACCGAACCTTTGAGGCTGACTGCGCCAGCGAATGCCTCGCCGCCTTGCAAATAGGGGCGATGGCGGAGCGCCCAACGCTCTTACTTTCTTTTTCAACGCCGACAGCTGCCCCGCACTGCTTCTTGACCAACGCAGCTCCCTGGTGGCTTTCGCAATCAGCGCCTGGCGTCGCGACTGGCGCTGATTGCGCGGATGTGTTCAGGGCCAATGCCGCAGCAGCCGCCGACAATTGTCGCACCTTGGTCGACCCATCGGTGCACCCATTTCAGATAGTTTGCCGGATCGAGATCCTCTCTGATTTCGGATATTCCGGCATAGGGTTCGTCCGAGGGCGGCTCCGGGACGAAGGCATTGGCATAGACGCCAAGGCCAGCGGCGAGATTGGATGACGCGTCAATCGCCCGCCTTGCCGCAAGGATAGCGGCGCTCATGACTTCGGGCTGGCTGCAGTTGAAGAGGATCGCGTCTGCGCCGGCCGCAATCGTTGCGGCAACGGCATCCAGCACCGGCTCCCCCGAGCGAAGCTCCGGCGGCCCCGTACGCCCTTCCTCGTCCTTCAGGGTGTAGGAGACATGGATCGGCTTCCCATGGTTCCTGACGGCGGCCAGCGCCGTCAGCGCCTCGGCGGTCGAGCTCTGGGTTTCGACCAGCCACACGTCGATATGCGGAGCAAGTCCGGCGACAAGCGGCGCGAGAATTCGAGGCGCCTCTTCGGCGACGAAATTGCCCGGCCGGTAGCTTTCGAAGAGCGGTGGCAGCGAGCCGGCCACCAGAACCTTGCGCGGTGCCTTGTCCGCTACCTCCCGGGCGATCCTTCCTGCCCGGTCGGCAAGCGACTGGGCCTCAGCGCCAAACCGCTCCTCGCCGATCATGTGTGGAACGAGGCCGTAGGAGTTGGTGGTGATGATCTCGGCGCCGCTCTCGATATAGGCCAAATGAGCCTTGGCGACGAAATGGGGCGCTTCAATGAGCGACAGCGCCGACCATTCCGGCAGACGAAATGGTGCGCCGAGTTGCTCGAGCAGGCGGCCCATACCGCCGTCCAGAACAGCGAAACGGTGAGTCGTGGTCATTTCATTCTCCGCCTTAGCGCGCCGCGGCGTCGCTCCGTCCGAATTTCAACTCGAGTCGATACTGGATGAGTTCGAGTGCGATCGACAGCAACCAGTAGATTATCGCGGCCGTCAGCAGCATTTCCATGTAGTGGTAGGTCGACCGCCCGTAAGACTGGGCGAGAAAATTCAACTCCCAGAGGCCCATGATCGAAACCAGTGAGGAATCCTTCAGCATCGAGATGAACTGGGCGCCCGCCGGCGGGATGATGATCCGCATGGCCTGGGGGGTGACGATTTTCCAGCCGATGACTCCGCGGGAAAGCCCCAGCGCCATCGCCGCCTCGCGTTGGCCCTTCGGCACCGAGGAAATGCCCGAACGGATCGTCTCGGCGAGATACGCGGCATAGTTCAGCGAAAGCGCCATGACGCCGGACGTGAAGCTGGAAAGGATAATTCCGAACTGCGGCAGCGCCAGGTAGATCAGCAGTACCTGAACCAAGAGTGGCGTGCCGCGGAAAAATGACGCGTAGAACGTCGCCACGCCGAAGGCCAGCGGATTGGCCGAGAGGCGACCGAGCGCCGTCAGCACGGCAACCGCCATTGCGAAAACCATCGACAGGGCCGTCACCAACAGCGTCAACATGACCCCTTGCACAAACCCATCCGGAGAAAGGCGCAATCCGAGCATGAACGGCAGCTTCTGGCCGATCAGTCCGAAATCGAGACCGAAGCTGCCGAGCGTTGCTGCCAGTATCAGAAACAGCGAAATCCAGGTCAGCCAGACCTTCAACCGGAAATCCGAGATCGTCCGGCCCGGATGTGAAGGGAGTGCTGCCGCTTCAATCCTCGCGGCAGCACGGAGCGAGCCCGCCTCACTCGGCATATTTGCTGATATCCACGCCGAACCATTTCTGGGAGATCTTGCCCAACGTCCCGTCTGCTCTCAGTTCGGTGATGACCCGCTTGACCTCGGCATCCCATTCCGGGTCGCCCTTGTCGGTAACAACTGCATTCGGCTCGGCAAAAAGCGGTTCGCCGACAACCTTCAGCGCCTCGGTGGCGTCGATCTGGCCCTGTGCGGTCCCAAGCGAGGCGACAATCGCATCTAGTCGCACGCCCGCTCCGAGCGCGAGGTTCTGGAAATTTACCGTCTCGTCGCCGGGTACGGCCTGAACGTCCTTGAAGGGAAACTGAATTGCCGGCTGGCCTGGAATCGCGAAGTTCCTGTTCACATAGGCCTCGTAGGACGAACCGGTGCCGACGCCGACGCGTTTTCCGGAAATGTCGGCGATCGACTTGATGTTCTCTTCGTCCTTGTTGACGACGAGAACCGCCGGAACGCTGTAGTAGACGACCGGGAAATCCACGACCTTGGCGCGCTCCTCCGTGGGCGTTGCCGACGAAATCGCAACGTCCCATCGCCCGGCCCATTTGCCGCTGATGATCGTTTCCCAGCCAGGCGTTTCCAACTTCAGCTTGACGCCCAGCTTGTCGGCGAACGCTTTGGCGACGTCGACGTCGAAGCCATCGAGTTCGTTCTTTTCATTGATGAAGCCGAAGGGAGGATAGTCGTTGACCAGGACATCGACGACTTCGCCCTTGCTGCGAACGCGATCGAGTGTCTCGCCGGCGTAGGCCGCGCCACCGACAAGGCTTGCAACGAAAACACTCGTCTGCACCAGAAAGCTGAATATGCGCATTGTTTCTCCGTCTCATGTGCGCCTGCGATGGCGGGGGTGCGGTTAAGATCAGAACGCGATCAGCGAGGAAATTACTGGCAAGGAGGGGCACGGGGGAGGGGTGTGCATAATGTTTATAGATTGAATATATAATTATTTTTCTGCGATAGGCCCCTTTGTTGGTCTTTGGGTCGGCCATTGGTGGTAAACATTCAGAAATCTGGCGCAGGGCGACACAACATCAGAGCGCATTCACCGCTGCGAAACCCCGTTCGAGGTCCGCCTTAATATCTGCAACATCCTCGAGGCCGACATGGATGCGCAGGACGGGGCCGTCCGCCGGTGCCGGTAATACGCGCCGGTCACCCAAATCCACGTGAAGGGCCAAACTCGGGAAGCCGCCCCAGGAATAACCTATTCCAAAAAGCGAAAGACCGTTCAGGAAAGCCTGCGCCTTTGCTTTGAACTCATCCTTTCGGGCAGCGGCCAGCACAAATGAGAAGGCTCCGCCCTTGAAATCACGCTTCCAGATCTCATGGCCGGTAAAACTGGGCAGAGCGGGATGAAGAACACGCGCCACCTCGTCGCGCGTTTCCAGCCATCGCGCAATCTCAAGTGCGCTGGACTGATGACGCTCCAAACGAACGCCCATGGTGCGCAGTCCGCGCAAGACCTGATAGGAATCATCAGGGGCGCCGCAGATACCGAGCGCGCCATTCGTATGCTTGAGACGTTTCCAGTGTTCAGCGTTGGCTGAAACAGTCCCCAGAAGAATATCAGAGTGACCGGCCGGATATTTGGTGGCCGCCTGAATCGAGACGTCCACACCGAAGTCGAGCGGTCTGAAGTAGAAGGGTGTCGCCCAGGTATTGTCCATCGTCACGACTGCCGCATGGCGATGTGCGACCGCGGAAATGGCGGGTACGTCCTGCATCTCGAATGTGTTCGAACCCGGCGCTTCCAGATGAACGAGTCTCGTATTCGGCTTGAAGAGCGACTCGATCGCGGCGCCGACGGAAGGCTCATAGTAATCGACCTGCACGCCGAGGCGGGCGAGCATGGTGTCGCAGAAATGACGGACGTTCCCATAGACGGAATCGACATTGAGCGCATGGTCGCCTGGAGAGAGATAGGCCAGAAATGCCAGGGTCACCGCCGCAAGGCCGGACGGCACGATGATGGTGCCCGCTGCGCCCTCAAGCTCGTTCACCGCCTCGCACAATGCGTCCGTCGTTGGTGTCCCGCGCGTGCCGTAGGTGTATTTCTGCTCGTGCCGTTCCATCGTCTTTGCATCCGGGAAGAGCACGGTTGATGCGCGAACGGTGGGAGGATTGATGAAGCCGTGATAGTCGAAGGGATCGTATCCGGCCCTGACCAGCTGCGAATTGGGGCCGAGAGGCTTTGGCGAGTTCTTGTCGTTCATGGGTTCCTGCATTTCAGATTTTCGGGTTGTGTCACGCCGGTCGCTTTCCTTTGTCCGCTTCGCGCGACCAGCCGAGCTCCGGTGCGATAAGCGTGATGACGTCATGAATGATCTGGCGGTATTCCTCGTCCTCGAACTCATAGGGGAGTTCGAGCCTGAGTTCGCTGACATGCGGCAGGATCGGATCTGCAAACAGGCGCTCGAGGATTTCGTCCGATGTTCCGACGATATCACGGGCAAAAAGCGTGCGCCGCTCGCCTTGCGGTGCGAGGGTTCGTTCGTCGCGTCCCGCCGCATAGTCGAAATAGCGCCGCCGTGTCGGCGGATCGGCGCTGTCGATCGGTACGATCACGCGGCCGAACGCGACGCGCCCGTTGCCGCTGCGCGCGACCTGGTACGTTTCCAACTGACGCAGCTGCGCGACGAAGAAGTCCTCGGTCTGCTCGCCCGTCGTCACATTGCCGATCAGCAGATTGAAGCCGTTTTCACCAGCCCATCTGACGGATCGCAGCGATCCGCCGCCATACCAGATGCGGTTGACGAGGCCCTTTGCGTACGGCTGCAGACGCGGTCGCTGCGGGCCGAAGGGCGTCTTGATGAACGTGCTTTCGTCACCGAGGTATCGCCCGCGCAAATTGTCGGCGAAGCGGAGCACACGGTCATGCGAGAAGTCATACGTCTCCCAGTCGCCGTCAAAGGCGAGCGGTGCGATGAGGTCGGCATGCAGCGGCCGGCCGGCGCTGAGGCCTATATTCAGCCGCCCGCGCGAAAGCACATCGACCGTAGAGAGATCTTCGGCCAGCCGATAGGGGCTCTCATAGCCGATTGGAATAACTGCCGTCCCGAGTTCAATCCGCGTCGTCCGCTGCGTCGCAGCCGCCAGGAAAGCCGTTGCCGACGATATGCCGGGCTCAAGATGCCGCTGGCGGGCCCAGGCGCTGTCGAAACCGAGCTGCTCGCCATAGGCGAGAAGCTGCAAGGTCTTTTCGAGACCGGAAAGGGGATCATCGTCGGGATAGTTGCCGGGCGTCAGGAAGCCGATGTGACGGATCGAAACAGGTTGTCCCCTCATCATTCCGTCCTCAGAATTTCGGCAGACCGAGTGGATTGGTTTCCGATTTCGGCAAGGCTTCCTCGGCAAGCTGCCATCGATCGAGAATCTTTGCGTAGGCGCCATCGGCAATCAGGCTATTGGTGGCAATCGTCAGAGCATCAGCCAGACCGCTCCCCTTGCGTGTGGTGATCGCGACATCCGACCGCTCCGGCCAACCGGCACTCAGCGTCCCGACACGCTTGATGTTCCTGTCGCGGGCGGCGATGTAGACGAGCTGTGCATGCGGCTGAACGATTACGTCTGCTCGCCCGGAAGAGAGCGCGAGCAGACTTGCAGCCTCATCGTCGTAATATTGCAGCTCGAGCGGCTTCAGGCCAGCCGCGAGGTTCTCATCGTTCCATTTCAGCAGAATGCGCTCCTGGTTGGTCCCCGCTCCGACGATGATCCTGAGCCCTGCGGCATCCCTCGGCGCATTGATCGACGTGATCGGGCTAGAGGCTTTGACGAAGAAGCCGTGGAG
Source organism: Hyphomicrobiales bacterium (assembly GCA_900473795.1). Lineage (GTDB taxonomy): Bacteria > Pseudomonadota > Alphaproteobacteria > Rhizobiales > Rhizobiaceae > Pararhizobium. The sequence goes on along the minus strand of UCMT01000013.1, from coordinate 54,152 downwards.
CCCCTGCCGATAGGTGGAAAAATCGAACTTTTCCTTGCGCTGCTCGGTCACGCCGACATTGGAGATCACAGCGTCGTACTTGCCTGAGGTCAGGCCGAGAGGCCAATCGATCCAAGCAACGGGCACCAGTTTCAATTCAAGTCCGAGGCTGTCGGCGATGGCAGAAGCGACATCCGGATCGGCACCGACGACGGTCTTCGCATCGGTCGCATATGTTGCAAGGGGCGGACCTCCGGGACTCACGGCAACTGTGAAAATCCCTGGCGTGACAAAGTTGAAATCCTTGGGAATGGCGGCGACCGCTCTTTCATCCCGACCGACATGAATGCGGCCCGGCTGCTGCGGGCTCAAGTCGAAGGCTGCATCCTCGGCACGCGCGGCGCCGAAGGAGGTCAGTGCCGTCATCATCAAGACGAACGAGCATGCCCGGATAGCCAGTCTGCTTTTCATGATCCTCTCCAAATCCGGTTTCCCAGAAAGGCCGGCTCCGCAGGAGGCAGAGCCGGCGTTAACCGCATCGCGACCGATTACGACCCGATCTTCGGCAAGCCGGGCGGATTGGTCTTGGCTTCATCAACCGCCTCGGGGCCGAGATTCCACGTGTCGAGAATCTTGCGATAGGCACCGCTGGCGATCAGGTCGTTGATGACGCCGGTGAGGGGCTCCGCCAGGCCGCTGTCCTTGCGCGTGGTGACTGCGATCTCAGCCGTGATGGGCCAACCGCCGCTGACCGTACCGACGAGTTTGGTCTTGCCGTTCAGCCCGGCCGCATAGGCCTGCGTCGCGTTCACGCTGAAGACGACATCAGCCCTGCCGGACTGGATGGCCAGGTCCCTGACCGCGTCATCGTCGTAGTACTGCACCTCGATCGGCTTCAGGCCGGCTGCGACATTCTGGCGGTCCCATTCCAACAGGATTTTTTCCTGATTGGTGCCGGCATCGGTGATGACCTTCAAGCCGGCAATATCTTTCGGTTCCTTGATCGAGGTGATCGGACTGTCCGCCTTGACGTAGGCGCCGAGTTCATCCTTGCGATAGGTCGAAAAATCGAATTTTTCCTTGCGTTCTTCCGTCACGGTGACGTTCGAGATCACCGCGTCGAACTTGCCCGAGTTCAGCCCGAGCGGCCAATCGGCCCAGGCGATGGAAACGAGTTCAAGCTTCCGCCCCAGACTGTCGGCGACGGCCTGCGCCAGATCGACGTCATAGCCGATGACGGTTTTGGAATCGGAGGCGTAATCATGCAGCGGGAGGTTTCCGCCCGTGCTGATGCCAACGGTGAAGACGCCGTCCTGAACGAACTTGAAGTCCTTGACTTCGGCAATGCGCTTTTCGTTCTTCTCCACGCGCAACCGGTTCGGCTGTTCGGGGCTGAGGTCGAACTTGTCGGCCGCCTGTGCTGCAAGACCGAGCGCGACGATTGTGACGGCGCCTGCCATCAGCAGTTTCGCTGTTTTCAACAGTGTCATGTTTCTATCTCCATTTCATCTCTGGTTGCGTTTGTTGCCGTTGTCTGTCCGGGCGCCCGCGGCGGCCGGTATCTCGGGCGAGGTTGCGATCGCGGGCTGGGGCCTAGAGAACCCTGGCGAGGAATTCGCGCGTGCGGGGATGTTGCGCCTCATTGAAGATGCGTGCCGGCGTACCGGCCTCCAGAATGTGGCCGCTATCCATGAAGACGACGGTGTCGGCGACTTCACGGGCAAACCCGATCTCATGGGTGACGATGACCAGCGTCGTGCCGGTGCGGGCGAGTTCCTTGATAACGTCGAGAACTTCGCCGACGAGTTCCGGATCGAGCGCCGAGGTCGGCTCGTCGAACAGCAGCACCTTCGGGCGCAGTGCCAATGCACGCGCGATCGCCACGCGCTGCTGCTGGCCCCCGGAAAGCTGGCGCGGATAGGCGTTGATCTTGTCGCTGAGGCCGATACGCGCAAGCAGTTCCTGCGCCAGTTGTACGGCGTCCTCGTAGCTTGTCTTGCGCACTTGAATGGGCGCCTCGATGAGGTTTTCGAGCACGGTCAGATGGGGAAAGAGATTGAAGTTCTGGAAGACCATGCCGATATCGGCGCGGCGCTTGAGAATGTCCTTCTCCTTGAGTTCGTAGAGCGTATCGCCCTTCTGGCTATAGCCGACAAGATCGCCGTCCACCGAGATGAAGCCGGTGTCGACGCGCTCCAGATGGTTGATGGCGCGCAAGAGCGTCGACTTGCCGGAACCGGAGGGGCCAAGGATGGCGGTAACACTGCCGGCCGGCAGGCTGAGCTCGATATTGTCGAGCACCTTCAGCGACCCGAAACTCTTCGCAATGCCGTGGATGCGCACCGCGCCGCCCGCTGCCCTCAGGGCCGCCGCATCATGGAAGCCGGTTTTGCGGAGGTTGTCGATTGCGGGATTAAATGCAGGAAGCGGACGGCGGAAACGTTCGAAGAACGCCTGGAAAGGCAGAGGGGTGGGATTGCGCACCGCTCCCCTGGAGAAATAACGCTCGATGTAATGCTGCGCGAGCGACAGCCCGGTCATGATGATCAGATACCAGACCGTCGCAACCATCAGCAGCGGTATGACTTCGAGATTACGACGGTAGATCACCTGAACCGTATAGAAGAGTTCCGGAAGCGCCAGCACGTAGACCATCGAGGTGCTCTTCGCCAATCCGATGAGTTCGTTGAAGCCTGTCGGCAGAATGGAGCGCATGGCTTGCGGCAAGACGATGCGCAAGGCCTGGCGGTGGCGCGGCAGACCAAGCGCGGACGCCGCCTCCAACTGCCCCTGATCGACGGAGAGAATGCCGCCGCGCACGATCTCCGCGAAGAAGGCCGACTGGTTGAGCGTCAGGCCGAGGAAGGCTGCGGCAAAGGGCGTCAGTAACTGCACGGTCGGGTAGTCGAAGAAGACCGTATCGCTGAAGGGGATACCGATTCTGATGGTCTCGTACAGGTACCCGAGATTGTTGAGTATCAACAGCAGCACGATCACGGGGATGGAGCGCAAGAGCCAGATGTAGCCCCAGGACAGACCGGCAAGCAGTGGCGATTTCGAAACGCGCGCCAACGCCAGTGCGGTACCGAAAACGGAACCGGAAATGGCGGCGAGCGCGGTCAAAAGCAGCGTCCTGCCGAGGCCGACGAGGACAGGCTCCGCAAAGAACCACTCGGCAAAGACGCCCCATCCCCAGCGCGGATTGGTCAAAATTGAATAGAGAACGGCCGCGATCACTACTGCCGCGAAGATCGTTCCTGCAAGACGGCCCGGATGGCGCGCCGGCACGATCCGGTGGCGAGAATAGTCCTGCCTGCTGGCAGCTGTAACGCCGATGTCGGCGCTCGAAAAATCTGTCGTCAAGGCCATCGCTTTTCCCTTTTATGATTGTGGATTGCAGGCTTTTTTCACGCGCGCGCCGACAGGCGCCTGAGTTCCGGTTCGGTCGGCTGCGCTGCCACTGCCGTCGGCACCAAATGCGCAATGTCTTTTTCGAAGGGCAGTGACTTGTAGATCTCGGGATCGACGTCGAGATCGAAGAGTGCGGTGTAGCCATAGTTCAAATAGAGCCCAACGGCTTCCGGCTGGCGGAAACCCGTCGTCAGGTAAATGCGCGAATAGCCCTGGCGCGCCGCCTGCGTTTCAAGCTCGACCAGGATCTTGCGGGCCAAGCCCTGCCGGCGCAGATCCGAGCGCGTCCAGATGCGCTTGAATTCGGCCGTGTGATCGTCGTAGTGCTTGAAGGCCCCGCCGCCGATCGTCTCACCGTCGCGGATCAGAAGCAGGAAATTGCCGTGCGGCGGCGCGAAGGCCTCGGGTGGGTAGCGGTTGAGCTCGACTGCCGCTCCGCCCTCGTTGAAGTAGTTGCCGTAGCGGCTGTCGTATTCGTATATCAATTCGTCGATCAGCGGTTTCGCGCGCGGGTCGAGCGTGGTTGTATAGACAAAGTTGTCGCTCATATCGTTCGCCTGTTGCTACTGAAGAAATGCTTCCGCCAGACGCACCCAGTAACGGGCGGCGGGCGCAATGATCGCGTCGTTGAAATCGTATTGGGCGCTGTGCAGCGGGGCGCTGTCGCCGTTGCCGACGAAGAGATAGCTGCCCGGCCGGGCCTGGAGCATGAAGGCGAAATCCTCGCTGGCCGTGCGCGGACGAAACCCTTCCTCGACTGCGGCGCCCCCCAAGGCGTCAACCGCCACCGCGCGGGCGAACGCGGTCTCTTCCGGGTGGTTGACGAGCGCGGGAAAACCAAGCCGGTAGTTGACGTCGGTCGTCGCGCCGAAGCTTTCGGCCTGCGCTCGGGCGAGAGCCGGAATGCGTTCTTGCAATTGCTGCCGCACGGCTTCGCTGAAAGATCGCATCGTCAGCTTCAGCTCGACACTTTCGGGAATGACGTTGGAAGCCGTTCCGGCATGGATCGAACCAACGGTTGCCACCGCCATGTCCTGCGGGTCGACGTTACGGGAGACGACGCTCTGCAGGGCGGTAATGAAAGATGCGGAAGCAAGGACCGGATCAACCGCGCGATGCGGTTCAGCGCCATGACCACCCTTGCCGATAACCCTGATGGTTGCCTGATCGACCGATGCCATCGCGGGGCCGGTGACAAAGCCGAACTGGCCTGTCGGCACACCCGGCCAGTTATGAAGCCCGAAGACCGCATCGACCGGGAAGCGATCGAACAGACCCTCGGAGATCATCTTGCGCGCACCCGCGCCGATCTCCTCGGCAGGCTGGAAGATCAACCGCAGCGTGCCATTGAAGTTGCCGCTTTCGGCGAGATAACGCGCCGCGGCCAAAAGGATCGATGTGTGCCCGTCATGGCCGCAGGCGTGCATGACGCCTGGATTGTTGCTTGCGTAGGAAAGCTCGGTCGCCTCCTCGATCGGCAACGCGTCCATATCGGCACGGATGCCGAGCTGCCTTTCTCCGTCTCCCCGCTTGAGGGTGGCAACGATGCCGGTTCCGGCTATGCCCGATGCTACTTCGTAGCCCCAGGCGGACAGCTTCGATGCAATGACCTTGCTCGTGCGACGCTCCTGGAAGGCGAGCTCCGGATATTGATGCAGGTCCTGGCGAAGCGCGATGATCTCGCCGAGATATGCGGCGATGCCGTTTCCGACCGGATCGTTCGTGTGAAATGTCTGCGTGATTGCGTTCATGATCGGTTCCTCCGCGCTCAGGCGCCGACGGCCCTTTTGTGCTCGCCGTTGTTGCCTTGTGCCGCATGGCGGCTTTCGCGATAGGGCAGGCCCAGATGCTCGCGCAGCGTTGCGCCCCGCAATGCGGGATCGAAATAGCTGCGCTGCTCAAGGATCGGCAGGACGTGCCTTGCGAAATCGTCGAACCCTTCGGCGATGACCGGAAAGCCGAGAATGAACCCGTCGGCGGCGTCCTGATCGACCCAGCGAATGATCTCATCGGCGATATGGTCCGCCGTGCCGATGAAATCCGTTCGCGGCGTGGCGACGTCCAGGGCAACGTCACGCAGCGTGAGATTTTTATCACGCGCGGTCTTCTTGATGCGGTCGGTGGTGGCGCGGAAGCTGTTTCTGCCGATGTCGCCAATATCCGGAAACGGTTCGTCCAGCGGGTAGACGCTGAAATCATGATGGTCGAAGAAACGGCCAAGGTAGAGCAGCGCTTCTTCAATGGTAACGAGACTGCGGATTGCCTGATACTTCGCCTCCGCTTCCTCCGGCGTCGATCCGACGATCGGCCCGATGCCCGGATAAAGACCGATATCGGAGGCACGCCTGCCTTGGGCGATCGCGCTCTGCTTGACCTGTTTGTAGAAGGCCTTCGCCTCCTCGATCGGTCCGCCATTGGTGAAGACCGCATCGGCATGCTTGCCTGCAAGTCTCACTCCGGAATCCGATGCGCCGGCCTGAAACACCACCGGCTGGCCCTGTTTCGAGCGGCCGATGTTCAGCGGGCCCTCGATCCGGAAGAAGCGGCCTTTGTGATTGAGACGGTGCAGCTTGCTCTTGTCGGCATAAACACCGGTGTCGCGGTCGCGGACGAAAGCATCATCATCCCAGGAATCCCAGAGCCCCTTGATCGCATCGATATATTCCTCGGCGATCTCGTAGCGCAGTTCGTGTTCGGGATGTTCGCGGCTGTAGTTGCGCCCCGACCCCTCGAGCGGCGAGGTCACTGCATTCCAGCCCGCCCGGCCGCCGCTGATGAGATCGATCGAAGCAAACTGGCGAGCGATCGTGAAAGGGTCGCTATACGAGGTCGAGACGGTGCCGACGAGACCGATCTTCGAGGTCGAAGCGGCCAGCGCCGACAGGATGGTGATCGGCTCGAAACGGTTGAGGAAATGCGGGATCGACTGCTCGTTGATGTAGAGCCCATCGGCAACGAAGGCAAAGGCGATGCCTGCATCCTCGGCCTTGCGCGCAGTCTTGACGAAGAAATCGAAATTGGTGCTGGCATCTGCCGGTCCGCTCGGATGCTTCCAGGCGTTCATGTGGCCGCCCGGACCCTGCAACATGATGCCGAAGGTGATGTTTTTCTGAGCCATGGGATCAACTCCTCTTCAGAGATATCAGGCGACGAGGGAAAGCCGCTCCTTGGCGAGCAACTCGATGGAGGTGAGGTGCTCGGCCGTCGTCAGGGCAGGGGTGTCCAGAATGAATTCGCTGACGCCATAGCGGCGATGCAGATCGTCCAGTTCCTTGCGGACCTGTCGAGCCGTGCCGTGCAGCACGCTGGGTGCCTTTTCCTCTATACGGTAGTCGGTGACACCGGACTGGCGGGCAAATTCGGCCGCCTGTTCCTCGCTGCCGACGTTCACGCATTGGCCGTTGGGCAGGAAGACCTTGACGATCTTGAGATCGCCGACGCGCGCTCGTGCCTGCTCCTCGCTTTCGGCAGCAAAGGCGGCAAGTGCAAGGATCGGGCGTTTGCCGCCGGTCGCTTGTTCGTAGGTTTCAAAAGTCTTGCGAAGGTTGTCCGGGTCGCCATTCAGGTGACCGGCGAAGACCAGCTCCCAGCCTTTTTCCGCCGCAAGGGTGGCGCTTTCGACGCTGGCGCCAAGTAGAAAGCGATCGGGTGCGACGCCGGGCAGGGGCGTGGCGACGAGCTCGGCTGAAGTGGAATTCGTTGAGAGATAAGCGTTAATATCGCTCAGCTGGTCTGCGAAGCTCGGTTTGCGCGCCGGATCAATGGCCACCTGCAAGGCTCTGGTTGACAGTGGGAAGCCGCCGGGAGCTTTCCCGACCCCGAGGTCCACGCGGCCGGGTGCAAGCGAGGCAAGCAGATTGAACGTCTCCGCCACCTTGTAGGCGCTGTAGTGCTGCAGCATCACTCCACCGGAACCGATCCGAATGGTCGAGGTTCGGGCCAGAAGGTAGGCGATCAACGCTTCGGGAGCCGAGCTCGCCAGACCAAGGGTATTGTGGTGCTCGGCCACCCAGAACCGGTGATAGCCGAGTTGCTCTGCCTTCAGGGCAAGACGCACGGTGGACTGCAAGGCGTGGCTCGCGTCCTGCCCGGGCTCGATCGGACTTTTGTCAAGGAGGCTCAGGAGATAGGTCATTGTTCAAACCCGCTTCCATTTCTTTAGTCTATAAAATCAGTAGATATTATAACTTATAAGAAATGACGTTCTCTTTGCGATGCGGGCAGGAGAATAAAATCGCGGGTTCGAGAAAGTGGAGGGCACCGGCGATCGGCCGAGAAGGTGGAACCCCGATTTCTCAAGTGACTGAAACCAATGAAGAGGTGTTTTCAATCCGGCAGGCTCGCCAGGCCCTCCAACTCATGGGTTGTCGCCAGGTGTGCCACGTCGAGGGGCATTTCCGGTATAGGCGAAAGAAAGAAGGTCCCCACCGTGGCCGCGCCGAATGGCGTCACGGCTTAACCAGATCCTGGAACGCAATTTCGCATATATGTGAGAACGGCATTTCGGGTTGGAATCGTGAAAAACAGCCCGACGCTTTCGGGTGGGCTCAATCACTGGTTCGTTCGAACTGGAGCGTGGAGAAAAAATGCTTAAAAAGAAAAGCTGGGATAAGGAACCGGCACCACGCTGGTGCCGGCGGGCAGAGTGCCTTGGGCTATCGGCAACCGGTGCCGCCCGCGGCCCAGCGTTTCACATCCGACGCCATTCTCGCTCCAACCGGTTCATTGAACAGCGGTCCAAAGGCCTGAAGCCGGGCCGGGTGTCCTTCCGCCTGGACGACGGCGAGCGGACGTGATTCGGGTGAGTTGCGCTTGACGAGCAGGATGCGCGGGCGTCCGGAGAAGGAATTGAGTTCCGGCGCCAGGCGATACGGCTTGAAGGCTGCGTCACCAGATTTGAACCAGCAGGCGTTGGCCCCGAGCGCGACGCGTTCCATGGTGGGCAACGCCGCCGTGCTCTGCGCAGGCGCTGGCGGGCTGGCCGACTGGCAGCCGGTGGCAAGCGCAAGCGTGGCGACCACGCCGGCAGTGGCAAGAAAACGGATGAAAGCTGTGCCGCGCATCGGAAGGTCCCTGTGATTCGGTCTTTGTGGGAGCCTTCTATCAGGCGGATTGTTAAGCAGCTATTACGTCAAGGGCGGATGCGAAGAGACCGCGGCCGTCGGCGCCGCCATGGGCAGCCTCGATCAGGTTTTCCGGATGCGGCATCATGCCGAGAACATTGCCCTTCTCATTGACGATACCGGCGATGTCGTTGATGGAACCGTTCGGATTGGTGCCGGCCGCATAGCGGAAAACGACCTGGCCATTGCCTTCGATGGTCTTCAACGTCTCCGCGTCGGCAAAATAGTTGCCGTCATGGTGGGCGACGGGGCAGCGGATGATCTGGCCCTGCTCGTAGGCGCGGCTGAAATCGGTATTGGCGTTGACGACTTCCAGCTGGATTTCCTTGCAGACGAATTTCAGCGAGGCATTGCGCATCAGCGCGCCCGGCAGGAGACCCGCTTCGACGAGAATCTGGAAACCGTTGCAGACGCCCAGCACCTTGACGCCGGCCTCGGCCTTCGCCTTGATCGCCTGCATCACCGGCATGCGCGCCGCGATCGCGCCGCAGCGCAGGTAGTCGCCATAGGAGAAGCCGCCGGGGATGACGATCAGGTCGACATCCGGAATATCCGTCTCCGTCTGCCAGATCGTCACCGGCGCCTTGCCGGAAATCTTGGTCAGCGCAGCGATCATGTCGCGGTCACGATTGAGACCCGGAAGCTGAACGACTGCTGATTTCATATTCCTGTCTCCGTAATCGGTGAGATGTAAGCAGGTGGCACTTGGTCGGTCAGCCATACGCCGTTTTCCGACTTGAAAAACAATTGTCCGTCCGCCTGCATCTTTCCAGCGTTTATTTCCAGTATGACGATATCGCCCTTGCGGCGGCGCGCGACGATAAGGGCTGTTTCCTGATCCGGCGACAGATGCACGTGTTGCCGATCCATCTTCTTCAGTCCGTCCGCCAGGATCGGCGAAAGGTTCGCCGCCGATGTGCCATGATAGAGCGTTGGCGGCGGCTCCGACGGGGGTAGGCCAATATCGATTGCAACGCTGTGCCCCTGCGCGGCGCGGATGCTTTCACCGTTCAGGGTGAAGCGCTTCTTCGGGCTTTCCTCGATGATCCGCAGCAGATCGGCATCCGAGATACCAAACCGGGTGCGGACCGCGGCCTGAACCTTGGAGAAGGCCACCCAGCCTTCGCTGTCCAGGGTCAGTCCCGCTTCTTCCGGAGCGTGCCGCAGGACGTAGCTCAGAAACTTGGAAACGTCCGTATCCTGGTTTCGAGAAGACATCGCGGTCACGGTCCTAGAAGCTCAGGCAATCGAGATGGCGTAATTCTCGATGACCGTGTTGGCCAGAAGTTTCTCGCACATGGCCTTGAGGTCGGCTTCGGCCTTTGCCTTGTCGGCGGTCTCGATCTGCAGATCGAAGACCTTGCCCTGGCGGACGTGGCCGATGCTGTCGAAGCCGAGGGCGCCAAGGGCGCCTTCGATGGCCTTGCCCTGCGGGTCGAGAACGCCGTTCTTCAGCGTCACTGTTACGCGTGCGTTGATCACTGTTGTCTTTTCCTGCTTATTTCACCAGCACGGGGCCGGTGCCGCGCGGCGGCTCGTTCTCGTTCATGATGCCAAGGCGGCGAGCCACTTCCTGGTAGGCCTCGACGAGGCCGCCCATGTCGCGGCGGAACCTGTCCTTGTCCATCTTTTCCTTGGTTTCGACGTCCCACAGACGGCAGCTGTCCGGCGAAATTTCGTCGGCCAGGATGATGCGCATCATGTCGCCTTCGAACAACCGGCCACATTCGATCTTGAAATCGACGAGCTGGATGCCGACGCCCAGGAACAGGCCGGTCAGGAAGTCGTTGATGCGAATGGCGAGCGCCATGATGTCGTCGAGTTCCTGCGGGCTTGCCCAGCCGAAAGCGGTGATATGCTCTTCGGAGACCATCGGGTCATCGAGCGCATCGGCCTTGTAATAGAACTCGATGATCGAGCGCGGCAGGACCACGCCTTCCTCGATGCCGAGGCGCTTGGACAGAGAGCCTGCGGCCACATTCCGCACGACGATCTCGAGCGGAATGATTTCCACTTCCTTGATCAGCTGCTCGCGCATGTTCAGGCGGCGGATGAAGTGCGTGGGGATGCCGATCCTGTTCAGGTGCGTGAAGATATATTCGGAAATCCGGTTGTTGAGCACGCCCTTGCCATCGATGACATCGTGCTTCTTCTTGTTGAAGGCGGTTGCGTCATCTTTGAAAAACTGGATCAGCGTACCCGGCTCAGGACCCTCATAAAGGATCTTGGCTTTGCCTTCGTAAATACGGCGGCGACGGTTCATCAATAGTGTTCTCTATAGTTGTCGGCGCTCTTGGGCTGCGCCTTGGCATTTTCTAATCGGGTCCATAGCTCAAAAGAAACTATTTCACAATCGGCGTCTGATCCGATCCCCTGAATTAGCAAGAGGGTAACACGGAAAGTCGTCAAAGCGGAAAACTTCGCATTGCACTTTTGGCAGGCTTTTGGTTTATGGGCGAAAAGCTGTTTACGGCATGGTTTTCAGGGAGATCGAAGGATGACCAGTATGCAGGACCGCGAAAAGGCGTTTGAGGCGAAATTTGCGCTGGATGAAGAGCTGCGGTTCAGGGCCGAGGCGCGCCGCAACAAGCTGCTCGGTCTCTGGGCCGCGGGGCTTCTGGGCAAGAGCGATCCGGCGGCCTACGCCACCGACGTCATCGCCGCCGATTTCGCCGAGGCCGGACATGAGGACGTCGTGCGCAAGATCCGCGCGGACTTCGAAGCTGCCGGCATCGCCCAGACTGAAGACGACATTCGCCTGAAGATGCTGGAGCTTCTCTCCGAGGCCGTCACCCAGATCCAGAACGGCTGATATGGGTCACTGAAAGCCTGCGAGGCCGTCCGCTTGCGGGCGGCTTTTTGTTTTGGCACTGCGGTTGGCTGAGCTGATATGTGCTTCGCCTATCGGTAAACGCGCTCGGAAAAAGCGCTCATGCCTGAGCGAACCATCAGCTCGTAGACCATCCGGCGGCTGATCGGGTTGTGGAGGCGGGCAACCTTCGAGCCTAGAAATTCGGTTTCGACGTGATCGAATGCGGCGAGATCGGCTGAATTGGCAATCAGGTCGGTGTAAAACGCGTGGAATTCGCGGCGGCAGACATAGGTCTTGTACTTGGTCATGCAGAAAGCGGAAAAGGCGCCGCCGCATGTGCGCAGGAAATCCGCTACGCCGACCGTCACCTCCGGCCAGGCCGGATTGAACGTATCGTCAAAGGCGATGACGCCATGATCCGCAAGCGCTTCCATCGCAAGTCTGCTATCGGCCACGACATGTCGCAGCATATGCCCGCCATCGATACTGAAGAACCGAATTTTACCGATCTTGTCGGTCAGTTGGGCTGGCTCCAGCAGCGTGCTGTCGCCTCTGATGATCATCTCTTCGTCCACGCGCATGCCGAGCCGACGCCCGTTTTCCAGAAAGCGGCTATATTGCGCGCTGCTCCCATCGACCGTCTGACCAATATTGAACAGGTCGATTGCCAATATCGTCTCGTCGTCTCCGCTGATCTTTCTAAGAAGAAAATAGGAGCGGCCATAGAACACGCCGATCTCGGCAAGGGCGCCGGCGAAGTTTTTTTCTTTCTGCCCTTGCAGAAGCGAAAGGAAAACCAGTGCGTCCGGCGGATCGATATAGCCCTCGATCGTCTGGAGATCGTGGAAAATGAATTTTCGAATGGCTGAGGTCATCGCTCGCGAATCCGGTTGGTTTGAGCCAAGAGATCGAATGGAATTCGATCGGAGCTGACAGCCGGCAGATGGAAAGTCAGGCTGTGTGCGGAGACTCAAAAGCTTTGAGCCGAAGAATTTTATTTGCACTGCAGCAAAGTTCATAAGTGGGGCCATTATGGGGCCACCAAACGGCTAAAGCACGTCATTTCAACCATCTAACGTTGCATAAAATGATGCATTGCGCGCGGGTGTGATCGGCTCCGATTGCTTTCGAAACGACGCTCAGGCTGACTTGCCCGGCGTCATGGCTGTTTCAAAAAACTGGCGCGGCCAGGCTTGCGGCTGGCATGAAAATCGTCGTGATCCGGCGATTCTCCGGCGGCTTTGCTGTGATAGGGGCAGCGCTTGATGTCGGCTCAGGGTTGAAGCCGGCTGAGAAACTGGGCAAAGACCATCGTGCCTTCCGGCCACGGACCGTGACCCGATTCGGCGTTGATGTGGCCGGACTCGCCGGCGTCGACCAGCAGCGAGCCCCAGGCATTGGCGATATCGCCGGCATGATCATACGATCCGAACGGATCATTGCGGCTTGCGATCACCATGCTCGGGAACGGCAGCGGATCGCGCGGGTAGGGGCCGAACGTCATCAAGTGCTTTGGCCGGATTTTCGGATTCGTCACTTCCGGCGGGGCGACGAGGAAAGCGCCGGCGATCTTCTTTTCCGCGTGCGGCAGGGCATGAATGGCCGTCGCAACGCCGAGCGAATGCGCCACGATAACAACAGGCTTGGTTGCCGCGTTGATATCTTCGATCATCCGCTTGACCCAGTCTTCGCGGACAGGCTTTGACCATTCTGCCTGTTCGACGCGGCGCGCGGAGGCAAGCTTGTTCTGCCACCGCGTCTGCCAATGGTCCGGGCCTGAGTTGGTGTAACCGGGAACGATCAGGATATCTGCTTCAGATGCTTTCATAATAACCGCGATTTGTGCCCGAGGGCGGCGGAAGTCAAGTGAAAGAGACGCAGATCTGGTATATGCTCGCTGCACGGGACGATTGGTCACGACGTTCCGTGACGGCGAATGCCGCCACTGTCGAGAGCATGGATTGAGGTCAGCGATGCCGAGATTCCCTCGAAACCGGAATTGCTGATTGTTCTCGAATGACGTGACGACGCGTGTGTTCAAGGAGGAGAATTGATCATGACAACATTCCATGTATTGGCAGGATCCAGCACCACTATCGAGCATCCGGTAGTTCGCAAGATCGGCATAGCCGATGTCTTCGACGCGTTGCGTCTCGGCTGGCAGGACTTCAACGCCAAGCCGTCTCATTACGTCTTTCTCTGCCTGATTTACCCGATCGCAGGTGTCGTGCTTGCCACATGGAGTTCGGGCGCCAACATGTTGCCGATTCTCTATCCGCTGGCTTCGGGGTTTGCCCTGCTTGGCCCGGTGGCCGCCATCGGTCTCTATGAGATCAGCCGGCGGCGCGAAAAGGGGATGAACACGTCTTGGCGGCACGCTTTCGATGTTCGCCGTTCTCCGGCCTTGCCGTCGATCATCGCGCTGGCCTTCTTGCTGTTCGTGCTGTTCGTCGCATGGCTGCTCGTTGCCCAGTCGCTTTATGTCCAGATGTTCGGCGATGTGCCGCCGGCATCGATTTCCGCCTTCGCCAACCAGGTTTTCGGAACAGACCAGGGCTGGAACCTTATCCTCGTCGGCAACGCCGTCGGTTTCGTCTTTGCCGTGATCGTGCTGTCGACCGTCGTCGTGTCGTTTCCGCTGTTGCTCGACAGGGATGTCGGCGCCGTGGCAGCGGTCGAGACGTCCGTGCGGGCAACGCTGACCAATCCGGTTCCCGTCGCCATGTGGGGACTGATCGTAGCGGGAGGCCTCGTTCTCGGCTCGATCCCCGTCTTCGTCGGTCTCGCCGTCATCATGCCGATCCTCGGTCATGCGACATGGCATCTCTATCGCAAACTGGTGGTCGCACCGGAGACCAAATAACACGGAGCGATCCAAAGACGAACGTGCCGCCAAAGTGGCGTCACGTTCGTGCTGTCATGCGTGTTTAGCGGAAATATTTGAAATAGGACGAGATCTGTGCCGCAGTATTCGACGACGGGTCGAGACGAATGCCGATCCTGTCGCCGCGATACCATTGCACGACGCCGGTAAGATGACCGAATTCGTTGCTTTCGATCGACACGTCCTGACCGGTCTTGGCATTGATATCGAAATAGAGCTGGAAACAAATTCCGGCTGCCGAAAGGTCTTTGACGATCCCGCGACTCGACCCGCCTTTGCAGGTCACCGTGCCGGTGAATTTGGTTGTCGTCCGCGCCACCTTGCGTTCGATCGTCTGCTGATACGGCATGTTCCAGCCCACTCCCAGTTTGCTCGTTTGCCGCAGCCTCGCATGGAAGACTGACGAAAGGCTTGAGAAAACCGTTCAAAATGGAGCGATGTGGGCCGAAACCGGACACCCTGGGCGACGGCGGAACGGGGAGCCGCCTCGGCTCCCCTAAAGCATGTCGCCCAAAAGTGTGCAGCGGTTTTGGGACAACGACTTGCATAAAAATAAAGACCTAAGGCGCATCGCATGACTCCGCTTTGACGCGATGCGCGTTAGGCATCAACCGAAAACGCGATTGAAGATCGTATCGACGTGCTTCGTGTGATAGCCGAGGTCGAATTTCTCGCGGATATCCGCTTCCGGCAGGAAGGCCCGGACTTCGCTGTCGGCAAGCAACTCGTCAAGGAAATCCTTGCCCTGTTCCCAGACCTTCATGGCGTTGCGCTGAACGAGGCGATAGGCATCCTCGCGCGAGGCGCCGGCCTGCGTCAGAGCCAGCAGGACGCGCTGGGAGTGAACAAGCCCACGGAACTTGTTCATGTTCTTCATCATGTTGTCCGGATAGACGAGCAGCTTGTCGATGACGCCCGTCAGGCGCGCCAGCGCGAAGTCGAGCGTTACCGTGGCGTCCGGGCCGATCATGCGCTCTACGGAGGAGTGCGAAATATCGCGCTCGTGCCACAAGGCGACGTTTTCCATGGCCGGCAGGGCGAAGGCGCGCACCATGCGCGACAGGCCGGTGAGGTTCTCCGTCAGCACTGGATTACGCTTGTGCGGCATGGCCGACGAGCCCTTCTGGCCCGGCGAGAAATATTCCTCGGCTTCAAGCACCTCGGTGCGCTGCAGGTGACGGATTTCCGTTGCCAGACGCTCGATGCTGGAAGCAATGACGCCGAGGGTGGCGAAATACATCGCATGACGATCACGCGGGATGACCTGCGTCGAGACCGGTTCGGCCGCCAGCCCCATGGCCTTGGCGACATGTTCCTCGACGCGCGGATCGATATTGGCAAAGGTGCCGACGGCGCCGGAAATAGCGCAGGTGGCGATTTCCTCACGCGCGGCGATCAGACGCTTCTTGCAGCGCTCGAACTCGGCATAGGCCAGAGCCAGCTTGATGCCGAAGGTGGTCGGCTCGGCGTGGATGCCGTGCGAACGGCCGATCGTCACCGTGTCCTTGTGTTCGAAAGCACGGCGCTTCAGCGCTTCCAGCAGCTTGTCGAGGTCGGCGAGCAGGAGGTCGCTGGCCTTGACGAGCTGCACGTTGAAGCAGGTGTCGAGCACGTCGGAAGAGGTCATGCCCTGATGCACGAAACGCGCGTCCGGACCGACGATCTCGGCAAGATGCGTGAGGAACGCAATGACGTCATGCTTCGTAATGGCTTCGATTTCGTCGATGCGCTCGACGTCGAAGGTCGCCGCGCCGCCCCGTTCCCAAATGGTCTTTGCCGCTTCCTTCGGGATCACGCCAAGCTCGGCGAGGGCGTCGCAGGCGTGCGCTTCGATTTCGAACCAGATGCGGAATTTGGTTTCGGGCGACCAGATGGCCACCATTTCCGGCCGGGAGTAACGGGGGATCATGGGCTTTCAGCTTTCGTCAAAGGTGGAGTTGGCTGAGCCTCTAGCAAAGATGGCTGGTAATCTCAACGCTGCTGATCAGGCATCTTGCGGGCCAGCCACAAGCTTGCGGCTGCCAGGGCCGCAAATCCGACCGGCAGATAGAGGCGAATGCCCATCACGACGAACTGGTAAATGGCGCCGGCCGAGGTGAAACCGAATTGATAGAACCAGGTCAATGTACCGACAGGGGCATGCCAGCGGGCGTAGAAGCTCCGGTAATCCAAGGCGAAGAGGAAAGCCGTTGCGGCGATCGTGCAGACGGTCAAGCAGAGAAAGAAGGCGGCAAAACGCGTTTCGCTGGCGCGGCCCTGGGCACAGAAGCGGCCGAGAACGAGGGCGAAAGGCCAGGCGATCAAGCCGCCGAGGAAGAACAGCAGGAGAATACTGTAGAAATGGGACGTTTCGGCACCGTTGCGCAGATAGAGCGCTGCAAGCGCCGACAGCGCCATCATCGCACCCCAGATCGGTGCGCCAAGAAGAATGTCCCGCGCGCCCGGAAGGGCTGCGAGAAACCTTCGGCCCGTGCGCCGCATCAAGCTTGGATAGTGTTTTGCCTCGGAGACCTGAACTTGATTCATGGCGCCGCAGGCACCGGAACGGCGATCCACCGACCGTCGCTTCCCTCGAAACCGAAGCTCAACACCTGTACCAGAACGATATGGACAGGATCCCGGCCGGCCGGGCGATGAACCACGACACCGCCGATCCGGTAACCGGTCGGGCATCGGCGGCTCTCGGGGATGGCCGTATCGGTGTGAAGGACGCGATCCGACGCCTGGCCATCTTCGGTTTCGAAGGCAAGGCCGAAGCCGAGCGATTGCGGCGTCACATCCTTGCAGTGTCCGGATGGCTGCAGCGCAATTTCCTTCAGCGCCAGCGTAAAGATGCCGCCAACCGGCGGCTCGACGGCATATTGCCGATAGACGAGCCGGTGCGCCGGCGCGTCGGTCTCGGTGATGGGATTGAAGGCCGCCATCAAGCCCGGATTGGCCGTCATGTCGTAGCGATCGACGAGGGCAGCCGCTTTCGCTTGCGTCTGCGCCCGAACCCCGGCAAGATCGGCTTGCTCGTCGTCGATCCGCATGCGGATCGGCGTGCCGGGCAGGAAAGCATCCTTGCGCGTGTCGACGAAGAAGACGTTGGAGTAGGGAAAGCCGGAACCGTCCTGGACGCCATATTCCTCGAAGGCAAAAACGCTGCCGTCCGGCGAAAAGCCGATGGCCTGGAACGAGGCGATATCGCCGGCGCAGGCCACCTCGGCCATCAAGGCCGAGGCAAAAACCGCGGCAGCGATCCCGCCTGTAAATTTCACCTGCGTGCTCCCTCGGCATTGGCGCGCAGAGTGTCGATGGTTTTGCGATAGGCGTCAACATAGCCACCGCCGAAGACCGCCGAGCCTGCCACGAAGACATTGGCACCGGCAGAGGCAGGGCGAGCGATCGTGTCGACCGTGATGCCGCCATCGACCTGAAGATCGATCGGACGATCGCCGATCATCGCCCGGATGCGGCGGATCTTTTCTTCCATTGCCGGGATGAACTTCTGGCCGCCGAAGCCGGGATTGACCGTCATCACCAGAATGAGGTCGAGCTTGTCGAGCAGGTAGTCGAGAACGCTTTCGGACGTTGCCGGATTGATCGAAACGCCGGCCTTCTTGCCGAGCGCCTTGATCGCCTGCAGCGAGCGATCGAGATGCGGGCCGGCCTCTGCATGCACGGTGATGCTGTCGCAGCCGGCCTTGGCAAAGGCTTCGAGATAGGGGTCAGCCGGCGCGATCATCAGATGGCAGTCGAAATAGGCATCCGTGTGCGGACGCAGCGACTTGATGATGTCCGGGCCGAAGGAGATGTTCGGCACGAAATGACCGTCCATGATGTCGAGATGGATCCAATCGGCGCCGGCGGCGACGACATCACGCACTTCCTGCCCGAGCTTGGCATAGTCGGCGGCGAGAATTGACGGGGCGATCCGGATAGGCAGGGGCATGATGCTGGGCTCCAAAACTGTTTTGCGGCCAATAACACTGCTCTTCGCCGCAAACAATGTTGGCGAACGCCGCTTTGACGTTATGCTGCGCTATCTTTGGTCGACCAGGTTGGCAGAAGATCGTTCTCGGCAGCGGTCGCATCGTGGATGCCACGCGCGATCGCGCGGGCCATGGTCGACGCCGCAGCAGCGCCGAGATCGATGAAATCCTGCACGGAAACGGTCTTTCCGCTCGTCCCGGTCGCCAGCGCGAAGACGAGATCGCCGTCGAGCGGCGTGTGCGATGGCCAGAGCGCCCGCGAAAAACCGTCATGGGCAGATATCGCCAGCCTCTTCGCTTCCGCCTTCGTCAGAACCGCATCGGTGGCGATGACGGCGATGGTGGTGTTTTGCGTTTCGCGCTGCCCGGCGCGGAACTTGATGCGAAGCTCGCGGGCATCCTGCGGGAAAGGCTGCGGCATGCCGAGCCCGCCGAATTCCACGCCTTCTTCGAAGGGGGCAGCCCAGAAATGCCGGGTATCGCCGATGGTTGCGGAGCCGAGCGCGTTGACGGCAACCAGCGCGCCGATGGTGATGCCGTTGTCCAGCACCGTCGAGGCCGTGCCGAGGCCGCCCTTGAAGGTCGCGGTGAGCGCGCCGGTACCGGCGCCCACAGTGCCCGTCATGAAATCCTGAGATGCTGCCTGCACCGCCTGATAACCGAGTTCGCGATAAGGCGGATACTGCCCCCAATCCTTGTCACCGCCGTTGATCAGGTCGAACAGGATGGCAGCGGGCACGATGGGAATACGCAAGGGGCCGACGGCAAAGCCGCGTCCCATTTCGCGCAGCGCCGCCTGAACGCCCGATGCCGCGTCGAGACCGAAAGCCGAGCCGCCGGACAAGACCAGCGCATCGACCGTCTGCACCGTATTGTGCGGATCGAGCAGGTCCGTCTCCCGCGTGCCGGGCGCACCGCCGAGCACCTGAACGGCGGCGACGGCAGGCTGATCGCAGACAACGACGGAAACGCCGGATTTCAGGCGGTGATCCTCGGCATTGCCGACCCTGAGGCCTTCGACATCGGTAATCGAATTTTTCGGGCCGGGGCGCATCATTCGGTTCCCGTGGCGGTCGGAGCGGGCACGAAACGGCCGTCCTGCCATTGGAGCAGCCGGTAGGGATTGTCCGCCAGTTCATGGCCTGCGTTGAAACGGATCGGGCCGATCGCGGTCTGATAGGGGCCTTTGAGAAGCGCCTCGAGAAGCGGCGTGTCGTCCTTGCCGGCCTGGTCCTTCGCCTGTTCCAAAAGGGCAACAGCAGAAAATGCCGGCAAGACATAGCCTTCGGGAATGAGCTTGGCCGCCGTCATCGCGTCGCTTGCGGCCTTCGCCTCCGGCCGGGCCGCGTAGTCCGGCAACGACACCGCCAGCACGCCATTCGCCAGCCCAACAGGCTGATCGGCTGCGTTCAGGGCTTCGCCACCCATCAGCGTCAGCGCAACCTGTTCGGAGGCGGCATCGCGGGCGACGATGGCCGTGTCAGCCCGATCGCCGCCGGTAAATACATGTGAAGCGCCGCTTTTTGCCAATCGGCGCACCAGGCTCACCTGCTGCTCCTGCGCCGGACGATAGGTATCGGAAAACACCGGCGTCAGTCCGACTTCGGCCAACGCTGCACGCACGCTTTCAACCAGCTCGCGCCCGTGGATCGTCCCGTCCTCGATCAGCGCCAGAGGCTCGTTCTTCCAGCGCGACAGAATGATCTCGGTCACCTTGGTTGCTTCCATCCGGGCGCTCGGCACGAGGCGGAAGAGCGGCCACTTCTTTTTCAGTGCGTCCTCCATCAGGACGTCGGAACGCACGCTGAGCGTCAATGCAGGAATACCGGCCTCGGCGAGTGCGGGAAGCGTCGCTTCGAGGCTTTCCGTGCACAGAAACCCGATGGCGGCTTCCGCGCCGCTGGAAAGCAGGGCCTTCTTGAGATTTTCCGCGTCGCTCGGTTCGCAGGTTTCCGGGATCGAGATGATCTCCGACCCGCGATCATCGGCCTGGAAGCTCGCGCCGTCGAGCATCTGCTTTCCAAGCAGCGCGAACGGCCCTTCAACCGGCGCGACGACAGCGATCTTCACGCCTGCCGCCAGCGCGGGAGCGGCCTGCACCGATCCGGCAATAAGGAGGCTTGCGACAATCGAACGGAACATGTGTTTTTCCAGGTGGATAAAGCGCATGTTTTAAAGATGTGGCCGAAGGCGTCAAAGGAAAAGATCGTGGCCTTCGCCGCCTGAACGGCAATTGCCGCGCAGGACCAAGAAAAATCGGCCGATGGCTTTCATATTTTGTCGCAGCGTCTATGTGTAAAAACGAACACCGATCTGGAGACTGCCGTGTTGGACAAGACCCAACTGGACCCGCTGACCTACCGCGATGCCATGAGCCGGCTGGCCGGCCACGTTCATATCGTGACTGCAGCGCATGGAGGCGAACGCCGCGGTGTGACGATCACTGCGGCATGCTCGGTGTCAGACAAGCCGGCGACGCTGCTTGTCTGCCTCAATGGGGCCAACCCGAGAAATGATATTTTCGCGCGCAGCGGCAGCTTTGCCCTCAATCTGCTCGGCGCCGATCAGCTGGATCTCGCGGAGGTCTTTTCCGGCCGCAACAGTATCGATCCTGCCGCACGGTTTGAACATGGCACATGGGATGAATTGAAAACCGGCTCGCCAATTCTTCGCGAGGCTGTCGCCGCCTTCGATTGCCGGTTGATCGACGTCAAGACGGTCGCTACGCACATCGTGCTGTTCGGTGAGGTCGTGGCCGTCACCCTCGGCGAACAAAAACCGGCACTCGTCTACCTCGATCGGGATTATCGCACGCTGTAGGCGCCCTTAGGCGCCCGGGTAGATAGGATGAAAGGCTGACGGAAAATGGACAATGCGGCAATCGAGGAGATGTTTGCAGCGCTTGGCCCGGTCACGGTCAAGCGCATGTTTGGCGGCAAGGGCATCTATTTCGAGGGCCGTATCCTGGCGCTGGAGGTGGATGGTGACATCCTGCTCAAGGCCGATGCCGAAAGCGCACCGGATTTCGAGTCTGCCGGAAGTTCGCAATGGGCTTATGACGGTAAGGGAAAGCCGGTGAAAATGCCTTACTGGTCGGTGCCGGACGAGGCGTTCGATGATCCGGACGAGATGGCCCGCTGGGTTCGGCTCGCCTATGAAGCCGCCTTGCGGGCTAAGAAATAGCCATCGACTTCAGCGCCTTGACGGCGTCCTGCGCGAACACCGACAGCGGCTGCGGCAGGTCGTCGAGCGCATACCAACCGATTTCGGAGAGCTTATCCGGTTCCATCAGTCGTGGCTCACCGGAGAAATCCTCGGTCACGAAGATCAGCGAGACCCAGTGGTGGCGGTCGGCTTCGACGCGTTGTTCGCTGAGGCAGAGAAACCGCGTGGAGTGGATCGTCAGACCGCTTTCCTCTTCGGCCTCACGGCGCGCGGCGTCCGCTGCCGATTCCATGTGATCCACCTTGCCGCCGACAATGCTCCAATGGCCGGCTTCCGGCGCCTTCAGACGCTTGCAAAGCAAAAGCTTGCCGTCATTCAAGACGGCAAGCCCTGATCCCACACCGGGAAAATCGATGCCTGGATTCGCCATGCGACTGCCTGGATGATCAGGCTTTGCCGGCGATCAGCATGAAAGCGGGAATGTCATCGCCGAAGCCGACCGGGGTCGGGCCATCGTCGTGGTCGCGGCGGTAGCGGTTGCGGCGGTCGCGATTGTCGTCATTGGCTGGATGCGGCTGCGGCGCAGGGCGGTTGCTGTGGCGGCCGGCATTCTGCGGTTTCGTGTCTGCCTTGCGTTCTGGTCTCACAGGTTCTGCCTTTGCTGTAACCGGTTCCTGGTCCGTCGATATATCGTCTGATTTGATGTCCGATTTGTGACTGGACACCGGACGGGGAGCGTGGTCACGGTCCCGGTCGTTGCGGCGTCCGCCGCGTTTGCCGTCTCGTCCGCCGCGCTCGGACCGGCCACTGTCGTGGCTTTCCATCGGGGCGGGCAGGGCGGAAAGGTCGCCATTCAGCCATTCGACCTTCTTGTCGATCAGTTTTTCGATGGCGTCCGCGAATTTCGTGTCGCGCTTGGAAACCAGCGTGAAGGCGGCTCCGGAACGGCCGGCACGGCCGGTGCGGCCGATACGGTGGACATAGTCTTCCGCATGAATCGGCACATCGAAGTTGAACACGTGGCTCACATCCGGAATGTCGAGGCCGCGCGCGGCCACATCGGAGGCGACAAGCAGCTTGATGTTGCCGTCCTTGAAGCTTGCGAGCATCTTGGTGCGCGAACTCTGGTCCATATCGCCGTGCAGTGCGCCGACCGAGAAGCCGTGGCGGCTCAGCGACCGGAAGAGGTCGGCCACATCGAGCTTGCGGTTGCAGAAGATGATGGCGTTCTTCAGCTCTTCCTGCTTCTGGATCAGGTCACGCAGGACGGCGCGCTTCTCATAATCCTTGCTGTGGGTCGCAACAAAGCGCTGTGTCACCGTCGTTGCCGTCGAGGAGCGGACGGAGACTTCGACACGTTCCGGGTTCTGCAGGAAGCGGTCGGCAAGCTTCTGGATTTCCGGCGGCATCGTGGCCGAGAAGAACAGCGTCTGGCGCGTGAACGGGATCAGCTTGGCGATGCGCTCGATATCCGGGATGAAGCCCATGTCGAGCATGCGGTCGGCTTCGTCGATGACGAGAATTTCAACGCCGGTCATCAAAAGCTTGCCGCGCTCGCAGTGGTCGAGCAGGCGGCCGGGCGTGCAGATCAGCACGTCGGCGCCGCGCTCCAGCTTGCGATCCTGTTCATCGAAGGACACGCCGCCGATCAGCAGGGCGATGTTGAGCTTGTGGTTCTTGCCGTATTTTTCGAAGTTCTCGGCAACCTGCGCTGCGAGCTCGCGTGTCGGCTCAAGAATCAGCGTGCGCGGCATACGCGCCCGGGCGCGGCCCTTTTCGAGCAGCGTCAGCATCGGCAGCACGAATGACGCCGTCTTGCCGGTTCCGGTCTGGGCAATGCCGAGAATATCGCGCCGCTGCAGGGCTGGCGGAATGGCGCCGGCCTGGATCGGCGTAGGAATCGTGTAGCCCGCATCGGTAACTGCGGAAAGAACTTTTTGGCTCAGGCCAAGGTCTGAAAAAGTGGTCAAAGGGAAATCTGTTTCCGTTCCGGTTCGGTCGAACTCTGGTGACTCGGCAAATGCTTTCGTTGCCGTCGCTGGGGCTCATAGTCCCATAGGCAGACAAAGTCAAGAAAACCGGCACTTTGCTCTGGAACAGGGTGAATAAACGGCCTGCCATCAGTTGGATGGCCCCGACATGCCTCCTAGGGCACCTTCGCAAGACAGTATTTGTCAGTTGATATAGTGGCTGAGCTTGATGCCAGCATTCAGAAAACGCATCGGATCGACGGCCTCGCCGTTCAGGCGGACCTCGTAATGCAGATGCGGCCCGGTCGAGCGACCGGTGCTGCCGGAGCGGCCGATTGCTTCTCCCGTCGAAATCGTGTCGCCGACATTGACGAGAATGGTCGATAGATGGGCATAGCGCGTCGTGATGCCGTTGCCATGGTCGATCTCGACCATGTTGCCGTAACCGCCGTTCTTGCCGGCCGTGGTGACGGTGCCGGGCGCCGTCGCGACGATTCGCGTTCCGCTCGGCGCGCGAAAATCTATACCGGCATGCAAGGCCAACCGCCCGAGGAACGGGTCGAGGCGATTGCCGAACCGGCTGGTGACGTCGCTGGCGGGGGAGGGATTGTTGAACGGCAGTTTCCTGGCCTGGTTGCGGACATGTTCGAGCCGGGCAAGCGCGGTGTCGAGCGCGACCAGGGAATTGTCGAAGGCTTCGGCGGTTTCCGGCTCGACGAACGGCCCCCCGACCGCCGCTTCGTCTTCCACCGTGCCTGCGGCCGCCGCCTGCGGCTCGTCGTCGACGACCTTGATGCCCGTGCGGGCGACGATGTTGACGATGGCGTCGGTCGCCTCGGAAGCGCCGGCCGTCAGGCTCTGGATGCGATGCTTCTGGTCCTGCTCTATGTCCTTGAGCGAGATGGTAACCTTCGAGAACAGCCGGTCGGCCCGATCGGATATGGTCTCCTGTCCGCCGGCCGCAGATTGCGGTGCATAGGCGAGCGCCATTGGCTGTTGCGTCTGCCGGCCGCCGATCCCCATCAGCCGCTCGATCGCCTTGATGCCGCCGCTTGCATCGGCGCGCTTGTCATAGGCCTGTGGAGCCGTGACCGTCTGGCCCTCGTCCTGCGCGATGCCGGACTCCTCCGCCCGATCGAGAAGCGTGCCGAGCTTGCCGTGACGGGATGTCAGCGCCATTTGCTGCTGGAGCAGTTTTTCGACCTTGTCCTCGACGACCTGCTGGTCGAGAAGCTGGCGGCTCGTCACCCGGTCGACCTGGGCGCGCAGCGCCGCGATCCGGTCCTCATATTCGTGCTGCATGCGCGCCTGGCGCGCCATGGTACCGCCGATCAGGTCATCCCGCAGGACGAGATACGACGTTGCGGCAAGGTAACCGATCGAAAACACCGAGACGAAGCAGATCGACAGCGCCGCCATCCAGGGCTGGAAGGTCATGTGGCGAACCTTGTCGCCGCTTGCGACGATGATGATGTGCTTTTGTGCGCGCTTGCCGAAGACCCGGCTTTCCCTAGACACCAACTCACCCCCGCCGCGTGCGATTCTGCGCGTTTTGATGCGGTTGATTAGATACTGTTAAGGTTAATAAAGCCTTTGTCAGGTAGCAGCGGTGCCGCGTCAGGTGTTCACCGAGGCCGTCATCGAACGGTAGAACGACGGCGTCAGACCGGCTTCCGCCCGGGCTATGTCGTTGAACGGTGCCTTCAGCGGTCCACGGAAATTGGCCCGCACGAGCGCCTGAAATGCCGCGGCCGGATCTTTCTTCTGGCGGGCGCAGAGAAAGCGGAACCATTTAGCGCCAACGGCGACATGGCCCTTTTCGTCTTCATAGATCACATCGAGCACCGCCGCACTTTCAAGGTCGCCGGCTTCGCGCATCTTCGCCTGCAGGGCAGGTGTCACGTCGAGGCCGCGCGCCTCGAGAATCAGTGGTACGACGGCGAGACGCGCCGTGAGGTCGTTGCGGGTGTCATGTGCCGCCTGCCAGAGACCGTCATGGGCGGGCAGATCGCCATAGTCCGCGCCGAACTGCCGCAAGCGGTCGCGGACCAGGCGAAAATGCTTGGCTTCCTCGAATGCCACGCGCATCCAGCCGTCGAAGAACGAGTTTGGCACCGGCTCGCTGGCAAACCGGGCGACGATGTCGAGCGCGAGATCGACGGCATTGAGTTCGATATGGGCAATGGCGTGGAGCAGGGCGATCCGCCCCTTCTCGGTCGTCAGTGCCCGCTTCGGCACCTGTCTCGGCGGTATGAGATCCGGTTTTTCCGGGCGGCCGGGACGATCCGGAACCTGCGTATCGAGCGGCGACCGCAAGGACAGGCTGCGCGCACTCCAGCGGCGCGCGACTTCCTGCGTCAGAAGCGTCTTCACGTCGAGGTCGGCGGCGCAGATGGCGCGCGCCGCACCGTCGCGCAGGCTCTGAACTGCCGGCAGTCCCGTCATTTTCCGCCGCTTTCCGCCAGACTCTCGGCCGCGGCCAGCACCTCTTCGGCATGCCCCGCAACCTTCACCTTTTCCCAGACGCGCCGAACGATACCGTTTGTGTCGATCAGCACGGTGGTCCGCTCGACACCCATATATTTCCTGCCATACATGCTTTTTTCGACCCAGACGCCATAGGCGTTCAGGACTGCCTTTTCTTCATCGGCCGCGAGAATGACGGAAAGATCGTATTTTTTCGCGAACTTGTCGTGCTTCTTGACCGAATCGGGTGACATGCCGATCACCACGGCCCCCGCGGCTGCGAAATCGCCCGCAAGCGCCGTAAAGGCAATGGATTCCGCGGTGCAGCCGCTGGTGTCGTCCTTCGGATAGAAGAACAGGACGACAGATTTCCCCCTGAATTGCGCCAGCGAGACGGTGCCGCCGCCATCACGGGGAAGCGTAAATTCCGGTGCTGAAGCACCTTCTTTCAGATTCGCCACGGATAATCCTTTTTTCTGCGCCATGTGCTGCGTCGGTTATCGCAAGAGGCTTATCGAATCCGACCCCGCCGCGTCCAGCGCCGAGTGGAACGCGCAATCCGTATCGGAGAGCGAAAATGGGTCCGGCGGCAGACAACGTTTGCCCTGCCGTTCTTCTTTAACTACTGTGAAACAGACGCAAATGCCCCGGGCGAGACGGTGCCCAGTGGCATTTCCGGATGAAAAATCCGAATCAGCCACGACAACGTTGGCCAAGGTGCTGATGGCGAAATGTCGCCGTTGGGTGCTGTAAGGCGAAAGCGCAAGGACTGGAAAACGCAATAGATGATCTTTTCGACAATTCCGGAGGCCGCTGATGAGTGAAATCCGCGGCGAAAGGGTATCGTTTCGCAAGGAAGACATCGTCGCTTTGCATTCCCTGCCGTCGGCGCAGGCGCATGATCCGTGCATCGTGCATGCGCCGCGCAAGCGCGGCATCACACATCTGGTGTTGACGACAATCACTGTCATTACAGCAATTGCCTTTCTTCTCGGCGCAGTGCTGCTGGCGACGATAGAAGGCGGGCTGCTGGACGGACCGCTCAATGCGCGAGCGCAGACGGCGCTGAACGCGGCGATCGGCGACGGCTATCATGCCGAGGTCGGCAGCACGGTGTTGCGCTTGACATCGAACGGCGGCCTCGCGCTCAAGGCGCAGGATGTCGCGCTGGTCGAAAATGCCTCCAGCAAGCGGCTGGTGACCACCAATTCCGTCTTTATCGAGCTCAATCCGATGGCGCTTTTAAGCGGGCGGATTGCCGTGTCGAGGCTGGAG
Organism: Hyphomicrobiales bacterium; assembly: GCA_900473795.1. Lineage (GTDB taxonomy): Bacteria > Pseudomonadota > Alphaproteobacteria > Rhizobiales > Rhizobiaceae > Pararhizobium. The sequence goes on along the minus strand of UCMT01000013.1, from coordinate 27,093 downwards.
GCAGAGGGAGCGATGCTCGATCCCTCCTTGCTGCCACAGGGAAAACCGATCGATCTGACGACAATACGCGTTGCCGATGTCGCCAGCGGACTGGAATTCGTTTTCAACCAGATGGACGGCATCGCGCAACTGATCAGCCGCAGCAATACCGAATCCGTCAGGATCGCAGATCTACAGCTGTCTTTTTTAGGGCCACGTAACCGCGTTGTCCCGGTGGTCGTGGATGCCGTTGATTTCAAGCGCAGCAGTGACGGCTCGATGCAGATCGACGGGGCCTTCTCGGTGGCTGGTGACGCCGCTGAACTGCATCTGCGCGCGAGCCGGCAGGGCGATCGCATTGCGAACCTTGATGGCGCAGTGAACGGACTGCCGCTCTCGGCGCTTCTGCATCGGGATGAGACTGCAACGGAACCCGCCTTCGGCATCAAGAGCGGAGCCGATCTGAGCATTACCGCGACGCGCGCTGCCGATGGTGCGACGCCGACGCTTGAACTGAGAGCCCGAACCAGCGCGGGGGCGTTCGACGCCGGCGGTTTCACCTCGGAGCTGAAACAATCCGAGCTGAACGTCACCTATGACTTTTCCCGCGGCAGGATCGAAATTCTGCCGTCCATCGTACGGGTTGGTCGCTCGGCCTTTCCCTTTACTGGTGCGATCGCCGATCTCGATCACGCCGCGCCGGCGGGCAAGAAGGGCTTTTCACTCGATCTTCTGTTGCAGTCTGCGAGTTCCGCGCCTGTCGATGTCGATGAACCACCGCTGATCTTCGACGCCAAGGCGCAAGGGCGGTTTCTGTCCGAGAGCCATGAGCTTATCTTCGACGAACTGGCGGTATCGAGCAGGCTCGGCGCGGCGGCCGGGTCACTTGCCATGACCTTCGGCGAAATGTCGCCGCAGGTCAGCTTTGCCCTCGTCACGGACAAGTTGCAGTCGGCCGCGGTCAAGCAGCTCTGGCCCTGGTGGGTCGGAAAGAACGCGCGTCGCTGGGTCGTCAACAATATCTACGGCGGAACCGTCACCGACGGCAGGATCGAAATCTTCCTGCCGATGGGCCGCGTTACCCGCACTGTCGGGCCGATCGATCTGAAAGGCGATGAACTCAACGTCCGCTTCGATATCACGGACGCCCGCGTAAACATCGCCGGCGACATCCCGCCGCTGCGCGACGCGGCCGGAGCATTCACGCTGAAGGGCGAACATCTTGACGTGCTGATTGACCGGGGAACCGCCTATTTCCCATCCGGCCGCTCGGTAACCCTGAAGGGCGGCAATTTCGTCATCCCGAACACCTATGAAAAGCCGCTGATCGCCGAAATGAAGCTCGACGCCGGCGGGCAGGCGGATGCGATCGCGGAACTCGTCAGTTACCGGCCCGTTGCCGCCCTGCAGCGAACGCCGTTCAAGCCCGAGGATTTTTCAGGTGACATGACGGCGCAGGTCGGCGCGCGATTTGGGCTTGTGCGAGCACAAAACCCACCGGAGCCGCAATGGCAGGCGCAGATGCTGCTCGACGGCGTGACCGTCCACAAGCCGATATCCGGGCGTGCGATCTCCAACATCCAGGGGACGCTCAGGATCGATCCGCAGCAGGCGGTGTTGGAGGCAAAAGCCGACATCGATGGTGGGCCGATGGATATTTCGCTGGTCGAACCTGTTGGCGCGGGCAGTACCGTAACGAGAAAACGCGAGATTTCCGGGACGCTTCGGGAGGGGATGCTCGCCAGGCTGGCTCCCGGCCTGGCGCAGATCATCAGTGGACCTGTGTCGCTGGACATCCTGATTGACGAAAACGATCGCCACACGGTTTCGGCCGACTTCGGCAACGCGTCGATTTCGCTGCCCTGGATCGGCTGGTCAAAGGGACCGGGGATTGCGGCAAAGGCGACGTTTTCGGCTTCGACCACCGACAGCGTCACGCAGATCGACAACCTGAAGCTCGATGGCGGTAGTTTCGGCGCGGATGGCAAGCTGGTGATCGACAAATCGGGGCTGATCTCCGGCCAGTTTTCGTCGGTGCGGCTGGCTCAGGACGACAATTATGCAGTCAGCGTCAAGCGCCAGAAGAATGGCTTTGCAGTCAACGTCAACGGCAACGCCGCCGATATCCGACCGGTGATCGAACGTCTGCGCACGTCTTCCGGCAGCGACAAGATGGATTCCACGCGAATCTCCTTGGACGCGAACCTGCGGCAGGTGATCGGATTCCATTCCGAGATCTTGTCGAACCTCAATCTGAACTACGTCGCACGGGGCAAGCAGATCGATGCCGTCAACCTCTCCGCGGTCACCGATAGCGGCCAGGCGATCGTGGCCAGGCTCACGCAAAACGGCCCGGACAATATTTTGGAGCTGACCAGTGGCGACGCCGGATCGCTGGCCCGGTTCGCAAATATCTACAGCAACATGCGCGGCGGCCTGTTGAACGTGAAGCTGCGCGACAGGGGCGCCAGTTCCTGGCGGGGAATTGTCGATATCCGCAAGTTTTCGCTTGTCAACGAAGCTCGGCTGCAATCGATCGTTTCGACGCCAACCGGCGCCGATGGCCGAAGCCTGAACCAGGCGGTGAAAAGGGACATCGACGTCAGTTCGGCGCGTTTCGAACGGGGTTTCGCAAATGTGATGCTCGACGACGGGCTGATCGCGGTCGACGGCGGGGTTGTGCGTGGCAATGATATCGGCGCGACCTTCCAGGGGACGGTGCGCGACAAGAACGGCAATATGGACATGACCGGCACGTTCATGCCGGCTTACGGACTGAACCGGTTGTTCGGCGAACTGCCGCTGATCGGCGTGCTTCTCGGCAACGGCCGCGACCGCGGCCTGCTCGGAATCACCTTCAAGCTGACGGGACCGTTCGTAAAACCGAACCTGACGATCAACCCATTGTCGATCATTGCGCCCGGTGTATTCCGCAGCATTTTCGAATTCCAATAAAAAACCGGCGGGATCGCCGCCGGTTTCTCAGTGATTGCACGACGTTGCCGCCGATTAGGCGGGCCGCACGAGAATATGCTTCTTCTTGCCGAGCGACAGCTTGATGACGTTTTCGGCGGTGATCTCGCCCGTGCCGATCACCTGCCGGTCGTCGCTGATCACCTTGTCGTTGACGCGGACTGCGCCGTCTTTCAGGAACTGCCGGACCTTGCCGTTGGATTCCGCCAGACCGGCACGGACGAACAGCGAAAGAACGCCGACGCCGGCCTCGAGCTCCGCCGCCGGCACGTCGATCGACGGCAGGTTTTCGGCAAGCGCGCCTTCCTCGAAGGTCTTGCGCGCGGTTTCCGCGGCTTCCTCGGCGGCAGCGCGGCCATGCAGCATCGCCGTGATCTCGGTCGCGAGGATCTTCTTGACTTCGTTGATTTCCGCGCCGCCGAGTTGCGACAGGCGGGCGATCTCGCTCATCGGCAGTGTCGTGTAGAGCTTGAGGAAGCGCGACACGTCGGCATCCTCCGTGTTGCGCCAGTATTGCCAGAAGTCGTAGGCCGACAGCATATCCGGGTTGAGCCAGATCGCGCCATTCACGGACTTGCCCATTTTGGCACCAGAAGAGGTGGTGAGCAGCGGCGAGGTCAGGGCATAGAGCTGCGGCGTGCCCATGCGGTGGCCGAGATCGATGCCGTTGACGATGTTGCCCCACTGGTCGGACCCACCCATCTGCAAGCGGCAGCCAGTACGCTTGTAGAGCTCGACGAAGTCGTAGGCCTGCAGGATCATGTAGTTGAATTCCAGGAAAGACAGCGACTGTTCGCGGTCGAGCCTCATCTTGACGCTGTCGAAAGCAAGCATGCGGTTGACCGAGAAATGACGGCCGACATCGCGCAGGAATTCGAGATAGTTGATGCCGAGCAACCAGTCGGCATTGTTGATCATCCGGGCATCCTTGGGCCCTTCGCCGTAGATCAGGTAGTTGGAGAACACCGTTTTGATGCTGGCGATGTTGGAGACAATCGTTTCCGGCGTCATCAGCTGCCGTGCCTCGTCCTTGAAGGACGGGTCACCGACCATGCCGGTGCCGCCGCCCATCAGCGAGATTGGCCGGTGGCCGGTCGCCTGCAGCCAGTGCAGCATCATGATCTGGATGAGACCCCCGGCATGCAGGCTGGGCGCTGTCGGATCGAACCCGATATACGCCGTCACGATTTCCTTGCTGAACAGCGCATCCAGACCAGCGTCGTCGGACGTCTGGTGGATGAAACCGCGTTCTTGGAGTGTGTGAAGGAAATCGGACTTGAACTCGGACATGACCTGTCTCTTTCGGTGGGCTGTTTGGATTAACGCTTGTTGGATATGTGCGCGGCGTTTAGCACTGTTTGTTGAAAAGTGCACCTGTCTGCGTCGGGAATGTTTGTGCCGAGGCCTGCGAGTTTGGAACGCTGATGACGAAGACCATAAGAACGGCGATCGGCCTGATGAGCGGCACGAGCATGGATGGCATCGACATCGCACTCCTTCGCACCGACGGCGAAAACGTCGTCGAACGCGGACCGTCCATGGGCATCCCGTATGAGACGCCTTTCCGCGACCGGCTGAAGCAGGCCCTGGTCGACGCACGGGATTTGACCGACAGGACGGCGCGACCGGGCGACCTTGGTGCCGTAGAGCGAAACCTGACGTTACGGCATGCCGTAGCGGTAAGCGATTTTCTGTATCGGCATGATCTGTCGCCCGGCGAGATCGATGTGATCGGTTTTCACGGGCAGACCGTTCTCCATCGTCCGGATGAGGCGCTTACGGTCCAGCTCGGCGACGGCGCACTTCTTGCGCAGGCGACCGGCATTCCGGTCGTCTACGACATGCGTGCCAACGACATGGTTCACGGCGGGCAGGGCGCGCCGCTCATTCCCGTCTACCATGCCGCACTCTCTGCAAGCGCAGGCCAGGCTTTGCCAACGGTTTTCGTCAATATCGGCGGCATCTCCAATCTTACCTTCGTCGGCAGGAACGGTGCGACCGCCGCCTATGACAGCGGGCCGGGAAATACGCTGATCGACCAGTGGGTCGAGATGCATACGGGCGCCGCTTACGACCATGGCGGCGAAATCGCCAGCGGCGGGCAGGTGCTGCCGAGCTTGGCCGATCGCTATCTCGGCAGTTCCTTCTTTTCCTCCAACCAGCGCCGGTCGCTGGATCGCAATGATTTCCTGCCGCCGCACAAGGGCGAGGCAGGGCTGGCGGATGGTGCGCGCACGCTTGCCCATGTCACGGCCGCCGCCATTCTGAAATCGGCAAAACATCTTCCCGAACCACCGGCGCTCTACATCGTCTGCGGCGGCGGGCGGTTGAACCGTGTCATCATGCAGGATCTCCTAGACCTTGCCCGGGTACAGAACGCCACGGTCATCGCCGCGGAGGAGGCCGGTTTCGACGGGGACGCCATGGAGGCGGAAGCCTGGGCCTATCTCGCTGTTCGCTCTCTGCGGAACTTGCCTCTGACCTTCCCGGGCACGACAGGCGTCGCCGCTGCGGTCTCCGGCGGCATCCTCAGCATGCCCGAAAAATCAGGGCTTTTCCGCCCCGATTAATGTTTCCTTTGCCGGAAACGGATAGCCTTTGCGCGTAGCTGTCGTGCCGGAATTTCAGCAACGGATGAAACATGGCGGGCAGACGCCAGGGTATGCGACGGGCGTGCCCGAAACGGACGTATCGATGAACGGCGCGCTTTTCCTCCTGACGGTCAACTTCCTGATAGCGCAGCTTTTTTGCGTTTTCTTTCTAATCATATCGAAGCGCAGCCGCATTCCGGCTGCCGGGCGCTGGTTCGCCGCCGCCTTCGCCGTCGCGTCCCTCTCGGCCATCTTCGAGGTCATTATCCGCTATGCCGATGTCGATCGCCTTGCAAGCTTCGGCGCCTTCTCCTCACTGTTCGGCGCGATTTTCATGATTCGCCTCGGCCTTGGCCGCCTCTATGCCGTTCCGCTCAACGTGATGGCGACAGCCTCGATCGTCGGTGCATCGCTCACCCTCAATCTGCTGATCTACGATCTGCCACGCAGCACGGTTCTGCATTCGCTGGGTTACCAGTTGCCTTTCGCCGTTGCCGAGTTGATCTGTGCCGCCGCAGTCTATCGTTCCGGGCGCCGCGAGACGGCGGATCTCACATTGATGGGGCTGTTGTCGCTGACGGCTGCGCATTTCGTCAGCAAAGCCTATTTCGCCGTGTCGTTTGGTGCCGGTAAAGACGCCCAGGCCTATCTTGCCAGCACCTACGCGCTGGTGTCGCAGAGCCTCGGCGCCGTGCTCGTCATAGCGACAGGGCTGACGCTGCTGGCCGTCATCGTCGTCGATATCATGGATGACGCCAAGGCCAGTTCCGAGATCGACCCCTTGTCAGGGCTTTTCAACCGGCGCGGTTTCAACGAGAGGGTCGCCCAGATCCTTGGCCGTCCGCTGTCTGCCTATCCGCATTGCGTCATCCTGTGTGACCTCGATCATTTCAAGGCCGTGAACGACACCTACGGGCACGCTGCGGGCGACGAGGTCATCATATCCTTCGCACGCATGCTGCGGGAGCATGCTCCTCCCGGGGCGATCTGTGCCCGCTTCGGCGGTGAAGAGTTTGCCGTCTTCCTGACATCGACCGGAGAAACGACCGGCGATCTTTTCGCCCAGGGTCTGCGCAACACTTTCTCGTCGATGGCATTTCCCGGCCTGCCGGACGCGGTCCGCCTGACGTCGAGTTTCGGCGTCGCCGCGCTGTCGGACGGCGAGATCATTGCGGATGCCATCAACAAGGCGGACGGCGCTCTCTATGACGCCAAGAAAAGCGGCCGCAATCGTGTCAACCGGACGCGCCACGACGCGGCAATCGACTTTGAACAGTGGCAGGCGCAGGCGTGATATGAAAAGGCCGGGAAATTTCCCGGCCTTTTCGCTTTGATTTCGATATATTTCAGCGGATGCGCTTGGCCGCCGGCTCCGGCGTCAATTCGCCGTTCAGCCGCCGGTCGAGATAATCCTCGCATTCGGCCATCAGCGTATCGACCTGGCCGTTGAAGAAGTGGTTCGCGCCCGGCACGGTCCTGTGGGTGATCAGGATACCCTTTTGCGCCTTCAGCTTGTCGACCAGGTTGTTGACGTCCTTTTCCGGCGCCACCTTGTCGAGATCGCCATTGATGATCAGGCCGGAGGACGGGCAGGGTGCGAGGAACGAAAAGTCGTAGGTATTGGGCTGCGGCGCGATCGACATGAAGCCTTCGATCTCCGGCCGGCGCATCAGAAGCTGCATGCCGATCCAGGCCCCGAAGGAATAGCCGGCGACCCAACAGCTCTTCGAATCCGGGTGCATGCTCTGCACCCAGTCGAGTGCGGAGGCTGCATCGGACAGTTCGCCGGCGCCGTGGTCGAATTCGCCCTGGCTGCGGCCGATCGAACGGAAATTGAAGCGCAGTGTGGTGAAACCGCGCTTCTGGAACATGTAGAACAGCTGGTAGACGATCTGGTTGTTCATCGTCCCGCCGAATTGCGGATGCGGGTGCAGGACGATGGCGATCGGGGCGTTCTTCTGCTTGGACGGCTGGTAACGGCCTTCGAGGCGACCGGCCGGTCCGTTGAAGATGATTTCGGGCATTGGCTCTCCGGGCATGTTTATGGCACTAAAAAACACGTTCCGGGGCCTCAGCAGTCTTGACGAAAGCAGTCAGCTTTTTTAAAACGTAGTTTAGAACCATTCAAAACTTTGACACGGTCTTTCCGTGACGAGTGTCGTCTCTTACGGCAAGCGACGCGAAAATTTCAAGGAAAATGCACCGGCCGCTGCCTTTAACATGGCAACCGGTCATTCTTTGGCAAGGGAACATGAGGCAAGCGCGCATTTATATGGACTGGAATGCCACCGCGCCGCTTTTACCGGCTGCGCGCGAGGCGTGCCTGTCTGCGCTCGACCTTGCCGGCAACCCGTCATCCGTTCATGGCGAAGGTCGCAAGATCCGCGCGCTGATCGAGACTGCGCGGCGCGACGTGGCCGCATTGTGCGGCGCGCAACCGGCCAGCGTGACGTTCACCAGCGGCGCGACCGAGGCGGCGAACTGGGTGCTGACGCCTGATTTCCGCATGGGCAAGACCCCGCTGAAGATCGGCCGTCTCTATATTTCGGCCATCGAGCATCCCGCCATTCGCGAAGGCGGCCGTTTCGGCAAGACCGAGATCGGCGAAATCGCCGTGACGTCGGCGGGCATGCTGGACCTGGCAGCGCTCGAAGCGGCACTTGCTGCGCATGACCGCCAGACCGGCCTGCCAATGGTCGCCGTCATGCTCGCCAACAATGAAACAGGCATCGTCCAGCCGATCGCCGAGGTTTCGCACCTCGTCAAGGCGGCCGGCGGCATTCTGGTTGTCGATGCGGTGCAGGCCGCGGGCCGCATTGCGTTGTCGATCGAGGACCTTGGCGCCGACTTCCTGATCATCTCGTCGCACAAGATCGGCGGACCGAAGGGTGCGGGCGCACTGATCGCACGCGGCGAAATCCTGATGCCTTCGGCGCTGATCCGCGGCGGCGGCCAGGAGAAGGGCCATCGTTCCGGCACCGAGAACCCAGCGGCAATCGCCGGATTTGGGGCTGCGGCACGCGCCGCGTTCGATGGGCTCGAGGGGCGGATGAGGGCTGTTTCGGCATTGCGCGATGATCTGGAAAGCGTGATGGTCGCCGCAGCACCCGACGTCGTCATCCATGGCATGGGCGGGCATCGGCTCGGCAATACGACGTTCTTCACCTTGCCCGGCCTCAAAGCCGAGACGGGCCAGATCGCCTTCGATCTGGAAGGCGTCGCTTTGTCGGCAGGGTCGGCCTGTTCGTCCGGCAAGGTTGGGCAAAGCTATGTTCTGTCGGCCATGGGGCATGATCCGGGACAGGGCGCATTGCGGATATCGATCGGGTCGTCTACGACGCGGGCCGAAATCGACCGGTGTGCAGAGGTCTTTGCAAAAGTCGCGGCGCGCCGCAGGCTCTCGGGTGCTGCCGCCTGACGACAATAAAATTGCGGAAATTCAATTTTCCGCTTGGCAAACGGGGTGAAAATCGCCCCTTAGCCATTACATAAGCGGTGCGACGAAAATCGCATCGTACTGACAAGCTGCCGGACCTTGTATCCGGCGAGATTGGAGAACGACATGGCTGCCGTGCAGGAAACAATCGATCAGGTCGCCCTGATCGATGTGGACCAGTACAAATACGGGTTTGAAACGAAGATCGAGATGGACAAGGCGCCCAAGGGCCTGTCCGAAGAGATCATCCGTTTCATTTCGGCGAAGAAGCAGGAACCGGAGTGGATGCTCGAGTGGCGTCTCGGTGCCTATCAGCGCTGGTTGACGCTTGAAGAGCCGACCTGGGCGCGCGTCAATTACCCGAAGATCGATTTCAACGACATCTACTATTACGCCGCGCCGAAGAGCACACCCGGCCCGACCTCGATTGACGATGTCGACCCGGAAATTTTGAAGGTCTATGAAAAGCTCGGTATTCCGCTGCGCGAGCAGGAAATGCTCGCTGGCGTGAAGACCTCGAGGATTGCCGTCGACGCGGTATTCGATTCCGTTTCGGTCGTCACGACCTTCAAGGAAGAGCTGAAGAAGGCCGGCGTCATCTTCATGTCGATCTCCGAGGCGATCCGCGAGCATCCGGATCTCGTCAAGAAATATCTCGGCACCGTCGTTCCGACGACCGACAACTATTATGCGACACTGAACTCCGCGGTCTTCACGGACGGTTCCTTCGTCCTCGTGCCGAAGGGCGTTCGCTGCCCGATGGAGCTGTCGACCTATTTCCGCATCAACGAGAAGAACACCGGCCAATTCGAGCGCACGCTGATCATCGCGGAAGAGGGCGCCTACGTCTCCTACCTCGAAGGCTGCACCGCGCCGCAGCGCGACGAAAACCAGCTGCATGCGGCCGTCGTCGAACTGGTTGCGCTTGATGATGCCGAGATCAAGTATTCGACCGTCCAGAACTGGTATCCGGGCGACAAGAACGGCAAGGGCGGCATCTACAACTTCGTCACCAAGCGCGGCGATTGCCGCGGCAAGAACTCGAAGATTTCGTGGACGCAGGTCGAGACGGGCTCTGCGATCACCTGGAAGTACCCGTCCTGCATCCTGCGCGGCGATGGTTCGCGGGGCGAGTTCTATTCGATCGCCGTTTCGAACGGCCACCAGCAGATCGACAGCGGCACGAAGATGATCCATCTCGGCAAAAACACGTCGAGCCGTATCGTCTCCAAGGGTATCGCCGCCGGCGTCAGCCAAAACACCTATCGCGGCCAGGTCTCGACCCACCGCAAGGCGGAAAACGCCCGCAACTTCACCCAGTGCGATTCGCTGCTGATCGGCGACAAGTGCGGAGCGCATACGGTGCCCTACATCGAGGCGCGCAACTCCTCGGCCCAGTTCGAGCATGAGGCGACGACATCGAAGATTTCCGAAGACCAGCTGTTCTATTGCCTGCAGCGTGGCATCCCTACCGAAGCGGCGATCGCGCTGATCGTCAACGGCTTCGTCAAGGAAGTCATCCAGGAGTTGCCGATGGAATTCGCGGTCGAAGCGCAGAAGCTGATCGGGATTTCGCTGGAAGGCTCGGTGGGGTGATGACTTCGATGGAGACGGTCACGCTGTTTCGTCCGGTCGGCCTTGAAGAGCTGTACCTGATCAAAGGCAGCGGCTGGAAAGCCTTTCCGCCGCGCCTACCGGATCAGCCGATTTTCTATCCGGTGACAAATGAAGGTTACGCGGCGCAGATCGCCCGGGATTGGAATACAAAGACCGGATCGCGGCACGGCTATGTGACACGATTCGAGGTAAATGCGGACTATGTTTCCCGTTTCGACAGGAAGGTAGTCGGCGGGCGTGAGCATGAAGAGCTATGGGTGCCGGCGGAAGAACTCGAAGAGTTCAACCGCAATATAGTAGGACCGGTTGTGGTCACTCAGCGCTTTCTGCCGACAGAATGAACAAGTCGAGACTTTGATGGCTCCAACACGAATGTGAGCCGAATACGCTAGGAAATAAAGATGCTTGAAATCAAGAACCTCCATGCCCGCATCGCCGAAGACGGCACCGAGATCATCCGTGGCCTTGACCTGACTGTGAAGGCGGGTGAGGTCGCCGCGATCATGGGCCCGAACGGCTCCGGCAAGTCGACGCTGTCCTATATCCTGTCGGGCCGCGAAGACTATGAAGTCACCGAAGGTGACATCCTTTACAACGGCGAGAGCATTCTGGAGCTCGACCCGTCCGAGCGTGCCGCCAAGGGCATTTTCCTTGCCTTCCAGTATCCGGTTGAAATTCCGGGCGTCGCAACGATGCAGTTCCTCAAGGTGGCACTGAACGAGCAGCGCAAGTATCGCGGCGAGGAAGAGCTTTCGACGCCGGACTTCATCCGCCGCGTCAAGGAAGCCTCCGCCAGGCTGCAGATCAACCCGGACATGCTGAAGCGGCCGCTGAACGTCGGCTTCTCCGGCGGCGAGAAGAAGCGCGCGGAAATCCTGCAGATGGCGTTGCTGGAGCCGAAGCTCTGCGTGCTGGACGAAACCGACAGCGGCCTCGACATCGACGCGCTGAAAATCGTCGCCGACGGCGTCAACGCACTGCGCTCGCCGGATCGCGCCGTCGTCGTCATCACGCACTACCAGCGCCTGCTCGAATACATCGTGCCGGACAGCGTTCACGTTCTCTACAAGGGCCAGATCATCAAGTCCGGCGACAAGTCGCTGGCACTCGATCTTGAAGCCAACGGCTATGCCGACATCATCGATGCGGCGGCCTGAGGAGTGCTGGGGATGAACATGCAAACGGCGATAACGATGACGGCCGCCGAAACGGCCCTCGTCGATGGCTATACCGCCCAGATCGGCGAACTGCCCGGCGAAGGCGCCGTGCTTTCGGCGCGCGACACGCTACTTGCCGATCTGAGGAAGCAGGGCTTACCGACGCGACGCGTCGAATCCTGGCATTATACCGATCTGCGCGCCCTTCTGCGCAGCGTTCCGGCTGTCGACCCGACCGCTTTTGCGCAGCGGGTCGATCCGCTGGTTGCCGGTTCGTCGGTACTCGCCGTCCTGAACGGCACGGCCGATACCAAGGGTGCGCCGGCCGGCGTCAACGTCCGCTCCTATGCCGACAGCCTCGTTGACGGCGTTGCCGCGGCCGATCTCGTGGAGCGCGATGCCGACGACGCGATTGGCCGTATCAACGGCAGCTTCGTGCGCGACGGTTTCGAGATCGAGGTTGCGGAAGGCACCGAGCTCGAACAGCCGCTGGAACTTCAGCTGGTGCAGAGCGCCGGCCAGAGCCATACCCGGTTCCCGGTAACATTCGGCGCCAACACGAAAGCAATGGTCATCGAACGCCACCTTTCCGTCAGCGACGCGCCGAGCCTCGTGACGACCGTTTGCGACCTGATCCTCGACGAGGGCGCGGAAATCACCTGGATCATCCTGCAGCAACAGGGTGATGCCGACAGCCATCTTGCCCAGGTCAATTTTGACCTTGGTACCAACGCCAAGCTCCGGCTGTTCGTCATCAATGCCGGCGGCAAGCTGGTGCGCCAGGAAGTTCATGGCGTGACGACGGGTGAAGGCTCCGATTTCAAGCTGCGCGGCATCAATCTGCTCGGCGGCGAAACGCATACGGATGTGACCTTCACGCTCGGCCACGACGTCCCGAACACGACATCGACGGAAATCATCCGCAACGTCTTGCTCGGCCGTGCCAAGGGAGTTTTCCAGGGGCAGATCCGCGTTGCTCCCGATGCCCAGAAGACCGACGCGAAGATGGCGTGCAACACGCTGCTCCTCTCCGACGACGCCGATTTTTCGGCAAAGCCGGAGCTGGAGATCTTCGCCGACGACGTCCAGTGCGGCCACGGCGCAACCGTGATCGACATCAATGCGACGCATCTTTTCTACCTGCGTGCCCGCGGCATTCCGGAAAACAAGGCGCGGGCCATGCTGGTCAATGCCTTCGTCGACGAGATCGTCGAGGAACTGGAAGACGAAGCCGTGATCGAGCCTTTGGAAACGATCATAGCGGCCTGGCTCGAGACGCACGCCTGATTGGACAATGACATGGAACATACGGTGCCGGTGCCTGCCTACGACGTCGAAGCGATCCGCCGGGATTTTCCCATCCTGTCGCGGACCGTCTACGGCAAGCCGCTCGTCTATCTCGACAATGGCGCCTCGGCGCAGAAGCCGCAGGTGGTGATCGACGCCGTTGCCCATGCCTATGCCAACGAATATGCCAACGTCCATCGCGGCCTGCATTTCCTGTCGAACGCCGCGACGGATGCCTATGAGGGCGCGCGCGAAAAGGTACGCCGCTTCCTGAACGCGCCGTCGGTCGACAATATCATCTTCACCAAGTCCTCGACGGAATCGATCAATGCGGTTGCCTATGGCTACGGCATGCCGAAGATCGGCGAGGGCGACGAGATCGTCATCTCGATCATGGAGCACCACTCCAACATCGTGCCATGGCATTTCATCCGCGAACGGCAAGGCGCCAAGCTCGTCTGGGCGCCGGTCGACGACCAGGGCGTGTTCCATATCGATGATTTCGTCAAATGCCTGAGCGACCGCACCAAGCTGGTGGCGATCACGCATATGTCGAATGCGCTCGGCACGGTCGTTCCGGTCAAGGAGATCTGCCGCATCGCCCATGAGCGCGGCATCCCCGTCCTGATCGACGGCAGCCAGGGCGCGGTCCACATGCCGGTCGACGTCCAGGACATCGATTGCGACTGGTACGTGATGACCGGCCACAAGCTCTACGGTCCCTCGGGCATCGGCGTGCTCTACGGCAAGACGGACCGCTTGAGGGAAATGCGACCCTTCATGGGCGGCGGCGAAATGATCGTCGAGGTAACCGAAGACAACGTCACGTACAACGACCCGCCGCACCGCTTCGAAGCGGGCACGCCGCCGATCGTCCAGGCGATCGGTCTCGGCTACGCGCTCGATTACATGGAAAAGCTCGGCCGCGCCTCGATCGCCGCCCACGAAGCCGATCTGGCCGCCTACGCGCTTGAATGTCTTTCATCCGTCAATTCACTGCGCATCTTCGGGACGGCGCCCGGCAAGGGTGGTATCTTCTCCTTCGAGCTCGAAGGGATTCATTCCCACGACGTGTCGATGGTCATCGACCGGGCGGGCGTGGCGGTGAGGGCCGGAACGCATTGTGCGCAGCCGCTCTTGAAACGCTTTGGCGTCACCTCCACATGCCGTGCATCCTTCGGTCTCTACAATACGCGCGCCGAAGTGGATGCGCTCGTCGATGCGCTGGATCATGCCCGCAAGTTCTTTGCGTAAGGAATAGTCTGATGAGCCTTGATACGACCGAAGACAAGATCGATGTCCGCGAAGGGATCGTTCATTCCGCAATCCCCGCAGACGAACTGGCACGTCTCAGCGACGACGTCATCTCGGCCTTGAAGACGGTCTATGACCCGGAAATTCCGGCCGACATCTTCGAGCTCGGGCTGATCTACAAGATCGATATCGAAGACGACCGGATGGTCAAGATCGCCATGACGCTGACGGCGCCCGGCTGCCCGGTGGCCGGAGAGATGCCGGGTTGGGTGGAGAATGCGGTCGGTGCCGTCGAAGGCGTGTCCGGCGTCGAGGTGACCATGACCTTCGATCCACCATGGACGCCGGACCGCATGTCGGAAGAGGCGCAGGTGGCCGTCGGCTGGTACTGATCGGCGCAAGGCGTATTGATCCCTTAACCGCCGCACATTACATTCAGGACTCGGAAAGCATCAGGCCTTGAACCTGGTTGCGCTAAGGAGAATGGCCGATGGGCTTTGCAGTCATGAGTTTGAGCGATGCGGCCGCCGGCCGCGTCAAGGCGATCGTCGAGAATGCCGGTGGCGGCGCCGAGGGCATTCGTGTGTCGATCAAGAAGGGCGGTTGCGCCGGCATGGAATATGCCATCGACCTGGTGACTGCAGCCAACCCCAAGGACGATTTCGTCGAGCATCAGGGCGCCAAGGTCTGGGTCGCGCCGGAAGCCGTCCTTTACCTGCTCGGCACCCGCATGGACTTTGAAGTGACGACGCTGCGCTCGGGCTTCACCTTCAACAATCCGAACCAGACCTCCGCCTGCGGCTGCGGCGAATCGGTCGAACTGAAGCCGGCGGACCTTGCTGCGCTCGCGGCCAAGGGCGACGCGGTCGTGCGGGCCGGCTAAGCGTTTCGGCGCAAGGGCCGATATTTGCATGAGAATTCGGAAAGAGACTGGTTTCCGCCAGTCTCTTTTTCTGTTTTTATGCAGGTCTGACAAACGCGGCCGGGCCTGGATTGAGTAACGCGATGCCGATTGCGCAGAAACATTTCGTCCAGGCCCTCTACGGCAGCTTTCCCGATCCAGTTGTCATCATTGATTCCGACTGGATCATCCTTTCGGCAAATCCCGCGATCACGAAGCAATTCGGTTATACACCGGATGAAATCGCCAACTGCCCCGCGCGGATACTTTATGCCACGGATGAAGACTACGAGGCGTGTCTCAGCCGGGACGCGTGCGAACGCCCCGGCGAGGCCGAGTACGTCCACCAATACCGCCGCAAGGACGGATCGGTGTTTTCCGGCCGTCTTCGCGTTACCGCATTCTCCGGCGAGGATGGCAGGGCGCAGGGCTTCATCGGGGTCGTGCACGACATTTCGGTTCTTCTCGAGCTCGACAGCGCGCGAAAGAGGACCGCCGAGATGTTCGACGCCGGCCTGCAGGCGATACCGGAAGGCTTTGCGATTTTCGACAGGCAGGAAAAACTGATCGCCTTCAATGAAGCCTATCGCCGCATCCTGGGTACGGCCGGTGATGATCTCCAGACAGGCATGACAGCGGAGGAAATCCTTGTTGCCGTCCACGAAGCCGGCAACTATCCGTCCATGCCGATCGGCTCGCCGGAGGCCTCGGCTTGGATCGAAAGCCGACTGCAGGATTTTCGCCAACCGAGCGGCAAGCCGCATGTCTTTCCCTACGGCAACGGGCGCTGGATGCAGGCGGAAAACCTGAAGGCCGGCGACGGCAATACCGTCGTCCTGCGCATCGATGTCACGGCTTTGAAGGAGGCGGAACTGGCGCTCGACCGGCAGCGGCTGGAATATTACACGCTGGTCCAGAACATACCGGATTTCATCTGTCGGATTTCTCCGGATCTGACGTGCACCTTCGTCAACGAGACCTATGCCGAATTCGTCGGCAAACCGGCGAGCGAGCTTGCCGGAAAGCCGTTTCTGGATTTCGTCCCGGAGCGCGACCGCGAGCGTCTGGTCCGCCTTCTGAGGAACCTCTCGCCGGAGGATCCGATCTTCGCGCGCGAACAGCGCCGGCAATTGGCCGATGGCAGTGACTTCTGGATCTTCTGGTCCAACATGGCGGTGTTCGACGGCGACAACCTTGTCGAATACATCACGGCCGGGCGCGACATCACCGAGTTGAAGCGACAGCAGGTGCGGATCGCCCAGCAAAGTGCCGAGCTGAAGCGCAAGAACGAAGCCCTCAACCAGTTCACCGGCACGGTTTCACACGACCTGAAGGCGCCGCTGCGCCACATATCGATGTTTTCGGAGATGATCAGCGAAGATGTCGCGAGCGGCAATTTCGAAGATCTGCCGGTCTATGCCCACCACCTGCGCCAGAGTGCCCGGCGGATGGATCAACTGATCGACAGCCTCCTCGATTACGCCCAGATCGCCGACCAGATCACGAACTGGCAGACGGTTTCCGTGTCGGACGTTGTTGCCGACGCCATCCTCAATCTCGACACGTTCATTCGGGAGGCAGACGCAAGGTTCGAGTTCGACGTCCTGCCGCAGGTCAAGGGCGATCCGGAACTGCTGAAGCGCCTTTGCCAGAACCTGATCGGCAATGCGGTCAAGTATCGCCGCGACGGGATCAAGCCGTTCATCAGGATCTACAGCGAAACGATTGACGATTGCGTCCGGGTCTATTTCCAGGACAACGGCATCGGTATCGATCCACGGTTTGCGAAGAAGATATTCGACGTGTTGCAACGTCTTCACCGGGATGAGTCGATCTATCCCGGCACTGGCATCGGGCTGGCATTGGCGAAGCGGATCGCCGAAAGCCATAACGGCGCCATCGAGCTCGACACCTCTTTTAGCCAGGGCGCGCGCTTTGTCCTGACCCTGCCGCACGTTGTGTAATCGTTCCGAAGACAAGGCGGCGCGGCAAGGTTCACGCGTCGACCGCAGGACGGAAAAGGGGCGCATGGCGCGCCCCTCGGTTTCCTACGTTACTCTGCCGCCTCGGCGTAAGCCTCCAGCGGCGGGCAGGTGCACACGAGGTTGCGGTCGCCGAAGACATTGTCGACGCGGTTGACCGGCGACCAGTATTTGTCGACTCGGAAGGCACCCGGCGGGTAGCAGGCCTGTTCACGCGAATAGGGGCGGTCCCAGTCGCCGACGAGGTCTTCCACCGTGTGGGGGGCGTTCTTCAGCGGATTGTTCACCCGGTCCATCCGCCCATCCTCGATCGCCTGAGATTCGGCGCGGATCGCCAGCATGGCATCGCAGAAGCGGTCGAGTTCGGCCTTGGTTTCCGATTCCGTCGGCTCAATCATCAGCGTGCCGGCAACCGGCCAGCTCATGGTCGGGGCATGGAAGCCGCAGTCGATCAGCCGCTTGGCGACGTCGTCCACAGTGACGCCGGCGCTGTCGACCAGCGGACGCGTGTCGATGATGCATTCATGCGCGACGCGGCCCCTAGCAGACTTGTAGAGCACGCCGTAGGCGCCCTTCAGCCGTGCGGCGATATAGTTGGCGTTGAGGATCGCCACCTTCGTCGCCTGCGTCAGCCCTTCGCCACCCATCATCAGGCAGTAGCTCCAGGAGATCGGCAGGATCGACGCCGAGCCGAACGGCGCTGCCGAAACGGCACCTTCGCCGCCATCCGTTTCCGGATGTCCCGGAAGGAACGGCGCCAAGTGCGCCTTGACGCCGATCGGACCCATGCCCGGGCCGCCGCCGCCATGCGGGATGCAGAAGGTCTTGTGCAGGTTGAGGTGGCTGACGTCGGAGCCGATATCGCCGGGACGGGCAAGGCCGACCATGGCGTTCATGTTGGCACCGTCGAGATAGACCTGGCCGCCATGCTTGTGGACGATGTCGCAGACCTCGCGCACGTTCTCCTCGAACACGCCATGGGTCGACGGATAGGTGATCATGCAGCACGAGAGGTTTTCCGCGTACTGAACTGCTTTTGCTCGGAAATCCTCCATGTCTATGTCGCCGTTGTCGCTGACCTTGACGACCACCACCTTCATGCCGGCCATCTGTGCGGATGCAGGGTTGGTGCCGTGCGCCGAGGTCGGGATCAGGCAGACATCGCGATGACTGTCACCATTGGCAAGATGATAGGCGCGGATCGTGAGCAGCCCGGCGTATTCCCCTTGAGCACCGGAATTCGGCTGCATGGAGATCGCGTCATAACCGGTGACCGCGCAAAGCTTCTGCGACAGGTCGGTGATCATGTGGCGATAGCCTTCGGCCTGGTCGGCCGGGACGAAGGGATGGATTTCGGAGAATTCCGGCCAGGTGATCGGCAGCATCTCCGCCGTTGCGTTGAGCTTCATCGTGCAGGAACCGAGCGGGATCATCGAACGATCGAGCGCCAGATCGCGGTCCGACAGCCGGCGGATATAGCGCGTCATTTCGCTTTCCGCCCGGTTCATGTGGAAGATCGGATGGGTCAGATATTCGCTGGTGCGCAGCAAGGATTCCGGCAGACGGTAGCCGGGTTCGAAATCCTCGACGCTGAAATCGCCGCCGAACGCCCGCCAGACGGCCTCCAGCGTCACCGGCCGCGACCGTTCGTCGAGGCTGATGCCGATCTTGGTGGTGCCGATCCGGCGCAGGTTGACCTCCTCGGCGACGGCCGTCTTCAGGATGATGCCCTGCAGCTTGCCGACATCGACGGTGATCGTGTCGAAGAACACGTCGGGCTCGACGGTATAGCCGAGCTTCTCGAGTCCCATGGCAAGGCGAACGGTCTTCTGATGAACACTCTGGGCGATCGCCTTGATGCCCTTTGGGCCGTGGAAGACGGCGTACATCGACGCCATGACGGCCAGCAGGACCTGTGCCGTGCAGATGTTGGATGTCGCCTTTTCGCGCCGGATATGCTGTTCGCGCGTCTGCAGCGACAGGCGGTATGCGCGGTTGCCGCGGCTGTCGACCGATACGCCGACGAGACGGCCCGGCATCGAGCGCTTATAGGCGTCCTTGACGGCCATGTAGGCCGCATGCGGACCACCGTAGCCGACGGGAACACCGAAGCGCTGGGTGCAGCCAATGGCAATGTCTGCGCCCATTTCGCCGGGTGATTTCAAGAGCGCCAAAGCGAGGGGATCGGCGGCGACGACCGCGATCGCGCCGGCCTGATGCAGACGGGCGATCAGACTGGTAAAGTCATTCACATGGCCATAGGTGCCGGGATACTGGAAGATCGCGCCGAACACGCTTGCGGATTCCAGATCGGTATGGGGATTGCCGACGATGACCGTCCAGCCGAGCGGCTCGGCGCGCGTCTTGATCAGCGCGATCGTCTGCGGATGGCAGTTTTCGTCGACGAAGAATGCGGTTTCCTTGGATTTCGACACGCGCTCGGCCATCGCCATGGCTTCGGCAGCGGCAGTTGCCTCGTCGAGCAGCGAGGCGTTGGCAACGTCGAGGCCGGTCAGGTCACAGACCATCGTCTGGTAGTTCAAGAGCGCTTCCAAGCGGCCCTGGCTGATTTCTGGCTGGTAAGGCGTATAGGCTGTGTACCAGGCCGGATTTTCGAGAATGTTGCGCTGGATCACCGGCGGCGTGATCGTGCCATAGTAGCCCTGGCCGATCAGCGACACGAGCTTCTTGTTGCGGTTGGCCGTCTCGCGCATCTTGTCGAGCGCCTCACGCTCGGTCATCGCAGCGCCCCAGGCAAGCGGGGTCTTCTGGCGGATCGACGGCGGGACCGTGTCATCGATCAGCGCGTCGAGGCTGTCATAGCCGACGACCTTGAGCATCGCCGCCATTTCATCGGGCGAAGGCCCGATATGGCGCCGGTTGGCGAAGTCATAGGGCTTGTAATCGGTGAAGGTGAAGTCTTTCGGCATGCTCATCAGGCGATCAGCTCCTTATAGGCGGCCTCGTCCAAGAGCGCATTGGCGGCGGACGGGTCCGAAAGCTTCAGCTTGAAGAACCAGCCGGCGCCCTGCGGATCGCTGTTGACCAGAGCCGGATCATCGACGATCGCCTGGTTGCTCTCGACGATCTCGCCGTCAAGCGGACAATAGACGTCGGAGGCAGCCTTGACGGATTCGACCGTGGCCGCGGTCGCGCCCTTGTCGAGGCTCGTGCCGGCTTCCGGCAACTCCACGAAGACGAGATCGCCCAGTTGTTCGGCGGCATGTGCGGTGATGCCGACGGTCGCCACGTCACCCTCGATCTTCAGCCATTCGTGTTCGTCGGTAAATTTCAGCATCGGATTTTGCTCCAGATCAGCGTTTGTAGGTCGGGATGATGAAGGGAAGGGCGCAGACGGTGACGGGCAGGTATTTGCCGCGCACCTCCGCGAAAAGTTGGGTGCCGTTTGCAATATAGGCGGCTGCGACATAACCCATGGCGACCGGATGATCGACACTCGGGCCGAAGCCGCCGGAGGTCACGACACCGGCTTCGGCATGACCCTGCGCATCGGCATAGAGCATCGCACCGCCGCGCACGGGGGCTTTCCCGTCCGGCTTCAGGCCGACGCGGCGGCGACCGGCGCCTTGGGCAAAGTCGTGAAGAACGACGACCGCACCGGGAAAGCCGCCTTCACGCGCGCCGCCGGCACGGCGGGCCTTCTGTATCGCCCATTCGAGCGCAGCCTCGACCGGCGTCGACATGGTATCGATGTCGTTTCCGTAGAGACACAGCCCGGCTTCCAGACGAAGCGAGTCGCGGGCGCCGAGACCGATCGGCAGGACATCGGGATGTTCGAGAAGCCGGCGGGTCACATCTTCGGCGGAGGCGGCGGGAATGGAGATCTCGAATCCATCCTCCCCGGTATAGCCGGAGCGGGAGATGACGCAGGGGACGTCGTGAAGATCGGCTTCGGCCACGTCCATGAAGCGCATGGTCGCGACATCGGCCCAGAGTTCAGCCAGAACGCATTCAGCGCGGGGACCTTGCAGCGCGATCAGCGCGCGGTCATCGAGTAAGGTGAGAGCGCAGGTCGCGCTGAGATGCTCTTGAAGATGGGCGAAATCCTCGTCCTTGCAGGAGGCGTTGACGACGAGGAAAAGATGGTCGCCACGATTGGCAATCATCAGGTCGTCGAGAATGCCGCCCTGGTCGTTGGTGAAAAGCGCATAACGCTGGCGGTTCTCGCCAAGGCTGAGCACATCGACCGGCACGAGTTGTTCAAGCGCAAGTGCGGCGTCCTCGATCTTTCCGGATTTCGGCCGCAGGATGATCTGGCCCATATGCGAAACGTCGAACAGGCCGGCGGCGGCGCGGGTGTGGAGATGTTCCTTCATCACGCCGGTCGGATATTGCACCGGCATGTCGTAGCCGGCAAAGGGCACCATGCGGGCGCCGAGCGACACGTGCAGCGCATGCAACGGTGTCCGTTTCAGGGGGGAATGATCGTCCAAATCCGGCCTCCAGGTCTGGCGCAACGCGCCGGCTCATCTCCACGCGCATTGACTGCGACGTATCCTCGAGCCCCCTCTGTCCCTTTGCCTGAGATTGTTATCCCTTCGGCGAGCGGAAACGCTTCTCTCCAGAGTCCTTTCGGCACCTTGCTGGTCCTTTAGCCTGAGAGTTTCCGGGGCGGTTGCTCCTTCGGCACCGGTATGAACCGGATTCTCCCAACAAGATCAGGTTCAGATAACGGCGATCCCGATTGCTTGGCAAGCGCAAAATGTCGCGCTCGAACAGATTTTTGCCGCAACTGTTTCAACATGCCTCCTCGGTGCGGCAAAGTAGCCTTTGCTTTTTTCGTACCGAAACGATAACGCAAGCGGCCAAGACGGGGACAAACGATGGCCAGAGCTGGACGACAGTGGCAGATGACGGTGCGCGTGCTTTCGGCACTTGCCCTCATGTTCCTGTCTTTTGCGCATCAGCCGGCCTTCGCCCGACAGCTTGCCCCCGAGATGGCAGCGAACTATCTGCTGCCGGATGGCACGATTGCCGACATCTGCTTCGGATCGGACGGTGTCGACGATCACAATTCCCCGCACGAGGGCCTTGTGCCGCTCTGCGACTATTGCCGGCTCGCCGCATCAATTGCCTTGCCGACACCCCCGAGCGACGGCTATCTCATCATTCGCGTCGCCGCGTTTGCCGAAAGCAAGGCGGATTTTCCTGCCGTTTTCGTCGAACATCCGCGCACCCTGCCGCCATCGCGCGCCCCTCCGCTGCCGCTCTGACGTTATCGCTTCAGCGGTTCATTCGAACGTTTCAGAGCATTTCAGCCGCCCGATGCGGCATTGACCGGCTTGCCGCGGTTGGCAACTCCGGTGCGGAGACCAAATCAATGACACAGACCAGAACAGCCCTTCTTGCGCTCACCCTCTCGCTGGCCGGGGCCGCAGCCGCCCATGCGCATGCGTCCTTCGAATCCGACGAAGCTGCCTCGGAAAGCGGATTCAAGGCCGTGCTGCAGATTCCGCACGGTTGCGATGGCAAGGCGACGACCGAAGTGCAGGTGAAACTGCCGGAAGGCTTCGTCTTTGCCAAGCCGCAGCCGAAGGCTGGCTGGGAGATCGAGATCATCAAGGGCGACTACCAGAAAGGCTACGACAACCACGGCAAGACGGTGACGTCCGGGCCGCTCGAAATCCGCTGGAAGAACGGCAACCTGTCCGACGACTATTACGATACCTTCGTCATCAAGGGGACGATCTCCGGCTTCGACAAGGAGACTGAGATCGCCTTTCCGGTGACGCAGCTTTGCGGTGCGACGGACAAGGTGGTCTGGGACGAGATCCCGGCAAAAGGCCAGGACGCCCATTCGCTGGGACATCCGGCGCCGACGGTCACCGTGACACCGGCCACGGCCGAAGGTCGTCACGGTCACGACATGGCGGCAATGGCGGGGATGGGCAGCGCGACGGTCAAGGCTGGATCGCTCGAGATTTCCGGCGGCGCCGTCAAGGCGATGCTGCCAGGCGCCAAGGTCGGCGGCGGCAGCTTTACGGTGAAGAACGGCGGCAGCGAGGACGATACCCTGATCTCCGTCGAAAGCCCGGCGGCGGGCCGCGTCGAACTGCACGAGATGACCATGCAGAACGACGTGATGAAGATGCGCAAGCTGGAGGAGGGCATGGCCATTCCGGCCGGGGCAACCGTCGCGCTTGCGAGCGGCGGCCTGCATCTGATGTTCATGGATGTGAAAAAGCCCTTTGCCGAGGGCGACAGCGTGCCGGTGACGCTGACCTTCGAAAAGGCCGGCAAGGTCGACTACATGCTTGCCGTCGGCAATGCCGCCGGCGGAGCGCACAAGCACAACTGAGTTTTCCGGACATGAGGCGGCGCGGAACACTGCGCCGCCGTTTTCCTCCCGCAAGGGAGGGTCTACTCTTCGGAGGCCCCGGCGTTCTCGTCGGCTTCCGGCTCGTCGGGACCGAACTCCATGTAGCGGCGAACCACGTCGCCGCGCGTGCCTTGCGGCAGGCGGCCGTTGGAACTCATCAGCATCAGCGAAAGCGATGTCGGGCTGCGCAGGGCCGCGACCGAGGCATGCGTCTTGGCCGCATCGTCCTTCGGCCGTGCCGACAGCAAGGTGATCGCTTCCTCGGCCGGACCATCGCCGGTCATGCGCGCGGACGGCTTCACGGCCTGCGCCGCGTAAGCCGCCGTGGTGGCTGACATGGTAATGACCTGGCTCATGACGATCTGCCCGGTGACAGGGGCTCCTTCGGGTGTGGCAATTCATTCGCTTTAATCCGAGCGCCATTTCATTCGCGTGAAATCGGGTGCTCGCATTTAAGACGAATTTTACCAATGGTTCGGAGGGCGCGTCCTGCCTGCCGTCACGGGCCATCACGATGTGGTGACCGGGCGGCAAATCGTGTTGGCAGCGCCGTCTCAGAGCGTTGGAAACCGGCGCGAATAACGGCATAACAATGGTGACCCGATTCTGGCCGAGGGATGGCGATGTGGCGGCAGGAGCCGACATGTCGTGCACCATCATCAGGCCGGGGCCGGCTGCGTCACTGCAATGCGATCGATGGGGCTCATGACAATCGACAATCGTTTCTCCCGCCGCGGATTTCTCGCGGCGCTTGCGGCATCGGCTGGCGCGCTTGCCGGCTGCACGACCGGTCCCTTGCGCGGACGCCCGGCACCGACGCCGGGCATCGTCCAGAGGCCGGTCGGCCCACCGTCTGAGGCGGAGCTGCAGGTGATGTACGGGCCGGTGGAGGATGGTGGCTACCTGATCCCGGCGGTGCCCTATCAACAGATCGATCCGCAATTCTACCGGCAGCGCGTCTACGACCGGACGGGCGAGGCGCCCGGCACCGTGGTCGTCGACACGCCGTCGCGGCTCCTTTACGTCTGCGAGCCGGGCGGCACGGCGATGCGCTACGGCGTCGGCATCGGCCGCGAAGGCTTTGCCTGGCAGGGCGACGGCGTGATCCACTGGCGCCAGGCCTGGCCGCACTGGAAGCCGCCGAACGAGATGGTCGCCCGCCAGCCGAGCCTTGCGAAATATTCGATCGAGAACGGCGGCATGCCGCCGGGGCTCGACAATCCGCTCGGCGCGCGGGCGCTCTACATCTTCCAGAACGGCGGGGACACGCTCTACCGGCTGCATGGCAATCCGGAATGGCAGTCGATCGGCAAGGCGGTTTCGTCCGGCTGCGTGCGGCTTCTGAACCAGGACATCATCGATCTCTACCAACGGGTGCCCTCCAAGGCGCGGATCGTCGTCTGGCAATGACGATGGATGCTTCCGCTGGAACAAGCTTGTTCCTGATTAACGGAACGCTAACCGCTCCGTCGGATTCTGTCCGCAGTTGGGGCGGACGGCGCCCTGATTTGGACCTTTCGACACAACTTTGGCACGTTTTCCGGTAATAGACGCTTTCATGCTTCCTTCGATTTCCCTCTCCGGCGCCGTGATGCGCACCGCCCGCCGCGTTCTCACCCGGACGATCGCTGCCCTTCTCCTCGGCGTGGCGCTTTCCGGCTGCATGGGGCTGGACGATCTCTCCGAGGCGCCGCCGAAGCTCTCCGGCAAGATGATCGCCGAGATGTCGAAGAAGGGCATGAAGCCGGAAAGCCCGGTGCTGATCCGCATCTTCAAGCAGGAAAGCGAGCTCGAAGTCTGGAAGGTCGACAAGTCCGGCACCTATGCGCTGTTCAAGACCTATCCGATGTGCCGCTGGTCGGGAAAGCTCGGCCCGAAGACGAAGATCGGCGACCGGCAGGCGCCGGAAGGCTTCTATCAGGTCTCGGCGGGCCAGCTTAATCCCAAGTCGCAATATTACGTCTCCTTCAATCTCGGCTATCCGAACCGGCTCGAAGCGGCGCTCGGCCATACCGGCGAGGCGCTGATGGTGCATGGCGCCTGCTCGTCCTCCGGCTGCTACGCCATGACCGACCAGGGCGTCGGCGAAATCTACGCGATCGTGCAGAAGGCGCTTTCGGGCGGGCAGGAGAATTTCCAGGTCCAGGCCTTTCCCTTCCGCATGACGGCGAAGAACATGATCGAGCACCGCGACGATCAGAACATGTCCTTCTGGCGGACGCTGAAAGAGGGCTACGACGCCTTCGAGGTGACGCACCGGCAGCCGAAGGTGTCCGTCTGCGAAAGCCGCTACGTCTTCAACAAGGAATTCGAGGGCGGCGAGCCCGCCGATCCGCTCGCTGCCTGCCCGGCCGTCGTCAACCAGCTCGAGCCGCAGGCGATGGCGAAGATCGAGGCGGAGGAGCGCAAGGTCGACGCGGCAATGACGCAAGCCCTTCCCGCGAGCACGTCGATGAGCGCTTATGTCGATGGCGGCATGCATCCGAGTTTCCGCACGCTCTTGAAGCGCGAAGGGCCGCAGAAGCTGGCGGCGAGCATTTCCGCCACCAAATACCCGATCAGCCGCCCGGAAGCGGCATTGGCCGACCCGTTCGCCGGGCGGTGAGGGCGGGCGCTTTGGCGTCGTATAGAAGGTGACACCTCCCAAGCCGCGTTCGGCAGTTTTGCCCCGGAACGGTTTTCCACTCGCATACCATCCTTTCCACACAATATTGGCTCGTCAGTGTAGCGGAGGTTTTGGGGGCGGGGATGTTGCGGGTGTAGCGGCGATCGCGAAGATCCCCTCAGCAACAAAATCCAACACTTAGCCTTTGGCTAAGATGTTGATTTTGTGTCCTCTCCCACCGGGGGAGAGGTAGGGCGTGCCGCGCTGTTCCCGGGTAACATCCTCCCCGTTTTTGGCGAGAGGGTTGCCGCGAATTACCTCTCCCCCTGTGGGAGAGGAAGCAATTTCAACACCTTAGCGCAGCTAAGTGTTAGAAATTGCAGGTGAGGGGCACGGCCTTGAGCCGGCCTCCGGCGTCCGCGCGGCGAGGGTGGCCTTCCGCGCGGCGGCCCGGCATGATAGTCGGTGTTGCCGGAGGATTCGTCATGCGCCATCGTTTCAGCCTCGACCATGTTGCCCTGCTGGTTAGCGACCTCGAGCGCAGCGTCGCGTTCTACCGGGACGTCATGGGCTTTTCGCCGATCGCGCGCGAAGGCAGCGCCAATGTCGCCTGGCTGGAAATCGGTGGTGGTGATGCGATCCATCTCATCGCCGGCGATTTCGGCGCCACGCACGTGACGAAGGAGACGCATGTCGCCATCTCCACGGCCGATTTCGACGTCTTCGTCGCCCACATCGGCGCGCTCGGCATTCCCTTTACCGACTGGCCGGGCAATCCCGGCCGCATCGGCCTGCACCGCAACGGCTTCGCCCAAGTTTATGTGCAGGATCCCGACGGGTACTGGATCGAAATCAACGATCACCGGCCGCCCGGCGCGGTTTGACGGCCAGCCGCGTGCGGACATGCGCCATCGTCCACGCGCGATCGCTCGCCGTGTTTTGGGCTTCAGGGACGGGGCGCTGAAAGCTGC
>UCMT01000030.1 GCA_900473795.1 Hyphomicrobiales bacterium | reverse complement strand
CGCGCCACCTTCTCCCCGCTGGGGAGAAGAGGCAGTGGGCGGTTTGCCGAACAAAGATCGTCATGTCACACCTTCCCCGCAAACCGGTCCGTCGCCCGGATTAGCCTGTCGAGAATGCCGGGCTCGGAATAGGCGTGGCCTGCGCCTTCGATCAGATGAAACTCCGCTTCGCTCCAGGCCTTGTGCAGCGCCCAAGCGTATTTCGCCGGGCACGGCATGTCGTAGCGGCCGTGGACGATGACGCCCGGAATGCCCTGCAGCTTGTGGGCGTCGCGCAGAAGCTGCCCCTCTTCCAGCCAGCCGGCATTGACGAAGAAGTGGTTTTCGATGCGGGCGAAGGCGTAGGCGAACTCGTCGTCCTCGAACTTGTCGCTGGTTGCCGGCTCCGGCAGCAGCGTGATCGTCTCGCCTTCCCAGATGCTCCAGGCCTTGGCGGCGGCGAGACGGGTCGCCCGGTCGTCGCTGGTCAGGCGCCGGTGATAGGCAAGCATCATTTCGTGGCGTTCATCTTCCGGGATCGGCGCGATGAAGCGCTCCCACTTGTCCGGAAACATTTCCGAGACGCCGAACTGATAGTACCAGTCGAGTTCCGCCCTCGTCAGCGTATAGATGCCGCGCACGACGAGTTCCGACACCCGTTCCGGATGCTTTTGTGCATAGGCGAGCGCCAGCGTCGATCCCCAGGAGCCGCCGAAGACCAGCCATTTGTCGACCCCGGCCAATTCGCGCAGCCGCTCGATATCGGCAACCAGATGCCAGGTGGTGTTGGCCGCAAGTTCGGCATGCGGGGTCGACTTACCGCAGCCGCGCTGGTCGAACAGGGTCACGTCGTAAAGCGCAGGGTCGAACAGGCGGCGGTGGCTTGGCGAGATCGTGCCGCCGGGGCCGCCATGCAGGAAGACGGCGGGCTTGGCGCCGGGCGTCCCGGCCTTCTCCCAATAGACGACGTGACCATCGCCGACATCGAGATGGCCGGACGCGTAAGGTTCGATTTCCGGATAGAGCGTGCGCAGTTCTGATGTCATAGATTCAAACCGTGGGTGGGCCATTCGGCCGTATCGTGATCGGGATGCTGGAAGGAGATGAGCTGTTCCTGCTTTGAATAGTAATCCGGATCCTCATGGACCGGCTGGTCGAAGATCGTCGTCACCCAGGGCAGCCGGGAGGCGTAGTTGACCTGGATCTGCGGCGCGAGGTCTGCGCGGTCGTCGAAGGCGCCGATGGCGATTTCGAGACCACCGGGATGGCGATAGGTCAGCGGCGTGCCGCAGGATGCGCAAAAACCGCGGCTGATGTTCACCGACGACTGGAAATAATTCGGCTCGTTGCGCGTCCACTCGACGCCGCCGTCCGGCGCGGTGACAAGCGGGCCGAAAAAGCCGCCAAAGGCCTTCTGGCACATGCGGCAATGGCAGATCGACGGACGGCCGAGCTTTCCCTTCAGGCGGAAACGCACGGCGCCACACTGGCAGCCTCCGGTTCGAATGGTCTCGGTCATGTCTATTCCTCCGGTGGCCAGTGTTCAGTGTCGAAATCGGGATGCTGGCGGTTCGATTCAAGGATCGCCAGATGCCGTTCGGCACCGGCCTTGTTGCCGGCATCGGTTTCTCCGCCCGGCAGCCCCGGCAGATGTGAAAACCAGGGGACGCGCGATTCCATGCCGGACTGCGTCAACGGCCGCACATCATAGGGATCGTCGAGCGAACCGAGCACGATATTGATGAAATCCGCCCCCGGCATGTCATAGAACAGCGGCGTGCCGCAGGCGGCGCAAAATCCGCGCCGGGCAAATTCCGAGGAGTGAAACCAGCTCGGCTCCCCCCGCGTGAGGCGGAACGACGCGAGCGGCGCATTGGCAAGCGGCATGAAATAGTTGCCTGCCGCCTTCTGGCACATGCGGCAATGACACAGATGCGGATCACTGAGCGTGCCTTCCGCCCGATAGCGCACCGCGCCGCACTGGCAGCCGCCCGTATAGATGCGGGAAATGCTCATTCGCGCTCCTTTGGTGGCCACTCGGCCGTATCGTGGTCCGGATGCTGGCAAGACACGAGCGTCGCAAGAAAGGACGCCGCATCCTGATCGGCCATCGTCTCCTCGCCCGGCAGGCTCGGAATATGGTCGACATAGGGCAGCTTCGCCTCGGTGCCCCACTGGATTTTCGGGACGATGCCTTCCGGCTTGTCGAAGGCCGCGATCGCCAGCGCCATGCCGTCCGGCGCCTCATAGGTCAGCGGCGTGCCGCAATCGCTGCAGAAGCCGCGGAACACCGCATTCGACGACTGAAAACGCTTCGGCGCGCCGCGTGTCCAGGTGAGCTTGGTCCCGCGCACGGAGACCAGCGGCAGATAGAAATTCCCGGCCGCCTTCTGGCACATGCGGCAATGGCAGACCGAGGCGTCACCGAGGGTGCCTTCGACACGGAAACGGACGGCGCCGCATTGGCAGCCGCCGGTGTGGACGAGGTCAGTCATGGTGATCCTTCCGACGCGGTCGACTGCTGGCGCTTTCGCCCTCGATCGGTGGCTCGGCAGTATGCAGCACGATACCCCCCTCTGTCACTTCGTGACATCTCCCCCACAAGGGGGGAGATTGGATGCGGCGAGCGCCCTGCCCACCAGAAATTCCAACATCCTGGGCATCTGGATCAGGCAAATCAATCCAGTTTGCTGCCATCACCCGCGAAGAAAAGTGTTTGGCTAAGCGATCCCCACGAGTCCCCGATCTCCCCCCTTGTGGGGGAGATGTCACGAAGTGACAGAGGGGGGTGGCGATCGTCACCGTTTGACCTCCCAGGTCGTCACCCGCTCGCCGGTCGCCGCATCCTTGCCGTCCTTGAGCTGGATACCCTTGGCTGCGAGATCCTCGCGGATCTTGTCGGCTTCGGCGAAGTTCTTGGCCTTCAGCATTTCCAGCCGCATCGCCACCAGAGCGTCAACTGCCGAGGCCAGGGCTTCGTCGACCTCTGTTTCCTTCGGCTGAACGCCGAGCAGAGCCGCGCTCGCGGCAAAAGCCGCAAGCAGAGCCGGCTCGGCATTGGCGGCCTGGGCGAGAGCGTGCAGGGCCTGCACCGCTGCGACCGTATTGAGATCGTCGGCGAGCGCATTGACCACCGTCGCGTCGGGTGCTGCGCCGCTTTCCTTGACCACCGGCCATTTGGCCAGCAGCCGTTCCGCCTCCTCCAGCCTCTTGATCGAAAAATCGATCGGCTCGCGGTAGTGGGTCATCAGCATCGCCAGACGCAGGACCTCGCCCGGCCACTTGCGGCCGCCGAATTTTTCCGTGTGCAGCAATTCGTAGATGGTGACGAAATTGCCTTCGGACTTCGACATCTTGCGGCCTTCGACCTGCAGGAAGCCGTTGTGCATCCAGACATTGGCCATCACATCCGTGCCGTGGGCGCAGCGCGACTGGGCGATCTCGTTTTCATGATGCGGGAAGATCAGGTCCAGCCCGCCGCCGTGAATGTCGAAGACCTCGCCGAGATAACGCTGGCTCATCGCCGAGCATTCGATATGCCAGCCCGGACGGCCACGGCCCCAGGGGCTGTCCCAGCCAGGTTCGCTTTCTGACGACAGCTTCCACAGGACGAAATCGCCGGGATTCTTCTTGTGCGCTTCGACCGCGACACGGGCGCCGGCCTGCTGGTCCTCGAGATTGCGGTTGGAGAGCCGGCCGTAATCGGCCATCGAGCGGGTATCGAACAGCACCTCGCCCTCCGCCGCATAGGCATGCCCCTTGGCGACCAGCTTTTCGATGATGTCGATCATCTCACCGATATTGTCGGTGGCGCGCGGCTGCACGGTCGGATCAAGGCAGCCGAGCGCCGTGGCGTCCTCCAGATACTGGGTCTCGGTCTTTTCGGTGACGAGGCGAATGGCCTCGTTCAGTGGCAGGCCAGGATGGTCGCGCAGCGCCCGCGCGTTGATCTTGTCATCGACGTCGGTGATGTTGCGGGCATAGGTGACGTGGTTTTCGCCATAGACGTGGCGCAGCAGCCGGAACAGCACGTCGAAGACGATGGCCGGGCGGGCGTTGCCGATGTGGGCGTAGTCGTAAACGGTCGGGCCGCAGACATACATGCGGACATTCGTCGGGTCGATCGGCGCGAAAGCCGCCTTCTCCCGTGTCAGCGTGTTGTACAGTTTTAATGTCGGCTGTCCGCCCATTCCCAATCTCCCCTTCCGCATCACTTCACATACACGCAATCGCCCGGCTGAACCTTCGCGTTGTCATCTTGATGTTTGGGAGACGAAAACGGCCAGGCCAGCGTCGAGGCTAGCGAATAATAATCCGGCAGATGATGCAGATAACCGTTTTCATGGGCAGCGTTATCGCGCTTCGCGTGCGCCCGGTCAAGAGGTCAGCCGCTGCCCAATCGTCATATGTTGGGATGTCGGAGAATTCGCCATTGTTTTGTCATGTTTGGGCTTATCTGGAGACGCCGCACACCCGGGGAATCAAGGCTTTCAGGCACTTGCACATTGCTGCCTGTTTCCTGGGGCACAATAAGGAACGCCGTTTTGGGGGACACCACACCGGAACGAAGCGTTTCCAGCTAGGGAAAGCACCAAAAGGAGAGTTTGAAATGCCTGGTAAAAAGACCGACAAGAACAGTCCGCGAGAGGCGGCCAATCTTGTCGCCCAATACCGTCCGCTCGGCCTGAAGGCCGTCCTTGCCGCCGCTTTGCAGGTCAAGCCAAAGCCGGTCAAGAAACCTGCCCTGCCGAAACAATTCGCCTGATCCCTCAAAAAAGCGACAGCTGACGGTCTGCCGGAGGCTCCTTGGGCTTTGCGGCGGGCCTTGCAGCGACACTCACCGGGGCCTGGAGATCGGCGCCGGTATTTGCCACCTTGTTCACTTTGTCGGATACGGCGATGGCTTCGAAATAGTCATCGCTGGCCGGCGCCATGAGGTCGGCGATATCGCGCGGTTCCTGCGTCTTGCAGTCGAGCCAGCGGGCAAAATCCTCGGGTTTGATGACGACGGGCATGCGATCGTGGATATCCGCGATCCGGACATTGGCGCGCGTAGTGAGGATGGCACCGGTATCGACCTCGGAGCCATCTGCCGAGGACCAGGTCTCCATGAGACCGACGAAAGCGACGATGCCGCCGTTTTTCGGGCGTATCCAGTAGGCCTGCGAGGGCTCGCCGCTCTCCTTGGGCGGGCGATGCCATTCGTAGAAACCGGATGCTGGAATGAGGATGCGCCGGTGGCGCATCGCCGCCTTGAACGAGGCCTTGCCGATCGCGGTTTCGGCACGTGCATTGATCAGCAGCGGAAAATCGCGCGGATCCTTCACCCAGGAAGGGGTGAAGCCCCAGCGCACGAGCAGCGCCTTGCGCTCCGGCAGGTTGCTGCCCGGCTGCTGGCGATCACCGGCAATGACGACGAGAATGGGTTGGGTCGGCGCGATGTTGAACCGTGCCGGAAAGCCCTCCGTTTCCAGGAGACCGAGAAATTCCGCCACTTCTTCCGGTGTCGCCGTCAGCGCAAATCGTCCGCACATGGATTAGTCCAGTCTCCGTGCGGGCATCGCGGGAACCTCATCAACCGCAGCCAGATCGAGACGATAATGCCAATAGGACCAGGAGCGCGGTGAGAATTGCCCGATCTCGGCTTCGTTCAGGATCTTTTTGAGCAGTTCGGTGCCCGCAAGCATCTCCAAAGCCTGAACGTCGTCAAAGTCGCCGATGTTCATCACCTGGGCGATGACGCGCTCCGGTTGCTCGGCGGCTTCCTCCTCGGACTTCCGCCAGACATATTTTTTGGCAAAAAAGGATAAGCTATCCCGGTCCAATTTCCGAACTGCCACGTTTTGGTTCCCGCTTCGCTGCGATCCATTGTATTTCGTTGACGCACAAGAATATAGGTAGAACGCCGATGAAAGACCACATGGCCCGTCCCGCTCCCCAACTCGCGTCCTCCGCCATTCTCGAGCGCGACGGCCGCTATCTGCTGGTGCGACGAGCCAATCCGCCGTCTGCGGATATGTATGCCTTTCCCGGCGGGCGGGCTGAGGCGGGGGAGACGCCGGCGGAGACGGCAGTGCGCGAGTTTCACGAGGAAACCGGTATTCTTCCGCGCAATCCACACCTCTTCGAAACCTATGACCTGCCTCCGCGCGAATCGGATGGGGCGGGAGCGCGACATTTTTTCCTGTCGGTCTTCACCGTGGACGCCGATCCGGACCTTGATGCCGTCGCCGGCGACGATGCGGCCGGCATCGGCTGGTATACGGCGACCGAAATTTTCGCGTTGCCGATCCCCGACAGCGTTCGCGAATGCGTGGAAAAACTCGAGGCGTGCCGGCAGCGATGATCCCCCATCGAGAATCAACTTGCTTCAGGCGGCGATTCGGGGCTTGAAGGGATCATGATCCGCTTTTTGGCCATTCGCTCGTCTCTTTTGCTGGCGCTTGTTGCTCCACCGCTCGGCGCCCAGGCGCAGGAAACGCCGGCAGTCGGCACCCCGACGGTGACCGCTGAGAAGCCCGCCCCCTATGACGCGCGGCTGTTGCGGCTTTCGGAAATCCTTGGTTCCGTTCATTATTTGCGGACGCTCTGCAAGGATGAGGCGGCAGACAGCTGGCGGCAATCGATGCAGGACCTGCTCGACAAGGAGGCAGGAAACGAGGCGCAGCGACGGGCTCGCATGACCGCCGCATTCAACCGCGGCTACCGGACTTTTGCCTCCGTTTACACGGCCTGCACGGCCGCCGCGGTGGTTGCCGACGAGCGATACCGTGCCGAAGGAGCAACACTTGCTTCAGAAATAACCGCCCGCTTTGGAAATTAACGGGAAATTAACCTCTTTTTTCAGGAGCCCGTGTCGTTTTGGGAAAAGGCTGCTAAGGTTGTTAAGAGAGTGGTAAGAAGTGACGCCACCTCAAGTCAGGTGCCAAGTAAAAAGCGTGGAACGGCATGGAACGAATGATGGAACCCAGTCTGAATGACATCGACGACATGATCGTTCATGAGAAGATGCAGGCAGCCTTGGAACACCAGAATGAAGCCTGGGCAGATGGCATGGCCGACGGCATCGAGCCTGAGATCATCGCCGATGCTGCCATTGCCCTTGCCATGCGCGAGACGATCCGCCTGCACGGCGAAGACGGGGCCGAAGCCATGCTGAACTCGCTGCGCGAGCGCATGCTGGCCGGAGAATTCTCACCGGAACGCATCCTGCAGTAGTTTCGAGGCAGTCATGAAACGCCAGATGTCAGCAAACCGACCAGGTGCGGTTCGATTTTCTGCGTTATTGTTCGCCGGCCTCGTCGTTTCCTCTTTCCTTCCTCACCACACGGCATTCGCGCTCAGCGAACTCAAACAGATTCCGGGCGAGGCAAAAGAGGACGACAAGGACGCTCCCGACGTGGAGGAGCCGGACGATGTGGGACCGATGCAGATTCCGATGCCCGATCCGCTCGTGAACAAGCCGGCTGACGACGTGAAGGACGATTCGGCCGAAGATCCTGTGCCGGCAGCTCCCGTCGAAGTGCTGTCGGATGTGTCGAAAATCCCGCAGGCAGTCGCCCGCATGCGCGAACTGATCGTCGAGGCCGCCGCTTCCGGCGATATCGAACGGCTGCGGCCGCTGCTCGGCAAGGGGCCGACGCAGACACAGGTGGGCGAGAACGGCACCGATCCCGTCGAGGTTCTCAAGGGACTGTCCGGTGATCCGGACGGAATCGAAATTCTGGCGATCCTACTCGACGTTCTGTCGACAGGCTTCGTGCTGGTCGACAAGGGAACGCCAGAGGAAATGTACGTCTGGCCCTACTTTACCGAAAAATCTCTTTCCTCCCTCACCGCGCCGGAAAAGGTCGATCTCCTCCGGCTGGTGACCGCCGGCGATTTTGTCGGGATGGAAGAGGGCGGCAACTACAACTTCTATCGCGTCGGCATCACGCCCGACGGCCAGTGGAAATTTTTCGTCGCCGGAGACTGACCGGCGACGCAAAGCGCTTGCTCAGGCTCGCATGAAATCCTACCTGTTCATGTGATGAACAGGACAAATCTCATGCAACCGACAGCCCTTCCCGATCGCGCCATCGTCACCGTGTCTGGACAGGATGCGCAGGAGTTCCTGCAGGCCCTGATCACCACCGATCTCGGGCAACTGGAAGAAGGCGAAGCCAAGCCGGGCGCGTTGCTGACCCCGCAGGGCAAGATCCTTTTCGATTTTTTGGTGACGCGCGACGGCGAAGCGATCCGGCTTGAAGCCGGCGCGGACCAGGCAGACGGCCTGTTGAAGCGGCTGACGATGTACAAGCTGCGTCTTCCGATCACGCTCTCGGTCACTTCGCCGGCCGCGGTTAGCATCCAGTTCACGGAGACACCGGGCGGTTATCGCGACACCCGTTTCGCCGAGGCGGGCCACACCGTTTATCGCGTCTATGGTGAAGAGACGGGAGCAACCGGCATCGATGAATACGAGCGCCTGCGGGTTGCGAGCGGCATTGCGGTTGCCGGCAGCGATTACGCGCTACAGGACGCCTTTCCGCATGATGTGCTGATGGACAAGAACGGCGCGCTGTCGTTCAAGAAGGGCTGCTATGTCGGGCAGGAGGTCGTATCGCGCATGCAGCATCGCGGCACGGCTCGCAAGCGCATCGTCGTCGTCACGGCTGATGCCGCCCTGCCTGCAACCGGCACGCCTTTGACGGTGAAGGACCGGCCCATCGGCGCGCTCGGCACCGTGATCGGGCCATCCGCCCTGGCGATCGTGCGTATCGACAAGGCCGGGCAAGCCATGGCTTCGGGCGAAGCGATCCTGGCGGGCGATGTGCCGGTGACACTTGCGCTACCCGTCTGGACGGGGCTCGAATTTCCGGCCGAAGCCGACGAGGCGAGCGCCTGATGTCTGCCCGAGCCTGGCAGCGCATGCTATCCGGACGGCGGCTTGATCTGCTCGATCCGTCACCGCTCGATGTCGAACTCTCCGATATCGCCCACGGGCTCGCTCGCGTTGCCCGCTGGAACGGCCAGACGGAAGGCGACCATGCCTTCTCCGTCGCCCAGCACAGCCTCGTCGTCGAGGAGATCTTTCGCCGGCAGTACAATGGCACGCCGGACGAATGTCAGATGGCGCTTCTGCACGATGCGCCGGAATATGTGATCGGCGACATGATCTCGCCCTTCAAGGCGGTGGTGGGCGGCGGCTACAAGGTCGTGGAGAAGCGCCTGGAAGGCGCCATTCACATCCGCTTCGGGCTTCCGGCGACAACGCCTGCAGAGCTCAAGGCGAAGATCAAGAAGGCCGACCAGATCGCCGCCTATTTCGAGGCGACCGTGCTTGCCGGGTTCTCGCTGGTGGAAGCACGAAAATTCTTCGGCCAGCCGCGCGGCATCACCCGCGAGATGATCCTGATTGATCCGCTACCGGCCATCGAGGCGCAGAAGCTCTTTGCAGAGCGGTTCGACGCCATCGAGGTGCTGCGCACCAACGCGCGGGTGGCGTCCTGATGCCGCGGATCATCGTCTCCCCCCTCTCGCGCATCGCCGAAATGGCCGTTCGCCACGGCTGCCGCGAAATGATCAGCCTGCTCGCCAAGGACCAGAGCTTTCATCGCCCGGCGGTGATCGACGCGGATCGACACCTTCTGCTCGGCGTGAACGACATCAGTTTCGGTGGCAATGACGGGCTGATCGCGCCGCAGGAAGATCATGTCGTGCAGATCATCGCATTTGCGCGGCAGTGGGATCGGGCGGCGCCGCTGCTTGTCCATTGCTGGATGGGGGTTTCCCGTTCGCCGGCAGCCGCCGCCATCGCCGCGCTGGCGGTGGAACCCGATCAGGACGAGATGGAACTGGCACGACGCCTGCGCGCCGCCTCCGCCTATGTCACGCCGAACACCCGCCTGATCGAGATCGGCGACCATCTGTTATCACGCAACGGACGGCTGGTGGCGGCGATCAAGGCGATCGGCCGGGGCACTGAGGCGGACGGCAACGCGCCCTTTGTCTTTTCGCCACGGCCGGAGCCCGTCTCCCATGCCGGTTGACGACAGGGCGATCACCGTCGAGATCGGCCTCAACGCTGCGATCGTCGCGGTAACCAGCCGCTCGCCGCGCATCCTCGCCGTCAGCGAAGGACAGGAGGACAGCCGCGACGGCCTGCCCTTCGGCCCCTTCGATCCCGCGCGGCACCGGACCTTCGAGACCAGCCTGCGCGCCAGCGTCGAGCAGCAGACGGCGCTTGATCTCGGCTATATCGAACAGCTCTACACCTTCGGCGACCGCGGCCGACATCGCTCTCCCGGCGAAAGCGGCAAGCATATGGTGTCGGTCGGCTATCTGGCGCTGACGCGCACCGATGCCGAAAACAATGCGCGGCTGGCGGATGCCGGCGCCCATTGGCGCGACTGGTATAGCTACCTTCCCTGGGAGGACTGGCGACAGGGCCGGCCTGCGCTCATCGACCAGGTCATTCTTCCCGCCTTGCGGCTCTGGGAAAAAACGGGGCATCAGGACGAGCGCATGGGTTTGCCGCAGCGGCGCACGCGCATGCGGCTTGCCTTCGGCCTCGATGATTTTCCCTGGGACGAGGAGCGCGTCTTGGAGCGCTACGAGCTGCTCTACGAGGCCGGGCTCGTCGGCGAGGCGGTCATCGACGGACGGGCGGGCGCGACCGCGACGCCGCCGATCGGGCTCACCATGCGCCATGACCACCGCCGCATCGTCGCCACCGCCGTCGCACGGCTGCGCGGCAAGATCAAATACCGGCCGGTGATCTTCGAGCTGATGCCGCCGGAATTCACGCTGACGGACCTGCAGGCGACGGTCGAGGCCATTTCCGGCCGCCATCTGCACAAGCAGAACTTCCGCCGCCTGGTCGAAGGGGCCGAGCTGGTAGAGCCGACCGGCATGTCGACCGCCGCCACGGGCGGCAGGCCGGCGGCGCTCTTCCGGTTCCGCCGCCAGATCCTCGATGAGCGCCCCGCCCCGGGATTGAAAGTCGGCGGGCGATAGCGCCGCGGATTGATCGCACTCAGTATCCCTTGCTTCCCGCACAGAGGGACAGGCAGACCGCGCGCTATTCGATCACGGCGCAGGCCAGGCGTTCGCCGGCATCGCCGGACGGCTGGCTGCGGTTGTCGTCGGATCGCGCATGGATCATCAGGGCCCGGCCGCGAATGCCGTTTTCGGCATTGTCGAGCACGACCATGCTGTTGAACACCTGCGCACGCAAGACGCCGTCGCTGCCGACATACTGGTTCGGCATGTCGCCGGCATGCGGGCCATTGGCAGCGAGGAACCCGTGTTCGGTCTTGCCGGGGTTGAAATGGTTGCCGGCCGACTCGTGGCCGTGCGCGGCATCGCATCTGCCGGTTTCATGGATATGGAACCCCACCCATTTGCCCGGCGGCAGGTCGGTCACCTCGACTTCGATGAACACGCCGTTCTTGGCCGCGGTCAAGGCCGCCCTGCCCGTCTCCTTGCC
The DNA here is from genome assembly GCA_900473795.1 of Hyphomicrobiales bacterium. GTDB lineage: Bacteria > Pseudomonadota > Alphaproteobacteria > Rhizobiales > Rhizobiaceae > Pararhizobium. The sequence continues at coordinate 83,035 of UCMT01000030.1, read as the reverse complement.
ATCCTTGCCGATGAAATTGGCGACGGCCGTCTGCGACGAAGGCTGTGCAAAGATGGGTGTTGCGACACAGGCGGCAAGCGCCACCGTCAAGATGAGGTTCTTCATCTGGATATCCTTCCGGTTGATCGAACGCGCGCGATCAACCCCAACGCATGGATGTCGTTGCGGTTCCGGCCGGATGACAGGAAGGGATGCCGCATGAGCGTTTGTCTTCCCGGACGTTGACAACAGCAGACGGGAAAAGCCGGGTTCGTAGCCTCCCGAACCCGGCCTTGTTTTACGCTGAATGCAGCTGGAAGATCAGGCGGCGAGCAGGGTTTCGCTCTCAACCTCCGCACTGTTTTCCCGATATGCCTGGATGGCGTACAGCAGTTGATCGAGAATATCCTGGATGGCCTCTGTCGTATCGACGGTACTATCCGTGCTGGTGTCGGCACTTTCCGTCGTCGTGCCGTCTTCCGGCGGCGGCGGCATCATGCCGCGCGGCGGACCGCCAGGTCCCTGGGCTTCCACGCCCGCCGAAAACTGCTCTTCCGTCAACGATCCGGTGCCTTCGGTGTCGAGGCTCGCAAAGAAGGCGGTCGCCTCCTCCTCGCTGACGTCGTCCGGACGGGCGGCCACGAACTCGGCCTGCGTTACCGAACCGTCGCCATCGGCATCGATGTCGGCAAACATGTCCGCGGAGGACGGCGGCGCCGGCGGTTCGGTGCCCTGGCTCTGCTGCATGATATCCAGCATCATCGCCATCATTTCACCGGACCACTTGTCCGATGTGGTCTGGGTGGTGTCCTCGGAGCCGGCGACATATTCTTCGTAGGTCAGCGCGCCGGTGCCGCTGCTGTTCAGCGTGCCGAACAGGGTGGCCGACTGCGCTTCGGTGACATCCTTCGGCCTGCCCGTGCTGAATTCATCCTGGCTGACGGTGCCGTTGCCGTCCTTGTCCAGTTTGGAAAACATCTGTTGGTATTGATACGCGCTTGTGCCTGTCGAGACACTTAACATCCAGCTCTCCTTTTCGAAACGCTCGTGGTAGACAATGTGTATCCGCCATACGCGATATAAAAGGGGGACAGGAACCGAGTTAAACCGGTTCGGCAATTCCGTCAAAAATATTTGTTAATCATTAAAATATACAGTTGACACTCATACTTCCGTCGAAAAATTAAACACTATTTCCTACTCTTTCGACATATTTCGTTTTGTTTCTATACTATGACTTTAAGTTTCTTTGAGGCCGGCCATTGATAGCCGCACGCCAGCGCGATGGAGACGCCTAGAAAAACCTGATGGCCGACGTGACGATGATGACGAGGGCAACGGCGATCATCAACGGCCGCACCGGCAGGCGTTTGACGACGAGTGCGCCGGCTGGCGCCGCAAGAATGCCGCCGAGGATGAGGCCGATCGCCGAGCCGAGATCCGACCAGCCCTGCGTCAGAATGAACGTCACGGAGATCGTCAGGGTCACGACGAATTCCGTGAGGCAGGTGGAGCCTATGACCCTCTTCGGCTCATGGCCGCGGCCGATCAGCGAGGTCGTGACGATCGGCCCCCAGCCTCCGCCGCCGGCCGCATCCAGTGCACCGCCGCCGCAACCGACGAAAGGCACGATCCAATCCTTGACCTCACGCAGCCAGAGTGGCCGAAACGCCTTGAACAGGATGTAGAAGCCGACCAGCGCCAGATAGGCCGAGACATAGGGTTCGAGCATGTTGCCTTCGACCTTGGCGGCACCATAGGCGCCCAACGCTCCGCCGATCATGCCCGCCGGTGCCAGGCGAAGGACAAGCCGCCAATTGATGTTGCGATGATAGATGTGGGAAGCTCCGGACGCCGCGGTGGTGAAGATTTCCGTAATATGGGTCATCGCGCTTGCCGTTGCCGGCAGCACGCCGAAGGCAAGCAGGCTTGTCGTTGAAAGAAGGCCAAAGGCCATGCCCAGCGCACCGTCGACCAATTGCGCAAGAAAACCGATGAGAACGAAGACCCAGAAATCTGCCGACACGAACAGTCCTTTTCAAACCTCGCCTCTCGAACCTCGGCCCGTTTGCGCCAACGGTCTGGTGCTGGTAAAGGTTCCCTCATCGGGACATTGCACAAGCTGCCGAACAGAGAGGCGCGACCGATGCAGACCATTGCTCTCCTTCTCGCCGGCTCGCTTCTGACAGCGCCCGAGGACAAGCCGAACATCCCTGACTATTTCGACGGCAACGGCAAATCGCACCAGCCGAAGATCACCCTTTGCAATCTGAACGGCGAGGATGTGAATGGACCGTTCAAGACCTGCCGCTACGACTGCGGCGAGTCGCTGACGATCGGCGCGCGCCTCGTCTGCCCGTTCGTGCTGCAGCGGTAGGATACGGAGATGAAGGGCTTCGACTGGCATGGCGGCCCGATCGATCGCGATACCGCGGTCACGGCGACCTACCGCAACACCCAGAATGTCCGGCGCTTCCTCACGGCGCAGTGCGGCGAGGACTTCGCCTTTGATCGACCCTTCATGGCCTGGATCAAGGACGGCAGGGCAAAGACGATGGGCGACGTCGCGGATGAATGGATGCGGCGGCAAAAAGCGAATAATTGCTGAAACTGCCCGCCCGCCGCGCTCAGCCGATCACCACATCCAGCCCGATGTCCAGCGTCGGCGCCGCCATGGTGATCTTCGACGTCGAGATGTAATCGACGCCGGTTTCGGCGATGGCGCGGATGGTCTGGAAATTGACATTGCCGGACGCTTCCAGCTTCGTGCGGCGCGGATCGCTGGCATAGGCATCGGCCGACAGCTGCCAATGGGCGGCGTTGATGGCGACGGCTTGGCCGAGCAGGTCCGGCGCCATATTGTCGAGCAGGATGACATCCGGACTGGCGGTCAGGGCCTCGCGCATCTGCTCCAGGCCATCGACTTCCACCTCGATCTTGACCAGATGGCCGCAATAGGCGCGGGCGGCGTTGACGGCGCTGGCGACGCCGCCGGAAACGGCGATGTGATTGTCCTTGATCAGGATCGCATCGTCGAGACCGTAGCGATGGTTGGAACCGCCGCCGAGACGGACGGCATATTTCTCGAGCGCCCGCAGGCCGGGAATGGTCTTGCGCGTGCAGCAGACCTTGGCGCGGGTATCAGCGATCTCGGCGGCGAATTTCGACGTATAGGTAGCGATACCGCAGAGATGCATGAGGAAATTCAGGGCGACGCGCTCGGCCGACAAAAGCCCGCGCGCGGGGCCGGAGATGCGGGCAAGCACGGCGCCGGGATGAACCCGGTCGCCATCCGCGACCAATGCTTCGAAGCGGATTGCCGGATCGATGAGCCGGAAGGCCGCGCGGGCCAGCTCCATACCGGCGACGACGCCGTTTTCGCGGGCGTTCATTTCCGCGGTGGCGGTCCTGTCAGGCGCGATCGTCGCATAGGTGGTGATATCGCCGGCGCGGCCGAGATCTTCCAAGAGGGCCGCGCGAACATGCTCCTCGGCCATCAGGGCGGGCAGTTCGGGGCGAAGGGCGGTCAGGGGCATGGCATCGTTCTTTCGGTTTGGCTGTCTGTTTAATCGGCATTACCGGTTTTCCACTTCTCCCCCACGGGGAGAAGTGCCGAGCGAAGGCGAGGCGATGAGAGGCGCGCCCGCTGTGCCGCAGTCCCCCCCTCATCCGGCCCTTACGGGCCACCTTCTCCCCGCCGGAGAGAAGAGGACTTCCGCTACGCCGCCTCCGTCTCCGCCACGTCCGCGACGATGCGGTCGGCTTCAGCCAGGGTCAGATAGGTGCGGCGTTTCCATTCCGGGCGCGGTTCCGGGTGATCGGAGCGATAATGGCCGCCACGGCTTTCGCTGCGCTGGAGGGCTGCGACCGTCATCAGCTTGGCCGTGGTGAGGATGTTGCTGAAGCGCAGCCTCGTGTTCTGCCGCTCGAGATTGGCGATGGCGCGGATGGCGCGGGTCAGGCCGTCCTGGTCACGGATGACACCGACATGATCGCTCATGATATGACGCAGCGCCGTCAGCGGCGGGCTGTCTTCCAGCGTCACCGGATCGTCGTTCTCGCCGGCATTGTTGCCCCAGTCGGTGATCTTCGGCTCGGGCAGCATGCCCTTGATGTTTTCCGCGATGCGGGCGGCGAAGACAACGGCCTCCAGCAACGAGTTGGAGGCCAGCCGGTTGGCGCCGTGGACTCCCGTCGAGGTCACCTCGCCCGCGGCCCACAGCCCATCGATCGAGGTGCGGCCCTCGGCGTCGGTGAGCACGCCGCCCATGTGATAATGGACGGCGGGTACGACCGGGATCGGCTGGGTGACCGGGTCGATGCCGGCCGACATGCAGGAAGCATAGACCGTCGGGAAGGCCTCGGGGAAATGCGCGCCCACAGCCTTGGTGCAATCGAGGAAGGCGCCGCGCCTGGCCTGCACTTCAGCGAAGACCCCGCGCGAAACGATGTCACGCGGCGCAAGCTCACCGTCCGGATGGATGTCGAGCATGAAGCGCCGGCCGGCGGAGTTGATGAGATGCGCTCCGTCGCCGCGCAGGGCTTCCGTTGCGAGCGGTGCCGGATCGCGGCCGATATTGATCGCGGTCGGATGGAACTGCACGAATTCCGGATCGGCGACGATCGCGCCAGAGCGGGCAGCCATGCCGACACCCTGGCCGCAGGCCTCGGTCGGGTTGGTCGTGACGGAAAAGAGATGGCCGACACCGCCCGAGCAGAGTACGACCGCGCGAGCCGGGAACGACACGCGCTTCTTCGACTGGCCGGCATCCGGGCGGGCGATGACGCCGGAGATGAAGCGGCCCTGGCGCACCAGTTCCTCGACGACATACCCCTCCAGCACGCGGATCGACGGCGTGTTGCGCACCGCTGCAATCAACGCCTCCATGATCGCCTTGCCGGCCATGTCGCCCTTGACGCGGACGATGCGGCGCTCGGAGTGGGCGGCCTCGCGCGACAGAAGCAGCTTGCCTTCCAGATCGCGGTCGAACGGCACGCCGTAGCCGAGCAGATCGTGGATGCGCGCCGGGCCTTCGGCGATCATCAGCCGCGTCATCTTCTCGTCGACGATGCCGGCGCCGGCGGTGAGCGTATCGGCGACGTGCTTGTCGATGGTGTCGCCGAGCCCCATGGCCGCGGCAATGCCCCCTTGCGCCCAGGCGGACGAGGCGCCGTGACCGATCGGCGCGGCGGCGAGCACGGTGACGGGACGGGGGCTGAGTTTCAGCGCGCAGAAGAGGCCGGCAAGGCCGCCGCCGACAATGACGATATCGTCGATGCCGTTGAAGGATTGCGGGCGGAAATGGTCAGTCAGCATTCTCAAATCTCCTCCATCCCTCTTCTCCCCAGCGGGGAGAAGTGCCTAGCGCATGCTAGGCGATGAGGGGGAAACTTCCGGCATATGCCGCCCCCTCATCCGGCCTTCGGCCACCTTCTCCCCGCTGGGGAGAAGAAGCTGCGCTAGGCCGGCCCCCTACTGCTTCAAATTCACCATGCGCTCGACGGCGAGGCGGGCGCGGTCGGCGATCGCCGGATCGACAAGCACCTCCTCCGTCATGAAGAGCAGGCTGTCGAGGATCTTCGGCAGCGTGATGCGCTTCATGTGCGGACAGAGGTTGCACGGCTTGATGAAATCGACGCCCTTGACCTCGGCCTGGATGTTCGACGCCATCGAGCATTCGGTGACGAGCAGCACGCGGGCCGGACGCTTGTCCTTGACGTAGTTGATCATGCCCGAGGTGGAGCCGGCGAAGTCGCAGACGGCGATGACGTCCGGGTGGCATTCGGGATGGCCGATGATCTCGATCGACGGATCGGCCTCCTTGTAGGCCAGCAGTTCGGCCGCCGTGAAGCGCTCGTGCACCTCGCAGTGCCCTTTCCAGGTGAGGATCTTCTTCTTCGTCTGCTTGGCGACGTTCATTGCCAGATATTCATCTGGGATGCAGAGCACCGTGTCGCTCTCGAGGCTTTCGACGACCGCCAGCACGTTGGACGATGTGCAGCAGATATCGGTCTCGGCCTTCACGTCTGCCGACGTGTTGACGTAGGTGACGACCGGCACGCCGGGATAGCGCTCCTTCAGGAGCCTAACATCGGCGCCGGTGATCGATTCCGACAGCGAGCAACCGGCCCTGGCGTCCGGGATCAGCACGGTCTTTTCCGGATTGAGAAGCTTGGAGGTCTCGGCCATGAAGTGCACGCCGCACTGGACGATGATCTCGGCATCGACCTTGGTGGCGTCGCGCGCGAGCTGCAACGAGTCGCCGACGATATCGGCGACGCAGTGGAAGATGTCCGGCGTCTGGTAGTTATGGGCGAGGATGACGGCACCGCGCTCCTTCTTCAGCCGGTTGATGGCGTGCACATAGGGGGCATAGACCGGCCACTCGAAGGCGGGAATGAACTGCTTCACACGCTCGTAGAGATGTGCGGTTTCGCGGGCGATCTCGGGCGTGAAGGTCAGGTCCGGCTTTTCGAGGATGCCGAAGCGCTCGGCGGCGGTCTGAAATGCGCCGGAATTCTGCAAGGACGCCTGGGTTTGGGCGATCGTCATCGGACTGCTCCTCTCGCCGCCCCTCCGGCGGCAATACCTGTTTTGCTCAAACTGAGCATAACAGGATCAAAACAAAACCGGCAGTGCCGGTGGACGAGACTTAGAAAGTTTTGTGACGGTTTTCAAGAATGCCCTCCCGCTATTTCTGCGGGAGGGAGAGAATTTACGGGCCGTCAGGCGATCGCCGGGCGGGCAACCGGCTTTTCCTCGATCGGCCAATGGACGACAGCGGCGAAGATGCCGAGCGCCACGCCGAGCCACCAGACCGGATCGTAGGAGCCGAAATGGTCATAGAGATAACCGCCCATCCAGACGCCGAGGAACGAGCCCACCTGGTGCGACAGGAAGACGATACCGCCGAGCAGACCGAGATGCCCCGTGCCGAACATGATGGCGACGAGACCATTGGTCGGCGGCACGGTCGACAGCCACAGGAGGCCCATGACGACAGCGAAGATGATGACGGACGCCGGCGACTGCGGCAGGAGCAGGAAGAGAGCGACGACGATCGACCGGCCGAGATAGATCAGCGACAGGAAATAGGGTTTCGAATAGTGCTGGCCGATGATGCCGGCCGATAGGGAACCGATGATGTTGAAGAAGCCGATCAGCGCCAGCGCGATCACCGCATAGCGCGCATCGATGCCGATATCGCCGATATAGGCCGGGAAATGCGCGGTGATGAAAGCCACCTGATAGCCGCAGACAAAGAAACCCGAAACGAGCAGCAGATAGCTCTTGTGGCCGAGCGCCTCCTTCAGCGCCTCGCCGATCGATTGCTTGTAGAGCGTTTCCTTCTGGGTGCCGGACGAGGAATTGCCGCGCAAGGGAATGGCAAACAGCGGCACGAGCAGCATGATAAGGCCGAGATAAACGAGACTATCCGACCAGCCATAGGCGGAGATCAGCCCCTGGCTCAAGGGCGCGAACAGGAACATGCCGGCCGAGCCCGCTGCCGTTCCGATGCCGAAGGCCATGGAGCGCTGGTGCGGAGTGACGTTGCGGGCGAAGGCGGACAGCACCGTGCCGAAAGAGCCCGCACCGACCGCCAGCCCCACCAGCACGCCGCCGCCGATGTGCAAGGTGGCGGGCGAACCGCCGAACGACATCAGGAACAGTCCGGCGGCATAGAGAATCCCGGAGATGGCCAGCACCCGCCAGGTGCCGAACTTGTCGGCGACGGCACCGAAGAACGGCTGACTGAGGCCCCAGCAGAGGTTCTGCAGCGCCATGGCAAGACCGAAGGTGGTGCGGTCCCAGCCGGTGTCGGCGAGCATCGGCAACTGGAAAAAACCCATGGCCGAGCGCGGCCCGAAGGTGAGCAAGGCGACAAGCGACCCGGCGACGATAATCAGCCAGGGAAGACCCGGGCGGGCGGCGTGTACGCCTGTGGCGGATTGCGAAACAACGGACATGAGGGGCTCCGGACTATTGAGCCGCCAAGCTACCCTTCATGCAGATTCCAAGAAAGCCAAATAAAATGACCTTGCGATCAACCAAATTGATGGATGGCGTGACGGGTCCTGGCGCAGCAGGTCGTTTTTCGTTTCTGAAAAACATCCTCCGGTCCTTTGCGTTTCTCGGTCGCAGGACGGCTGATAGCTTCGCCGAAAATACGGAGGTCATCATGCTGACAAAAATCAAATCAACGGACATCACCCTCTGGGACGGACGCGCGATCCCGCGGCTCGGCATGGGCTGCTGGGCAATCGGCGGGCCGTTTTATGCCGGCGACGTGCCGCTCGGCTGGGGCGATGTGGACGATGCGGAATCGATCCGGGCGATCCACCGGGCGATCGATCTCGGTATTTACTTCTTCGATACGGCGTCGAACTACGGTGCCGGCCACTCGGAGGAAGTGCTGGGAGAGGCGCTGGCCGGACATCCCGACATCATCGTCGCGACGAAATTCGGCTTTGCAACGGACCATGCAACGAAACAGGCAACCGGCGCCTTCGCCTCGCCGGACTTCATCCGCACGTCGCTGGAAACGTCGCTGAAGCGGCTGAAGCGCGAACGGATCGACCTCTTGCAATTCCATCTCAACGAATTCGATCCCATCGAAGCCGATGAAGTCTTCGACACGCTCGAGGCCCTGCGCGCTGACGGCAAGATCGCGGCCTATGGCTGGAGCACGGATTGGCCGGAACGGGCGGCACGCTTTGCCAATCGCGAGGGGTTCGTTTCCGTCCAGCACACGATGAACGTGCTCGAACCCGTCCCCGAGATGATCACGCTCATCGAAAGGGAGAACCTCATCTCCATCAACCGCGGTCCGCTGGCAATGGGTTTCTTATCCGGCAAATTCAAGCCGGGCGACCGGCTGGCCGCAAACGACGTGCGTAGCGCCGATTTCGACTGGCTGAAATATTTTCGCGATGGCGCCGTCGATCCGGAGTTTTCCCGACGGCTCGATTCGATCCGCGAACTGCTGCGCTCGGACGGGCGGACGCTGACGCAGGGTGCGCTTGCCTGGTTGTGGGCACGCTCGCCGAACACGCTGCCGATCCCGGGCTTTCGCACTGTGGCACAGGTGGAGGAAAATGCCGGGGCGCTTGAGAAAGGGCCGCTGCCATTCTCCGTCATGGAGGCTATCGACCGGGCTCTGGAACGACGGTGATGCTTGCGCCCGAACGCTCCCGGATCACGCCCTGACCTTCATCGGCCAACGTTCTTCCCGCGCCTTCACGACCCGCATCTCGTCGCCGAGGCTGAGGGTCCCCTCGCCGCGCGGCACGGCGTTCCAGCCGAACAGGACGCCCGGGACGCGACGGTCGGCCGACATGCGCTTTTCGGCGAGACCCTGGATCGGATTGCCGCCGACGCGCTCGCCGGTCACCTGGTCCTGCGTCGTCATGATGCAGCGGGCGCAGGGCTTGACGAGATCAAAGACGATGCCGCCGATCTCGACGCTTTCCCACAGGTCTTCTTCCCAGGGCTCGTCATTGTCGATGAGGACATTGGTACGGAAGCGATCCATGCCGACCGGCTCTTGTCCCTTGGCGATCAGCGAGACGTTGAGATCGGCAAGCGACGCGGTCGTGGTGATCAGCACCTGGTAGCCGTCGGCAAAGCTCATCGGGCTTGCGGGGCCTGCCCATTCCGAATTGGCAAAGCGGCTGGCGGTAGCATCGATATGGACGAGTTTGACCGGCAGGCCGAACCAGCCCGACAGCGTCGCATTGGCGTGATCGGCAGCAACCGCCGCATTGACGTCGCTCGACCAGACACGCACGTCCATGCGCAGCTCGGGATCGAACGACGCGGTGACGTCCCGGCTTCCCATTTTCAGATGGATCCCGCCCGCAACATGCGTCGCCTCGACCTGGGCCAGAAGCTGCAATTCCCTCTGGGTGATGAACTGTCCATCGGGATCGACGATCATGAAGCGCCGGTCGCCGGTAAGGCCATCCCGTTTGACGGAGACGGAGGTCTGCGCGATGGCACGGCCGCTCTTCAGCGGATGAATGTTGAGCCCCGTCACCTTCATGTCATTATCCCTGCCGTTCAAAATGTGATTCAAGTCCATCGCAGACTGATTCCGCCGATGATGCCAAGCCATTGGCTTTGCTAGATTTCTTCGATCAACATGCTGAGCACTGCGCGCAGCCTTTCCTGCCGTTGCCGGGCAAGCGCCCGGCCTGCCGCCGTCTGAAACCCGTCCGTCAGCTTGAACAGCTTCGTCTCGAAATGGTCAATGGCATAGGCCTTGTCATCGAGCGGACGGTCTTCTGCCAGAGGGTCGAGCGGATCGTAGAGACCGCTCCCCATGCGCCCGGCAATGTAGAAGCAGCGGGCCGCGCCGATCATGCCGATCGCATCGAGCCGGTCCGCATCCTGCAGGATTTTCGCTTCCAGACTTTCCGGCGGAATGTTGGCGGAGAAACTGTGCGTGAGGATCGCGTGGGCGACGGCGGTGATCTCGCCGGTGCGCCAGCCGAGTTCATCGAGCAACTCGAACGCCCTTTCGGCGGCCAGACGAGATGCCTGGGCGCGCAAGGGAGAGTTCTTCTCGACCGAGACGCAATCATGCAGCAGCACGGCAGCGGCAAGGATGCGCAGGTCGCCGCCTTCGGCCCCATGGATACGCCGCGCATTCTTCCACACGCGGATGAGATGCGCGGCATCATGCGAGCCGTCATTGCCGGAAACGGCGTGCGGCAGCAGCCGTTCGGCGAGAGCCTCATGAGGCGCGAATGCTGCGGCAAGCGAAGGCAGGTGGCTCATGCAAGCTCCATGACCAAGCGGGGAGAATCGAAGCGGTCAGGCTGTTTGGCCCGGTTCCGCTTCGATGTCCACCGGCGTTTGCGGCTCCGCCGGAAGGCGCGCCTCGCCGGACAGGATCTTCTGGTAGAACAGGCCGATGCCGATCAGCACGCCGCCGAGGCCGATGAAGGACAAGGCCCGCAGGAAGCCTTCGAGATTGGCCATGTCGATCAGGAAGACCTTCAGCACGGCGACGAAGACGAGGACGGCCGAGGCGATGCGGATGCTCTTGGCATTGAACCGCGACCCAAGCACCAGGAGCAGCACCCCGAGCACGAGCCAGACAACGGAATAGGTATAGGTCTCGCCCTGCAGGAAGCCCTTCCAGTCGGCGATGCTTTCACCCTGCCAGAAGCGGCGCACGGACAGCGTTGCCCAGGCGAAAGCAAGGATCGCCCCTGTGACCGCAAGAGCGGTGACGTAAGGCATCGGGCGCTTGCCGCGGGCATACCAGGCAAGGCCGGCATAGCCCAATCCCGGCAAGAGATAGCCGATCAAGAGCAGGTCGAAGAACGGCAGGGAGCCGAGCATTTCGCCGCTGAAATAGGGATTGAGGCCAAGCAGATGCGCACCGAGGATCGACAGCATCGACAGGAGGCCGACCGCCATGCTGCCGTAGCGGAAGACAGGGCTCGGCGATCTCCTGTCGAGGGTCATCAGGATGCCGGAGGCACCGATCGCAAGCAGCGTGTAGATCGACTGTTCGCCGAGCGTCGGCACCGAACTGTCGAGCACGCCGCCGTTCATGGCATGGCGCACGAGGATCGCGACCGTCAGCAGTGCAAACAGGCTCGCCAATGCCTGCAGGAGGTTCCGGGCGCGCAGGTCGGGCCAATTCCTGAGTTCAAAGGCGGACAGGACGAGAAGCAGCGCCGGGATGCCGTAGCCGGCGAGCAGCGCGTTGAAGACCGGCGTCGTGCCGAGATTTTGCGCCCCGACGATGGTCGGTTCCCAGGCGATGCGGGCAAGCACCACGATCGCGGCTCCCACCATCATCCAGGGCAGCGCCGGCCAGGCGCGCAGGCGCGTTGCCGCGACATAGGCCGCGCCGAACAAGGCGATCAGGATCGTCGTTGCAGGACCATCCGTCAGCGCATGCAGCGCAAGGACGAACAGGCCGAGCGAGCCGGCGACCAGAAACATCTGCGGCAGAGCGATATTTTCCTGCGGCACATCGCGGTGCGGCAGCCATTCAGCAAGACCGAGCAGGACAAGGCCCGCGGCCAGCGCAAACAATCCGTGCGGCAGGTCAAAGGTCAGGTTACCGGTCATCAGCAGCGACATGCCGATGAGCGCGAAGGGCACGATCGCCGCAATCGCCGCCCATATGGTCGCCAGAGGCGGACGATCCTTCAGATGCAAATGGCTTGCCAGGGCTCCGAGCGCGATGAAGACAGAGGAGAGCACCATGCTGGCAAGCATCGCGGTTCGTCCGGATACGGCGAGTGTGGCGATGGTGCCGGGGAAAGCAGGATCGATAAACGTCAGGAGACCGCTCGACGCCGTTATGCTCCACAAGCCGACGATTGCCGTGAAGGCGGCAAGCACGGCGGGATAGAGGGCATAGCTGCGCCAGGCACCCAGCCCCGCAAGCGCGGCAACGACGACGCAGAACTCGGCGACCGGATAACCGGACGCGGTGGCGAGCGGGCTGATCATGGCGAGCGCCGTCAGCAGAGCGGCGATGCCCGCCGTCACGGTGATAGCGCCAAGGGGTGGCGCTATCACGCGGTCCCACGAGGCGCGTGACAGGGCCGCCGGTTGAGCATCCACCGCCTCTGGCAGATCGGCGGCCGCTTCATCAACGGTTGGCCCCGGCCAGACAAACCCGACGCCGGCGATCATCACCAGCATGACCAGTGTTACGGGCAGCGTCTCGTACGGCGTCGCCGAGGCGATATAGGCAAGCGCCCAGAGGCAGAGGCCGATATTGGCGAGCGAAGGGACAACGCTCCAGCGCCGGATGCGCGCCGCAAGCAGCGTTGCGCCCCAGGCGATGGCCAGGAAGCCGAACAGGCTCCAGGGGCTGGGGCTTTCGGTGGACACCAGCGCGGGGGTGACGAGCGAAGCGAGCAGTCCAAGCCCCGCCAGCGCCTGTCCATGCAGCAAGGAAAGGCCCACTGTTGCGAGCGACGCCAGCGCCAGCAGCGCGAACGCAGTGGCCGGGCCGATGAAGCCGTAGATGCCGTGGGCGGCATAGCAGACGCCGAACAGCGTGACGGCGCCCGCCGCCGTCAGGATGCCGGGGATCATCGCGTTCTGGAACGTGTCGGCGACCAGCGGCACGGCGCGACGGCGGACAAATTCGCCAATGCCCATCAGGACGAGACCGAAGACGGCCGCCATGAACAGCCGCACTGCCGGGCTGAGCAGGCCCGCATCGATCGAATATTTGACCATGAAGATGCCGCCAAGCGCCAGCGCGATGCCGCCGACCCAGACGGCCCAGCGCGCGCCAAGGCGGCTTTCGAGACTTTCCTTCGGTCGTGGCGCGACTGAGTCGATTACGGATGCTTGCGGAGCGGCCGCCACGACCGGCTCGCCGCGCGATGCCTTTTCGACCGCATCCTGGCTTGGCGGCGGGCCGCCGAAGATCGTGTCACCCTTCCTGATCTCGGCGAGGCGCTTCCGCTCCACGGTTGCAGGCTCGGCCGGTTGCGGGGTGCTTTGCACCGTTTCGGCTTCCGCTGCGACTTCCGTCCCCGCAGAGGCGGAAACAACAGGCCGCAGTTCCTCGATCCGCTTCAACTCTTCCTTGAGCGCCGCGATCTCGGTCTCCAGCCGCTCTGCTGTCTTGCGTCCGTTGAGAAGCGCCGCCAGTGCGATGCCAAAGGCAACGAAAGCAATGACTTCGATCATGTTTTCTCCTCAGGGCCGGTCGCGGCGCAACGGCACGACCATACAGCTTTTCGCGCGCAGTCCAAATCGAAGACGGTTGAGCAAAGCAATCTCTTCACCGGATTGTCGCAAACCTGTCATTATGCGGCGGCTATGCATGTTTCGATGCGCCTCTGCGCAGTTTCCGGACAAGGGAGATTGATTCATGGATCACGTTGCTGCCCCGACAACCACGCCAGAAATCGAGACGCTGACCGACCGGCGCGAAGCGCTCGAGGACATCGGCCAGAACTGTTCCACCAACCCGACCATGGGCGACATCATCAACCGTCGCTTTTCGCGCCGGTCGTTCATGGCCGGTTCGCTCGCCGTGGCCGCCATCAGCACCACCGTCAGCCCGCTGGCGATCCTGACGGCGGAGGATGCGCGCGCCAACGGCGGCCTGTCCAGTTTCGACTTCACCGAGATCGAGGCCGGCGTCGACGAGACCCACCACGTCGCCGAAGGTTACGATGCTGATATCCTTCTGCGTTGGGGCGACAAACTGTTTGCCGACAGCCCGGATTTCGATCCGCTGAACCAGACGGCCGCAGCGCAGGAAAAGCTGTTCGGTTACAACAACGACTATATCGGCTTCATTCCGCTCGACGGCAATCCGGATCACGGTCTGCTCGTCGTCAACCACGAATACACCAATGCGGAAATCATGTTTCCGAAGTTCGCCTCCGTCGTGAAGGAAACGAAGGACGGCAAGGAGGAAGAAAAGGTCAAGCTCGGCGAATACACCAAGGAGCTCGTCGATATCGAAATGGCCGCGCATGGCGGCACGATCGTCGAAATCCGCAAGGTCGACGGCAAGTGGCAGCCGGTGCTCGACGGCAGGTATAATCGCCGCATCACGGTCAAGACCGAGATGCAGCTTTCCGGTCCCGTCGCCGGCCATGAGCGGGTAAAGACGCCGTCCGACCCGACCGGCAAGCAGGTCTTCGGCACCATCAACAACTGCGCCGGCGGCGTCACCGCCTGGGGCACCTATTTGATGGCGGAGGAGAACTTCAACGGCTATTTCGGCGGCGAGATCGCCGAGGACCATCCGGAGTTCAAGCAGTTGAAGCGGCTCGGCGCGCCGGGCGGCACGTATGAGTGGTCGAAATTCTACGACCGCTTCGATGTCTCCAAGGAGCCGACCGAAGCCAACCGCTTCGGCTGGATCGTCGAAGTCGACGTGATGGACCCGAGCTCGGTGCCGAAGAAGCGCACGGCGGTCGGCCGCTACAAGCATGAAGGCTGCGAATCGATCGTCAACAAGGACGGCCGCGTCGTGCTCTATTCCGGCGACGACGAGCGTTTCGACTATGTCTACAAGTTCGTGACCAAGGCTGCCTTTAACCCGAACGACCGCGCCGCCAACATGGACATTCTCGACGAGGGCACGCTCTATGTCGCAAAGTTCGAGGCCGACGGCACCGTCGAGTGGATGCCGCTCATCCATGGCGAAGGTCCGCTGACGGAAGCGAATGGCTTTGCCTCGCAGGCCGACATTCTGATCAACACGCGTCTTGCCTCCGACGCACTCGGCGCCACCAAGATGGACCGGCCGGAAGACATTCAGCCCAACCCGAAGACCGGCAAGGTCTATGTGATGCTGACCAACAACACCAAGCGCAAGGCCGACCAGATCGATGCTGCCAATCCGCGCGCCGAAAACGCCTTCGGCCACATCGTCGAGATCACCGAGACCGACGGCGACTTTGCCTCGACCAAGTCGACGTGGGATGTTCTGCTGAAGTGCGGCGATCCGTCCGTGGCCGAGGTCGGCGCCTCCTTCTCGACCGCGACGACGAAGAACGGCTGGTTCGGCATGCCGGACAACTGCGCCATCGATGCCGACGGCCGCCTCTGGGTCGCGACCGACGGCAACAACGAGAAGGATACGGGCCGCACCGACGGCATCTGGGCCGTCGATACAGACGGTGAT
Source organism: Hyphomicrobiales bacterium (assembly GCA_900473795.1). Classification (GTDB taxonomy): domain Bacteria; phylum Pseudomonadota; class Alphaproteobacteria; order Rhizobiales; family Rhizobiaceae; genus Pararhizobium. The sequence goes on along the minus strand of UCMT01000030.1, from coordinate 67,421 downwards.
GCCCGCGGCACGTCGAAGCTGTTCTTCCGCGTACCGGTCGGTGCCGAAATGTGCGGACCGAGCTTCAACCCGACATCCGACACGTTCTTCGTCGCCGTCCAGCATCCGGGCGATGCCGGGCTTGCCACGTTCGAAACTCCGGCAACGCGCTGGCCGGACTTCAAGGACGACATGCCGGTACGCCCCGCCGTGCTGGCGATCACCAAACAGGGCGGCGGCAAGATCGGTTGATATCTTTCGCTGAAGTGAGAAATGGCGCTGCACGCGCGGCGCCATTTTTCGTGTTGTGCAGTTGCCTCAGGGCTTCCAGACGCCGGCGACCTGCCTGGTGGCGGCGTTCAGCCTGTTCCAGACATTGATGTTGGCGATGGCGAGGACAAGGGTGGCCAGCGCCGTTTCCTCATAGTGGCGGGCTGCCTCGTTCCAGATATCGTCCGGCACCGGATCGGCGCGATCGCTGATGCGCGTCAGTGCTTCGGTGAGCGCAAGGGCGGCCCGCTCGGCATCGGTGAAATATGGCGCATCGCGCCAGGCAGCGACGGCAAAGAGGCGCTCGTCGGTCTCGCCGGCTTTCTTCGCCACGCGCGGATGGGCGTCGACGCAGACGCTGCAGCCGTTGATCTGGCTGGCGCGCAGATTGACCAGTTCGAGGGTGAGCGCGGGCACGCCGCCCTTGCGCGTGACGTTCGCCAGTGAATTCAGGGCCTGCATGGCTTCCGGGATCATGACGGCGGGGTTGTTCATTCTCGGCTGCACGGGATATCTCCTCACGTTCTGGCTTGTCCGGATATCGCTATCCGGTCGGTTGATCTTGACGCTGCCGTTTCCGGGACGATTGTCTGTCACATCGGCCGGGTCTCGTTCGTCAAAGGCATGACGGAGCGACGTAGAGGAATGTGACGGATGAACGAGAAAAAATTTCTGGCAGAAAAATTCGAGGCCGATCGCGGTCGGCTGAAAGCCGCGGCCTACCGCATGCTCGGGTCGCGCAGCGAGGCGGAAGACGCGGTGCAGGAAGCTTGGCTACGCCTTGGCCGCTCCGATATGTCGGAGATCGGCAATCTCGGCGGCTGGCTGACGACGGTGGTCGCGCGCATCTGCCTCGACATGCTGCGCGCCCGCAAATCACGCCGCGAGGAACCGTATGGCCCGCATGTACCGGAACCTTCGACATCGGCTGACGACGCCGAACATGAAGCGCTGCTTGCGGATTCGGTCGGCACCGCGCTGCTCATTGTGCTGGAGACGCTGACGCCGGCCGAACGTCTGGCCTTCGTGCTGCACGACATGTTTGCCGTGCCCTTCGATGAGATCGCACCCATCGTCGATCGTTCGCCGGAAGCCGCGCGGCAACTGGCAAGCCGCGCCCGCCGCCGTGTTCAGGGTGCAAGGACGGCGGCGAATGCCGATCGCAGCAGCCAGCGCAGGATCGTCGAGGCCTTTCTGGCGGCGTCGCGCGGTGGCGATTTCGAGGCACTGCTTGCGGTGCTTGATCCGGATGTCGTCTTCCGCGCCGATGCTGCCGCAGTCAAGCTCGGATCGCTCGCGGAAATCCGCGGCGCCACGGCCGTCGCCAATACGTTCAAGGGCCGCGCCATCGGCGCAAAACCGGCCTTTGTCGATGATGGCTTCGGGCTTATCGTCGAGGTCGGCGGGCAGTTGCGCGTCATTCTTCGCCTCGCGATCCACGATGGCAGGATCACGGAGGTGCAGGCGATCGCCGATCCGACCCATCTCGAGCTGGTCGGCTTCACGCTGTTCGATCAGGGATGAGGAGCGCCGCCGGCGGTGATGGAAACGTCACCGCATCAGGTTCTCGATGGGGAAGATGGCGCAGGTTTCCGTGCCATGCGCCAGCAGCTTGCCGTTCCCGTCCTTCAGCCAAGCCTCCGAGGTCGCCAGCGTCCGGCCGCGGTGGACGATCCTGCCTTCGCAGAAGACCTCGCCCATGCCGGGCAGCAGCGGGCGGACCAGATTGACCTTGAACTCGACGGTCGTATAGGCCTCGCCCGGCTTCAGTGTCGTCATGACGGCGCAGCCGAGGGCCGAGTCCATGATCGTTGCCGCCCAGCCGCCATGCACAGTGCCGAGCGGGTTCAAATGCTCGGCGGACGGCAGGCCCTGAAACACGACCCTTCCCTCCTCCACCTCGCTCAGGCCGAATTTCAGCGTCGCGGCCATTGGCGGAGCGGGATGGACGCCAGCCAGGAGGTCCAGCATCGCTTTCAACCCACCATCGCGCGCGACCGTTTCCAAGGGCACCGTACCGATGCCGGACGCGGTCATTCCGGGGTAGAGTTCAACGGACATTTTCCCGGCGTTCCTTATGGGTGTGTAATTGCATCTTGCGGCTTCAGCGCCTTCAAGGCGGCCTGAACGAAACCATCGCGCGCCGTCGAGACGGCAAGACCACGCGGTTCATAGACATGGCGATGAAGGAAGAACGCCGTCATCCGGAAGGCGGCGAGCAGGCTGTCGTAGTCGGCTGCTCCACCCTCGACAAGAAAGGCAGGCAGCACGAGCATCTTGTCCGCATAGGGCGCGCCCGCTTCGCGGCTGACGGCGCGGCCGGATTTCGGCGAGACATAGGCCAGATCGGCGCGCGCGCCGGTCGCAACGCATTCGGCCAGATCGAGCCCGAAGCCGAGATCGTTGAGCACGGCGATCTCGAAGCGGACGAACAACTCGCCGGCGTCGCGCGGATCGTGAAGATTTTCGAGGATGACGTCGAGCGCCTCATAGAGATGCGGATGCGGATCGCGCTCCGGCAGCAGCCGAAGCAGCGCCCCCATGGCCTGCACACCATAGACCGATGTCGCCGCCTCCATCAGCCGTGCCGCACGCAGGTGCACCGGCTCGATGCGGAATTCGCCGAGATGCTCGTCCAGCCGCGCCCGCCAGGTGACCTCGACCTCGTTTCCAGGCTGCAGCACCGGCTGCATCGTCCGCGAGCGACCACCTCGCACAAGTCCGAGATGCCGCCCATGCGCGCGCGTCATCACCTCGGCAATGACGGAGGCTTCGCCATGCCGCTTGACGCCGATGATGATAGCCTGATCACTCCATTGCATGGGACTGTTCTACCTTTGGATGCGAGTGAAAACAATCGTGGCTCAGGCGCGAACTTGCCACGTTGTGCACTTAATCCGGCACTAACGATTCGTCAGCGGACTCTAAATATTTGTCGCGTCGCAGGGGATTGAACCCATCCCCACCGGGGAAAACCGAATCCCCCTGCGACCGATACTTTCATTGAAAGTGCAAAAGAATTTCAGATGCAACAATTTCAAAGGAGCGTCAAAAATGAAGCGGATTCTCAATCGCCGGACAGCCTATCTCGCCTGCACCGCACTCCTCATCGCTTCCGCCGTCAGTTTTCCCCAATGGGTCAGCGGGCAACCGGTTTTGGATGCGGATACATTGGCTTCGCCATCGAACGTAACGCCTCTGCCGGCAAACTTCTCCTACAATTGGGGGGATTACACGAACCATTCGGCCCGGAAGGCCTATTCGATCGGCACGCGGCTTAGTGCCAACAACAATCTGGTCCTGCGCTTCGAAGTCCGCCCCGGCGACCGCGCCAGCTTCGACCCTGAAACCAAGGACCGCTCGGAAGCGACAGATCTCGTAACCTTTCCGAAAAGCGAGGTCATATGGAATGCCTACCGCGTGAAGATTGCCGACGGCTTCTCGATCCCGAGCGACAAACATTCCTGGTTCATTGTCGGTCAATGGCACGGCAGCAAGAATGATAAACGCCCGCCCTATATCGCCGCCGAGGTATATGGCACTGATCTGGTTTTTCGACGGAGATACATTCTGAACGGCAAACCGACCAGCAGCGAGGTGTATCGGATGCACAATGTCCCGCGTGGTACGTGGCTCAATATCGTGATGGAGCACAAGGTTTCCGCGACGGACGGACTTTTGAACATATGGCTCAACGGCCGCCAGGTCGTGAATTTCAACGGACCGCTCGGCTATTGGGATCATGACGAGGCAGGCTACTGGAAATTCGGCATCTACCGCAGCCACGAGGACGTGGACGCGGTCGTCGAGTATCGCGACGTGGTAACGACGGCGGAAAATCTTACAAAGCGGGCAATGGCCACCAACTGATCGGCTGTGGCCGGAAATTCCGGCCACAGCCATCACCCTTCAACTAGATTTCGTTTCGCGCAGGAAATCCAGAAAGACGTTGCGGGCCGGCCGGCTGAGCGGCCCCGTCCGGCAAATCGCCACAATGCTGCGCCGGTCGCAGAACTGGTTGAAGGCCCTGATCGTGGCACCTGTCATCACACCGTTCAGCGTGCCTTGATAGTGGCCGGCTTCCTTGAGTTCGCGCTGAAGAATATAGACATAGGTGTTGCTGCTCGCGCCCCCCAACCGACCGACGAGACTGGCCTTCGCATTCGGTTGCATGTCCCGCAGCTTTTCTTCGAATGCGGCATATTGGTTAACGGAGGAAGCAGCGGCCCCCTCGATGAAGAGCCCCTCGCCCTCACGCTGCTCTTCAGACATCTGACTTGCGATGCTTGCCAGCGTTGCCCTGGCCACCAAGAGGTTTTTGCGAACATCCTTGCCTCTTCCCTGCGCGTAAAGCTGAATCAGCATTGAGGCGGCGTTGGTGTCGCCCGCAGCGCTGGCACTCTTGAGGACTTGGAGGGCTCGCGCCGGGTCCTTGCGCACGCCCGCTCCATTGAGCAAGGCGTTTGCGAGAACGGAGGACACATTCGGCGCGTTTTCCGATTGACCTTTCAGGATAAGATCATGAGCCTGCTTCCGCTGCTCGACGGTTCCCGAAAGTAGAACGCTTGCGGCACTTGCGAGCGCATTCGTCTTGCCAAGGCGATAGGCCTGTTCGTAGAGGCCGGCCGCCTTCGTTACATCCTTGGGAACTACCCTGCCTTCACGGTAGATATTGGCAAGGCTGATCATCGCAGGAACATCACCCGCTGCGACAGCCTGCTGGTAATATTCCACGGCCTTGGCTGGATCGAGACCGTTGTCTGGTTTTTTGAGATAGAGCGCCGCCAGCGACGACGCAGCCGATGTTCTGCCATCCGCCAGAAGCTCCTCGTAAAGACCGACAGCCTTCGGTACATCCTGCGGGACAAGCGTGCCTTCCGCATAGATATCCGCCATAGCCACCTTCGCACCGACGTCACCGGCGGCAGCGCCCAGTTCGAAATAGGTGACGGCCTTGACTGAATCCAGCCCGACCGCCTCACCCTGCTTATAAAGGTTTCCGAGCTTGGTGGCTGCCGTTGTATTGCCGGCCGCCAGCGCCTTCTCAAAGAGGGTCACAGCTTTTGCCACATCCTGCGGCACGATCTTGCCCTCCCGATAGATGGTGGCAAGGCTGATCATCGCTGTCGCATCGCCCGCGTCGACAGCCTGTTCGTAATATCCAACCGCCTTGGCCGGATCGAGACCGATATCCTCACCCTTCAGATAAAGCGTCGCCAGCGACGAAGCGACCCACGTTTGGCCACCCGCCAGCACCTCTTCATAGAGAGCGATGGCCTTCGGGATATCCTGAGGAACGAGTTTGCCTTCGGCATAAAGGTCAGCCATGCCGGCCTTTGCGCCACTGTCATCGGCTGCAATCCCCATCTCATAGTAACCGAAGGCCTTTGACGGATCGAGGCCCACAGCCTGCCCCTGCCTGTAGAGGTTGCCCAGCTTGGTTGCGGCCCTCACATCGCCTTTCGAGAGCAACTGCTCATAGAGCGCGGCGGCTCTCGGCACATCCCGCGCCGCGATCCGACCGTCACGGTAGATTGTCGCGAGGCTCATCTTGGCCGCAGCATCGCCTGCCTCTGCCGCCTGCTCGTAATAAACGACGGCCTTAGCCGGATCGAGTCCGACTTCAGCCCCCTTCATGTAAAGCTGCGCGAGGCGCGAAGCTGCCCAGGCTTTCTCACGCGGCAGTATCGCTTCGTAGCCGGCAATGGCCTTCGGGATGTCTCGCGGAACGAGGATGCCTTCGGCATAGAGGTCGGCCATGCCGATCTTCGATCCCGCATCATCGCCTGCAATGCCCTTTTCGTAAAAGCCGACAGCCTTGGTAGGATCGAGACCGACGGCTTCACCCTGCCGGTAGAGGTTGCCGAGTTTGGCGGCCGCCGTCATCTTTCCGGCAGCGAGCGCCTTCTCATACGACTCGACGGCCTTCGAAACATCCTTCGCGACGACCTTGCCGTCGCGATACATGTCACCGAGAAGCAGCAGCGCGGCGGGATTGCCCTTGTCTGCCAAGGCTTTCGCTTCAGTAACGGCGGACTTTAGCGCATCCCCCGACTTTGCCGCCTTAATAATGGCCTGCAGTGTCTTGAATGCTTCCTGTTCTGGCGCCTCCGACGCCACTTGCTCTGTGCTGCGACCCGCCTGCTGCGAAAAGGAAGGAGGCGCAGCAAGAACAGATATGCCAAAAAGACAGCCAAACAAAAGAACGTCATATCTAAACATCAAGGTAAAATCCCGAAAATCCGACGAAAATACAGATATTTTTAGCGCCATTGAGGTTTTAAACTATCTTAATGTGTTTAAACTCCAGTAATTTCCAACCGCAATACCATTATTGTGACGCTGGCTGCTTCTTGACGCCCTCTAGCATTGGTCGGCTATCGGCATTACGCCAAACACTACTAGAGATCACGCTCGCGTCTTGGCCTGCGCGACATCGATCATAGCCGGCGATTTGTGACCTTAAGGCCGCATCTTAACCATTTCATCTCGCAACTGCGAAATCCCCCTATGAAATCGTAATTAATTATGTGAAAACATCGGCGCGGAGGCAAGCCAAAACGGGCCACTACAAAGACGTTCAGAGATAAATTTTAAGTTATCGCAGGTTGTTAAAATACCCAAAAATGGGCCTGCGAATGAACATCGACTGGTGTATCGTCGGGCCGGCTGGACAAGCGCAGTTGAAGCAAACCGTTGTTTTGACGGTTTAATTTTAGTTTTTATCACAGTCGAATGCTGGAAGGCGTCGGCTGAAAATTTGAAAACTTCAAAGGAATATTGAATGAAAATAGCGATCTTCGGCCTCGGATATGTCGGTTTTACCGCCATGTGCTGCATCGCAAAAGAAGGGCATCACGTCATCGGCTTCGATGTCAGTGAAAAAAAAGTTAACCAAATCAATCAAGGTATCGCGCCGATCACCGAGCCGGGCGTCGATGTCCTGCTGCGCGAAGGCCTCGAAGCCGGCAGGATTTCCGCCCATACCGAAATCAGGCGCCATCTGAACGAATGCGACATGGCCATCGTCTGCGTCGGCACCCCCAGTGCCCCGGACGGCTCGCACAACATGACCTATATCGCCGAAGTGACGCGCCAGATCGCCGCCGCCGTCGGCCAGAACAGAACGTCGCCACTGACCGTCGTCTATCGCTCGACCATCCGCCCGGGAACCGTCGAAGGCCTGATCGCGCCGATCTTGGCCGCCGAACTGGGCGAGGCTTTCGAACGCAGCATCGAACTGGTCTATAATCCGGAATTCCTGCGCGAATCCTCCGCCATCCAGGACTATTTCGATCCGCCCAAGATCGTCATCGGCACTGTCGACGGCAAACCGAATGCGCGGATGGATCTCCTCAACCAGAATATCAAGGCGCCGACTTTCTACGTGCGCCTCGGCGAATCCGAAATCACCAAATTCGTCGACAACACCTGGCATGCCGTCAAGGTCGCCTATGCCAACGAGATCGGCCGCATCTGCCTGCAGCTCGGCCTCAGCGCGGCCAAGGTGCACGAGATCTTCGTCTCCGACACCAAACTCAACATTTCCCCCTATTATACCCGCCCCGGCGGCGCCTTCGGCGGCTCCTGCCTGCCCAAGGACGTGCGCGCGATGCAATATATCGCGGCCGACTGCGGCGCCCATACGCATCTGGTCGACTCGCTCTTGCGCTCCAACGAGGCGCACAAATACCGGCTGTTCCAGCATGTGACGCGCGATCTGGCGCCGGGCTCTACGGTCCTGCTCGTGGGCCTCGCCTTCAAGGCGGAGACCGACGACCTGCGCGAGAGCCCCAATATCGACCTTGCCCGCGGATTGCTGCGCGAGGGTTACAAGCTGTCGATCTTCGATCCGGCGATCGACGCGACCAAGCTCGTCGGCGCCAATCTGGGTTACGCCTATACGCAGATTCCGACCTTGTCGCAGTTGCTGGTATCGAAGGAAACCGCGGAAGCCACGACCTACGACCGCGTCATCACGACCAACCTCACCTACAGGAAACTCAACCTCGAGAAGAATGGCGATATCGTCAATCTGAACTCTCTTTCCTGAGGACGGCGGCGATGGACACGGCCCTTCAAAACAGCAACACCGCAACCCATGCCCGCACCGACGCCCTTTCCGGCAGAAAGGTGCTGATCATCGTCGAAAACCTGCCGGTGCCGTTCGACCGGCGGGTCTGGCAGGAGGCGAGGACGTTGCGCGCGGCCGGCGCCGAAGTCGCTATCATCTGCCCGACCGGCAAGGGCTATACGGCACGCTACGAACATCTCGACGGTATCCACATCTACCGCCATCCCCTGCCCCTCGACGCCGGCGGGGCACTTGGCTATCTCCTCGAATACGGCGCCGCTCTGTTCTGGGAAACTCTGCTCTCGTGGAAGATCCTGTTCCGCCACGGCTTCGATACGCTGCACGGATGCAACCCGCCGGACCTGATCTTCCTCATCGCCTGGCAGTTCAAGCTCATCGGCAAGCGCTATATTTTCGATCATCACGACATCAACCCGGAGCTCTACGAAGCCAAGTTCAACAAACGCGGTTTCTTCTGGCGGCTGATGTGCCTGTTCGAATGGCTGACCTTCAAGACGGCAGACACCGTCATCTCGACCAATGAGAGCTACAAGAAGATCGCCATCGAGCGCGGCGGCAAGAACGCGAAGGACATCTTCGTCGTGCGCAGCGGCCCGGACCTCAGCCGTGTCAAGGCCGTGGCGCCCAACCCGGCGCTGAAGAACGGACGCGAATTCCTGGTCGGCTATGTCGGCGTCATGGGCGATCAGGAGGGCATCGACCTTTTGCTCGAGGCCGCGCGTCATATCGTCTATGATCTCGGCCGCACGGACATCCAGTTCGCGCTCGTCGGCGGCGGCCCGAGCCTTGTCGCGCTGCAGGCCATGTCGGAAAAGATGGGCCTTGCCGACTATGTCACCTTCACCGGCCGCGCGCCGGACCAGACGCTGTTCGAGGTGCTGTCGACGTCCGACGTCTGCGTCAATCCGGACCGCGTCAACCCGATGAACGACAAGTCGACGATGAACAAGATCCTCGAATACATGGCCGTCGGCAAGCCGATCGTCCAGTTCGACGTGACAGAAGGCCGCTTCAGCGCCCAGGAAGCCTCGCTCTACGCCAAGGCGAACGACCCGGTGGATTTCGCCGCCAAGATCGCCGAACTGCTCGCCGACCCCGACCGCCGCACCAGAATGGGCGCCTTCGGCCGCAACCGGGTGGAAACGCAGATGGCCTGGACGTATGAGGTGCCGAAGCTGATTGCGGCGTATAGGGGCGTCAAAAGCTCAGCAGTAAACCGAGGGGCGAAATAACTGGCCTGCTGCTATCACTTCGAATAGGCCCGCTTGGGCTCCTGCAGCTGCAAATGAGACAGGCAATTGAAAAATTTTCGCCAAACCAGCTGGGACAAACTACGGACCATAAAGCGTCGCATTGTTGATAGTTATCTTAGAAAAATTACCGCATTGCGCTGGTTATTACGCGAGCATCTAGCTCAGCAAAAGCACGGCCTACCCGGACAGCTCGTTGTGTCGCTCACCTCGTATCCGCCGAGATTTCCGACCCTTGCCCTAACCTTGCAAACGCTTCTTACGCAAAAGGTCAAGCCAAATGCGGTAATTCTCTGGATTGCCCATGAGGACAGGGGAGCGCTGCCTCCCCAAGTTCTGGAACTCACTCGGCAGGGCCTCACTATCAAGTTCTGCGACAATATACGTTCTTACAAGAAAATCATCCCTCTTATGCAGGAAGATCGAGAGCTCTTCATCGTCACGGCGGATGACGACGTTTATTACGGATCAAACTGGTTGCAAGGGCTTACCCAGGCTTTTGACGCAAGCCGCTGGGAAGTCATCTGTTATCGGGCCCACCTCATACGTCTCAACCAAACGGGGGTACCGGTCGAGTATAACAAGTGGGATTTCAATATTGATCGGGAAACTGTGTCCGATCTGGTTTTTCCGACCGGCATCGGAGGCATTTTTTATCGTCCAGGCATCCTACATTCGGATGTTGTCGATCAGGAGCGCTTCACGCAATTGTGCCCAACCACCGACGACATATGGCTTTATTTCATGGCACGAAGAACAGGAGCCGCGTGGCGCAAAATCGGCAAACGGCGCAAATTCTATCCGTGGGTCGGCACCCAGGAGGTCGCCCTTACGGAGATAAACCTCCACGGCGGCGAGAATGACCGCCAAATCAGGAACATGCTGCAACTGGACGGTTTCGACCGGGTCCCGTCATGAGTCTCAAACATCAAGCTTACTCTTCGATCCGATGGACCGCAGCGTCGATGGGCATTCGGGCAGCAATTGCCTTTCTCCAGCTAGCCATACTCGCGCGAATGCTTTCACCTGAGGATTTTGGTCTCCAAGCGCTTGCGATGACCGTGATTACGACGATGACGATTTTCTCGGATGTCGGCATCGCCAGCGCAATCATCCACTATTCCGACATTAGTGACAGACAATTATCGAGTCTCTATTGGCTCAACATTGGTCTCGGTCTGTGTCTGACCGCGTTGCTCGCTGCAGCAAGCCCTCTGATCTCCGCTTTCTATGGAAATGTCGCGCTTACGCCCATTCTGCTTATCCTCAGCAGCGCATTTATCGTCAGCGCCAGTGGCCAACAATTGCGCGTGATGGCCGAAAAGAACCTTCAGTTCCAGAGCCTCGCAAAAGTTGAGATCCTATCCGCGTCGATCGGGTTCTCCATAGCGATCATTGGCGCATTCAGCGGCGCGGAAGTCTATGCCTTGACTCTCGGATATCTTGGCACGCTAGCCTCGTCCTCGTTGCTGTGTTGGTTGCGACTCTCCCGCGGTTGGCGACCACAACTGACGTTCCGTTGGCAGGAAATCTCGAAACATATGCGATTTGGCAGCCACTTGCTGGGTGTCAATCTTGCCAACAGCCTCGGCGCCCAAGCCGACATTATCGTGACCGGCCGAATATTCACAGCCGCGACTGTGGGCCTTTATTTTCAGCCCCGCGAATTAGCAATGCGAATAATGATGATCATTAATCCGATCGTCACCAGGGTTGGTCTGCCGTTGATCGCCAATGTTCAGGACGATAAGGCGGCAGTTGCCCGCATATACGCAAAGACCATATTGATGACCTCCTCGATCAACTTCCCGGTTTACGGTGCGATTGCGCTTTTCGCGCCCGATGTTGTCGCGATCGTCCTTGGCAGTAAGTGGTTGGCGGCGTCGGAACTCATGCGCGCAGTTGCGATCTGGTGTGCCGTTCGGTCCATAGGAAATCCGATCGGCAGTCTGTTGGTCGGCACCGGGCATACCCGGCGCGCCTTGATTTCCTCGATCGTGATGGCGTCATCCGTTTTTGCCGTCGTCTGGTATTGCGGCACCACCTTCGGCGTCCTTGGCGTGCCTTACGGACTTTCAGCCTTCTATTTATGCGTCATCATTCCCTTTTGGTATCTCAACGTCGAACCTGCAAGCGGTTTGGGCTTCTGGGCGTATCACTCACAACTTGCAAGGCCGGCTGCGGCCGCAGTCTTGGCGATTGTAGTTGGCTGGCTTGCCGCATCCCCTTTCGAAACTTCGATCATCCGCGTGTTTATCGGGGGCACGGCTGGCGGTGCTGCCTATTTGGGGGCGAGTAACTGGATCAATCGCGATTGGCTTCTTTCGATCCTCGAATTGTTCAACGTCCGCGCGAAATAGAAAGAGCTGTTCGGATTCGGGGTTATCTACAGCACCGCGGCTGATTTCATGCGGTATCGGTTGCGATCTTGATACTGCTCAAGCCGTCAGCTGGAACTGTGGATTGCTTTGAAGCGTTCAACGCAACGGTTCCCCAGAGTACACCAAGCAGGTGGATTGACGAGTAAACGCCGCCTATCACCTCAGTCATACCGACGATGAAATGCAAAGCGCAAAAGCCGGAAAGCAACCGCGCTACCAAAAAATTCGCGTTGGTGTCTATCACCCACATTCGCGAGAGGAGCCAGGCAGCAAACAATAAAGAGGGCAACCATCCTATGTCCAAAGCCATATTGAGGTACACGTTGTGAACAGAATTTGCGATTGCCCAGCCCGAGTAAGCACGTATCGCAAGAATTATCTGCTCACCGCCAGATGTACGAAAGCCGTAGCCGAATGGTGCGGCGAGAGTGTACGGAAACGCTCCTCCCCAGATTGCAGTACGTCCGCTGAGGGTCAAGTCCCGGCCAACGCCTTCGACTATCAAGTCCAAGGCATTGGATACCAGTATCGACCCCACCGCGATGACACCCACCAAAGCTGTGTAGGCCAATATACGCAAGGGCTTGGACTCAAGCGGGAACGACGCAAACTGCATGATGACAATAGCTGCTATTGCCGCGACGCTAGACGATGACGACTGCGCAAAGATCAGACACACGACGCAAAGCGCCGCTATCATCAATTTGAACAAGCGCCCGATCTCCAAAATCTTACTGCCGTAGAGAGTAATCAAGAGAATTGTTGCCACAAAGGGCGCAAATACATTTTTGTGGTTGAATAAGCCGCGCCATTTTCCAGCGTGAGTGGCCGACATCAACACGTGTTGATCTCCTGCTATGGCCAGAACGACAGACAGCAATATGACGGCGACGCCGAAACCCCAAAGCAGTTTCAACACCACCTTTGGGCCAAGAAATCTGATTGAAAGAAGTGTGTAGCCGAGAAACAAAGAGAGATCGACGATGCCCCCCGCTGTTCGCAACGGGTCTATCGACCAAAAAAAGCTGGCGCCAGCAAAACCGTATATGATCCAGATGGGCACAGGTATGAGCTTCGCACCGTTCAACAGTTCTATAAGAAATGGCACCATTCCCGCGAGAAGGATGAACCGCCAGGGCGCCCCCAGGATCAGCCCACCGTAGTCGCCAATGGAATCCAGTCGGGCGTATGCTTGGTTGTCGAGTTCTGTCCAACGCAACTGAAGAGCATAGCTGAGGAAAACGATGTAGGCGATCTTGATGATGGTCGTTTTTTTCATGGCGCTAGTGCTTCCGTTAGGCTAGTCTCGACCGTAAATTTTATGGATTTCGTAGCAAAACGAAAGAGTTCGCAGTTATCCTTTATAGCCATTAATTTAACAGTGGGTGATTTTTTTGTGCGCATCAACCAGCAATTTTACGCAAGCTCCGACAGCTCAACTCGCAAACGGCGTAATGATTGCGTGGAAGAAAGAATGCTTTAGGTCAAGCGCAACGGCAAATACCTTTCAAGTGCCGCTGGAGTTGATTTCAAAAGGCACGGGAAAAGGCAGATTTGCAAAGGTCAAGGCCTATTTTGCCAATATGGCCGAAACAATATCAGTGCTTCGCCGCCGCCGCCCACACACTGTCATCTGCCTGAACCAGCCGCCCTTCCTGCCGATGATCTGCCACATATACACCCTTTTCACGGGTGGGCGGCTCATCATGGATTTTCACAGCGGCGCGATTACGAAGGGTATTTGGCGCCCCTTCCTTCCGTATTATCGCCACCTAGTCCGCGCTGCGCCTTTCACAATCTGCCACAATCGCTTCGACGGACAACATGTTACCCGCTGGGGTGGAAGACCATTACATCTTATAGCATTGCCACAAGTCAGGTTCGGCGACACCCATTACAGCCCCCGTATTGAAAACCCACTGTTCTTCTTCGTATGCTCTTTTGCGGACGACGAACCGGTGGACATTACTCTGGATGCAATGCGCAAGCTGCCGCAATTCAATTTCGTGATTTCCGGGAATTACCGAAAAAGGGGCTTAGAGCCTGCCCAAATGCCAGCCAATGTCACCCTCGCCGGCTTCATGGAATATCGCGATTATCTGGAGACGATGGCACATTCGACGGCGATGATTACGTTGTCGGACCGGCCGCATATCATGCAAATGGCCGTGCATGAAGCGCTGACGATCGGCGTCCCGGTTGTGACCAATGAATCGGCCACCCTCCGCGAGGTTCTGGGCGACGCCGGCGTTTTCACGGAAATAACGACGGAAGGGCTTGTTAGGGCTGTCAAGCAGGCGGCAGCCGAACACTCGGCCTTGGCGAAAGCAGCTGGGGAAGCAAAGTACAGGAACTGGGCACGCACAGAAGAGGAACTGGCCAAGCTGCAGGCGCGCGCAGTCCGCGAACTTTTCGTCCCGATGGCAAGCTGATCATGTCAGTTTTATGGTATGTAAACAGGCTGCGGGCGATGGAACCCGTCGAACTTTTGCACCGGGTTGCAGAAAAGGCCAAGAAGGCCTCGGCAAGGAGGCGGCTGGAAGGCTGGGACCGACATAAGGTGCACGGCTCGACGCCGACGCTTCCGAAACTGAAAGAAAACCTGCAGCGCGCTTCGACAGAACTGCGCGATGCCGTCCGAGGTGCCAGCGAAAGTATTCTGTCCGGAGAATTCTCGGCACTCGGCATATCATGGCCGCAGCGTTCGCCGGACAATCTTTTTCCGCAGGAGGTCTGGCGGCTCGACCCTGTCACGGGAAAGCTCTGGCCGGGCTCCGACACTTATTGCTTCGACATACCGTACCGGCATGAAAAGCAACTGGGCGACGTTAAATACGTGTGGGAGTTCAACAGGCTCCAGTTTCTTCAGCCGCTCGCGGCCGACGTCGCACTAACCGGCAACCCTCAGGCGCTGAAAGCGATCGAATCGGCCATCGAAAGCTGGGTCGGTGCCAACCCGCCCTTCCGTGGCGTGCAGTGGGCGGAAATTCTCAACGTAGCCATGCGCGCGATAAGCCTGTTGGTCGTCGCAAGTTTTTGCAGCGAGCATCTCTCGCGAGAGACCGTTGTGCGGATCCGCATGATGCTTCGGGCGCATGCTCTCTGGTTGGAACGCTTTCCTTCAGCGTTCTCGTCTGCCAACAACCACCTTATCGCGGAGGTCGCCGCCGAATATCTGATAGCCGTGGCGATGGACGACCCAGGCCCTTCCCATGCTCAGGAAAAGGCGTGGCGCATTCTTTGCGATCAAGTGGGAAAGCAGTTTTTACCCGATGGAATGAATGCGGAGCAATCGCCGACCTATGGTGCCTTCTCGGCCGAATTCGCTCTTCTCGCCCTTGTGGTAGCGCAGGGGACGGGACGACCGGTTCCCGGGGCAGTGAAACAACGTCTAAACGGGTTTGCCGACTATATTTTCTGTCTTGCAGACGGTTCGGGACGTGTACCCTCAATTGGCGACAACGACGAAGGGCGCGTGCTGACGCTGGCGCGCTACGAGGGACGTTACCCCGCATCGGTCGCGGCGGGCATCGTCAGCGTTATCGACGCCGATGTTCGAGGGGTCGTGCATCCGTACCATAGTCTTCGCGATGTGCTCTGGACAACTGCGCCGGTGATCTCCTCCCGAACGTCGGGCATTCGCACGTTTGGTGACGGAGGCATGTCGATCGCCCGGGACGCTGTCGGCGGACGCTCGATCATCTTGACCTTTGACCACGGGCCGCTCGGCTACCTTTCCATCGCGGCGCATGGCCATGCGGACGCACTTTCGGTCACGCTCAGTGTCGACGATCAGCCGGTTCTGGTCGATGCAGGAACGTATCTCTATCATTCCGGCGGCAGATGGAGGGACTGGTTCAGAAGCACCCGGGCCCACAATACGCTGAACATTGATGGCATCGATCAGAGCACCATTTCCGGGTCGTTCAACTGGTCCCACAAGGCGGCTGCGACGCTTATAAAACGGCGTGATGGGCAATTGTGGACGCTTTCGGGGCGCCACGACGGATATCTGAAACAGTTGGGTACTATTCATGAGCGGACCATCGAAAGGCAACCTGAAAAACTGCTCATTACTGACCGACTGATGGGCGGGACCGTTGAAAGAGAGGTCGAGATCGCTTTTCAACTTGCCGCAGACCTGTCCGTGCGGATCGACGACCAGCGCGCGGTTGTCGAACGACAGGGACAGCCGATCCTTGCGATGCTGTTTTCCCCACTAGGAAAGGTCAACGCGCGTCGCGGCGGCGATATCGGCGACGGAGGATGGGTCTCCGAGAAGTTCGGCGAAAAGCATCCCGCGCATCGCCTGAGCTGGAGAGGCCGCATGCCGCAGGGAGGGGTCGTGACCAGCATCGAAATTCTAAAGGACACAATTGAGAGGGTCCGTGACCAAAAAGAGGACAGCAGATGATAAACAAAGTCCAACTTCCCGGAACGGACATGACCAGCAGCGTCATCGGTTTCGGATGTGCCTCGCTTGGCTCACGCGTTTCGCGACAGCAAGGCCTGTCCGCCTTGAATTTGGCCTTTGACAGTGGTGTCACCTGGTACGATGTCGCGCCCGCCTACGGCGCGGGCGAAGCCGAGCCGGTGATCGGGGAGTTTCTACGCGGTCGTCGCGACAAGGTTCTTCTCTGCTCCAAGGTCGGCGTCATCCCTCCTGCCCGTAACGATGCTTTGAAGCTCGTTTATGCGGCGGCTCGCCCCGTTCTGACGGTGGCATCGGGGTTGCGTCGCAAGTTCCGCAGGATATCGGCTACGCGCAACCAGACGCTTCCTCTTACGGCGGACTTTATCAGCACCTCGATCGAGCGTTCCCTGCAGCGCCTTGGAGCGGACTATCTGGACGTATTTGCCTTGCACAAGCCCTCCGTCGAGGACCTCCAGCGTGACGACGTGCTCAGGGCGCTCGAAAATATCCTGACAGGCGGCAAAGCACGCCACATCTCCGTCGCCGGTAGCGTGGAAGCGGCACACACGGCCGTTCAACACGGGAACGTCTACCGGCTTTTTCAACTGGCGGACAATCCTACGGCCAGTCCGCTGTCCCAATTGACAGCGCTGGCGGGCAGGCCGTTGGCATTCGTCACCCATTCCGTTCTCGGCGTAGATGGCGCCATGGATCGCCTGCTGCAAAGTCTTGCTGATCGTCCGGAAGACCTCAAGAAAATCCGCGACGCGGGCTATAACGGAAATGAAAGGGAAGCCGTCGCAACATTGCTGATCGATCGGGCGCTCGCATCGAACAAGGACGGGGTCGTCCTGACAAGCATGTTTTCACGAAAGCATCAGGCCCATAATATCGCGCGCGCAACGCGTCCGATAAACCCCGACGCCATCCGCCTCGTGGACGAACTGGTGAAGGGAAAAGTCCACATCGAGAGCGTCGTATGATTGTCGACGGATTGGCGGAGCTGGAGGGCCGCGCGCACGACGTGTGCGTAGTTGGCGCGGGACCGGTTGGGATCACACTTGCCCTTGAACTCGCGGACAAGGGTAAGCGGGTTCTGCTGCTGGAATCGGGAGGTCTCAAACCTTCCCCCATCACACAGGAACTCTCCCGTGCCGACATCGTCGACCCTGCGGTCCATGATGACATGCGCATCACCGTCTCGCGCCAACTCGGGGGCACGTCCAACCTCTGGGGAGCACGTTGCCAACCCCTGGACCCGATCGACTTCGAGGATCGCAGTGCGTTTCTCGGCGCCAGATGGCCGATCGCCCATGCCGATATTCTGCCTTTCTATGAGAAGGCCTGCTCCTATGCCCATTGCGGCGCCCCTGTCTTCCGCGGCCCCTTCGAAAGGCTGAGCAATGCGGATGATCGGTTCGATACCGAGCGGTTGGAGCGGTTCAGCCGACGACCGGCCTTTCAGAAGGCTCACACCCAAGCGCTAGAAACCCATCCGCTGATCGATATTCATCTTCACGCGACGGTCAGCGATCTGATCCTCGACGAAAATGCGGCGGTGAAGGCTATCGAGGTTTCCGATCTTTCAGGAAACAGGCTCAACCTTGAGGCGACAACCGTCGTTCTGGCGATGGGTGGGTTGGAGACGACAAGGCTGCTTCTTGCGATGCAGCGAAAGACACCGAGCCTCTTCGGTGGTCCGGATGGGGCGCTGGGGCGCTACTATATGGCCCATGTCATCGGCGAAGTTGCAGACGTCACCTGGGCCGATGCCGAGATTGATGCAGCCTATGACTTCAGCGCCGACGGTTATGGCTCCTATGCACGCCGGCGTCTTATCCCTAGCGACCGGGAGATCCTAGAAAAGAATCTGCCCAACGTTTCTTTTTGGCCCGTTGTTCCTCCTGTCGCAGACGCGCGCCATCGCAGTGCGATTCTCTCCATGGTCTTCCTAGCCTTCGCCTTCAAGCCAATCGGCAGCCGACTCGTGGCAGAAGTCATACGCCGCTACCACGCACCGAAAGGTGTGCCTAAATCGCCTCATATCCTGAACGTTCTGCGCAATCTGCCTTCCGCAATCGCATATGCCCCATGGTTCCTTTATCACCGATACGTCAGCGCCATGCGCATTCCCGGTTTTTTCGTACGCAACCCCGGGCTGAAGTATGGTCTATCCTATCACGCCGAGCATTTTCCAACCGCCGACAGTCGGGTATGGCTCACCGATGAACAGGACGCGGTCGGCTTGCCTCGCCTCGCGATCGATCTTAAATTTTCGAGGAAGGATGCGGATGCACTGCTGGATGCTCATCTTTTTCTCGACCGATGGCTGCGGGACAACAACCTGGGGACGGTCGCATTCCGCCAGCCGGTGGAACAGACAGCGGAAGCGATTCTGGCGAGCGCAAACCACGGCACGCACCATATCGGCACGACGAGGATGGGAGCGCACCGCAACGAAGGAGTCGTGGACAGAAACCTCAGGACATTCGACGTCACAAATCTCTATGTCGCGAGTTCATCAGTTTTTCCGACTTCAGGTCAGGCGAACCCGACGTTGACCGCAGTGGCTCTTGCCGTCCGACTCTCTCATCATCTGACATCCCAATCGCGATGACCGTCGTGGACGAGCTACCGAGCTCTCGGTAGAGCGATCCGTAATCCGCCTGTCAGTCTTCGCGGCCACTTTCGTCGCAACAGCCCTAGACCGGAAATCCACTCCACTGCAGCCAAAATCCTGGTGGCAGCGCGACGAATGAAGCCGATGAATTGTGATCGGAGCACCCGGGCACGTCTCAACCCGTTATTTCCGTTTCATCGCCTCGGCCAGCGCCGCGCCAAAGGCGCCCTGCGACGGAGCCTGGGGTTTTGGCTGCGGCGCGCGGGCCTGGTTCTGGCGGCTCTGGTGGGCTGCCTTTGCGTCGCCCCTCGCCTCGCGGCCGCCTTGCTCTGCGGCGCCGTCCTTGCGCATGGTCAGCCCGATGCGCTTGCGGGGGACATCGACCTCGGTGACGCGCACCTTGACGACATCGCCGGCCTTGACCACCTCATGCGGATCCTTGACGAAACGGTCGGCAAGCTGGGAGACGTGGACCAGCCCGTCCTGGTGGACGCCGATATCGACGAAGGCGCCAAAGGCCGCGACATTGGTGACGGTGCCTTCCAGCAGCATGCCGGGCTTCAGGTCCTTGATGTCGTCGATGCCGTCGGCAAAGGTCGCGGTCTTGAAGCTTGGGCGCGGGTCGCGGCCGGGCTTTTCGAGTTCAGCGAGAATATCCTTGACCGTCGGCAGGCCGAAGCGCTCGTCGACGAAGGTACGCGGGTCGAGGCTTTTCAGGATGGCGCTGTCGCCCATGATGGCGCGCACATCGCGACCGCAGGCGGCGACGATCTTCTTTGCCACGCCATAGGCTTCCGGATGCACGGAAGACGCATCCAGCGGCTCCTTGCCGTTCGGAATACGCAGGAAGCCGGCGCATTGTTCAAAGGTGCGGGCGCCGAGCCGCGGCACCTTCATCAATTCCTTGCGGCTCTCGAAGGGGCCGGTCGCATCACGGTGCGCAACGATCGCCTCGGCGGACGATTTGCCGAGTCCGGAGACACGGGCAAGCAGCGGCGCCGAAGCAGTATTCAGATCGACGCCGACCGCGTTCACCGCGTCTTCGACGACGGCGTCGAGCGAGCGGCTCAGACGGCCCTGATCGACATCGTGCTGGTATTGGCCGACGCCGATCGACTTCGGCTCGATCTTGACCAGTTCGGCCAGCGGATCCTGCAGGCGGCGACCAATCGAGACGGCACCGCGCAGGGAAACATCGAGGCCCGGGAATTCGTCAGCGGCCGTTTGCGAGGCGGAATAGACCGAGGCGCCGGCTTCCGAGACGATGACCTTGGTGGGCTTGGGCCCCGCCGGCAGTTGGCCCAGCATGTCGGCGACGAGGCGTTCCGTCTCGCGGCTGCCCGTGCCGTTGCCGATGGCGATCAGTTCTATCTTATGTTTGCGCACGAGGCTCGCGAGCTCGGCCTGGGTGCCGCGAATGTCGTTCTTCGGCGGAAACGGATAGACCGTCGTCGTCTCGAGCAGCTTGCCGGTGCCGTCGACGACCGCGACCTTGACGCCGGTGCGGATACCGGGATCGAGGCCCATCGTCGCGCGCGAACCGGCGGGAGCAGCGAGCAGCAGATCTTTCAGATTGCGGGCGAAGACATGGATCGCCTCCTCTTCCGCCCGTTCACGCATTTCGCGCATCAGATCGAGCGACAGCGACATCGACAGCTTGACGCGCCAGGTCCAGCCGATCACCTCCATCAGCCACTTGTCGCCTGGCAGCGTGCCGCCGACGGTGTAGGCGGCGGCGATGGTGCGCTCGACCGGCTTGACCGGCGCGGTGTCGTCCTGATCAACGACGATATCGACGGAGAGAAACTCCTCGTTCCAGCCGCGCAACATGGCAAGTGCCCGGTGGCCGGCGACGGTTGCCCAGCGTTCGGAATGGTCGAAATAGTCAGAGAATTTGGCGCCGGCCTCCTGCTTGCCGTCGACCACCTTGGCGCGCAAAAACGCGACCTGTCGCATATGGGCACGCAGGCGACCGAGCAGGTCGGCATTTTCGGTGATCCCCTCGGCAATGATGTCACGGGCGCCATCGAGCGCCGTCTTGACGTCCGGCACCTCCGCCGTGATGAAGGCCGATGCGCGGTCTGCCGGCGCGACGGAGCGGTCGGCCAGAACGGCCTCCGCCAGCGGCCCCAGTCCGCGCTCACGAGCGATCTCCGCCTTGGTTCGCCGCTTCGGCTTATAGGGCAGGTAGATATCTTCCAGTTCCGCCTTCGTGGTGACGGCGGCGATCTTGGCTTCCAGCTCTGCCGTCAGCTTGTCCTGACTGCGGATCGAGTCGAGGATCGAGATGCGGCGGGCTTCCAGTTCGCGCAGATAGACGAGACGTTCGGCCAAATCACGCAGTTGCGTATCGTCCAGACCGCCGGTCACCTCCTTGCGATAACGCGCGATGAAGGGAACTGTGGCGCCCTCGTCGAGCAATTCGATGGCTGCAATCACCTGCGCAGGCGCGGCCTTGATTTCCTGGGCGATGAGAACGGCAATGGGCTTTGAAGGCAGGGGCATGGCATTCCGTGGCTTGATGATGTGGCAGGAACCATAGAGGCACATGCGATCAAGGCCAAGTGAAGGCGATCGCCGGCTACCAGACGTCCACAGAAGGATGATGCCGTGCCCTGCAACGGCAGGCGGCTCAGAACTCGACCCGCTCCAGCGGCGGACGCGTCTTTTCGAATTCGCGCAACGCCGCCTCACGCTCGCCGATGTAGCTGCGGGTATAAGGCACCGCGTCCTGTTCGCGCGAAAGCTGGATCTGGAAGATCAACAGCTTGTCGTAGATGAAGGCCGTTTCGGAGGCCGCCAGATAGAACTCCCACATGCGGAAGAAGCGCTCGTCATAGAGCCGGATTGCTTCCTCCTTGCGCGCCGTGAAGCGATCGCGCCAGGCCCGCAGCGTCTGGGCATAATGCATCGGCAGGATCTCGATATCCTTGATCATCAGCCGCGCCTTCTCGACTGCCGGCACGACTTCCGACAGGGCCGGCATATAGCCGCCGGGAAAGATGTATTTCTCGATCCAGGGATTGGTCGCCCAGGGCTTTTCCGCCTGGCCGATCGAATGCAGGAGCATCACCCCCTTCGGGGCAAGAAGGTCCGCCATCTTGCTGAAGAAATTGCCGTAATTGGCCATGCCGACATGCTCGAACATGCCGACGGAGACGATGCGGTCGAACTTTTGGTTCGCCATGGTCCGGTAGTCCTGCAATTCGAAACGAACGCGGCCGGCGAGCCCGCGCTTTGCCGCTCGCCCGCGGGAAACCTTCAATTGTTCCTCGCTGAGCGTGATGCCGGTGACCTCGACGCCCGACGATTCGGCAAGATACATCGCCATGCCGCCCCAGCCGGAGCCCACATCCAGCACACTTTGGCCCGGCTCCAGCAGCAGCTTTGCCGCGATGTGGCGCTTCTTGGCCGTCTGCGCCTCATCGAGGCTGATGCCGGGCGGATCGAAATAGGCGCAGGAGTATTGCCAGTCCTGATCGAGAAACAGATCGAACAGCTTGCCATCGAGATCGTAGTGATGGGCGACATTGTGCTTGTTGCGATTGACCGGCAGGCGGCTTTTGACCTGCTGTTCGGCGACATGCAGAAGGGCGGTGACCGTGTTGCTGACGGTCGCTGCCCGTTCGAGGCCATTGGCCTTCATCATCGAGATGACATCGAAAATGTTGCCCTCATCGATGACAACGCGCCCGTCGACATACATCTCCCCGAATTTCAGGCCCGGATCGCGCAGGATCGCCTTTTCGGCCTCTTCATCGATCATCCGGAGCGCGACGGGCTCACCGGAGCCATCACCAAGGACGGCCTGCTCTCCAGACGAAAGGGCAATGCGCAGATTGCCTTTTTGAACCAGCCGGCGAAGCAGCTTCAGAAATGTCGTGCTCATTCAAGACCTCGACCACAACCCATCGGATCGTTCCGCTGGATATTCACGGGGTGCCGGTCTCGACCGGAAAATCCCGGTACGGGAAAACCGGAGCTGGAACGCCATCGGCGCCGCCGGAAAACAAGCCGTGCTGGAAGCAATCGTGACACCGCCAGTCGGCATGCCGGGCAGATCGTCTGGGCGCTCCCGATCGGGAAACTTATCCATCAGAACGGGTATTAAACTAGCGCGGTTTCGCTTTTTCGCAATGGCTGCGGCAAGTCCGTGGGAGATTTATTTTCTTAGTAAGCAAACGAAATCAAAGGGTAACCACGCCCTGTCCGTCGAGACGTGCCCTGTCGTGCGGCCGGTCGAGATCAAGCACCGGGCCGAGCGGCACGATCTTCGTCGGATTGATATGGACAAGCGAATAATAGCCCCGCTTGATCTGATCGATCCGTACCGTGTCGCGGATGCCCGGCCACTGGTAAATCTCCCGCAAATAGTTCGACAGATTCGGATAATCCTCCAGCCGCCGCAGATTGCATTTGAAGGCGCCGTGATAGGCAGAATCGAATCGGACCAGTGTGACGAACAGGCGGATATCAGCCTCGGTGAAGTGAACCCCGGCGATATACCGGTTCTGCGACAAATGCGCTTCGAGCGTATCGAGCATGCCGAAAAGGTTGGTCACGGCCTCCTCATAGGCTGATTGCGTCTTGGCAAAACCAGCCCGGTAGACGCCGTTGTTGACCTTCTCGTAGATCGGCGCGTTCCAGCGATCGATTTCCCGGCGCAGCGTGTGCGGGTAGAAATCAAGCCGGTTACCCGACAGATGATTGAAGGCCGCGTTGAGGATGCGAATGATATCGGCGGATTCGTTGTTGACGATGCGGCCTTCCTTCCGATCCCAAAGCACCGGGACGGAGACCTTGCCGGTATAATGCGGGTCGGACGCCGTGTAGAGTTCATGCTGAAAACGGATCCTCGGGACACGCGGGCCGGCATCCTGCGGCTCGGCATAGGTCCAGCCGTTTTCGCCCAGTTCCGGTTCGGCGACGGACACGGAAACAATGTCCTGCAAGCCCTTCAGATTGCGCATCATCAGAGTGCGGGACGCCCAGGGGCAGATGAAGGCGACGAAGAGCTGATAACGTCCGGCCTCAGTGGGAAGCGCCGCCTGGCCATCCGGTCCCGGCGTGCCATCGGCGGTGATCCAGTTGTGGAAACTGGTGGGTTCGCGATTGAAGGCGCCGTCCTTCATCTCGCTGGCAGCGACATCGCCCTTTTCCCATTTTCCATCGACCAGTTGCGGCATCGTGGCTGTCCTCTTTTATCCCGAAACGCCGGGCGCTTCATTTTGTTCTGAAATCCCACGCACATGCAGGAACGACAAGACGGCGTTTCCTCGACAGACTGTTCGACGATCGACACAGCGTGTGGCTCGAAGGTTCATCTTGACGTCACACCATTATGTCGATAATTCTCGACATATGGACAATGATAGCACCGTCAATGCTTTTGCAGCCCTTGCCCAGGGTACTCGCCTGGATGCCTTCCGGTTGCTCGTCTCCCACGAACCCGACGGCTTGCCTGCCGGGGAAATCGCCCGTCTGCTCGGCGTTCCGCACAACACCATGTCGACGCACCTGGCGACCCTTCAGCGCGCCGGCCTCGTCACGGCTGAGCGGCAAAGCCGGTCCATCGTCTACCGCGCCTCCCTCGACAGCTTGCGCGATGTCGTCACGTTCCTCCTGAAAGATTGCTGCGCCGGCCACCCCGATCTCTGCGTGCCGCTGATTGCAGACCTCGTTCCCTGCTGTCCGCCAAAGGAAAAAGCTCATGCCTGACCGCATCTACAACGTGCTCTTCCTGTGCACCGGAAATTCCGCCCGCTCCATTCTCGCAGAATCCATCCTGAATGCCGAAGGAAAAGGCCGCTTCAACGCCTATTCGGCAGGCAGCTATCCGAAGGGGACCGTGCATCCCCTCGCCCTGAGGGAGTTGAGCGCACTGGGCTATCCGGCAACCGGCTTCAGCTCCAAAAGCTGGGATGTCTTTGCCGTCGAAAACGCGCCGCAAATGGATTTCATCTTCACGGTTTGCGACAATGCCGCCGGCGAGGCCTGCCCTGTCTGGATCGGTCATCCGATGACGGCACACTGGGGCGTCGAGGACCCTGCAGCCGTTGAAGGCAGCGAGTTCGAGAAGGAGCGCGCCTTCTCGCAGGCGGCACGGTTCCTGAAAAACCGGATCATGGCATTTCTCGCCCTGCCGCACAGTTCGATCGACAAGCTGGCGATGGAAACACATGTGCGCCAGATCGGCGCCATGGAAGGCGCGAGCATCAGCCCGACGAAGGCAGGGTGATGTCAGAATTCGACTTGCGACGCCGCCTCTTCGCCGAAGCGCTTGGGACCTGCCTGCTGGTTGCGACCGTGGTCGGTTCCGGCATCATGGCCGACACGCTCACGGACGATGCCGCGCTGTCCCTGCTTGGCAACACGCTCGCGACCGGCACCATCCTGGTCGCGCTGATCACCATCCTCGGGCCGATCTCCGGTGCGCATTTCAATCCGGCCGTCTCACTGGTGTTCGCGCTGAAGCGCCAATTGCCGGGGCGCGAGCTGATACTGTACATCGTGGCACAGTGCCTGGGCGGCATCCTCGGAACGGTCGTGGCGCATCTGATGTTCGATCTGGCTCCGGTCGAAGCTTCGCTGAAGGTGCGAACCGGAGCCGCACAATGGCTTTCCGAGGGAGTGGCCACGTTCGGCCTTGTCGCCGTGATCCTCGGCGGCATCCGCCCTGACCCGAAAAGCGTGCCGTGGCTGGTAGGGCTCTACATAACCGCTGCCTACTGGTTCACCGCGTCCACCTCCTTCGCCAATCCCGCCGTGGCGATGGCGCGGTCGCTGACCAATACCTTCTCCGGGATCCGGCCGTTCGACCTCCCGGGCTTCATCATCGCCGAAATTCTGGGCGCAGTTCTTGCGTTGGCCCTGATGAGCTGGCTGCTGCGTTCCCCCTCCTCCGAAACCCTTGCATCCGAGGCCTCGAGATGACCGTCACCATCTATCACAACCCCGATTGCGGCACCTCCCGCAACACCTTGGCAATGATCCGCAATGCCGGCATCGAACCGACCGTGATCGAATATCTCCACACCCCGCCAAGCCGGGACGTGTTGAAAGCGATGATCGCCGATGCCGGGCTCAGTGCGCGCGAGGCAATTCGCGAAAAGGGCACGCCGTTCGACGAGCTCGGGCTTGCCGATCCGGCGCTGAGCGACGACGCGCTTCTGGATGCGATGCTGACGCATCCGATCCTGATCAACCGACCCTTCGTCATCACGGGGATGGGCACACGGCTCTGCCGGCCGTCCGAGGTCGTTCTCGAGATCCTGCCGGAGACGCACAAGGGCCCCTTCGCCAAGGAGGATGGCGAGCAGGTGCTCGATGCCGAGGGCAAGCGCCTTGTCTGATCTGCCGGCAGCCCATGAACAGCACCTGCGCTTGCCTGACCGCGAGGCGCTGCGCAGGCCGTTCTCGACCCATCCACCGCGCATTCTCATTCTCTATGGCTCGCTTCGGACCGTATCCTACAGCCGCCTGCTGGCCGAGGAAGCCGGGCGCCTGCTCGAGCATTTCGGCGCTGAGGTTCGTTTCTTCAATCCGGAAGGCCTGCCCCTGCCCGATGCAGCTCCGATCAGCCATCCGAAGGTGCAGGAACTCAGGGATCTCTCGCAATGGTCGGAGGGCCAAGTCTGGGTAAGCCCGGAGCGGCACGGTGCCATGAGCGGCATCATGAAGGTCCAGATCGACTGGATTCCGCTTTCGGTCGGGTCGATCCGCCCGACGCAGGGGCGCACGCTTGCCGTCATGCAGGTCTCGGGCGGTTCGCAAAGCTTCAACGCTGTCAACCAGATGCGCATTCTCGGACGCTGGATGCGGATGATCACCATTCCCAACCAGTCCTCCGTCGCCAAGGCCTTTCAGGAATTCGACGCCAACGGCCGGATGAAACCATCCTCCTACTATGACCGCGTCGTTGATGTGATGGAGGAACTGATGAAACTGACGCTGCTGACGCGCGACATCTCGGGCTATCTCACCGACCGCTACAGCGAGCGCAAGGAAGAGGCTGAGAAACTGGAGCAACGCGTCGGGTTGAGGAGAATATAGACCAAGGAAAAGGCGCCGTTTCCAGCGCCTTTCTTCTACTTGGGGAATTCCAGCCCCATTTCGCGGAAGCGCTCGGGGTCGTCGCCCCAGTTTTCGCGCACCTTGACGAACAGGAACAGGTGAACCGGCTGTTCGAGGATTTCGGAGAGTTCCTTGCGCGAGGCCATGGAGATCGCCTTGATCGCCTCGCCGTTCTTGCCGAGCGCGATCTTCTTCTGGCTGTCACGCTCGACATAGATCACCTGCTCGATGCGCACCGAGCCGTCCTTGCGCTCTTCCCATTTTTCCGTTTCGACATGCGAGGAATAGGGAAGTTCCTGATGCAGCCTCAAGAAGAGCTTTTCGCGGGTGATCTCCGCGGCGAGCTGGCGCATCGGCAGATCGGAAATCTGGTCCTCCGGATAGTACCAGGGACCTTCTGGCAGCTTCATGGCGAGATAGTCGAGCACATCGTCGCAACCGGAGCCGTTGAGCGCCGAAATCATGAAAGTGCGTTCGAAGTCGACATATTCGTTGGCCGCGGTTGCGAGCTTCAGCAGGTCCTCGCGCGAAACCTGGTCGATCTTGTTGAGGACCAGCATCTTCGGCTGTTCGACTTCCTTCAACCCTTCGAGAATCGTCTCGGCGTCGCCTTTCAGCCCGCGCTCGCTGTCGATCAGCATCATGATGGCGTCGGCATCCTTGGCGCCGCCCCAGGCAGTCGTCACCATGGCGCGGTCGAGACGGCGGCGCGGCTTGAAGATGCCGGGCGTGTCCATGAAGACGATCTGCGCCTGTTTGTGGATGGCGATGCCACGAACGATGGCGCGGGTCGTCTGCACCTTGTGACTGACGATCGACACTTTGGCGCCAACCAGGCGGTTGACCAGCGTGGATTTGCCGGCATTGGTGGCGCCGATCAGCGCCACGAAGCCGGAACGGGTGGCAGCGCCTTCGGGTGCGGCGGTCTCTACAGTGTCTTCGCTCATCGTGTCCGTAATTTCCGATTGTGCGCCGGGCGCCGCAACGGCGCACAGGATCGCATGTCTATCAAAGGATTGCCTGATCTTTCAGGAGGATTTTGCCTCCGGACAGATCAGGCCGTCGTCGCTGTCTTCCAGACGCCTTCCCGCTCCAGGACCTTCGTGGCGGCCACCTGTTCGGCGGCACGCTTGGAGCGGTCGATGCCGGTTGCCGGCGCAATGCCTGGTATCTCCACCGTCACCGTGAAACGCGGATCGTGATCCGGTCCGGACCGGTCGTCGATGCGGTAGCTCGGCGTCACGCCGAACTTGGCATGCGCCCATTCCTGCAGTTCGGTCTTGGCATCGCGGCGCGCGCCATCGACCCGGCTTGCCCGCGCCGACCAGTGGCGCTGGATGAACCCGCGCGCCGCTTCCAGGCCGCCATCGAGATAGATCGCCGCGATCAGCGACTCTACCACATCGGCCCGCACATTCAGCATGTGTTTTCCGGTGAGCTTCTTGACGTCAGCACCGGTGCGGATGAAGAGATGCAGCGACAGCGCATCGGCAATGAGCGCGCAGCTTTCGGCGCTGACCAACTGGTTCAGACGAACGGAAAGCTCGCCTTCGCTCGCCTCCTTGAATGTCTCGAACAACAACTCGGCGACACAGAGCCCGAGCACACGGTCGCCGAGGAATTCCAGCCGCTCGTAGTTCGAGCCTTTGGCATTGCGGGCGCTGGCATGAGTCAGCGCCCGGTCGAGCCGTTCCTTCTGAACGAAGCTGTAGCCGATCGCAGCTTCAAGGCGCTCCCGGTCCTCCGTGTTCAGCGGACGGCCCTTGCTCATTCGACGGCCTTGAAAAGGCGGTCATAGCGGAGGTTCGTCGGCCACTTCCACACTTCACGGAACGAGGTGTCGTGGCCGAGCGAGAAGAAGATCATGCTGGCGCGGCCGACCAGGTTCTGGGCGGGCACGAAACCGACGTCGAAACGGCTGTCGGCCGAGTTGTCGCGATTGTCGCCCATCATGAAATAATGGCCTTCGGGGACGATGAACTCGCGGGTGTTGTCGCCGCGGGAATCCGGAAACTGGTCGAGCGTGTCGAAGTTCACGCCGTTGTCCAGCGTCTCGCGATAGACCGGAACTTCAGCGCCCGTGTCGTATTGGTCGTCGGCTCGGAAGGCGCCGTCCGGTACGCGCGGAACGGGCTTGTCGTTGACGTAGAGAATGCTGTCGCGAACCTGAATCCTGTCACCGGGCAGGC
Organism: Hyphomicrobiales bacterium; assembly: GCA_900473795.1. Taxonomy (GTDB): domain Bacteria; phylum Pseudomonadota; class Alphaproteobacteria; order Rhizobiales; family Rhizobiaceae; genus Pararhizobium. The sequence continues at coordinate 38,150 of UCMT01000030.1, read as the reverse complement.
CGATCAGGCGCTTGATATAGTCGATGTCCGGATTCGGCGGGAAGCGGAAGACGACGACGTCGCCGCGCTTCGGCTCGCTTGCAAAGATACGGCCGCTGAACAGGTCCGGCGCGAACGGCAGGGAATATTTGGAGTAGCCATAGGCGAACTTGTTGACGAAGATGTAATCGCCGACAAGGAGCGTCGGCATCATCGAACCGGAGGGAATGGTAAAGGGCTGGAAGAAGACGGTGCGGATCACCACAGCCAAGAGAAGCGCCTGGATAATGACCTTGACGTTTTCCCAAAGGCCACTCTGCTTCTTTTCTATTTTCTCTGCCACGCCGTCGTTCCTTGATCTGATCATTGCTCGCACCATTTGCGTGTCGAACGAAGATATTGCTTGCGGTCTATATGCGAACGGGATTTGACGCAGGTTGCTCGACAGATATTGCGCACGCCCATTCTCGGTCCGCTTCATGCGGACATGCTCTAAACGCTTCCTTTATCCGGGGCAACGGGCAGAGCTTCGATTATCACGAAGGCCTGCGCCAGGGGAAAGTCATCGGTGATGGTGAGGTGGATGACGCCGCGGTGGCCGGCCGGCAGCATTGCCGCGAGCCTTTCGGCAGCACCGCCGGTCAGCTGCATCGTCGGCTTGCCACCCGGCAGATTGACGACACCCATGTCCTTCCAGAACACGCCCTGCGCCATGCCCGTTCCGAGCGCCTTGGAACAGGCCTCCTTCGCCGCGAACCGCTTGGCATAGGATTCGGCGCGGTTCTTCCGACCTTCGGATTTCCGGATTTCTATTTCGGTGAAACAGCGCTGGCTGAACCGCTCGCCGAAACGCTCGAGCGAGCTTTCGATACGCCTGATATCAATCAGGTCACTGCCGATGCCGATAATCATCGAAACGAAAACACCCTATCAGAGTTGAGGCGAGCCTCGCTGGACAAGAGCAAACGGACAGCCGCCTGCCAAGTTAAAAATTTGTGAGAATCAAAGACCACTCGCCGATCCTGCCGTGCGATGCTGCGCCTTGCCGGACCGCCGGACCTGGCGGCGGGACTGGAAGAGTTTGGCGGCATAGAAGGCCAGGACATAGAAAACAGCAGCACTTGCGGCTGCAATCGGCACGGAGCCGATCAACATCGGCTTGAGCAAAGGCTCCCATAAATGCGCCAGTTCGAGATGGCTCAGCCTATGGACAATCTCTTCCCCGGTCAGCGCACCACTGCCGCCGGTACCAAGCATCACCACGCCGACCTCGTAGGTCGCGACGAGAATGACCGGGATGGTCAGCGGATTGGCAAGCGCGGTCGCTATACCGGCCGCGATCAGATTGCCCGACAAGAGATAGGCAACAGCAAGAGCGATGAGGATGTGAAAGCCGATAAACGGCGTTGCCGAAGACGCAGCCCCGGCGGCAACGCCGACGGCGATGGAATGCGGAGAGGACGATAGCCGCAGGACGCGCATCGACAAATACCGCACGCCGCGGGAAAAGCCCTTTCGCGGCCACAGAAACTCACGGAGCTTTCCCGACAAGGTTGCGGGCTTCTTGCGTCTGAACAACATGCTGTCCTGATAGACGATGCGGGTGTGGCTGTTCAATGGCGGGTAAGGGAAAATCACCCTTCCGGCACGGCCAAGCGCAATTTGCCGCAGCGGGCGCCCGGCGCTTCGTGGCGCCTGCACCTCATGCGCAGGAACCCGGTCTGACATGCGTTTATTGCATATGTCCCGGCAGCCTGCAGACGCAGGCAGCCGGACGGCAGCATGACTTAGAAGGAGTTGCGGAACAGGCCGCGGTCAACCTGACGCTGACGGTATTCCAGATCGATCCGGTCGAGCGAACCATTGAGATAGTTCATTTCGCGTTCTTCGACGGACGGTACGCGCAGGGCGCCGGTGATTTTCTTCAGTTGCTTAAACATGGTAAACCTCTTTTTGTTTACCTCCCGACGCTGAAGATAGGTGAGGAAGAGCTTATTCACCAGAGCTACAAAGAGGCGGCAGCCATGCAATGGATGCATGACACGCGCCGCTCCGCCCTAAAATTGCACATTTCCGAGGCAATTGCCGTCCGACTATGCTGACCTGCCGCCGATCACGGCCGAATGTAGACATAGCCTTCGGTCTGAAGCTTCGCGATGCGAACGACGCCGCCCTCGTCGGCGCGGACAAAACCGGGCAGCAGATCGGCGATCTCAAGCTTTTGCGCCGTCATCGTATTGCCGCAGGCGGCCATGCGAACACCGTCCCCGCTTACCTTGGCCACCTGCGCGACCGTTTTGGGATTGGCTCTGAGCTTGCGAAAAAGAGCCAGTGCCGGGCCGTGCACCACCAGGACGATATCCACCGCCTGGGGGCCGCCCATGCCATCTATATGGTTGCGGATATTGCCAAGCACAAACATCACCTTCTCCGTATCGGCAAGGTGATAGACGACCTTTTGCCTCCCGGCATCGGGCGAAGCCGTCGCAGCGGACGCGACGCGTCCGGCAAAGAGCGCGGCAAGCGGCGCGGTCAGGGCGCGCGTGAAGACAGTCCGGCGTTTGATCGACATGGCGCCCCTCAATGCGCCGCCCGGAGAGCGGCCTTGGTTTCCTCGTCGGAAGCAAGCGGCAGGCAGGTGGAAAGTGCCGTGCGGTCGAGGCGGAAAATCTTGTCGTCCGAACCGAACTTGGCGCCTTCGGGCAGGTCGCTCAATTCCTCCTCGCTCTGATCGTCACTGACCCGCGCGCCATCGGGAATATCGAGAAGAATGGAATTCTTGTCCTTGATGCGAACACCGATGGTACCGCCATCGCAATCGATACCGCAGTGCAGGGCCTGCTTTCCGTCCGTGCCGGCAGAGCATCCGCCATAGGCGCTGTAGGGCCTCTTCAGCTGGCGGAAATTCACCGACATGCCCAATATATACTGGCGGCCGGCACCACTCTCATCCTCGTAGCTATCCACGAAAACCATCATGTCGCGGACGTTCTGATCAGGATGGCTGGCGAGATGCGCCTTGGTATAGGTCCGGGCATAGCAGGCATAGGCCTTTTCCTTGCCGATATCCCGCCCAAACAATTGAAGATTGGTATCCGCCGCGGTCGAAAAATCCGCCGGCAACCCCAGGACAAATCCGAAAGCCAGTGCTCGCCGCAATGCACGCATTGCACCCTCCGTCCAAGAAGAATGGCATGTTCCCACGAAGCAGTGCGGAGAACAACAGATCATTCAGGAGCGCGAAAGGCGAGACTTTTCCTGTTCGGCAGGACCGTAAAAGCGCGTCACTCGAAGACGCGCTTGACGGTGGAAACGCTGGGCAATTCGCGGATTTGCGTGACCAGGTGATTGAGCTGACGCAGATCCCAGACTTCCAGATCGAGCTGGAACTCGCTGAAATCCGCCGCCACCTGGCCCATCGACAGGGTGCGGATGTTGATGTCGCTGGTGGCGATCGACTGGGCGATTTCGGCAAGCGTGCCCGGTTCGTTCAGCGCGTTGATCGCGATCCGCGCCATGAAGCGCGTGTTGTTCGCTTCGTCGAGGTCCCAGCGCACATCGATCCAGCGCTCCGGCTCGTCATCGAACTTCTGCAGGCTGGGCGACTGGATCGGGTAGATCGTGATACCCTTGTCCTTTTCCATGATACCGACGATGCGGTCTCCCGGCACGGCACCCGAGGCGCTGAAATGAACTTCGGCGTTGCCCGAGAGCCCGCGAATGGGCAGCGCTTCCGGCCCCTCCCCCTCCAGCATATCGAACATGTCCTTCGGCCGGTTCGGCAGCTTGAACACCATGCCGGCGGCGCTGCGCATGTTGAACCAGCCTTCGTCCTGCGGCTTTACCGTAACGCGCTCGTCCTGATGATCGGGGAAGACGGCGCGCAGCACATCGAGTGAGGAAAGCTCGCCGCGACCAACGGATGCGATCGCATCCTCGATATCCTTGTGGCCGAGACGATGCAGGACCGGCTTCATCGCCTCGCGGGTAAACGACTTGCCCGCCCGCTCGAAGGTGCGTTCGAGAATGCGGTAACCAAGCCCTGAATATTGCTTGCGCACGGCGGCACGGGTGGCGCGGCGGATGGCAGCCCGCGCCTTGCCGGTGACGACGATTTCCTCCCAGGCCGGCGGCGGCACCTGGATGCCGGAGCGGACGATCTCGACTTCGTCACCGTTGGTCAGCCGTGTAACCAGCGGCATGATCCGGCCGTTGATCTTGGCGCCAACGCAGGTGTCGCCGATATTGGTATGCACGGCATAGGCGAAGTCGATCGGCGTTGCGCCGCGCGGCAGCGCGATCAACTGCCCCTTCGGGGTGAAACAGAAGACCTGATCCTGGAAGAGTTCGAGCTTGGTATGTTCGAGGAACTCTTCCGGATTGTCGCCTTCCGCCAGGGACTCGATCGTCCGGCGCAGCCAGGAATAGGCGTTCGACTTCGGCGACAGCTTCGTATCACCGGCCGGCTCGACACTGTCCTTGTAAAGCGTATGCGCGGCAATGCCGTATTCGGCGATCTCATGCATGTGCCGCGTGCGGATCTGCAGTTCGATGCGCTGGCGGGATGGCCCGACGATCGTCGTATGAATCGACTGATAGTCATTCTGCTTCGGCGTCGAGATATAGTCCTTGAACCGTCCGGGCACGACGCGCCAGCGGGTGTGGACGATGCCGAGTGCGCGGTAACAGTCAGGTATGTCGGCGACGATGATGCGGAAGCCCCAGACGTCGGACAGCTGCTCGAAGGAGAGCGACTTCGACTGCATCTTCTTGAAGACCGAATACGGTTTCTTCTGCCGGCCCTTGACGACGGCGCCCACCAGCCCGCGTGCCAGAATGAGCTCGCCCAGCTCGTCCTCGATCTTCTTGATCAGACCTTCATTGCGCGCCGACAACTCGCCCAAGCGGCGGGTAACCGTCTCGAAGGCTTCGGGATTGATATGACGGAAGGAGAGGTTCTCGAGTTCCTCGCGCATGTCCTGCATACCCATGCGCCCGGCCAGCGGCGCGTAGATATCCATCGTCTCTTCGGAAATCCGGGCGCGCTTTTCCGCCGACATATGGTCGAGCGTGCGCATATTGTGCAGCCGGTCGGCGAGCTTGACCAGAAGCACGCGCACGTCGTCGGAAATCGCCAGAAGCAGCTTGCGCAGGTTTTCCGCCTGCTTGGCCTTCTTCGTCACCAGATCGAGCTTCTTGATCTTGGTCAGCCCCTCGACAAGGGCGCCGATATCCTCGCCGAACAGGTCGTCGATCTCGGCGCGCGTCGCCGTCGTATCCTCGATCGTGTCGTGCAGCAACGCAACCGCGATGGTCGATTCATCGAGATGCATCTCGGTGAGGATCGCAGCGACTTCGAGCGGGTGGGAAATATAGGGGTCGCCGCTCGCCCGCTTCTGCTGGCCATGCTTCTGCATGGCGTAAACATAGGCCTTGTTGAGCAGCGCTTCGTTTACATCGGGCTTGTATTTCTGAACGCGCTCAACGAGCTCGTATTGGCGCATCATCCGCTAGCGGCTCCAGGAGATATCCGGAAAAGAAAAAGTGCGCCAATCATAGGAGTGGCGCACTGCTTTGCAAATAGCGGCACGTGATTTCTGAACGAAAACGCGGCATTGCGTCAGAGCGTCGCATCCAGCGAGGGGCCGGATGCCGTTTAGGCTCAATAGTCGTCGCTTTTTTCCGGCGGAACCAGGCCTTCGATGCCGGCCAGCAGCTCTTCTTCCGACATGCGGTCGAAGGTGATCGGCTCCGGCTGGTCGTCGTCTTCAGCCGTTTCAGCGAAGGCCGCAGCGGCATCGCCGCCGAGCATCGAGGCCGGATCGGGCTCGGGCTCGTCCACTTCGACATGCTTCTGCAGCGAGTGGATCAGGTCTTCCTTTAGGTCGCCCGGAGACAGCGTCTCATCAGCAATCTCGCGCAGAGCAACGACCGGGTTCTTGTCGTTGTCGCGATCGATGGTGATCGCCGCACCCTGCGAGATCAGGCGGGCGCGATGGCTTGCCAGCAGGACGAGTTCGAAACGGTTATCGACTTTGTCGATGCAATCTTCAACAGTGACGCGGGCCATGGCCTGTCCTTTGGGTCTCAAGAGCGCAGCTTCAATCGCGGATACCCTGAAATGATCCGTCGCTTGCGCTGATTAACAAGATCGGAACCCGGCCAGCCGTCGGCCTGACGGTATGCGTGGCTCCGATTTCAGGAATTAAACTGCCCGATACAGTCAAAAGCACAAAAATTCAAGCTTTTCCTGCATTTCAGAAAAAGATATCCGCGCATATCGGCGGCGACCATATTGCCGTGCCGAAACGGCGCCGCGCAACCGCGCGCTCAGCCGATAGGCTTTGACATCCTCATAAATGATGATTGAATGCCACTAAAGCTCGTTGTCGTTCTGGGAGGGAGGATATTGGCTTACACAGGATGTAGGATAGGCAACCCGGCAAAAAGAATCCCAAATAAAGCCACAAATTTCCCATTTTTAGCAAAAAAGTGCGAAAAATAGCTATTCCAACCGGAATTTTCTTAGACTAAAGCAAATTCCTGCTTGGATGATAGGGCATGGAAGAAATCTTTTAGGTGGCTAGCATATGAGCAAATCTTAATGTAAGCGGGATATTCCGCCACTGGTGCCCATTCGCGCGTGGCCAGGTTGAAAATCAAAAACATTGAGACAACAAAAAGGATAAAACGATGTTCGACCCCCGCGAAAAAATCGCCTTGTTCATCGACGGTGCGAACCTCTACGCGGCCTCGAAAAGTCTTGGTTTCGACATTGACTATCGCAAGCTGCTCAAGGCTTTTCAGAAGCGCGGGTATCTTCTTCGCGCCTACTATTACACGGCGCTGATCGAGGACCAGGAATACTCGTCCATCCGCCCACTGATCGACTGGCTGGACTATAACGGTTACAAGGTGGTGACGAAGCCCGCGAAGGAATTCACCGATTCGCTCGGTCGGCGGAAGATCAAGGGGAATATGGACATCGAACTGGCCATCGACGCGATGGAACAGTCCGAAACGGTTGATCATCTTGTGATCTTCTCGGGCGACGGAGACTTCACGACGCTGGTCGAAGCGCTGCAGCGCAAGGGACGCAAAGTCTCGGTGGTCTCGACCATGTCGACACAGCCGCCGATGATCGCCGACGATCTGCGCCGCCAGGCCGATCATTTCATCGAACTGGTCAGTCTCAGGGCCGAAGTCGGCCGCGATCCCTCCGAGCGAGCGCCCCGTGTCGTCGAACCGGTTACGGTCAGCGACGACGCCAGCGAATGAAAAGGAAAACGAGCGGTTTTGGGCCGCTCCTTTCATTTGAACACATCGCAGGAAATCTCAGTGATCCTTCAGGAGCCTGCTCTTCTGCCGGTTCCAGTCGCGCTCTTTTTCGGTCTCACGCTTGTCGTGCAGTTTCTTGCCCTTGCCGAGCGCCAGTTCGAGCTTCGCCCTGCCCTGATCGTTGAAATAGATCTTCAGCGGAATGAGCGTCATACCCTCGCGATTGATCGCGCTCTGAAGCCGGTTGGCCTCCCGTTTCGACAAAAGCAGCTTGCGGCGGCGGCGCGGCTCATGATTGAAGCGGTTCGCCTGCAGATATTCCGGCAGATAGGAATTGATCAGCCACATCTCGCCGCCCTCATCTGTGGCGTAGGATTCGGCGATATTGGCTTTGCCCTCGCGCAACGACTTGACCTCGGTGCCGGTCAGAACCAGACCGGCCTCGTAGGTGTCGATGATCTCGTAATTGAAGCGGGCCTTCCGGTTCTCCGCGACAATTCTCTTGACCACACGCTGGCTGCCTTTGGGTGCCATCAGATCATCAGCCCCGCATGGCGAAGTGCTGCATCGATGGCGGTTTCCGTTGCCGGCTCGAGCGTCGGCAGCAGCGGCGAACGGACGGTGCGGCTCATCCGGCGCAGCCGGTTCAGCGCATATTTGGCTCCACAAAGACCGGGCTCCATGAAGATCGCCTTGTGCAGCGGCATCAGCTTGTCCTGATATTCCAGTGCCTTGGCATAATCGCCTGCAAGCGTCGCCTCCTGGAACTCGGCGCAAAGACGCGGCGCCACGTTGGCCGTCACGGAAATGCAGCCAACGCCGCCATGGGCGTTGAAACCCAGCGCCGTCGCGTCCTCGCCCGAAAGCTGCACGAAGCCGGAACCGCAGGCCATGCGCTGCTCGGAAACACGCTCGATCTTGCCGGTCGCATCCTTGACACCCATGATCGACGGATAGGCCTTGTGAAGGGCTGCCATCGTCTCGACGCTCATATCCACCACCGAACGGCCGGGAATATTGTAGATGACGATCGGCAGCTTCACGCTCTCGGCGATCGCTGCATAATGCGCGAAAAGGCCCTTCTGGGTCGGCTTGTTGTAATAGGGGGTGACCACCAGAACGGCATCGGCACCGGCCTTTTCGGCGTGCTGCGCCAGTTCGACAGCCTCCGTCGTGTTGTTGGAGCCCGCACCTGCGATCACCGGCACACGCTTTGCCGCGGTCTCGATGCACAGTTCAACCACGCGTTTATGCTCGGCATGCGACAGGGTCGGCGATTCACCGGTGGTGCCGACCGGCACAAGGCCGTGGCTGCCTTCGCTGATCTGCCATTCGACATGTGCGGCAAAACTATCCGTATCGACTGCTCCGGAAGCGGTGAACGGGGTGACGAGAGCGGGAATGGACCCCTTGAACATGCACGACTCCTGACGGCGCCCGGGAAGATTGAAACCAACCCACGCTTTGGCCGCATTTCATGGTTAGAAAACTGGCGCACCATAATCATGTGAGGTGCCTGCGGCAAGCACTCTATCGCGCCATTCATCGCCGGCTCCCCTCTGTTTCCCCGGCATCAGCGGCGTTTTTATGCATTTCAGGGCGCAACCACCTGCTGGCGTGGACGCGCCGATATTTATGGGATCGAATGGAAGCGGGTAACCTTTCGTTAGCAATTGCATCGCCAAATGAGACACGAACACGGGGAAGCGTGGGGTTCCTGATGCCTGGACAGAAGTCTCGCCGGATGATCGCGATGCTTGGCGCATCCGCGATCACGTTCCTCGCCGCCGCCGCATCCGCGCAGGAAAACCAAACCCCGCTGCCGCGCTTCAAACCCCAGATTCTCGCGAAAACCAACCGATCACCATCTGAGGACGTCACCGGCTCGATCGCTTCGGCGAGCGTTGCCGTGCCGATCAATTCAAACCTCAAGGCCGGGCTCGATGCCCTTTCCAACAAGGACGCGAAAAGTGCCATCGCGGCCCGCGACGCCATGGCCAAGGGCACGCTCGACCGCCACATTCTCACCTGGGCGATCGCCGTCTCCGGTCAGAAAGGCGTTCCCTCCTATGAAATTGCCGAGGCCCAGCGGGAGTTGAAGGGCTGGCCGGGACTGGGCGCGCTGCGCGCCAATTCCGAACATGCCCTTTACCGCGAGAATCCGCCTGCATCCGACGTGCTCTCGGCCTTTGGCACGACGCGACCGGAAACTGCCGACGGCACCATCATCCTCACCCGTGCTCTGCAGGCGAAGGGAGACACGACCGCCGCTGCGAAATTGCTGCGTGGCCTTTGGTCGAAAGACGCTCTCGACAAGGACACCGAAACCAAGATCCTTGCAGAATTTCCGAGCCTCCTGACGACCGCCGATCACAAGCGTCGAATGGAAATGCTGCTTTATCGCGGTCGTCTGGATCAGGCTGGCCGCTTCAGTGATCTCGGCAAGGCCCAGTCGCTTTATCGCGCTTGGCTCGCTGTTGCGAAGAAAGCCAAGAATTCCGCAGCACTCGTCGCTGCCATCGATCCTTCATGGAAGAAGGAACCGGCCTACCTGTTCATCCGCGTCGAATATCTGCGCAAGCAGGAAAAATACGAGGAGGCGGCAAAGCTGCTCGCCGACCTGCCGAAGGACAAGGATGCCCTCGTCAACCCCGGTGAATGGTGGGTCGAGCAGCGGATCATCAGCCGAGGACTGCTCGACCAAGGCAAGTTCAAGGTCGCCTACCGGATCGCGGCGAACCACGTTGCAACCGATCCGGCAGATATCGTCGACGCCGAATTCCATGCCGGCTGGTATGCGCTGCGCGGGCTGGAGGATGCGCCAACCGCCGCCCGGCATTTCCAGCGCATCCTGCAGACGTCCAACAGGCCGATCTCGGTTTCGCGTGCCTGGTACTGGCTGGGCCGGGCCGCCGAGGCTGGCGCTGCCGGCAATGCCGACGACTATTATGCCAAGGCAGCCACCCTGCCCGGCACCTTTTATGGCCAGCTTGCCGCTGCCCGTCTCGGCCGGAAGTCACTGAATGTCACCTATCCCTCGCCGAGCGCCGATGATCGTTCGCGCTTCGAAAGCCGCGAGGCGGTTCGCGCCATCGCGCGCCTTGAAGCCGCCGGCCACGGCTGGCGTACCGACAGTCTTTATCGGGCGCTGGCGGAAGAGCTGACAAGCCCGGGAGAACTGGCAATCCTTGCCGCCCGGGCGGAAAAGGCCGGCGGCCATCAGTTGTCGCTGCAGATCGGCAAACTCGCCTTCGGCCGCGGTATCGATGTCGCAGCCCTCGCCTTCCCGATCGGCGTCATTCCAGCAACCGCCAACATCAGCGGCTCCGGCAAGGCGCTTGCCTATGCAATCGCACGGCAGGAAAGCGCCTTCAATCCCGCAGCCATTTCCCCCGCCAATGCGCGCGGACTGCTGCAGATCCTCCCCGGCACGGCGAAAGGCGTCGCCGGGCGCCACGGCCTTGCCTATTCGAAGGAGCGGCTGACCACCGATACCGCTTACAATGCGACGCTCGGGGCACACTATCTCGGCGAACAGATCGATGATTTCGGCGGCTCGTATATTCTCACCTTCATCGCCTACAATGCCGGCCCCCGCCGCGTTCCCGAGTGGATCAACCGCTATGGCGATCCACGCGGCAAATCGATCGACGATGTCGTTGATTGGATTGAACGCATTCCCTTTGCCGAGACCCGCAACTATGTGCAGCGGGTGATGGAGAACTATCAGGTCTACAAGTCGCGATTAGGGCAGACGGCCGATATCGTCAGTGACCTGCGCGTCGGGCGTCAAAGCATACTTTCCACAAGCCCATGACGGTGATGTGCGGCCTGATCAGCTGAAATCCAGACGCAGTCCCCCTTTCCGCCGCGCCGCGATTCGTTATGGTTCTCCCATGTGAAATGAAGGGAGACACTGTGACACATTCGACCAACGGCAGTTTTACGGAACGCTTTTTCCCGGCAAGCGACGGTTTGCAGCTTTATGCCCGTGAGTACGGTCATGACAACCTACAGGCGAAGGCGACGCTCCCGATCGTTTGCCTGGCCGGCCTCAGCCGCAACAGCCGCGACTTCCACCTCCTGGCGGAGCAACTCTCTACCCATCCGCAGAAGCCGCGCCGCGTCGTTGCGCTCGACTATCGCGGTCGAGGCTTTTCCGCCTGGGACCCGGACAAGAGCCACTATCAGCTTGCAGTCGAGGCAGAGGATGTGCTCACGGCATGCGCCGTGCTCGATGTTGCGCAGGCAATTTTCATCGGAACGTCACGCGGCGGCCTGATCCTCCACCTGCTTGCCGCGATGCGCCCCGCCTTGCTGCGCGGCGTCATTCTCAACGACATCGGCCCGGTAGTCGAAACCACAGGCCTGATGCTGATCCGTCAATATCTGGAGGCGCAGCCGGTTTTGCATTCCTGGAAAGAAGCGGCTGAAAGTCTGAAGCGCGTGCACGGCGCTTCGTTTCCAGCCCTTGATGAGGTGGATTGGGATGACATGGCAAAAGCGATCTTCAGGGAAAAGCACGGCATGATCGTCGCGGATTTCGATCCTGCCCTGGTCGAGCCGTTGAAAAGCATCAACGAGAATAGTCCGATGGCGGATCTCTGGACGCTCTATGAGGGACTGAAGCCGGTGCATTTGATGACGATCCGGGGAGAAAACTCGGCGATCCTTTCGCCGGCGACATTCGCCGAGATGGCGAAGCGCCACCCGCAAATGCGATTGGTTACCGCTATTGGCCAAGGCCACGCCCCGCTCTTGCACCGCCCGGATTTGTTTGCCGAGATTCGCGGGTTCATCAACGGCATTTCATAGGCACGCCGCTGCCGCAAACAGTTGAGACAAGAAGCACCTTAACAGAAAAAGCCCGGCCTTTCGGCCGGGCTTTCCATCACTGACCGAGGTCAGATCAGATTAGAAGTCGCGCTGCAGGCGGAGGAAACCAGTCCACTTGTTGTCTTCGTCACCGGTCAGAACGTTGCCGGCGTCGTCAGCTTCCGTGTAGTTGACGGTCGCAAGCGTACGCAGACCTTCCGTGATCTGGTAACCAGCAGTTACACCGACGCGCCATGCATCGATACCGCTATCGAAGCTGCCGGTGTTAATGCCACCAGCGGTTGCCTGAACGTCACCGAAGTACTGAGCAGCCGGAGTGATGAAGAACTTGTCGGTTGCCTGGATCTTGTATTCGGCAGCAACAGTCCACTCAGCCGTGTCGTAGAAGTAGTTCGGATCCGTCGAGTAAACACCTGCGAGGCCGAACGTGCCCGGGCCGAGCTCGGCGGTCAAGAGGGCACGGAAGGCAGCTTCTTCAGCGTTGAAGTCGTAGGAGCCAATGACCTGAGCCGTGACACCGCCGAGCGTGAAGCCGAGGAGACCGCTTACGCCGACGTCATCGTTGGTGGCTTGTCCATCGTTAGAATAACCAAGCGTCGAACCACGAAGTTCGTCAACAGCAGCACCAACCTGGAACGTGCCACCGTCATAGGTGTAACGGATAGCGTTGGTCAGGGTGTTAGCAGAACCGATCGAGTCGGTTTCGCCCGAAAGACCATCGTCCCACCAGTTGTAGAAGTAACCAACGTCGAAGCCTGCGATGTTGATCCAGGCGCCATCGAGATGGGTGCTGCCGTTATCGTTGGTTTCAAGGTTGATGTAACCAGACAGAGCGCCGAATTCGGTGTCGCTCTTAGCTGCGAAGGTCAGGTAACCGCGTGTCAGCGGGTTCCAGTCAGCGGTGCCGCTGTAGTCTTCGTCATAAGCGATCTGCGTACGAACGTAGCCGCCGATCTTCAGGCAGGTTTCCGTGCCCGGGATGTAGAAGTAGCCAGTGCCGAAAGCGTCGCAAACGCGAACGTATTCCACGGGCTCCGGCTCAGCAGCTACGATAGCGTCAGCTGCCTGGGCGCCGGATACTGCTGCGAGAGCTGCAGCGGAGCCGAGAAGAAGGCTCTTGATGTTCATTTCTGACCTCCAGTCAAAAGTTTCAAACGGGTCTGGGTATTTTGCTGAAGGACAGCGTTCCCTGCCCCATCCCCAACATTTAAGAAGTCGGACGATCAACCGCCCTTGCTTCCGGAGTTGAAAATACAAGACGGGACCGTCTGCGCAATCACCAACTTGCGAGTTCCTGCAGTTTGGTACGCCCTTCCCCATGCGCTGTTGCTGAAACGACACAAAATCGCCCCAACCCCCTGCAGGTTCTTAACAAGACGTTAAGAAAACCCTTTATTCATCGGAGCTTAGCCAGCCTTCTCCATGACCCATCCGTGCCATAACGAGGCAAAAATGGGGCAAAACGAGAGCGAAACGGCAGATTCGCAACGCCTTTGGAGCCGCGTGGTGGCTCCTTCCAAGGACAATGCCAATGCGTCGGATACCGGAATCACGATGCGCACTTGAACCAGAAGCGAAGAGATTCGCAGAATCACGCCCGCAAATCGAATGCGTCCTGTACTTTGGATTTGCGCCTGGCCGGACTTGAACAGCCGTTGATTTCCGCGAACTGATGGTCGCGCGAACCGAACCCGCCGCTACGATAGCGACGATCCCTTCCGGCGGAGAGACGAACGGCGCCATCGCGCTTTATGAGGATCGGCTGCGGCCCTCGCCTGCGGTCGCTCTGGGGCAGTCGACGCAGGTCGCGGCCATCACGATAGAGGAGATCGAAGGCATAGAGGATGGATGTCACCGGGTTCGTGCGCGCCTGGTCGTCCGGGCCAGAGATCATTCGTCCTTGCCGCCAGCACTGTAGGTATAGTGTCCGTGGTCGGTACTCCGCCGCTCCCGTGATGATCCAGCCCGGTGGAACTGCACGCGGAAGTTCCAGCGCCATGAGCGTGTCTTGCATCTCTTCATGCGTCGCGCGCCGCTGACGTCCTGTCTGCCACGCACGCGTAGTACCAGGCATAATGCGTCATCGGACGCCGTGGCCTTGTCTCCGTGCCCCAGTCGGTTGGGTCGGAGGTGACTGGCCCGAGCCCGATTTCCGTCTTCGGGCTGTAGGACGTTGATCGCGATCCTCTTGATAGGCCAGTGCATGATCACAAACGACCTTGGTCAGCGCTTTGAGCGTTTCCCACCTGTCCCATCCAGCTGCGGTGAATTCATCGATCAGGTCGACAATCGAGTAGTTCAGGGCCTTTTGGAGTTCAGTGCTGTAGCCAGGATCGCCGATCGGAAGGCGTTTCGAATGGGGGGTTGTCATGGCGATCTCCTTTGAAAGGAAAACATAAGACAGGCGCGTTTGTTCCTTAGGCGGCAAGGAACAAACGCGCTTATCCCGGCCGCCCATCATTTGGGTGGCGGGGATCGAGGTGCGGCATCACCAGTCCAAGTCTCAAACGACCATATGACCGGCGCGAGCGGCAATCCGTCCGTAGATGTCCTGAACCGACTCGCGCATCTGAAAGGCACGACGGACCCCACGCGGCAGAAGCGCCTTCAAATGCTCTCGGCCGGAATCGAGACTCACGATGGGTGCGTAAGGCGTCATGGAACGATGTCGATCGCCCGGATAGAGGCGCGTGAATTCAACGAAGTTCGCAAAGCCTTCGATGTTGTTGGCCGTGAGAAGGAACGTCTCGGACGGGACACCCTCGGCCAGGATCACGTCATGGCTATCCAGTACGATCTGGAAATATTCGATCGCTTCCCGATGGGGTGCAGGTGCAATCGACGTCCCGTTGACGAGGTCCTTCACCCTGATGAGCACGCCACCCATCAACAGCGCGTGCCCGGGAGAGAGATAGAGATCCCGGTGAGGCGTCTTGTGGCCAAGCGCGTGCCGCCAAATGCGGATCGGCACCATATCATCCTTCCAGGCCGAGCCGCTTCGCCTGTAGGATTGGCGACCGATCCATTTGATCGCCCTGGCTTTTCCGCCCACCGTTTCAACGCGATCGCCGATTTGAAGATCTTCGATGAAGACCTCGCCCGTCGGGGTCATGACCGAGGTGCCCCGCAAAAAGCACATCGGACCACCGCCACCGGGCTTGCCGTGGGGTTTGCCGCCGTGTTTCCACCACTTCATTCCTTTGGCGTGGGCGATCGAGGACGGAGACAAAGCCGCCGCCACGAGAGCAACTCTGGCACTCGTCGCGGTCGCCAGGCCGAGGAATTGGCGCCGCGCCCGATCGTGCCGGGTATTTGGTTCATTGTCTGACATCACACCTCTCCATGTCGATTGCGCGGGATTTTCAGCCCGCATAGGTCGAGTTTGCATCAAGACACAGTGCCGGGATATCGCCCTATTCGTGCATCCCGGGTAACTCTCGCGCGCAGCCATAGGGCGTAGGGTGCGGAGGGACGAAGCCCTTTGATGGAGTATCGCTTTCAATGGGAGTACCGGCGATCGCTCGGACCGATGCGAAAGGAACATGTAAAGGGGCCTTCGAGAGGGTCCGACGGCCGAATAGCCAGCGAGCTTGGATGTCTGGCGCTGGTAACAGCCAAACTTCGTCTTTCATCGATTGTGATCCGATGGCACCGGAACCAACGCGTATTTGCGGGGTTGCTCATATATTGGGGCTGCTGGGAATTTCATGACGTAAACCTTTGGGCCCGCTGTTTCCTAACAGCGGGCCCGTATTGTCGGAGCCGCAACCGCGGTACACGGGGTACTTCCCTCGGAACCATGTCCTGGCCGGCACGCGCTGATGGCCCCCCATCGCCCTCCGGTCAATTGGAGAGCATGGACGTGCCCTTCGACGGTTTCAAAGCAGGTTACTCAGCGCATCCAGGTGCCATCAATGACGGTACCAAGTTTTTCCAGTCCGCTACCTTCAATCGTAGCGGAGCCACGCAGGTCCGGCCCTCGCGCAATGCAGTAAGCGGAAATACCGATAAGCATCTTGTCAGTCGCGTCAATTGGCTCCCAGCGAGGGGTTCGAACCTCCACGACCGCATTCGTTTCGCTGCGACGAATATTCACGATCACGCCACGGACGCTCCACTCGGCAAGAGTCCCTGCCGGATCTCCTTTGACAGGATCACAGAGGACGGTATCAAGTGGCGGATTGGTGCTACCGAGCGACCAGAATGCGCCGCCGCCAATAAGAATGAAGGTGACGATGGCGAGGAGAAATCGCCCGACCCCGTCGTTCGTGTTCGTGTGATTTCCGACGATTGTGTAGAAGAACTTTTCCATAGCCTCTCTGTCATATCCAAATCAGCCATCGCATAGATGAGCGCGCTCGAAGAGCCGCAAGTCGAAAACGCGATCGGGGGACGCGAGCGCGGCTGGGCGGCAGCGAATCAACATCGGCGGAGAATTTAGCGGTTCGTGGTGGCTTGGATGAGCGTTTTGCCATCGGCGATTCACGGACGCCAGGAACGCACTCGCTCGGTGAGTTCATTCTCCGTGGTCAGGCCCCCACGAAATGCAGTCATGATGAGGAGCGCAAGTTCCTCACCGTGGAGGCTGTCCCGTGTGATCGCCCTGCGAAAACACTCAGCGTCGAGTACCCGTCGCATCATGGTCAGAGCTGTTTCATCGATAAACTGGTCGTAAGTGAGCACTGCGGTTCCTCCTCTTGAGGCGAAAGCACAATGGTCTAAAGCAGCGTTGCCTGTAGAATGGCCGGCCAGGCGGTATTATAAGCCCGCGCAGCCAATATTAGAAATGAGATAAGTGAGCTTCAAAGACGCTTCAAGGCGCGCTTGAGAATTTGCCGTAGCGGCTGAAAACGCTGAAAGAGGTTTTTGACGAGGTTCTGCAAAAACGGGCTTTTGCAACTCTCGCTGTCAAAATTGCAAAACCGCGTGTCACGCTACAGCAGAACCGCGCGTCCGGCTACAACCGGACTTTCGGGAAAGTGGCGGAGAAGAAGGGATTCGAACCCTCGATACCCTTCCGGGTATACTCCCTTAGCAGGGGAGCGCCTTCGACCACTCGGCCACCTCTCCGTTAGCGCCTGACTAGAGTCAGGAGCCCGCCATTGCAAGGGATTTTTGCGTTTGCCCGCCACAAAGTTGAATTTTCCGCCCTGAACGGCGGCACACATGCAGTCTCTGGCAAGAGCCGATCAAGCCTGTCTGCGGGCAGATTGTTGCCTTGCTGCCCGGCCTTCTTCGGCAATGCCCCAATTGCCTGTGTGCCCTCTTGGCCAATTGCCCGCCGCCGGGGTTTTGCGGTAGTCATGCCTTTGAAATCCGTCCTCGCCCGCCGCTGCGGGCCGTGAAGAACACCTTGGGAGCATAGTGTGAACAGCGACAGCAAACCGGAAACTCAGGTGACGATCGAAAAACGCCGCAATGGGCGGTGGGCTTTCGTCATCAAGCGCGGCACCGTGGTTTATCCCGCCACCGGCCAGTTTACCAGCCAGTTGCAGGCGCATGTCGCCAGCCAGGCGGCACTCAAGGCGCTGGAAAACAAGCGTTAGCCAGGCGGCGCATTTCCGTCCGAACGCGCGAAGGCCGAGTCTGTTGCGACAGACCCGGCCTTTGTTTTCTCTCGTTAGCTGTCAGCTCTTTTTCGCCAGTCGATCCATCGCATTCTGGGTGGCTGCACCAAAGTCGCCGTCGAGCGGGCCGCTGTAGTAGCCGCGCTCCCTGAGCAGCGCCTGGATTTCCTTGCGGAACGCCGGTGTGAAGTTGTTCGGCGAAGTCTTCATCTCCTGCAGCTTTGCCGGATCGCCGCCCTCGACGCTGGCCGCTGCCCAACGGGCCGCTTCCTTGGCGTCGGCCTTCGTGCCGAGGCCGAAATCATAAAGGCGGCTGAGATTGCCCATGGCATAGGCGCTGCCGGCATTCGCAGCCATTTCGTACCAGTTGCGCGCCTGCACATAGTCCTGCGACACGCCGTTGCCGACGTCGTAGAACCAGCCGAGCAGCGCCATCGAATAGGAATCGCCGACATTGGCCGCCTTTTCGTACCACTTCTTGGCTTCGGCATAGTCCTGCGTCGTGCCCAGCCCGTTCTGGTAGGCCCAGCCGAGCGAGGACATGGCGTTGGCATCGCCGGCGTCGGCCGCTTTCTGATACCAGAAGAGCGACTGGTTGAAGTCCTTCGCGACACCGTTTCCTTCGCGATAGAACCAGCCGATCGTCGCCATGGCATTGGCATAGCCCTGATTGGCGGATGCCTGATACCATTTCAGCGCCTCGGCATAATCCTGCGGCACGCCGCCGTAACCCTCGCGATAGAGCCAGCCGAGCGATGCCTGGGCATAGGAATTGCCGGCATTGGCAGCCTGCTCGAACATCTGCTTGCCCTTTTCGATATCGACCGGACCATCCGTGCCGTAGATCGAGAACCAGGCGAGGTTCGTCAGCCCGTACATATTGCCGCCGTCGGCCGCCTTCTGGTAGTTGCGCCGCGCTTCGACATAGTTACGGCCGGCGTCATGGGCGCGGCCGAGCATATTGACGAGCATCATGTCGTCGGGATTTTCGTTGACCGCCTGGGCACAGGCGGTGAGCGCACGGGCCGAATCGATCTTCAGGAAATTGACGCCGAGGAAGCCCGGCATGGATTGCGGCTCGCCTGCCAGCAGATAGCAGTCGCGCGATGCCTGCGTGTCCTTGCCGGTCTGGGAGATATTGAGCCCCTTCTTCGGCTCGAGCGCGGCGATCTGCGTTTCAGCCTCCGCCTTGTGCCTGCTGTCGGGATAGCGCTCGATGAAGCGGGTCAGCGCCGCACCATCCGTCGATTGCTTCAGCGCATCCCAGGCAATCTCGTCCGGACTGGACGTCGATGTCTGTGCGGCTTCGGCCAACAGCTTCAGCTTCTTTTCCGCCAGCATCTTATAGACGGGGTCCGATCCATGCTTGGCAAGGAAGACCTCGATCAGGTCCTTGTCGGCAAGATCGCGGATGTTCTGCCAGTCGGCGGCAGCCGCCGATTGCCCGTTCGGCGAGACTTCCTCCTGCGTATTGCCATTGTTGGTGACGTTGACGTTGACCTCCCTGATGTTGAGGAAGATCTGGGCGCCACCGAGCGAGCCATAGACAAAGGGTTCCTGACCGCGATTGGTGACGGACACCACCTCGTCGCGGACCTTGCCGAGCGCAATGCGCACATCGACGCCGGGCTCCGTCAGATATTTGGACAGTGCCGTCGCAAACGGGCTGTTCTTGCCCTCGCCGTCCATGGCGACCGTGCCGGCCTTCGAGGCGAAGGCAACCAGCAGATCGGCCGATTCAGGCTCGACGCGGGCGAGACCGCGGCTGACGGCGCGGGTCGAGATCGACCGCGTCATCGACTGCTCGAACGGATTGTTGCGGCAGGCGTCGAGAATGACCAGCTTCAGCCGCGTCGCGCCTTCCAGCGAGCGCTGGACGCGATCGAGCGGAACGGCCTCGTCTTCCACATCCTTGTCGCTCTTCAAGGCAACATCGACGGGCAGAAGGAAATTCTGGCCGTTCATCTCCATGCCATGACCGGAGTAGTAGATGATCGCGACTTCGGAACCGGTGGCCGCATCTTCGAAATCGCGCAGTGCCCGCACCAGCGAGGCTCGGTCGACATCGTGAACGGTCGTGACGGTATCGAAACCGGCATCCTCAAACGACGCCTTCATCAATTCGACATCGTTGGCGGGATTGTTCAGCTGCGATGTCGCCTCATATTTTTCGTTGCCGATCAGAAGCGCGACCCGCTTTGCCGCCTCGGCGGCGCCGGCCTGAAACACGAAAACAGAAAGTGACAGAACAAGGATCGGCACCCAGCGCCGAGAATAAACTTCGAACATGATTTTCCCTCCGCGCTTGCGCAGCAGGCACGGACGTTTCGCGCCCCCGCAAACCGCACAAACATATTCCCTAGATTTTCGCGCGGATTTTATCGCCGCCGCGCTTTTCATGAAAGTATTACGTATGGCCCAGCCTGTTTCAATGTCCGCTTTTGCGCTTTTTTAAGCAAGCCAGAAGACAAGGTCGTAAAAGCCACAAGGTCAGGACAAGGCTGGTGGCAGAAACTGCTACCATAACAATATGGAGCGGCTCAAATGCGAAGCGCGCCTCCAGCAGAAATTGCAGAAACCACCAAAAGCGGCGCAACGCCGTCATCTTTTCCGGAGTTTCCGATGTCGATGGTGATGCATCTCGCCGAGGCAAAGCCGGGCCAACTGAGCACAAGCCACAAGCACTATTATATCGAGCGCCCGTGCCGCATCCTTGTCATCGGGCAGCACCTGAAGACCAAGACGAAATACCAGTGCCTGCTGCGCCATATATCCATCGGCGGCGCCATGCTGGATTTCAACGCCAATATTCTCCTGCCGAAGCATTTCTTCCTGGAAATCGACGGATTCCGGGAAGAGATCGGCTGTTCGCAGGTACACCGATACAATTTTGAACTCGGCGTGCGCTTCAACATGCAGCTGGCGCCCGAATTCATCAGCCGGCTGATCCGAATGAACTTTACCAGCGGCCTGCTCTGACGCACCGCCGCGCCCTGCGGCCGTCATCGTTGTGCCGAATCGGCGCCGCGAATCGCCAGGCCGAAACAACATTGCCCGGCAAATTAAATCCTCATTAAATTTTTAGCGAATGCTTTCAAAGGATTGCAATATCCGTGAAGGATTCTGCATGGACCGCTGTTGCAGTCAGGAGGAGGCAAGGGCGGAGAAATGCGAACGGCGAGGCAGCTCTTGATCTGATGATCCGCGGGCCATCGCTACCGAGGAGTGGTGATGCAGAATTCGACGATGTACTCCGTGGTCGGCTCCAAGCTCTATGAGGAGCGCTTCGAGCGATTCTCCATCGGGCAGGCCGGCACCCTGATGGCCGTGCGGCCGGCGCTGGGCGGCGTGTCGACCCGCACCTGCAAGATGCTGGAAATTTCACGCGGCGGCGCGGCCTTCATCGTCAACACCACGATCGGCCTGCCCCAGCACTATTATCTGACCATCGTCGGCACCAAGAGACGAATCGGCTGCGCCGAAATCTTCCGCAGCGACCATCGCATCCAGGTGCATTTCATCAAGCCGATCGACGAGGAATTCCTGCATGAAATCGTCCGCTACGAGTTCTTCACCGGGAACAATTCGAAAAAACACTGACCGTTCACCGACCCTAAGAGCGGGCGCGGCGGCATTTCGAACATGGATTCGGTTTCCATAGCGACCAAACGTCGCTAGTGTCCGCTGCGGTTTCATCCATCGTCAGGCTCGATCAACAGCATGTCCGCATTTTCCCGCTTTACGCCACTCGTTTCCTCCCTTCCCTCCACCATTCCCTTTGTCGGACCCGAAGCGATCGAGCGACAGCGCGGCCGTTCGGTCAAGGCGCGGATCGGCGCCAACGAAAGCGGCTTCGGTCCGGCTCCTTCGGTTCTCAAAGCCATGAGCGAGGCAGCAACCGACGTCTGGAAATACAACGATCCGGAAAATTTCGAACTGAAACAGGCGCTCGCCCGCCATCTCGGCACTGCGCCGGAGAATCTGGCTATCGGTGAAGGCATCGACGGACTTCTCGGGCAGATCGTCCGGATGGTGATCGAGCCCGGCCTGCCGGTCGTCACCTCGCTCGGCGGCTACCCCACCTTCAACTTCCACGTTGCAGGTCATGGCGGTCGGCTGGTGACCGTGCCTTATGTCAATGACCGCGAGGATCTCGACGGTCTGCTGGCGGCGGTCAGACAAGAAGACGCGCCGATCGTCTACTTCGCCAATCCGGACAATCCGATGGGCAGCTGGTGGGATGCCGACAGCGTCGTCGCCTTTGCCAAGGCGCTGCCGGAGACATGCCTGCTGGTGCTCGACGAAGCCTATGGAGAGACCGCGCCGCCCGGCACCATTCCCTCGATCGCATCGCTGATCGACATGCCGAACGTGGTCCGCACCCGTACCTTCTCCAAAGCCTATGGCCTGGCGGGCGCGCGCGTCGGCTATGTCATCAGCACGCCGGGAACGGCGCAGGCCTTCGACAAGATCCGCAACCATTTCGGCATGAACAGGATCGGCACCGCAGCAGCGCTCGCGGCGCTGGCGGATGGTGATTATTTGACGGAAGTGCTGGGGAACATCGCTGCGTCGCGCGACAGGATTGCCGGGATCGCCCTCAAGAACGGGCTGAAGCCCCTGCCCTCGGCAACGAATTTCGTCACCATCGATTGCGGGCGAGACGCGGTGTTTGCGCGCGCGATCGTCGATCGGCTGATGGAGGATCACGGCATCTTCATCCGCATGCCGGGCGTTGCGCCGCTCAACCGTTGCGTCCGCATCAGCACCGGACCGGAGGCGGATATGACGCTTCTGGAGGAAGCGTTGCCGAAGGTGATCGAGGCGATAGGCAATAGGCAATAGGCAATAGGCAAGTCGCTACTGCCTACTGCCTACTGCCCCTCAATGCATAGTCATCCATTCGCGGGCGGCGCGCAGGGCCGTGGCAAGATCGGTCTTGCTCATGGTCATCGCCAGATCCGCGCGCAGCGCCGCTGCGCGGTCGGAGCCCTTGATCGCTGCAATGTTGAGCCACTTGTGCGCGGCGACGAGATCGATGTCGCAACCACGTCCGGTTGCATACATCAAGCCCATTTCGCAGAAGACGTCCGCGCGGTTTTCGCCACCCATCGCGGCATCCGAAGCATTCTGAATGTCAAAGCGTGCCATTTTCTATGTCCCTGTTTGCCTGGTTGGTTACTCACCGCAGTCCCTGTTTTGCTTGCCTTTTCAGGCACCTTGGGGGCCGAGCCGTCTTCTGCGGCTTTCGGTCCCCAAGGGGTTCCGGCGGGGTGTTTTCCCCTGCTCGTCTTATGGGTTTGAGTATGCCGCAGTGGTTTCAATACACGCTTAAAATGCATGATTAATTTGAACCAAACAAAGTTCAAACGATTGGTAAAATTGGGTTTTCGTTAAACATCGGACCGCCTTGAAACGCTGGCTTTTGTCTCAATCTTTACGGAAAATTCAATTCCCGATTTCAACCAATCGCTAACCACGCAAAACGGTCGCCTCAGCAGTTCAAAAAACGCCGCGGCGTAGAAAGCGCCTTCTTCTGCGGAATTTTAGGCGGAAAACGGGCCTTTCACGTATTTACGTTTACGTCCGCGTAAGCTATTTTCCCCGGCGTTGAGCGGTGAGGAGACCGGCTCTGGCAACATTTCGCCCAGACCATGCGGGGAACGGATGGTCATCCGGCGAGCTCTACGGGAGGAACTACATGATCCGCACATTCATTCTGGCCGCAGCCATGACGCTGGCCGCGACCACCACAGGCTTTTCCGCCGAGCCGATCGTCGGCAACTGGAAGACGGCGAGCGGCGAGACGGCCGCCATCGCGTCCTGCGGCGGTGCTTACTGCATCACGCTGAAGACAGGAAAGCACGCCGGCAAGCGCATCGGCAACATGAACGGCAGTGGCGACAGCTATACGGGCGAGATCACCGATCCCGCCAACGACAAGACCTATAGCGGTTCGGCGTCGATCCAGGGCAGTTCGCTGAAAATGCAGGGCTGCGTCTTGAAGATCCTCTGCAAATCACAGACCTGGACGCGGATGTAATCAATCAGGACATCCGGCAGGCGCGGCCCGACGGATGTCTCTTCATTTTCAGCGGGCTGGCCGAACAGAATTTTCTGGGCTTGCCTGTCTTCCGACAAGTGCTTCTGCCGCTCCCGCTCTTCCCTGCCGCCATCACCCCCCTCTGGACGGCCGGAGCCCGGCGCGAACTGCTCGCCCCTGCCGATATTGATATTTCACCTCGTGGGGAATGCCGAGTTCATCGAGCATGACGCTAAATCTTCCAGCCGCTCGGGGTTGGCCAGTAGAAGAGTTCGATCAGGCAGCCATCCGCTATCACCTCTTGGCAAAACCGAAGGCTGACGCAGGCGCCGCTCGGCCCCTTTGCACGGTTGCACCGCACGAAGATGAACGGGAGATGAACCGGGGCCTCAGCAACAGTTCAGTTTGCCTATGCGAAAAGGCCATCATCGCGTTGAACCCCGACCGACAAACCCGACAAACGGACAAAGCCATGGACATTCTCGCACGCCGCCTCACCATCATCAGCATGCTCATGGTCGTCTTCGCGATCACGCTTGCGGCCGCCGTCAGCGCCGATACGCAGCGCCGCCGCCACAATTATGCAGGATCGATCGCCGACTGCACCGTGCACACCGCGCAGTTCTGCGAACAAGCCAAGCTCTAAAGGCCAGAAACGATGTCTTCCCTCGCCCGTTCCGCAACCATCGCCCTGCGCATGCTGACGCTTGCGGCCCTGCTGATGGCGCCGGTGGGTGCAATCGCCTACAGCAAGGCCTCCGGCCCTGGCGTTGGCAAACAGGGGGCCGGCCTCGTTCTCTTTGTGACACTTCAGCGCCAGTCCATGACCTGATGCTGTCGGCGCAAGGGACGCACTTGCGCATTTAAATCCTCTCCCTTCCTATGTGTCGCCAAGGAAGGAACACCATGCCCATCTCCGCATTCGCTATCTATGCCCTTGCCGCCCTTGCGGAAATCGCCGGCTGCTTCGCCTTCTGGGCGTGGCTGAGGCTGGATAAGCCGATCTGGTGGCTCGGGCCCGGCATGGCAAGCCTCGCCCTCTTCGCCTGGTTCCTCACGTTGATCGATACGACTGCTGCCGGACGCGCCTACGCGGCCTATGGCGGGATCTATATCGCCGCCTCGCTGGCCTGGCTCTGGATCGTCGAGGGCGTGCGGCCGGATCGCTGGGATGTGAGTGGCGTGGCGCTTGCCATTGCCGGCACTGCCATCATCCTTGCCGGCCCGCGCTGAGCGGCTTTTGCCGAACGGCGCCCTGTGCATTCAAATCTTGTCGTTTGCTTGTAAAAGAGGCCATCCTATAATGCCGCATGAACAAACGAATCTCTTCCCTCTCCGCCCTTTCCGTCGCCACGCCGGATGCCTTCGAGCCGCAGACGTTCGATGACCCTGCCGCCGCCGTCGGAGCCTTGTCGGCGCTCTACGAGCGCAACACCAAATTCCTGGTCGATGCCTTTACCGAACTCGGACGCACCGGAACGCCGATTTCGCGCTATCGTGCCTGCTATCCGCAGGTCAGCATCGAGACCAGCAGCTTCAGCCATGTCGATTCGCGCCTGTCCTACGGCTATGTCAGCGCGCCGGGCGTCTATACGACGACGGTCACCCGGCCGGAGCTGTTCCGTCACTACCTCAAGGAACAGCTCGGCCTGTTGATCCGCAGCCACGGCGTCGGCGTCACCGTCTCCGAATCGGCAACGCCGATACCGCTGCATTTCGCCTTCGGAGAAGGCGCCTATGTCGAAGCCGCCATGGCTGAAAACATCGACGTGCCGCTGCGTGACCTGTTCGACACGCCGGACCTGACGACCACCGACGACGAGATCGCCAACGGCTCCTACGAGCCGGGCCCGGGCGAGCCCTCGCCGCTGGCGCCATTCACCGCCCAGCGCATCGACTATTCGCTCGCTCGCCTCAGCCACTATACGGCAACCAGCGCGACGCATTTCCAGAATTTCGTGCTGTTTACCAACTACCAGTTCTACGTCGATGAATTCTGCGCCTGGGCGCGCCAGCAGATGGCAGAAGGCGGCAACGGCTACACCTTCTTCGTCGAGCCGGGCAATATCATCACGCCCGCTGGGTCGGACAAGCCCGAATCGGACCTGACGCTCGCCCGCCTGCCGCAAATGCCGGCCTATCATCTGAAGAAGAAGGGCCATGGCGGCATCACCGTCGTCAACATCGGCGTCGGACCTTCCAATGCCAAGACGATCACCGACCACATCGCAGTGCTGAGGCCCCATGCCTGGCTGATGCTCGGTCATTGCGCGGGCCTGCGCAACAGCCAGACGCTCGGCGACTACGTGCTGGCACACGCCTATGTGCGCGAGGACCATGTGCTCGACGACGACCTGCCGGTCTGGGTGCCGATCCCGGCACTCGCCGAAGTTCAGGTGGCGATGCAGGACGCGGTGGCGGAAATCACTGGCTATGAAGGCTACGATCTGAAACGGATCATGCGGACGGGAACGGTCGCGACGATCGACAACCGCAACTGGGAACTGCGCGACCAGCGCGGCCCGGTAAAGCGGCTGTCGCAATCGCGCGCCATCGCGCTCGACATGGAATCGGCCACGGTCGCGGCCAACGGCTTCCGCTTCCGCGTGCCGTATGGAACGCTGCTCTGCGTTTCCGACAAGCCGCTGCATGGCGAATTGAAGCTGCCCGGCATGGCGACAGCCTTCTACAAGACGCAGGTCAGCCAGCATCTGCAGATCGGTATCCTGGCCTTGCAGAAGCTTGCCGCCATGCCGAAGGAAAAGCTGCATTCGCGCAAACTTCGCAGTTTCTTCGAAACAGCGTTCCAGTAGCAGCTCAGCGCCGCGGCGAGAGGACGATCGACAGCAGCGTGCCGGCAACCGCCGACACGACGATCAACAGATGCGCGTTGACGCTGGCGCTGGCGAGCAGATCAAAAGCGGCACCCTTCGCCGACGCCCCGAACGAGATCGCGCCCGCGGTAATGCCGGCTGGATAGGTGCCGACGCCGGCCGGCGCGTGAACCGGCAGCACCGACGACAACTCGCCGCCCAGCGCGCCCCCGAAACAGGCGCCGAGCGGCGCAACGCCCATGGTGAACAGCACCCAGGCAAGCACCGCGACCTTGGTCGACCAATTGAGAACCGTCATCAGCCATGCCCGCACGAAGACGATAGCATTCGCCGGCAGACCAGCCTCTATGTCTTCGAGCAACTTGCCGAGCTTTTCCGGCAGCCGGCGCTCGATAAACCCAAGGGCGCTGCCCTTCAGGAAAAACAGAAGCAGCGGCGACACCAGAAACATTCCCCACAGAAGCCAGCCGAGACGCTGGTCGTCGTGTTCGAGCACAAGGCCGACCCCGGCTGCGGCAAACAGTGCATGCAGGTCGAGCATGCGCATGAGCAGCAATGCCGACGTGCTGCGCGCCAGCGGAACGGCAAATTCCGAGCGCATCAACAAGGGAAAGCTGGTTTCTCCCGCGCGGAACGGCAGCATGATGTTCAGAAGATTGTGGACCTGCGTCACGCGCAGGAGCTGTAGGAAGCGGCCGCGGGTCTCCTTGGGGAAATAATCGTAGATCCGGTAGCAGCGGATGAAATAAGTGCCGACCAGCAGTGCCAGCGCCGAAAGCACCGGGACGATGCCGATCTCCGCCCACTGCCGGAAAAGCGCCGGCCAGCTCCAGATCCACTGGACGAATACGGCATAAACAACGACGGCCAGCAAGGAGACCAAGGTCATCCGGTTGCGGACAAGCCACGAGCCCCGGCTGGCGTCCCCTTCTGCATTCATATATTTGCTACTTTCCTGTCCGGTGCTATGGGATCATGGGTGGTTATCACGAGAACCCGGGCAAGAGAACCTGCGGCGTTTTTAGAGGCTTTGTATATTGGACCCCATCTTGCAAGCAAACAGGACGGAAACCGTCGTCACTGACGCGATCGAATTGTCCGTTGTCGTGCCGATCTACAACGAGGAGGAAAGCGTCGGTCCGCTGGTCGTGCGCATCCGCGAGGCCATGGCCAATTTCGGACGCAGTTGGGAGCTGATTCTTGTCGACGACGGAAGCACCGACGCGACGCTCACGAATGCCCGCAAGGAACTCGCCGATTCCAGCGGGCGCTTGCGGATCGTGGAATTGCAGCGCAATTTCGGCCAGACCGCGGCGATGCAGGCCGGAATCGATACCGCCACCGGGCGGTTGATTGCGACGCTGGACGGCGACTTGCAGAACGATCCAAGCGATATCCCGGCCATGGTCGAAGCGATCGAGGCACGCGAGCTCGACCTCCTCGTCGGCTGGCGCAAGAACCGGCAGGACGGGCTTTTCCTGCGCAAGATCCCCTCCTGGTGCGCCAACTACCTGATCGGCAAGATTACCGGCGTGAAGCTGCACGACTATGGCTGCAGCCTGAAGATCTATCAGGCGTCGATCATCAAGCAGGTGAAGCTGATGGGCGAAATGCACCGGTTCATTCCGGCCTGGGTCGCCGGTGTCGTGCCGAGCAGCCGGATCGGCGAAATGCCGGTCACCCATCATGCTCGCCAGCACGGCACATCGAAATACGGGATTTCGCGGACCTTCCGCGTCATCCTCGATCTGCTCTCCGTGCTGTTCTTCATGCGTTACAAGGCGCGGCCGGGGCATTTCTTCGGCTCGATCGGCCTTGCGGCGGGGGCGCTCAGCACGATCATCCTGCTCTACCTCTTCGTCGACAAGTTTCTGCTCGGCAACGATATCGGCGGGAGGCCGATGCTGATCGTCGGCGTAATGATGTTCCTCTCCTCCGTCCAGCTCATCACCACCGGCATTCTCGCGGAAATGATGGCGCGCATCTATTCGGGCGAAAACGACACGCCGCCCTACATAGTGCGCAAGGTCTTCAGCGGCGACGCTCCGAACACTTGAGCGCGCCTGCCGCCTGAAGGCGGCCGGCTATTGTCCGACGAGCACCTTCAATTCGCCCGGATGGATCCGCAGGGCGACGTCGCGGCCGACCGGCAGCAATTCGCCATCGATGACGC
Source organism: Hyphomicrobiales bacterium (assembly GCA_900473795.1). GTDB lineage: Bacteria > Pseudomonadota > Alphaproteobacteria > Rhizobiales > Rhizobiaceae > Pararhizobium. Next base: position 9,440 of record UCMT01000030.1, on the reverse strand, counting down.
AGTTGGTCTTGTGCCGCGCGATGGGAAAATGCAGATCGACGGCCGTTACGCTCATTTCGGTGATCAGCGGGCTTTCACGAAATTTTCCCCGCAGGATGTCAAAGACCAGCTTGGCGACCCCAGCCGGCTTCAAGGGCGGCGCCGTATAGAAACCCAGATGCCCACTGGTCAGGTCATCGGCAAACATCAGAGCGTTCGGGCCGAAATGATTGTTGGAGATGGAAATGGCCGAGACCTCGCGCCTTTCATGAATACCATCGACATCGAACTCGATCTCGAATTCCGGTGGATTGAAGATCATGCCGACTGCAGCGCGCGCGCTGGCGCGGATTTTGCCGAGCCGCGAGGCAAAGCTGTAGGATTCCCGATAGCGTATCATGCGGGCATGCAACCCCATGGAAAACTGGTGCACAAAAGCACGTCCGTCGGCGCTGCCGATATCGGCTTCGGTGATCCTGCCGTCGGCCAGCACCTCCAGCACCTTCCAGATATCGAGCGGCAGTTTCAGCGATCGGGCAAACAGGTTCATCGTACCGGCCGGAACGACACCCAGTGGCATGCCGTTCTTCCAGGCAACGCCCGCCGCCCCGGAGATCGTGCCATCCCCGCCGCCTGCGATCATGGCATCGAGGTCATCGCGTCTTGCTGCCTTTTCGAGGGTATCGCCCATCTCGCTGCCGGAGACGACCACGATTTCGATCTCGTGGCGCCTTGCGCGAAAAACCTCTTCGGCCTTCCGGCTGTAGGCTTCCATATCCGTCGTCCGGAAGGTTCCTCCGTCTCGATTGAAAATGGCCTTGATCTTCATCCGTTGTCCTTATGACTGCGCCATGCCGGCAAACATCATATGGGGTTCGCGCCGCAAATTATCAGGGCTTGAACGGCAAGTGGCCGCGGCTGAAGCGTATGTGGAGGGGGATCACCAATCGCAGATTTGGAAACCGTGCCGGCTGTTGTCACGACGACTCCGTGTGGTAGAACCCTGCGCGATCCCTGCGCAAAAGGCCATCCAGCATGAATTCGCTTGTCGAAAAACTCGAAACGCGACCCAGCACGTTCATCCTGCTGATCGGCGCCTATTTCCTGCTCAATCTCATCGTTCGCATCTGTCTGCCGAATTCCCTGGAAATGGACGAGGCCGGGCAGATCCTGATGAGCCAGTGGTACGCTCTCGGATATGACACGCAGCCACCGTTCTTCAACTGGGTGCAGCATGCGGTCATCGACGGCATCGGGCAGTCCCTGTTTGCGCTGAGCCTGGTCAAGAACCTCTTCCTGTTCCTGAGCTACGTCTTCTATTACCTCGCCGCCCGGCAAGTGCTCACGAACAAGTCCCTTGCCGTCGCCGCGGCCCTCGGCCTGCTGACCATTCCGGAAATCGGCTGGCTGGCGCAGCGCGATCTCACCCATTCGAACGCTTCGCTCTTCGCCGCCTGCCTGTTTGTCTACGGCCTGTTTCGCACGCTCGACCGGCCGACGCTTACCGCCTATCTGGTGACCGGCATCGCCATCGGCATCGGGCTGATATCGAAATATAATTTCTCCATCCTTTGCTTCTGCGCCTTTGTCGCCGTGCTTGTCAGCCCGGCCTATCGTTCGCGGCTGCTCGATCCGCGCATTCTCATCACCGCCGCCGTGGCGCTGGCGATCGTTCTGCCGCATGCGATCTGGCTGTTCCAAAATTTCGAGATAGCCTCGCATGACACGGTCGGAAAGCTGGCGGCAGATGCCGAGGGTGGCACGCTGATACAGATCGCCCGCGGTCTCGGGGAACTTCCGCTGACACTGCTGAGCTTCTGTGCACTGACCCTCGTGGTGTATGCTTCGACCTTTCGCGCCGGTTTCTGGCCGTCGATGCGGGCGGGGAGTGCCAGGACGCGACTGATCGAGACGATGTTTCTGATCCTTCTCGTCTTTTTGCTTTTCATGGTGCTGTTCATGGGCACCGCGCAGATGAAGGTCCGCTGGGTATCACCCGTGCTGTTCCTGCTGCCGATGTATCTTTGCACGAAGATCGACGCCTCGGGCGCGCCGATTGGTGATTTCCTGCGGCGTTTCATGCCGGTCATTCTGCTGCTGATGATCCTCATTCCAGCGTCGCTGGTCCTGCGCATCACGGCTGCGGGCGTGATGAACTCGCATCCGAAACTGACCGTGCCCTATCAGGCATTCATCGAGGCAACCGTCGAGAAACCGGCCGTCGCCCCCGCCCTGGTGATCGCGGAAGACGCTTTCATGGCGGGCAATATCCGCATGCAACTGCCGCACACGCCGGTGGATACGGAAACCTACCGGCTCTACAGCCCGCCTTTCTCGTGGTCGAAGGAAAATCCTGTTCTTTTGGTCTGGCGCGACGATGGAGAGGACGGCGCCCGCGTACCCGCGCGGCTCGCAGACCGCCTCAAGCAGCGCATCGGCACCGTTCCGCCGCTGCAACCGCAAACGATCTCCCTGCCCTATATCTACGGCAGCAACGGTGATCTTTTCCGCTTCGGTTTTGCCTGGGTTCGCAAACCCTGATCCTGGTGCCGATCATTCGGCAGCCTGCACCATGATATGTTCATCGCCCCACCGTTTCATCGCCATGATGACCGGCTCGAGGCTGCGGCCGCGCGGCGTCAGGCAGTAGTCGACCCGCGGCGGCACCACCGGAAAAACCGTGCGTTCGATCAGGCCGTCGGCTTCGAGCTCGCGCAATTGCTTCGTCAGCATGCGCTGGGTAACACTGGTCAGGCGGCGGCGCAGTTCGTTGAAGCGCATGGTGCCCTCCAGCAGATGATAGAGGATGACGCCCTTCCATTTGCCGTCGATCAGGTGAAGCACGCCCTCGACCGGACAACCGGGCGAACAGTCGAGCAGCTTGTGGCGAACACGCGGCATTCACAGTATCCTTCCTGGTACTATATACACTTATTGTGCATTCTTGCGTTGCAGCAGCATAATGCGCATCTAGCCTCCATTCAAACTCGAAGGAGCTTCCCGATGCGCGCCATCGCCTACAAAATCCCCCAGACCATCACCGCCGAAACCTCGTTGATCGATGTGGACCTGCCCCTTCCCACGCCGGAAGGCCGCGATCTGCTGGTCGAGATCAGGGCTGTCTCCGTCAACCCCGTGGACGTCAAGGTTCGGGCCAGCGCAACGCCGGAGGCTGATCAGTTGAAGGTGCTGGGCTGGGACGCGGCCGGGATCGTCAAGGCGGTCGGGCCCGGGGTCAAGCTGTTCCAGCCGGGTGAAGCCGTCTTCTATGCAGGTGCCATCGACAGGCCGGGCTCGAATGCCGAATTCCATCTGGTCGATGAGCGCATCGTTGGCAAAAAGCCGGAGACGCTTGATTTTCCGGCAGCCGCTGCCCTGCCGCTCACCTCGCTCACTGCCTGGGAAGCGCTGTTCGACCGACTGAAGGTCAACGACCCGGTGCCGGGTGCTGCCAATGCCATCCTCATCATCGGCGGTGCCGGCGGCGTCGGCTCGATCGCTATTCAGCTGGCGCGGGCGCTCACCAATCTCACCGTGATCGCCACCGCCTCCCGCCCCGAAACGCAGACATGGGCCTATAATCTCGGCGCCCATCATGTTCTCGACCACTCCAAGCCGCTGGCGCATCAGATCGACCAGTTGGCGCTCGGCGCGCCCGCTTTCGTCTTTTCCACCACCAATACCGACGACCATCTGGAAGAGATCATCAAGCTGATCGCGCCGCAGGGCCGCTTTGGCCTCATCGACGATCCGAAGGCGCTCAACGTCCTGCCCTTCAAGCGCAAGGCGGTATCCATTCACTGGGAGTTCATGTTCACCCGCTCGCTGTTCAAGACCAAGGACATGGAAGAGCAGAACCGGATTCTGAACGAGGTTTCGCGGCTGGTCGATGGTGGCAAGATCCGCTCGACGCTGACGGAGACGCTGGGGCTGATCAACGCCCAAAACCTGAAAAAGGCCCATGCGCTGATCGAGACCGGCCGGACGAAGGGCAAGCTTGTGCTCGCCGGTTTCTGAGGCGCGCGGCGTCCGCAGAATGAGGTTTCCCGGCAGTTCCCGCGGGAACCTCCCCTCTTCCTCGCGCTGAGTAAACAGGAGACAGCACGGCACACCGGGGAGCCTCCCGAACCGGTGACGCTGCGCTGCCCCGAGGACCGGTCCAAAGCCCGCGACAAGCGACCGGTTCCGGGGCATTTTCATCACCTGTCACCGGAGAGAAAAATGCCTTCCCTTATTGATTCCATTGTCGGCTCCCGCCCATTCGGCTATCTGGCGCGCGCCATCCTGACCTACATGTTCTGGGCGAGCGGCCTTGCCAAACTCATCGATTTCAACGCCGGCGTCGCCGAGATGTCGCATTTCGGGCTCGAACCCGCGCCGCTCTTCAACACGGCAGTGATCGTCACCCAGTTGGGCGGCTCTGCGCTGATCATCGCCAATCGCTGGACCTGGCTCGGCGCCGGCGCGCTTGCGGTCTTCACCCTGCTTACGATCCCGATCGCCCATACCTTCTGGACCATGCAGGAGCCGATCAAGACGCTCGAATTCTACGTGGTCATGGAGCACATCACGGTAGTCGGCGGCCTGATGGTGGTTGCCTGGAAATCGGCACCGAAGCGCGAGAGCGCGGCTGTTTCCCGGCCGGATTTCGCGGAACTCAACGCGTAACATTGCTGAACTCAGCCCGCTGAAATCACCTGCCGGACATTCTCCGGCAGGTAATCTTGTCAGCGCGGCTCCGGCAGCTTCAGGGTTCCGCCGGTCTTGATCGTGCGGATGGCGAAATTGGAGCGGATGTCGGCGACGCCCGGCAGCGCAAGCAGGGTTTCCGTCAGCAAGGTTTCATAGGCTGCGAGATCGGCGACCACCACCTCCGCCAGAAAATCGGCGCTGCCGGAAATCAGGAAACAGGAGACGACCTCCGGGATGGCGAGCAGCGCCTCCTGCTGCAAGCGCGCGTTTTCCTGGCTGTGGCGCCCGACCTTCATTTCGACGAAGACGGTGAGCCCGAGGCCAACCTGCTTGCGGTCGATATCAGCCCGGTAGCCGCGTAGCACCCCGGATTTCTCCAGATTGCGGATGCGCCTCAGACAGGGCGACGGAGACAGGTTCACCCGCTCGGCGATTTCGACGTTCGTCGCGCGCGCGTCCTCTTGCAGGATCCGCAGGATGGCAACATCGAATTTATCCAGGCTTGGCATATTCAGTAACATGGCCTCAAATTATTGGCAGATAATTGCTTGTAACATAATTTCAGAGGCACAAATAGCAAGGACACGCCTCGCCCTTTGGCGCTACCTTTTCTTTCAGACGAACACATAGTCATTCTCGAAAGAAAGGTTAATCCCATGAACACGCTCGCCTTGGCCCGCATGAATACGTCCTCGACCACGGCCGGTTACATCGGCGGAAGCGTCACCGTGCTCATTTGGGCGAGCTGGATTCTCGCCACCCGTCACAGCGCCGCGACGCCGCTTGGGACGATCGATATCGGCCTCATTCGCTATGGTGTCCCCGCTGTCGTTCTCGCGCCGGTTTGGTGGCGCCTCGGGCTTCTGCCGAAGGGCGTGCCCCTCCACCTTCTCGCCCTGATGGTCGCCGGCTCCGGCGCCCTGTTCTTCCAGTTGACTACCTTTGCGATCCACGCGACGCCGGCCGCCTCCGCCGGTATTCTGCTTGGAGGATCGATGCCGCTTGCCGCCGCGCTGATTGGCGTTTTCGTCTTCCGCGAACGGCCCGATGCCGGCCGCTGGCTCGGCCTTGCCGCCATCGTCGCGGGCGTCGGCGTTCTTCTGTTCAGCAGCCTGTCGAGCGCCGGCATCCCCTGGACGAGTTTCATTCTGCTGCCTGGCGCTGCCCTTCTCTGGGCAAGCTACACCCACGCGTTCAAGCGCTCGGGACTGACGGCCGTGGAAGCCGGTGCCGTCATCGCCCTCTGGTCGTTCCTGATCCATCTTGGCCTGGCGCTGATCTATGGAACGTCGCTCGCTGTCACCCCGGCCAATGAAATCGCCCTGCAGGTGATGAGCCAAGGCGTTCTGTCCGGACTGACGGCCATGGTCGCCTATGGCATGGCAGTGCGGGCGCTGGGCGGCACCCAGGCCGCGGCCTTCACCGCGATCACGCCGGTCCTTGCCACGTTGGGCGGCGGTTTGTTGCTGGGAGAGCAGATCGGCCTGTTCGAGATCACTGCGGCCGTCATCACCGGCCTCGGCGTGGCCCTGTCGACAGGGCTGTTCTCCGCAAAGCACTGAGCGTTCTTGCCTGGCTGCGCCGCCGCGTTCCGGGCGCCTGCCATCAGTCCTGAAGACGGTAACGCCGCCAGTTCCTCGCTGGCGGCGTTACCGTGTTTTCCATTGTCAGCCGTGAATGACTTCGCGGTGGCGCTGCAGCCTTTTTCCGTACGCCTGGCTGACCCGGTCGAAGATGATCGCTATGCCGACGATCGCCAGACCGTTGAAAATGCCGAGCGTGAAATACTGGTTGGCGATAGCCTTGAGAACCGGCTGGCCGAGACCCTGCACGCCGATCATCGAGGCGATGACCACCATGGCGAGCGCCATCATGATCGTCTGGTTGATGCCGGCCATGATGGTGGGCAGCGCCAGCGGCATCTGCACGTTCTTCAGTTTCTGCCAATTGGAGGAGCCGAAGGCATCGGCGGCCTCGAGCACATCCTTGTCGACAAGGCGAATGCCGAGATTGGTGAGCCTGATCATCGGCGGGATCGCATAGATGACGACGGCGATCAGGCCGGGTACCTTGCCAATGCCGAGAAGCATGACGACGGGGATCAGATAGACGAAACTGGGCATGGTCTGCATCACGTCGAGCACGGGATTGACCGCGTTCTGCAGCCGGTCGGACCGCGACATGGCAATGCCGATCGGGATGCCGATTGCGATCGAGAGCACCGTACAGACGAAAATCATCGATACGGTCTTCATCGTGTCGTCCCACATGTCGAAATAGCCGATGAGCAGGAGCGTCACGATGCAGGCTGCGACGATCTTCCAGTTCCGGCTCGCAAACCAGGCGACCAAAGCGATCACGATCAGGATGATCGGCCACGGCGTGCGCGTCATGAAGCGTTCGGAGTGGATGAGGAAGAACTGCAGCGGCTCGAAGATCGCCTCGATCCCGTCACCATAGGCGCGGGTGAAGGCGCGAAAGCCTTCGTCGATGACTTTTTTCAGATTGCGCAGCGAATCGTCATTCATGTGCGGAAATTTGGTGAGCCAATCCATGCCGGTCCCCTTATTCGTTATGCATCGACGCCGGCCTTTCCTGAAGCCGGGCGCCGAAGAAAAAGAAGGTCCGGCGCACCACAAAGGCGCGCCGGACCTTCATCATTGGATCAGAGTGCAGCCTTGATCTTCTCGGCAGCTTCCTTCGAGACCCATGGCGTCCACAGCGCTTCGTTTTCCTCCAGGAAATGCTTGGCGCCGTCTTCACCGCTTGCCTGGTTGTCGGTCATCCAGGCCATCAGGCCATTGACCGTATCGTTCGTCCAGGCGCGCTTGTTGAGATAGGCCATGACATCCTCGCCGGCGCGGTCGGCAAAGCCTTTGGTAACCAGGGTCTGAACCCTGTCCTTCGGCCAGTCGTTCTTCTTCGGATCCGGGCATTCGGCAACCGTATTGCAGCGCTTCCATTCGGCTGCGTCCGCCGGAACGCCGTGGTCGAGCTTGACCATCGCATATTTGCCGAGAAGGGCCGTCGGCGCCCAGTAGTAGCCGACCCAGCCTTCCTTGCCTTCGTAGGCCTTGGCGATCGACCCATCGAGGCCGGCGGCAGAGCCGGTGTCGACCAGGCTGAAGTTGGCAGCTTCACCGCCATAGGCCTTGTAGAGCTGCGACGTGACGACCGTGCCGCCCCAGCCCTGCGGACCGTTGTGCACCGCGCCCTTGCTCCTGTCTTCCGGGTCCGGGAAGAGTTCAGGATGCTTCAATGCGTCGTCAATCGTCTTGATATCGGGGTGGGCGTCAGCGATGTATTTCGGCATCCACCAGCCCTGCACGCCGCCATCGGACAACGACATCGCGGCGCCGACCAGCTTTCCTTCCTCAAAACCGCGATTGACGACGTCGGGGAGCAGGTCGATCCAACCTTCCGGAGCGACGTCCGGCTCGCCCTTTTCGATCATCGAGGTGATCGTCGGCACGGTATCACCGACGATGATGTCCGCGTTACAGCCGTAGCCCTCGGTGAGAATGAACTTGTCGAGGTTCGCCATAACCTCGGCGCTCTGCCAATTCATGCTGGCGATCGTCACGTCGCCGCATTCGGCAGCTGAAGCCACGTTGCCGAGCGCCAGCAGGCCGAAGGCGAGACTGGTCGTTGCAAGAAGATGTTTCATGTCGGTTCCCTCTTTATAGGCGGTGTATGTGACGCCCACGAGATCCGGCAGCACCGCCGCAGCCGGCTTCATGATCCGGACAGGCGGGATCGGTTCCCTCCTGCCTCCATCGTCGACTTTTGCAGCTATACAGGGGAATGCCACTCATCTTGCGCCTGCCCCTGCTCCAACTGCGCCATTCCAGCTACAATTATCGCGGCGGGATGCAAAAACAATGGTGTAGGGCGCCGATCGGCACCGGCAATGGCTTGAAACGAGTAAATTTTTGTCCGCCGTTCAGGCCTGCAGCACGATCACCCGGCCGCCGACCACGGCGCGTTCATAGAGATCTATAACATCATGATTGAGCATGCGGACGCAGCCGCTCGACATGGCATGGCCGATGGTCTGCGGCTGATTGGTGCCGTGGATGCGGAACATGGTGTCGGTGCCGTTCCGGTAAAGGTAGACGGCGCGAGCACCGAGCGGATTGCTCGGCCCGCCCGGCAGGCCGCCGGCATATCGCAGGTTCCGTTCCGGATCGCGGCGGATCATGTTGCCCGTCGGCGTCCAGCTCGGCCATTCCGCCTTGCGGCCGATATAGGCCGAACCGGCGAGCGCATAGCCCTCACGCCCGACGCCGATGCCGTAGCGCACCGCCCGGCCGTTGCCGAGAACATAATAGAGCCGGCGCGCCGGCGTATCGATGACGATGGTGCCGGCGTCATATTGGGTCTCGTAAGCCACCTCCCGGCGCCGCAGTTCAGGCTTGATTCTTTCAAGTGGCATGGCTGGCAAGGGAAACTGCTCGCCTGGCCGGGCTGCGTAGTTGGCTGCATGGTTCGGGCCGCTTGCGGCGCAACCGGCAAGAAGACCAGATATGCCAAGAAGCAGGCCACGGCGGGTGAGCGACATGAGACGTTCCTTAAGATCCGGTTGACGCAACCGACGTTAAGGAAAACATGGTTAATGGCTGGTTAAGCTTGCGAACATTGGACGCAGGCCTCAGCGCGGCTTCCTGGCCCAGCGCAAACAAAAAAGCCGGAAAGAGCGGCCGTTGCACGACGCCCCTTCCCGGCCTGTTTGCTTCGACCGTGCGACGGTCACATATTCGGATAGACCG
>UCMT01000015.1 GCA_900473795.1 Hyphomicrobiales bacterium | reverse complement strand
GGGGAGAAGGTGGCGCGAAGCGCCGGATGAGGGGGCGGCTGGCGCCGAAATCGCCGAGAAGACCCCCTCATCGCCTCGCATGCGCTCGGCACTTCTCCCCGCCGGGGAGAAGAGGGAGCGTGTCGCAATCGCCTTCGATCCATATGCGACAGCACTCCCGCCCGACAATAGGGCATCGCTTCAATGGGGGTGTTGCGCTCCTTCTACTTGGTCGGATGTCAGCTTTCGATAGGGTGGCTTTCGCCCGCGACCGGGGCGACATTTGCGCCGCAGCCCGCACCGGTGTATCTGCCTGCCATGCGCCTGAAATCCGAAATCTTCGTCTCCGCACTGCTGCGCCGGGTTTTCAACCTCGGCGGCTATGCCGCCGTGCTGCGCAAGGGCGCTGAAGAGGCCGGGGCGATTTTCATCCGGCAGCGGTCGCGGCTCGGCACCGAAACGCTTTATGCCCCGGCGCCGCAGAGTTTCTTCGATGGTCCGGTGCCTGGCCGGCTGTTCGAGATCCGGCTGGAAGAGGCAGACGGCGAGGCGGTCGAACAGGCGATTGCCCGCGAGATCCGCTTCGATCCGGATTGCTGGGTGGTGGAAATCGAGGTCGATGGCCGCGGCGATCTGTTCGAGGTCACCGCCGAAAAGGAAGGCTGACGTTCAGCGCCTGCGGCCGAAAGCCTGCTGCAGCGGAAGCGCGCCGCCACGCGCCGTGGTTTCCCTGGCGATCGGTGTCCGGCGCGGATCGGCGCCGCGCTCGGGCGCAAGATAGGGCTGGTGTTCGGCCCTGGCTGCCACTTCTTCCTCATCCGTGCGTAGCCAGGCCTGCAGGCGGGCGTGGCTCGTTTCGGGGGTGAGCGACGACAGGAGGGCATCGCTACGGGTCGTCCCGCCCAAACGTTCCGCCAGATCCGGATAGAGCGAGCCGAGCACGAAGAGGCTGTCTTCGCGTTGCATGCCGAGCGCCGTCAGCGCAATGGCGAGATGCTGGCCGGAGACATCGAGCAGGATGCGTTCGCCAAGCTCCAGGCTGGTCGACAGGGCGGCCGCAAGGCTGGCGGCAAAAAGATTGGCCTCGCCGGAGCGGGCGAAGCGGACGAGAAGCGCCTCGTGAAGCGGGCTCAGCGGTTCAATGGCGGGACCGGCCGGCACGTCCTGTTTGGGAGCGCGGGCCAGCGCCTTGATGTCGCTGCGCAATTTTTCTTCGCGAAGCAGCTTCGCGGTGGTCATGTCCGATGCGACGGGTTCCGACAGACGCATGTCCGCAGCGGCCGGTACGTCGAGTGGCTTTACGGGTCCACTGGCCGTCTGGCGGCGCTCGACCAGCGCATCGACGACGTTGACCGACAAGTTTTCGCGGCGGGCAATCGCGGTGGCATGGGCTGGACCCTGGGCACGGATGATCTGCATGAGGGTTGCGTCGTTGACCGAGGTCGAGCGGGTGAGGAAGATCGCGGCAATGGAAATCGGCGCGTTGCCGATGAGCAGCGCCACCGATTGCGGCACGTGCGGGCATTGCGAGAGAGCGGCGGCTGCCTGGCGGCGGGCCTCGTCGCTGGAGGCGGCAAACAGCGGTTCGAACAGTTCGGCAAATTGCTTGAGGTCGGACCTGCGCGGATGGCGCAATCCCTCGAAACCGGTCACGGTCGCCATCAGGACGACGTCCTTCAGCCGTCCTGCCTGCGGCCTTTCCAACTCACGAAACCGGTCCGCCACGGATACCACCCACTCGTACGCACACCACTGTCCCGATCTCGGACAAACGGTCTTTCCGCTCATCCGAAGGGATATCGAACTCTCAGGCAAAAACCGCAGGGCACAAATTCGAACGTCGTGGCCGACACCAGTGTCAATGACGCTAAAGCGCTGAAAACATTGGCATCGGCACAGTTCAAGCCGACCCTGCCGATCATGGCTGAATGCTTGAGGAAGAGTACAGCGACGTGGTTAACATTTCGTTTACCGGTCAGGAGGGGACGGACAGCATCGGGAATGCCCCCCTCTGTCACCTCGTGACATCTCCCCCTCAAGGGGGGGATCGGGAGCAAGCGGCCAGCCCCATGCCAATCTCCCCCTTGAGGGGGAGATGCCCGGCAGGGCAGAGGGGGGTGAAACGGCCACTGTCATGAACGCAGAACGGGCGGCCAGAAGCCGCCCGTCGCAATGCTTGTGAGAAACCGCTCAGTTGCAGCTGTCGTCGCCTGGCCGGCAACGGCGGCGATTGTCCCGGTTGCGGTTCTGGTCGCGATCCCTGTCGCGGCGCTCAACGCGCGGGCGATCCCTGTCGCGCTCGCGCCTGTCGCGGAATTCTCGAACATCCTCCCGGCGCTGGCGCTCGGCGCGGATACGATCGCGGCGTTCGATCCGATCGCGGCGTTCGATGCGCTCTCGGCGGCGTTCGATGGAAATTCCGTCATCGCTGCGGCGCGCGCGGTCGATGCGCTCGCGTGACCTCTCGCGGAATTCGCGAGCTTCTTCCCGGCGCTGGCGCTCGGCGCGGGCACGATTACCGTCGCGGCGTTCGATGCGCTCCCGGCGTTCGATGGAAATCCCGTCGTCATCGCCGCGGCGCGCGCGGTCGAAGCGTTCATAGTCGCGGCGGATGCGGCGATCGCGCTGAGCGCGATCTCCGTCGGTATCGCGGCGGTAGTAGTCGCGGTTGCGGTAACGGTCGCCGCGATAATAGTCCCGCTGCCTGTAGAAGTCGCGGTCGCGGTAGTAACGATCCCAATAGTTTCCGACTTCGAAGGTCACGAACGGAATGCCGAGCGTATCGTAGTAATCGGGCTCCAGATAGACGCGGCTCTGCCGGTACTCGACCTGGACGTAACGGGCGGCGACCCAGCCGCGGCCGTCATAGAAGGATACGTCGCACCAGGGAATATCCGAGAGGCAGCCGTGAATCTCCACCGAAGTGCCGACGGGAATGATGGTGACCGCCGGATAGGCAGTGCTCGGTCCCGAGCGCATATTGACATTGGCGGTGGCAAAGCCTGCTGCCGCCTGCGCGGCGGCCGGCAGCAGAAACGCTGCGAGCGCCAGCAAGGCGGCCTTGAATGTGTGTTTTGTCGTCATCAACTCTCCATCCCTATGGTCGGCGTCGGGCCCGTTGCGGCGACCGTGCCATTGTTTTCGTGTACACACCTTTGTTTTTATGTCCTTTTTGAGATCACATACTTCAAAGCGTGTGCGCTTCATGAAGAAACGCGAAAGCCATCCCCTTCGTTCCGCGCAGGAGCGAAGGGCATATGCCCAGGACCGGTCGTGCGCGGAAACGGCCGGAACCAAAGACAGGCTGGCGCGTTGAATCGGCGTTGGAAAAGGAGCCATGAGATGGTCGAAAAGAAATTCGCATCCATACCGAACCAAGCCGAAGTCGAGGCGAGTGCCGCAAGGGTCGATCTCGATACCCAGATCGCAGAATTGCGCGCCGAGATCGCCCGGCTGACCGAATCCGTTTCAGCCATCGGCACGGGCGCGAGGGCCGTAGTGACCTCCGAAGCCGAAGTGTTGACCGAACGGCTGCGCGAGCGTGTCCGCGAGGAACCCGTAACGACGTTGCTGGCAGTTGCAGGCGTCGCTTTCGTCGTCGGTTTGCTGGCAAGGCGCTGATTGCCCGCGTGTTTGTCCTGTTCCTTTGGGAACGGCGGCGCTTCATTTGCTCGTCTAGTGTCATTTTTGAAGGCGGAAGGCTTTGTCCGGTGGTAACGTCCGGGCAAATTAACCAAGAACAGGGATTTCTATCCCTAAGATTGGGGTTTTGACGGTTAAGGAGCTATTAACTATCGTATGGCTCAATCGGATAGCTTGAGATCACCTTGATCACAGGCGACCCGCTTTCACGAATGGCATGAAGAAGGAGCAAACGAGAAAGGCGCAGATGTCCGGGCGAAAGCTTGAGGAACGCGCCGGCCCGCGGACCGGGCAGGGTGAAATACGGTAGTTCATCCGTCTCAACCAGTTTTTGGAGACGAGCATGGCAGAAGTTATTCGAATAGAGGACCGCCTTGTGCGGGCACCGCCAAAACCGGCGATGGGTCCCGTTGCGCCGGGCAACGCCGTTATCCTGTTGTTCACCGGCATCCGCTACGAGCGGCTCGATGGCTACAGGGGTGCAGCGCCGAAGCCGGCTCCTCGGCAGCCAAAGAAACATTGAGATATTCTTAGAAGCCGGTGCGTCATCCCCCGCGCACCTTTTCCGACACATGCCCAACCATGATCGAGACCTCGACCTTTCGCGCCTCAGCGGCGGAACGGCTCGCAGCTCGATTCGGCGAGAAAATTACGCGCGGGCTCCTGGAAACTGTCGGTCGGGGCCAGCGCCCGCAACACGGCGTAGCCTTCCTCATCCGGCATTTCGACCATGATCGACTGGGCGAGGCTTTCGGGTGGCGTTTTTCTGAGATCGACCAGCTGGATCGGCGTCGCCATCACCAGGTCGAGATTGCCATTGACGGCCGTGTGGTCGTTCATGCTGAAAATCTCGTTGGAATCCGCGTCGTAGATCGACAGCGACCAGAAGGGGACCGAGCCCTTGGCGAGGAACCGGGCGGGCCCGGAACTCACTGAAAAGCCGCAGACGGCGACGCGCAGGAACGGATCCTCATTGGCAAGGCCGGTCGTTCCCGGCTCATTGCCGAGCGCGAAGAAACTGTCCATCTCGTAGAGACCGAGCACCCGGCTATAGGCATCCTTGCCGGTGAATTGCGGCAGTGCAAGCACGATAACGATGTGCAGCAATGCTGCGCCGACGAGGCCGACGAGGATGGCGAAGAGAACGCTACGCATCCGGGCACCCCGTCTTGACGATCTTCGGCATGGCGAGATCGATGAGGCCCGACGAACCGGCGGTTGGCGTGTCAAGCAGCGTCAATACCAGCTTGAAGGCGCCGATGCGGCGGACCGCCAGCCAGTTGTCGGGCTCCGCGACCGGGGAGACGTGAATGATGAACGAACTGTCCGGCTGTCTGAGAACGGTCCAGGCATTGATCGCGCCCGGAAGCGCCGGATCGGTCTTCATCGGCTGGTCGTTGGCATTGGTTGCATAGAGCGTCCAGAAACGGGCGGGCGGCGTGACGCCGGTGATATCGTAGGAGCAGCCGGAGGAGAGCTTTTGACCGTCGCTGTCGATGGATGCGGTGAACTGCAGGCCTTCCGCACCGCCATAGAGCAGCTTTCCCGCCCGCGCCCGGTGCGCCTTGGCATAAGGGTCGGTATTTGCCGTCTGCGCATCCGGAAAGGCGACCCAGGGTCCAAGCGCGATCGCCCCGAAACCGACGGTCGCCTTCAGGGCGGAGACGGTCGAGACGATGCCGACGCCGAAGGCGACGCACAGGGCAAGGGCGACGAGGAGGGGGATGCGGAACAAGAGAGGCTACCGGGGAATCTGGGGGATGGGCGGGGAAAGCGACGATTTCGAGTGTGCGGCACGGCACCCCCCTCTGTCCCTTCGGGACATCTCCCCCTCAAGGGGGGAGATTGGAGAGCGCGGATCTGCTGGAGTTCCCCAAAAAGCTATTGCTGTTGCTACAATCCCCATTGCCGTTTGCTTGGCGAAGTTGTTGCTGCGGCTGATCTCCCCCCTTGAGGGGGAGATGTCACGCGGTGACAGAGGGGGGTGACTCGGGGAGAGGCCTGACATTCCGGCTGCAACGGAAGAGAAAACCTCAGCGCCCTGCATTGCGCCCTCCCTTGACGATCTCGCCGGTGCGTTGCGGGTCGATCACGGCGACCTTGCCGGGGAGGTCGGTGGGCGCCTTCAGGGGCGGCGTGGTGTTGAATTTCTCGGCGATCGATTTCAACAGGCGGGTGACGTCGGACGACAGCGAGCGCGGGCGCACGAGCGGCGGGAGCGCCTTTTCGTCCTCGGGCTTGGCGGCGGCGACTTGCGCCTCCTTCTTCTTCGTGTCGGGACCCGGCAGCGGGTTTTCGATGCCGGGGATGGCGCGGTGCTCGATGCCCTGCTCGGCATAATCCATCAGCCGCTTGAAGGTCATGGCCGGCAGCGAGCCGCCGGTCATGTTGTTGGTCGAGGTGTAGTCGTCATTGCCGAACCACACGGCGGTCGTGTAGTCGCCGGTGAAGCCGACGAACCAGGCGTCGCGATAGGCCTGCGTCGTGCCGGTCTTGCCGCCGACGACGATGCCGTTGTCGAGGGCCGCCTTGCGGGCGGTGCCGATGATCGGGATCTGGGTCAGCATGGAGTTCATGTTGGCATTGGCGTCTTCGCTGACGACGCGCTTGGCCGGCGGCGCGTCGCGGCCGAAGTCATAGAGGATGTCGCCGTCGTAATTGAGGATCTGGCTGATGCCGTGGCGGCGGGCCTCGAGGCCGCCGGCGGGGAAGACGGCGTAGGCGGTCGCCTGGTCGAGCACGGTGACTTCCGACGTGCCGAGCGGCATGGTCTTGTCGGTGCGGATCGGGGTTTCGACGCCCATCTTCCTGGCTGTCGCCGCGATGATCTCGGTGCCGAGCTCGTCCTTGGCGAGGCGGACGGGCACGGTGTTGATCGATTTGGCGATGGCGGTCAAGAGCGTGACGCGGCCGGAATAGCTGCGGCCGTAATTCTGCGGCGACCAGCCCCGCCAGGTGACCGGCGCGTCGCTGATCACCGAGTCCGGCTTGAAGCCCTTTTCCATCGCGGCGGTGTAGGTGTAGACCTTGAAGGACGAGCCCGGCTGGCGCAGCGCCTTGGTGGCGCGGTTGAACTGGCTTTCGCCGTAATCCCTGCCGCCGACCATGGCGCGAACGGCGCCGCCGTTCTCGATCATCACCATGGCGCCCTGCTTGACCTTGTAGCTTTCGCCATATTGGCGAAGGCTGGATTCGACGGATTCCTCGGCAGCCTGCTGCAGTCCCATGTCGATCGTCGTGCGCACGACGAGCGAATGCTGGGCAAAGGGAGCAGCGATGCGCTGCACCTCGTCGAAGGCCCAGTCGAGGAAGAAATCGGGGGCCTGGACCTGGGCCCGGTCGATGACGGTCGCGGGGTTGAGGCGGGCGGCGATCACCTGGCCCTCGGTCATCAGGCCGCCCTGGACGAGGTTGGTCAGGACCTCGTTGGCGCGCGCACGGGCGGCCGGCAGGTTGACATGCGGCGCATAGCGGGCGGGCGCCTTGAACAGGCCGGCGAGCATGGCGCTTTCGGCCAGATTGATATCGGTGATGTTCTTGCCGAAATAGAACTGCGAGGCCGCAGCTGCGCCAAACGTGCCGCCGCCCATATAGGCGCGGTCGAGATAGAGCCTGAGGATTTCCTTCTTCGACAGGTTGCATTCCAGCCAGACGGCAAGGAAGGCTTCCTTGATCTTGCGCTCGATCGTGCGCTCGTTCGACAGGAACAGGTTCTTGGCAAGCTGCTGCGTCAGCGTCGAGCCGCCCTGGACGACGCCGCCGGCGCGGGCGTTCTCGGAAATGGCGCGGGAAAGGCCGAGGAAGTCGATGCCGTAATGATCGAAGAAGCGGCGATCCTCGGTCGCCAGCACCGCCTTGATCAGCGTATCCGGCAATTCGTCGATCGGCACGGAATCCTCATGGATGATGCCGCGATGGCCGATCTCGTTGCCGTAGCGGTCAAGGAGGGTGACGGCGAAATCGCTCTGGGCGCGCCAGTTGCCCTTGGTCTCCTCGAAGGCCGGCAGCGCCAGCGCCAGCATCAGCACGGAGCCGGCGGTGCCCCAGGTCATGCACTCGCCGAGCACCTCGAACAGTGTCTTCTTCCAGCCGCGCACGGTAAAGCGCCGGAAGAAGATGGTGATGTCCTCCCACCAGACGCCGAGGCGGAAGCCGGCATTCCAGACGGTGGAATCGATCCAGCTGTCGACGCGCAGCAGGATATGACGCTTCCTCGGGCGGTCCTGCTGCGGGACGCGGTCCTCCTCCATCCGGTTGTCGTCTTGGCGTGGATCCTGCACGGCGGTCTCGCGTCTACTGTAGTGCCCCGGGCGATATTTGCATGGGGCGGGTTTCTATTCTACGGCGATATCGATAATGAGCCTTAAAAAACCGGCAATCTTTTGTAAAATTGTCGCCGAAATCCAACACAGGAAAGTATCGAAATCATGGGCGCCGAGCCCTTCTGGAAGACGAAAAGCCTGGCCGAAATGACGAATGCGGAGTGGGAAAGCCTCTGCGACGGCTGCGGGCTCTGTTGCCTCAACAAGCTGGAGGACTGGGACACGGGCGAGATCGCCTGGACCAATATCGGCTGCACGCTGCTCGACGGCGAGAGCTGTCGCTGCAAGGACTATCCGAACCGGCAGGCGACGGTGCCCGACTGCATCCAGCTGACGCCGGAGGAGGTCGAGACGCTCAGCTGGCTGCCGCCGACCTGCGCCTACCGGCTGGTGCGCGACGGGCACGATCTCTACTGGTGGCACCCGCTGGTGTCCGGAGACCCGGAGACGGTGCACCAGGCGGGCATTTCGGTGCGCGGTCGGACCGTGTCGGAGGATGACGTCGATGTCGAGGATTTCGAGGACTATCTGGTCGACTGGCCGCTGACGGTGGGGGCGGAGGTGAAACGGTAGGCTACTCCGCAGGCTCCTCGGTTTTCTGCAGGGTTTCCTCGGTCTTCTGCAGGGTCTTCGGGGCGACGTTGCGCCAGGCGGTTTCCATCACGTGGTCGATGGTGTCTTCGTCGGCATCGGCGAACCAGACGGAGGTCCAACCCTTCTCGCCCCAGCCGCCCGGGACGGCGGCGCAGACGCCGGGCTCGGTTTCGAGAAGCATCTTTTGCTGATCGGGCGTGAACTTGAAAACGGCTCGGCCGGCTTCCGGCAGGGACATGAAGATACGCTTGCCAACGCGGAAATCGCGTTTGCCGAAATGGGCGCTTTCGACTGCGCCCGGCAGGCTCAAAGCCCGCTTTTCCAAGTCCTCGGCTCTCATGGCGGCAAGAGTACCACGCCTCGTTCAATGTACAAAATTAAGAAAAATTGTTCGGAATAGGAAAATAATCCTTGACGCCGTAACGGTGTTTTGGTAGGGTTATGGCACAGTCGGAAAAGTGCGGGTGAGGCGGGAATGCTTCCCAAGGGTTTCCGTAGGGCCCGCGTTTTCGGCACGGGTCACCCCGCCCGGAGCTTGGCTCCGGCCATCCCCCTCAAGGGGAGGGTGAGTATCCGGCGCCTGGCATCATCGGCGTAACGACGCTGCTTTCAAGGACATTGCGATGACGTCTGATCTGGATTTCGATCCGGAGCTCTTCGGTTTCTGGCCGAAGGCGCCGGTCTATGACGGCTTGCGGCCGGGCGGCGAGGCGGAGCTCCAGGCCATGGCGCGGCACGTCATTCTCGACACCAAGGCCGAGCGCACCTCGCTCGACGACCTGCAGGACATGCTGAACGGCATGACGAAGGAACTGCGCGAGCAGATGCAGCAGTTCCAGCGGCTGCGCGAGGCGGCGCGCGAGCGGGAAACCGAGGCCGAGGGCGACATCGACCGCAAGCTGATCCAGGCCGACGCCAAGGCGAGCATCGAGGCGATGTCGCTGATCGTGCGAACCCTGGAGAAGATCGACAGCCTGCAGAGGACGATTGCGCATGACAGGCAGGTACAGGCAGAAGCCGCCTTCGACGAGGAGGCTTATGAAAGCTTCGTGGCCGAAATCGAACTCCGCATCGAAGAGCGCGCTGAGACTCTCGCCTCCAGAAGCGCCGGGCAGGACACGCACGCTGATGATGACGGCGGGAGCGCCCTACGCAGTCTCGGAACTGCGGGCGACAGCCCGCCCGGAACAGCGCGAGGACCGGCTTCGGACGAAGAAAAGGTGCCGTAAGGCGGGGAAGATCACGGTGGAATTGAGATACCGCGGGCAGGGGATCGACGCCGATTTCCGCCGCGCGAACGAGACGCTGCAGGGGATACTCGACGCCGCAGGCGCGCGGACGCTGCAGGTTGAGACAGATCCGGTGAGCGAGAACGCCGGAGACGACAATGGCCGTGTCACCCCCCTCTGCCCTGCCGGGCATCTCCCCCTCAAGGGGGGAGATCGGGACGGAGCCGGCCGCTCGCTCCCTGACTCACGCTTCGAGGGCGAGATGCCACGAAGCGGCGGCGGGGGCACGCAAGACTGCGATGGACCTCTGTACGAGAATGGCCCCGTGCCCGATGCGTTCGGGGGCGAGGAAGAATTGCCGGATGGCTCGGCCGCAAGCGCTCAGCGGTCACTGCCGGGGGCGGCGGAAGACGGGTTGGGCTCGGTCGGAAGTCCCGAGGTGGATCGCCTCGACAATCCGCCGTCGTCCTTCGATGTCCGCAACGCCGAGCGGGCGTTCCTCCTTCGCTACCGCCGGGACTGGCGAGGTTCGCGCCGTGACGAACAAAAGCCGCCGCCCGGCGACTGGCGGGTCTGGCTGTTGATGGGCGGGCGGGGCTCGGGCAAGACGCGGGCGGGCGCCGAATGGGTACAGGAGCTGGCGGGCGGCAAGGACGCGCGGCCGGGCTTGCGGATCGCGCTGGTGGCAGAGACGCTGGGCGATGCGCGCGAGGTGATGATCGACGGCGTTTCCGGCATCTGCCGGATCGCCTGGAAAAACCGGCCGGAGTTCGAGGCGTCGCGCCGGCGGCTCATCTGGCCGAACGGCACGGTGGCGCAGATCTTTTCCTCCGAAGACCCGGAAAGCCTGCGCGGGCCGCAGTTCGACTATGCCTGGTGCGACGAACTCGGCAAATGGAAACATGGGCAGGAAACATGGGACATGCTGCAGTTTGCCCTCAGGCTAGGCAGCGATCCGCGGGCGCTGGTGACGACGACGCCGCGGCCGGTGCCGGTCCTGAAGGCGCTGATGGCCGATCCCGGCACGACGACCTGCAGGATCCGCACCAGCGACAATGCCGACAACCTGGCGTCGGGATTTCTCGACGCCATGGCCAGGCGCTATGGCGGCACGCGGCTCGGGCGGCAGGAGCTCGACGGCGAGATGATCGAGGACCGTGAGGACGCGCTCTGGTCGCGAGCGGCGATCGAGGCGTTGAAACTGCGCGACGCCGGGCCGCTCGGCCGCATCGTCGTTGCGGTCGATCCGCCCTCCGGCGGCGGCCGGGAATCCTGTTGTGGTATCATTGTGGCAGGGCTCGACCGGACCGGGCGCGGCGTCGTGCTGGCGGACTGCTCGGTCGAGGGCGCGAGCCCGGCCGGATGGGCCGGCGCGGTGGTCAAGGCCTATCGTCGGTTCGATGCCGACCGGATCGTCGCCGAGGTCAACCAGGGCGGCGACATGGTGCAGGCGGTGCTGAAGGGCATCGACGCGCAATTGCCGGTGACGGCGGTGAGGGCCTCGCGCGGAAAATGGCTGCGCGCCGAGCCTGTCGCGGCGCTCTACGAGCAGGGGCGGGTGGTGCATGCCGGCTCGTTTCCGGCGCTCGAGGACCAGATGTGCGATTTTGGGCCGGACGGGCTGTCATCGGGGCGCTCGCCGGACCGGCTGGACGCGCTGGTCTGGGCGCTGACGGCGCTGATGCTGGAAGGCGGCGGCGAACCGCGGGTCAGGGGGATTTGATCTACCTCTCGCCTTGGTAGGAGGTCGCGGCGAAGTCGCGGGTGGGGGTGATCCGTTGCGTGCAGCGGAAAGTCACCCACTCCGGAGCTTTGCGCCGACCCTCCCCCTCAAGGGGAGGGTGGACGGCCGCCGACCCGGGCAAAACCGCGGACAGGCGTGACGGTAGAGAGAAACGCACCATGACGACCATGCGAGACGGCACGGCATTCTTCCTCTTCTCCCCGCCGGGGAGAAGGTGGCCCGCAGGGCCGGATGAGGGGGATGCCGCTTGCTCCTCAATCTGCCGCACCCCCCATCGCCTCGCCAAGGCTCGGCACTTCCCCGGCGGGGAGAAGTGGGAGATCCACGTCCTCCTTGAGGGGGCACGCAGAACGCGCAGGTGGGGATCGGTCAGGGGCGCACAGAACACCGCGGAGCTTCCTCCGACCCTCCGCCTCAAGAGGAGGTGGACGCGCGGTTATTGGCGCGGCGTGGCGGCGGACGGTTTGGGGCTGGCCGAGGCGCTTTCGCGCATCTGGCGCCATTCCGTTTCGAGGCGTTCGAACTGGGCCTGGGAAATTGGCTGGGCCGGCATGGGCATCCTCTCTTTGATTTGCAACGTCCGGTAACGGCGGCGGCGCGGAAAGGTTCCGCGCTCAGCGCTGTTGTCGGCAAAAAAACAGGATGGAAGGATCAGCGCTTGTCGTCGGTAACGGTGGACAGCTTTGGCGTGGAGGAGGCGTTGACGCGCATCTGCTGCCAGGCGTTTTCGAAGCGGTCGAGGATATGCTGGGGGACAGTCGCGCGGGTGGCGTCGGCCTGGATCTTGGTCTCTGCGTTCATGCGAACCTCCTCGATGAAAGGGCAATGTCATCTTGCCGTCTTCAAATTCCACATCCCAAAGGTAAAGTAAATCAGCGAATTAAATAGTTTAAACGATTTAAATTACTTAAATCGATTTAGAGTCACGACTTTTTTCAACATGATGAGCGGCGATGGAGGAAGAATAGCGATGGATCGTACAGTCTTTTTCAAAGCGGTACGTACATCACTCTTCGACGGTGCTTTGAAGCAGGGCCAGGTCGATGGATTGGCGGCGATTCTCGATCGCTGGGTGCGGATGCCGGCGCCGGCCGACAGGCGCTGGCTCGCCTATATGCTGGCGACCGCGCATCACGAGACGGGGCGGACGATGCAGCCTGTGCGCGAAACCTTCGCCAAGAGCGACGAGCGGGCGATCGCCATTCTGGAGGCCCAGTTTCGCAAGGGCGGACTGCCTTCGGTGTCCACGCCCTATTGGCGGCGGGACGGCGAGGGCAAAAGCTGGCTCGGGCGCGGGCTGGTGCAACTGACGCACAAGGCCAACTATGCGAAGATGGCGACGGTAACGGGGATCGACCTGCTCACCCATCCGGAGCGGGCGATGGAGCTTGCCGTCGCTGTCGATATCCTGTTTGCCGGCATGCAGAGCGGCGCCTTCACCGGCAAGGCGCTCGGCGATTATTTCTCTCTCTCGCGGGAGAGCTGGACGGGCGCGCGGCGGATCATCAACGGCCGCGACAAGGCGGAACTGGTGGCGAGCTACGGCAGACAGTATCTGGCAGCGCTCAGACTCGCATCGGGCGCGCCGCCGGCGGTCGGCCGGTCGGCTGCTTAAGGCGCTGCGCGTCGAAGGATGCCGCTGTGCTGCCCCTCATTCGGCCTGACGGCCACCTTCTCCCCGTGGACGGGGAGAAGGGACAAGCGGCACACTCCGATTTCCCCTCTCCCCGCTCGCGGGGAGAGGGCCAGGGTGAGGGGCAAGCGGCAAACGCATATTTCGGTTTCAAATCGCACCGGCCGGTGCATTCGAGGACATCATGAAAAATCCATTTCGTCTGCCGTGGCGGCGCCCGGCGGAGAGCGAGCGCGTGGCCGAAACCAAGGCGGCGTCCGGCTTCATCGCGATTGCGCATGAGGGCCGGGCGCACTGGACCGGGCGGTCCTATGCGGCGCTGGCGCGCGAAGGCTTCATGCGCAATCCGGTGGCGCACCGGGCGGTAAGATTGATTTCGGAAGCGGCGGCAGCGGTGCCGCTGCTGCTCTACGAAGGGACCGGGGAGCGCAGCGAGCACCCGCTGCTATCGCTGATGGCGCGGCCGAACGGCCGCATGGCCGGGGTCGATTTCCTCGAGACGCTCTACGGTCATCTGCTGCTTTCGGGCAACGCCTATGTCGATGCGGTCAGTGTCGGCGAGGAACTGCGCGAGCTGCATCTGCTGCGGCCGGACCGGGTGAGCATCCGCGAGGGGCGCGACGGCTGGCCGGAGGCCTATGACTACCGCGTCGGCAACCATCTGCGGCGGATCGCGGCGGGCGAGGGCGGGCTCCTGCACCTGCGGCTGTTTCATCCGCTCGACGATCATCTCGGATTTCCGCCGCTGGCGGCAGCACAGATGGCACTCGATCTCTCCAATGCGGCGGCGACCTGGAACAAGGCGCTGCTCGACAATTCCGCCCGGCCTTCGGGCGCGCTCGTCTATCAGCCGAAGGAGGGCGGCAATCTGTCCGCCGACCAGTACGACCGGTTGAAGACGGAGCTTGACGAGGGCTATTCCGGGCCGATCAGGGCGGGCCGGCCGCTCTTGCTCGAAGGCGGCCTCGACTGGAAGGCGATGGGGCTGTCGCCGAAGGACATGGATTTCGTCGAGGCGAAGAACGGGGCGGCACGCGATATCGCGCTCGCCTTCGGCGTGCCGCCGATGCTGATCGGCATTCCCGGCGACAACACCTATGCCAACTACCAGGAAGCCAACCGGGCCTTCTACCGGCTGACGGTCCTGCCGCTGATCGGCCGCACCGCCTCGGCGCTGTCCGGCTGGCTGTCGGCGCGGTTTGGCGAGACGCTGAAGCTGGTGCCGGACCTCGACCAGGTGACCGGGCTGACGGGGGAGCGCAGCGAAGTCTGGGCGCGGGTGAAGGACGCGGATTTCCTGAGCGACGAGGAGAAGCGGCAGGCGGTGGGGTATTGAGGTGGGCGGTGGGGGTGGTTCGAGGAATGCTTGCCAAGAGATGCAAATTCGCCAAGATCGCGTTTATGAAAAGCTCTCCCTTTCCCAACAGGCTGACACTTCGAAGCTGCGACGCCACGAACCTTTCGATCGGACAAGAAAGCGTTGTTCGCGAGGGCTACACTTTCGATGAATTTCGCTCCGGCATGCCGGTGCTCGATGCCGAGGAAATTCTTGAACAGTGGGAGCCCGCCAATCCAGGCAGCGTCGCCTTGTACCTGAACTTGGCCATCGGCTGGGACAACGATCCCGGCGCAGACAATTTCGCATTCAGGCTGATAACCAACGCATTGCGCGACCGCTTGAGAGAAAGGCTGAGATCCGACATTTATGTGGAGGAATTCGACTGGCCATCCGTAAAGCAAAGTATGCTGAACATTCTCAGGAAATGCGAACGGCCGACCTGGGACGAGAGCCTTGCCAATCTCAGGAAAAGGTTTGATTGGGAATATGAGGGAATGGCAGGGGCGTAACCACTTTGTACTTCGCCGTAAATTTCTACTGATTCCAGTAGGATAAGGGCGCTTCTCGAATCGGAACGGAATCTATCTGATTCAGAAAACGAACAATCCGAATCAGCTTCTGAACTTCCGACCCCAAGCGATTCAAAAGACTCGGCAATTTGTCGATGCTGACGTTGCGTAAGGCATGGCCTCACGTCGCGGCAGTTGGCTGCGCTTGCGTCAGGTTTCCGTCAATTCCAATAATAGCATCAAGGGCTTAACAAATGGCTGATTTTGGCAATGACCCTGGCCTTTGGGCCGCCAAGGGTATCGGCTCGGCGGCCGGCGCTGCCGTGTCGCTCGTCTACATGCTGCCGAAGGGCAAGCGGGAGGCGGGTTCCCGCTTCTTCACCGGCATGGCCTGCGGGCTGATCTCGGCGGGCCGACCGGCATCTGGATCCTCGCCAAGCTCGGGATCGGCGGCAGTCTTTCCGGCACCGAGGTGATGCTGACTGGATCGGCTGCAGCAAGCCTTCTCGCCTGGTGGGCGCTGGGGGCCGCGGTGCGGGTCGTGGAGAGGCTCGGGCGGGCAAATAGGCAGTAGCCAATAGGCAATAGGCAGTAGGCACTCGGTGGGCGGTCGTGGCGTCTTCCCACTGCCCATTGGCTATTGGCCAGTACCCATTCATGACGACCGACAGCTTGCCTGTCTGGCGAACGAAGAAGTTTGCCAATCTGACGCTTTCCGGGGTGACCGGCGAGGGGCGTTTTTCCGGCTATGCCAGCATCTTCGGCGAGGTCGATCTCGGCAAGGATGCGATCGAGCCGGGGGCCTTTGCGCAGTCTCTTGCCCGGCGCGGCGCCGGTGGCGTGCGCATGCTGTTTCAGCACGATCCGGGCGAGCCGCTCGGCGCCTGGAAGACGATCCGCGAGGATGCGCGCGGCCTCTATGTCGAGGGGCTGCTTTCGCCCGGCGTCGCCCGCGCCAGGGAGGTGCACCAACTGATGAAGGCGGGTGCGCTCGACGGGCTTTCGATCGGCTTCCAGACCGTCAAGGCGAAGACCGACAGGGGCGGCGTGCGCCGCATCCTCGAAGCCGACCTCTGGGAGATCTCGATCGTCACCTTTCCGATGCTGCCTTCGGCGAGGGTTTCGAACGTCAAGAATGCGCGGTTCTTCCGCGACAAGGAAACGGAGCTCGTGCGCACCATGCGGCGGGCGGCCCGGATGATGAAGCTCTGACAAGAAGGATATGCCAATGAGCAGGACGAGCAGTGTGGCGGCCGAGATCAAGGTGCCCCCGAGATCACGGCAGCGCCGGAGATCAAGGGTGCCCCCGAGATCAAGATGGGGCCGGAGACGATGACCGCCGCCTTCGAGGATTTCATGGGTGCCTTCGAGGCGTTCAAGGAAACCAACGACCGGCGGCTTTCCGAGCTGGAAGGCAAGCTGACCGCCGATGTCGTCACCCGCGACAAGATGGACCGCATCAGCCGCGCCATGGACGAGCAGAAGCGGCTGATCGACCAGATGGCGCTGAAGAAGGCGCGTCCCGTGCTCGGCCGCAGCGGCGAGGCAAGCCTGGAGGCGTCGGAGCACAAGGCGGCCTTTGAAAGCTACATCCGCCGCGGCGACGAGCAGGCTCTGCGCGAGCTGGAGGCCAAGGCGTTTTCGATCGGCTCGGCGAGCGACGGCGGCTATCTGGTGCCGAACGAGACCGACACCGAGATCGGCCGCCGCCTTTCGGTGGTCTCGCCGATCCGGGCGATGGCAACGGTCCGGCAGGTTTCGGGTGCGGTGCTGAAGAAACCGTTTGCGCTTGCCGGCATGGCGACCGGCTGGGTGGCAGAAACGGCGGCGCGGCCGCAGACGACGACGCCGCAGCTGGCCGAGCTGTCCTTCCCGACGATGGAGCTCTACGCCATGCCGGCGGCAACGGCAGCGCTGCTCGACGACGCGGCGGTCGATATCGAGAACTGGATCGCGTCGGAGGTGGACATCGCCTTCGGCGAGCAGGAAGGCACGGCCTTCGTCACCGGCGACGGCACCAACAAGCCGAAGGGGTTCCTGAGCTACACCAACGTGGCCGAGGCGAGCTGGAGCTGGGGCAATATCGGCTATATCGCCACGGGTGCGAGCGGCGCCTTCAAGGCGAGCGGCCCGTCCGATACGCTGATCGACGCGATCTATGCGCTGAAGGCCGGGCACCGGCAGAATGCTTCGTTCGTGATGAACCGCAAGACCCAAGCCGAAATCCGCAAATTCAAGGATGCCGACGGCAACTATCTGTGGCGGCCGCCGGCGACGGCCGGCCAGCAGGCCTCGCTGATGGGCTTCCCGATCGCCGAGGCCGAGGACATGCCGGATATCGCCGCGGGCAGCACCTCGATCGCCTTCGGCAACTTCGCCGCCGGTTATCTCGTCGTCGACCGCACCGGCGTGCGCGTGCTGCGCGATCCCTATTCCGCGAAGCCTTACGTGCTGTTCTACACGACCAAGCGCGTCGGCGGCGGGGTGCAAAATTTCGAGGCTATCAAGCTCGTGAAATTCGCTGCATCTTGAAAAAAAGTAAGGCGACCCTTTCTCAAAGGGGTGTCGAGCCTTCGCGCCGGCGGTTTTCCCTGCCGCCTGGCGCGGGGACGGACGCGGTACCCCTCCCACCGCGTCCGTCCATCTTTTCTGCCCTTCGAGCATTTCCGTTTTCGCCGAGCCGCGAAAACGCTCGATCGTCTTTTTCACGCAATGCCAGACGGAAAGCCGCTTCGCGCCTTTCCTGGAATGGCTCGCGACGGAGATTTCCATGACCATCCGTGAACTGACGCCGCCCGTCGGCGAGCCGCTGACGCTTGCCGAGACGAAGGCGCATCTGCGCCTCGACAGTGGCGCCGAGGATGCACTGATTTCATCCCTGATCCGCACGGTGCGCGAGCACCTGGAGCGGGAGACGGGGCAGGCGCTTTTGACGCGCACCTTCCGGCTCTATCTCGACGACTGGCCGCGGTCGCGCGTGATTCAGATTGTCAGAGGGCCGGTGCAAACGATTGAAGCGGTTACGGTTTACGAGGCGGACGGCATGCCGGGAGAGATCGATGTTTCCGGCTTCGTGCTTGACGGGCAGGCGCGTCCAGCGCGTCTCGTCCTGGCCGAGCAGCCCGCGCCGGGACGGGCGATCAATGGCATCGAAATCGATTTTTCCGCCGGTTTCGGCGTAACCGGCGCCGACGTGCCGGATACGCTGAAGCGGGCGATGCTGTTGCATCTGGCACTGCTCTACGAGTTCCGTGGCGCGGTGGCGCCGGAGAACCAGCCGGCGGCGGTGCCGGCCGGATATGAGCGGCTGATTGCACCGTTTCGCCGGCGGGGGCTTTGACCATGCGGGCGATCACCCTTGATCCGGGGCAGATGTCGGCGCGGTTAACCCTGGAGAGGCGCGATGACGCGAGCGACGGGCAGGGCGGCATCGTGATCAGTTTTGTGCCCCTTGCCTCGCTCTGGGCGCGGATCGAGCCGGCTTCATCCAAGGACCAAGAGCGCGGCGACGAGGAGGTCTTTACCGTGACGCACCGCATCTGGATCCGTTTTCGCGACGACCTGACGGCGGGCATGCGGCTTCGCAAGGGGCTGCGGATCTTTGCCGTGCGGGCCTTTCGCGATCCGGACGAAACAGGGCGCTATCTGGTTTGTGACAGCACGGAGGAAGGTCGATGAGCGCGGCGGCTGCCCTGCAGAAGGCGATCTTCGAGGCGCTCAAAAGTGATGCAGCGCTGACCGCGCTGATCGGTGACGGCGGCGTGCGGGATCATCTGGAGACGGGGTCGCACCGGCCCGGCATCTGGATTGTCAGCCTGGAGAGCCGCGATGCCTCGACGGCGAGCGAAGCGGGCGAAGAGCATCTTGTGACGCTCGCGGTCCGCACTGGCGAGGGCGGCAACCGGGCGGCGCAGGAAATTGCGGCGCGCGTGCGGGTCTTGCTGGATGACGCCCCGCTCGACCTTGCCGGCTTTTCGCTCGTCAGCCTGTTTCAGCGGCGCACCCGGATCGGCAGGGACGCCAAGGCGAAGGGGCATGCCGCGGAAATGGTGTTTCGGGCGGTGACGGAGTGACGTTTCGCCCAAGGAGCATGTTGTCGGCGCCCTTCGCGGGCGCTTTTTCGTTTCAGGAAGGAACAGGGCATGGTGGCGCAGAAGGGCAAGGATCTTCTGTTGAAGATCGACAATGGCGGAAGTTACGTGACGGTCGCGGGACTACGCTCCAAGCGGCTGGCGTTCAATGCGGAGACCGTCGACGCGACGGACGCGGAATCGGCGGGGCGGTGGCGGGAACTGCTGGGTGGGGCAGGCGTGCAGCGGGCGTCGGTCTCCGGCGCGGGCATTTTCAAGGATCAGAGTTCGGACGCGCTGGTACGTGCGGCCTTCTTCAACGGATCGATCCTCAGCTGGCAGATCGTCATCCCCGATTTCGGTACGCTGACCGGGGCCTTCCAGGTGACGGCGCTTGAATATTCCGGCCAGTACAATGGCGAGATCCTGTTCGAGATCGCGCTCGAATCCGCCGGCGCCCTGACCTTTGCGGCGCTCTGATGATAGCACGGCACAATTTGGCTACAGAGCGGGCCAACCGGCATCGCGGCGAGGTGGAGGCGGTGATCGACGGCGAGCGGCGGATTCTCTGCCTGACGCTGGGCAGCCTTGCCGAATTGGAAACGGCCTTTGCGGCAGACAATCTGATGGCGCTTGCGGCGCGGTTTTCTTCCGGGCGGCTGAAGGCGGACGACATGATCCGCATCCTGAGCGCCGGTTTGCGCGGCGGCGGCAATCTGGTCTGCGACGAGGATGTGGCGGTGATGAGCGTCGATGGCGGCATTGCCGGACTGGCGCGGCTGACGGGCGAACTGTTGACCGCGACGTTCGGCGGGGCGGAGGATGCGCCAAACCCTTGAGGGCCGCAGCGGGCGAGGGGGATCAGCGACCCCAGCCTTTTCCATGGGGCGCGGCGATGCATGCCGGGCTTTGCCTGCTGCGGCTACCAGCGAAGGATTTCTGGGCGATGACACCGCGCGAGCTGCGGGCGGCGTTGGGCTGGCTGCGGCCGCGCGCCGGGGTGCCGGGGCGTGCGGGGCTGGAAGCGCTGATGGAGGCGTTTCCGGACTGAAGGGGAAGTGGGCAATAGGCAATAGCCAGTAGGCAGTAGTTGTTGAAGTGTTCGTTGCAAAGGCTGGTGTCTGCTCCAACTGCCGTTGGCTACCGGCTACCGGCTACCGGCTATTGGCTATTGGCTATTGGCCATTGCCTTTCATTACGGAGAAACACGATGACCGACGAGATTGGGTTTTCCGATGCCGCGGACGATGCGGAGGCGTTGAAGGACGTGCTCGACGATCTGGAGCGACGCTCCCGCTCGTTCGGCTCGGCGCTGACGGGAGCGCTGGCTTCGGCGACGCGTGGCGGCAAGGGGCTGGAGGACGTCTTGCGCAGTGCCGGGCTCAGGCTGACGGAGATCGCGCTTTCGGCTGGCCTGAAGCCGCTGGAGGGGCTGCTTGGCTCGGCCATGTCGGGGCTTGCGGGGAGCCTTGGTGGGGCGACGGCTTTTGCCGATGGCGGGGTGCCCGGGCGGGTGACGCCTTTTGCCTCCGGTGGTGTCGTTGCGGCGCCCACCTATTTCCCGACGGGCGGAGATTTGGGGCTGATGGGCGAAGCGGGATCGGAGGCGATCTTGCCGCTGAAGCGCGGCGCCGACGGTGCGCTGGGCGTCGCCGCTTCGGGCGGTGCGGCGCCGATGAACGTCGTCTTCAACGTCACCGCATCCGACGCGCAGAGTTTCCGCAAGTCGGAGGGACAGATTGCCGCCATGCTGACGCGCATGGTGGGACGGGGGCGGCGGGGGGTGTGAGGTTGCGTCAAATGCCCCTCACCCTAGCCCTCTCCCCGTGAACGGGGAGAGGGGACGACCGAGATTGCGGTCTTCCCACAGACGGAGATTTGGCGACGGAGATCGCCGCTTGTCCCTTCTGCCCTCCTGCGACGGCGGCAGCGCCCGACAGGCCGGATGAGGGGCAATCCGCTGCCGGTTCATGCGGCGATTTGTGAAGACTTTCCGCCAACCGATTCCACACATAACGGAAAACATCATGGCAACAGGATTTCACGAGGTCCGGTTTCCCTTCCGCTTGGCATTGGGCACGAGCGGCGGGCCCGTCAGGCGAACGGATATCGTCAGCCTTTCGAACGGGCGGGAAAATCGCAACCGGTGCTGGCGCGATGCACGCCGGCACTATGATGCGGGATCGGGGATCAAATCGATCGCCGACCTTTATGCGGTGCTTGAATTTTTCGAGGCGCGGGCGGGGCAGCTTTATGGCTTCCGGTTTCGCGATCCCGTCGATTTCAAGTCCTGTCCGCCCGGCGGCACGGTGACGGCGAACGATCAGGGGATCGGGACGGGGGACGGCGTGACCGCCACCTTCCAGTTGATCAAGACCTATGGCGATATAGGCGGCGCGAGCATTCGCGAGATCGCAAAGCCGGTGGCGGGGAGCGTGGCCGTTTCGGTGGGCGGCGTCCTGGCGGGGCCTGGCGACTTTGGGCTCGATGTCACGACCGGGCGCGTGACGTTCATATCCGCAAAAATTCCGGCGAGCGGTGCTGCCATTCGCGCCGGTTACGAGTTCGATGTGCCGGTGCGCTTCGATACCGACCGGATCGAAATCGATCTGGCGCAATTCCAGGCCGGGCGCATCCCGTCGATTCCTTTGGTGGAGATCAAGCCATGAGAACGCTTCCAACGGCGCTTGCCGCGCATCTTTCCGGCGACGTGACGACGATGTGCCATTGCTGGCGGGTGACGCGGCGGGACGGCGTCGTGCTTGGATTTACCGAGCATGACCATGACGTCACTTTTGCCGGGACAAATTTTCTGGCCGCAAGCGGCTTCCAGGCGGCCGACAGCGAGGCAGCGAACGGGCTTTCTGTCGAGGCGGGCGAGGTTACGGGCGGATTTTCGAGTGCGGCGATCAGCGAGGCGGATGTGCTCGCCGGCCGGTATGACGGCGCCAGGGTCGAGGTGTTCCAGGTGAACTGGCAGGCGCCGGGGCAGCATGTGCTGCTCCGGGTGCAGGAAATCGGCGATGTAACGCGGGCGGGTGGCGCATTTCGTGCGGAGTTGCGGCGGATGACGCATCGGCTGGATCAGGTGCAGGGACGGATTTACGGGCGACGCTGCGATGCCATGCTGGGGGACGGACGCTGCAAGATCGATCTCGACGGTCCGGTCTATCGCGGCGAGGGAGCGGTTGCGGCCGTTCTCGGCGAGATGCGGCTCCGGGTGACGGGGCTCAATGCGGCGACAGCGGGATTTTATCGGTACGGCGTGTTTCGCTTCCTGACGGGAGCGAATGCGGGGCACGTCTGCGATATCGAGGACCACCGGAAGGAAGGCGGCGCGGTGACGCTGTCGCTCTGGCTGCCGCCGCCTCTGCCGCTTGCCGCGGGGGATACGTTTACAGTGACGGCCGGCTGCGACAAGAGCTTTGCCACCTGTCGCCGGAAATTTTCCAATTCCCTGAACTTTCAAGGGTTCCCGCACATGCCCGGGACGGATTTCGCGTTTGGTTATGCGGATGGGGATACGGTGCATGACGGGCGGCCGCTTTATGAGTGAGGTTGGAGATCACCCCACCCCGGCGCTTTGCGCCGAGCCTCGGGGCGATGAGGGGGCTTTGTCTGCGATTTCGGTGCAAGCCGCCCCCCTCATCCGGCCCTTCGGGCCACCTTCTCCCCACCGGGGAGAAGAGGGAGATCGCCGCAAAGCCGCCTGCGATAGCCCTGTCCTTCAAGTATCGTCGGCATTTGCGGATCGGATTGTTGAAACCGCGCGAGGCTGGATCGGGACGCCGTATCGGCATCAGGCGAGCCTGAAGCGTGTCGGATGCGATTGCCTGGGGCTGGTGCGGGGCGTCTGGCGGGAGATCCATGGCGCCGAGCCGGAACTGCCGCCGGCCTATCAGCCGGATTGGGCGGAACGCAGTGGCGAGGATCGGCTGCGGGACGCGGCACGGCGGCATTTCGGGGCCGAGCTTTCGGTGGCGGAGATGCGGCCGGGTGACCTGCTGCTCTTCTGCTGGCGGCCGGACCTGCCGGCCAAGCATGCCGGAATTCTGAGCGCTCGCGACCGGTTTATCCATGCCTATGAGCAGGCGACGGTGATCGAATCCGCGCTCGTGCCTTCCTGGCGGCGACGGATCGCCGGGATCTTTCGTTTTCCCGAAAAGGTCTGACGTTCATGGCAACCATTCTTCTGCAGGCGGCGGGTGCGGCACTCGGCAGCGTGTTCGGTCCGGTCGGCGCGGTGCTTGGCCGCGCTGCCGGCGCGCTTGCCGGGTCTGTCGTCGACCGCTCGATCATCAACGGGATGACGACGATATCCGGCGCGCGCCTCGGCGATGCGCGCATCCCGGGGGCGGAGGAGGGAACGGCGATCACGCGCGCCTATGGAACCGTACGGATCGGCGGCACGCTGATCTGGGCGACGCGGTTCGAAGAGGAGGTGCGCGTCGAACGGCAGGGCGGCAAGGCGAGCGGGCCGCGGGTCGAAACATTCCGATATTATGCCAATTTCGCGCTCGGCATCTGCGAAGGCGAGATCGCCTGCGTGCGGCGGGTCTGGGCGGACGGGCGCGAGATTGATCTGACCGGGGTCGAGATGCGGCTCCATCGCGGGACGCAGGCCCAGCTCCCCGATCCGCTGATCGAGGCCAAGCAGGGCGCCGGCAAGGCGCCGGCCTATCGGGGCCTTGCCTATGCGGTGTTCGAGCGCTTTCCGCTGGACGGCTACGGCAATCGCATTCCGGTGATCCAGTTCGAGGTGCTGCGGCCGGTCGGCAGGCTGGAAAGGGCGATCCGGGCAGTAACGATCATTCCGGGCTCGAGCGAGCATGGCTATGATCCGGCCGTGGTCACGGAGAAGACGGGCGCGGGCGCAAGCCGGCTGATCAACCGCAATGTCTTCCACGCGAGCTCGGACTGGCGGGCGTCGATCGACGAGCTGCAGGCGCTGTGCCCCAACCTTGAGCGCGTCGCCCTGGTGGTTTCCTGGTTCGGCACGGATCTGCGGGCGGGCCATTGCCGCATCGTGCCTGGCGTCGAGACGGCGGCGCGCGAGGACGAAAGCCGCCCATGGTCGGTTTCCGGAATAGCGCGCGGTAGTGCGATGGTCGTCAGCCGGAACGACGGCGGGCCTGCCTATGGCGGCACGCCAAGCGACGCCAGCGTCACGGCGGCAATCGCCGACCTGAAGGCGCGCGGCCTGAAGATCTATCTCTATCCCTTTGTGATGATGGATATTCCGGTCGGCAACACGCTGCCGAACCCCTATGGCGGGACGAGCCAGCCGGCTTATCCGTGGCGCGGGCGCATCACGTCGCATCCGGCGCCGGGATTGCCTGATAGTGCCGACCAGACGGCTACGGCGCGGGCGCAGGTCGAAGCTTTTTGCGGCGCGACGGACGCCGGGGATTTTTCAGTGTCCGGGTCTTCGGTGACGTCGACGGCTGCCGACGAGAAGTATCGGCGTCTGATCCTTCATTATGCTTTGCTGGCGCAGGCGGCGGGCGGCGTCGATGGTTTCATCATCGGAGCGGAACTGCGCGGGCTGACACGGTTGCGCGATGGGGCAGGCGCGTTTCCCTTCGTCGAGCAGCTGATCGGGGTGGCGAGCGATGTCCGTGCCATTCTCGGCGCGGGGACCAAGCTGACCTACGGGGCCGATTGGAGCGAGTATTTCGGCTATCACCCGGCCGACGGCTCGGGCGATGTCTGCTACAATCTCGATCCGCTCTGGGCATCGGCCGATATCGACGCGATCGGTATCGACAACTACATGCCGCTTTCCGATTGGCGCGACAGTGATCTGTCCGAAGGCAATCCGGACGGATTCGCGCTGGCTGAAGACGCCGAGGCGATGCGGGCGATGGTCGCGGCCGGCGAAGGCTATGACTGGTATTATGCTGATGATGCGGATCGCCGGGATCGCGTCCGCACGCCGATCACGGACGGGCTGGCAGGCAAGCCCTGGGTTTATCGTTACAAGGATATCGCCAATTGGTGGGGGCAGGCGCATCGCAACCGGGTGGGGGGCGCAGAGCAGACAATGCCAACCGCATGGGTTCCGGCGTCCAAGCCTGTCTGGTTCACCGAGCTTGGCTGCCCGGCGATCGACAAGGGGGCCAATCAGCCGAACGTCTTCACCGATCCGAAATCGTCGGAGACGGCGGTTCCGTATTTTTCGAACGGAGCCCGCCGCGACGCCATGCAGCGCCGGTTTCTCGAAGTGCAGCATGCCTTCTGGCAAAGGCCGGAGGCGCCTGATGGTGTTGATCCGGACCACATGTTCGTCTGGACCTGGGACGCGCGGC
Source organism: Hyphomicrobiales bacterium (assembly GCA_900473795.1). Classification (GTDB taxonomy): domain Bacteria; phylum Pseudomonadota; class Alphaproteobacteria; order Rhizobiales; family Rhizobiaceae; genus Pararhizobium. Next base: position 27,854 of record UCMT01000015.1, on the reverse strand, counting down.
CGGTGCCGGCCTTTCCGGAAAATACGGATCTCTGGTCCGATGGTCATAACTGGCAGACCGGGCACTGGCTGAACGGACGGCTGGGGGCTTCGACGGCAGCGGACGTGATTGCCGCCATCCTTGCCGATCATGGTTTCAAGGCCGGCGACACGCGGCTCGTCAGCGGCGATCTCGGCGGCTATGTGCAAGCGGAGCAGGCCTCGGCCCGCGACGTGCTGGAACCGCTGATGGCGGCACTGCAGATCGATGCGGTCGAAGACGGTGCGTCCCTGCGGTTTCGTTCGCGCATGAAGCAGGCATCACCGGTGCGGCCGATCCCGATACTGGCGGACATCGACAAGCAGCCGCTGCTTGAGGAGATGCGCGGCCATGACAGCGATTTCGGCAGCGAGGCCATTCTCGACCATCTTGATCCGGCGAACGCCTATGAGCGGACAACGACCCGGTCGAGGCGCGTGACGCCTGCGAACGACCGGATATTGCGCCTCTCCGTGCCGGGCGTGGTGCATGACGGTGCGGCCGCATCCGCCGTCGTGGATGCGCTTCGGGATCATCAGGTCTCGCGCCGCAGCATCCGGTTTTCCCTTTCGCCGGCGGCGATCGACATCGAGCCGGGGGATGTCATTTCTTTTGAGAACGGGGCGTTCGACAACGCACCGGCGGGAAGCTTCATCGTCGGCAGGATCGAGGATGGAGCGGTGCGCTCCGTCGAGGCACGGGCCTTCGTGCCGTCGAGCGGTGGCGGGCCGAGCCCACAGCAGCGCTCCGTCGATCCGCCGCGCACGCCTTCGGACGGCTTTTCTCCGATCGTACATCTGATGGATCTGCCGCAATACGAGGCCGGCGAGGCGGCCAGCTTTGCCCGGGGCGCGGTTTTCGCGCGGCCGTGGCGAACTGCTTTGCTTTCGTCGTCCGCGACGACGGAAGGGTACCAAGCGCGCGTGAGACTGGACCAGCCGGCGCAGACGGGCGTCCTGGCGGAGGCTCTGGCTGCAGGGGTGCTGGGCCGGTTCGACGCGGCCCGGACGATCATGCTCGACCTGCATTTCGGCGGCCTGTCTTCCGCAGATCGTCTTGCCGTCTTGAACGGGCAGAACCGCGTTGCAATCCTGGCTGCCAACGGCGTCTGGGAAATCATCGGTTTCCGCGTTGCCGAGGAAATCGCCGCCGGGCGCTGGCGGCTTTCCAGGCTTCTGCGCGGCCTCAACGGCACGACGGACGCGATGATGGCAGGTTCTGCTGCCGGCGCGCCGCTGGTCGTGCTGAGTGGGGCTCCCAAACCGCTCGGACTGGGTGCCGAGGAGGCCGGGCGCATGATCAACTGGATCGTGGAGGCGGGCGGGCAGACGACGGGGCCGGTCGGGCCGTTCGCCTTCGCCGGTGGCTTGAGGTCCGAAACACCGGTTGCGCCGGTGCACCTGCGGGCGCGGCGTTCAGAGAGCGGAGGCATCCGGATCACCTGGACCCGCTGCGCCCGGCGCGATGCCGATCACTGGCTGGACGGCGACATTGCGCTGGACGAACCGGTGGAGCGCTATCGTGTCGAGATACTCGACGGCGGGACAGTGAGGCGGGCGCTGGATGTCTCCGAACCGGTCTTTGACTATCCGCCTGGTTCGGAAATCGACGATTTCGGTGCGACGCAGGCGGCTTTGACGGTCCGCGTGCGGCAGAAGGGGCAGAAGGTTGCCCTCGGGGTAGCGGCGCAGGCGGTGCTGAACCTGTGACGGAAACAATCAGCAAACTGGAAAGGGACGACGCGATGGGTGAATTGAAGAACTGGTATATGTCGAGGACGGTGTGGGGCGGCGTGGTTGCGATTCTTGCGTCGTGCAGCCATCTTCTCGGTGTGGAAATAGCCGCAGACGACCAGGGCGGAATGGCGGACAGCCTGACCGCGCTTGCTGCCGCGGCGGGCGGGCTGGTGGCGATCTGGGGCCGGATTTCGGCGAGAAAGCGATTGCGCTAGAGATTGCCGCAAGACCTTGGGAAACCACGGCGTTAGCCCGACATTCATTTGCCATTCAGACTGCATCGTTTATTAAATTTGCAATGATACTTCCCAAGTTGAAAGTGCGTCCATGTCCTCACCCTTGATCATAGCAACGCTAGCAGCGGGCCTTTCCGGATTCGCGCCGCCAGCGATTGTCGTGCCATCGGCGGTTGTCGAGGTGGATGGCGATTGTGGGGAGGCTGCGGCCGAGGTCGTCGCCAAGACCGGCGGTGAACTCCTGTCCGCGCAGCCGACCGGCGACGGTCAATGCGTCGTGACCGTGCTCATTCCCGGGAATGGCGGCCGCCCGAAGAAGGTCACGATGCGGGTGCCGATGTAAGTGCGGCAGGCGCCGACATCGAAAATGTTCTCCTACCGGATCGAATAGGATATTCATTTGAGTCTCGTGTGGCAGCGCGCAGCTCAATCCGGCGGATGAGCGCTCGCTGAAGGGAAAAGGTCAGTTCATGCGCATTCTGGTGGTCGAAGACGACGTCAACCTCAACCGTCAGCTGACGGATACGTTGAAGGAAGCGGGCTATGTCGTCGATCAGGCCTTTGACGGCGAAGAAGGCCATTATCTCGGTGATGGCGAGCCCTATGACGCGGTCATTCTCGATATCGGCCTGCCCGAAATGGACGGTGTCACGGTGCTTGAAAAATGGCGCAGCGCCGGCAAGGCAATGCCTGTCCTGATCCTGACGGCGCGCGATCGCTGGAGCGACAAGGTCGCCGGCATCGACGCGGGCGCCGACGATTATGTGACGAAACCGTTCCATGTCGAAGAGGTGCTGGCGCGTATCCGTGCCCTGATCCGGCGGGCTGCCGGGCATGCAAGCTCGGAGATCGTCTGTGGGCCTGTGCGGCTGGACACCAAGGGTTCCAAGGCGACGGTCGATGGCGTGGCGCTGAAGCTGACGTCGCACGAATTCCGGCTGCTCTCCTACCTGATGCACCATATGGGACAGGTGGTTTCGCGCACGGAACTGGTCGAGCATATGTACGACCAGGATTTCGACCGCGATTCCAACACGATCGAGGTTTTTGTCGGCAGGCTGCGCAAGAAGATCGGCAACGACCTGATCGAGACCGTGCGCGGCCTCGGCTATCGCATGCAGCCGCCGGGGATGGCCAGCAAGGAAGCGAAATCCTGAGCGGGATCGACATGACCGAAACCACCGGGTTTTCCACAATTGCTACGCCTGGGCATGACGCTCGCCCATGCGCTGGCCCGGCGTGCGAAACGTCTTTCCCTCAGCAGCACCGATCCTGCCCATGAGGCTGCGCCCGCAATCACTCACCGCGCGCGTGCTGCTCGTCTCCACCGTCTGGGCGGTAGCGGCGCTGGTGGTCATCGGCGTTGTGATCTCGGCGCTCTACCGGCAGGGCTCCGAGCGCGGTTTTCAGGATCTGCTGCGCGCTCAGCTCTACAACGTCATCAATTCGATCGTCGTCAACGACAAATCGGAGCTGGCCGGCAGCCCGCAACTGGGCGACCTGCGGTTTTCGCAGCCGCAGACCGGCTGGTACTGGATCGTCGAGCCGATCGGTGAATTCAATACACCGCCCTTGCTGTCCACATCGCTCGGCTCGGGCAAGCTGCCGATCGCCAGCCTCGACGAGGTTCCCTTCGATATTCGCTACGAGCGCTTCTATACGACGGTCGATTCCTTCAACAACGAAGTCGAAGTGGCCGAGACGGAAGTGGTCCTTGATATCCAGGGGCATACCGCCCGCTTCCGGGTTGCGGGCAATCGTGACGTGCTGGAAGCCGACATCGACGATTTCAACCGCAATCTCTATCTGGCGCTGTCGATCTTCGGCTTCGGCGGCCTCGGCATGAATGCGCTGGCGATCCTCTTCGGCCTGCGGCCGCTCGATCAGGCGCGCCGCTCGCTCGAAAAGATCCGCGGCGGCGAGAGCGAGCGGCTGGACGGCGAGTTTCCGCGCGAAATCCAGCCACTGGCGAGCGAAGTCAACGCGCTGATCGACAGCAACCGCCGCATCATCGAGCGCGCCCGCATGCAGGTGGGCAATCTCGCTCATTCGCTGAAGACGCCGATTGCGGTTCTCATGAACGAGGCGCGGGTGCTCGAGGCGCCACACGGTGACCTCATCAAGATGCAGGCCGACGCCATGCAGGTGCAGGTTCAGTCCTATCTCAACCGGGCGCGGATCGCCGCCCAGCGCGAGTCGGTGCTGGCGCGCACCGAGGTCGAGCCGGTTCTGGAGCGGCTGGTGCGGGTCATGCGCCGGCTGCATCCGGAGAAGACCTTCCTGCTGACGGTCTCTCCACCCGGGCTGGTCCTCGCCATGGAGCAGCAGGATGTCGAGGAAACGGTCGGCAACCTTCTCGACAATGCCGCGCGCTACGCCACCGAGCAGGTTCGCGTCACCGTGCAGAGCGCACCGGAGGGCTTGCAGGGCAAGGACCCGGGGCGGCGAAACTGGATTTCGATTGACGTGGACGACGACGGGCCGGGTCTCGAGCCAGAGCAGATTGCCGTTGCGGTCAAACGCGGCAGGCGGCTGGACGAAAGCAAGCCGGGCACAGGGCTCGGACTTTCGATCGTCAGCGAGATCGCTGGCGAGTATCAGGGGACACTCGATCTGTCGCGCGGCGAGCGAGGCGGGCTGAATGCCCGGATTCTGCTGCCGGCTGTTTCATGATGGAACGCCCGCTAGCGTATGGCGTGACTTTTTTGACAGAGTTACGGGCAAAATCTCGAAACGGTTCAGCTTTGAGCTTGCCCTTTGTTGCTTGCCCAGGCGCGGAATGTAAAAAGATGGTCAGCCATGGAATCGGTATTTCGCCGGCCACGGTTTGCCGATGCAACGGAAATCGCGAGAGCTACCCCGCACGATGAAGAACCCGGCCCGTTTCACCACGCTCTTTTCCGCTCCCGCAGCCGCGTGCCTGATTGCCTCGTCGCTGCTGCTCAGCGGTTGCGGCACCACATCGCGTGATGCCGGCAAGACCGCTGGTACCCCGGAAACATCGGCGTCCTATATCGCGGCGCTGGGCGACGGCGTGATCGGACGCACGGCCGGTCTTTCGATCAGCAAGGCCGATCGCCAGCGGGCGCTGGAAGCGGAATACCGCGCCCTGGAAGCGGCGCGTGGCGGACAGCCGGTCGTCTGGGAGGGGTCAGGCATCAGTGGCACTGTCGTGGCCGCAGCCCCCTATCAGGTCGGCTCGCAGAACTGCCGCCAATACAGCCATACAGTGACGATCAAAGGCCAAGAAAGCGTTGCGCGCGGTGCCGCCTGCCGCAATGCGAACGGCACCTGGACGCCGCTGACCTGACATAGCGGCTCGTATTGCGGCGAAACGCCTCAAATTTCCGTCATTTAGCGTTTTCCGATTGGAATGGCGTGTCGCGCATAGTAATTGAGCGCACATGCTGTTCTGGATCCTTGTTGCCACCCTGACGGCGGCTGTTGCCGCTGTCCTGCTGCTTCCGCTGCTCCGTGCCGCCGCCGGCGCAGAGGCTCCGCAATCCCATGACGTCGAAGTCTATCGCGACCAGCTCGAGGAGCTGATGCGCGACGAGAAGAATGGCCTGATTTCCGGCGAGAATGCGGAATTCGCCCGCGCCGAAGTGGCGCGCCGACTGCTTGCGGCGACGGATGCGGTAAAGGCAGCGGGACCCGTACAGCCAGCGCGGCGGAGCAATCGGCTGGCGCAGATCGCGATCGTTCTCGTTCTGCCCGCCATCGGCCTCTGTCTTTACCTGCGGACGGGAAATCCGGACCTGCCGGACGCGCCGCTGGCGGCGCGGCTGGCGAATCCGGGCGACGACATCAATTTTCTGATCGCCCGCGCCGAGCAGCAGCTTGTCGCCAACCCCGAAGATGGGGCGGGATGGGATGTGCTGGCGCCGATCTACTATCGCAGCGGCCGGATCGAAGATGCCGCCGCCGCTTTCCGCAACGCCCTTCGTATTCTCGGGCCGACGCCCGCGCGGCTCGGCGGCTATGCCGAAAGCCTGATTGCGCTTTCCGGCGGCTTGATCACCAACGAGGCGCAGGAGGCGCTGCGCAAATCGCTGACGATCGAGCCGAACGATCCGCGCGCGCAATTCTATCTGGCGCTGGCCTTGAAACAGGAAGGCAAGGCGCCGGAAGCGCTTGCGGCGTTCCAGGAGATCGTCAAGGCATCGCCGGCGGATGCGCCGTGGCTGCCGCTCGTCAATGAGCATATCGCCAGCCTTAAGGCTGACGGCGCTGCCGCCTCCGGTGAGCAAGCGGGTACCGCATTGGGCAACCCGACGGCCGACGACGTCGCGGCAGCGCAGACCATGAATGCCGGCGATCGGAATACCATGATCGAAGGCATGGTTGCGAGCCTTGCCGAAAAACTGAAGAACGATCCGAAAAACTTCGATGGATGGATGCGGATCATCCGTTCCTATTCCGTGCTTGGCCAGAAAGACAAGGCCGCCGAAGCCTTGAAACAGGGTCTGAGCGCCTTTCCGGCCGAGGGGGAACAGGGCAAACAATTGCTGGCTTTGGCAGGCGAACTCGGCCTGACGGCCGATGGAGGCGTGAAGTGACCCGCAAGCAGAAGCGTCTGGCAATCATCGGCGGCGGCGTCAGCTTCATCTTCGCCGCCGTGCTTCTGGTGATGTTCGCCTTCAGCCAGGCCGTTGCCTATTTCTACGTTCCCGGAGACCTCGCCAAGGCGCATCTGGCGCCGGGCACCCGCATCCGGCTGGGCGGGCTGGTCGAGGCGGGATCGGTCAAGCGCGGCGACGGCATGACGGTGAGCTTCAGCGTGACCGATACGCTCGATCGCGTGCCGGTGACCTACACGGGCATTCTTCCGGATCTCTTTCGCGAGGGGCAGGGCGTCGTCGCCGAAGGGGCGTTCGTGGCCGGCAGCGCGGTCTTCGTCGCCGATACGGTGCTCGCCAAGCATGATGAAACCTATATGCCGAAGGATGTCGCGGATCGGCTGAAGGCACAGGGCGTATCGCTCGGGGGCAAGGAAAACATCCAATGATCATCGAGCTCGGTCACTACGCGCTGGTCCTGGCGCTCGGCGTGTCGATCCTGCAGGCGATCATGCCTGTCTTCGGCGCAGCGCGTGCCGACCGGGCGCTGATGGAGATCGGCACGGTCGCGGCGAAGGCGACCTTCCTGCTCGTCGCGCTTTCCTTCGGCGTTCTCACCTATGCCCATGTGACGTCGGATTTTTCCGTGCAGAACGTCTGGGAAAATTCGCATTCGCAGATACCGCTGATCTACAAGTTCTCCGGCGTCTGGGGCAATCATGAAGGCTCCATGCTGCTCTGGATGCTGATCCTGACCTTCTTTTCGGCGCTCGTCGCGGTGTTCGGGGACAATCTGCCGGATACGCTGAAGGCCAATGTGCTTGCCGTTCAGGCCTGGATCGCCAGCGCCTTTTCGCTGTTCATCCTCTTGACGTCGAACCCGTTCAACCGGCTCGTCGACGTGCCGGGCGAGGGACGCGACCTCAACCCGGTGCTGCAGGACATCGGGCTGGCCATCCATCCGCCGCTGCTTTACCTCGGCTATGTCGGATTTTCCGTCTGTTTTTCCTTTGCCGTGGCCGCCCTGATCGAGGGCCGCATCGATGCAGCCTGGGCGCGCTGGGTGCGGCCCTGGACGCTTGCCGCCTGGACCTGCCTGACGGCGGGAATCGCGATGGGATCCTACTGGGCCTATTACGAGCTTGGCTGGGGCGGCTGGTGGTTCTGGGACCCGGTCGAGAACGCCTCCTTCATTCCCTGGCTTGCCGGGACCGCGCTGCTTCACTCGGCGCTGGTGATGGAGAAGCGCGAGGCGCTGAAGATCTGGACCGTGCTGCTGGCGATCCTGACCTTCTCGATGTCGCTGCTCGGCACGTTCCTCGTCCGCTCCGGCGTGCTCACCTCGGTTCACGCCTTTGCGACCGATCCGACGCGCGGCGTCTTCATTCTGGTGATCCTGATCCTTTTCATTGGCGGCGCCTTCTCTCTGTTCGCGTTCCGCGCCGCGCATCTCAAGGCGGGCGGCCTGTTCGCGCCGATTTCACGCGAGGGGGCGCTGGTCCTCAACAACCTGATCCTGACGACAGCCGCGGCCACCGTATTGACCGGCACCCTCTATCCGCTGGTGCTGGAAGCGCTGACCGGTGCGAAGATTTCTGTCGGCGCGCCCTTCTTCAACATGACTTTCGGGCTGCTGATGCTGCCGCTGCTTCTGGCGGTGCCGTTCGGGCCGTTGCTGGCCTGGAAGCGCGGAGACCTGCTCGGGGCCGGACAGCGGCTGTTCGCGGCCGTGGCGATCGGTCTGGCTGCCGGCTGCGCGATCTACTATGCGCAGCATGGCGGGCCGATCATGGCGCTGGCGGGGCTGGTGCTGGGAGCCTACATGATCGCCGGCTCGCTGACGGAGCTGTTTCTGCGGTCCGGTATCGGCAAGGTGGCGGGATCGGTGGCGCTGCGGCGTCTTGCGGGATTGCCGCGCTCGGTTTTCGGGACGGCGCTGGCGCATATCGGTCTTGGCGTCACGCTGATCGGGATTGTTGCGGTTACGGCTTTCGAGACCGAACATATTGTCGAGATGAAGCCCGGCATGACCACGGATGCGGGCGGATACACGCTGCGCTTCGACGGATTGCGGGACGGCAAGGGGCCCAATTACACCGAGCAGTCCGGGCATTTCACCGTCATGCGGGCGGGCGTGATCGTCACCGAGATGTGGTCGTCGAAGCGCCTTTATACGGCGCGGCGGATGCCGACCACCGAGGCCGGCATCAAGACGTTCGGCTCGAGCCAGCTCTATGTGTCGCTTGGTGACGGCATGGCGGATGGCGGCGTTGTCGTGCGGATCTGGTGGAAGCCGATGATCCTCTGCATCTGGGGCGGCGCGCTCGTGATGATGATGGGCGGCGCGGTCTCGCTGAGCGACCGGCGCCTGCGGATCGGCGCGCCGTCGCGGGCGAAGAAACAGAAGAGACCGGTTCTGGAGCCTGCGCAATGATCCGGCGGCTGGTCTTCGTTCTGCTGCTCTTGTTGTCCGCGTCGCCGGCTTTTGCCGTCAATCCGGATGAGGTCCTGGCTGACCCTGCACTCGAGGCGCGTGCCCGGGCGCTCTCGGCGCAACTGCGCTGCATGGTCTGCCAGAACCAGTCGATCGACGATTCGAATGCGGAACTGGCCAAGGACCTGCGGCTTCTCGTGCGCGAGCGGATCACCGCCGGTGACTCCGACGAGGCCGTCATTACCTATCTCGTTTCGCGCTACGGCGAATTCGTGCTGCTCAAGCCCCGCTTCGAGACAAAGACGCTGCTTTTGTGGGGCGCGCCGATCGTTCTGCTGCTGGCGGGCGCGGTGGTGATGATCGTTTCCGCGCGGCGACGCAGCGGCAAGGCGACCGGAACGCCGCTCTCGGCGGAGGAGCAGGCCAGGCTGGATGCCGTGCTGAAGGACTGATTTTATTCAGCAGCGGCACATTTTCCAAACATTACCAAAAGTTCATTCTTCGGACACAAGTCAGTAAGGTGCGTTCCGTTATTCCTTTTCTCAACGGCTGTTCCTCCAGTCAGCCAGATACATGAAGAGAAAAGGCAAATCGGATGTTTACGACAAACGCACTGCGTCCCTCCCTCAAGACCGTTCTGAAGACCTCGACCGTCGCGGGTCTCGCGGCCGTCATGCTTTCGACCGGCATCCCCGCCGCCGTCACCCACTCCTTTGCCGCGGCCGTGAAGATCGAAGCGCCGCAGGTTCCAAGCTTTGCCAATGTGGTTGATGCCGTTTCGCCGGCCGTCGTTTCCGTGCGCGTCCAATCCCGCGCCAATCCGGTTTCCGACGAGGCCAACAGCGGCTTCAGCTTCGATTTCGGCGGCCGCGGTCTGGACGAACTTCCGGATGACCACCCGCTGAAGCGCTTCTTCAAGGAATTCGGCGGCCCGAACGGCGGCCAGGATAACGACAGGCGCGCCGAGCGAGGCCATGGCCCGCGCGACGGCAAGCCCGGCCGTCTGCGTCCAACATCGCAGGGATCCGGCTTCTTCATCTCTGAGGACGGTTATCTCGTCACCAACAACCACGTCGTTTCCGACGGTTCGGCGTTCACCGTCATCCTGAACGACGGCTCAGAACTCGATGCGAAACTGGTCGGCAAGGACAGCCGCACCGATCTCGCCGTACTCAAGGTCGATGACAAGCGCAAGTTCACCTATGTCACCTGGGCTGACGACAGCAAGGTGCGTGTCGGTGATTGGGTCGTGGCCGTCGGCAACCCATTCGGACTTGGCGGTACCGTCACCTCCGGCATCATTTCGGCGCGTGGACGTGATATCGGCTCTGGCCCCTATGACGATTACCTGCAGGTCGATGCAGCCGTGAACCGCGGCAACTCGGGTGGTCCGACCTTCAACCTCAACGGCGAAGTCGTCGGCATCAACACCGCGATCTTTTCGCCCTCGGGTGGCAACGTCGGTATCGCCTTTGCCATCCCGGCATCCGTTGCTAAGGACGTGGTGGCCGATCTGATAAAGGACGGCGAAGTCTCCCGCGGCTGGCTCGGCGTGCAGATCCAGCCGGTCGACAAGGATGTCGCTGAATCGCTCGGTCTTGCGGAAGCGAGCGGCGCACTGGTCGTCGAACCGCAGGCAGGTTCTCCGGGTGAAAAGGCCGGTATCAAGAAGGGCGACGTGATCACCGCCGTCAATGGCGACACGATCAAGGGGCCGCGTGAATTGGCGCGCAAGATCGCCATGATGCGCCCCGGCACGAGCGTCGATGTTGCCCTGTGGCGCGACGGCAAGGCCGAGAGCGTCAAGCTGGAAATCGGCGCGCTGCCGGCCGACACCAAGGACGCCTCCGCCGGTACCGACCAGCAGCAGCAGGAAGAACAGCAGCCTTCGAGCGAGAAGGCGCTGGCCGACCTCGGCGTCACCGTGACGCCCTCGGAAGACGGCAACGGCGTGACCATCTCCTCGGTCGATCCGGACTCCGACGCCAGTGACCGCGGGCTGAAGGAAGGCGAGAAGATCGTTTCCGTCAACAACCAGGAGGTCAAGTCGGCTGACGACATCCTCAAGGTGATCGAGGAAGCCAAGAAGGACGGCCGCACCAAGGCGCTGTTCCAGATCGAGGCCGATAACGCCAGCCGCTTTGTGGCACTGCCGATCAGCCAGGGCTGACGCGGTCCATCGAACAACCGGGCGCCGCGGACCTACAGACAAGGTTTCGCGGCGCCCGGCGTTTCAGGCCATGCCTTGCCTTCTGCACGACGCGCAGGCGGACATGAGCTCCCGAAGGCAAACCGGTTGTGGAAGACAGGGGTCCGGGACTATGGTCACGCGCATGAAGATTCTGATTATTGAAGATGACCTTGAGGCCGCCGCCTATCTTGCGAAGGCGTTTCGCGAGGCGGGGATCGTCTCGGATCATGCCAGCGACGGCGAAAGCGGCCTGTTCATGGCCACCGAGAACACCTACGACGTGCTGATCATCGACCGGATGCTGCCGCGCCGCGACGGGCTTTCCGTTATTTCCGAATTGCGCCGCAAGGGCATCCATACGCCTGTGCTGATCCTGTCGGCCCTTGGCCAGGTCGATGACAGGGTGACCGGCCTGCGCGCCGGCGGTGACGACTACCTGCCGAAACCCTATGCCTTCAACGAGCTTCTCGCCCGTGTCGAGGTGCTTGGCCGCCGCAAGGGTACGCCGGAGCAGGACATGGTGTATCGCGTCGGCGATCTGGAGCTCGACCGGCTCTCGCATACGGTGCGCCGGCAGGGGCGGGAGCTTCTCCTGCAACCCCGCGAATTCCGGTTGCTCGAATATCTGATGAAGAATGCCGGCCAGGTCGTGACGCGCACGATGCTGCTTGAGAATGTCTGGGACTATCATTTCGATCCGCAGACCAACGTCATCGACGTGCATGTGTCGCGGTTGCGTTCGAAGATTGAGAAGGACTTTGACCAGCCGCTGTTGCGCACCGTCCGCGGTGCCGGCTACATGATCAAGGAAGACGGACGCGCGGACGCATGAGCAGACTGCGCGTCCTTTTTCGCACGACTGCCGTTCGCCTCTCGGCGCTTTATCTTCTGCTGTTTTCGCTTTGCGCGGCCTTTCTAGTCTTCTACGTCACAGCGATGTCGCAGCGGCTGCTGGAACAGCAGACGAGGGATGCGGTGACGGCGGAAGTTTCCCAGATCGAGGAGATCTACAGCCGGGCGGGCGTCAATGGGTTGTTGCGGACGCTGGAGCGCCGGGCGCGGCAGCCGGGCGCCAATCTCTACGTCATTGCCGGGCCGACGGGCGAAATCCTTGCCGGCAACGTTGCTTCGCTGCAGCCCGGGCTTCTGGACCAGGAGGGCTGGACAGGGGAAGCCTTCCGCTACCAGCGCTACACCGACGAAAGCCGCAAGGAAACCCATGTGGCACTCGCGCATGTTCTGGTGCTCGACAATGGGCTGCGCATCCTCGTCGGCCGCGACCTGCAGGAGCCGGAGAAGTTTCGCGTGCTTGTGCGCCAGGCGCTGGTCGTTGCGCTCGGCATCATGGGGATCGGCGCGCTGATCATCTGGTTTGCCATCGGTCGCAACGCGCTGAAGCGGATCGACCGCATGTCGGACGCCAGCACGCGGATCATGGCGGGCGACCTGTCGCAGCGACTGCCGATGAGCGGCTCCGGCGACGAGTTCGACCGGCTCTCGGAATCCCTCAACGCCATGCTGGGCCGGATCGAGAAGCTGAACGAAGGCTTGCGGCAGGTCTCCGACAACATCGCCCATGACCTGAAGACGCCTCTCACACGTCTGCGCAACAAGGCGGAAGCCGCGCTGGCACACAAGGCGACGAATGCCGGTTACCGCGCTTCACTGGAAGAGATCATCGGCGAATCCGACCAACTGATCCGCACGTTCAACGCGCTGCTGATGATTTCGCGCGTCGAGGCGGGCTCGGCGGCTGCGGAAATGAGCGATGTCGATCTTTCACAGAGCGTCGCCGATTGCGTCGAACTCTACGAACCGCTGGCCGACGAACAGGCGCTGCAACTGGAAGCCGACGTGCCGCCCGATATCCACGTGTCCGGCAATCGTGAACTGATCGGGCAGGCGCTCGGTAACCTGATCGACAACGCCATCAAATATTCCGAGGGCAGCGACAATCCGCTGATCAAGGTCAGCCTTGCGAAACGGGATGGGACGATCGCGGTTTCGGTGGCAGACCGTGGGCCCGGCGTTCCGGCGGACAAACGCGGCGATGTCATCGGGCGCTTCGTACGGCTGGACGAAAGCCGAAGCAAGCCGGGAACAGGTCTTGGCCTGTCGCTCGTCGAAGCGGTCATGGAGATGCATCAAGGGCGTCTCGAATTGAGCGATACCGTGCCGGATGCTGAAAACAATCGTGGTTTGACCGCCAGCATGGTTTTCGCGACGCCTTCCGGCTGATAGGCATGGGGAGCCGAAGGGAGCGGCGGAGGTTTTCCGAAACCTGCTTGGGAGGGCGACGATGCAGACGGATATGCGGCGTTTGGCGGATATTGCCACATGCACCCTGCGGCCGATGAGCCAGACGGATGCGAAGTCCGTCCTCTCCAGCCTCAAGGATATCGGCAAACAGCATCCGGAAATTGCCAGCCTGCTGGCCTCGCAAACGCCGCTGAAGGACTTCATCGTCGCGGCTTTCTCGCTTTCTCCCTATCTGCGTGATACCGCGGTCGCTCATCCGCAAGTGCTCGTGCGGGCTCTTGCCGGGCCGATCAGAGACCATCTCGGCGACTGTATCGAAACGGCACGCCACGCCTGGAAGGGGGGCGAGGGCGGCAAAGCCCTGTCGGATGCCGAGATCATGACGCGGCTGAGAAACGCCAAGCGCGACATCGCTTTCACCATGGCGCTCGCCGATCTCTCGCGCCTGTTCGATGTGCGCGAAACCACGCGTTGGCTCAGCGACTTCGCAAGTGCTGCCGTCTCTGCAACGATCAATCACCTGCTGCTCAGCGCGCATGATGCCGGCAAGCTCAACGTCGTCGATATGGAGCAACCGAGCGAAGGCTCCGGTGTCGTGGTTCTCGGCATGGGCAAGCTCGGCGCCTTCGAGCTGAACTACTCTTCCGATATCGATCTCGTCGTCTTCTACGAGCCGCAGGCGCCGCTGATCATCGATCCCCAGGACGCGCCCGAGACCTTCGGCCGGTTGTTGCGCCGGCTGATCCGCATATTGCAGGAGCGAACCGGTGACGGTTATGTCTTCCGCACGGACTTGCGGCTGCGGCCCGACCCCGGCGCTACACCGCTCGCCATTCCGGTGGAGGCCGCCATGCTTTACTATGAGAGCAGGGGGCAGAACTGGGAGCGGGCGGCATTCATCAAGGCGCGGCCTGTTGCTGGCGATGTGAAAGCCGGCGAGGCGTTCCTGCGCGAACTCACGCCGTTCGTGTTTCGCAAATATCTCGACTATGCCGCGATCGCCGACATCCACTCGATCAAACGGCAGATCCACGCCCACAAGGGGCATGGCGAGATTGCCGTCAAAGGTCACAACATCAAGCTCGGGCGCGGCGGCATCCGCGAGATCGAGTTCTTCGTCCAGACGCAGCAGTTGATCGCCGGCGGGCGGATGCCGGAACTGAGGCAGCGCGCGACCGAGCCGATGCTCGAAGGATTGGCGCGGGCCAACTGGATCGATGGGAAAACGGCCGAGGAACTGATTTCCGCCTACTGGTTCCTGCGCGATGTCGAGCATCGGGTCCAGATGGTCCGCGACGAGCAGACGCACGTGCTGCCGACGACGGAGGCGGAACTCAAGCGCATCGCCTATATGATGGGCTTTGTCGACGTCGCATCGTTTTCGGCAGAGCTGTCGCGGGTGCTGAAAACGGTGGAGCGCCGCTATGCCCAGCTTTTCGAGCAGGAGGCGAGACTTTCGGCGGAGACGGGCAACCTCGTCTTCACCGGTCAGAGGGACGATCCGGACACTCTGGAAACCCTCAGGAAACTCGGCTTCGAGCGGCCGCAGGACATTTCCCGGACCATCCGCACCTGGCACTATGGCCGATACCGCGCGACCCAATCGGTAGAGGCGCGCGAACGGCTGACGGAACTGACACCGCAGCTTCTGCGCGTCTTCGGGGAAAACAAGCGGGCCGACGAGGCGCTGCTCCGTTTCGACCATTTCATCGCCGGTCTGCCGGCCGGCATCCAGCTTTTCTCGCTGCTCGGCAACAATCCGGGGCTGCTTTCGCTGATCGTCAACATCATGTCTTCAGCGCCGCGGCTTGCCGATATCATCGCCAGCAAGCCGCACGTCTTCGACGGGATGCTGGATCCGCGCCTGCTGGTCGAGTTGCCGACGCGGGATTATCTGGCGGAGCGCATCAACGGCTTCCTTTCTGGCGCCCGCCACTACGAGGACATTCTCGACCGATTGCGCATCACGGCGTCCGAGCAGCGATTCCTGATTGGCATCCGGCTCCTGACAGGGGTGATCACCGGTGTGCCGGCGGGGTATGCGCTCACCGACCTTGCCGACCTGATCATCGCGGCAACACTTGAGGCTGTGCTGCTTGAGGTGGAAGCCGCGCACGGAAAGTTCCCTGGAGGGCGCGTCGCCGTCGTCGGCATGGGCAAGCTCGGCAGCCACGAACTGACCGCCGGCTCCGATGTCGATATCATCCTGCTCTACGACTATGACGAGACGGCCTCCGAATCCAATGGTCTAAAGCCGCTCGATTCCGTTCGCTATTTCACGCGCATCACGCAGAGGCTGATTTCGGCTCTCTCGGCCCCCACCGCTGAAGGCGTACTCTATGAAGTCGATATGCGGCTGCGCCCCTCGGGGAACAAGGGGCCGGTTGCGACGCGCATCAATGCCTTCGCAAAATACCAGCGGGAAGAAGCGTGGACGTGGGAACACATGGCGCTCACCCGCGCGCGCGCGCTCTGCGGCGACGATAGTCTGATCGCGGAGGCGAACACGATTTTTCGCGAAGTGCTTGGCCAGACGCGTGATGCCGGGAAGATTGCGGCGGATGTCGCTGAGATGCGCGAACTGATCGACAAGGAAAAGCCACCGAGCGATGTCTGGGATTTCAAGCTCATTCCGGGCGGGCTGGTCGACATCGAATTCATCGCCCAATATCTCATGCTGGTCGCACCGGCGCGGGGCAGCGACGTGCCGCCGAGCGGGACGTCGACGGCCGATGTGCTGCAGGCGCTTGGGCCGGCGTTGATCGCGCCCGCCGATCTGGAGACCGTGCAGGAGGCGCTGGCGCTCTTTACCAACCTCTCGCAGATCGTCCGGCTGTGCCTGGACGGTGATTTCGAGATGAAGGACGCGCCGGCGGGCCTGATCGATTTGCTTTGCCGCGCGGCCGATATGCCGGACGTCAAGGTACTGGAGGCGGATATCCGCCGCCTCTCCAAGGCCGTGCGCCGTATATTTCAGGCGATCGTCAAGCCTTAGCGCACCGAACTCCGGCGCTCGGATCCGTATCGGGGATGCGCAGCGAGATGATCGTGCCGATGTTTTCCACCGAATGAATCCGCATTGCCCCGCCGTGCAGGCTCGTCAGCGACCGCGAAATGGCAAGGCCGAGTCCGGAGCCGCCCTTGCTCTTAGCATACTGGCTCTGCACCTGTTCGAAGGGCTGGCCGATCTTCTGGAGCGCCGCCCGCGGGATGCCGATGCCGGTATCGGCGATGGTGAGTGTGACCGCGCCTGCCACCTTGCGGGCCCTGAGCGAAATCTTGCCGCCCTCATTGGTGAACTTCACGGCATTCGACAGGAGATTGAGCAATATCTGCTTCATCGCCCGCCGATCCGCGATAAGCGTCAAGCCGGAGGAAACCTGCTGGTCGACGCAGATGCTCTTCTGCTTCGCCGGAATGGTGGTGAAGCGCAGCGTCTCCTCGATCAACGGTGCAAGATCGATCGTCTCGCGGTTGATCTTCATCTGCCCGGCCTCGATCTTCGACATGTCGAGGATGTCGTTGATGACGTTCAGCAGATGTTTGCCGCTGTCATGAATGTCGTGGGAATATTCGTCGTATTTCTCGGAACCGAGCGGGCCGAACATCTTGTTTTGCAGGATTTCGGAGAAGCCGAGAATGGCGTTCAGCGGCGTGCGCAGTTCATGCGACATATTGGCAAGGAATTCGGACTTTGCCCGATTGGCCGCTTCGGCCCGTTCTTTCTCTGCCTGATAATTGGCGTTCGCAATCGACAGTTCGGCCTTCTGGCGCTCAAGCGTGATGCGCGAGGTCGAGAGGTCGCCGATGGTCGCCATGAGGCGGCGCTCGGATTCGCGCAGGCGAACCTGATGGCGCTTCAGCAGCGTAATATCCGTGCCGACGGAAACGAGCCCGCCATCGCGCGTGCGACGATCGTTGATCTGGAGCCAGCGCTGGTCGGCGAGCTGAACTTCGGATGTCTGCGAATGATTGGACCGGTCGGGATCGGCGATCCGCCGCTCGATGATCGGGCGGGCTGCGGCCGCGTTGACGATGGAACGTTCGGTGCCGGGCACGAGAACGTGGTCAGGCAGATTGTAAGCCTGCTGATAGTGGGTGTTGCACATGACGAGGCGATCGTTCTTGTCCCACAGCACGAAGGCCTCGGAGGTGCATTCGATGGCGTCGGCCAGCCGCTGGTCGGCTTCCGCGTAGCGCTGGGCCAGCCGATGCTGCTCGGTGACGTCCATGGCGATCCCGATCAGATGCACGCGGCCCGATGCGGTGCGGATCACCTGCGCGCGGGCGCGCATCCAGACATAGTGGCCTTCGGCATGGCGCATCCGGAAGATCTGGTCGATCTGCCGGGCGTCGCCCTTGGCGATGGTGCGCGCCACCTTGTAGATGCTGCCGTCATCCGGATGCATCAGTCGGGCGGCGTCGCCGAAGGAGAGCACGCTGCTCTGCGGCGCCATGCCGAGCATTTCGTACATCGACCGCGACCAGAAGAGGCGCCGGTTCGGCATGTCGAAATCCCAAAGGCCGCAGCGGCCGCGCGACAGCGCCGTTTCGACGCGCAGGTTGCTTTCGGCAAAAATCTGGTCCGCGTCGCGGGCACGTTTTGCCTGGATGTAATAGGCATAGAGCACGACGAGCAGGATGGCCGAGATACCGGCAAACAGCGTGACGTTCAACGAAACCTCGTCGCGCCACAGCTTTTCGATCCGCGCCAGCGGCGTCGCAACAAGCAATGTCCCAGCACCACCCGGCACCTGCATCAGCGCGACGACATGCTCGACGTCGCCGATGAAGGTTTTCATCACCGTCGAGCGCTCGCCGAAATACTGAAAGGCGGCGATTTCCGGTGCGACAGCGGCAAGCGTGCGGCCGGTATAGGCGGCGCCCTCCGGCGAACTCGCGAAAATCCGCCCGTCATTGCGAATGGTCAAAACGAATGCGCCGGGCTCGAGCATATCGGGTGGCAGGAAGGTGCTGAGCCGCTGCTCCACATCCCACCTTTGAGCTTTGTCGAACAGGGCAACGGCGTCTTCCTGCAGGGCCGCACTTGCCGTCGCGGCGGCAAGAACCGTCGCCTGGCGTGAACTTGCCTCCATGCGGGCATGTTCGACCATGATGCCGTTGACGCGGGAAATTGCGACGACGAGCAGGAAGGCGGTGATCAGGATCGGGATGGAACGCTTCAGCAGCGGCTCTGCGCGCGCAAGGCGCAGCGCTGCCGGCTCCCTAAAAATCCGTGCGTGCTGGATGACGTCCTTGTCCAGGTTCAGGAAACCTGGAAATTTTGGCCGCAACCGCTCACCGGCCGCGCGTCCCCGCTGCGCTTCCGCCATCTTCGTCAATTCTGTAGGTCCTCATGTGATTCGATGCGCCGCTCGCTCGAACCTGACCCAATGAATCAATTGTGATTCGGCTTGTCCAGAGGAAAATGTAAAACTTTATTAACCATTTATCGTCATTGGAAAATCATACTCCCGCCAACGGAGACGAAAAAACCCCGCGATTGCGGGGTTTTCGGCGGCATCCGTTTGCTAATTCCTAGCCTTTCAGCATCCGCTCGACGATGTCGCTGACATCGACGGAGAGCTTCGGCGCGGCGGCGATCTCGCGCAGCGCGTTGCGCGCATGCTCGGCTCGGACGTCCTCCAGCGACCGCCACGAGCGCATCGAGGTCAGGATGCGTGCTGCCAGCTGCGGATTGCGCGGGTCGATGTCGAGGATCTGGCGCGCGAGGAAGCGGTAGCCTTCGCCGTCGGCCCGGTTGAAGCCGGTTGGGTTCGAGAAGGCAAAGGTGCCGACGAGAGCCCGGACCCGGTTCGGATTGGTGCTGTTGAACAGCGGATCGGCCATCAACGTCTTGACGCGGCCGAGCGCATCCGCCCCGGGGATCGTCGCCTGGATGGTGAACCACTTGTCGATGACCAGCGCATTGTTGGCAAAGCGCGTCTTGAAGGCGGAAAGCGCTTCGACCGTCTCCCTGTCATCGGGGAAACGGTGGGCGAGGATGGTCAGCGCCTGGCTGAGATCGGTCATGTTGTTGGCCGATTTGAATGCGTCCAGCGCCCAGCCTGGCTGGTTTTCGGCATAGACAAGATAGGAGAGGGCCGTATTACGCAGTGCCCGGCGCCCGGCACTTGCGGCATCCGGGCTGAAGGGGCCATCCACCACCATTTCGTCCGCGAGCGTCGCAAAGATATCCCGGCCCGCTTTCGCGATCGCCGTCATGATGTCTTGCCGTCCGGCGTGGATGGCATCCGGGTTGTTGTTGCTGCCGATCTCACGCGCAACGTCGGCTTCGCTTGGCAACGCCAGTGCCTGAGCCCGGAAGGCGGGCTCGAGCTTTGCATCGGCCGCCGCCGCGAGCAGCGCGTCGATCAGCGCCCGGTCGCATTCTGCCTTTGCGCCTTCCCTGGCGATGGCGGTCGCTGCCACCAGATTCGGCAGGGCGAGGTCGTTCAGGGCCTGCCAACGGGCGAACTGGTCGCTTTCATGCCGGGCAATATGGGCGCGATCGGCCGGCGTCTGCTCGAAATGCAGGTTGATCGGCGCGGAGAAGCCGCGGTTGAGCGACAGCACCGGACGCGAGACGATGCCGGTGAAGGTGACGGTCTGCTTGCGCTCAACCAGGTGGAGGACGTCGCCGGTGACTTCGGCGCCGGTGGCGGACGAAAGGGCGGCTTCGGAGCCGTCTTCCAGCAACAGCCCGAGCCTGAGCGGAATGTGCATCGGCTCCTTGCCGCTCTGCCCGGGCGTCGGCGGCACCATTTGCTCGAGCGACAGCGTGAAGATCTGTTTGGCCGCGTCATAGGCGGTCGAAGCGGTGACGAGCGGCGTGCCGGCCTGATGGTACCAGAGCGAAAACTGCGTCATGTCGCGCTTGCTGACTTCGGCAAAGCAGGCGACAAAATCCTCGATCGTCACCGCCTGGCCGTCGTGGCGGTCGAAATAGAGGTCCATGCCTTTCTTGAAGAGGTCCGCGCCGAGCACCGTCGCGATCATGCGGGTGACTTCGCTACCCTTTTCGTAGACCGTCGTCGTGTAGAAGTTGTTGATTTCCCTGTATTTTGTCGGACGAACCGGATGGGCGAGAGGGCCCGCGTCCTCCGGGAACTGTTCGGCCTTCAGATGGCGAACCTCGGCAACCCGCTTGACCGTGCGCGAGCGCTGGTCGGCGGAGAATTCGTGGTCACGATAGACGGTCAGGCCTTCCTTGAGGCACAGCTGGAACCAATCGCGGCACGTGATGCGGTTGCCGGTCCAGTTGTGGAAATATTCATGCGCGATGATCGCCTCGATATTGGCATAGTCGGCATCGGTCGCGGTTTCGGGATCGGCAAGGACGTACTTGTCGTTGAAGACGTTCAGCCCCTTGTTCTCCATCGCGCCCATGTTGAAGTCGGAGACGGCGACGATCATGAAGATGTCGAGATCGTATTCGCGGCCGAAGACCTCCTCGTCCCACTTCATCGAGCGCTTCAGCGCGTCCATGGCGTAAGTCGCGCGCGGCTCCTTGCCATGCTCGACGTAGATTTTCAGCGCAACGTCGCGGCCGGACATGGTCGTGAAGGTGTCTTCGACGACGCCGAGATCACCGGCGACCAGCGCGAAGAGGTAGCTTGGCTTGGGGTGCGGATCAAACCAGGCCGCGAAATGCCGGCCGTCGCCCATATTGGCGCCGCCGAGATAATTGCCGTTCGCCAGAAGCAGCGGCGCGGTTTGCTTGTCCGCAATGATGTTGACGGTATAGACCGCGAGCACGTCGGGGCGATCGGGGAAGTAGGTGATGCGGCGAAAGCCCTCGGCTTCGCACTGGGTGCAATAGACATTGCTGGTGCGATAGAGTCCCATCAGCTTGGTATTGGCTTCCGGATTGAGTTCCGTCGTGATGGTAATCTCGAAGGGGGCAGTTGCCGGCAGGTTGCGAATGGTCAGGCTGTCTTCGGCCACATCATAATTTGCCGCCAGGATCTCTTCCTGATCGAACAGCAGGCCCGTCATCTTCAGTTCGTCGCCATCGAGGATCAGCGGCGCATCCGGGCTGACGCCCTCGCGCCGGTGGAAGATCAGCCGCGCTTCGACCTTGGTTTCCCTGGGGTCAAGTTCAAAGGTGAGATCCACTCTCTCGAGGACGAAATCCGTTGGCCGGTAGTCTTCCAGATGAATGATTTCGCCCGTATCTGTCCGCATCGTTTGTCCCGCTGGCATCTCCCGCCGTATCATGCTCGGGAAGAGGCTTGGTCGTCGTGAAGAGGCTGCGCATCCTGCGGAGCTTCGGGGTGGTAGGATAGGTCATTTTCGGTGGCCGGCGCTGTGTTCCGGCCTGTCCGATCTGTCCCGCTCCCAAGTCTTGCATCAGAGACTTACGAAATTCGCCCTAACAATATTTAAATCGGGCGCGTCTTTTTGGCACAGATTGCGCAAATTTCCTTGCGGAGGTTCGCGTTTGTCGACCCGCAGACGGATCACAGCGCTTCTGCTGCTGGTTCCAGCGTAGGACATTGACGCGGAGGCATCAAATATTTCCGCCTCACATCAAGAAAATTGATCGCCCTTTCCGTTCATCGCGCGCTAGACTAGTCCCGCCTGAGCGACGGATTCTCCGCTCGCATCCTCCCCCGCAGCCCGTCGTGCTTTTGCTTTCGGCTCGCTGCCGTCTTGTCCGCTGAGCGTGCCGCATATGGATGCCGAATTTTCTCACCCGATGAAGGGCATTTCCCTCAAGGTCCTGTCCGTACTGGTTTTCGTCTGCATGTCGACGCTGATCAAGGCGTCCGGTACAGGGATCGCCACGGGCCAGATCACCTTCTACCGCTCGGCCTTCGCCATGGTGCCGATCCTCGGTTACCTGGCTTTCAAGGGCCATCTGCGCACCGCCTTTCACACCAAGGATATTTTCGGCCATCTGGCGCGCGGCTTCATCGGCATCCTCTCCATGAGCTGCGGCTTTTATGGCCTGGTGCATCTGCCGCTGCCGGAAGCGATCGCCATCGGCTATGCGATGCCGCTGCTCGCTGTCGTCTTTGCGGCGGTCTTTCTCAAGGAGACGGTGCGGGTCTACCGTTGGTCGGCGGTCCTGATCGGCCTTGTCGGCGTGGTGATCATCACCTGGCCGCGCCTGACATTGCTGCGCGACGGCGGCTTCGGGTCAGGCGAGGCGCTCGGCGCACTCTCGGTGCTGTTATCGGCAACGCTCGGCGCTGTCGCCATGGTGCTGGTGCGAAAGCTGGTGGCCAAGGAGCGCACGCACACCATCGTGCTTTATTTCTCGCTGTCGGCCTCCTGCTTCTCGCTGCTGACGCTGCCCTTCGGCTGGGAGCCGCTGCCGTGGAACTCCTTTCTGCTTTTGATGGCGGCAGGTTTCTGCGGCGGCGTCGCGCAGATCCTGTTGACGCAGAGCTATCGCTATGCCGACATGTCAACCATCGCGCCCTTCGAATACACGTCGATCATCCTCGGCCTGATCATCGGCTATTTCCTCTTCGGCGATGTTCCGACCGGTGTCATGCTGATCGGCACGGCGATCGTGGTCGGCGCCGGCATTTTCATCATTTTCCGGGAGCATCAGCTCGGTCTCGAGCGCAGAGGCGCGCGCAAGCACGTCACGCCACAGGGATAGGAGCCAGGATGGCAGGGTCAGGACGACCTCGCCGGAGCCGTATCGTCTTCGACGAGGCCGGCCGGGCGTATCGCCTGGTTCATCGCATTCACCGCTTCCATTCCCGGCGTCGGTACGGTGTTTGCCTGGAAGTCCGTCTTCGCGACCAGGCCGTCCCTTTGGCTGCGCCGGGCGATGCGCAATGTCGCATAGGCCGCGTAGAGCGCGAAATAGAGCGCAAGCACGACGAAAAGAGCAGGGGGGCCGAACCGGTCCATCACGGGACCGACCATCAACGGGCCTGAAATCGTGCCGATGCCATAGGTGATCATCATGCCCGAGGAGACCTCGACATATTCGTTCGGCCGGGCAAGATCGTTGGCATGGGCGACATTGAGCGCATAGATCGGAAACAGCACCGAGCCGACGAAGGCGGCGATCATGTAGAGCACCGTCGGGCCTGCGTCGACGAAGGCGACCATGGCGAGGCAGGACACGACCCCGACGATACCGCAGGCGACCATGACGATGCGCCGGTCCATTCTGTCGGACGCCCGGCCGATCGGGATCTGCGAGATCGCGCTGCCGGTGAGAACGGCTGCCAGCAAGGTCGCGCCTTCTGCGGTCGAAAGGCCGATTTTCTGGGTGAAGACGCCGCCGAGATTGAGCCAGGCACCGGCCATGGCGCCGGCAAGGAAGGCGCCGACGACCGCGACCGGCGAGCGGCGGAAAAGGCCCGGTACGTCGAAATTGGCCTGTGCCGGCGGCGCCGGCATGGCGGACGAGGATAGCGCCGTCGGCAAAAGCGCGAGCGAAAACAGCACGCCGCAGAGAATGAAGAGCGAGGAATTCGTCGGATCGCCCAAGGGCACGAGATATTGCCCGCCGATCGTGCCCACCATGGTGGTGATCAGATAGACCGAAAACAGCATGCCGCGGTTTTCGTTGGTCACCCGTTCGTTGAGCCAGCTCTCGATGACGAGATAGCTGCCCGCAATGGCAAAGCCGGAGATGGCGCGAAAGAAGATCCAGGCGTGCCAGTCGACCACGAGCCCGCACATCAGGATGGCGATGCTGAGCAGCGTGATCAGCGCGGCAAAGACCCGGACATGACCGACGCGCGCCACGAATTTCGGCGTGACGATGCAGGAGAGGGTGAAGCCGAGCGTATAGCCGGTGGCGATCAGCGAGATGATCAGCGTCGACCATCCCTCCACCACGGAGCGCACCGGCAGCACATAGCTCGCCAAACCGAAGCCGACCATCATCAAGAGCGTCGACAGGATCAGGCTGAACACGGATCTGAGGCTGGCCAGCATGGACGCTCCGGGGGCCGTGTCTGCCGGAGGCTTGATGGCGATCAAGCGGTCAGGCAGGCGCTGAAAACTGGTTGGAGCGGATTGCGTGATCAGAACTGTCGGAATTGCACGGCATGCCGCCCTTGGATTCGAAGGACAAGTGTCGCTCTAACCAATTTCTCCTGCGCTGTCGATTGCGACAGGGCGTGGCGCAGAACAGGCGATCGGGACGCCTAAGTGCGTGGCGAACGACTTATTTCGGCAGGAACGCGCTGTTGGCGAGCCGGTCTGCTTGCCTCGCCGGCGCATCCAGGCTCAGGCGGCTATATTCGCGCGAGGCACGCACGGCGGTGCCGATGTCTGCGACGGTGTCGATCAGGGCGCGGATGGAAGTGGACATGAGCGGGTCTTTCGAAATCTTGAGAGCAAGGCCGCGCGCGAGCGCGGCCGCAAATCAACGCTGGATGAATTCGGAAAAGATTTGCGCCGGGCGCGTGCTGCGACCGTAACCTGCGGCAGTCATCTGTTCGTTCGCAGCCGAGCCGAAGCGGGCAAAGGGCGTGTAAAGCGCCGGGCCGGCGTGGCGGAGCGTCTCAAAGCCGCTGTGCAGAGGACGAAAACGGGCAGTCATGGTTCAATTCCTTATCCAATCCTCCCGTAACCTTATATTGCAATGCAGCATAGATTCTGCAAGGCGTCGTTTCGCGTTGCTGGTATGCGCAGCCCGCATGGCTCCATTCATTGTTTGTTCACAAATCAGGCAGACTGCCGTTCAGGCGCCCTTAACCACGAATCCGGGCGCGAAACGCCAGCAGGTCCTGCCAGGCCAATCGCTTGCTCGCCGGGGCTGACATCAGGTCCTGCGGATGGAGCGTGGCAAGCGCCGGAATGGTCAGTCCGCCGACCGGCCCGCCAACTGAAATGTCGCGCCATTCGCCGCGCATATGGTGGATCGTGTCATTGCCGCCGAAGAAGAAACGGCCGGCGAAATTGCCGAGAATGAGCAGATGCCGGGGCTCTGCGAGCACGATCTGGCGCTCGATGAACGGTCGGCAGATATCGGTCTCGCGCGGCGAGGGCACGCGGTTTCCCGGCGGCCGCCAGGGAATGACATTGGTCAGCAGCACGGACGTCCGGTCCAGCCCGATCGCCGCCAGCATGCGGTCCAGCATCTGTCCCTGCTTTCCGGAAAAGGGAACACCCTCCCGGTCGTCATCGCCGTTCGGCATCGGGCCGATCACCATGATGCCGGAGGACGGGTCTCCGTCGGCAAACACCATGTTGCGGGCGCTGTTTCTGAGATTGCAGCCGGAAAAGGCCTCCATGGCGCTCTTCAATTCGGCAAGTGAACGGGCCGCCTCGGCCGCGAAACGGGCTTCGGCGATGGCCTGCTCATCCGGTATTGCCATCTGCGGGGCGCCGGCCGGTGGCGCGGTGACGCGATTGCCGGATGAACCGGAAGTGTCCCGATTTGTCACCGGGCGTGGCGTGTCATTCTGTCCGGAGGTTTGCGTTTTTTGCACGGCTTGCGAGCCGGCGTTGCCACGCGCCACTTTTGCCTGCGCGAACTCCGCGAAACGATCGACCGGATCCTGTTCCAGCAGCCATTCGACGCCCGCTTCCGCATGGAAATGCAGAAGGGCGGCAAGTTCGGCCGGGCTCATCCTGTCGCTGGAGATCATGCCCTACCTTCTATAGAAGTGCCGATCGCCGGGGAAGCGGAAAAGTCCCGCATCCTCTACCATTTCAGGCGGCCATGGCCGTCCAGCGCTCGATATCGTCGCGCTCGCCGATCAGCGCCAGCCCATGGGCGATCGACAGCAGTTCGCCGCCGCTTTCGATGCGGTCGCCGGCGAAGCGGTTTTCGAAGAGCCGGCGGATGGCGGGCACGAAGGACGTGCCGCCGGTCAAGAACACCTTGTCGATGCTGCCGGCGGGCGTGTTCGTCGTCGCCAGCACCTCGTCCAACGCATCCTCGATCCGGGCGAGATCCGGTGCGATCCAGCGTTCGAAATCTTGGCGGCGCACGGTCCGCCGGCTCTTCTCGCCGAGCGGGGCGAAGTAGAACTCGGTTTCCTCCTCACGCGACAGCCGCATCTTGGTGGCCGAAACCGCCTGATACAGCGGATAGCCCTCATCGTGCTCGACCAGATCGATGAAGGTTTCGAGCTTTTCCGGCTCGACGGCCGAGCGCACCAGCTGCTTCAGGTCGGCAAAATCCTTCAGCGTCTTGAAGATCGACAGCTGGTTCCAGCGGCCGAAATTGGCGTAGTAGCTGGAGGGCACGTCGAGCAGCTTGTCGAAGCTCTTGAACTGGCTGCCCTTGCCGATCAACGGCGAAACGACATTGTCGATGATGCGGAAATCGAAATGATCGCCGGCAACGCCGACGCCGGAATGGCCAACCGGAACGGCGGTCAGCTCGCCCGCATGGCTTTCGAAGCGGATGATCGAATAGTCCGTCGTGCCGCCGCCGAAATCGGCAACCAGCACGGTCGCATCCTTCTTCAGGTTCTGGGCGAAGTAGAAGGCCGCGGCCACCGGCTCGTAGACATAATGAACCTCGGGAAAGTCGAACGAGGACAGCGCCCGGCCGTAGCGTTCGAGCGCCAGCGATTCGTCCGGGTTGCTGCCGGCAAACCGCACCGGCCGGCCGACGACGATGCGGCCGTACTCCTGCTTCCAGCCATCGCCGGCGTAATCTGCGATCCGCGTCAGGAAGGAGCGCATCAGGTCCTCGAAGCCGTGGCGCCGGGCAAAGATCAGCGTACCCTGGAAGAGCGGGCTTGCAGCAAAGGTCTTGATCGACTGCAGGAAACGCACTTCGCCGGGATTGTCGATGAACTGCTGGATCGCCGCCTGTCCAGCCTCGATCTTCACGGCCGCCGCACCCAGCTGCGCGTGCTTCATGAAGGACAGGGCCGTGCGCATGGAATCATTGGTTCCGGCGGTGCTGGTAAAGCTCAGCGATTGCGTCGTGTCGCCATGCGAGGCGGCGAGCACCGAATTGGTCGTGCCGAAATCGAAGCCGAGGGCCTTGGCCATGAGTGTCTCCAGTGCTTGTCAGTGCATGCTCTTCAGTCCCACGCGTCGAAACGCCGCATCGTCGACGGACGCCGGACATCGCTCGCAGGGATCGGGATAGGGGGCATCCGCAGATGGCGAATGCGTTACGCGTTTTTAAGGCGCGCCTCCTCGCACGGGGAGAGGGCAAAAGCAAGGCATGGTTGGATTTCGCGGCTTGGATGATCGACTTCGGCAAGGCGGGCCGGTTGCCGCGTAAGATCCGTTGCATCTCCCTACACCTGCGCAAACAGATTTTGACGTTTACGTACACGTTATATATTGTGGTGCGCAGTGCATGACCTCATGCGCAAATGCATGAGCCTGCTGTCGCAGACCGGCTCGACAAGTTCAGCCGTATTTGTCATGACGGATGAAAGAATTGGGAACAAAACCGGGTAAAACGCCGGGGCGGACTGGAGACAATCAATGAGCGACCGACAAGAACTGCCCGAGCGCGAAAGC
>UCMT01000002.1 GCA_900473795.1 Hyphomicrobiales bacterium | reverse complement strand
AACGCCTGCTCCGGATCGGTCAGCAGCTCCTCGCGCGACAGTTTGCCCTCGAAGCCATGGCCGTCTTCCTTTTCGCCGGCACCGGTCTCGAGATTGCCGAGGCAGCCAAGTTCGCCTTCGACCGAGACGCCGGCCGCATGGGCGATCTTCACCACTTCCGCCGTGACACCGACATTGTAGTCATAGCTTGCGATCGTCTTGCCGTCGGCCAGCAGCGAACCGTCCATCATCACCGAGGTGAAGCCGTTGGTGATGGCCGAAATACAGGTCGCGGGCTGGTCGCCGTGGTCGAGATGCAGGCAAACCGGAATATGCGGATATTCTTCGGCAGCACCGAGGATCAGGTGGCGCAGGAAAGCATCGCCTGCATAGGCGCGGGCGCCACGGCTGGCCTGCAGGATGACAGGCGAATCCGTGGCATCGGCGGCGCGCATCACCGCCTGGATATATTCCAGATTGTTCACATTGAAGGCGGGTAGCGCGT
Source organism: Hyphomicrobiales bacterium (assembly GCA_900473795.1). Taxonomy (GTDB): domain Bacteria; phylum Pseudomonadota; class Alphaproteobacteria; order Rhizobiales; family Rhizobiaceae; genus Pararhizobium. Next base: position 75,972 of record UCMT01000002.1, on the reverse strand, counting down.
AACTGTTTTCAGCGGCGTGGTCCAGCAACTGCCGCAAGGTGATCAATGCCATTCAAAAGTCTCCCGTTGTCCTGTCGCCGCCGATCCATGGGCGCCGACTTTATTCTCCACTTGAGCAAAAGCGCCCGCCACAAACGCCGACTGGTATCGCGACCAGACCTCCTGGCAACTGTGGGGCAGGATTTTCCTGCACCATAATTGATGATCAGGGTTTGGCAACCACTGCCGAAACGGAAAATGCGGTCATTCTCGCGACGGAAACGTTGCAGATCGGCCTCTGTGGACAAACTTTCCGCATTTTTTTGTCCGACCGACGCAATCAATCTCCGGTTGTCCGCAGACAGACGTGGCGGCGTTCTCCGCGCATGCAACCCCAGAGGGAAAGCGGCCCCGGGAACGACGGTGATCGACACGTTCGTTTCGAGAGGCGCGCACCGGACGAATGCATATTACGTAAACTGCCGAAAATGATCCCCATTCTTTCGCGGCGGTCGATCACGGTGGTCGATCCGGCGATTTTGGCAGGCGCAAATCCATCGCAAAATGCCGCAATTGAAATGCAACCGCCGTGCTATAGATTCATGTCTGTCAGCGACATCGTGGCGTTTGAACGACGGCCAATGGCCTTGCCTTTGCGAGAAAATTGGCATTCTCTCGCCGTTTCAAAACCTGAAAAGAGGGGAAGGAAAACAAAATGACATTGGCGAAAATCAAGCTTAGCACAGCGATCCTGCTCGGATCGTTTCTCATCGGCGCAAGCCCCGTCCTCGCCGAAACCGTCTTGCATCGCGGCAATGCCGGCGAACCGCAGACGCTCGATCAGGCCCATACATCGATCAATATCGAAGAGTTCATCCTGAAGGATCTCTATGAAGGCCTGACCATCTATGACGCGGCCGGCAAGGTCGTTCCGGGTGCAGCCGAAACCTGGGATCTCTCCGACGACGGCCTCGTCTACACCTTCAAGCTGCGCGCCGACGCCAAGTGGTCGGATGGCTCTCCGGTCACCGCCACTGACTTCGTCTTTTCGCTTCAGCGCATCGAGGATCCGAAGACCGCAGCCGGCTACGCCAACATCCTTTTCCCGATCAAGAACGCCCAAAAGGTCAACAAGGGTGAAGTGCCCGTCGATCAGCTCGGCGTCAAGGCCGTCGACGACAAGACGCTTGAAATCACGCTTGAGCGCCCGACGCCGTTCTTCCTGGAACTGCTGGCGCACCAGACCGCCCTGCCCGTCTCCAAGGCAAGCGTCGAAAAGAACGGTGCCGATTTCGTCAAGCCGGGCGTCATGGTCTCGAACGGTGCCTACAAGCTCGTCGCCCATACGCCGAACGACAGCCTGACCACCGAAAAGAACCCGGAATACTGGGACGCTGCGAACGTCAAGATCGACAAGGTGATCTTCTACCCGATCGACGACCAGGCCGCCTCCGTTCGCCGCTTCGAGGCCAAGGAAATGGACCTTGCCTACAACTTCTCGGCCGACCAATTGGACCGGCTGCGCAAGTCCTATGGCGAGCAGGTCCATGTTTCGCCGACGCTCGCGACCTACTACTACGCCTTCGACACCCGCCAGGCACCCTATAGCGACGTCCGCGTCCGCCGGGCGCTCTCGATGGCCGTCGATCGCGACTTCCTGGCCAAGGAGATCTACTCGGGCTCGCAGCTGCCGTCCTACTCCATGGTGCCTCCGGGCATGGCGAGCTACGGCGATCCGGCAAAGGCCGACTTCTCCGAGATGTCGCAGCTCGACCGCGAAGACGAGGCGGTCAAGCTGATGAAGGAAGCCGGCTACGGCGAAGGCGGCAAGCCGCTCAACATCGAGATCCGCTACAACACCAATCCGAACCATGAGCGTGTTGCGACCGCCGTCGCCGACATGTGGAAGAACACGTTCGGCGCCAAGGTGTCGCTGGTCAATCTCGACGTCTCCTCGCACTACGCGTACCTGCAGGAAGGTGGCAAGTTCAACGTCGCCCGCGCCGGCTGGGTAGCCGACTATGCCGACGCCGAAAACTTCCTGGCGCTCAGCCTGTCCTCGAACAAGACCTTCAACTACGGCCACTTCGAGAACCCCGAGTTCGACGCGCTCATGAAGAAGTCCTACGAGGAGGCCGATCCGACGGCTCGCTCGAAGACCCTGCATGAGGCCGAAGCGCTTCTGATGAAGGAACAGCCGATCGCGCCGTTCCTGACCCAGGCCGACCTCTGGCTGGTGTCCGACAAGGTGAAGGGTTGGCAGGATAACGCCGTCAACGCGCATCTGAGCCGCTTCCTGAGCGTTTCCGAATAACGGATTTTTGACGCGCGGCGGCTTCGCGCCGCCGCGTGTCACGGTCAGAGAGCAAAACCATGATCTCCTTTGTCCTGCGCCGCCTTGCGAGCGCCGTGCCGACTTTGTTTATCGTCGTCACGATTTCCTTCTTCCTGATGCGGTTCGCCCCCGGCGGCCCTTTCAATCTCGAACGTCCGCTGCCGCCGCAGACCATGGCGAACCTGATGGCGACGTACCATCTCGATCAGCCGCTCTGGAACCAGTACCTCACCTACATCAGCAACGCCGTCACCGGCGATTTCGGGCCGAGCTACATCTACAAGGACAACACCGTCGCAGAACTGATCGGCAAGGGCCTGCCCTATTCGATCCAACTCGGTTCCTACGCACTGCTCCTGGCGCTGAGCGGCGGCGTACTTGCCGGCACCCTCGCCGCGCTGCGGCAGAACAGTTTCCTCGATTTCCTCATCATGTCGGTCTCGACCGTCGGCGTCACCGTGCCGAATTTCGTCGTCGGCCCGGTGCTGACGCTGATCTTTGCCGTCACGCTCGCCTGGCTGCCGGCCGGAAGCTGGGGCGACGGTTCGCTGCGCTTCCTGATCCTGCCGATGATCGCGCTCGCTTTGCCGCAGCTTGCGGTCTTTGCCCGGCTGACGCGTGGCTCGATGATCGAGGCGCTGCACACCGACCATATCCGCACCGCCCGCGCCTATGGCCTGCCGTCGCGCGTCGTCGTGGTCACCCATGCAATGCGCGCAGCCATGCTGCCGGTCGTTTCCTATCTCGCGCCCGCCGCAGCAGCCCTGCTCACCGGCTCGGCCGTCGTCGAAACGATCTTCACCGTTCCCGGCGTCGGTCGCTATTTCGTGCTGGGCGCGATCAATCGCGACTACACGCTGGTGATGGGAACCGTCGTCCTGATCGCCATCTTCGTCATCGTCTTCAACCTCCTGGTCGACATTCTCTACGGCCTTCTCGATCCGAGGGTTCGCCATGATTGATATCGTCACCGCCCCGGCTCTGCCGCCCGAAACCGCCAGCCGAAGCCTGTTCCAGCTTGCAGCACTCCGCTTCCGCCGCAACCGCGCCGCCATGGCCGGCTGCGTCATGCTAGTGCTGATCGCAATGTTTTCCTTCCTCGGGCCCCATTTCATCAGCCACAGCTACGACCAGGTGTTTCCATCCTATGTCTCGATCCCGCCGAGCTTCGAACCGCGGCCGGACGCATCGAGCCTGCAGGACGTGATGGAAGGCGTTGCCGGACGGGCGCGCGTCGACCTGCAGGAGTTTGCCGTCGAAGGCCAAACCTTCACCGCCACGGTGACATCGGACGAGCCGATCGATCCGCGCACCACGCGCTATTTCGACCGGGCCAACGAATTCGACAGCACGCAAGTGGTGGCAACCGAAAACGATGGCAGGACGTTGAAGCTCACCGGCAGCGTCTCGCGGGAATATTTCCTGTTCGGCACCGATTCCAACGGCCGCGATCTGATGGCGCGCGTCATGCTCGGCGGCCAGATCTCGATCGCCGTCGGCCTGCTCGCGAGCCTCGTCTCGCTCTCGATCGGCGTGCTCTACGGCGCCACCTCCGGCTATATCGGCGGCCGCATCGACAACGTCATGATGCGCTTCGTCGAAATCCTCTATTCGCTGCCCTTCGTCTTCCTCGTCGTCGTCCTCGTCGTCTTCTTCGGGCGCTCGTTCATCCTGATCTTCCTCGTCATCGGCGCGGTGGAATGGCTGGACATGGCCCGCATCGTGCGCGGCCAGACGCTGGCGCTGAAACGGCGCGAATTCATCGGCGCGGCGCAGGCGCTGGGGCTGACCGACTGGCAGATCATCCGCCGCCACATCATCCCGAATACGATCGGGCCCGTGGTGGTCTTCGTCACCGTCGTCGTACCGAAGGTCATCCTGCTCGAAAGCTTCCTCTCCTTCCTCGGCCTCGGCGTCCAGGCGCCGTTGACGAGCTGGGGCGCGCTGATTGCGGAAGGCGCCAACAATATCCAGTCGGCGCCGTGGCTTTTGATCTTCCCGGCGATCTTCTTCGTTCTCACCCTCTTCTCGCTGAACTTCGCCGGCGACGGCCTGCGCGATGCGCTCGACCCGAAGGACCGCTGACATGACTGATTCACGGGAAACAATTCTCGCCGTCCGCAATCTCAAGGTCTCGTTCTCGACGCCGGATGGAACAGTGGAGGCGGTCAAGGGCATCGATCTCGACGTCAAGGCCGGCGAAACGCTGGCCGTGGTGGGCGAATCCGGCTCCGGCAAGAGCCAGACGATGATGGGCATCATGGGGCTGCTAGCCGGAAACGGCACGGTCACGGGATCGGCAAAATACCGCGGCCAAGAACTCGTCGGCCTGCCTTTGAAGGCGCTGAACCATGTGCGCGGCGAAAAGATCACCATGATCTTCCAGGAGCCAATGACCTCGCTCGATCCGCTCTATACGATCGGCCGGCAGATCGCCGAGCCGATCGTCCATCATCGCGGCGGCACCTTCAAACAGGCGCGCACCCGGGTGCTGGAACTGCTCGAGCTGGTCGGCATTCCCGAACCGAAACGGCGGATCGACAGCTATCCGCACGAGCTTTCCGGCGGCCAGCGCCAGCGCGTGATGATCGCCATGGCGCTCGCCAACGATCCGGACATCCTGATTGCCGACGAGCCGACGACGGCGCTCGACGTCACCATCCAGGCACAGATCCTCGATCTGCTGAATTCGCTGCAGGCCAAGTTCGGCATGGCCGTCGTGCTCATCACCCACGACCTCGGCATCGTCCGCCATTTCGCCAGCCGCGTTGCCGTCATGCGCCGCGGCGAGGTGGTCGAGACGGGAGCCACCGCCGACATCTTCGAGCGACCGCAGGCGGATTATACCAGGATGCTGCTTGCCGCCGAACCGCGTGGCCGCAAGGAGCCGCCGGCGAACACCGCGCCGATCGTTCTCGAAGGCGCGAATGTTGCCGTCGACTATGCCACCGGCGGCGGCCTGTTCGGCGGCTCAGCCGGCGTGTTTCGCGCTGTCGATGGCGTCAGCATCCGGCTGAAACAGGGCCAGACCATCGGCATCGTCGGCGAATCCGGCTCCGGCAAATCGACGCTCGGCCGCGCGCTTCTGCGGCTGATCCCGAGCAGCGGGCGTTACCAGTTCGGCGCGACGAACATCTCCGATTTCAGCCGCTCCGCGATGCGTCCGCTGCGCCGGCAGCTGCAACTGGTGTTTCAGGACCCTTACGGATCGCTCTCGCCACGCCAGACCGTCGGCGAGATCGTCACCGAGGGGCTATACGTCCACGAACCGCAGCTCAGCCGCGCCGAGCGTGACAAGCGGGCGATCGAGGCACTCAAGGAGGTCGGCCTCGATCCGGCCGCCCGCAACCGCTATCCGCATGAATTCTCCGGCGGCCAGCGGCAGCGCATCGCCATTGCCCGCGCTATCATCCTCAAGCCGAAGGTCGTCATCCTCGATGAACCGACCTCGGCGCTCGACCGCTCCGTGCAGGGACAGGTCATCGACCTACTGCGTGCTCTGCAGAAGGCCAATGGCCTCTCCTACATCTTCATCAGCCACGACCTGTCGGTGATCAAGGCGATGTCGGATTATGTCGTGGTGATGAAGAACGGCAGGATCGTCGAGGAAGGCGATACCGACGCGATCTTCGAAGCGCCGCGCGAGAGCTATACCCAGACCCTGATGAGCGCAGCCTTTACCGCGTGACCTCTCCGTGCCCGGCTTCGATGGCCGGGTCCGGCTGCAGCGGTTTGCGTCGCTTCAGCTGCTGTTCGCGGAAAAAGATGAACAGGCCGGACGCAACGATCAGAGCGGAGCCGAGGATCACGGTCCAGTGCGGCGTATCGCCGAAGAAGATCCAGCCGAAGGTCACTGCCCAGAAAAGCAGCGTATATTGCAGTGGCACGACGGTGGCCGCATCCGCCAGTTTCAGCGAGCGGGTAACGAGGATATGAGCGAGCATGGCGACGATGCCGAGAAGGCTGAGGCAGAGCAGGGCCTGCAGGTCCATCGGCGCCCAGCCCGCGGGATTGGCGCCGACACCGACCAGCGAGAAGATCAGGGCGCCGCTCAGCTGCCAGAAGATCAGCGTCGTATCCGGCGTTGCCCGCAGGGTTCGGCCGAGAAGGAGCGCGAAGGCATAGGCTGTACTGCCGGCGAGCGCGATCAGCGCCGGCAGGGAAAAACTTTCGGCCGAAGGCTCGAGCGCGATGAGGACGCCGAGGAAACCGATGAGGATCGCCGTCCACCGCCGCCAGCCGACCTTCTCGCCCAGAAGCAGCGGCGAGGCGGCAGCCACATAGATCGGTGCCGCCAGCCAATAGGTCATCGCGTCGGCAAGCGGCATATAGGCGACTGCAAAATAGAAGGCCGATGCATCGAACGCAAACAGCAGCGATCGCAGTCCCTGCAGCCACGGGCGATCGACGATCAGCAGGCTGCGCCACCCGCGCTTGACGAAGAAGGGAATGAGCACCACCAAAGCCGCGAGGCTGCGGATCGTCATCAACTGGCTGACGGAATAGGTCGACACCAGCCATTTCCCCATTGTGTCGTTCAGCGAGAACATCAGCATGCCGAGCAGCATGAAGAGGACGCCGGTCCGGGCGGCGTTCGACGTGTGGGCAATGGAGGCTGTTGCGGCAGTCATGGCATCGGTTTCCGGGAAAGACGGCTTGCCCTCGCATATTCCGGCGCTGCAATCCATCCAAGAAAATCGATGGGTCGATGAACAATCGGAATGCATGCTGCGCTCGGCCACTTCCATCCCTTCGAGTTTGCGCTGCAACACGATAGAAATATTCTATTAGCACATGCAAAATGGACCATTGAAAGAAAACAAAAATTCGATCACAAGGCTGTGTAATCCGACTTTTTGATCATGTTTCTTCTATTGACCGCGCGCAGGGATCGCTTCGTTCATGGGCAAGACTGTTTTCATCGGCAAGCGTTCCAGCGCCGCAGGCGGCTGGGGGGCGCTGAAAAGCTGCGGCAAGCGCCTTCTGGAAAGCGGCTCGCCGCTTTCGGGCGCGCGCACCCTGTTGAAGGCCAACCAGCCGGATGGCTTCGACTGCCCCGGCTGCGCCTGGGGTGATCCAGAGCACGGCTCCTCGTTCGAATTCTGCGAGAACGGCGTCAAGGCCGTCGCCTGGGAGGCGACCGACAAGCGCACGCCGCCGGACTTCTTTGCCGCGCACACCGTTTCCGAGCTGAAATCCTGGAGCGACTACGCGCTGGAGCAGCAGGGCCGCCTCACCCATCCGATGCGCTACGATCGCGCCACGGACAGCTATGTCCGTATCGGCTGGGACGCCGCCTTTGCCGAGATCGGCGCCATCCTCAATGGCTTCGACACGCCGGACCGGGCCGAGTTCTACACCTCCGGGCGCGCCTCCAATGAAGCCGCCTTCCTCTATCAGCTCTTCGTGCGGCTCTACGGCACCAACAATTTTCCCGATTGCTCCAACATGTGCCATGAGGCAAGCGGCATCGCCATGAAGCAGGCGGTCGGCGTCGGCAAGGGCACGGTGCTGCTCGAGGATTTCGAGAAGGCCGACGCCATCTTCGTCATCGGCCAGAACCCCGGCACCAACCATCCGCGCATGCTCGGCGATCTTCGCCGCGCCGCCCAACGCGGCGCAAAAATCGTCGTCTTCAATCCGCTGCGCGAGCGCGGCCTCGAGCGTTTCGCCGACCCGCAGGACAAGCTGGAAATGCTGCGTGGCGGTTCGAGCGAAATCGCCAGCGACTATTTCCAGCCGCGCCTCGGCGGCGACATGGCGGCGGTGCGCGGCATGGCCAAGGCGGTCTTCGCCGCAGACGACGCAGCACGTGCCGCCGGCCAGCCCTCCGTTCTCGACCTCGATTTCATCAGCCGGCACACCGCGGATTTCGATGCCTATCGTGCCGCCGTCGATGCGACCGGATGGGCCGAGATCGAGGATCAATCCGGTTTGACGCGCGCTGAAATCGAGCGGGCGGCGGCGGTTTATCTCGGCGCCGAACGGGTGATCTGCACCTGGGCGATGGGCGTGACGCAACACCGCCATTCCGTTGTTACCATCCGCGAAATCGCCAATTTCATGCTGCTGCGCGGCAATATCGGCAAACCGGGCGCCGGCCTCTGCCCCGTGCGCGGCCATTCCAACGTCCAGGGCGACCGCACCGTCGGCATCAACGAGAAGCCGCCGGCGGCCTTTCTCGACGCATTGGAGCAGAAATTCGATTTCAAGGCGCCCCGGCATGAGGGCCACAATGTGCTCGCCGCCATCGGCGCCATGCTGGACGGCTCGGCACAAGCCTTCATCGGCCTCGGCGGCAATTTCGCCCGCGCGACGCCGGACAGCCCGCTCATCGAAAAGGCGCTGGCCTCGCAGAAGCTGACGGTCAACATCGCCACCAAGCTCAACCACTCGCACCTGATGCCGGGCGAGGTGAGCTTCATCCTGCCCTGCCTCGGCCGCACCGAGATCGACCGGAACTCGGAGGGCGTCAGCCAGATCGTCACCGTCGAGGATTCGATGAGCATGGTGCACGGCTCCGGCGGCATCAACAGGCCGGCATCGCCGGAACTGCGCTCGGAAGTGGCGATCATCGCCGGTATCGCTGCCGCGACCGTCGGCTCGGCAAAGGTCGATTGGGCAGCCCTTGCCGATGACTACGACCGGATCCGCGATCACATCGCCAATGTCATTCCCGGCTTCGAAAACTACAACGAGCGCGTCCGCAAGCCGCGCGGCTTCCATCTGCGCAATGCCGCCGCCAACCGCGAATGGGAAACACCGGAAGGGCGGGCAACCTTCTGGAGCGGCCCGCTTCCGGAAGCGATCGAGCATCAGATCGCCCGCGGCGAGGACGGCGTTTTCGTGCTGCAGACCTTCCGTTCGCACGATCAGTACAACACGACGATCTATGCCATGGACGACCGCTATCGCGGCGTCTACGGCGAGCGCAATGTCGTCTTCATCAACCCGGCCGACCTCGCCGACCTCGGCGCCGAGGCCGGCGACCGCGCCGACGTGATCGGCCGGCACGAGGACGGCGTTTCCCGTGTCGCCAGTGATTTCCGCTTCGTGCCCTATGATATCCCGCGCGGCTGCGTCGCCGGTTATTATCCCGAACTCAACGTGCTCGTGCCCTTGTCGAGCGCCGGGGATGAGAGCGATACGCCGACCTCAAAATCGGTGCTGGTATCCTTCCGCACCAAAGCCACGGAGGCAGATGCGGCCTGATGCCGGATGATCCGTCCGAAGGCGATTTCCTTGCCCTTGTCGAGGCGATCAGCAGGCAGGACGCGACGCTCTCGCCGCTGGGCGCGGGCATCATCGCTGCGGTTTCCCAAGGGATCGCCGGTGACAGCCGCACCTTTGCCCGGCTGTTCGGCATCGCCCACGCGCTCGTCCTGCGCGAGATCAATCGGCTTTGCGCACCGGAGGCGCCGATCGAAATCGTCCGTCGTGAGGCCCGCACGCAGAGAACGCACCTCAAACTTACGGTAAAAGGCAACATACTCATGGCCGGCGTCCTTGACCTTGGCCATATCGTCGCTAAGTAAGAGCCATCTCCGCAGTGCAGGGCATTCTAACACGCCTGCGGAGTCAAACCTGATACCGGGCCCCTCTGGCGAGAATCTACGGCGCTCTCGTGATGTCGGTATCACCCGCAAATAAGCCGGCGGACTATAAGCACATGACAATCCATCTCATGCGTTCTTCGCATGCCGATCGTGGCATGCGGGATTTCTCCATCTATGCACCCCTTGCTCCGAGCCTCGGCGGATCGGAGGTGCGGCCATGAAGCCCGCCTCGCAAACCTCGGCGCTCGGTTATTTCAACTGGGCCTTCATCACGACGGCGGCCGGTCTTGCGCTCGGCGCCTGGCTCGGCTGGACCACGACCGGCACTCTGGGCGGCATGGCCACCGTCTTCTTCGTCTGTACGGTGCTTGCCGTACTGGAAATCTCGCTTTCCTTCGACAACGCCATCGTCAACGCCAACAAACTGAAGGAAATGACGCCGGTCTGGCAACACCGCTTCCTCACCTGGGGCATCGTGATTGCCGTCTTCGGCATGCGCATCGTCTTCCCTCTGTTGATCGTGGTGATCGCAGCCAATATCGGGCCGATCGATGCCTTGGTGCTGGCCGCCTCGCGCCCCGAGGAGTACGCCCGCATCATGCACGAGGCGCATCTGCCGATTGCCGCGTTCGGCGGAACCTTCCTGATGATGGTCGGCCTGAAGTTCTTCTTCGACCACGAGAAGGACATCCACTGGATCGCATCACTGGAACGCGGCATGTCCCGCTTCGCGACGATCAAGGGCGTCGAAATCGCCTTCGTGCTCGCGCTGATCCTGGTGTTCTCCTCCTTCCTGCACGGCGAGGAAGCCACCACCTTCGTCTATTGCTCCATCTACGGCCTCCTGACCTTCCTCGCGGTTGAGGTGGTTGGCGGGCTGCTTGACGCCTCGCAGCAGACGATGAGTGCTGCGGCGAGAGGCGGTCTCGGCGCTTTCATCTATCTCGAAGTGCTGGACGCCAGCTTCTCCTTCGACGGCGTGATCGGCGCCTTCGCGCTGACGCAGAACCTCTTCGTCATCGCCATCGGCCTCGGCATCGGCGCCATGTATGTGCGTTCCATGACGATCATGCTGGTGGAGAAGGGCACGCTCGCCGAATATCGTTACCTGGAGCACGGCGCCTTCTACGCAATCCTGATCCTGTCGGTGATCATGTATTGCCAGACGCTGGTGCATATCCCGGAGGTCATCACCGGTCTCGGTGGGGCGGCCCTGATCGGCATCTCTCTATGGTCTTCGATCCGCCACAACAGGCGGGAGCAGGCTGAACACGCCAACGCCTAACGGCTGTCGCACAATCGAAAAGCCCGCCAATCCTTGGGAATGGCGGGCTTTTTCATTCGGATTGCAGCGGCTGAACGGCCAGCGCGCAGTACTTCAGGCTTTGGTGTTAGCGGTTCTTCACGGAGTTGAAGTTCTTCGGGTCGATACCGAGAGTATAGAGGTCGCGGTCCAGCGGACGGCGGTGGCCCTCAACAGCCGCGGCTGCGGCCGTGGCCGCGCCAAAGATGGCGATGGCATTACCGAAGAAGCCTCGGGCAGGTTTACGAAGGGCAGACATCTCTTTTACTCACTTTCCAGTTGGTTGATCGTGTTTCATTCGATGAGTGGAAGATGATCCTTTGGGCATCGCTTTACAATGCACAGGAATTCATCCCAGCCATGCAAATAGGAAAGGCCCGGTTAACGTCAGCTAACCGGGCCTTTCCCTGTGACGATCTTGGGAGGAACGTCGTCAATCTTCGCTTGCGGCGAGTTGGGCGAGTACCTCGCCACGACCGCGCGCCCGCAGGATCAAGGGGATGATCAGGGCGGCCGCCGCAATCAACAGGAGAACGGCGGCGATCGGCGAGGTGAACAGCACCGTGACATCGCCCTGGCTGATCGCCAGCGCCCGGCGGAGCTGCTGTTCCGCCAGCGGCCCGAGGATCAGGCCGACGACGACAGGCGCGATCGGATAGCCGAAGATGCGCATGACATAACCAAGCACACCGAAGGCGAGCAGCATGCCGAGTTCGAACACCGACGGATTGGCGCCGATGGTGCCGAGCGTCGCGAACAGGAGAATGCCGGCATAGAGCCAGGGCTTCGGGATCGTCAGAAGCTTCACCCAGAGACCGACCAGCGGCAGGTTCAGCACGAGCAGCATGAAGTTGGCGATCAGCAGGCTGGCGATCAGGCCCCAGACGAGCTGCGGATTGGTCGCAAACAACAGCGGGCCGGGCTGCAGGCCGTACTGCTGGAAGCCGGCCAGCATGATCGCCGCCGTCGCCGTGGTCGGCAGGCCGAGCGTCAGCAGCGGCACCAGCGTGCCGGCAGCCGAGGCGTTGTTGGCCGCTTCCGGACCGGCAACACCCTCGATGGCGCCGTTGCCGAATTCTTCCGGATACTTGGTCAGCCGCTTTTCGGTGGCATAGGAGAGGAACGTGCCGATTTCAGCGCCGCCGGCCGGCATCGCGCCGATCGGGAAACCGATCGCCGTTCCGCGCAGCCATGCTTTCCACGAACGCGCCCAATCCTGCCTGTTCATCCAGACGGATCCCCTGACCGCCTCGACCTTGTCCGGGCCAAGGTCGCCTTGTGCCGCGATATAGAGCGATTCGCCGATGGCGAACATCGCGACCGCCAGCGTCGTCACCTCGATCCCGTCAAGCAGGTCGGGAACGCCGAAGCTCATGCGCGTCTGGCCGGTCAGCTGGTCGATGCCGATGATGGCAAGCGCAAAGCCGATGAACAGCGAGGTCAGCCCGCGCAGCGTCGAATCGCCGAAGGCCGAGGAGACGGTGACGAAGGCAAGCACCATCAGCGCGAAATATTCGCGCGGGCCGAAGACCAGCGCCAGCTTGACGACGAAGGGCGCGATCAAGGCAAGCGCCATGGTCGCGATCAGGCCGGCGACGAAAGAGCCGATTGCCGCGGTGGCCAGCGCCGGTCCGCCACGTCCGGCCCGGGCCATCTTGTTGCCTTCGAGCGCAGTGACGATCGACGCACTTTCGCCCGGCGTGTTGAGCAGGATCGAAGTGGTCGAACCACCGTACATGCCGCCGTAATAGATGCCGGCAAACATGATCAGCGAGCCGCCCGGATCAAGTTGGTACGTCACGGGCAGGAGCAGCGCCACGGTGAGCGCCGGGCCGATGCCGGGCAGAACCCCGACGGCGGTGCCGAGCGTCACGCCGATCAGCGCGTAGAGAAGGTTCATGGGCTGGGCGGCGACAAGCAGGCCCTGCATCAGGAAATCGAATGTGTTCATGTGAGGGCCTTACCAAAACAGATGTTCGAGCGGACCGGCGGGCAGCGACAATTGCAACAGCCCGGCAAAGATCAGCCAGACGCCAAGACAGATGAGGATACCGACCGGGATCGTCATCCACAGTTTGCGCTTGCCGAAGGCTGCTGCCGTTGCGGCAAAGAGCACACCGGTGGCGATCGAGAACCCCGCCGTTTTCAGAAGCAGCATCTGCAAGACCAGGCCGCCGACGATCCAGACGACCGGACCGACTTCCTGGCGATCGCGCGCCGGGAAATCGCCGCGCAGGGCTTCAAAAACGGTCCAGACCGCCAGGATCAGCAAGCTGCCGGCGATCACGAAGGGGACGGTGGCCGGGCCGATGCCGGAATAGCCGCCCATGCTCGCAAGCCGCGACGCATCCCAGAAGATCAGGCCGCCGAGGGCCGCGAGGAAGACGGCGATGACAAGCGCCGCCCTGTCAGGGCGGCGTGTCTCCGTCGAAGGGGTGTGACCCTTGCTCATTTTACCAGACCAATGTCCTTGAGGACGGTTTCGGTTGACGAAATGTCCTTGGCGAGCTGCTCCTTGAAGGCATCACCGGCGAGATAGGTATCCTGCCAGCCCTTGGTCTTCAGGGTTTCCTGCCAGCTCGCGGACTTGACCAGCTTCTCGATGTCGGTCGAAACGGCAGTCTTCTGCTCGTCGGTGAGGCCAGGAGCCGCGGCAACCATGCGCCAGTTCTGAACCACCACGTCGAGGCCGCTTTCCTTGATGGTCGGCGCATCGACGCCGGCAATGCGCTCGGCGCTCGAAACGGCGAGAAGGCGCAGCGTGCCGGACTTCACTTGGCTTTCGAATTCGCCGTAACCGGAAATACCGGCCGTTACCTGGCTGCCGAGAATGGCGGCCAGCGCTTCACCACCGCCGGAGAACGCGATGTAGTTGATCTTGGTCGGATCGACGCCCGCCGCCTTGGCGATCAGGCCGACAGCGATATGGTCCGTGCCGCCGGCCGAGCCGCCACCCCAGGAGACCGCGCCCGGATCCTTCTTCAGCGCCTCGACGAGATCGCCGAAGGTCTTCAGCGGCGAATCCGCCGGCACGACGATGGCTTCGTATTCGCCGGTCAGGCGGGCGATCGGGGTGACATCATTCAGCGTCACCGGCGAGTTGTTGGTCAGAATGGCGCCAACCATGACGTAGCCGCCGACGATCAGGGCGTTCGGATTGCCCTTCGACTGGCTGGCGAACTGTGCAAGGCCGATGGTACCGCCGGCGCCGGGTACGTTCTGCACCTGGACGTTGCCGGAAATGCCTTCCTGCTGCATCACGCTCTGGATCGAGCGCGCGGTCTGGTCCCAGCCGCCGCCGGGGTTCGCCGGTGCGATGATGGTGTAGTCAGCGGCAAAGGCCGGCAGGGCAAGAGCACCGGCGAGAATGGATGCCAGAAAAAACTGTTTCAAGATTAGTCCTCCGTCAGGCGCGCTCGTTATCTGGCGCGCAGTGTTCATCTTTGCGGACGGGGGTCGGCTCACTCTGAATCGGGCGCGTTCGCTTCCTGAGCAGAACGACGCCGGGTCTGGTGAAACTCCTCCCATTCGCCTCGATCATCCGCCTCCACGGACGATGAAGAACTGCAGGGCACCATAAAAAGCTGTCATCTACCTGACATCGAACGGAACCCTGCCGGATTAATCTCCGCTAATTTTGCTGCTTCGTCTACTGGAGCCGCAAAACTTCGTTCCAGCGGGCGATCAGCCGCGCCCGCTTGACCTGATCGAGGTAAACCATCAGCCCGGGACTGACCGGAACCGGCCGCAACTGCCCGCCGAGCATCTCCCGCATCGTATTGGCCGTGTTGGCGCCGGCGACGTCCGGGCTGACGGCCGGGATCTGCAATTCGCGCGCCATGATCGTCTGGCCTTCCTTCGACATGAAGAATTCCAGATAGCGCCGGCCGAGATCGGGCGAGGCGGCCGCCTGCGGCACCAGCCCGATGCGCGACATGACGACGGTGTAATCCCGCGGCAGGACGATGCCGACATCCGGGTGGCGCGAGGCCCAATCGGCGGCATAGGAGCCGAGGATATTGTAGCCGAGAACGAAGCGGCCGTCGGAGACCCGCTCGAGAATGGCCGAACTGGTGGAATAGAGCTTGACGCCGGCAGCACCCATCGTCTGGATCACCGACCAGATGTCGCCGAACTGCTCCTGGTCGCGCGCCATGAACAGGAAGCCGACGCCGGACCGCTCGATATCATAGGTGCCGATCTTTCCATAGACCGCGCTGCCGTGACGCTTGAGATAATCGACGAACTCGGCCCGCGTCGAGGGCGGCTTCTCCTTGGTGAAACTCGGCTTGTGATAGACGAAGACTGCCGGCTCGAACGTCAGCGCGTAAGCCGTGTTGCGCCAATTGGCCCAGTCCGGCCAGCGGGCGCTCATCGGCAGGTCGCTGCGCTGGGCATAACCGTCATTGCTGAGCTTGACCTGCAGGTCCATCGCCGAGGAGAAGGCGAAGTCCGCGGTCTTTTCGCCTGCGTCGGTCTCCTTGACGATCCGGTCGTAGATCTCGCCCGTCAGCATATCCTCGTACCGCACGGCCACATCGGGATTGGCCTTCTGAAAACCGACGACCATCGGCCGCGCCAGCGGTTCGTCGAGCGAGGAATAGACGACGACGGTCGGGGCATCCGGATTGCCCGAGAGCGCCGGAAACACGACCGGATCGGCGGCAGCAGGCAGGGAAAATCCACAGAGAAAACTGAGACACAGAAGCAAGCGCATAAAACGATATTGCCGCAGCCCCGGCCCGTTCACAAGCGCAAGAACGACGGCTAGAGTACATCAGGGAGACAGCGGATTTGCGGATATTACTGGTCGAAGACAACAAGGCGCTTTCTGAGGGGCTTGTCGCCATTCTGCGCGGCAGCGGCTATGCCGTTGACGTCGTCAGCGACGGCGCATCGGCCGATGCCGTGATCGCGACCGAAAATTTCGATCTCGTCATCCTCGACCTGACTCTGCCGGAAATGGATGGCCTCGACGTGCTGCGCTCGATGCGGGCCCGGCAGAACAAGGCGGCGGTGCTGATCCTGACGGCACGGGGCACGCAGGAGGAGAAGATCCGCGGCCTCGATCTCGGTGCCGACGACTACATGATCAAGCCCTTCGACATCAGCGAGTTCGAGGCCCGCGTCCGCGTGCTCTTGCGCCGGCAGGCCGGGCTTCGCTCCTCTCTCGTCAGCTATGGCAAGGTCTCCTTCGACCTCAACTCCCGCACCTTTTCGGCCGACGGCATCACCGTCGACATTCCGGCCCGTGAGCTTGGCCTGCTTGAAATCCTGTTCATGCGGGCCGGAAAGGTCGTCGCCAAGGAAGCGATCATCCAGTCGCTGACCGCCTTCGACGACGATCTGAGCGCCAATGCGATCGAGCAATATGTCAGCCGGCTGCGCAAGCGGCTGGCGCCGCACGGGCTGACGGTCCGCACCGCGCGCGGCATAGGCTACTATCTCGACAAGATGGCGGACGGCTGATGGCGCAGACCGCCTATTCGCTGCGCCGCCGGCTGCTTGCCTGGCTGCTGATCTCGACGGTGGTCATCGGATGCCTCGCCCTGATCGACACCTATCGCGAGGCGGTGAAGACGGCGAACGTCGTCTCCGATCGGGTGCTCGCCGGCTCGGCACTGGCGATTGCCGAGCGGGTCGTGGTCGCCGAAGACGGTTCGCTCGAGGTCGATATTCCCTATGTCGCGCTGGAAATGCTGACCTCGGCGGCGCAGGATCGTGTGTTCTACCGCGTCGACGGGCCGCCCGGCCGGTTCATCACCGGCTATCAGAACCTGCCCTCGATCACCGACATGAAGGGCCAGTCCGCGGTCTATGCCGATGCGCAGTTCCGCGGCGAACCGATCCGCGTCGCGGCGCTGGAGCGCTCCGCCTCGACCGGCATCAACTCCGTACCCTTCGTCGTCACCGTTGCCGAGACGACCATCGCGCGGCGGCAATTGACGCAGGCCATTCTCTTGCGCTCGGCCTTGCGCCTGCTGATGATGATCCTCGGCGCCGCGGCAATCGTCTGGATCGCCGTGACCTTTTCGCTGCGGCCGCTCTATCGCCTGGGAGACGCCATTGCCGAGCGCAATCCCGACGACCTGCACCCGATCGAACAATTGGTGCCGAGCGAAGTCGAGGGGCTGGTCGAGACGGTCAATTCCTTCATGGTGCGGCTGCAATCGGCGCTCGATGCACTCCGGCATTTCTCCGGCAATGCCAGCCACCAGTTGCGTACCCCCCTTGCGATCATACGCACCCAGCTTGCCCTTTCCACCCGCGCTGCGACGCTGGAGGAGGCGCAGGCCGCAGCGCGCAAGAGCGACGAGGCCGTGGCGCATGCCGAACGTATCCTCGCGCAACTGCTGCTGATGGCGAAGATCGATGCCGCCGGCTCGAAGGAGCCGCAGCCCGTGGAGATCATCGACCTGATGGCGCTGGCGCAGGAGATCACCGGCGATCGCGTGCCCGGCGCTGGCGACGCGGGCGTCGATCTCGGTTTCGAAGGTGAGGGCAGGGCGCTGATCCGCGCCGAACCGCTCCTGATCGGCGAACTTCTGCGCAACCTGATCGAAAACGCCATCGCCTATGCCGGCAAGGGCGCGGAGGTGACCGTTCGTGTCGGAACCGAAGACGACACCGTCTGCCTCGACGTCGAAGACAATGGCCCGGGTATCCCACCGGAGAACCGGCAGGTCGTGCGCCAGCGTTTCGCGCGCGGCGGACGCGGCGAAGCACCGGGGATGGGGCTGGGACTTCCGATCGTCGAAGAAATCGCCGGACTGTTCGGCGGACATCTCACGCTGGGCGAAGGGCCGGATGGCAAGGGGCTGAAGGCCTCCGTGACATTTCCGGCCGCTACCTCGTCCTAGCGCTGGCGACCCGTCATCAACGAGGACGTTTCACGGGTCTGAACGAGAAGGATCGCGCTCCAGATCATCTGGACAAGACTGCGATCAGACGGGTTCGACAGCTTGCGCTGCGAAAACATGATAAGCTCCATAGGATTGTTGCGAGCGCCTGATAGCACGCTGACAGGTATTTCTCCAGAGCGCGGAAGGCAAATCTGCCTTGCGCGGCAAGCATGGCAGATAAATTTGAAATTATCTTTGATTTATACATCACTTCGGAAGTAAAAATGCAGAAATATATTTTCAAAAGATCGAGATAATCGCCTTTTGATTCAATGGCTTGCCTGGATAAACGGTAGCAGAATTCCGCAATTTTTCTGACCCAGAGCCATCAGACCCGACCATTGCCGGCCTCACGCCAATCTTTTCCTTGCGGAGGGTGGGTAGGCCATTGTCGTGTGCTGGCCTCATAGGCTCAAACCCGTCTTCCTTTGCCTTTGGTCCAAATGGCTTTTCGCATTTGCCCATGCGATGGTGCGCCAAAACAGACGGGGGAAAACCATGCCGGATCATTTCAGGGCGCTCGTGATCGAGGAACGCGACGGCAAGCCGGTCAGCGGCTTCAAGGACCTGACATTGTCAGACCTGCCGGATCATGATGTGCTGGTCGAGGTGCTGTTTTCGACGCTCAATTACAAGGATGGCCTCGCCATTTCCGGCAAGGGCCGCATCGCCCGCCGTCTGCCGATGGTTGGTGGCGTCGATCTCGCCGGCATCGTCGTCTCATCCCGCAACCCGGACTGGAAGCCGGGCGACAAGGTCGTCGTCAACGGCTGGGGCATGTCCGAGACCGAATGGGGCGGCTATACCCGTTTCCAGCGGCTGAAACCGGAATGGCTGACCCGCCTGCCGGACGCCTTCAGCCTCGAGCAAAGCATGGCGATCGGCACCGCCGGCTATACCGCCGCGCTCGCCATTCACGCACTCGAACTCTGGGGCAGAATCAAGACGGATGATCGCGAGGTTCTCGTCACCGGCGCCGCCGGCGGTGTCGGCTCCATCGCCGTCACGCTCCTTGCCAGACGCGGCTACAAGGTGACGGCATCGACGGGACGCCCGGAAACCCACGACTATCTTGCAACGCTCGGCGCCACCGGCTTTGTCGACCGTGCCGAGCTGGCCCTGAAGGGTGGCGCCCTGCAGAAGGAGCGCTGGGCCGGCGCCATCGATTCCGTCGGCTCGACCACGCTCGCCAATGTGCTGGCGCAGACAGTCCAGAGCGGTGCGGTCGCCGCCTGCGGCCTTGCCGGCGGAGCAGACCTGCCTGCGACCGTGATGCCGCATATCCTGCGCGGCGTGGCATTGCTCGGCATCAATTCGGTGACGGCGCCGCATGCGGAACGCGACGAGGCCTGGGCGATCCTGGCGGAAAGCCTCGATCACACGCTTCTGGCGGCGATGACGACGGTCGAGCCGCTGTCAAACCTGACGCAACTGGCAAACGGCATCGTCGCCGGAAAGATCCGCGGCCGCGTCGTCATCGATGTAACGCGCTAGTCGATTGGACCTGTTCACAGCTCGGGCTTCCCGCCGTTCTGCCGTGCTTTTATCTTTCAAAAGCCCAAGGGCGGCACATCGCCGACTCGTTGCGCATCGTGTTGCGCGCCTTTTGATCGAGGGCGTGAAATAAGGCGCGCGATTTTCTACCAAAACACTCTATTTTTCTCCGAACCCCGCCACATATGGCAGTTTATGCCCCGACGAAGGTCGGTCGCCATGGGAGAAATTGTGAAGCAGTTTCAAGGGAGAAGTATCGTGGGTCTCAACACAAAACTTATCGGCGCCGCGTTTGCGGTGCTCGTTTCCGCCGCGGCGGCAAATGCTCAGGTCGTCGTCGCTTCCAAGATCGATACCGAAGGCGGCGTGCTCGGCAACATCATCCTGGCCGTTCTGAATGCCAACAACATTCAGACGACCGATCGGGTGCAGCTCGGGGCGACGCCCGTCGTGCGCAAAGCAATCATCGCGGGCGAGATCGACATCTATCCGGAATATACCGGCAATGCCGCCTTCTTCTTCGAAAAGGCCGACGACCCGCTCTGGAAGGATGCGGCCAAGGGTTACGAAGAGGCCAAGAAGCTCGATTACGACGCCAACAAGGTCGTCTGGCTTACGCCGTCGCCGGCCAACAACACCTGGGCGGTCGCCGTTCGCAAGGATATTGCCGATGCCAACGGCATCAAGACCTTCAGCGACTTCGGCAAATATGTCTCCGGCGGCGGCAAGGTCGTGCTGGCGGCCTCCTCGGAATTCGTCAATTCGGCGGCAGCGCTCCCGGCGTTCCAGACGACCTACAGCTTCACGCTGAAGTCTGACCAGCTGATCACCCTATCGGGCGGCGATACGGCGGCAACGATCTCGGCGGCCGCCAACCAGACCAACGGGGCCAATGCGGCCATGGTTTACGGCACGGATGGCGGCATCGCGCCGTCCGGCCTGGTGGTTCTGGAGGACGACAAATCCGTCCAGCCGGTCTATCAGCCGACGCCGATCATCCGCGAGGCTGTGCTGAAGGAGCATCCCGAGATCGAAACCCTGCTGAAGCCGGTCTTCGAGAAGCTTGATCTGACGACGCTGCAGGATCTGAACGGCCGCGTCCAGGTGGGCGGCGAGCCGGCCAAGGCGGTGGCGGAGGATTTCCTGAAGAAGAACGGCTTTCTGAAATAAGCTGCCTCGAATTCGAGGCCGGTTTCTCGAGCGGAACCGGCCTTTTTTCCACTCTGCAGGGATGCCGGTTTGAGCCTTCGATTGGATAAGTTGGGCGTGGTGATCGCGCTTCTGGTTGCCTATGGCGCGCTTGTCGCGCCATTTGCGACCTTTCGCGCCAATCGTATCGTGCCGGGCGAGGCGAAATCGGTCCTTGCGGCGCTGCCCGCGGGCGCCGGCGTTGTCCTGCTCGGCCTTATGATTGTCGCCGCCGCTATCATCCTTCTGAAAACGCCGGCGCTGCTCAGGCTCGCTACCGCGGCGGTTGCCCTTGGCGCCATTGCGCTTTTCATCGGCCTGACGGCGGCGTATCTGACCCCGCCGGAAAACACCTATGCCCGCGTGTCGCCGGCCTCCGGCTTCTGGATCCTGCTGTTCGCCTATGCCCTGCTCGCCGCCGATTCGATCACGCGGCTGAGGCCAAGGCCGGGCGTGCGGGTGCTGCTGCTGCTCGCGACCCTCGGTGGCGCGGCCGCGATCCTGGTGTCGGGGCTCTGGGACGGACTGTCGATCCTCAAGGAATATGCCGGCCGCGCCGACGTGTTCTGGCTGGAAGCGGGCAGGCATGTGGCGCTGGCGCTCGGCTCGCTGTTTGCCTCGGTTGTCGTCGGCCTGCCGCTCGGCATTCTCTGCCATCGCGTCGAACCCTTGCGGGCCGGTGTGCTCAATACGCTGAACCTCATCCAGACGATCCCGTCGATCGCGCTGTTCGGCATCCTCATCGCGCCGCTCGGCTGGATTGCCGTCCATGTGCCGGGGGCAGGTGCGATCGGCATTCGCGGCATCGGCGCAGCTCCGGCCTTCGTGGCGCTGTTTCTCTATTCGCTGCTGCCGGTGGTCGCCAATACCGTGGTCGGGCTTGCCGGCGTGCCGCGCGAGGCCAATGAGGCGGCACGCGGCATCGGCATGACGGACCGGCAGCGGCTTTTCGGCATCGAGCTGCCGCTTGCCATGCCGGTCATCCTGACCGGCATCCGCATCGTGCTCGTGCAGAGTATCGGCCTTGCAACCATCGCGGCGCTGATCGGCGGCGGCGGTTTCGGCGTTTTCGTCTTCCAGGGGATCGGCCAGACGGCGATGGATCTGGTGCTTCTCGGCGCAGTGCCGACAGTGGTGCTCGCCTTTGCTGCAGCCATCGTGCTCGACGCCCTCATTGAAATGAACACTCCGTCGCAAAACCGAGGCAGGACCACATGATCGAGATCGACGGCATCACCAAGCGCTACGACGGCACCGCGGTCGTCGACAATGTGACGATGACGATCGAGCCGCGCACAGTGACGGTCATCGTTGGAACCTCCGGTTCCGGCAAGACGACGCTGTTGCGCATGATCAACCGGCTGGTCGAGCCGAGCGCGGGTGCCATTCGGCTCGACGGCGAAGACAATCGCTCGATGCCGGGCTTCGAACTGCGGCGCCGCATCGGCTATGCCATCCAGGGGCATGGGCTTTTTCCGCATCGCACCGTTGCGCAGAATATCGCCACTGTGCCGGTGCTGCTCGACTGGGACAAGGCGCGCATCGATGCCAAGGTGGCGGAACTGCTGGCGTTGTTCCAGCTCGATCCCGCCATCTTCGCCGCGCGGTTTCCGCATGAGTTGTCCGGCGGGCAGCAGCAGCGGGTCGGTGTAGCGCGGGCGCTGGCGGCTGAGCCGAAGGTTCTGCTGATGGACGAGCCGTTCGGCGCGCTCGACCCGATCATCCGGGCCAAGGCGCAGGCCGATCTTCTCGACATCCAGAAACTCTTGAAAACCACGATCGTGTTGGTGACGCACGATATGGACGAGGCGTTTCACCTCGCGGACAAGATCGCCGTCATGGACAAGGGCGAACTCGTTCAATACGGCACGCCGGCCGAGCTGGTGACGAATCCGGCGACGGAGTTCGTCCAGACGCTGATCGGCGCCAGCGAGCGGCCGTTCCGGCTTTTGTCGATCGAGACGGCGGGGCAGGCGGTGGAGCCTGGCACTGCCGATGGAAAGCCCGTTGGCGCGGCAACCAGCCAGCGCGACGTGCTATCCGAACTGCTCTGGACCGGCCGCGATGCGCTGCCGGTGGCGGCGGCTGACGGCACGCTCATCGGGAAAGTGACCTTGGAAGGGCTCGCCCGGCGCGCAGCAAGGCCGCAATGAGGGCCTGGCTCCCCTCTCTCCTGCGTGCCGTTCTGCTGGCAATACTGCTTGCATTCCTTATCTCGCCCGGCTGGTTCGAACCGCTCTTGAAGCCGCTGGTGCAGGACAATGCGCCGGCAATCTACAACCAGGGCAGCCTGCTGACCCTGACGCTCCTGCATCTGCGCACCGTCGCGATCGCCACGATTGCCGCCATCATCGTCGCCGTGACACTTGCCATTCTCGTCACGCGGTCCTTTGGGGCGGAATTCCTGCCTTTGTCGCGCAGCCTGGTGAATGTCGGCCAGACATTTCCGCCGGTGGCGGTGCTGGCGTTGGCGGTCCCGGCCCTCGGTTTCGGCGAGAAGCCGACGCTGGTGGCGCTGTTTCTCTACGGCCTCCTGCCGATCTTCGAGAATACGCTGACGGGTTTGACAACCCTGCCACCCTCCGTGATGGAGGCGGCGCGCGGCGCCGGCATGACGGATCGCCAGCGCCTGTTCAAGGTGGAGTTGCCGCTGGCGATGCCGGTGATCCTGGCGGGCATTCGCCTGTCGGTGGTGATCAGCCTCGCCACCGCGACGATCGGCTCGAC
This sequence comes from Hyphomicrobiales bacterium, assembly GCA_900473795.1. GTDB lineage: Bacteria > Pseudomonadota > Alphaproteobacteria > Rhizobiales > Rhizobiaceae > Pararhizobium. Next base: position 52,488 of record UCMT01000002.1, on the reverse strand, counting down.
GGTCGCGGCCAAGACGCTCGGCGAGGTCATCATCGCCGGGCTGCAATCCAACAATATCGCCTTCGTGCTGCAGGGCGGGCTGATCGTCGGGGCGCTTGCCGTGCTGATCTATGACGGGCTATCGGCGATCGAGGCGGTCTTGGCCCGGCGGGCAGGCCTGTAGGTCACGTCAGCTGGTCGACGGCGGCAATGACGCCGCGCAATTCGGCGAGACCCTTGAGACGGCCGATGCAGGAGTAGCCGGGATTGACCTTCTTCTTCTGGTCGTCGATCAGCAGATGGCCGTGGTCCGGGCGCATCGGAATGACGCTGTCGGCCCGGCCTTCCCTCTCACGCCGCCGCTCTTCCTTGCGCAGCGCTGAAATCAGCGACACCATATTGACGTCGCCGCCGAGGTGCTCGGATTCGGTGAAGGAGCCGTCCGCTTCCCGGGCGACGTTGCGCAGATGCACGAAGTGGATGCGATCGGCGAAACGCTCGGCCATCTTGACCAGGTCGTTGCCGGCGCGGGAACCATAGGAGCCGGCACACAGCGTGATGCCGTTCGCCGGCTCATCGACGGTCTCGAGGATGGTCTTGACGTCATCCTCCGTCGAGACCACGCGGGGCAGGCCGAACAGCGAGAAGGGCGGATCGTCGGGATGGATGGCAAGCCGCACGCCGTGTTCGGCGGCCACCGGCACGACTTCTTTCAGGAATTCGACGAGATTGTCGCGCATATCGTCCGACGAAATATCGTCGAAAGCGGCGATGTGGCCACGAATGGTTTCGCGGGTGTGGCTGTCCTCGCCGCCCGGCAGGCCGGCGATGATGTTTTTCTCCAGCTTCAGGATTTCGTCTTCGCTTTTTGTCGCGAGCCGCTGCCTTGCCGCGTCGATGACGGCCAGGTCGTAACTGTCTTCCGCCGCGCGGCGCTTCAGGACGAAGACGTCGTAGGCGACGAAATCGATCATGTCGAAGCGCAGCGCGAAGCCGCCGGCCGCCGTCGGGTACATCAGGTCGGTGCGCGTCCAGTCGACCACCGGCATGAAATTGTAGCAGACGACGGGGACGCCGGCCTTGCCGAGATTGGCGAGGCACTGCTTCCAGGCATCGAGGTAACGCCACCATTCGCCGTCGCGACGCTTGATGGCGGAGTTGACCGGGATGGATTCGCAAACGGCCCAGGTCATGCCGGCCTTTTTCACTAGCGCCATGCGCTCGGCGATATCGTCCGGTGTCCAGATGCGGCCATCATAGATGTGGTGAAGGGCGGTGACGACGCCGTGGGCGCCGGCCTGGCGCGCATCAGACAGGGTGACCGGATCCTCGGGTCCGAACCAGCGCCAGCTCTCAAGCATGATGTTTCCTCCGTATAATGTTGGACAATTAACGGAAATTTTTCATCTTTTGCAAGATGCGCCGATTGATAACGGTATTATGTCGGACATATGATGGTTTCAAACGGGAGCATCTCATGAAAACGGGACAGGAGGAAAACGGCCGCGCATCCGCCGTCGACGACATGGTCCAGCATATTCGCGGGCTGATACGCGAACGCGGCCTGACCGTGGGCGACGTCCTGCCGAGCGAGGGCGAACTGGCGGTCATGTTCGACGCCAGCCGCAACACGGTGCGCGAAGCCTTCCGGACGCTGAAGGCCTATGGCGTGGCCGAATCGCGGCAGAAGGTCGGCGCGGTGCTGACCGACCAGCACCAATCGGCGATGCGCGATCTGTTTTCCTTTGCCATGGACATTTCCATCGGTGCCTTCCGGGATATCCAGGGCTACAGGCGGCTCACGGAAATGAACCTGTTCGACCTTCTGGCCGCGCGGGTCACTGCGGAGACGCTGTCGGAACTGGACGCTCTCAATGAGCGGATCCGTACCGCAGGCTCGGCGGAAGAAGCCTCGGAACTCGACTATCAGTTTCACCGGCTGATGGTGGACGCCGCCGGAAACCGGACGCTTTCGGAGACCTATGGCATGCTGAAGCCGGTGATTACCCGGCTCATGCTGGCGGGCAAGTCGCAGCGCCTCGTGCTCGAAACAGTCGCTGCCGAACATGCCGATATCGTGCGAGCTTTGCGCGAAGGGGACAGGATCGCCTTCGTCTATCATATGGACCGGCATCTCGATGCCGGGCTGGAGTTCATTCCGTCCGCCGATACGGCGAAAGGAGCTCCGGCAATGACGAAAAGGCGCCGGGAACAAAGGGAGAGGGACGATGGATGAGTTTGCCGGAAAGGTCGCGGTGGTCACCGGGACAACCGGGATCGGCCGGGCGGTGGCGCTGCATCTGGCGCGGCAAGGCGCCTCCGTCGCCGCGCTCGGGATCGATCTTGCAGCCAATGCCGAGCTGGAAAAAATGGCGGCGGCCGAGAGCCTGCTTCTTGCCGTCCTGCATGCCGATGTTTCGGTGCCGGACAATGTCCAATCCGCCATGGCCGCGGCGGCGGGCAGTTTCGGCGGCATCGACATCATCGTCAACGCGGCGGCCGTTCATCCTTATGGCGATGCGGAAACCACGTCATTCGAAACCTTCATGCGCTGCATGGCGGTCAATGTCGGCTCGATCCATCTGACGGCGGAATATGGCGTGCCGGAGATGAGGAAGCGCGGCGGCGGCGTCATCGTCAACCTGTCCAGCGTGCAGGGCCATGCCTGCCAGAGCGGCGTTTCCGCCTATGTCGCTTCCAAGGGCGCGATCCATGCCTTGACCCGCGCGATGGCGCTGGATTTTGCACCGGACCGCATCCGCGTCGTGTCGATCAGCCCGGGCTCGGTGCGCACGCCGATCCTGGAACTGGCGGCGCGGACCTTCGAGGGGGAGGATGCCGACATCGAGACCGTTTTCGAGCGGTTCGGTGCCGCCCATCCGCTGGGCCGCATCGGCGAGCCGGAAGAGGTCGCCGCGCTCGTGGCCTTCCTCGCATCCGACAAAGCCGGCTTCATCACCGGTTCCGATCACCGGATCGATGGCGGGTTGACGGCCGGGATCGGCGTGCGCTGAGGAGAAGACCATGACCGTTCCGATGAAACGCAGCGCCGTCAACGAGATCATGCGCGAGGGCGAAGCCTTCATGCGCTCCTTCGGCTTCATCCTGCCGCCGTTCTCGCGCTGGTCACCCGGGGAGATGCAGGCGCGCAAGAGCGAGATCGAGGGCATTACCGGTGCAGCGCTCGGCTGGGATATCACCGATTTCGGCCTTGGCGATTTCGGCAGGACCGGGCTTTTCCTGTTCACGGTGCGAAACGGCCGTCTTGCCGACCTCAGGCAGGGCCGCGGCATGCTCTATGCCGAGAAGGCGATGATCGCGCGCAAGGATCAGGTGACGCCGATGCACCGGCATGTGCTGAAGGCCGAGGACATCATCAATCGCGGCGGCGGCACGCTGGTGGTCGAATTGTTCGGCGATACCGATGGCCGCTGCGATCGCGACAAGGGCACGCGCGTTGCGACCGACGGCATCTGGCGGACCTTGCCGCCGGGCCACAGGCTCACGCTTGCGCCGGGCGAGAGCGTGACCCTGATGCCGGGAGACTGGCACGCCTTCTGGGGCGAGGGTGGTGACGTCTTTGTTGCCGAAGTCTCCACCGTCAATGACGACAACACCGACAATATCTTCGAGGATCCGGCGGTAACGCGCTTTTCCGGCATCGAGGAGGACGAGGCGCCGCTGCATCTGCTGGTGTCGGACTATGCGGCGTGGCTGAGGTAGGCGGGCGGATCGTCGACCGGCTTCAGCGATCGCCACCTTCCTGCTCCGTCAAGTCTGCTGGAAGCCGCATCAAGCGCTGCGCGTCGATGCGGCCGTCACGGTCAGTGTGGTAAAGCCGCTGATGGCGATTGCTGCCCGTTCGGGTGTCGGGATGGCGCCGCAAAGGCTGCCGGTGGTGACGATCCGGCCCTTGGCAACGGTGTCCGTCAATGCGTTGGCAAAGGCGAGGAAAGGAGCCACCGGATCGCCGTTCGGGTGTTTTCCGGGACCGGGAAAGACAGTGTCGCCGTTGATCGTCACCGTCAGGGGCAGGGCTGCACCCGGTTCGAGTACGGTTTCACTCAATTCTTCGCCCAGCACATAGCCGGCATTGCCGAGGCGATCCGCGAGGAACAGCAGCGCCGGCGAGCGGCCGCCGTCGTCGAGGCGGTGGCCGAGGAATTCGACGCCGGAATAGATGCCGCCCACATAGCCGAGAAGCGTGTCGCGGGTATAGGGCTTGCCGTCCGGCGGCGGCAGGTCCTTGCCGAGCACGAAGCAGATTTCGACCTCCAGCGCATCGACGGCGGGGCGCTCGAAGCCGGCGGTGCCCGATGCACTGGCATGGGTGATATGGGCCATAGGCGCGGAAATCGAGCTTCCGTCCGGACGGATCGCAACCTTGTAGCCGGCTGTCGGCCAGCCGTTAAGGGCTAGCGTTTCATTCTGCACTGCAAAGGCGTCGGCCGGGGTGGCTGGTTCCGCGAGCGTGGCCGAGACCAGCCGAAGACCTCCGTTGTCGGCGTCAGACAATTGGCGGGCAAGCGTTGTCGTGGCGGAACCGGTGGGCATCGTTGTCTCCTGAACAAGCGACGAAGCGTCGTTCCTTTCGATCACACTCGGCATAAAAGGAAAACCCCGGAATTGTTGTTCCGGGGTTTCCTCGTCGCGCAACCGGGAGAAGAGTTACGCGGCCTGGACCTTCTTGGCGACCCTAGCCCATTCCGGGATCCACTGACCGTGTGCGGCCAGCAGGTCGCCGGTCAGCGACCAGATCTGGTCGAGATCGAGCTCGGCGGCCGTATGCGGGTCCATCATTGCGGCATGATAGAGGTGCTCGCGGTTCTCGGTCATCAGGGCTGCGACCGTCAGTTCCTGCACGTTGATGTTGGTGCGGATGAGCGCCGTCAACTGCGGCGGCAGGTCGCCGATGAAGGTCGGCTGGATGCCGTTCTCATCGACGAGGCACGGCACTTCGGCGGCGCAATTGTCCGGCAGCGACGTGATGCAGCCATTGTTGCGCAGGTTGCCGTAGATCACCGAGGGCTCGCCGGTCCAGACCGAGTTCATGATGGAGGAGGCGTATTCCTTCGACTGCGCGACCTCGATCTTCTCGGCCGTGCGGTAGGCGGCGGCCTCGCCCTTCCATCTCTCGACCTGCTCGATGCAGCGCTTTGGATATTCGTCGAGCGGAATGCCGAATTTCTCGATCAGGTCCTCGCGGCCTTCCTTGATGAAATAGGGTGTGTATTCGGCGAAGTGCTCCGAGCTTTCGGTGACGAAATAACCGAGCCGGGTCAGCATCTCGTAGCGCACCTTGTTGGGGCAGCGCGGGTTCCAGGTCGGCTTCGGCGCCCGGCCTTCACGGTAGCCGCGCACGAGATCCGGATAGAGGTCGCGGTAGGAACCATCCGGCTGGCGATGCTCGAACTTCAGGTAGAAGGCCATGTGGTTGATGCCGGCCGAGCGGTAGCGGATTTCCTCATAGGGGATGTCGAGGTCGTGGGCGAGTTCCATCGCCGTGCCCTGCACCGAGTGGCAGAGGCCAACCTGCTTGATGTCAGGGTATTTCTCGGCGATCGCCCAGGTGTTGATCGCCATCGGGTTGACGTATTGCAGCAAGATCGCCTCGGGGCAGACCTGCATCATGTCTTCGCAGATCTTCCACAGATGCGGCACGGTGCGCAGGCCGCGCATGATGCCGCCCACGCCGAGCGTGTCGGCGATCGTCTGGCGCAGGCCGTATTTCTTCGGCACTTCGAAATCGGTGACCGTGCAGGGTTCGTAACCCCCGATCTGGAAGGCGACGACGACGAAGTCGGCACCGTCGAGGGCCTTGCGCTGGTTCGAGTGCAGCTCGATGGTTGCCTTCGCGCCGAGCGTCGAGATCAGTTTCCTGACGACGATCTCGCTTTCTTCCAAGCGCTGCGGGTTGATGTCCATCAGCGCGATCTTCGCGCCGGACAGCGCCGGACGCTGCAGAACGTCGCCGATGATGTTCTTCATGAAGACGGTCGAGCCGGCGCCGATGAAGGTGATTTTGGGTTGTCTCGCCATGGAATATGCCTCTTGTCTAGCGATTATGCAGCCACTTCGAAGGCGGCTCTGACGAGCCGTTCGGTGTAGGCGGTCTTGGGATGGGATAGAACGTCTTCGACCGGGCCCTCTTCAACGATCTTGCCGTGCTGCATCACCACCACCCGGTGGCAGAGCGCGCGCACGACTTTCAGATCGTGGGAGATGAAGAGGTAGCTCAGTCCCTTCTCGTCCTGCAGCTTGCGCAGCAGTTCGATGATCTGTGCCTGCACCGAGAGATCGAGCGCCGAGGTCGGCTCGTCGAGCAGGATGAATTCCGGTTCGAGCGCGATCGCGCGGGCGATCGCGATGCGCTGGCGCTGGCCGCCGGAGAATTCATGCGGGAAGCGCGACAGGATGTTGTTCGGCAGGCCGGCATTGTTCAATGCTTCCTTCACCCGCTCCAGCCGCTCGCTGCGGGTTGCGCCGAGCCTGTTGACGATCAGGCCTTCCTCGATGATCTGGCCGACCGACATGCGCGGATTGAGCGACGAGAACGGGTCCTGGAAGACGATCTGCATGCGCGAGCGCAGCGGCCGCATCTCGTCGCGGGTCTTGTCCTGGATCGGCTGGCCGTCGAACAGGATCTCGCCGCCCTCCGCCTTCAGAAGCTTGACCAGGGCCTGACCGAACGTCGTCTTTCCCGAACCGGATTCGCCGACGAGGCCAAGCGTCTCGTGGCGGTGCAGCTTGAGGCTGAGGCTGTCGACGGCGACCAGCTCCTTCAGCTGCGGCTTGAAGAAGCCGCCAGCCTTCAGCATGAAGGAAACGCGGACGTTTCGGCCTTCGAGGATGGCGGCGGAATCGACCGGCAGCGGGTTGGCATTGCCCTTCGGCTCGGAGTTGAGCAGGTGGCGGGTATAGGGGTGTTGCGGGTTCTGGAACAGCGCCACGGTGGTATTGTGTTCCTTCACCTCGCCGTTCTGCATGACATAAACATAGTCGGAGAACTGCCGGACGACGGTCAGGTCGTGGGTGATCAGGATCACCGCCATGCCGAGCGTCTTCTGCAGGTCGCGGATGAGGTTGAGGATCTGCGCCTGGACAGTGACGTCGAGCGCCGTCGTCGGCTCGTCGGCAATCAGCACATCCGGGCTGTTGGCAAGCGCCATGGCGATCATGATGCGCTGGCGCTGGCCGCCGGAGAGCTGGTGCGGATACTGGTTGAGGCGGGATTCCGGATCGGGAATCTGCACCTGGCGCAGGAGCTCCAGCGTCCGCTCCATCGCCTGTTTGCGGCTCATCTTCTGGTGCACCCGGATCGCCTCAATGATCTGGGCGCCGATGGTATAGACCGGGTTCAGCGAGCTCATCGGCTCCTGGAAGATCATCGAGATGCGGTCGCCGCGCAGCGCCCGGCGCTGGCGATCGGAGAATTTCAGGACGTTCCGGCCGTCATAGGCGATGCTGGAGCGATCCGACACGGTGGCGCGCTTGGTCAGCAGGCCCATGACGGTGCGGGCCGTCACCGATTTTCCCGAGCCGGACTCGCCGACGACGGCGATCGTTTCGCCGCGGTAGAGCTGGAAGGAGACGTCCTTGACGGCATCGACCGTGCCATGCTCGACCTTGAATTTCACGCCCACATGGCGGGCGTCGATGATGGGCGTGCCGACGGCAGCGGCATGATCGTGCCGTTGTTCGGGAGCCAAAGTGCTGATGTCCACAAGTGCCATGGGTCGTCTCCTCAGTATGGGTCGACGGCGTCGCGCAGGCCATCGCCAAGCGCATTGAACGCAAAGACGGTAACGAGCACGAAGGCCACGGGGGAAAGGATCCAGGGGTAGGATCCGATGACGGAATAGGTCGAGGTGTCCTGCAGCATCAGCCCCCAGGAGATCAGCGGCGGCTTTACCGCGAAGCCGAGGAAGCCGAGGAAGGATTCAAGCAGCACGACGCTCGGGATCGCCAACGTTACCGAGACGATCACATGGCTCATGACGTTGGGAAAGATGTGCTGGAAGATGATGCGCCGGTCTGTGGCGCCGATCGCCATCGCCGCGCGGACATAGTCGATCCGAGCCAGGGCCAAGGTCTTGCCACGCACTTCGCGCGACATCTGCGCCCAGCCGAGCGCCGACATGACGACGATGACGAAGGCGAGGAAGACGTTGGTCGGCGCCGTTACCGGGATGAGCGAGGTCAGCGCCAGGTAAAGAGGCAATTGCGGAAAGGCGAGCACGAGTTCGACGAAGCGCTGCATCCAGTTGTCGAAGCGGCCGCCGAAATAGCCCGACACCATGCCGACCGTGGTGCCGACGACCGTGACGATGAAGACCACCGTCAACGCAATCATCAGCGAGACGCGGGAGCCGTAGAAGATGCGCGACAGCACATCGCGGCCGAACTTGTCGGTGCCGAGGAAATTGACCGGCGTGCCGTCGACGGCGCCGAAGAAGTGCCGGTCGGTGGGGATCAGGCCGAGAAGCCGGTAGCTGAAGCCCTTGACGAAGAAGCCAAGGTTTTTCGGGTTGGCGTAGTCTGGACCGATGATCGGCTGGAACGTGATCGGGTCGAGCTCGGTGCCCTCGCCGACCTGATAGGTGCGTGGCCAGACGAGATTGCCCTCCTGATCAGTGATGCTGATCGTCTGCGGTGGCGCAAAGCCAACGCCTGTCAGCTTCGGATCGACGGGCGAAAAGAACTCGGCGAAGATCGTCATGATCATCAGGAGGCAAACGAGGATCAGCCCGATCATGCCGGTCCAGGACCGCTTCAGCCGGCGCCAGACGAGGGCCCGATACGTTTCGTTGCCGTGATGCGGTGCCGCCACCGGCACGGTGATGGTGTTTTCAACGTCGGCTTTCATGCGTGCGCACCTCCAAGGCGAACCCGAGGATCGAGCATGGCCAAAAGCATGTCGGCGATGATGTTGCCGACGATGAGTGTTGCGGACAGGACCAGCATGAAGGTGGCGGTGACATAGACGTCGCCCACCCACATCGAGCCGACGATGGCCGGGCCGACGGTCGGCAGAGCAAAGATGATCGCCGTCTCGATCTCGCCGGTCAGCATGTAAGGCAGCACGACGCCCTGGTACATGACCAGCGGATGCAGTGCGTTCGGGACGGCATGGCGCAGGATGACGGCGCGTTCACTCAGGCCCTTGGCCCGCGCGGTCTCGACATACTGGGCGTTCAGCGTGTCGAGCAGATTGCCGCGCATCACCCGCATATTGTAGGCGAGGCCGCCGAAGGTGGCGATGGCGATCACCGGCCAGACATGTTTCAGGAGATCGACGAACTTGTCCCAGGACCAGGGCGCGCCGCCGTAGCGGGCCGAGTGGAAACTGTTGATCTCGGTGACGTTGAAATGGAACACCATGATGTAGACGATGATCAGCGCCATCAGGAAGCGCGGCACCGTCATGCCGAGGAACGAAATGCCGGATAGCAGGCTATCGACCCAGGAATATTGCCGGGTGGCGGCGAGAATACCGAAGGTGATGCCGATCACCGAGGCAAGGATATGGCAGACGAGCGCCAGCGCCAGCGTGCGGGGCAGGCGTTCGCCGACAACCTCGGCCACCGGCTTGTTGTAGAACAGGCTATGGCCGAAATCGCCGCGCGTGACGATGCCCGTGATCCAGTTGACGTATTGCAGGGGCAGCGGCTTATCGAGGCCGTTGGCGATCCTGTAGGCCTGTGCCTGGGCGTCGGCTTCCTCGAAGGAGGCGCCGCCCTGGTTGATCATTTGCGAGCGGATATAGTCGCTGTAGTCGCCCGGCGGCGCCTGGATGATCGCGAAGGTCACGACGCTCAATACGAAGAGCACCGGGATGGCGGATGCGATGCGCACAAGTAGAAATCGGAACATGGCTGTTGGGTTCTCTTGTGTGTTCGGGGGTCTGCTCCGGCCGCGATCGGCGGCCGGAGCAAGCTCAACGAGGGATCAGTTGATCGGTCCGTTTTCGCCCGGCTTGCCCGGAAGCTGCTGCGGGAAGAGTTCGTAATCTCCCTGCTTGTCGGCAGCGACGAAGACCCGTTCGCGGACGATCGTATCCTCGGCCCAGTTGAACATGAAGATCGGAGCACCGACCGGAATGTTCGAGAAGCGCTTGTTGATGATCAGGGCGCCCGGATATTCGGTGAGGCCGACCGTATCGACATTCTCCGTTGCGACCTTCTGATACTGCTTCATCAGTTCGGTACGCTCGGTGTTGTCGTTCGAAGCGATGAACTTGCTGACGATGTCGACGAGTTCCTTCTCATAGGGCAGGAGGTCAACCGTGCCGTCCGTGCCGGCGCGATGATGCCAGCTGGTGCGAGGCCCCGTCGGAGCGAGCTGGGTGGTGTTCTGCACCACGGATGTCAGCTCCGGATCGTTGCGGCGGATCGTCCAGTCGAACTGGCCGGCATAGTGGGCGTTGTCCTTCTTGGTGCCGTCGAGCGCGTTGAGCGTCACCTTCAAGCCGAGATGCTCCATCTGGCCGATCACGCCTTCCGCAAGGTTGCGGTCGGTGCCGTAGTCGCCATTGCTCAAGAGCACGATCTGAACGTCTTGACCGCCTTCCGTTCCGGCTGGGAAGTTCACGAAACCGTTGCCATCCGTGTCCTTCAGACCGGCTTTTTCGAGAAGCGCCTTTGCGCCTTCGAGATCGAAGGGATAGTAAACGGTCGACTGGCGGTCGTAGAAACTCGTGCCCGACGACAAGCCGCCGGGATAGATCGCCGTGAACGGACCCTTGACCAGCGATTCGCCGATCTTCTTGCGGTCGAGCGCCATGGTGACCGCCTTGCGGAAGTCCTCGTTGCGATTGAGTTCGCGCACGGCCTTGCCGCGGGCATCGGGGTCGCCCCAGCCGTTCGCGGAGAGATTCATGCGCAGATTGTAGCCGATCAGGCGGGCGCCGAAGGCAAGGCGTGCCGGTGCCGCGTCGGACGCAGCGCGCTTGAGCGATTCAACGAAGTTTTCCGGTTGCTCGAGGTTGGAGAAGTCACCGGAACCGGCGATCGCCTGCACGTCGCGGTCTGCCCACGTCGATAGCTTGTAGTGCATCTCGTTGAGGTAGGGCAGTTGGTGGCCCTGCTCGTCGACCTTCCAGTAATAGGGATTCCGGCGCAGGACGATGATGTCGTCCGGCCGGTACGAGACCGGGACCCAGGCACCCATGACGGGGATGTTCATGTATTCGGCCGGGAAGCCGTTCTTGTACTGGTCGTAGGTCACATCCTTGTTGTATTTGGGATGCTTGGTTTTCAGGATATGCGCCGGACCGGGGCAGAACGTGCCGTAAGCCATGGCATAGAGATATTGGCGGGGGAAGGCTTCCTTGAACGTCCATTCGACGGTGTTGGCGTCAATGGCTTTCAGCGTCGTGCCTTCGCCGAAGGTTTCGGGGGTTGCTCCATTGAGTGGCGACACATTGGGATCGACGACATTGTCCTCCCAGTAGAACATCACGTCTTCGGAGCTGAACGGCACGCCGTCCGACCATTTCGCGCCTTCGATCAGATGCATGGTCAGCTTGTGGCCGTCTTCCGACCAGTCCCAGCTCTTCGCCAGATTGGGCAAGGGTTCGACGTCGCTCGCCTCGACCTGATAAAGTGGCGCCGTGCGGGTCAGGCATTCGGAAATGCCGATATCGATGCCGCCCCAGCCTTGCGTCTGGCCGGCCGAATAGTTCCAGCCTTCCGGACGGCCGCCGATGACGTGACGCATCGTGTCGCCATAGACGCCGATGCCGTCTGGCATGTTGCCGGTCTTGAAGACCATCGGCTCCTTCGGCAGCCGCTCGGCCACCGGCGGCAGCTTGCCGGTCTTGACGAATTTCTCGGTAACCCAGTCGGGCTCGTGATATTCCGGCAGCGCCTTGAATTCGACGATCGAATCGCGCGGTACATAGGTGATCTTGCCCTGCGCCGGGAATGGTGGCTGCTCGGGCACGACGGTCGGCTCGGAAGCCCAGGCCGTTACGGCGAATGCCGACACGCCCAAGAGAAGGGCGGTGGTCGTCTTCAGATGGCGAAAGCGTTTCATTGTCGTTGTTTCTCCCTCATGCTTCAGGCCTGCCCGGTATGGGCGGCTCTCCTCCTACTAGCACCCGACGGGACGGCGTCATGCCGTCTGCCGGAAGAGAGCGGGCAACGGATTGCCCACTCCCAGACCTGCCTCCTCCTCAGGAAAACGGGCCTCGCATATCGCGCTGAAACCGTTCAGCTTGCCGCTTTCAGCTTCGTTGCTTCCTTTTCGGCGCGCAGCTCCTCGACCGAACGGACTTCGCGGCGGGCGACACCGTTCCACTCGCGGGTCTTGACGGTTGCCTTGCTCAAGCGCTCCTTGGCGGCCGGAACGGCATGGGCATATTGCGGCAGCCACTGCGCCTGGGCGACGACCATTTCGTCGACCATCTGCCAGACCTCCTCCGGGGTGCAGATCGCGCCGACCAGCGGATCATGAAGCACGGCCAGTTTCAGAAGATCGATATCGCCGGTGATGGCGGCATGGACAGACATGCGCTGGACGTTGATCGAGGAAATGCAGGTGGCGGCGCAGGCTTCCGGAAGCGTGATGCCGGCGACCATGTTGATGCCGAAGCGATCGACGAAGCCGGGCGATTCGATGACCGCGTCCGACGGCAGGTTGGTGATGACGCCGTTGTTCTTGACGTTGAAGTGGCCGCGATAGACGCGCCCGGTTTCCAGCGCCTCGAGGATGTGGCTGGCATGCTCGTTGGAGCGGCGGGCCGGGTCGATCGGCTTTTCGGCATCCTTGAGGAACTGCGGGAATTCGGTCTCGAACCAGTTGCGGGTCTCGGTCGAATAGCGCAGGTAGCCGCCGGTTTCGCCATGGATCCAGTCGGACATATCGATCCAGCGGGTAATTTCCTCCGGCCGTTTGCGGTACCAGGGCAGGTATTCCGACAGGTGGCCGTTGCTTTCGGTGGAATAGACGCCGAAACGCTTCAGAACGTCGATTCTGAGCTTTTCCTGCTGAGAGAAGACCGGGTGCGCCTCGAAGGCGGCGACGAGCTCGTCCTTGCCTATTCTGCGGCCCTTGAGACGCACATCGACGAACCAGGTCTGGTGGTTGATGCCCGAGCAGATGTAGTCGAGTTCGCCATCCTTGGCGCCGAGGATCTCGGCGATCTGTTCGCCGCCGTGCTGGACGCCATGGCAAAGACCGATCGTATCGACCTTGCCATATTCAAGTGCGGCCCAGGTGTTCATCGCCATCGGGTTTGCGTAGTTGAGGAACTTCGCGCCGGGTTCGGCGAGTTCGCGGATGTCCTTGCAGAAATCGAGGATAACCGGGATGTTGCGCTGGCCGTAAAGAATGCCGCCGGCGCAGATCGTATCGCCGACACACTGGTCGACGCCGTATTTCAGCGGGATGCGGATATCGTCGGCATAAGCGTCGAGGCCGCCGACGCGCACGCAGCTGATGATATAGCGCGCACCGGCGATTGCCTCGCGACGGTCGGTCGACGCCGTCACCTTGGCAGGCAGGTTGTTGGATTCGACGATCTTGTCGAGGATCGACTTGATCATGCCGAGATTGTGCTCGCTGACGTCCGTGAGCGCGAATTCCACGTCGCGGAACTCCGGCACGCAGAGAATGTCGGTGAAGAGTTTCTTGGTGAAGCCGACACTGCCGGCGCCTATTATGGCAATCTTGAAGCTGCTCATGCTGTCCTCGTCGCTGGTCATTCGGCCGGAAAAAAACGGACAGGGTAAAATCAATGCACGGGAAAAAGGAGCGCTCCGGCGCTTTTATCCTCCCAGCTCTCCCTGTCGATGCCGCTCCAACCCGGTCATCTTGCTTTGTTGAGGTGCATTATGCGTATAATACTCTTCATCGCCAGAGAGGTATTGTGCTTTCATGGGTAATTCTGTGCTGAAACAGTTGATCGAGAATGGCCCCGTCATGCGGACGGTTTCGCTGCCCCGCGGGCGCCACAACCTGCACACCATGCCGACCAGCACGGGCTACGAGGTCCGCACCGATCCGAGCTATGACTGGGACGGCCGAAAACGGGGCCAGACGCCGTTCACCGTGCTGCAGCACACGATCGCGGGCGCAGGCAATCTTCGCTACGAGAGCCGCAACTACCGGGTTCGCGAGGGTGAGACATTGCTCGTGCTCGTGCCGCACAACCATCGCTACTGGCTCGAACAGAACGGCCGCTGGGAGTTCTTCTGGATTTCGATGAACGGCGAGGAGGCCCTGCGCATCCACAAGGCCATTCTCTCGACCACCGGGCCGATCCTCAATCTCAAGCCGGAGACGATCGAGCATCTGGCCGATTGCAGCCTGCGGCTGATTTCCGGCGGCGCCGACGCGCCGGGCAGCGCCTCGGCCATCGCCTACGAGGCGGCGATGGCACTTTACGACGACGTCTTCGGCGCACATCCGGTGTTCAGCCAGGAATACCGGACGATGCAGCACGTCATCGATCACATCATCGCCAATCTCGAGCATCCGCTTCCGGTCGAGAAACTGGCGGATGTTTCTGGCCTTAGTCGGGCACACTTCTCCCGGGTCTTTGCGGCGAGCGAGGGTATGCCGCCGGCCGAGTTCGTGCTGCGCAAGCGCCTGCAGCGGGCGACCAAGCTTCTGACGAAGGCCGCGGACCTATCGGTGAAGGAAGTGGCGATCATGTCCGGCTTCGAGGATCCGAACTATTTTGCCAAGGTATTCAGACGCTATTTCGGCGCGAGCCCGACGGAGTTCCGCACCACCGGCATGTATTCCAGCATTGCCACCAACGGCCGGAGTGGGTCTGCTTCATCGGCTGCGCAGCCGGAATGAGGCCGGGAATGAGCGGGAAGGTCAGTAGAAAAGATGCCAGGGCGTGAGGAACGCGCGGCTCAGTTCCTGATCGCGTTGCTGCTCGATGTCGATGGCTTCCTCCCGGTCCTTGCGCGCCGATATTTCGACGCGAACAGTCTTTTCCGGCTTGGCCGGCGGCGTCAGGTAACCGAGTGTCATTCCACCGTGATAAAACATTCGTTCTCCGCTGTTCCCTTGGATGTGTTAACGGCTGTTAACACAATCCTGCCACAATTGAGGAAGCTGTCAATAGTCTATGAAAATCGTGCCTTATTGCTGAAGGCTGCATTTCGGCAGCACATCACTGTCGCAAAATCCCGTGCCTGCGGGAAAATAATATAATCTATAAATTTAATGATGATTGAAAAATCGATCCGGCTTCGGGGGCGTGTGCGGGCGTTCTTTGCTTGAGAAAACCGGGCTTTCCGTGCGTAAATCCACTGGACGAAACGGCAAAAGAGTGGACGCGCATGAACCTTGCCTTGCGAAATTCGATCGACCGGGTCGCCTCGACACGGGAACAGCCCTTCGAGCATGTGGCTGATCAGGACGCGCTGAAAGCGGCCATGCGGCGGATGTCGGGCGGCGTATCCGTCATCACCGCCGGTGTCGGCGACGAGCGAACGGGCGCGACCGTGACATCGGCGACGGCGCTTTCCGTCGATCCGCCGACGATGATCGTCAATATCAACCGCGGCTCTTCCAGCTGGCCGGTGATCAGCCGCTATGGCCATTTCTGCGTCAATATCCTCTCCGCCGAGCAGCAGGACGTTGCCGACCGCTTCGCCGGCAAGGGCGGACTGAAAGGCGCCGAGCGGTATGACGGGGCCGAATGGTTCACGCTTGCCAGCGGCGCTTCCGTTCTGCGCGGCGCGCTGGCCGGCATCGACTGCGAGGTCGACGAGCTGATCGAGCGGCACAGCCACGCCATCATTCTTGGCCGCGTCGTCTCGATCGTTGCCGGTGACGGTCACTCGCTCGTCTACAGCAATGGCCGTTACGGCCGCTTTTCTCTCTAAGCGGAAAGACGCCCATCGGCCATTGCCTTGTTTCTCGTCGCAGTGTTCAGGCGGCGCGCGTTTCGTGGCGGCCTTCTTCGATTTCCTCGATGATCTTGTTGACGAAGGGCTGAAGATCGCCCGGGTTGCGGGAGGTGATGATGCCCTTGTCGGTGACGACGGGCTCATCCGACCAGTGAGCTCCGGCATTTTTCATGTCGGTCTTGATGGAAACATAGGAGGTCGCCTTGCGGCCGCGCACCGCATCCGCCTCGATCAGCAGCCACGGCGCATGGCAGATGGCCGCCACCACCTTGCCGGATCTGACGAATTCCCGGACGACGCGCATGGCGTCCTCGTCATGGCGCAAGATGTCCGGATTGATCTGACCACCGGGCAGGATCAGCGCGTCGAAATCATCGATATTCACGTCCTTGGCCAGGAGATCGACATCGACCGTGTCGCCCCAGTTCTTGTTGTCCCAGCTCTTGATCGGCTCCTTCTTGACGGATGCGACCTTCACCTGCGCGCCACGCTTCTTCAGTTCGTCCAACGGCACGCGCAGTTCCGAACGCTCATAGCCATGGGTCGCGAGGATGAGGATTTTCGATTTGTCGATGAAAGGCATTTCGCCGGCTCCTTCTGAAATCATAAGGGAGGGTTCGCGCTTACAACGGTCGCGTCCGGCAATCGTTCCGAGGTTTGTGAATTTGCCGCTCCGGCGAAAGGGCGGGCAGGTGGTTTGGCAAGCTTTTAGCTCCGGAATCTCGCCGGGCTGAAGTGTTGCGGGTCGAGTGCCCGCACCTCGAAGCCTTCCGGCTGGGCGCCGCCGGTCAGGAGGCTCGCCGCCAAGGCGCCGAGGGCCGGTGAGGTCAGGATGCCGTAGCCGCCCTGGCCGGCCAGCCAGAAGAAATCCGGGCAATCGGCAGCAAGGCCGACAACCGGCAGCCTGTCGGGTGAAAAGCTGCGCATGCCGGCCCAGCTCTTGGCGACGCGGCGGACCGGGATGAGGGTCGCTTCCTCGACGTAGTGCGCCGCCCAGGCGATGTCGATTTCCTCCGGCTGCACGTCGCCCGGTTCACAAGGGGTCGCGTCGGCAGGCGAAGCCAAAAGCCGGCCGGCATCGGGCTTCATGTAGAAATCCTCGTCGATCTCGGTGATCGCCGGCAGGTTCGATACGTCGATCCCTTCGGGCAGGTCGACGGTAACGGCCGTGCGGCGGTGCGGAACGATACCGAGCGCCTTTACGCCGAAGATTTCCGCCATCGGATCGGCCCAGCCGCCCGCCGCGTCGACGGCAATCCTTGCCCGCACGGTGCCCGACGAGGTCTCGATGACCCAGGCGCTCCCGTCATGCCGCGCTGAAACGACATCGTGGCGCTCGCGGATTTCCGTGCCATAGCGCCGCGCGCCTTTGACATAGCCCTGCAGCAGGCTTTCGACCTCGATGTCCCAGAAATTCGGATCGTAGAAGGCGGCCGCCGCATAGCCGGGTTTCAGGATCGGCGCCCGCTGCAGCAATTCCTCCCCTTCCAGCGGTTCGAGTTCCGGCGTGAAGGCGAGCTCGGCGCGAAAAACCTCTGCCAGCCGCGCGGTCTTTTCCGCATTGGCGACCATTACGCCACCGCGCTGCTTCAAAAGCGGGATGTCGGAAAAGCCATCCGGCGGGTTGTCGAAGAAATCCTTGGCGATCGTCGCCAGCGCGCAGACTTCATCCGCGTTGTAGCGCAGCACGAATTCGGCGGCGGAGCGGCCGGTGCTGTGATAGCCGAGCGCCGTTTCGCGCTCCAGAACGACGACCGAACGATGCGGGCTGAGGAAATAGGCAAGCGAGAGGCCGGCGATGCCGCCGCCGATGATCGCCACGTCGAAAGTCTGCATGGGATGTGCTCCGCCCCTTGATCGGCGCAGCTCTCCGGAAGAATTCTCTGCCGGCTCTTGTTTTGCGCCTTTGGTGCGAAGACCTTATGGGTCTCTTTACCACCGTTCAAATTTATAACGGCAAAGGCGACTATAAGATTCATTGATGCTCGACGCTATGATCCAGCGGCTCGACGTCCTCGACATATTTGAGAAAGGCCGCCTCGGCCGGGTTGAGAATGGTATTGGGATTTGAAATGCGAAAAACATCCGTCGTCGGCAGCAGATCGTAGGGCGGCAACTGCCAGAGCCTGCCGGCCGCCAGCCCCGGTGCTGCCAGATGGCAGGGCAGCATGCCGATACCGGTATTGGCGGCGATCAGGCGAATGACCTCTTCGACATTGCAGGAGACGGCGCGAACCTGCTGGCCGAAGGAACCCATGGCGCGCACCGCCGTTATGGCGTTCATGTGCTGCCCGCCGAGAACGTCTGCGATGAAGGCGATAAAAGGATCGCCGCGCAGGTCGTTCAGCGTAGCATCGTTGACGCCGAACAGCCTGTGGCCGCGGCCGCAATAGAGCGCATACTGCTCGCGAATGTGGAAAGCCTTGGTCAGGCCCTCCGGAATATTGCCGTCGCTGAGGCCGATCGTGGCGATGTTGCGCTCGACGGCGCTGATGACGCTGACCGTCGTTTCAACGGTGACGCTGATCGTGACCTTCGGGTACGCACGGAAGAAACCTTCAAGACGGCTGTCCCAGGCGGGATTGTGCACATGGCTGACCGAATGAATGCTGACATGGCCCGTCACCTCCTCGCCAGCCTTCTCCAGCGCGTTGGGCAGCCGGACGACGGCAGCGAAGATATCCCTGCATTGGCGGTGCAGCTTCTCGCCGGCTTCCGTCAGGTCGAAGCGCCCGGGGCGGCGGTCGATCAGCTTCTGGCCGACGGTTTGTTCCAGCCGCTTCAGCGCCATGCTGACCGCCGGCTGCTGCAGGAGCAGCCGGTTGGCGGCGGCGGTAATGCTGCCCTCCTCGACCAACACGACAAAGGTGCGCAACAGGTTCCAGTCGAGATTATGGGCGAAGCGTTCGAGGCGATTGTCTTGCATGGAGATCCCGCACGGCGTTTCTCTACGATATTCAGGATGATGACCCGCTGGCAAGCCGGCGTGTCCAGCATTCCCGGGGCGCATGAGGCAGTGCGGCATTTTCGTTTGTATCGTTCCCTCTGGCTTGCCATAACCGTTTCAAGAAGGAAAGCGAAGGGAGGACGGCATGGCTAGACAGGAATTCCAATGGGATGATCCCTTTCTGCTGGAGGAGCAGCTTTCCGAAGACGAGCGGATGATCCGCGATACGGCGCGCGCCTATGCCCAGGAAAAGCTGCAGCCGCGCGTGATCGAGGCCTATCGCAATGAAGCGACCGATCCCTCGATCTTCCGCGAGATGGGCGAACTCGGCCTGCTCGGCGTTACGGTGCCGGATACCTATGGCGGCGTCGGTGCCTCCTATATCGCCTACGGCCTGGTTGCCCGCGAGGTCGAACGGGTCGATTCCGGTTATCGCTCGATGATGAGCGTGCAATCCTCTCTGGTGATCTATCCGATCCACGCCTACGGCTCCGAGGCGCAGCGCCAAAAATATCTGCCGAAGCTGATCAGCGGCGAATGGATCGGTTGCTTCGGCCTGACCGAGCCGGATGCCGGTTCCGATCCGGGCGGCATGAAGACACGGGCGGTGAAGACCGACGGCGGTTACCGGCTCATTGGCTCGAAGATGTGGATTTCCAACGCGCCGATCGCCAACGTTTTCGTCGTCTGGGCGAAATCAGAAGTGCATGGCAACGCCATCCGCGGCTTCGTGCTGGAAAAGGGCACGAAGGGACTGAGCGCGCCGAAGATTGGTGGCAAGCTGTCGCTGCGCGCCTCGATCACCGGCGAAATCGTGCTCGACAACGTCGAGGTCGGCGAGGAGGCGCTGCTGCCGGATGTCGAGGGGCTGAAGGGGCCGTTCGGCTGCCTCAACCGCGCCCGCTACGGCATTTCCTGGGGAGTGCTCGGTTCGGCGGAATTCTGCTGGCATGCGGCGCGGCAATATGGCCTCGACCGCAAGCAGTTCGGCCGGCCGCTGGCGCAGACGCAGCTTTTCCAGAAGAAGCTTGCCGACATGCAGACGGAAATTACCCTTGGCCTTCAGGCCTCGCTGCGGGTTGGCCAGTTGATGGATGCCGGCCGCATGGCGCCGGAAATGATCTCGATCGTCAAGCGCAACAATTGCGGCAAGGCCCTGGACATCGCCCGCGCCGCCCGCGACATGCATGGCGGCAATGGCATTTCCGAGGACTATCAGGTGATGCGCCACATGGTGAACCTCGAAACGGTCAACACCTATGAAGGCACCCACGACGTGCATGCCCTGATCCTCGGCCGCGCCCAGACCGGGCTGCAGGCCTTCTTCTGAGCGCCGCCATGGAAACGCCGCTCAAGGGACTGAAGGTTCTCGAACTGGCCCGCATCCTCGCCGGGCCGTGGATCGGCCAGACGCTCGCCGATCTCGGCGCCGACGTCGTCAAGGTGGAAAGCCCGGCAGGCGATGATACCCGCACCTGGGGGCCGCCCTTCGTCGAGGGCGATGGCGGCGATCATCTCGATGCCGCCTATTTCCACGCCTGCAACCGCGGCAAGCGCTCGGTCGTTCTCGACTTCACCACCGAAGAAGGGCAGGAGGCGGTGCGCCGGCTGGCGGCGCAGTCGGACGTGCTTCTGGAGAATTTCAAGGTCGGCGGCCTGGCGAAATACGGGCTCGACTATGAGAGCCTGAAGAAGATCAACCCGCGGCTGATCTATTGCTCGGTCACCGGCTTCGGCCAGGACGGCCCCTATGCGCACCGCGCCGGCTACGACTATATCATCCAGGGCATGAGCGGCATCATGGACCTCACCGGCGATCCGGAAGGCGAGCCGCAGAAGATCGGTGTCGCCTTTGCCGATATATTCACCGGGCTCTATGGCGTCATTGCGGTCCAGGCGGCGCTTCACATGCGCGAACGCACCGGCGAAGGCCAGCAGATCGATATGGCGCTGTTCGACAGCATGACCGGTGTTCTCGCCAACCAGGCGCTGAATTTCCTCGTCTCCGGAAAATCGCCCCGCCGGCTCGGCAATGCGCATCCGAACATCGCGCCCTATCAGGTCTTTCCCGTCTCCGACGGCCATCTGATCGTTGCCGTCGGCAATGACCGGCAATTCGTCAAGTTCTGTCAGCTGCTGGGGGTGGATGAGCTGGCAACCGATCCACGCTATCTGACCAATGCGGCCCGTGTGAAACATCGCGACAGCCTGACGCCGGAACTGGCCGCGCGGACGGCAACGTTTAGCCGCGACGCGCTGCTTGCCACGCTGGAAGCAGCCGGTGTGCCCGGCGGGCCGATCAATACGGTGGCGGATGTGTTTTCCGATCCGCAGATCATTCACCGCGGCATGCGGATCGATACGCCGCATACCGGAGCCGCCGCGGGAACGGCGCCGGGCGTGCGCACACCCATCACGTTTTCGGCCGCAGACCTTGCGCTGGACCACGGCGCCCCACGGCTGGGCGAGCATACGCAGGAGGTCTTGGCAGAGATCGGGATGCGGCCGGATGCATTCAGCTAGGGATTGTTCCCTGGTAGACTACGTCTCTCTTTGGGGATTGGGTTATGCGGATCACAGTCGTTCTGGACGATGAAATGTTTGCCGAAGCGCAGGCCTACAGGACTTACGAAGAAATCGGCGGTCATCCGGCACGCGTTGAAATCACTCATACAGCATGAAGCCTCAACGAGGTTGGCGGAGCTTGGCGGCAGCCAGCCGGATTTGGAATATATTCCGAGGCGACGCCCCTGGACCGACGAGGACACTTGATTGCGACCACCCCAAATGTGCGGTCGCCTCAAATATTCCCCATGCAAAGATATTTCATCTCCAGATAGTCCTCCGCGCCATGGCGGGAGCCTTCGCGGCCGATGCCGGATTGTTTGAGGCCGCCGAAAGGGGCGGCTTCGGAAGACATGCGGCCGGTGTTGATGCCGATCATGCCGTATTCCAGCGCCTCGGCGACGCGCCAGACCTTTTTCAGTTCCGTCGCGTAGAAATAGGCGGCAAGGCCATAGATCGTGTCGTTGGCCTGCAGGATGACGTCTTCCATCGTCTCGAAGCGAATGATCGGCGCCACGGGGCCGAAGGTTTCGTCGCAGGCGACCAGCATGCTCTTGTCGACGTTGGACAGCACGGTCGGCTCGAAAAAGGCGCCGGAGACGCGCTTTCCGCCGCACAGAAGCAATGCCCCCTTCGCGGTCGCATCGTTCACATGCGCCTCGACCTTCTCGATCGCCCGGTCGTCGATCAGCGGGCCGATCGTGACACCGGGCGAAAAGCCGTCGCCAACCGTAAGCTTGCCGACCTGCGCCGCCAGCTTGCGGGCGAATTCGTCATGGACCCCGCTCTGAACGTAGATGCGGTTCGCCGAGGTGCAGGTCTGGCCGGCATTGCGGTATTTCGCCTGGATGGCACCGTCGACGGCGGCATCGATGTCGGCGTCGTCGAAGACGATGAAGGGCGCGCTGCCGCCGAGTTCGAGGCTGATTTTCTTGATCTGGTCGGAGCATTGCCGCATCAGGATGCGGCCGACCTCGGTCGAGCCGGTGAAGCTGATCTTGCGCACCCTGGGATTGGCACAGAGTTCGCGGCCGATCGCATCGCCTTCGGAAGCGAGGATAAGGTTGAAGACCCCCTTCGGAAAGCCGGCGCGGATCGCCAGCGCGTGCATGGCAAGCGCGACGAGCGGCGTCTGTTCCGCAGGCTTCAAGATGACCGTGCAGCCGACGGCAAGCGCCGGCGATATCTTGCGCGCGACCATCGAGGCCGGAAAGTTCCAGGGCGTGATCGTGCCGACGACGCCGACGGGCTGTTTGATCACCAGCATGCGGCGGTCAGTCGAAGGTGCGGGAATGGTCTCGCCGTAGATGCGCTTGGCCTCTTCCGCATACCATTCGATATAGGCCGCCGCGTGCTGCAGTTCGGAACGGGATTCGGGCAGCGGTTTACCCATTTCCGCGGTCAGGATTGCCGAAAGATCATCGAGATGGGCAATGACGAGATCATGCCAGCGGCGGAGAATCGCACTGCGGTCGCCGGCCGGGCGTTCCGCCCAGGGAAACTGGGCCGCGTAGGCCGCGTCGATCGCGGTTCGTGTTTCCGCCACACCCATATCGGGCAAGGTCGCGAGCAGCGCTCCGTTGGACGGATTATGCACGTCGAAGGTCTTTGCCGTGGCCGCTCCGGCCGCGTTGACCAGCCCGAGCAAATGCGGCTCCTTCACATGGGCGATCAGCGTCTCGGTAAAGATCATCGGTGATCCTTTCTGGCGGTCCACGCATCAAGGGCGCGGGGCGGCATATGTCGTCGCGCGACGATGCCGATAGCCGATAAACGCGGCTTGGTCCATCGGGCAGCGGGAGAACGGCTGCCCGATGGGATTTTCAATCACAGACCGTCCGCGTCAGGCTCGCGCTGCCATGATCGACGCTTCGAGGATGTCGAGCGCCTCGGCGAAGACATTGTCCTGGATGGTGATCGGCGCGAGGAAACGGATGACATTGCTGTGGACGCCGCAGGTCAAGAGGATCAACCCCTTTTCCAGGGCGATCAGGC
This sequence comes from Hyphomicrobiales bacterium, assembly GCA_900473795.1. Lineage (GTDB taxonomy): Bacteria > Pseudomonadota > Alphaproteobacteria > Rhizobiales > Rhizobiaceae > Pararhizobium. The sequence continues at coordinate 29,130 of UCMT01000002.1, read as the reverse complement.
GCACGCGATTGGCAAAATCCGCGCTCGGCAGGTTGGTCTTCGCATCGTTGAACTCGACGGCGTTCATGAAGCCCGGGCCGCGGATGTCGACGATTTCCGGAGCCTGCTCGCGAATGGCCGCAAGACGCTGCTTGAGGCGGTTGCCGAGCTGCTCGGCGCGCTCGCAGAGCTTTTCGTCCTCGATGACATCGAGAACGGCGTGCGCGGCTGCAATGCCGATCGGATTGCCGCCATAGGTGCCGCCGAGCCCGCCCGGTGCGGGCGCATCCATGATTTCCGCACGGCCGGTGACCGCGGCAAGCGGAAAGCCGCCGGCAAGGCTCTTTGCCATGGTCATCAGGTCGGGCGCCACGTCATGGTGCTCCATGGCAAACAGCTTGCCGGTGCGGGCAAAGCCGGTCTGCACTTCGTCGGCGATCAGGAGAATGCCGTGCTGGTCGCAGATCTCGCGAAGGGCGCGCATGAAGGATGCAGGCGCCGCATAGAAGCCGCCTTCCCCCTGGACAGGCTCGAGGATGATGGCGGCAACGCGGCCCGGATCGACATCCGCGGCGAACAGCTTCTTCAGGGCGGCAATCGACTGCTCGACGCTGACGCCGTGCAGCTCGATCGGGAAGGGGGCATGGAAGACGTCGCCCGGCATTGCGCCGAAGCCGACCTTGTAGGGCACGACCTTGCCGGTCAGCGCCATGCCCATGAAGGTGCGGCCATGGAAGCCGCCGCCGAAGGCGATGATGGCCTGGCGGCCGGTGGCGGCGCGGGCGATCTTGACGGCATTTTCGACGGCTTCCGCACCGGTGGTGACGAAGATCGTCTTCTTGGCGAAATTGCCGGGGGTCAGCGCATTCAGGCGCTCGGCGAGGTGAACGTAGCTTTCGTAGGGTACGACCTGATGGCAAGTGTGAGTGAAGCGGTCGATCTGCGCCTTGACGGCCTCGACGATGCGGGGATGACGGTGGCCGGTGTTGACCACGGCGATGCCGGCGGCAAAATCGATATAGCGATTGCCTTCCTTGTCCCAGATTTCGGAATTTTCCGCCCGGTCCGCGTAAATCTGCGTGCTCATGCCAACGCCGCGGGAAATGGCTGCATTCTTGCGATCGGTCAAACTGGTCACGGTCGTCATCCTGAGGTGTGAGGGATAATTTTGCAAATCCTACATTTTTTCTGTAAGTTTGCAAATTAAATATGGTGATCACAAATACACTGTTTGTGATGCTTTTTCTTGTCACCCAGCGGCATGTGTGGCTACATTGATGCGTGGAGCATTGGACGAATATTTTTCTGATAGTTCGAACACTTAGAATTTTCGCAGCGATGCCCGATTGGCCTGTCTTCGGGGTTGGCGCCGCATCAGTGTAACGCGTAGCAATAGGAGAATGATGCCGATGACTGCTGATGCCATTATCCGTGCCCGCATCGATTCCGCAACGAAACAGAAGGCGGTTGCGGCGCTGGACGCCATGGGCCTTTCGGTTTCCGACGCCATTCGTCTCCTGATGCTGCGCATTGCCGAAGAAAAGCGTCTGCCGTTCGAACTGAAGGTGCCGAACGGCGATCCGGTGCAGGCCGGCGAGCGCGGTTCGCGCCATCTGGACAGCGGCGAAGACCTGTTTCGCGATCTGGAACATTGACGGCATGAGAATTTCCAGTGGTGGCCCATGAGCGACGCCATCCCCGTTCGATACAAGGTGGCGGAGGCGGCCCGGCTTGCCGGCGTCTCGGCCTCGACGTTGCGGCTCTGGGAGACGCAGGGGCTGGTGGTGCCGGAGCGCTCCGTCACCGGACACCGGCAATATAGCGAGAGCGACGTCGCCCAGTTGAAGCGCGTCTCCTGGTTCCGCGCCGAGCGCGGCCTCAATCCGGCAGCCATTCGCGAAGCGCTTGAGGCGAAAGCCGGCGAGACCGATGACGCCACTGCCGCCGCAGATGCCAATCCGGTATCGCAGGTTGGACGCAAGCTCAGGAGCCTGCGTCATGCAGCCGGCAAGACGCTCGAGCAGGTGGCCGGCGATATCGGCATTGCGGCATCCGTACTCTCGACGCTGGAGCGCACCTCACAGGGTGTTTCCGTCGCAGTGCTGCACAATCTTGCCGAATATTTCGGAACGACGGTCTCCAGCCTGTCCGGCGAGGACGAGCCGGAGGTCCGGGCGCTGGTCCGCTCCGGCGAATGGCGAATCTGGCCGCGCACGACGCCGGGCGTGACGGTTCAGCTCCTCGCCGAAGGCCGCAACCAGATGGATTGCCATCGTTTCGTGCTCGAACCCGGCGCTTCCAGCGAAGGCGCCTACAAGCATGAAGGCGAGGAGTTCGTCTATGTGCTGTCGGGACGGGTGGAGTTCGTGCTCGATTCCGATCAGTTCCATGACCTGAACGCCGGCGATTCACTGTATTTCGACAGCCGGCGGCATCACGCCTGGTCGAACCGGCATGACGGCGAGACGGTGCTGTTGTGGATCAACACACCGCCGACATTCTAACGCTTCCTCCTCGTGTTACAGGACGCAACACGATCAAGCTGATTTATACCAGCTATTGTCACTATCTATTTCGTTTATGCAATCGTCAGCCTTACAGTTCCGTGAAGCATCGAAGAACGGTGCGCAAAAGGGGAACTGAAGAAATGAGACAGAAAATAATTGCACTGGTGCTCGCCTGTGCCGCCGCTTTTTCCGCAACATCGGCGACGGCGACCGAAACGTTGAAGATCGGCACGGAGGGCGCCTATCCGCCGTTCAATTTCGTCGATTCCGCCGGCAAAATCGGCGGCTTCGACGTCGATATCGGCCTTGCGCTCTGCGCCAAGATGCAGGTCGAGTGCGAAGTGGTGGCGCAGGATTGGGATGGCATCATTCCCGGCCTGATCGCCAGGAAATACGACCTGATCATCGCCTCGATGTTCATCACCGAGGAGCGCAAGAAACAGGTATCCTTCACCGACCCCTATTACCTCGCCGCCATGACCCATGTGGCACCGAAGGGCGCCGGCATCACAACGTTCACCAATGAGGCGCTGAAGGGCAAGGTGATCGGCGCGCAGTCCGGCACGACGCAGGCCGATTTTATCGCCGCAACCTATCCGGACGCGGAGATCAAGCTCTACCCGACGCAGGACGAAGCCAATCTCGACATGGTCAACGGCCGCCTCGACATGCAGGTCGGCGACATGCTGCCCATGCTCGACTGGGTGAGCAAGAACGATGACGGCAAATGCTGCGAGCTGATCGGCACACCGATCACCGATCCGAAATTCGTCGGCGAAGGCGTCGGCATCGCCGTGCGCCAGGATGACAATGATCTGCGCGAAAAGCTGAACAAGGCACTGGCCGACATTCGCGCCGACGGAACCTACAAGGCGATCAACGACAAGTATTTCACCGTCGACCTCTATACGATGCAGTGAGCGATCGCCCCTAAAACGATCTGGCACAGCATTCGCGCGCCTTTGAAAGAATGACAGGCATCGATCTGCCGCGCAGGCATTCAGCTTCGTGTCAGTTTCGTTGGGCACGCCCCTGACACCGGAATTGTCAGGGGACCGTCTTCACGGAGGCGGCAACGTGCCCAATGCGCTCAGGACGGCTGAAAACATCGATCGCCCGCTTTCTTTCGGCGGCAATTATCGTGATGGCGGGGTTTGGGGTCTATCTCGCCTTTCTGCAGCTCAGCGGAAACTTCCATACCGTCATCCCGGGCGAACTCTACCGTTCGGCTCAGCCGTCGGCGTCCCAGCTTGAATTCTATGCCAGAAACTATGGTGTCAAAACGGTGGTCAATCTGCGCGGCGCAAGCGAAAATAAAGGGTGGTACAATCGCGAAATCGCCACCGCCAAGCGCCTTGGCCTGACCCATATCGATTTTCCCATGTCGGCGTCCAAGCAGCTGACGCCGGATGAGGCGGATCGACTGGTCGCCCTCCTCAAGGATGCGCCCAAGCCCATCCTTGTCCACTGCAAGTCGGGCGCCGATCGCACCGGACTTGTCTCGGTCATCTACAGCCAGCAAATTGCCGGCCTGGCCGAAGAGACCGCGGAACGGCAGCTGTCCCTTTTCTTCGGGCACATCGCCATTCCCTATTTTTCGCCGGCCTTCGCCATGGATCAGAGCTGGCATCGCCTGGAAGACCATTTCGGCCGCGAGGACGCTGGTCAGCCGGCGCGCAGCTGAGATCCATCCGGCGGCTGTCGTCCGACTAGTAGCCTGAGTTGCCTCCGCCAGACCCGTAGTCCGCGGGGCGGCTATCGTAGCTCGGCCCGCTCTGACATCCAGAAACCGTCAAAATCGAAAGTGTTATTGCGACCGCAGTGACAAAAGACCGGAGCTTCATGATTGTCTCCATTGATAGCAGGCATGGCGGCTCGCGCGAGGCCACGCCGAAGATTGTCGCCCCGATGCTCACCAAAGGCAATCGCCAGGCGGCCCATGAAATTTCCGCGGCCATGTTGGCGATGTCATCACCTGGTGCCAACGTCGCTGTCGGCATCTGCCACCTACCCAGCCAGATGCTGGAAAGCCGTCACGACATCCTCGTAGACCTTGCGCTTGAATGCGACGATCAGTCCCGGCAGTTCGTGCATCGGTTTCCACGCCCATTCGTCGAATTCCGGCTCGTGATCGCCCGGCGGCGGGTTGATGGCGATTTCGGACTCGTCACCCTCGAAGCGGAAGGCGAACCAGCGCTGGGTCTGGCCGCGATATTTGCCCTTGAGGCCGATGCCGATCAGGTGGTCGGGCAGGTCGTAGTTGATCCAGTCCGGCGCTTCGGCAAGCAGCGAGACGGAGCGCATGCCGGTTTCCTCATAAAGCTCGCGGTAGGCCGCCTTCAGCGGGTCCTCATGTTTGTCGATGCCGCCCTGCGGCATCTGCCAGAGCTGGGCGGAGCCGTCATACTCGGAGTTGCCGACCGGAATGCGCCGTCCGACCCAGACCAAACCGTTCTTGTTCAGCACCATGATGCCGACACAGGGGCGATAGGGAAGATCTTCCGCCTTGACCGGTTTCGACTTGTCCTTGCTCATCCGAGTGTTCCTTGCTGATCATGTTTTCGCGCGCCGATGAGGCCCGGTGCGGATTTCGCCCGTCTCGCAGGCTTACGCTATTGTTGTTGCGGATCCTTGACGAGCGCCGAGACGCCGACGAATTCGATGCCGCGGGTGCCCGCCTCGTCGGCCCATTGGGAAATTGCCTCGACGCTCTCGTCAAAGGCCGAGGCGACGCCGATGGCGCTGCCATTGCGGCGGGCGATGCGCTCGAGTTCGTCGAGCTTTTTGAGGATGGCGGTCCGGTCGAGCTCGGTGTCGACGACCATGTCGGCAAACCCGTGCGGCACGCCGATCGTTTCGGCAAGCGTGCCCGTCAATGATTGGGCCGAGGTGCCATCGTCGAGAAAAAGCAGGCCGCGCCGGCCGATGTCGCGCATCACCGGCTCAAGCGCATCGGCATCCGACAGGAACCGGCCGCCGAGGAAATTCATGATGCCGGTATAATTGGTGATCCTGGCGAGAGACGAGTGCAGCTCGGACAGATTCTTCTTGGCATCCAGCCCGACGCGCAGCGTATGGGGGCCAGGATTGTTGTCCGGGTAATCGAACGGCTCGAACGGCACCTGCAGCAGGATTTCATGGCCTTTGCGCCGGGCTTCCTGCATCCAGCGCTCCAGGCTGTTGCCGCTGGCCGCAAAGGCCATGGTGATTTCGGGTGGAAGCTGGCGCAACGCGTTTTGCGTGCCGGTCTGGCTCAGTCCGAGACCGCCGACGACCAGCGCGATGCGCGTGCCGCGCGCGCCCGACCACGGCCGCGCATATTGATCCATCGGCCGCAGGCCATCCGGACCGGTGATCGGCAGGCGGCCCTCCGGCGCATCCTCCAGCAGGGCATCGTTCGGGAAGGCGGTCATGCGCGGATCCTGCCCCTTGGTTCGCCCCACCTCGATGAAGGCAGGGCCATCTCCGTCGCGCTGCTTGGGCGAGAATGTGGTGACGACCGAGCCGTCATTCGTCAGCGTTTCCTTGACATGCGCGCCGGAAAGCGCCCCGCTCGTCTGTGGCTTCGTCAGTCTGCCGGTCGCGGTTGCACCGTTTTCCGGCTTTTCAGCCGTATTCGCGGCATCGGCCACCGTTTCCGCTGCGGGCGTCGGTTCGATCAGGCCGGTCGGCCGCAGCACGGTCCATGCGGAGACGCCAATCAGCGCTGCCGCGCCAACGCCAAGAAGGACGCGGCCGGGAGAAAAGGCGGATTTTTGCGGTTTGGAAGGGCGCGCCTTGCGGTTCTGACCAAGAGGAGCGTTGAGGTCTGTTCCCAAGAGGGCCTCTGTCGATCTGGGTTGCGAGGGGCGGAAAGCTTGGCAGGCCGCTGGTTCAAGAATCGAAACCGCCGCCCGGCCGGAGCCAGGCGGCGAGATGTTTATCGGAATCCGCAACACACGGATGAGAGGCTTACTGCTTCAGTTCGGCCTTTTCCGGATTGGCCGGGAAGGCCGGGTCCGACTTCTTGCCGCGCAGCAGGTCGAGTGCATAATTCAGCTGCAGGTCGTCCTTGGCTTCCGGCGGCACGTAAGCGACGGAGCCGGAGCCTTCCTCGCTTTCGTTCTGGCCCTTGATATGGCCACGCAGGCTGGATTCGCTCGTCGTTTCGACCTTGCCGAGCAGTTCCGGCGGCAGCGGCTGTTCGACCTTGATGTCCGGCGAGATGCCGGTGCCCTGGATCGACTTGCCGGACGGCGTGTAATAGAGCGCGGTGGTCAGGCGCAGCGCGCCGGCATCGCCGAGCGGGATGATCGTCTGGACCGAGCCCTTGCCGAAGGAGCGCGTGCCGAGAACGGTGGCGCGCTTCAGGTCCTGCAGGGCGCCGGCGACGATTTCCGAGGCCGAAGCAGAGCCGCCGTTGACGAGCACGATCACCGGCTTGCCGTCCGTGAGGTCGCCCGCCGTCGCATTGAAGCGGCGGGTTTCGTCCGGATTGCGGCCGCGAGTGGAGACTACTTCACCACGTTCCAGGAAGGCATCGGAGACGTTGATCGCCTGGTCGAGCAGGCCGCCCGGGTTGAGGCGCAGGTCGAGCACATAGCCCTTCAGCTTGTCGGCCGGGACCTGGGCCTTGATCTTCTCGATGCCGTTCTTCAGGTCGTCATAGGTTTTTTCGGTGAAGGAAATCACCCGCAGGTAGCCGACATCGCCCTCGACGCGGAACTTGACCGCACGCACTGCGATGATGTCGCGGATAATCGTCAGTTCGATCGGCTTTTCAGCACCCTTGCGCAGGATGGTCAGCTTGATCGGCTTGCCGACGGCGCCGCGCATCTTGTCGACGGCTTCCTCGAGCTTGAGGCCGCGCACGTCCTGCCCGTCGATCTTCGAAATGAAGTCGCCGGCAAGAACGCCTGCCTTGGCGGCGGGCGTGTCGTCGATCGGGCTGGTCACCTTGACGAGATCGTCTTCCATGGTGACTTCGATACCGAGACCGCCGAATTCACCCTTGGTCTGGGTGCGCATGTCTTCGGCGTCGGTGGAATTCATGTAGCTGGAATGCGGATCGAGCGAGGAGAGCATGCCGTTGATGGCATTCTCGATCAGCTTGTCGTCCTGCGGTGGCGTCACATATTGCGCGCGGACCCGTTCGAAGACATCGCCGAAGATCGACAGTTCACGATAGGTGGACGCGTTGGCCGCGACCGCCGGGACGATGGAGGAATATACAACGCCCGTGGCCGCTGCACCCATGAGTGCCCCGACCAGAACAAGTGACGTTCTACGAATCATTGCGTGCCTTTCCGGTGTCTGCTGCGGTCCACCACGGTCGGGAATCGACCGGTTTTCCGTCTTTCCTGAATTCAATGTAAAGCGTTGGGCGTTCGGTTTCCAGCGCCAATGCGGTAGCACTTGCCACTCTTTTGTTACCCATGGTGCCGAGCGGCTCGCCGGCAACGACGAACTGCCCCTGCTGCACCGTGACGTCTTCAAGCCCGGACAGGACGATATGGTAACCGTCGCCGGGATTGAGGATGATCATCTGGCCGTAACTGCGAAACGTTCCGGCAAAGACGATCCATCCATCGGAAGGCGCCGTCACCAAGGCTCCCGCATTGGTTTCGAGCATCATGCCCTGAAGCGAATGCCCTGTGCCGTCCGCGTCGCCGAACCGGCGCAGGATCGAGCCGGCCACCGGCAATGCGAGCTTCTTTTGCAGGTCCGAAAATGCATATGCAGGCGCAATGCGGTTTTTGTCGGGCGTAGCGCTGTTGGCCAGTTCGCGGGCTTGGGCCCGCTGTTCTTCCGACATCCGCCTGCGGTTTTCCTCTTCGGCCTTGGCCTTGGCCGCGGCGTCGCGCACCGAGGCGATCTCGCTCTCGATCGAGCCGATCAGGCCTTCGAGGCTGGTCGCCTGTGCAGCCAGTTGTTCGGCCTTGTGGCGCTCGGCGGCCAGCTCGGTGGCGCTGCGCTGTTTCAGTTTCTGCTTTTCGGCTATCAGCATGTTCATGCGCCGCTCTTCCTCGAGCCGGGATGCCATGTCGTCGCCGAGCGCCTTTTTCTGCGCGGTGATTTCCTTGCTGAGGCCCGCAAGGGCCTGCAGGTCGGCGACCAGGTCTTCCGTCTCATGGCGGATGCCGGGAACGACGGCACCGAGCAGGATGGCGCTGCGAACGGAGGCAAGCGCATCTTCGGGCGTGACGAGCAGGGCGGGCGGCGGATTGCGCCCCATCCGCTGCAGCGCCGCCAGCACCTCGGCCAGCACGCTGCGCCGGGCGCGCAACGACGTGTGAACGGCATCCTGCTTCGTCCGCAGCGCGGTCAGCTTCTCTTCACCGTCGACGATCTGCTGTTCCAGCGCCTTGCGCTTGTTCGCCGAATCGACGATCGCCGCTCTCAGTGACTCGCTGGTCTTTTCAAGCTCCGCGATGCCGGCCTGCAGCTCGGCTGCCCGGTCATTCGAAAGGGTTATGGTTTTCGACAGGGCGTCCAGTTCGCTGCGGGTACTGTCACGCCTGAGTGCGAGATCGGCGACAGGATCGGCCTGCGCGGGCACCTGTCCGGCAGCGGCCGGGGAGACCCGATCCGTCGTTTCGGCGGTCTGCGCGGCTGCGTCGGCGGCAAGCAGGAGCCCGACGGTCAACAGGCTCGCGCGGAGACTGAGCCACCCGACATGTGCCGGCTGCCCCTTGTTTCCCCGCCTCTTCAACCCTGTCGTCATTCTGCCATTCGCTGTCAGCCACCTGTCCGAGCAAAACCCTACGCTGATTTGGCCGTCGCCGCCAACAGCCATCCCCGGCAAATGCGACATCCGCATGGCGGGCGGTTGGGCCTAGACCCTGTGATAGGGATGGCCGGAAAGAATGGTAACGGCGCGGTAGAGCTGTTCGGCGATCAGGATGCGCACCAGCTGGTGCGGCCAGGTCATCTTGCCAAGGCAGATGACGGCATCCGCCTTGCCGTGCAGCGAGGGGTCGAGCCCGTCGGCACCGCCGATCGCCAGCATCAGGTCGCGTTTACCGCTGTCGCGGAACGCGCCGATGAGGGCGGCGAAACCTTCCGAATCCAGCGCCTTGCCGCGCTCGTCAAGCAGGATGAGAAGGCTGGTATCGGGGAGGGATTTTTCAAGCAGGGCCGCTTCTTCGCGCTTGCGCGTCTCGGCGCTCGAGGCGCGGCTCTCCGGGACTTCGGTGACCCGGGACAGTTCGAGGCCGATCGCCGGTCCCGCCTTGGAAAAGCGGTCGAGATAGCGGGCCGCAAGATCTTTCTCCGGGCCGGCCTTGAGGCGCCCGACGGCAAAAAGACCAACCCGCATGTCATTTCCTCGATGTTTCGGCGCGCCGACAGTCATGCAGGCTTTTCCGTGATGGCCGCCTGAACACGCAGTCGATTTTCTCCGGCGAAACGCCGGTGCCGCGATTCCGTTCTGCTACCGGCCGCAACCAGATGGTTTCACCTGCGCGACCATCACAGGATCCAAAATTTCCACTCTCACCTGCCGCCTTGTGAAGGCAGCCCGGCGCCTAGTGCAATCTGCCGTCTTCCATATCCGGCGCGGCCCACATCTTTTCGATGTTGTAGAACTCGCGGATTTCCGGACGGAATACGTGGATGATGATGTCACCGCTGTCGATCAGCACCCAGTCACCGGTTTCCAGGCCTTCGACGCGGGCATTGCCATGGCCTTCGTCCTTCAGGTCGGTCATCAGGTGATCGGCAATCGCCATGACATGCCTGCTCGACCGCCCGGAGACGACGACCATGTAGTCTCCCAGCGCCGATTTTCCGGCAATGTTGATGGTGACGATATCTTCTGCTTTCGAGTCCTCGAGACTGTTGAGGACCAGGTGAAGAGCACGGGCAGCGACTTCGTCGCTGCGATCCGGGCTTTGCGGGAAAATGCGTGTGACATTTCCCTTCGCGTGTACTGTTGTCAGGGTCTTTCCTTTCCAGTTGAACAGAACAGGCACCACGATTCGAATGTCGGTCGAACCGCTACAGTAAATGTAGGCACCAATGCCTTAACGTTTCAAGACGTGAGAAGTAAATGACGGTTAATCATTGTTCATGATTTCGCCCTAAGCGCCGTCGAACTCAGCGGCGAGCGTGGTCCGTGGATGAAGGTCCAGGCCGGCGCCTTGCGCCAGGCGAGGCTTGCGGCATGGGCTTCGTCGACGCGTGCATAATCGAAAGTCCTCGCCATCTTCGAGGACAGATAGGACAGCGTGTCGCCCGGCCGATCGATGACGGCGATGGGATAGGTGCGGGCGATTTTCTGCCAGTCCTGCCAGAGATGGAAGTTTTTCAGGTTATCGGCACCCATGACCCACACGAAACGGATGTCGCGGTTGCGTTCGCGGATTTTCTCCAGCGTGCGGGCCGTGTAGCTTTGCCCCAGCGACTGCTCGAACGCGGTCACCTTGATGCGGGGGTCATGGGTGATCGCCTCGCTGAGGCTGATCCGCTCGGCGAGCGGAGCGAGATGGTTGCGGTTCTTCAACGGGTTGCCGGGTGTCACCATCCACCAGAGCTGATCGAGACCAAGCCGCCTGAGCGCGATATCGGCGACCAGCACATGGCCATCATGCGGCGGATTGAACGAGCCGCCGAACAGGCCGACCGTCATGCCGCTCTCCACATGCGGCATCTTCAAGTAGAACGGATCGACCCTGTCAGGCTGCACTGGATGCACTTAAGGCCGCACCTGTCCGGTGCCGCGCACCCTGTATTTGAACGAGGTAAGCTGCTCGACGCCGACCGGCCCCCGCGCATGCATCTTGCCGGTGGCGATGCCGATCTCGCCGCCCATGCCGAACTCGCCGCCATCGGCAAACTGTGTCGAAGCATTGTGCAAGAGGATGGCCGAATCGACTTCGCAGAAGAAGCGCTCGACGACGGCCGGATCCTCGGCAATCACCGCTTCCGTATGGGATGAAGACCAGGTGGCGATATGATCGACGGCGCCATCGATGCCATCGACCAGCGTCACCGAGATGATCGCATCGAGATATTCGGTCGCCCAGTCCTCTTCCGTCGCCGCAATCAGGTCCGGAACGAGGGCGCGGATGTCTTCGCTGGCGCGGACTTCGCAGCCGGCATCGCGCAGCGCGGCAATAAGGGGCGCGACGAATTTGTCTTTCGCCTTGCGGTCGATCAGCAGCGTCTCGGCCGAGCCGCAGATGCCGGTACGGCGCATCTTGGCGTTGACGACGATCTTCATTGCCATTTCCAGGTCGGCCGAAGCATCGACATAGACATGGCACAGGCCTTCGAGATGGGCAAAGACAGGCACGCGCGCCTCGTTCTGCACGCGGGCCACGAGGCTCTTGCCGCCGCGCGGAACGATGACGTCGATCGTGCCGCCAAGACCGGTCAACATGGCGCCGACGGCGGAACGATCGGCCACCGGCACCATCTGGATCGCATGCTGCGGAAGGCCGGCATCCTTCAGGCCCTGCACCAGGCAGGCATGAATAGCCTGCGATGAATGCAGGCTGTCGGACCCGCCGCGCAGGATGACCGCATTGCCGGCCTTGAGGCAGAGCGCGCCGGCATCCGCCGTCACATTGGGGCGGCTTTCATAAATGACGCCGATCACGCCGAGCGGCGTGCGGACGCGCTCGATATGCAGTCCGTTCGGGCGGTCCCATTCGGCGATGACGTCGCCGACCGGGTCCGGAAGCTCGGCAATCGCCCGGATCGCGTTGGCCATGTCGAGAACACGGCCTTCCGACAGCGTCAGGCGATCGAGGAACGAGGCGGCAACGCCGGTTTCGCGGGCATGCTCCAGGTCGAGCGCGTTGGCGGCAAGGATATCGTCCTTGCGGGCCACGATGTTGCTCGCCATGCTGACCAGGGCGGCATGCTTGCGTTCGGCGGAAGCGGTGGCAAGCGGCCGGCTGGCGGCAAGGGCCTGCCTGCCGATCACCGCCATCAGTTCCTGGATTTCCTTTTTCCGCACGTCGTCAAGCATGCGCGTCGCTCCTTGCCGCATCCATGTCCCGTTTTGCCGGGGCCGTCATCACCATGTCGTCACGATGCACCATTGCCGCGCGGCCCGCGTATCCCAGAATAACGGCGATTTCAGCCGATTTCTTGCCGGCGATCTGCCGCGCTTCGTCGGCGTCGTAGCCGGCGAGCCCACGGGCGACCTCACGGCCCTCGGCACCGATGATGGCGATCGTATCGCCGCGGCTGAAGGAACCGGTGACCTGGCGGACGCCGGCCGGAAGCAGGCTCTTGCCGGAGCGCAGGGCGGTTTCGGCGCCTGCGTCGATGATCAGGTTGCCGGCCGGCAACAATTGTCCGGCAATCCAGGTTTTCCGCGCCGTGACCGGCGATCGCGACGGCGCGAACCAGGAGGAACGGGCACCGGCGCCGATGGCCGACAGCGGATGATCGGCTTTGCCGGAGGCGATGATCATGGCACAACCGGCACCGGTCGCGATCTTGCCGGCATCGATCTTGGTGCGCATGCCGCCGCGCGACAGCTCGGATGCCGCACCGCCCGCCATCGCCTCGATCTCCGGGGTGATTTCCGCGATGGTTTCGAGGAAACGCGCATCGGGATCGAGATGCGGCGGCGCCGTATAGAGGCCGTCGATGTCGGAGAGAAGGACGAGCAGGTCGGCGCCGGTCATCGTCGCGACGCGGGCTGCCAGCCGGTCGTTGTCGCCATAGCGGATTTCGGTGGTGGCGACCGTGTCGTTCTCGTTGATGATCGGCACGGCGCCCATCTTGAGGAGCTGGTTGATCGTCGCGCGGGCATTGAGATAGCGGCGGCGCTCTTCGGTATCGCCGAGCGTCAGCAGGATCTGGCCGGCGACGATCTCGCCGGTCGATAGGCTTTCCGACCAAGCGCGGGCGAGCGCGATCTGACCGACGGCCGCGGCCGCCTGGCTTTCCTCGAGCTTCAGCACGCCGGGGGCGAGATCGAGCACCGAACGGCCGAGCGCAATGGCACCCGAGGAGACGACGAGAACGTCGACGCCCTTGGCCCGCAGCGCGGCGATGTCGGCGCACATGGCGTTCAGCCATGCCCTCTTCAGGCCGCTCTTGCGGTCGACGAGCAGGGCCGAGCCGATCTTGATCACAATCCGGCGGTATTTTTCCAGCGGTTTGCGCGTCGTGGCCATATCAGTCTTCGTCCCCGTAGGTCTGAGCGCGGACGATGACGTCGCGCAGCGCCCGCAGCGTATCGGTCATGCCGGTGCCGACGACGGCCGACAGGAGCAGCGGCGTCTGCCCGCTCGCCTTGCCGAGCGCCTTCTGTTTTTTCTTCAGCTCGTCTGGATCGAGCACGTCGATCTGCGACAAGGCGACGATTTCCGGCTTGTCGGTGAGCTCGCCACCATAGGCCTCGAGCTCATGCTTGACGGTCTTGTAGGCCTTGGCGACATCCTCTTCCTGGGCCGAGACGAGATGGAGGAGCACGCGCGTGCGTTCGACATGGCCGAGGAAGCGGTCGCCGAGGCCGACACCGTCATGGGCGCCCTCGATCAGGCCGGGAATATCGGCCAGGATGAATTCGCGGCCGTCGATCGTCGCGACGCCGAGGTTCGGATGCAGCGTTGTGAACGGATAGTTGGCGATCTTCGGCCGGGCGCGTGTCGTCGTTGCCAGAAACGTCGACTTTCCGGCATTCGGCAGGCCGACGAGGCCGGCATCGGCGATCAGCTTCAGCCGCAGCCAGATGGTTTTTTCCTCGCCCTCCAGACCCGGATTGGCCCAGCTCGGCGCCTGGTTGGTCGCGGACTTGAAATGCGCATTGCCGAAGCCGCCATTGCCGCCGGCCGCCAGCCGGAAGCGCTGACCCTCGGCGATCATGTCGATGATCAGCGTCTCGCTGTCTTCCTCGAAGATCTGCGTGCCGACCGGCACCTTCAGCGTCACATCGGCGCCGCCGGCGCCCGTGCGGTTGCGGCCCATTCCGTGAATGCCGGTGCCACCCTTGAAATGCTGCTGGAAGCGGAAATCGATCAGCGTGTTCAAGCCGTTGACGGCCTCCACCCAGACATCGCCGCCGCGGCCGCCATCACCGCCGTCGGGACCGCCGAACTCGATGAATTTCTCGCGCCGGAAGGACACAGCGCCAGCCCCGCCATCGCCGGAGCGGATATAGACTTTTGCTTCGTCGAGAAATTTCATCGCACTGCCATCTGTTTTGTGTATTTGCCTGCCGTATTTGCCGCCATCGATATAGGCGCTTACCCCGGAGGTCAAAGAATATCGTGAAGTTTTTGAGCTACAATATCCAGTACGGCGTCGGTCTCGACGGGCGTTTTGATCCTGAGCGCATTGCCAGAAGTCTCGAAGGTGCCGACATCATCGCGCTGCAGGAAGTGACGCGGAATTTTCATCGCAACGGCAATGCCGATCTCGTCGCGATTTTCCGCGACCTCAAGCCGCAATACTTCTCTACCTTCTGGCCGGCCTGCGAGATCGATGCCGGATCGGCGATCGAAAACGGCCGCGCCGTCGACCGGCGCTTCCAGTTCGGCAACATGATCCTGTCGCGCTTCCCGATCCTGTCCACGCGCCTCCTGCCCCTGCCGCGCACCCGCACGATCTCGCCGATCAACCTGCAGCGGGGTGCAACCGAAGCGCTGATCGATACGCCAAGCGGTCCACTGCGCGTCTATTCGGTGCATCTCGACCATGTCTATCCCGCCGAACGCATCGCCCAGATTTCCCACCTGAAGGCCAGGGCGCTTTCCTATGGCATCGAAGGCGGCGCCATGACCGGCGGCGCCGATTTCGGTTTCGACGAGCTGCCGCATCCGGAGGATTTCGTCCTGATGGGCGATTTCAACATGGTGCCGGAGAGCCCCGAATATTGCGCGATGGCCGGCACGCGCGACGCCTTCTACGGACGCTCGCTGCGCGTTGAAAACCCGGTCGATGCGCTGGCGCATCTCGGCCGGCTGACGCCGGACAGCTACAGCTGGATCGATCCCGCCGATCATGACAAGCGCATGCATCTCGACTATTGTTTCCTGAGTAGCGGGCTCGTGCCGCGATTGAAGGATGCCTGGATCGATTTCGACGCGGCCGGCTCCGATCATCTGCCCGTCGGTTTCGAACTTGCATGACGGCAAAAAGCCCGCGGCATCGCTGCCGCGGGCTTTTCATCTCATGTCACGGCCTGTGCAGGTCGCCTGCCGTGATCCGGGTTTCGATATGGCTCACCAGGCCATTACGGGCGAGCGCGTATATCTGGGCGCAGCCGGTGATCTCGAAACCGAGCTTCGTCTGCAGTTTCAGCGAGCCCGCATTGTCGGCAAACACGCCGGAATGAAGCACGGTGCCGGGCATGCGCTGGAAGAACCGCTCGACCGCCGCATGAACCGCTTCGCTGGCATAGCCGCGGCCCCAGTAATAGCGGTTCAGCCAGTAGCCCAGATGCCACTGGCCGTGACGCAGCTCGATGCCGACGCAGCCGATATGGACATCGTCGCCGGTGGTGATCGCCAGCGCCCAGTCGCCGCTGAGGCCTGCCGTCTGGCGCACCAGCCAGTCGAGCGCATCCTGCCGATGGTACGGCACGGGCACGCGCGCCAGCATGCGCGAGACCTGGTAGTCGCCAAGCGATTGCGCCACTGCGTCCGCATCGGAGAGCCGGTGCGGACGCAGGGTCAGCCGCGCGGTCTCGATGACCGGGCAGTGGCCTGGATCGGGACGGGCCGCAACCTTCGGCCGTTCACGCAAATGAGCGGTCATCTCAGACCTCCCCAGCTTCTGAGCGACATCCAGGTCTTGCGGTCGAGCCGGTACCATTCGACCGACATCATGCCGCCGAGCGCCAGGCTGCCGACCATGCCTGATCCCTGGAACTGGAAGCCGCATTTCTGGATGACCCGCCGCGAGGCGACGTTCATGACCCGGCAGCGCGCATCGATCTGGTCGATGTCGCGGGTGCGGAAGGCCATGTCGGTCAGCGCCTGCGCTGCTTCGGTGGCATAACCCTTGTTCCAGTAGGGCTCGCCCAGCCAATAGCCGAGCTCCGCCGTCTTGCCGTCGGGATGCGGCTCGATACCGCAGCAACCCAGGAATGCGCCATTATCCGCTTTGGTAATCGCATAGACGCACTTGCCAATCGCGCCCGTCTTCGTACGGCGTACGAAATCCGCGGCATCGGCCACCGTGTACGGGTGCGGCATGCGCGAGACCATGGTGGCGATATTGGCGTTGTTGGCAAGATGGGCAAGGGCGTCGATATCGTCTTCATGCGGCGCGCGCAAAACGAGCCGGGGCGATAACAATATCGGGCAATCGGTCCTTGACCGCTGAGGCCTTAGCCTCTCCTGAGAAGATTCCAGGGAATCTTCCCGGGGAGACCGCGATTGGCTCTCCCTCAACAATTCGCTCTGCATGGTCAGTCCTCCAAGACGTGAAAAAGGGGAGTTGGGTCTTGCCCCATCTCCCCTTTTGATCTTGGTCTGAACCAGGTGCGGTCAGCCGGGTCGATGAGACGCCGGCTGTTTTAGAGCGCTACCGGCTTATTCCGCTGCTTCGGCTTTCGGCATTACAGACACGTACACGCGGCCATTGGCCTTCGTACGGAAGTTCACGTTGCCCGCCGTAAGCGCAAAAATCGTGTGATCCTTGCCGAGGCCGACATTGGCGCCCGGATGCCACTGGGTTCCGCGCTGACGCAGAATGATGTTGCCCGGAACGACGACTTCGCCGCCGAACTTCTTCACGCCAAGGCGCTTGGACTCGGAATCACGACCGTTGCGCGACGAACCGCCAGCTTTTTTGTGTGCCATTGGTGTTCTCCTTTAAACCTTAGATCCGTGTCTCAGTTTGCAGCTTCGGCGGCGGTTTCGGACTTCTTGGAAGCCTTCTTCGCCTTGCCGGCGGCAGCGATGTCCAGGATGCGGACGGTCGTCTGATGCTGGCGATGACCGCGGGTGCGCTTCGAGTTCTGGCGGCGACGCTTCTTGAAGGCGATGACCTTCTTGGCGCGACCCTGTTCCACAACTTCGGCGCTGACAACGGCACCTTCGACAAACGGAGCGCCGATGGTTGCGTCTGCGCCGACGCCGACCATCAGGATCTCGGTGAATTCAATCTTGTCGCCTGCTACGCCGTCGAGCTTTTCGATCGTGACGACATCGTTGGCGGCCACGCGGTACTGTTTACCGCCGGTCTTGATGACTGCGAACATTTTTTATCCTTTCATGTTCGTTCCGGCTCTCCGCTTCAAGAAAACGGGGCCGTCTTTTTGCCAGTCGGACATGACAAGGCCTCAGGACCTTGCCGGTGAACGGGCGCAATAGACACCCGGCGCGGTGAGGACATGCCACACCACTTCGATTGCGCGAATTAATGGAAGCCGGGAAAACTGTCAAGGTAGGCGTCACGAATTCGTCAAATATTCCTTGCCCCTACCCCTTGTCATCCCGCCAAACTGCCGCTATGAACCGCCTCGCGCTGACAGCGCCGACCAAAACATCCGGAGAGGTGGCAGAGTGGTCGAATGCACCGCACTCGAAATGCGGCATACCTGCAAGGGTATCGTGGGTTCAAATCCCACCCTCTCCGCCATTCTACGCCAGATCCAAACCCCACCTGCCGTTGCGACCGCAGCACGTGCCGATGACTGTCCTCATTGGCCGGGGGCGTTTTGCTTGTGGCGGTGGTCGGCGCGGGATTTGATCCGTTCGGTATCACGGCAAACATGTTGCGGATCTTCAACGGCGCTCGGTGCGATCCGGCGGCCGTCCAGGAAAGGGCGCATTGGGGCCTTCGACCACCACTGGCGGGAAAAGCCGGAGCCGGGTATCGAAGCCGACCGACGGACGTTGAAAAACCCGCTCCGGAAACCGAAGCGGGTCGCTTTGCGAGACGGAACCTTATTCGGCTTCGTTGGCCGGCGCGGCGTTGAGCTGGCCGTATTTCTCGGCACCGATCTTGTTGAAGAGATCGATCTGGGTTTCGAGGAAGTCGATATGGCCTTCTTCGTCCATCAGCAGTTCTTCGAACAGCTTCATCGAAACATAGTCGCCTGCCGCGTGACAGATGTCGCGGGACTGCTTGTAGGCCGCGCGGGCGTCATATTCGCCGGCAAGATCGGCTTCCAGCACTTCCTTGACGTTCTGGCCGATGCGCAGCGGCGCGACCGTCTGCAGGTTGGGGTGGCCTTCGAGGAAGATGATGCGGGCGATCAGCTTGTCCGCATGGTGCATTTCCTCGATCGATTCGGCGCGCTCCTTCTTGGCGAGAAGCGTATAGCCCCAATCCTCGAGAAGGCGATAGTGAACCCAATACTGATTGACCGCACCGAGTTCGAGGAAAAGGGCTTCGTTAAGCCGCTCGATGACTTTTATGTCGCCTTTCAAGATCCGCTCTCCTGTTTTCTTCATGGAATTGTTTGAGGCGGGTCATGAAATCAAATATCTGGTCATCCGTCGAGGGGCGGCTGGCGTGATATTGCTCGGTCGTGCGGATGATGATGTCGACGACATTGGGGAAACAGCCGCAGCAACGGCCGCGCTTTTGCATCGCGTGGTAAACCTTCGCAGGGACGATCAGCTGCCAACAGTCCTCATCGAGGAGCTCGATGATGGTCTCCTCAATGTCCTTGTCGGTGATGAAATTGCAGCTACAAACCAGCATCCTGCCTGCCCGTGATACGCAACGCACTGAATTCCTTCATAAAGCAAAAGCGGATATTTACTGTCAACAAAAATGTCCGGCCCTTGTTGGCGCCCCAAAATCTTAGAGTCATTCTAAACTTGATTGAAAATATCGAATTTTCATCGACTTAATCTTGCCGGAGCGAGGCAGAACTGCCTTTGCCGATCGTCTTCAAAATTTCTTGAGTGGCAAAAATGCCGAACAAATTTTGTTACAAACGCGCTTTGAGCCGTCTGGCGCCCCCGCAATGGTGAACGGGCGCGGTTATGCAGGCCGCTTCCAACCGCTGCCCGCTTTGGGCGGCATCAATGAAAATTCCTCCCCTTCGGCATGACGCTGGCGGTCTCGACGATCTCGGTGCGAGCCGTTTTCCCGCCCTTCCCGAAATGGGCCGCTACAGTCCGTTTCTTCTGTCGATGGTCGGCGGTCGGGCGCAGGGCTTCGTCTGACCGGTCCGACACGCCAAAATGACGGGCCTCGCGTTGCAGCAGGCCAAGCATCGACGTCATGTCCTCGATCTGGTCGACCACGACATGGATCACCCCGCTTTCGCTCTGGAGCTTGCCCGTGATCTTCACCAGCCGGGCGCCCATGACCACGGAGCGGTACCGGTCGAATATCTTGTTCCAGACGATGGCATTGGCAACACCCGTCTCGTCTTCCAGTGTCATGAAGATCACGCCCTTGGCGGAGCCGGGTCTCTGGCGCACCAGCACGAGCCCGGCAATGGTGACGCGCTGCCCATTGGGCACCGTCAGCAGATCCCTGTTCCTGACAATGTTCCTTTTTTCGAAATCGCTTCGCAGGAAGGAAACGGGATGCGCCTTCAGGGAGAGGGAAAGATAGCGGTAATCCTCGATCACCTGCTCGCCCGGCAGCATTTCCGGCAGGCGGGTTTCCGGCTCGACCTGAAGATCCGCGTGATCCGCGCGGTCGAACAAGGGCAGTTTCTCCGCGGCACTCTTCGCATCCAGCGCCCGCACGGCCCAGAGCGCCTCGCGTCGCGACAGCCCGATCGACCGGAAGGCATCGGCATCCGCCAGCCGCTCGATGTCAGACTTCTGTAACCCCGACCGCAGCCAGAGATCGCGCACGGAAGCATAACCCCGGCCCCGCTGTTCGACGAGCGTGACCATGTCGGCCTCGGAAAGACCCTTGACCTGCCGGAAGCCGAGACGCACCGCCCTTTTCGTCCTGATGATATCCCGCATGGACATATGGCGTCGGTCGATCGCCTCCCTGTCGAAGTCGGCATCCTCGAGAAGGCAATCCCATTTGGAATGATTGATATCGACGGGGCGCATTTTGACGCCATGTTCGCGCGCATCGCGCACCAGCTGCGCCGGCGCATAAAATCCCATCGGCTGCGAATTCAAAAGCGCCGCAAAGAAGACATCAGGATAATAGGCCTTGACCCAGGAGGAGGCGTAGACAAGCAGGGCAAAGGACGCCGCGTGGCTTTCCGGAAAGCCGTATTCGCCGAAACCTTCGATCTGGCTGAAGCAGCGTTCGGCAAAGTCGCGCGGGTAACCGTTCCCGACCATGCCGTCGATCATGTCCTTCTTGAAGGAATTGACCTGTCCCGACCGCTTGAACGTCGCCATCGAGCGCCGCAGCCTGTCGGCCTTTGCGGGAGGAAAGCCTGCCGCGGTAATGGCGATCTGCATCGCCTGCTCCTGAAAGAGCGGAACACCCAGCGTTCTTTCCAGAACCGCCTTGAGCTCCGGCTTCTGATAGTCGATGGGCCTGTTGTTGCGCTGATCCTCCCGCCGCTTGAGATAGGGGTGAACCATGTTTCCCTGGATGGGACCCGGCCGGACGATCGCCACCTCCACGACGAGATCGTAGAATCTTTCAGGCCTCAGCCGCGGCAGCATGCTCATTTGCGCGCGGCTTTCGATCTGGAAGACGCCGATCGTGTCCGCCCGGCAGATCATTGCGTAGACCGCCTCGTCCGCCATGTCGCCGAAGCCGCCAAGCGTGATCTGCCGATCGTAATGCGTTTCCAGGAGGTCGAACGCTTTCCTCAGGCATGTGAGCATTCCAAGAGCGAGAATGTCGATTTTCAGGATGCCGATCGTATCGAGATCATCCTTGTCCCATTCGACCATATAGCGCTTGGGCATGGCCGTCGGCATGATCGGCATGACCTCGTCCAGACGGTCCCGCGTGATGACGAAGCCGCCGACATGCTGGGTGAGGTGCCGCGGAAAGCTCATCAGTTCGGTCGCGTATTTGAGAACATCCGTCGTCGTCGGATCGGAAAGATCGAGCCCGGCCGCTCTCGCCTCGCGTTCCGTCAGATCCGCCGCCGACCAG
This sequence comes from Hyphomicrobiales bacterium, assembly GCA_900473795.1. Classification (GTDB taxonomy): domain Bacteria; phylum Pseudomonadota; class Alphaproteobacteria; order Rhizobiales; family Rhizobiaceae; genus Pararhizobium. The sequence continues at coordinate 7,702 of UCMT01000002.1, read as the reverse complement.
CCCCAGACCGTGCTGGCAAGGGCCGATTGCACATCTTCCGACAGGCCGAAGGCCTTGGCCACTTCGCGGCCGGCGGAGCGGGCACGGTAGCTCGTCACCGCCGCCGTCAGGCCGGCATGTTCGATACCGTATTTCTCATAGATATGCTGGATCACCTCTTCGCGGCGCTCATGCTCGAAATCGACATCGATATCCGGCGGCTCGTTGCGCTCCGTCGAAATGAACCGCTCGAACAGAAGCGTCGTAAAGGTGGGGTCGACTTCCGTGATGCCGAGGCAGAAACAGATGACGGAATTGGCGGCGGACCCGCGCCCCTGGCAGAGGATTTTCAGCGTATAGCGGGCGTGATAGACGATGTTGCGCACCGTCAGGAAATAATGCTCGTATTTCATCTCCGCGATAAGATTGAGCTCGTAGATGATCTGCTTCGACACCTTGTCAGGAATGCCTTTTCGATACCGGTCGCGCGCGCCTTCCCAGGTCAGGCGCGCCAGTGTCTGCGATGGCGTCTCTCCTTCGACGCCTTCGTCCGGATAATTGTGGCTGAGCTCATCCAGCGAGAAGGACAGGCTCCTGAAGAACGTTTCGGTATTGGCGACCGCCTTTGGATAATCGCGGAACAGGCGCGTCATCTCGCGCCCATCCTTGAGATAGCGTTCGGCATTGGGGGCCAGCCGGAAGCCGGCCTCGCAGATCGTCACATGCTCGCGGATGGCCGTGACGATATCGGACAGGGGACGGCGGGTGGGGTGGTGATAGAGCGGCTGGTTGCTCGCCATCAGCGGAATGCGGTTGCGGGCGGCCAGCACGGAAAACCGCGCGAAAACCTCGGCATCCCGGCCATCATAGGACGGGGAAAGCACCAGATGGAGTTTGTCGCGAAAGCGTTTCCTCAGGCGCGCAAGGCAGTCTTCCAGCTTTTCCTGCGCACCGGCATCGCCAAGCAAAGCGGGACTGGCAACGAGGGCGAGCATCATCTCGTCGCCCCATTCGGCAAGGTCCGCCTCGGTGAGGATGCACGAGCCCTTCCGGGTTCGCAGGTTTCCGGCGCTCAGCAGGCGGCAGAGATGGGCCCAGCCCCTCCTGTTTTGCGGGAAGGCAAGGATATCCGGCGTGCCATCGGAAAAGACCAGCCTTGCGCCCGGCTGGAAGGGAACCGGCTTCACGGGTTCCTCTTCCGCCTGCCCCTTTTCGCGCCGCTCCCGGTTTTCCGCGACGGTCTTTTCATAGTTTTCCTCCAGCGCCCGGATCTGCGCATGAGCCCGGACAACGCCGGCGACCGAATTCCGGTCGGCGATCCCGAGACCCGCGAGTTTCAGCAACGCGGCCTGCGTCACCATTTCCTCCGGCTTGGACGCCCCTTCGAGGAAGGAGAAATTCGTCCGGGCGCCGATCTCGAAAAAGTGAGGGATGGCGTTCATGCGAAAACCCCATGCATGAACCAGCGCGGCGGCGGCAGCTGGCCGTAGAGACCTTCGCGGTAGAGCCAGAAGCGATGGCCGGTATCGTCCTCGATGCGGAAATAATCCCGTGCCCGGGCGTCAGTGCCATCGATCCACCATTCCATGGTAAGCCGCTCCGGCCCCTCGCTGCGCGAGACGCGGTGCAGCATGCGCCGCCAGCAGAAGCTTTCCGGCGGGCCCTCCGGCACTTCCGCCAAGGAGACCTCCACCGCTTCCGGCCTCGGGAACAGTCGGAGCGGCCGATCGCCGCGGGACCAGGAGACACCGCTCTTCTCCGGCCCCTTGCCGGAGGACAGCGTGCGGATGGCTGGAGCAGCGGTCACCGCCCGTTCCGGCACATGGCTCTCGCGCAGGTGAAAACTCTGCAGACAATCTTCGCCCAGACGGGCCGAGACGCGATCCACAAAATTCGCGAGAGAAACATTCTTCTGCCGAGCGCCGTCGAAATCCTCCTGCGCGGCATCGAAGGCTTCATGGCGCGTGACGTTCAGCCGCAGGATCTCGAAACCATAACCGGCCTCTAGATCGTCATGAACGGCCTGAAGACGCTCGGAAAAGAGCGCGGCGATGCGCCTGGGATCGCGCAGCGGCTGCGAGGCGCCGGCCGCGACACGAAAGACCCGGCCATCGATCCGGAACAGCACGAGCTCGAAAGCCCGCCCACCCGTGCCACGCTCCTCCAGGCTGGTTTTCAGCGACAGGGCGATCTGCCCGGTCAGATGCAGGATGTCTTCATCCGCCTGAACAGGCTCGGCGAGGCGGCGTTCGGCGGAGAGGCTGGCAACGGGCCGGCGCGGCGAGACCGGCTCCTCGTCAAGGCCAAGCGCCTGATCGAGCCGCAACAGCAGATGCGCTCCGAAGCGGCGCGCCAGCGGCGCACGCGGCGCATGGATAAGATCGCCGACCTGTTTCAAGCCAAGCTTCTGCAGCGCGGCGACGGTCTCTTCCTCCAATCGCAGTGCGGCAACCGGCAGGGGCGAAAGGACAAGCTCCATCTCTTCGTCGGCAATGACGCCGCCATTGCCGAAGCGGGAGATCGCCCAGGAAAGCCCGGGCGCGGACGAGATGGCGCCGCGCGCATCGATCCCCATCTGGAAGAGCCGCGACAGGATATCCTGGAGCAGCGCCTTCTCGCCGCCGAAAAGATGGGCACAGCCGGTGATATCGAGAAACAGCCCATCACGGCCGTCGAGTGCCACCAGGGGCGTATAGCGGTCGCACCAGTCGGCGATGCCGTCGAGCAGGCGGCGATCGGCCGCCGGATCCTCCTCGACGACATCGAGCTTCGGACAGATGGCCCGCGCTTCCGCCACAGCCTGGTTTTTCTTCAGGCCGATCGCTTCCGCCGCCTCATCGAGCGCCGTCAGCCGCATGGCATTGTTGAGCCGGCCGGAGCAGACGAGGGGTTGGGCCTCAGGACGCCTGGTCGAACGCCAGGACAGGCCCCATTTCCTGCGGGCGATCCGGTCGGTTGAGAGATGCGGAAAGGCGAGGGCCAGGATGCGCTGCGCGCTTGAGCGGAGGCCGAGCATATTCCGGCTCGCGGGCGGGGAAAAACTGACGGTCATGGGGGTTCCACTCCAGAATGAGGGAGAGCGGAGCCGGATTTCGGCTCTTCTCCAGGGTGAGACGGAAAACCGGATTGCCGATGCTGCCGCCAAGCATCGACCGGTCCGGCAAAAGCCGGATTGCCGCAGGCGCGGGTTCCACGAGAAAACGGAAGGCAGCACTGCTTGCCTCCTCTTCTCCGGATTGCCGCAACAGGAGGAGCGGCCGCCCCGCCGCCCTTGCCCTGAGACCGAGCCTTCGGCTTTCGGTCAGGCCGAAATGCGCCGGATTGCCCTTGACCTCCAACAGGGTGACGGCGAAGGCGCCGCTTTCGACCGCCGTTTCGGCAAGCCAGAGGGCCTCGTCCAGCTTGCGCGGTGCCGCATGGAGGAAACGCTCGGGATCGAGGCCGTAATCCTCGAGCCCCAACGGATAGGGCACGCCTGCCTCCATCGTGGTGACCCTGTCGGCGATCCAGAGGATCGGCGCGGCATCGTCCGCAGCCTGTTTTTGCATGAGGGCACAAAGCGCCAGGGCAAAACCGGCCGAGGCCGTCGCATCGCGCAGACAAGACGAGCGGATTTCCGACAAACCATCGAGCGGCACGCCGCCCTCCAGCGCCTCATCCAGCACCGTCACGCCCAGCGGCAGACGATGCTTTTCCTTGTCCTTGCCGCCCCGTTCGGCCAAGGCCTCGTGTCTCGCCGCTGCCATGGCGGGGACCGGCTTGCCTTCAAGCCTTGCTATCTCTTCACGGAGCGCAAAAAGCCGCTCACGCGCCATGGGCGCCTGCACCATGACGTTACTCCAATCCAGATCGTTCCTGTTATGTTCTTATTGATTCCAGAGCTTCAGGGAAGAGTCAACGGTAATTTATAAGAATTTATTCCTTAAAATCACCCATCCAAATTCAACCCTCGAAAAACGCTCATGAAATGGCTATATCAAGGGGCAATAAGGAGTGCCCATGGCCCGCATAGACCAGAGCGACGATTGGCGGGAACGCCACGCGCCGACAATCAGCACATTCGAATCCCTCGCACTGGAGGCCTATAGCCACCTGCCGGAGGAATTCCGGGCGCTTGCCACCAACCTCACCATCGAGATCGACGACTTTCCGAGCGAGGACGTCTTCGAGGACATGGCGCTGGAAACGCCCTTTGACCTCTTGGGCCTGTTCGAAGGACGCGGCATCGGCGAGCGCTTCAGCATGGAAACCGGCCAGGTGCCGAACCGGATCACGCTCTATCGCCGGCCGATCCTCGATTACTGGGCGGAAAACGAGGAGACGCTGGGCGACATCGTCACCCATGTGCTGATCCACGAGATCGGCCATCATTTCGGCCTGTCCGACGACGACATGGAGCGGATCGAGGCAAGCGTCGAGCATGTGGGCGGTTAAACCGCCCGAAAGACCCAAGGAAAGCGCCGCGTATCAAATGATGCGCGGCGTTTTTCATTTCACTGCTCGGAGAGTTTCATGTCGGGGTGATAGTCCTTGCCTTCGACGTCCTTGACGATCGCCTGTCCGGTCATCGGCTGGCCCGTCTGGCTGTTGAAGGAAAGCGCGGGCGAGCCATGCAGCGACCAGCCCTTGTTGAGGGCGTCGGTGACGCGGTGGCAGAACGCGGCATCGTCGGTGCCGGTGAGGAAACGGTAGAGTTTCATGCTTCACGTCCTTTTATGCTGAATGGCCTCTGCCTTGGCGGCGAGGCGCAGGGCCTGCTCGAGATGCAGGCGCTCGACCATCAGGCCATTGAGATTGATGACGCCCTTTTCGCGGTTTTCCGGGAGCGCGAAGGCATCGATGATGGCTCGGGCCTCGCTGACGGCGGCGGCGTCGACCCCGAAATGGTCGTTTGCGGGACCGATCTGGGCCGGGTGGATCAGCATCTTGCCGTCGAAACCCATGTCGCGGCCCTCAGCGCATTCCGCAGCGAACCCGGCCGTGTTGCTGATATCGTTGAAGACGGCGTCGATGACATCGAGACCGCAGCTGCGGCCGGCGAGCAGGATCTGCATCAGCCAGGGCACGAGATAGGTGCGGCCGGGCAAAGCCGGCACGCCGGTTTCCTTGCGCAGATCGTTCAGCCCGGGCACGAAACAATCGAGCCTGCCGCCGCGCGTGCGGCCGGTCTCGGCGATGGCAGCCGCATTGAGCACCCCATGCGGGGTCTCGATCATCGCCCAGAGGCGCACGGCATCCGGCGCGTCGTTTTCCGACAGCACGTCCGCGACCGCCAAGATATCCTGCGGGCTTTCCACCTTGGGCAAGAGGATGGCATCGGGCGCAAGCGCCAGCATCGCTGCCAGATCCTTTTCGCCGAAGCGGGTTTTCAGACCGTTGATGCGGACGATCACTTCGATATCGCGGCGCCGTTTGCGGGCAAGATGATCGGCAAGCGTTTGACGGGCGGCGGCCTTGTCGTCGACGGAAACGGCATCCTCAAGATCGTAGATCACCGCGTCGCAGGCAAGCGTGGAGACCTTGGAGAGCGCGCGGGCATTGTCGGCAGGCACGCAGAGCACCGAGCGGCGCAGGCGGACGGGATGGCGATCGGCAACTGAATTCATGCGGCTTTTGTGCCCGTCTTTCGCCGTTTTCGCAAGGCAGACATGTCAGCAGGCAGGGCAATACCAAAGAAGGCCTTGCAAGGCGGGGCGGGCGGGCCCACATTTCAGGTAACGAAAGGTGACGATCATGCAAAGCATTCGCTCTCTCCTGCTCACGGCCGCCGGCATCGCGTTCACGCTGATGGCGCTGGTGTTCACGGCTTCGCTCGGCCTGGCGCTCGCCGGCATCGCGGCTGTGCTCGTTATCGGCAGCGCCATTTCCGCGCGGCTTTCGCCGAAGCCGGTGCGCGCAACCGCCAATCGTGCGTCGGGCCAGCATCAGCGCGAACCGCGCATCTGGAACGACGGCCGCGGCACGATCATCGATCTCTAACGGCTGAAAGCCGACTTTCCGGCCCTCTGCCACGAGATTTTCCTTCATTTCGGTGTAAAATTGCTCTAAACGCTGGGCGGAAATTTTTCCGTCCCGTTGAAATCGAAGGCCATTGCCATGGACAAGTTCGTCAAGCTCACCGGCGTTGCCGCGCCCCTTCCCGTCGTCAATGTCGACACGGACATGATCATTCCGAAGGATTACCTGAAGACGATCAAGCGCACCGGCCTTGGCACCGGACTGTTCGCCGAAGCCCGCTACAACGAGGACGGCTCGGTCAATCCGGATTTCGTGCTCAACAAGCCCGCCTACCAGAACGCCAAGATCCTGGTTGCCGGCGATAATTTCGGCTGCGGCTCCTCGCGCGAACATGCGCCCTGGGCACTGCTCGACTTCGGTATCCGCTGCGTCATCTCGACCTCGTTCGCCGACATCTTCTACAACAACTGTTTCAAGAACGGCATCCTGCCGGTCGTGGTCTCGCCGGAAGACCTGGAGAAGCTGATGGATGACGCCAGCCGCGGCTCCAACGCCATCCTGACGGTCGACCTGGAAGCCCAGGAAATCACCGGGCCGGACGGCGGCAAGATCACCTTCGAACTCGACGAATTCAAGCGTCACTGCATGCTGAACGGCCTCGACGATATCGGCCTGACGCTGGAGAAGGCCTCGGCCATCGACACATTCGAGAAGGCCAACGCCGCTTCGCATCCCTGGGCGTAAGGCCCAATGCCAAGCCAGCGCAAACTGATCTCTTCCGGCTCGCCGTTTGAAAGGACGGCGGGCTATTCGCGTGCGCTCGTGCAGGGTGACTGGTGCTTCGTTTCCGGTACGACCGGCTACGACTATGCCACCATGACCATGCCGGAGACGGTGGAGGAGCAGACCCGCAACTGCCTGAAGACGATCGAGAAGGCGCTGGCGGATGCCGGGTTTTCGCTGCAGGACGTGGCGCGCAATCACTACTACGTCACCGATGCGGCCTTTGCCGATGTAGTGTTCCCGATCCTGGGCGAAACTTTCGGCGAGATCCGTCCGGCGGCGACCATGGTGGTCTGCGGCCTGATCCGCCCGGAGATGTTGATCGAGATCGAAGTCACCGCCTTTCGGGGATGATCAGCCCTCAATGAGGGGCGGCCCCAAAGGCTCGGCCAGCCCCGCCTTTGCCAGTTCCTGATGATAGCTTAGAAACACGCTGCGCCGGAACGCGATCATCTCGCGCTCGTCGTCGGTCTTCGCCTGCGCCAGACGTTGCGCAACCATTTCGGGCGTCGCGAGTTCGATCGTCGCAGCGAAAAAATCCAGCATCTCGTCGATCTCTGCATTGGGCATCTCGCGAACACACAAAGGCATTCCAAACCCGTCCACCCCAAGACAGCGACCGTCGCGGCGACAGCGCCGCATCCCGCAACCCCAATGATTGAGCCAGGCCGTTGCGGCGACGCGAAATAGAACATCGACGGCGGGTGAGTCTTCCGGTTTTCTATAGGGCATGGCTGTTTTTCCCGGTTTACAAGTCGTTCAACGTCATGGGGCGGCATCCCCGCGCGGTTGCCGCCGGGGTTTTTCAAACATGCATTCAATCGGACGGGGCACTGGAAACCGTCTCTAACGAATAGTATATGTGACGCTTTCCAGCGCCCCGTTTGGCGTTCTCTCGGGAGCTTTCCTCCCTACAGACCCCGACTTCGGACCCTCTGCCTCGCGACGACTTCGTGGCGCAGTCTCCGGTGCCGGCATTCAG
>UCMT01000097.1 GCA_900473795.1 Hyphomicrobiales bacterium | reverse complement strand
CCTTGCGGAAATCCGTTGACTATACTAGATTTGCGGAAGTGTTATAGGGCGCCCCACATGAAGCAAATCGATCTCATGTTCCGCACGATGGTAGCGGAGCTGCAGCAGCGAGTTTTCGACGCTCAATGGTCGGCCGACTTTCTGCCGACTGGTCGCTTCGTCCGGGTCAACGTCGATAATCGCGCATACTGGTATTTCGATCAACCCGATGGGCAGGGCGGCCAGAAGCGCCGCTATGTCGGACCTGCCGACGATCCCGAAATCTCGGCTCGGGTCGAAACCTTCAAGGCAGAAAAGGACGATTACCAGAACCGGCGAAAAATGGTCGCGGCTCTCACGCGTGAAGCCGGTTTGATCGCTCCAGATCGTTTCACAGGCCAGGTCGTCGAGGCGCTTGCGACCGCTGGTCTATTCCGGTTGCGCGGCGTCCTGGTCGGCACAGTCGCTTTCCAGACTTACGCGGCGTATCTCGGAATCCGATTGCCAATGGCCGCGATCCTGACGGGTGATGCGGACATTGCTCAAGATTATGCGATCTCCTCCGAAGTCGAGGATTCGATTCCGCCGATTGTCGATCTGCTGCAGGGCATCGATCCGTCGTTTCGGCCGCTGCCCCACGTCTCCGGGTCCCCCCGCTCTAATGCCTTCCGCAACAGCTCGGGCTATAGGGTCGAGTTTTTGACGACGAACCGGGGGTCGGAAGAATACGCTGACGAACCGGCGCAAATGCCCGCTCTTGGCGGCGCTGCGGCCGAACCGCTGCGATATATGGATTTCCTGATCCGTGATCCGGTGCGAACGATCTTGTTGCATGGTGCCGGTGTCTCGGTCGTCGTTCCCGATCCGTCGAGGTTCGCTGTCCATAAGCTGATCGTTGCCAGTCGTCGTCTCGATGATGCCGGGGGGCGGGCAAAAAAAGACAAGGATTTACGGCAAGCCGGAATGCTTTTCGAGGCCCTGCAGCAGACGGGCGAGGGTGCGAACCTGGCGCACGCTCTCCGCGAAGCATGGGATAGAGGCCCATCATGGAGAAGCGCGATCACGGCGGGCGTTGATGCGGTCCAGAAGCAATATCAACCGGCCGTCCATCGAACGTTCGGCATTCTTCCGCTGGAAGAAATCGAAAAGGCCCGCTAATCTGGCGGACCTCTTTCGTGATCTCGATGCTATCTCAAAGCGTCGGTACCAGGTTGATGGAAAAAGACCTTAGAAAACAAAAAGAAGAGCGCCAAAAATCTAGTTCCTGAAAGATACGATTTTAGTTCACAAACGCAACGCTAGAGCGCTGACGGGCGTCGGTGTTGGAAGCCGTAAATGGTTCCTCACACGAAGCTGCCGT
>UCMT01000006.1 GCA_900473795.1 Hyphomicrobiales bacterium | reverse complement strand
ACGAAAAATAAACTTTTCAAAATTTTTAAATAATCATACAAAAGCGCAACTTGCAGTCTGACTACTCTGCTGAAACTATTTGGAAAAAAATTTCAAACCTACTGCCACCGTGCCAACGGGCAAATTCGACATCTTTTTTTTTGAAAAATTTTTCTCGGCAACCTAAGAGTATAAGAACCCTTGGTTCAACCGCTCTTCCGGGCGTTTTCCACAGTTCGCTCGCTGGGAGGAGGCGCAAGGCAGCCGTTTCGCTTGCACTGATTCGCGAAAGGAAGAGCTTACGCAAAGGGATTGGCTATGGGTTAGCCGGGCGTGTTGGGGGTCGGCACCAGGTGGCCATCCCTGAAGCCGACCGCGGCCCTGAACGCCGAGCGATGCCCCAATCCGACTGCAAGGCGAATCCCTTCTCCGACGATGACACCGAGCCGAAACAGTGCCGACGCCGCGGCGTTGTGGTGCCGCCGGTAATATTTGATGCGATTGGCGGTCATCAGCGCGGTGAGGAAAGGACTGCTGTGGTAGTCGCCGCCAATGTGGATCGCCAGAGCTTGCGGAACATACAGGATCTTAAGGCCTGCTGCTCGAACCCGGCGAAGATAGTCAACTTCCTCGCTATACAGGAAGAAGCTTTCATCCCAGTCACCGACCGCTTCCCGGGCTTTGGCCGATACGAGCAGGATGGCGCCGGTTGCCCATTCGACCTGGCCTCCGTCCCTGTAGACAGCAGCACCACCGACAATTTCACCAAGCCCCAGTCGAGCGGCCACTGTGCCGCCCAGCAGCGCCTCGGACCATGCGGTCATCAAAGACGGCTCGCGGCGGATGGACCTCGAAACGTCGCCGTCCTCTCCCCGGACCTGCGGTACCGCCACTCCGGCAGAATGAAGACTTGCGTACAGGCTGCTTATGCAGCCACGCTGCAGACGGATGTCCGGATTGAGAACAAGCAAATCGGTACACGGATCGATGGTCGCGGTCGCGGCATTGATGGCGGCGGCGTAGCCGGCATTGCGCCCCGTTCGAATGATTCTAGCGCCGATCGGGTGAGCAAGGGCGAGATCGACAGAGTGATCGTGCGAGTCGTTGTCGACGACAATCACTTCATAATGCCCGATGCCTTCGAGCCCCGCGGCCAGGCTATCGAGCAAACCGGATAGAACGGAAGCGCTGTTATAGGTGACCGTCACGACCGCAAGTCTTCGCGCCACCAAGGCGGCTGCTGTGCTGCCTGTTTGAGGCTCTTGTTGTCTTGTTGAAGCGTCCATCTTGCGCTCTCGCATCCAGCACCCCCTACAAGGGATTTCTGCCATCCTTGTAGAAAAAGCGTCCGGGCCGAAAGACGGTCGAGAGACGTAGCTTACGTCCCCTTCGGATCGACCGCTAATCCGGAATGCTAACGGCGCCCAATTCAGGTAAGCCGATCGGTGTATTCCAATACCATTGGCGGCATACCAATGTGGGTTCGGTAAGCCTTTGAGTGCGCTGGAATATCTGCGGGGATTTTCTAGCATGTCGTCGACGCGCCGATTTTTCGCGTCTTTGGACGATGCGCTCGCTTCTACCTTGGTGAACGGCCATCTCCTTTAAACGCGAGTGCGAGGGGTTTTCATGCCAATTGATTTTCAGCATTCATTGTCTGCGAGAACACAAAACGCGCCATCGGAAAACAATAGTCCCAACCGACGAACTCCCGAACAAAGCCGCATCGGCACGCTCGATCGGCTGGAAGCCATTGAATTGACGTCGCGTGAGGGACAGGCCCAGGTCATTCAATTGCTGGGCGTTGCATTGCGAGGCTTGCCGCGCATGCATAACGACGGGGCATTCGGCCATACGCTGCGCGCAGTCAAAACAAGTTCGCACAGCTCGGAACGGCTCGAAGGCGACAGTCTTCGCTATGCGTCCATCGTTGCGCTGGGGTTATCCTACGCCGACGAGGCGATCCAGCAGCAGATACTGAACGGCAGCACGGCGTGCGAACTGGCCCATGCATGCGCCGCACGCGCCGAAACATCCGCCGACACGGGCGCGGTGGCGTTGGCCGCGTGGGCTGCCGCGGAGGCAGGACGATTTCATGCAGCCCCACTCTTTCGCAAGCTTCATCTGTTGCTTGCCTCGGACGCTCCCATCGCAACGGTTCACTGTGCATGGACACTGACGGCCGCTCTGGCGGCAGAGCAATTCGGCGACACGGAGGATGTGACCGCGTTCGCCGCAAAACGGCTGATGTCGGGATTATCCCCGGCCGGGCTGTTTCCGCACATGCTCCCCGCATCGGTAAGCGGACGCTTGCGCGCGCATATCGGCTGCTTTGCCGATCAGGTTTACCCGATACAGGCACTGTCCCGTCTTCATGTTGCCCGGAGAGACATTCCCGCCCTTTCGGCTGCCGAAGCATGCGCAGAAAGGATTTGCGCCTTGCAGGGTCCAGCCGGGCAATGGTGGTGGCACTATGATACCCGCGACGGAAGCGTGGTCGAAGGCTACCCTGTCTATAGCGTCCACCAGCACGCAATGGCCCCGATGGCATTGCTCGATCTCAGGGAAGCTGGAGGCTTCGACCACTCCCGGGCGATCGCCAAAGGTCTGCGGTGGCTCGACAAGCATCCCGAGGTCGCGGTACCGCTCGTTGTTCCCGAAAAAGGCGTGATCTGGCGTAAGGTGGCGCGCCGCGAACCTCGCAAGGCAGTGCGGGCAATTTCGGCGATCACGACGGCATTGGTTCCCGGCCTGCATATGCCGGCCCTCGATGTACTTTTCCCCCCCAATCAAGTGGACTTTGAATGCCGCCCTTATGAATTGGGCTGGCTGCTCTACGCGTGGCTCTCGGGCGAAGTGGTCACCAGGCTCGGCCCCGGCTCGGCAAAGGACCCGCCAGCGCCCTCCAAGGAGATTTGAGATGCAAGCGCAACGTCAGCTTTTGTTCGGCATGTTCATGGATGCCATGCGCATGGATGACGTCATCGAGCGCTGCCATACGGCGCTCGTCACACGGCGGCCAATCCTTCTCGGCGTTCTCAATGCAGCCAAGGTCGTGGAGCTGCGCAAAAATGCGCTGCTGCGTGAATCGCTGATGGAATGCGACCTTTTGCTGGCGGATGGCCAGTCCATCGTCTGGGCGAGCAAATTGCTCGGTCGACCACTGCCCGAGCGTGTGGCGGGGATCGACATCTTCAGCCGGCTTCTCCTGCTTGCCCATCAAGAAGGGCGCTCCGTCGCGTTTCTGGGGGCAAAGCCCGAGATCCTCGCGGAGATGCAGCGTGTCGTTGCCCAGCGTTTTCCCGGTCTGAAAATCGCCTATAGCCACCATGGATACTATGAGGCCGCTGAAGCCGGGCAGATCGCTGCCGGCATCAGGGAGTCTGGGGCCGATATGCTCTTCCTTGGGATGACCTCGCCGAAGAAGGAGATATTTCTAGGCTCCTATGGTGCCTCGCTCAACGTGCCCGTGATGCACGGCGTCGGCGGTTCCTTCGATATCATGGCTGGCCTGACACGACGCGCACCGATTGCGTGGCAGAAATGCGGGATGGAATGGGCCTACCGGCTGCTGCAGGAACCCCGGCGGCTCTGGTGGCGCTATCTGAAAACCAACACCAGCTTCGCCCAACTCACCGCCCGTGAGATGCTCCATCCCGATCTTCCCTACAGCGCTGGCGCAGACCATATTGTAGCACCTGGCAGTCCGATGCTCCCGGATGCCCAACTTCGGAGCCTTGCCGATGACTGACGTGTTCAAGGGCCAATTGGCCATACTGGGAATGGGATATATCGGTTTGCCAACCGCCGTCGCTATCGCGACACGCGGCATCGACGTCATTGGCGTCGATATCAATCCGGCGACTGTCGCGGCCCTGAGGCGCGGGGAAGTGCCCTTCGTCGAGCCGGACCTTGCCGTGGGCGTCAGCGGTGCTGTCGCCATGGGTCGGCTGACCGCAACAACCGAGACACCCGAAGCGGACGCTTTCATCATCGCGGTGCCGACGCCCTTCAACGAGGATCGAACCGCCGATCTGTCCTATGTGAAGGCGGCTGCGGAACAGATTGCTCCGATGTTGCGCTCCGGAAACATCGTGGTTCTGGAGTCCACCTCCCCTCCCGGCACGACGCAGAAGGTGTGCGATTGGATCGGCGCCCTGCGACCGGATCTCAAAATGCCACGGGACGGCGAAACCGGCGCAGACATATTCGTCGCCCATTGCCCGGAGCGCGTTCTTCCCGGCCGCATCATGATCGAGATCATCACCAACGATCGTGTCGTCGGCGGCCTGACGCCGAGATGCGCCGAAAAGGCAGCGTCCATCTATCGCCTGTTCGCTCAAGGTGAAATCCTGTTGACCGATGCCGCAAGCGCCGAAATGGCCAAGCTGGTTGAAAACGCCTATCGCGACGTCAACCTGGCTTTCGCCAATGAAATTTCCCTGATCAGCGAATCCCTTCATATCGATGTGTGGGAAGTGATCCGCTTGGCCAACAGGCATCCGCGGGTGAACATTCTGAACCCAGGACCTGGGGTCGGCGGACACTGCATTCCGGTGGATCCCTGGTTCATCGTTTCCGCAGCGCCGCAGCTCTCGCGCTTGATCCGCACAGCACGCGAGGTCAATGATCATCGGCCGCATCATGTCGCCGCGCAGGTCGTCGAGAAGGCGAAACGGTTCCGCACGCCGACCGTGGCGTGCCTCGGCCTGACCTTCAAGGCGAACGTCGACGATGTCCGGGAAAGCCCGGCAATAGAAGTTGTCGGACTTATCGCCAAGGCGCTGCCGGAGGTGGATATCTTCGTCTCGGATCCCTATGTCAGCGTCATGCCCAAGCTGCTGCAAGAGTATGGTAATCTTCATTTGGAAGGTGCCTATCAGGCAGTCGAGCGCGCGGACATTGTCGTCCTTCTTGTCGAACATGAACCGTTCAAGGCCATGAGGCATACACGCCTTGGAGGCAAAGTTATCTACGACACGCGTGGCGCGTGGCACTGACAAATGCTACGAACTTCCAATCTGATGATGACTGAGAGGAAGGGACGTCGGACGGATGGCGGATTTCGATATCGTGGTTATCGGCGGCGGCATTGTCGGACTGTCGACGGCCATGCAGCTGTCACGGCGCTTTCCCGGCATTGCGATCGCCGTCCTGGAAAAGGAGCCGATCCTTGCCGGCCACCAGACGGGGCGCAACAGCGGTGTCATCCACGCCGGCGTGTACTATGAACCGGGCAGCCTGAAAGCCCAGTTTTGCAGGCAGGGAAGCGCTGCGACGATGCGCTTCTGCAAGGAGCATGGCATTCCCTTCGAACAGCGTGGCAAGCTGCTTGTGGCCACTCGTGCGGACGAACTGCCGCGCATGGAAAAGCTCCATGAGCGTGCGCTCGCCAACGGACTTTTGGTTCACCATGTCAGCAAGGAGGAACTCGTCGAGCGCGAGCCGCATGTAACCGGCTGCGGCGCGCTCTTCGTTCCCGCATCAGGCATCGTCGACTACGGCAGGATCACCCGCCACATGGGCACAAACCTCACCGATGCCGGCGGTACGATCATGACGAGCGCCGACGTTCGCGACATCAGCGAACAACACGACAGCGTGGAGATCGTGCTGAACGACGGTATTCTGCTTCGCGCCCGCCATGTCGTTGCCTGTGCCGGCATGAACGCCGATCGGCTGGCGCGATTGTGCGGTCTTGCTGCCGACCTTGCCATCATCCCTTTTCGTGGCGAATACTTCCGCCTGGGGAGCAACAGGAACCGTATTGTCGAGCACCTTATCTATCCAATTCCGGATCCGTCACTGCCATTTCTCGGCGTGCATCTGACGCCGATGATCGACGGCTTTGTGACGGTCGGTCCGAATGCGGTGCTTGCCTTTGCTCGCAACGGCTACCGCTTCGGGGACGTCAGTTCCAACGACCTCTGGGAGATGGCACGTTTCCGCGGCTTCCGCCGAATGATCATCGACAACATGCGCTCCGGGCTGACGGAGATTGCCAATTCGCTCAGCCGTCGGCGCTATCTTGCCTTATGCCAGCGCTACTGCCCCGAACTCGAGCTGACCGATCTGCATCCGCATCCAGCGGGCATCCGCGCCCAGGCCGTCAACCGCGACGGCCGTCTGTTGCATGATTTTTTGATCGAACGGACGGCGCGCACAATCCATGTGCTCAACGCGCCCTCACCCGCTGCGACATCGGCATTGCCGATCGGCAGGCATATCACCGACATCGCCGGCGCGCATTTCAACTACTCATAATCCCTGGATTGGGACGGCCGGAACGGCGTTGGGGCAAGACAAGCGCTGTCATCCGGAGTGGGGACCTCAGCCAAAGTGATAGCTGGAACGATGCGTGTTTTAGACTACGCTTATTCTCCATCATCAGCCATCTGGAAATCGCAACGCGGAAAGACCGGATATGGGCAATGGGGAGGAGCCAGCCATTAACGCCAACGATGAATACCTGAATTCCGCGCTCGCTGAGGATCACCGTGCCTTCGGGTATCGGGGAGATTTCGGTGACCGTAAATCTGACCACAGCGGGCCAAGCAGGCGGGCGATCGCGGTTTGTCTCGCCTTTGTCGCGGCTGGTTGCGCCGGCCTTCTCTGGATGAGCCCGTTATAGGTCCGCACGCGATCGAAATCGCAAAATGACGGGAAAGTGAGGCGCCAGAACAACGCGGCATTCCTGCCGGCGAAAAAACGCCTTTCTTCCATCAATTGAAGAAAGGCGTCAGGCGTACGGTTCGATTTCATCCGCGGCGGGATGAGCTTCGATCATATCGCGTCCACCAGCGATGGATATTTCCACAAACTGGGTAGGGGGGTCATTTCTTCAGTCAATCGACCAGGTGCAGCCGCCTGCCAATACCGACCCTCGCCACCTGTTCCTACGGCCGCCATCGCTTGCAGCCGGTCCGCGTAATCCCGTTTGCAACCCCATTCTGCTGCTGATTGACCGTATCTAATCACATCGGGGGAGGCGGTCGCTGCGCGGCATACTACCGATTGGTGTCGTTCGCCGAGACGAGAAAGTTGGCAAGATGGGTAGGTTGAGACCTTCGTCAATCATCCCAAACGGCGATCGAGGCGTACCACATGCCGAGGAAGTCAAGACGTGGACGTCGCCTTCGGAGCCCACTCAGCACAGGGAAGGAATGGAATACGGATGGAAGGTGATAACCGGCTCCCTGTAACGGTGTTGTCAGGCTTTCTTGGCGCGGGCAAGACGACGGTCCTGAACCATGTCCTGCGCAATCGCGATGGTCTGCGCGTCGCCGTCCTCGTCAACGACATGAGCGAGATCAACATCGATGCGGAACTCGTTCGCGATGGCGGCGCGGATCTGTCGCGCACAAACGAGACGCTGGTCGAACTCACCAATGGATGCATATGCTGCACGCTTCGCGACGACCTGCTCAGCGAAGTCCGCCGGCTCGCGACGGAGCAACGCTTCGACTACCTCCTCATAGAAGCAACCGGCATTGCAGAACCCCTGCCGATTGCGGCGACGTTTTCTTTCCGGGATGAAACGGGCTCAGCGCTGAGCGATATCGCCAGACTGGACGCAATGGTTTCAGTCGTCGATGCTGCAAATTTGCTTTCCGACTATTCCAGCACGGAGTTTCTAAGCGATCGTGGCGAAACACGAGATGAGGACGACAGGCGTACCCTGGTCGATCTGCTCGTTGAACAGATCGAATTTGCCGACGTCGTGGTCATCAACAAGATATCGGACGTGGCGACCGACACGCGGACCACTGTGCGCCGGATCGTTGCTGCGCTCAATCCCGACGCACGCGTCGTCGAAACGGACTTCGGCAACCTGCCGCTCCCGGCAATCCTCGACACCAGCCTTTTCAGCGAGGCGAAATCGGCACGACATCCGCTCTGGCACAAGGAACTCTTCGGCTGGGGAGACCACGTTCCGGAAACGGACGAATATGGCATTGCCAGTTTCGTCTACCGTGCGCGCCGTCCCTTCGACCCCGGGAAACTTCAGGACTTCCTTGCCAAGGAATGGCCGGGCCTCATCCGCGCGAAAGGTCATTTCTGGCTGGCGACCCGCCCCGACTGGATCGGTCTGCTATCGATTGCCGGTAGGCAGTGCCGTACGGAGGCGCGCGGCCGGTGGTGGGTGACGGTGCCACGGGCATACTGGCCTCGTCACCCCCAATTCCTCACACAGCTCAATCGGCATTGGAGCGCCGTCTGGGGTGACCGCAGACAGGAACTGGTCTTCATTGGCGCCGGCCTCGACGAAGGCGCCATCTGCGCGACACTCGACGACTGCCTGATCGGACAAGAAGGTGGCTTCGACCCACAGCTTGCACACCATTTGCATGACCCGTTTCCGCCGTGGCAGCAGGCGCATGCTGCGTAACAGATCTCAAACGTCAACCAAGGGGAGAATACAATGACCAATGAACTCTATGCGGACGGCATCGGCGAAATCACCGTCACCGGAACGATTGTCCGGATCGACCTCATGTCTCTCTCCGCCACGGAACGCGACGCGAACAACAATCCGAAACCAGTGTTTCGCCAGCGGATCATCATGCCGGTCGACGCCTTCGCGAACGCCGTGGACCTGATGCAGAAAGCGCTTGGCGGCCTGGTGGAAGCCGGCGCGGTACGCAGGATTGGCGATATCCAGCAACTTCCTGCCGTCGACACCGCATCACAGCCGCAGACGTCTGCGAACGCATCGCCGAATTTCAATTGAGCGGAAACGCAGCTATCCCTAGGGCCGGGCCATGAGCACATTTCCGCACACCAACTTGCAATGCCTGGTGCTGGTCGGGCGCCATCATGGCATCGATCTTTCCCCCGAAAGGCTGCTGCATGACTATGCCGTAGGAGACCAGCCCGTCCCCACCCGGAAACTCCTTCGGATGGCGAAGGATGCCGGACTGCGCGCCCGCAGCCTGCGTCTGACATGGCGGTCGCTGTTCAATTTGGGCAACGCCTTTCCGGTGCTTGCCGAACTCGAAAACGGAAACTGGGTCGTCATTGCCGGCGTCGCCGGCAGCGATGGCCACGAGATGGTCCGGGTCCTTGACCCGCTCGCAGAGCGTCCGGAATTCCTCCTTCTGAACGAGGAGCAGTTTTCCAAACGATGGCGCGGGTCGGTTGTGCTCGTAAAGCGAAACTATCGCCTGTCAGACGATGATCAGCCGTTCGGTTTTCGTTGGTTCCTGCCGGAAATCGTCCGGCAGCGTGGGCTTTTCCGCGACGTCGGGTTGGCGGCTTTCGTTCTCTACGGGCTTGGCCTTGCCACACCGATCTTCTTTCAGCTCGTTATCGACAAGGTTCTGGTCCACCAGAGCTATGCGACACTCACGGTTCTCACCATCGGCATCGCGGTCGCGCTGATCTTCGACGCCGCCTTCACCTTCCTGCGGCGCTACCTTCTGCTCTACGCAACCAACAGGATCGACATTCGGGTCGCAACGCGTACATTCGGCCACCTCCTCAATCTACCGATCGCGCTTTTCGAGCAGGCGTCTGCCGGTGTCCTTGTGAAGCACATGCAACAAACGGGCCGTATCCGAGAATTCCTGACGGGCCGGCTTTTCCTGACGCTGCTCGATGGCGTATCGCTGCTGGTCTTCGTACCGATCCTCATTCTCTATAGCGTCAAGCTCACTTTCGTCGTGCTGGGCTTTGCGGCGCTCGTCGGCCTCGTCGTCATGATGCTCGTCGGGCCGTTCCAGCGGCGGCTTCAAGCCCTGTATCGGGCCGAAGGCGAGCGCCAGGCCCTGCTGGTCGAAACTGTCCACGGAATGCGGACCGTCAAGTCGCTCGCGCTCGAGCCGCGTCAGCGCCGGGTCTGGGATGATTGTTCGGCTCAATCGATTTCCGTGCGTTTTCGCGTTGAAAAGATCTCAACGATCGCGCAGGCTATGATCGGGCTCCTTGAAAAGCTGATGAGCGTCGCCATCATCGGGCTCGGCGCGCTCGATGTGTTCGGCGGCGCCATGACGATCGGTGCGCTTGTCGCGTTCAACATGCTGGCTGGGAGGGTGTCGGGGCCGCTTGTCCAGATCGTGACCATGGTGCACGAGTATCAGGAAGTGGCGCTTTCCGTTCGCATGCTGGGCGAGATCATGAACCAGCGCCCCGAGCAATTCGGCCGCGGGCGCGGCATAAGACCGGAGCTCCATGGCCGCATCGAATTCGACAAGGTTACCTTCCGCTATGGACCGGATGGCGCGCCCGCGCTCGACGATGTTTCATTCACAGTTCCCGCCGGCACCGTGTTCGGAGTTGTCGGCAAGAGCGGATCGGGCAAAACAACCATTACCCGATTGATCCAGGGGCTCTACCAGAATCAGCAGGGGATCGTTCGCATCGATGGCTATGACAGTCGCGAAGTTGACCTTGTCCATCTTCGCACCAGCATCGGCGTGGTCCTTCAGGATAACTTCCTGTTCCGGGGCTCGGTTCGGGACAATATTGCAGCTGCAAAGCCCGATGCGAGCATCGAGGAGGTTGTCGCGGCCGCGCGCACCGCCGGCGCCGAGGAATTCATCGAGCGGCTGCCGCGTGGCTTCGAATCCATGCTGGAGGAGAACGCGTCGAACCTCTCCGGCGGCCAGAAACAGCGCCTCGCGATTGCCCGCGCGTTGATCACCAATCCCAAGCTGCTCATTCTCGACGAGGCCACCAGCGCGCTCGATCCGGACAGCGAAGCGATCCTGAGGCAAAACCTGAGCAAGATCGCCAAAGGACGCACCGTGATCATCGTTTCCCATCGTCTGACCACGCTGGTCGATGCCGACGCTATTCTCGTCGTGGAGCGCGGCAAGATCGCAGATATCGGCCGTCACGATCAGCTTGTCTCGCGTTGCATGACGTACCGCCATCTGTGGTCGCAACAAACAAGGCAGGTCGCATGAGCAAGCGCGCGAAGAAGTCTCAGGAGAATCTGCCCGTTCCCGTCGCGCGACCCAAGACAGAGCTGGTGGTGCAACGCGCATTACCGCCCGTCATCGCCGAATTTCAGTCCGACGCCGTCGAACTGGAGGAACGCATACCGCCAAAAATTGCGCGTATGACGCTCTACGGGGTGACGGCCCTCATTGGCACCGCCGTTTTCTGGGCCTCGGTTTCCAAGATCGACGAAGTTGTCATCGCGCCCGGCAAGCTGATCACGACCCAGCCGACCATCGTCGTCCAGCCGCTGGAAACCTCGATCATCCGCTCAATCGATGTCGCCATCGGCGAAGAGGTTCGTGCCGGGCAGACGCTGGCCAAGCTCGATGCGACTTTCAGTCAGTCGGACGTCGATCAACAACGGACGAAGTTCGCGGCGCTCGACGCACAGGTTCAGCGGATTGAGGCAGAGCTTGCTGGTACCGACTATGCCAAGCAGGCAGGCAATTCCGCGGACGAAATGCTGCAGGTCCGGCTCTTCGAACAACGTCGCGCTTTCTACGTGGCCCAGCTTCAGAATTTCGAGCAGCAAATCGCCGGTCAAGCCGCAGCGATCGCATCCGGCAAGGATCAGGAAGCGGTGCTTGCCAGCCGGCGCGAAAACCTGATCAGGATTGAAAGCGCGCGCGAGACGCTCTACCGCAACGACACCGGTTCGCTGGTCGCTTTTCTCGGTTCACGCGATGCCCGTCTCGATGTCGATTCAGACCTCTCGTCCCTGCACGGCAAGTCAGCGGAGGCCAAACATTCCCTCGCGAAACTGACGGCCGATCGGCAGGCGTTCATCGAGGACTTCCGGCGCGCGTCGATGGAGCAACTCGTTGAGCTGCGCAATCAGCGCGACACGATCGGCGAAGAGCTGAAAAAGATGGAGTTGCGCCGCAATATGATCACGCTGACCGCGCCTGCCGACGCGGTCGTCCTCAATCTCGCCGAACGTTCCATAGGGTCTGTCGTGCGCGAAGCGGAGCCGATCGTCACGCTGGTTCCGCTCAACGTGCCGTTGGAGGCCGAGGTCTCGATCAGTTCGCGCGATATCGGCCGCGTGGCTGTCGACAAGGAAACGCGGATCAAGTTCGATGCCTACCCGTTCCAGAAGTTTGGCACCGCCTCGGGTACGATCAGGACCATCAGCCGCGACGCCTTCACCCCAACAGAACAGGACGCGACGGCCGGTCGACCGGTAGAGCCATTTTTCAAGGCACGCGTTCTTTTGACCGACACGAGACTTCGTGGGTCCGGTGAGCCTGTCCGGCTCTTGCCCGGCATGACGGTCACCACGGAGATCAAGGTCGGCCGTCGGACAGTGATCTCCTACTTCCTGTATCCTGTGCTGCGCGGGCTCGACAGCGCCATCCGCGAACCGTGACGTCCCACCATGCCCGAGCTTCGCGGTCGCTCACGAGCGCGTAGCACGACGAACGCACGCCCTTGCGTTGAACGTGGTAGACCGAAGGCGTGCGCTTCACAAAAGGCGCAGCGCGTCGCTGCCCGCCCGGCGCGACCTCGCATACACCGGCGCAGAGACATATCGGCGCGATGCAGCCCCTCATTGATGCCGACGCCTGCGGTTGGCACGCCCAGGTAGTGCCTCCCTCCTCCAAAAGGACGACCCAAGCTACCTCCTACAGCAATAGTTATTATCGTGATTTCATTGCACAATAACCAATGTGCCAATGTTCATCGGCGGCAATTCAAGGCAGCATGGCCTCATTCTGAACACCAGCCAATGTGGAGAAACGGAGAGAACTATGTCGTCAAACGAAGAGAGACACCCGCAGCTCAATCGGGCACGGCGTCACTTCCTGGGCCTGGCTGCTGCAACAGGTGCCCGATTTGCAGCGATGGGTAGCTTCGCGGCGGCAATACTTCCATCCTCGATGGCTCAAGCCAAGGGAAGGAAGTGGTGGAAACACGATGGCAAGCCCAACGGCAAGCCCGGTGGCAGTGGTCCAATGTGCTTTCTGCGTGGCACCGCCATCATGACGCCGACAGGCGAAGTCTGCATTGAGGATCTTCAAATCGGCGATCGCGTTGAAACGGTGCGCGGCGAAGCCATGGCGGTCAAATGGATCGGTCGCCACGTCTACAAGCGAAGCGGCCCTTCCTGGAATGACAGCGTCATCCCGATCCGCATCTCGCAGCACGCCCTTGACCGTCAGACTCCTCACAGGGATCTCTATCTGTCCCCGGGCCACGCACTTTTCATTGATGGCGTGCTCATCAGGGCAAAGGATCTTGTCAATGGGCTCTCCATTGCCCCGGCCCTTCCCGACCGGGACATGTTTGAATACTTCCACGTTGTGCTTGATAGCCATGAAGTGGTCTTGGCCGAGGGTGCTCCGGCCGAGACGTTCCTTCTGGAGCCCTATAACTACGAGGACTTCACCAACTTCGCGGAATATGCGCGCCTCTATCCCGCCGACAAACAACGCTCCATGACGCCCTTCGCCCCCATCGTTGGGCGCGATAGCGGCCGAGAACACCTGAAGGCGCTTTTGCCCCAGGGGGTCCGGCGCGCTTTTCAGATGCGTGAACTCGTTGAAAACATCTACGAGAGAATTGCCGCGCGCGCCGCGCAGGCGATCCGCCACAGTTGATGAGGCCATTCGTTCAAACTACGATCAAATGAAACGGCTCGCCATTTGGCGAGCCGTTTCATGTCTTGAACCGCGGTTTCAAATGCCGCTTGCGCTACTCGGCAGGCTGAAGGCCGGTTTCCGGCAAGCTCTCGGTGACCTTTCCATCGAGCGCTCTGGCAAGCTGGTCGGTGTCAAGCTCATTCTCCCAGCGAGCAACGACGATGGTAGCGACTGCGTTGCCGACGAGATTGGTCAGGGCCCGGCATTCGGACATGAAGCGGTCGATGCCAAGGATGAGCGCCATGCCGGCGACCGGCACAGACGGCACGACCGAAAGGGTGGCGGCGAGCGTGATGAAACCGGCGCCGGTGATGCCAGCCGCCCCCTTGGAGCTCAGCATCGCGACAAGCAGCAACAGAATCTGGTCTCCCCAGGAAAGATGGATGTCTGTTGCCTGAGCGATGAACAGTGCGGCCAGCGTCATGTAGATGTTCGTGCCGTCGAGGTTGAAGGAATAGCCGGTCGGAATGACGAGGCCAACGACCGAGCGCTTGCAGCCGGCCTTTTCCATCTTGTTCATCAGTCCCGGCAGGGCAGCTTCCGACGAGGAGGTGCCAAGGACCAGGAGCAGCTCTTCCTTGATATAGCGCAGCAGCGCCAGGATCGAGAAGCCGTTGTAGCGAGCCACAGCCCCGAGGACAACGAGCACGAAGAGCAACGAGGTGACGTAGAAGGTACCGATCAGCATGGCGAGGTTGGCGATCGAGCCGACGCCATACTTGCCGATGGTAAACGCCATGGCACCAAAGGCACCGATCGGGGCGGCCTTCATCAGGATGGCGACGAGCTTGAAGATCGGCGCCGTCAACGCATTGAGGAAATTGATGACCGGCTCACCCTTCGCGCCGACCATTGCGAGCGCAATGCCGAACAGCACGGAGAAGAACAGAACCTGCAGGATGTCTCCATCTGCAAAGGCACCGACAATCGTGGTCGGGATGATGTTGGTCAGGAACCCGGTAATGCTTTGCTCATGCGCCTTCTCGGTGTAGGTGGCGACAGCCGTCGGATCGAGCGAGGCGGGATCGATGTGCATTCCGGCACCGGGCTGGACGACGTTGGCGACGACAAGGCCAATGACCAGGGCAAGGGTCGAGAAGGTCAGGAAATACAACATGGCCTTGCCGGCGACGCGGCCGACTTTCTGCAGGTCGCTCATGCCGGCAATGCCCGTTGCAACGGTCAGGAAAATGACCGGTGCAATGATCATCTTGACCAGTTTGATGAAGGCGTCGCCCAAGGGCTTCAGCTGCGTGCCGAGCTCCGGGTAGAAGTGACCAAGGAGGATACCCGCAGCGATCGCCGCGAGAACCTGGAAATAGAGATGCTTGTAGAAAGGCGTTTTGACATGGGGCCGCTCGGCGGCATCGAATGCTGCAATCATGATTTCCTCCTTCTGGCCCGCCCGGAACGATAGTTCCGGCCTCCCGGGCCATGAGCTTCAAGTCCAACGGTCGAGCCGCTGTTGAGGAATGCTTCGCAAGCACCGTGCCAGTTTTGGAGATTTCCGTAACCTATTGAAAAGACTTCGGGGAAATGATCTGCGGCTCCAGTTGGCGGATTATCTCGTGTGACAATCCGCACGAAGCTTGTTGATCGTTGTGTGAAAATATGCACAACTTCGCCATGGCTGTTTTGGGACTTCAATGGTGGGCGCCGTCCGCCCCGTTGCAAGCACGCATCCGCTGGGCGTGGCGTATCTATGCCGGCCTGGCCTTGGTGGTGACCGCTGCCGGGCTTTGGGGAAGCGGCGAGATCGGGCGGCAGCGCGCAGAGGTCGCGCTGGAAACGCAAGCCCGCAACGATGCCATTTTGAATGCGGCGCTGCTGCGCACGGTTCTGGAAAAATATCGAGCGCTTCCCTTTGTGCTTTCGCAGGATAGCGCACTCGCCACGGCGCTGGCGGCAAACGACGCCGGTGCGCTTAACCGGCTCGATCGCAAGCTGGAAATGCTTGCCACAGGCACGAAGGCTGCTGTCATCTATGTCATCGGGACGAGTGGTATAGCGGTCGCGGCCAGCAATTGGCGTGAACCGACAAGCTTCGTCGGCAATGACTATCGCTTCCGGGAGTATTTCCAGCGGGCGCTGGCCGAGGGGCACGCTGAGCACTTCGCGCTTGGCAGCGTCAGCAAGAAGCCGGGACTCTATGTTTCGCAGCGTATCGACGGGAGTAGCGGCCCGCTTGGCGTGGTGGTGGTCAAAGTCGAGTTCGATGACGTCGAGGCGGACTGGAATGCCTCGGGAAAGCCATCCTATGTGGTCGACGAGCGCGGCATCGTCCTTGTTACCAGTATTCCTTCCTGGCGCTTCATGACCATCGGCGAAATCGCTCCCGATCGCCTGGCCAGCATACGCGACAGCCTTCAGTTCGGCGACGCGCCGTTGCGGCCACTGCCGTTCCATGTCGTCGGAAGCCTTGGACCCGGGCTTGATCTGGCCCGGATCGTCATGCCGGGTGATGCGGGCGAGACGGCATTTCTGAACGTGCAGGTTCCCGTGCCGACCACGGCATGGCAATTGCAGCATCTGGTGTCACTGGAAGCGCCGATGGATGCCAGCGTGCGCGAAGCGCGCCTGCTGGCGCTGCTCGTGCTATTGCCGCTTCTGGCGGCAGGCGCTTTTCTGCTGCGCCGCCGCCATTCCCTCGCCTTGCGGATCTTCCGCGAACAGCACGCGCGAGAGGAGCTGGAGCGTCGCGTGACGGAGCGAACGCTGGATCTCAGCCAGGCGCGCGACCGCCTGCAGGCGGAAATCACCGATCACAGAAACACCGAACAGAAGCTGCAAGCGGTGCAGCAGGATCTGGTGCAAGCCAACCGGCTGGCCATCCTCGGCCAGGTCGCGGCGGGCGTGGCCCACGAAATCAACCAGCCGGTCGCCACCATTCGGGCCTATGCAGACAATGCCCGCGTGTTCCTTGACCGCGGGCAAACGGCACCCGCCGGCGAGAACCTGGAAAATATTGCCGCGCTGACGGTGCGGATCGGGTCGATCACCGACGAGTTGAAGGCATTCGCGCGCAAGGGCCGCAGCGCGCCCGAACCCACCGAGCTGATCGATATCATCGAAGGTGCGGTGATGTTGCTGCGCAGCCGGTTTGCGGGACGCATGGATACGCTGGACATCGACTTGCCGGCGGTTGGCACCGCAGTGATGGGAAACCGCATCCGGCTGGAGCAAGTGCTGATCAACCTTTTGCAGAATGCGCTGGAGGCGGTGGCGCCGAAAGGCGAACTGGGTCGCGTCGAAATTCGCGTGGAGAGTGACGAGGACACTGTAATGCTTACTGTCGCGGACAACGGACCGGGCATTTCGCCGAAGATCCGTGAGGGGCTGTTCACACCGTTCAATACGTCGAAGGAAAGCGGCCTCGGTCTGGGGCTGGTCATATCCAAAGACATCGTTGCCGATTATGGCGGCCGGATAGAGGTATCCAGCGATGACAGCGGAACCCGATTTACCGTTTGTCTGAAGAGAGTATGAGATGATGGAGCCATTGACGCCAGTCGCGCTCGTCGATGACGACAAGGATCTTCGCCGCGCCACCGCTCAGACGCTTGAGCTGGCCGGCTTTGCCGTGTCGGCGTTCCCCAGTGCCAAGGCAGCACTTGCCGAACTGACATCCGACTTCGCCGGTGCCGTCGTGACGGATATTCGCATGCCGGAGATCGATGGGCTGCAACTGTTCGACATGCTGAGGGAGAGGGACGCCGACCTGCCGGTGATCCTCGTCACGGGGCATGGCGATATCCCAATGGCTGTTCAGGCGATCCAGAACGGCGCCTATGATTTCATCGCCAAACCTTTCGCGGCCGACCGGCTGGTCCAGAGTGTACACCGGGCAAGCGAGAAACGACGGCTGGTGATGGAAAACCGGGCATTGCGCCGGGCGGCCGAGGATGCGCAGGACAGTCTGCCGCTGATCGGTCAGACGCCGGCGATGGAAAACCTGCGCAATATCCTGCGCCACATCGCCGATACCGACGTCGACGTGCTTGTCGCCGGCGAGACCGGCAGCGGCAAGGAGGTTGTCGCCCAGCTTCTCCATCAGTGGAGCCGGAGACGAAAAGGCAATTTCGTCGCACTCAACTGCGGCGCCCTGCCCGAGACCGTGATTGAGAGCGAATTGTTCGGCCATGAAGCAGGCGCCTTCACCGGTGCCCAAAAGCGTCGCATGGGGAGGATCGAGCATGCGAGCGGCGGCACACTTTTTCTCGACGAGATCGAAAGCATGCCTGTAGCGACGCAGGTGAAGATGCTTCGCGTTCTCGAAATGCGCGAAATCACGCCGCTTGGCACGAACGAGATCCGTCCCGTTGATCTCCGGGTCGTGGCCGCCGCCAAGATTGATCTCGGCGATCCCGATGCGCGCGGCGATTTTCGCGAGGATCTTTACTACCGGCTGAACGTCGTGACGATTTCCATTCCTCCGCTTCGCGAACGCCGCGACGATATTCCCCTGTTGTTTTCGCATTTTGCCGCCCGCGCTGCGGCCCGTTTTCATCGGGACGTGCCTGCCCTTTCACAGAGCGTGCGACACCACCTCTCGTCGCACACCTGGCCGGGAAATGTTCGCGAGCTTTCCCATTTCGCCGAAAGAGTGGTACTCGGCCTTGAAGGTGGTGGCGAGAAGGCGATCTCTGTGCCGTCGCCCTCAGCCACGCTTCCGGAAAAGCTGGAGCAGTACGAAGCGGAAATCATTCGCGAAGCGCTGGCCGCCAATGAGGGCGATGTGCGCCGGACAATTGAAGCGCTCGGCATTCCACGAAAGACGTTTTACGACAAACTGCAGCGCCACGGCATCAATCGAACCGGCTATGCGGCACGCAAATGATGCTTGGGACAGGGCGGCGGCGCCCATCATGAGCGCGGACGGGTCGATCCGTCCTCCGCGGCTATTGCTCCAGATTTGTGATGCTTGCTGACGTTTCAGCTGTTCCAGAACATATGGGGAGGTTCGCCGTCGAGTATAAGCTTCGTTTCGGCCAGTCACCTTCACTATCTTTGCGGCGATAACCCCTCCCCGTATCAACGCGTGCCTGTGGCCAAGGAGTGCGGTGGAAGCACTTCAAGCGTCGTCCAGTCCTGGCGGTCGTACGAGCAGCACGGCGCGGAAAGGGCACGGCATGATCGAGTAACCGAAGCCGCTTTCATCCGCACTGATGCGGGAATTTTTCGTGTTATGCGAGCGCTTGCTAACTGTAGGTGATCGTGTCACCGTTGCGCGGCCGGGTGAGAAAATACTGCTCGTACTCATAAGCGCCATCGCCGGTGAAGCTCTCAAACAGTCCCGACAGGATCGTATTCAGCTTGTATTGCACGCGCGTCACGATCATCTGCACATCTTCCTCTTGCAGATCCTCCGGAATATCCGTCGGTGAGGCCTGTCCCGCCGAAAGAGCAGTCGTGCCATAGGCCGCCGACCAGGCGACCGTCGCTTTACCCTTCTTGTCTATGTCGACAACGCAGAGCAGGATGGTGAGGTTGTCGAGGTCGTAAGGTTGCAGGATCGAGCTGACACCGGAAAGAATGCTGGACACGTCCGAACTGACCCAAGCCGTCTGCATCGAAATCATTTCGCCCGAGGTGGAGGCCATCTGGGTCACTTTCCTGCGAACCGCCAATCCGTGGCCGAGGTCGGCCAATCCGGCAAGGAGAATGAGGAGAAGCGGAAGCAGCAAGGCGAACTCCACGGCAGATGCCCCGGTCCGATCCCACCAGAGCCGTTGCGGCAGCCATGATGTGAGACCACTTTCTGGACGTTTTATCATCGGCGCTCCTCAGAAGGGCTCGTTGCGAAACAGCACGGCAGCACCAAGCACGTAGCTGCCGTCGACGAATTTCTGGCTGGAGAGCGAATAGAGCGGCACCACCGGCGACCAGGGCAAAAATGCCTGCACGAGAATATAGTCGCTGCCATAACCGATGTCGAAACTCTCGGTGATCGTGACGTTGCCGTCGGAATCGGCAGGCATCATGGCAGCTGCCGTCGAGACGTTACTGACCACGTTTGCCACGACGAGCAGGTTGCTCTCGCAACTGAGGAGATAGACCATGTCCTCGCAGATGGCTGCCTTGAAGTCCGCAAGCGATGTGTTTTTCTCGGCCGCCTGGCCGGTCCTGATGAGCCGCGCGGTCTTGTGCAAAGCCGCATCAAGAGCGGTATCGACGAAGAACATTGCCGCGAGCTCGAGAATGCCGAAGACAAGCATAAAAAGGGGAAGCGACAGGATCGCGAACTCAATGGCCGCCGCGCCGCTTCTATCGCGGACAAGGTGCGACAAGGGTTTCCGGAAATGGCGCGTCATTGTGTCAGCCGCACCGAGGTCAGATACTGGTTGAAGAGCGTGGAGAGACCTTTGGTAATTTCGTCTTCGGAAGCGGCCGAAATGAAGAGGTCGGGCGACGAGGCGCAGTCTTGCAGGGCAATGGGGATATAGTCCTGGCGACTAATGCTGCCGCTGACGCCGCTATGAAGGGTGCCGCCCCACACGGAGTCCCAGCGGCTGCCGGCCATATTTTGTGCCAGTGTCGCGTTGTATCCCCAGTCAGCCGGAATCGCCAGATATTCCGTATAGAGAACCGCAATCGTCGCGGTTTTCTTCTGCACCGAATTGCACCAATCCGGATTCAATGGTGTGACCACTTTTCGAAGATTGCCAAGGGATGTTGGACTGCGAAGCGTGGTCAGCTTTTTGTCTTGCAAGACCCAGTTTCGCTCCGACTGCACGCCATCCGTCAGCAAAAGCACGAGTTTCATCGGGCTCGATGCTGACGAACCGTCACCGCCAGTCCCGATCTTGCTGGCGAGTGTCGTCAGCGAAGTGTCGAAATACGTGGCTTCTTTCGAGCTGGCGCTCGTGAGGCCGTTGGCGTCATCGGACAATTTCTTGCGAGCCGCGCTGGTCGAATAGGTCGGTGCCAGGACCTCTGAAACGTTGTCGCCGAGGCTATAGAGGCTGACCCTGATCCGCTTGTGGTCCTCGTCGGCTTCGTCGACCATGTCGAGCACTTCCTCGACTGCATCGAGCGCAACGTCCGAGCGGAGTTTGACACCGAGCGCTTTGATATAGTCGTAATAGGTCGGTGACAATGTCGCGCCGGTGGTGTTTTTCTTGACCGGATCAGCGGTGCTGTGACAGGCAAATTCACATTTGAGATTGGCGTCGCTGCGCAGCATCGCCTGGTCCGCAGATGTCGCGGCGAGGAGCATGGAGGCCGACTTGTCGATGACGATATGAACGTCGACATAGGACGTTGCCGGCCCCTTGATCGCGCTGGTAACGCCAACCGGAACCGATTGAATATTGGCAATCGTCATGATCGTGGTCGGCACGGTTCCCTTGGCGGTGGCCGTGATGGTGTGGTTCGTCTGGTCGATCGTGACGCTCGTGAGATCGTAGCTGGAATCGCTCTTGTCCGCCTGGGCTTCGAACCAATCGATGACCTTTTGCTCGAGCTTTTTTTCGTCGTAGGTGTCGATCTGCTTGATGGCGGCGACCAGGGCCGCATCGAGATCGGCCTGCATCTTGCTTTGAACGTTGTATGCGCGCGTGTAGTCCAGGCTTGCGCCCACTGCGAGAATCATTGGCACGGCGCAGATCGCAGCCGAGATAGCGACATTGCCCCGCCTGTCGATAATCATCGACTTCAGCCGTGACGCGAGGCTGCTACAACCGGAGACAAGAGGGGAATTCATTCAGCAGGGGACCTTTTCAGCTTGTTGAAGGCCGATGATCCACGACGAAGCTTATCCATTAGTCAACGATGATACGCTCATGCTGGCCAGATAGCGCAGCGCTATCCGGACCACGCCGAAAAATGGCCTAAAGCTTTTCGCGTTTGCGCTTTCGGCCAAAGAATGGACTGCTTTCCCCGCGTGCGGCTCTGAGCCGGCTCATCAATTAAAGGGGCCGGGAGGTTATCACATGGCGACAAACAAGCGTCCCTGCAACTGCCGCCCTGATCCAACGGACGCGAAAGAAACCTGCGTCTTCACCCGACCGGTCCTACGGCTATGATTTTCGCTTATAATGGCTATAACCTGCGCAAATAGGCTGCAACCGTGACCGCGGTCCTATATTAATTCCAACTTATTTATATGATAATTGAAAGCTGGCCGTCCTGCGGGTTCGGTTTAGGCAACTTATCGCTCGAGTTCCAAGGGGCTCGTTCTTTTTTGGAGCCCTGATGAGGTACGTTACTCACTCCGTCTTCCGCATCGTGGAAGCCGATGCTGACGAGATGTCCGAGCACTACGCGAGGACGTTGTCCCCTGCCAATGTAGAGCCTCTCAGACCGCGCCAACGAATTTCCGTCGAAGACCGGCATTACACCATCGGCCGCTATAGCGTGTGGAACGGAAAGTGCCATTCCGGCATGAAAGTGTCGCTCGGCAGTGCGCCAGACGCCTATGTCCTTTACCTTCCAACCTCGGGCGCCATGGAGATTGATGTCGGGCGCAGCCGCATCGTCTCGACGCCGAAGACTGGCTTTTTGGGCGACATGTCCCACTTTGAAAAGCTGGTGCTCCACGAAGACCGCAGCCATATCGGCATGGCCTTCGAGAAATCGGCGATGACCCAGCAACTGAGTGAACTGCTCGACGGGCCTGTTACCGACAATATCGAATTCTCCGGCACCATTGATCTGTCAACCGTAAAAGGCTCGCGGTTGGTGGCGCTTGGAAACCTTGTCTGGAATTGTGTCGACATCGATGATGCCGATCACCTCTCGCCAATCGCCATCGAGCGCCTCTTCCAGGCGATGATGATCGTGCTCTTGGAGGTGGTTCCCAACAACTATTGGCCTCGACTGACTCGCCCGGTTTCTCCTGCCGTTCCTCGGCGATTGAAAAGAGCGATAGAATACATGTACGCCAACGTATCGCGCTCGATCACCGTCGCGGATATTGCGCGCGAGGCTGGCACCAGCGTGCGGGCATTGCAGGCGTCCTTTCAGCAATTCAAAGATACCACGCCCTTGAACTATTTGCGGACGATCCGCCTCGAGGGGGTTCGCAAGGCCCTCGCCAATGATGGCAATTCCCTGTCTGTTGCCGAGATTGCGCGAGACTGGGGTTTTTCCCATCTGGGTCGATTTGCGGCCGCCTATCATCAAGCTTTCGGGGAAACGCCATCGGAGACAGCCAGAATGGGCTGGAGCGAGACCAGGCAACGCCGTACGAGAAAATAGGGGCTTGGGATCGGTGTGCCGGCACGCTCACCACACTTGGTCGCGCGCTATCCTGATTGCGGCAAGGGGCGGCGAAAGAAGTAACCGCCCATCGCGGTGACATGATCGATGGGCGGGTATTGCTTCAGCAAATGGCCTTCATGGCCGTCGCATTGACCGCCTCAGATTGCCGCGCCAAATGGCAAGCTTCAATCCACCGAGCTGTCACATGTATCCCGTTCCGCCTATTTCCTGCGGAGTTGGTATAAAGCGTGCGTTATCTGGACTCCGCTGATCTCAACGCTGCATGACGACATCATGCAGGCGCCGTTGCGCTGTCGCAGGCGTGATGGTCTGGTCGTTGAAGAAATCGGCCAGGACATCGATCCAGCCGTCCGACATCTGCGTCGGCATGGCCATCGACTGGGCACTAACCTGGCCTTTCTTTTCGGCAATCATCTGGAGACCAAGGCGTCCGCAGCGGTCGAGCCCGCTTGGATCGACGTCGGTGCGCACCGGGAGCGAGCCCTTGATGCGGCTGAAAGCCACCTGATTGTCGCGATCGAGCACCATGCGGGCGAAAGCCTTCTGGCCTTCGGCTGCTTCCTCGCGGCTTGTCAGCGGAAAGGCAAAGGCATCAATGACCATGAAGTAGGCGATGGCAGTGCCGGGCACCAAGCTGCAACCGAAGTCCTTGTCGACGGTATAGCCATGCGCTGCCAGCTCGCCCTTGGCCCAATCTCCCATGAACTGCATCCCCGCCGCGCCACTCCCGACCGCAGTCGTGGCATCCGCCCAGGTCTTGGTCTTTCGGGCTGCGGCAGGCTCGGCATAGCGCGATACGCGGCGCAGCACCTCGAGCGCCTCGATCATCCGCGGATCGTTGACCATCGTCGGATCGCCGCTGATGACACGGGCATATCCCTCAGACCCGACCTTCTCATACATGATGTTGTTGAAAATCAGCGATATCTCCCAGCTACCCCCGCCCACGGCAACAGGCAGCCGGCCACTCGCCTTGATCTTCTCTGCAGCGGCGAAGATGCCGTCCCAGGTGTGCGGCGTCGCCAGGTCCAGGTCGCGGAAGACGGCTTCACTTGTCCAGAGCCAGTTCTCGGCGTGGATATTGGTCGGTGCAAAATAGACCTTGCCGTTATAGGTGATACGGTCAAGCACAGTTGCGGGCAGGAAATCGCGCCAGTTGTCCTCTCGGGCCACCTGATCAATGTCCAGGACAATTCCCATTTCGGGCAACTCGCGCGAGCCCTCATTGGCATTCCATTGCATGACAGCCGGTGCGTAGCCGTTGGCAACACGCTCGCTGACGGTCCTCTGCACCTCTACCTTGTTCCTGGCCGGCATATCGGCCCACTGGTTGCCAGCGGCGACCCATGCCTTTCGAAAGACGTCCAGCGCCGCAGATTCACTTTTTGATACCCAATAGTGGACGACGTCGACCGCCATTCCCTCTTCTGCGGCCACTGGCTGTCCCTGACACAAACTCGCAAGCGCAACGGTCACCGCGAAACAAAACCGCCTTGACTTGTTCTTCATCACTGCCTTCCTTTGAAATGAGAAACCATCAACTGTGCGAGGATCATACGGTGCACCGGTCGCCTACCCGGCGCTTCGGCCGACGCGCTGTCCGGCGGCAACCCTCGCCGATGGATCTGAAAAAACGAGCGGCTTCAGCAGGCGTTGACGCGCCACGTCAGCGGGCTGCGGCTTGGCAAAGAAATAACCCTGACCGATCTCACAACCGGCGTTCACCAGGAAGCGCCGCTGCATGTCGGTCTCGATGCCTTCTGCGACGCACCGCTTTCCAAGATTGCGCGACAGATCGACCATGGCGCGAACAATCTGCTCCGAGCGCATGTCGGTCCCTATGTCGGCAACGAAGCTGCGATCGATCTTCAGTTCGTCGAAGGGAAAGTCACGCAGGTGCACCAGCGAAGCAAAACCGGTTCCAAAGTCGTCGAGGGAGACGGAAAGGCCATGCTCGCGAAAGCGCGTTACCGTCTCAAGGATATGATCGGCATGGCGGTTGAGGAAGACATCTTCCGTCACTTCTACCGCGAAATCATGCCAGTCGAGGCCGTGTTCCCGGATGACCTGGGCGAGCATCTCGTAGCCGTCCTCGCCGACCAGAAGCGCCTCGGGCAGGTTGATCGCAATCGGTCCGGGGATAAGCCCGGCGTCTTTCCAGGCCCGCAGATCACGTCCGACGATGGACGCCACCGACCGGGTCATGCCGCGGATGAGATGCGGCCCTTCCATCAACGGCAGGAAACGTCCCGGGGCCAGCAGGCCAAGGCTGGGATGATGCCAGCGCACGAGCGCCTCGAAACCCAGATGCTCTCCAGTCAGCAGATCGACCTTCGGCTGATAGTGCACGACGAACTCGTTGCGATCGACTGCGACGACAAGGGCGAGGGATAACTGGTTTTCCTCCAGTCGCCGCGCCAGCGCTGCTTCGTCGAATATGACGGCTGTGTTGCGCGCACTTTTGGCCGTGTAGAGCGCAAGGTCCGCGACCCGCATCAGCCCCGGCTCGTCCGTTGCGTGATTGGGGACGACAGCCCCCCCGATACTGGCCGAGACCCGCAAGGTGCGGCCCTCGAAAAGAAAATCTGCAGCAACCGTCGCCACAGCGCGATTTGCAATGTTTGCAAGGGTGGCTTCATCAACGATTCCGGGCAACAGTACCGCGAACTCGTCGCCGCCCAGCCGCGCGACAAAGTCGTCGGACCGGAAGACCCGCTCGAGCGCGACTGCAACGTGACGCAACACCGCGTCGCCGGCTGGATGTCCGAAGCCGTCATTGATGCTCTTGAAGCGGTCGAGGTCGACGAGCAGCACGGAAAAACCGGCGCCGCTTCGTCTCAGCTCAGTGAACAGATTGCCGAGTGCCTCGCTAAAGGCAGATCGGTTGTGGATTCCTGTAAGCGAGTCGTTATGGGCAAGTTGCTTCAGCTGAAATTCAAAGTCCATCGTCCGCCGATGCTCGTTCCGCAACTTCTTCAGCAGGGGACTGAACAGGAAAGCGCTGGCCAGTCCGAGAGTGGCCGCGATCAACGCAAGAAGAGACGTGCTGATCATCTTTGCGTTGTCGATGCTGATGTTGCTGCGATCGTGGGTGCGGTTGATGAGGTCGCTGAACTGACGGGTCAGGGTGCCCTCCGACGAGACGGCAAAGTCGATCGGCCCCCAGAAGGTGTAGCGTTGCCGACGCTCCTTGTTGGTGGCGGCAGCCACCCTCCCGGCACGCCGGAGGAAGTCTTCGAGGCGCCGGTTGAGGTCGACGCGCAACAGTTCGGAAGTCCCGTCGCGGGGGTTGAATTTCTCCAAGAGATTCTGGCCGATGCGGCGATGCAGTCCCTCCAGCTGATCGCTCATGGTTCGGATGTCAGTGACGGCATCACGGATGTCGTCGACCATGGGCGCGATAATGTATTCCGGCAAGTTTGCATCGGCGGAGGCTCGCATCAGCGCTCGCGTCTGGTTGGCGAGCTGCTGGAAACGGATGAACTGGCTACTGGTCAGGGAGCTGATGTCCTGCTGGAGCGCATGGCGATCAAGGGCGATCATAACCGTCAGATATGTGGCCCCGATGAGAAAACCCATGACCACGACGGCATTGGAATAGTTTCGCCCGATGGATTTGATGTAGTTTTCGAGGGAAGATAGCGGTTTGGTCAGCGGGCTTGACTGTTTCAGCATGTTACCGGCGAATCCCTCGACAACACCTTGGTTCGGATGAACGCTTCACGCCCCCTTTCATCTTCATCATGCGCAACCATACTCCCCTTTTTTTTGACGATTGGTCATCCCAACGTCTCGCTCCTACGTGCTCGACAGCAGCCCTTCTTTGGTTGCCGGACAGCTTGCACGGATCGAGCCGGTTCCGGCCAAAGCGATCCTGAAAGCACCCGGCGTTGCCTACATTCTACGGACGAAGTTTTGGGATACGCTCGCTAATGGAACCTTAAAGAAAGGCATGCCCTTCCCAGAATGAAACAGTAGATGCGCTTTCTGTATAGTATTCGCGCTTTCTGACCAACGAGGCGGTCGGTGTGGTCCAATGCAATATCACTATCGGCACCGCACAACCGTTCGCTGTCGCGGTCCAAATCTTCGGGAGCGCCCAATCGTGATTGGACTTATTGCCTCGTACGAGTCACGCTACTGAGGGAAGAAGGGTCGGAGCATCAATCGTTCAATGGAGGGCGAAATGAAGCACCATGAATTCGATCAACTGCAAAATCTTGCCAGGATCAACCAATATTACCCGCATCAAACCATGCCGCGCGAAAAGCGCATCCAACGGTGGGCAGAACTCCTCGACGCAGAACCACAGCGGCTTCTCTCGACGCTGCACGAAACCGAATATCAGCCGCATGCGGTGCGTGCTGCCTTGCACTGCGACAACTCCGCGATTTCGGTCGCCTTCAACGATCCTGTCCTTCGTGCAGCCGGGATGAAAAACGACACGTACGGAGAAGCGAAACGGTTTTTCGAGCTGTCGGACAGGCAATTGCACAGAATCGTCTGCTACTGCCATTTCGGTGCGACGGTAAGCGCTGCGACGACCGCCAGCTATATCCGGGCAAGGCATGTTGACAGGCCACAGGGCATTTGGGCTCGCCTGCGTGACATATTCGTCGGATGATGCAGCAAACGCGGCTTATCGCCTCCGTCTGCGAACCGTTGTGACGGCATCAAAAAGCCGTCCCTGCAATTTCGTGGCACGGAGGATCGCGCGTATTTGCAAAATACGGGCGCCGTGCGGCTGAACGCTTTTGCCGGCTGCCTTACTTCATAGAGTTCAATTTCGTTCGCGACAAAACGCGGAACGACGGTGTCGATATTGAAGTCACCTCGAGGCAAGGACGTGCTCGGCTCGCGAAAACGTCGCGTACGCGTAGCAGCCCGAATTCTGCTTCAAGGGCGACAAGAGCCAGAGAGCTGCCAATCAGTGTCTTGAAGAACACCGCAGCGCATCAAATCGCCATAAGAAATCCGAAGGCTTTAGCGTCCTTTTTTTCTATTCGCTTTGTCTCAAATTACGGATCCGATCGAACAGCACAGCAAGCACGATGGCGCCGCCGATGAATGTGCCTTGCCAGAAGGCATTGATGCCGAGCAGGCCGAGGCTGTTGCGGATCACCTCGATCAGGGCCGCTCCGATCAACGCGCCGAAGGCGGTGCCGACGCCGCCGGCCAGGTTGGCGCCGCCGATAACGGCTGCGGCGATGACCTGGAGTTCCATCCCGGCGCCGATGTTTGTCGTGACAGCGCCCAGCCAGCCGGTTTGAATGATCCCGGCCACCCCGGCCGACAGGGCAGAAATCATGTAGACGACAACCTTTATTGCTTGCACGGGCACGCCCGTGAGCGTGGCAGCATGCTCGTTGCCGCCGATGGCGAAAATGTACCGGCCGAACCTGGTCCAGCGCAGCACAAAGCCGGTGAAGAGCGCCAGCACGATCATATAGAGTACCGGGTTGGCAATACCGAAGAACCATGCACCACCGCCCAGCGCCAGCAGCTTGTCGTGATCGGGCCCGAACTGGAAAACGACGGTGTTGTTGGAGGCAACCATCGCCAAGCTGCGCGCGATCGAGAGCATGCCCAGCGTGACGACGAAAGGCGGGAAGCGCAGATAGGCAATCAGCACCCCATTGAACGCACCGATCACAAGAGCGGTACCGATCGAGGCGGCGATTCCCACCTCGATGCTGTAGCCGCCATGCATAACAACAGCCAGCACCATGCTGCAGAGACAAAGCACCGATCCCACCGACAAGTCGATCCCGCCGGTAATGATGACGATCGTCATGCCGAGCGCGATGATCGCAACAAACGTTACGTTGCGCGTGATGTTGTAAAGGTTCTTCGCCGTGGCGAAGGAGT
The DNA here is from genome assembly GCA_900473795.1 of Hyphomicrobiales bacterium. Taxonomy (GTDB): domain Bacteria; phylum Pseudomonadota; class Alphaproteobacteria; order Rhizobiales; family Rhizobiaceae; genus Pararhizobium. The sequence continues at coordinate 53,402 of UCMT01000006.1, read as the reverse complement.
CGGTGGCGAAGGAGAGGAAAATGCAGGCGAGGATGACCGAAAGCAGGATCCACACCGTCTGGCTGCCAAGTACCGATGCAAGCCAGCTTTGCTGTTTCTGTTTGATGGTCTGATCAAGGGTAATTGTCATTGTCGACCTTCGTTTCCGCCCATACGGCTAGGCTGCTTCGATCATACCTGCTCTATTGCGCCCGTGATGAGCCCCGTCACCTCCTCCGGCGAACTCGCTGCAATCGGCTTGTCTGCGACCTTTCTGCCGCGCCGCATCACGATGACCCGGTCGGCAACCGAAAAAACGTCCGGCATGCGATGACTGATAAGCACGACGGCAATGCCCCGGTCACGCAAATGGCGGATCAGGTTGAGCACTTCAGCCACCTGGCGCACAGAGATGGCAGCCGTCGGCTCATCCATCAGCACGATCTTCGCCTCGGAGAGCATCGTACGGGCGATCGCGACCGCCTGCCGCTGGCCACCCGACATCTGCTTGACGAGGTCTCGCGGACGCGTCTCGGACTTCAACTCCTTGAAGATCTCGCCAGCGCGCCGGTACATTGCCTTGTAATCCAGCACCTTCAGCGGCCCGACGCCACGGCGCAATTCGCGCCCGAGAAACACGTTCGCGGCCGCCGTGAGATTATTGCACAGGGCAAGATCCTGGTGAACGATCTCGATGCCGTGCTGGCGCGCTTCCACCGGGCGGTGAAGGGCAAGCTCTTGGCCGTCCATGTGCATGGTTCCATGACTTGGCCGAAAATTGCCGGCGATCATCTTCACCAACGTGGACTTGCCTGCCCCGTTGTCGCCCATGAGGCCAACGACCTGTCCCGCCTCAAGGACGAACGAAACGTCGTTGACAGCCTGGATGGCGCCGAAATGTTTGGAAATGTTGGTGAGTTCGAGAACAGCCACCAGCCTTCTAGCCTCCCCAGGCTCGCCCGTCGCGGGGCCGCCACGAACCGTGCGTCCTGCAGGTCGAGCCGTCCGCGTCTCGCTTTCCTCCCAGAAGAAGCGATACCATACATTACGCAAAACGCCGCGAAAGCGTCAATCAATTGTACGCTATTGGGCTTACCATCTCACTATATCCATTTGTAGTATAAATACCCTGTTGACGCGCGGCGCGCGCGGATATTAGCTATGGTTGGGAGGAGAGCATGCTTATCCTTGTCACGGGTGCTACGGGCAAGGTCGGGCGGCACTTCATAGCTGGGCTGCTTGACAATCCGCGCTTTTCGAATGCGCGCATACGTGCCCTTTGCCATAACCGGTTGCGCGAAGAGAGCGACCGGGTTGAAGTGGTGCGCGGCTCGATTTCCGACCGAGAGGTCGCAAACGCAGCGCTCGCTGACGTTACCCACGTCGTGCACCTCGCCACGTGCAAGGAAACACCCGACGACGTTATCGACGTCACGGTCAAGGGCCTGTTCTGGCTTCTGGAGGCATTCCGGATCAGCACCACCGCCCGCCAGTTCATCCTTATCGGCGGCGATGCCGGGATCGGCCATTTTTATTATCGTCACGACGGCCCGATTACCGAAAACGTGCCGCATCAGGCCTATCCGGGAAGCTACGCTCTCTCGAAAGTTCTGGAAGAGGTGATACTGGAACAGTTCGGCATCCAGTATGACATCAATGGTTGCTGCCTGCGCGCGCCGTGGATCATGGAAAAGGACGATTTCAAATACACGTTGTCCTTCGGCGACGACGTATTCGGCGGGCCTGACTGGAAAACGCTTGTCCCTGAAGCCGACGCAAGGCGATATGCTGCCAAGGGTACCGTGCCGCTGCTGCATGACGCTGACGGTCGGCCGTTGAAGCGCAACTTCGTCCATGTCGATGATCTCGTCAGCGCCATATTGGCCGCGATCGACAATCCGCATGCGAAGCGCCAGCTCTTCAACATCTGCATGGATCGGCCGGTCGACTACGGCGAAGTCGCTGGCTACCTCGCCCGCACCCGCGGCCTCGATTCGGTCGACATACCGAGCCAGTTCCACTCGAACTGGATGGACAACAGCAAGGCCAGGTACTTGCTGGATTGGCGGCCCCGCTACGATCTGGAATTGCTTATCGACTCGGCTTGGAAATACGAGCGCTCACAGAATGACCCTCGCATCGTCTGGTATCCGGGTTGATGTGTGTGGCGGGCACGCCGTGTCCGTCTGTTTCAAGGGAGGAATCTATGAGGAAGATATTATTGCTTGGCGTCGCGGTTTTGGCCCTCGGCGCGGGAGAGGCTTTGGCCAAGAAGCAGCTCGTCATCGTCGTGAAAGGCCTCGACAATCCGTTCTTCGAGGCGATCAACCAAGGTTGCCAGAAATGGAACAAGGAGAATCCGGACTCGGAGTATGAGTGCTTTTACACCGGTCCGGCATCGACCTCCGACGAGGCGGGCGAAGCGCAGATCGTCCAGGATATGCTGGGCAAGGCTGACACCGCGGCGATCGCCATCTCGCCGTCCAACGCCAAGCTCATCGCCCAGACGCTCAAAACCGCCAATCCGAGCGTTCCGGTGATGACGCTGGATGCCGATCTTGCTGCCGAGGATTCGGCGTTGCGCAAGACCTATCTCGGCACCGACAACTACCTGATGGGCGCGCGCATCGGTGACTACATCAAGAAGGCCAAGCCGAACGGCGGCAAGATCTGCACGATCGAGGGCAATCCAGGCGCCGACAACATCCTGCGTCGCGCCCAAGGCATGCGTGACACGCTGACCGGTCAGAAAGGGCTCACCGAGTTGAAGGGCGAAGGCGGTTGGACGGAAGTCGCAGGCTGCCCGGTCTTCACCAATGACAATGGAGCACAGGGCGTCCAGGCGATGACCGACATTCTCGCCGCCAATCCGGATCTCGACGCCTTCGGCATTATGGGCGGCTGGCCGCTGTTCGGCGCCCCGCAGCCCTATCGCGATCTGTTCAAGCCGATGGCAGACAAGATCGCCAGCAACCAGTTCGTCATCGGCGCTGCCGACACCATCGGCGATGAAGTGGCGATCGCGCGCGAAGGCCTGGTAACGGCACTCGTCGGCCAGCGACCCTTCGAGATGGGCTACAAGGCGCCCTCGGTGATGATGGACCTGATTGCCGGTAAACCGGTCGAAGATCCGGTGTTCACGGGTCTCGACGAATGCACCAAGGACACGGTCGATACCTGCATTCAGAAGTAACCGCGCCGTTCGGGGCGCCCAACCATGGGCGCTCCGAACGACCATGGCGATTATCCGGACCAATTATCATGTCGGGGATCGTGCTTGCTGCGACCCGAAGCGCCTGTAGCCAACAGGCGATCGACACGCTTCCCTGGCGTGCCGTCACTTTATCCGAACCTTAATCCAATCGGGCGCCGGTCACCTGTGAGGGATCCGGCCGCGTGTCATCTCGCCGTCGCAGGCGGCTTCACCGAGCTGCGCACCCTTGGCTCGCGTCCCTCTTAAGGCTTCGGCCAATTCGCCCGGACGGCATCCCCCTTGTGGTAGAGACGCGTCTTTTGTGCGGTGCATATGAAATGGCACGGGATTTGCCTATTGCCTGGTTGAGGCCCGCGCAAACTTGCATCAGCACGAAAAACGCCGGTCCTCGCGGTGAAATGGGCGAGCCCAGCCTATTTCTTCGGCACAAGCATCGATTGATTGATAGCCAGGAGCAAATGACAGCATATTCGATAGTTCTGGGGCGCGAGCGCCATGGTTTTCAGGATCTGAAATCGGTAATGGCCTGCGCCTCGCCGCTGAAATCGGGCGATGTGCTTGCGGGGATCGCGGCATCGAGCAATGAACGGCGGGTTGCTGCCCGCTACGTGCTGGCGGATTTGCCGCTCAAGACGTTCCTGAATGAGCTTCTGATACCATATGAAGCCGACGAGGTCAGCCGGTTGATTGTCGACCGCCACAACCTAGCTGCGTTTGCGCCGGTTTCGCACATGACGGTCGGCGAGTTTCGCGACTGGCTTCTTTCCTACGAAGCGACGACCGAAAGACTGGCTGCGCTTGCGCCGGGTCTCACCCCGGAAATGGTCGCGGCTGTCTCCAAGATCATGCGCAATCACGATCTGATTACCGTTGCCGGCAAATGCAGCGTCGTCACCGCTTTCCGCTCCACCATCGGTCTGCCCGGCAGGCTTTCGAGCCGTCTCCAGCCCAATCATCCGACCGACGATCCGGAAGGCGTGGCCGGCTCGACGCTGGACGGGCTTCTCTACGGTGTCGGCGACGCGGTGATCGGCATAAACCCGGCCACCGACAATCTCGATGCCTGCATCCGATTGATGGCTCTCTTCGAGAGGCTGCGCGAACGGTTCGAGATACCCACCCAATCCTGCGTTTTGACCCATGTCACGACCTCCATCAAGGCAGTCGAGGCGGGTGCGCCGCTCGACCTGGTTTTCCAGTCCATTGCCGGCACACAGGCTGCCAACGCGGGTTTCGGCGTCGATCTCGCCGTTCTCAGGGAGGGCCAGGAGGCTGCGCTTTCGACGAAGCGCGGCACCGTCGGCAACAATGTGATGTATCTGGAAACCGGCCAGGGCAGCGCGCTGTCGGCCGATGCCCATCACGGCGTCGATGAGCAGACGATCGAAGCCCGTGCCTATGCCGTCGCGCGCGAATTCAAGCCGTTGCTCGTCAATACGGTGGTCGGCTTTATCGGGCCGGAATATCTCTATGACGCCAAGCAGATTATCAGGGCAGGCCTCGAGGATCATCTGTGCGGCAAGCTTCTCGGCGTGCCGATGGGGGTTGACGTCTGCTACACCAACCATGCCGAAGCCGATCAGGACGACATGGATAATCTGATGGTGCTGCTTACCGTCGCGGGCGTCAATTTCCTGATCGCCGTTCCCGGCGCCGACGACGTCATGCTCAACTACCAAAGCCTGTCCTATCACGACATCGTCGGCTTGCGGCACCAGTTTTCTCGCCCGCCCGCGCCGGAGTTTGAAGCCTGGCTTGAGCGCATGGGCATGCTCGACCGAAAGGGCCGGCTGGCACCCGCGGCATCGACCGGTGTCTTTTCCCGCAACCTTCTGGGCTACAAGGCTTCCGCATGACAAAGGCGATTGAACTCGATCCGTTTGCGCGTTTTCGCGATGTGACGAGAGCGCGCATCGGGCTTGGCAGATCCGGGGATGCGATACCGACCAGGGCAATTCTCGACTTCCAACTGGCGCACGCCCGCGCACGGGATGCGGTGCATGGGCAAGTGGATTTTACGGCTCTTGCCGATGAACTCGCCCCCGTACCTAGCATTCGGGTTCGATCGCGCGCCAAAGATCGCACGGTCTACCTCGCCCGTCCCGATCTGGGCCGCCAGGTCGATGGTGCCGATCTACCCCCCCCAGGGGAACGCCACGATATCGCATTCATCATTGCCGACGGGCTCTCGGCCGCGGCGGTTGAACGGCACGCGGTTGCCCTGTTTAAAGCCTGCCTCAAGCGTCTCGGGGGGTTCAGTGTCGCTCCGGTCATATTGGGCGAGCAGGCTCGGGTGGCATTTGGCGATGAGGCGGCAGCAGCGCTCGGAGCAGAAATCGCCATCGTGCTGATCGGCGAGCGGCCGGGGCTCAGCGTGCCGGACAGCCTTGGCGCGTATATTACGTTTCGTCCGCAAGCAGGGCGGCGCGACAGCGAACGCAACTGCATTTCGAATATCCATGCCGACGGGCTGAGCTATGAAACCGCCGCGGACAAGATCGTCTGGATCGTGCGGGAGGCACTGCGCCTGCAACTGACAGGCGTGGATCTCAAGGAAAACGCTCAAGGCGCCACAGAAGCGCTGTCATATTCAAAATCATAATTCCATCAAAAAAAGGGGAACAATCATGTCCGATTCCGGACCCACGCTCGCCAAAAGCCTGACCGGGCTGCATCTATGGGGACTAGCCGTCGGCCTCGTCATATCAGGGGAATATTTCGGCTGGAGCTACGGCTGGGCCGCCGCCGGCACCCTCGGCTTCCTGATCACCACGATTCTGATTGCCGTCATGTACACGACATTCATCTTCTCCTTCACGGAGTTGACGACAGCCATTCCACATGCCGGCGGGCCGTTTGCCTATGCTCTGCGGGCCTTCGGTCCGCTGGGAGGTTTTCTGGCCGGCTTTGCGACGCTTGTGGAATTCGTTTTTGCACCGCCGGCCATTGCTCTTGCAATCGGCGCCTATCTCAATGTGCAGTTTCCCGGGCTTGACCCGAAGCTGGCGGCCGTCGGCGCATATATCGTCTTTATGGCGCTCAATATCGTCGGCGTCACCATCGCTGCAACGTTCGAACTGTTCATCACCATTCTGGCGATTGCAGAACTGCTGATCTTCATGGGCGTCGTTGCGCCGGGCTTCTCTTTTGCCAATTTCGCGGCCAATGGCTGGGCTGGCGCACCAGAGTTCTCGATCGGCGCGATCGGCGGGATCTTCGCCGCCATTCCTTTCGCCATCTGGTTCTTCCTGGCAATCGAAGGCGCAGCCATGGCGGCTGAGGAGACCAAGAACCCCACCCGCACTGTGCCGATTGCCTATATTGCGGGCATCCTCACCCTGGTGTTTCTCGCCTTCGGCACCATGATCTTTGCCGGCGGCGTGGGTGACTGGCGCACACTGTCCAATATCAACGATCCGCTGCCGCAGGCGATGAAGGTGGTCGTCGGCGAAAGCTCTGGCTGGTTGCATATGCTGGTCTGGATTGGCCTGTTCGGCCTGATCGCATCCTTCCACGGCATCATCATGGGCTATTCACGGCAAATATTTGCACTGGGCCGCGCTGGCTATCTGCCGGAAGTCCTGGCAAAGATCCATCCAAAGTTCCGCACACCCTATCTCGCCGTCCTTGCAGGCGGCGCCGTCGGCATAGCCGCCATCTTCTCAGACAGCCTCATCCAGATTGGCGGATTGCCACTGACGGCAAATATTGTCACCATGTCGGTCTTCGGTGCGATCATCATGTACATCGTCTCGATGGCGTCGCTATTCAAGCTTCGCCGCACCGAACCGGGGCTCGCCCGTCCGTTCAAGGCCTGGGGCTATCCTGTCGTGCCGGCCATAGCACTCGGACTGGCTCTCGTCGCCCTGGCTGCGATGATCTACTACAACTTCCTGATTTTCGTGATCTTCCTCGCCATGGGTGTGGTGGCTTTCTGCATCTGGCGCCTGTTTTCGGGCGGCGTCGCGAAGGAAGCTGTGGCGTCGGTCTGACAAGGTTTTCCCGCCCCGGCGACAGACTCCATTTCGAGGTCGTATGAGAGCTCGGTACATAAGTGAAATGGGCCGCATGGGAAACGATGCGGCCTTTCTGTGATCACGGTGTCGAGAAATCCTGCAGGCGGTCCTGTCGTCCCGACGCCATCCGCATCTGCGGACTCCATATATCAACCCGGGTTAGCTTGCCAGTGCGTATATCCGAGGTCTCCCGGCTAGCGCGGAGGCGACCGAGCGCGGCAAGGCACGTCACCGCGTTCGGAAGAGCGGGATCTTCTACCCGTCGGACGGCACCGCCGATCCCTCCCCGCGACGCGTGGGGCAGTCGAGCAAGTGGGCACCCGAAAGAGTGCCGCCTAATGCCTAATAATAAACTCTGTTGGCAGCTCGCCCACAGGCGCTGGTTCGGCCTCGACGCCGGAAACAGACGCGCCGATCGGCCCGTCCCAAAATTGCTTCAACATGCTAGCGACCGCGCCATCCGGCCCGGCGATCAAAGCGGTGACGGAACCGTCGTCTTCGTTGCGGACCCAACCGGTCAGGCCGAGCCGTTGCGCCTGCTTGCGTGTCCAGACGCGGAAGCTGACGCCCTGCACGCGTCCAGATATGTGCACAAGTGCTGCCTTGCGATCATCCGTCATCGCCGTCTCCATCAACACCGCTCTTGTGAATCTGGAACATTTGGGGGCGAATGCAAGCGCGTTTTCGGCTCGGGCGACATGAATGGAAAGTGGTAGCAGCTCGCGCAGGTCTGGATTCACCCTCGTCGCGCAAGCTCTTTTTCGACTGCGGAAACGAGGCGCCTATCGTCGGCGGTGACGTCCGGTGAAAACCGGGCGGCGACATTGCCGTCGCGGTCGATCAGAAACTTTTCGAAATTCCAGAGGACATCATTTGGGTTGTCGGCTTCGACGCCATAGCTTTTGAGCCGGTCGCGCATCGGTCCCTCGCCGATCGCCTCGGGTGCAATGGCGGTCAGGCTGCGGTAGAGAGGATGGATCCCCTCGCCCTTGACCGATATCTTCGCGAAGATCGGGAACTGTACGTCGTAGGTGCTGGTGCAGAATTCGATGATTTCGGCTTCGGTTCCCGGCTCCTGGCCCATGAAGTCATTGGCCGGGAAGGCAAGAACGACGAGGCCGTCGTCGCGCTTTGCCTCAAATAGCTTTTCAAGTTCCGCATACTGGACGGTCAGGCCGCATTTGGAGGCAACGTTGACGACAAGCATCACCCGTCCGCGATAGTCCCGCAGTGTCGTCTGGCGTCCGTCAGCGGTCTTGACGGGAATATCCAGTAAGGATGATGTCACGTGTATTGCACCCCCTCTTGTCGTGAACGAAAAACCGGTTCAATCGTTTCCGTGGAACATCTCGTGGATAATGGCAACTCCACGCTGGCCATCCGGATTGCCGATCGCGGCCAGGGCTTCGAAGACCCGCCGGGCGTCGCCATAGCGCTTCAATTTCAGATAGGCATAGCCGCGCAGCGCCATCAGGTCCGTCCTTTCCGGAGTGATCTGCTTCAACTGGTCGAGCGCAAGCAAGGTTTCCCGCGGGCGGCCTGCGTCGAAGGCGGCGACGGCCTTGTCGGCCAGGATGGCTGTCTGCAGTTCAAGGGCGCGTTGGCGGTTTTGCGGCGCCTTGACTGCCGCAACGGCAGCCTTGCTCGCCAATCCGGAACGCAGATAGGCCAGGCTCTGGCCATAAGCTGCGTCCTCGCGCGTTTTCGCCGACGCGCCGAGCAGGCCGACCTCGAAAGCAGCGGCTGCCTCCACCGGCCTGTTCAGCTCCATCAGGCACCAGCCGCGCGCCAGCGCTGCATCTGGAGAAAGCGTTTGCGGGTTGATCGTCGTCCTGCAGCCCCGCACGGTTACGGCGCTTCTGCGCTCGCGGGGTCGAACGGCTGTCTCCGGGCGGACATAGTCCCTAGGCTCTTCGGAAACCGAAACGACTCGGGCAGCCGGGCGGGCGTCAGGTTGGATCGTCACCGTTTCCTCCGCAGACGGCAGTCGTTTCCCGGCGGTTTCGGGTTCTTTTTCTTCTTCGCCAAGCTTGGCGATGCGCTCCGATCGTCCCGCCCAGAGATGCTGGATCTCGGAAACGCCCTTCAGGTCGTCGAGCTGCAGATAGGTTATCGCCAGCCCGTAGGCGGAAGGCTCGTCGTCGAGCTTCCAGCCCAGCGCCGTCTTGAACCATTGGACCGCCGTCTGCGGCTGGTTCAGGGCACGGGCGTACCAGCCGAACTGCTGGGCTGTTGCCGCGTCGCGCGATTTGATCACCTCCGTGGCGATCCTCTTCAGAACTTCTGCTGTGATCGGAACCGGCGGATCAAGCGCAAGCAGGTTTGTGGTCGCAGCCAGATACACGGCTTTCGCCTCCTTGGAGGCGTCACGCCAGCGATGCATCACGTTTTCGGCTTCGAGAGGCATGTTGCGATCGATCAAGGTCAGCGCCAGCCCCTGTGCGGCGGACGCGGAATCCTCCTTGTCGCGGGCGCGCCGAAACCATTTTTCGGCGGCCTCCATGTCACCGCGCGGCAGATAATACCAGCCGAGCAACAGGGCGTCGGAGGCTAGGCCGCCGCTCTCTGCAAGATGCTCGAGGCGCGAGACGTACTGGGGCGGTACGACGATCTTTTCGTCGCCGTTGGCCTCGGCGATGAACCGGCGCGATAGGTCGTCGCGGATCGTGTCGAATTCCGGCGTTCCATCCGCTGCCGTCTTCTCTTTGGTCAGAAGATCCTCGACCGTTTTCGAGGGGAGAAGATCGGCTGCCTTCTGGATCGTGGCGAGGCGTTCGGCGGGGTTCTGGCAATTGTTGAGGATGTAGGTGTAGGCGTCCGTCGCCCGTTGCGACTTGCCCGTCAGGAAAAGCGCCTCGGCAACACGCCAGAGAACATCAACCTCGCTGCACGTCAGCAGACTGGTCGTCTCGGCGCCGATGCGCACAACCGTTTCGTATTGCTTGAGATCGGATGCATTGATCAATCGCAGCCGCGCCTCGGCCACACTCAAGCGTTCCAGCAGATCCGCAGGGGGCTGCCAGGCGGGATCCGCAGCTTGCCGTTCGGCAATCGCCTTGCGGACTTCGGCGTAGCGTGCCTGCGAATAGAGCTGCCACATCGTCTCCAGTTGCTTGTCTTCGTTCGGAGGAATGGCCAGGGGGTCTTTCGGTGGAGTCCAATCGGGATATAGCGCCTTCAGGCGCGAGATCTCCGCCTGCAGCCGTGCGGCATCTCCCTGGCTTGCGAAGTAGCGTAGCGCGCTTTCGTCAACCTCGGATGCAGTCGCCGCCGTAACCACGGTATCGAGCGGCGGCTGGGAAGGCCGCTTGATTTCCTGAAATATCGGCGCCTTTTCCTCTGCGGTCTGTAGGGACGGCTGTTGTTGCGGCTGGCCTGACGGCAAAGCGGGGCCGCTTTCACCGACCGGCGAAAAGGACTGAACCATATGTCTCACATAGTCGGGCTTCTTCGTGCCGACGATGCCGACGGCCGCGATGATCGCTGACAATGCGATAATGGACGGCTTCATAAGCACTCCGGATGCTTTGCAGCAACAAAAGATAACCCCAATAGGTGGAGCGTCGAAGGATAGTACAGCGTGGGCGTGAACTGCTTTACATCCGCCGGCAACGCTGTCTTGTCCACCACACAGGCCAGAATATGGTTAACAATTCGATAACCGGGGTCCGCGAGATTGCTTCTGGTTGCGCCAGAATTCAAGTCCACAATTGTCAATGCGCCGTCGGCGCCGGACGTGGCTTGCCGAAATCTTGAAAGCAATTGCCGGTCCGTGACACCGCCGCGAACGAGATAGAGCGGTATGCGCAACGCGTTGTATCCATATTCCGCCGGAAATCCGGAGGCAGGCCTCGGGGAGGGTTTCAGCGAAATCCAGTCCGCGGGCAACTGTTTCGGGCCGAAACGAAGCTCGTCGACAATCGCGATCCCGTCGTTCCGCAATTTTCCCCAAGCCGGCGACGGCGCCAGTTGGTCGAGAACCGGAAAGGCCTCGAAAATCCAGTAGGACGGGTTGATGACCGGGCCGTCCTCACGGTCGCTCGCAGAAAAGCCCACGGCGCCCGGCAGCAACAGCGTCCGGGCTCCTTCCGGAACAACGGTCTTTGCAAGAATGGCGCGCGCGATGGCTGCCCCGGCCGTCGTATAATCCCTGCGACCCCACTGCTGGCCGGCAAGGCCCAGCGCATAGGCAATTAGCACATCGCCATCGGTCGCGTTGTTGATATCGGTGACATGCGGCTTGGCGGCTGGGCTCCATTTCCAGGCAGCGAGCCCGTCATTGCGCAGCACAAGCTCGGTGCGCGTGAAAGTCCAGATCAACTCGAAATCCGCCGGGCTGCCGGCCAGGACAGACAGCAGCAGGCCATAACCCTGCCCCTCGCTGTGGCTGATATTGCCATTCCCGTCGTCAATGACCCGGCCGCCGGGATCGAGAAATTTCGTCTTGTAGGCTTGCCAGGCTTCGGGGCTGATCATCGACTGTTGTGCCTCGGCCGGAGGGGCTTGCAGGCAGAGAGTGAAAATGCCTGCGAGGAGCGCTGCAAGCAGTTTTCCTATCATTCCCGCCGCCCGAGATTGTTGAGCAACATGGCGGTCGCAAGCCCCAGCATTACGCCAAGCACCGCCAGCAACACGGCGTAGGTCAAAATGTTGGTCGAAAGCCAGTTGGCGGCGATCAGCCGGTAGTTTGAAAGGGACGATGGCTGGGTCTCGACGAAATCGAAATCATTGATGGGTACGGTCTCGATCGTTTTCGTGCCACGCTCGTAGGTCGTGATGTGACCGGCCAGTTGCCCCCACGTGCCCTGCGCGCTCAAGGCCTGCACGCCATCGCGCAAGTCCTTGCCCGTCGGTGCCGCAACCAGGGACCACGTGCCACTGCCATCGGGGCTTGCGCCTTGGGCGACCAGCAGCGTCGTCTCCTGCGAGGGCGCAAAGCTGCTCTCCGACACCGACGCGAAACGCAACGACGAAAGGGAAATGTCGAAATTCTCCTTCACCCAATCCTCGAACACAGTGAGCCAGCCGGCGAAAGTGCCGCCGCGCAGTTTTTCCCGCCACGCGTCGAGTGCAGCCTCGGTGTTGACGGCGTCCTGCCCGCCCGGGTCCGATCCCCATGTCGTGCGGCTTGTTTCGGCGATATTCGTCTGCGTCAGAACCGTTTCCGGCATTTGCGAAAGGGCACCGATGAAGATCGCGCTTCGACTGCCGATCAAGGCCGGAGACGCCACGGTCTCGACCGGGATCGGGTGGCCGGCACCGGCCGCCAGCCGCCCGAGAAAGGTCGCCGTCGCCGACAGGGTATCGGCATCGACGCGGTCGAGGAAGAGACGCGTAGCATCCTGGCTTCTCCCATAGGGGAAACCGGTCCCGGCGGATGCGGCGAGATTGGGCAGTTGCGCGATGCGCGCAAAGTCGGGCATGTGGAATTCGGAGCTGTCGAACAGCGCAAACCGCGGCGTTTCGGAGCCGGTCGCCCCGGGTGCGCACAGCTTGTCTTCCTCGGATTCGAGCATGGCTTCGATTGCGATCGTGTTCACGCCCGGACGAAAATGCCGCATCGTCACGTTGATCGGAAGATGTCTGAGGATACCGCCTCCAGAGGACGCAATCGGCACCGTCGAGGCGATATTCCCATTGACGTAAACGTCGATGTGGCTGCCGGGCAAAACCGTCGGAGAATAGGCGGCATCGAGAAGGATGACCGCTTCGCCATAGGCGTTGGCATAGAAATCCGCCGGAACGCCGATGGTGAAATCGGTGCGAAACCGCCGGCCGGAAAATTCTTCGGTCTTGAAGCCGAGTTGGGAGAAACGCAGCCGTGTGTCGGAGAAAAGGAAAGGGGCGTCGGGAGAGCGCCACCGCTTTGTCGTTATCACATCGCGACGGACCGCAGGACCGTTGACGTCGGTCGGTGCAACGACACTCTCGATTGCCGCGCCGATCGCCTGCCATGTCGGTCCGCTGACGACCAGCACCGGTGATCCGGTCGCCGGATCGTCGACAAAACCGGCAACGGGACCCGCGCTGGCGGTGGCGGGCAAGGAGGCAAAAAGGGGCTGAAGCTCGGCGGGCGAGCCAACAAGCACCGTCAACTCACCCGGCTTTGTTTCAGCCGTGCTGCGCGTGTCGAAAGAGAAAGATTGGTTCGGCATGTCGGCGAGAACAGCCAGACCCTGGGCAAGTCGCATCAAGGGTATCGTCGTGCTGGGCTGCTCCAGTGCCGGCACGACGAAATTGAACCGTGTGAGGCCATCGTCGTCAACGCCAATCGCCCGGATGTCGTCCAGGCTCTGGAGGCGTCGCGCGTCGCTGCCCGAAAAGCTCAGAAAAGTTTTTTCCGCATCGACGTTCGACCAGAGCTGATAGGTCGATTCAATGGTGCAGTCGGTGCGGTGGCGCTGGTCCGCGTGGAGGCGGATCAGGTTCGATCCGGGCTTCAGCAGATCCTTCGGCACGGTGAAGCTCAAGTCGGATACGGTATCAGCCGACCGAACGGCTTCGTCGGCGATCTTCGTATCATTGATCTCGACCGAAAGACGCGACACTTCCGGCGCGACGAAAATTGAGTTCTGATAACCGAGATTGAGCTTTGCCCCGGTCGCCGCCTGCTGTGGCGTCAGATACACCGACCAGGCCAGACCCGCGGATTCCCCGTTCATATCCAGATTGCCGTTTGGCAGAAGGTAGCGCTTGAACGCTTCGGTTTCAGGCGGTTGGGCGGCCGGTGTCACGACCACAGGCCGGGAAGCCGGCTCGTCCCCTGTCCTGCTGCCCTCGATCGGTGCGTCCGACGCCGGCCGCTCCGGCGTCATGTCGAAGGGCACCTGCGCGCGAAGCGGGAGACTGTGCGATGCAAGCAGGATCAATGCCAGCAGAGCGGTCCTCGTCATCGCTTCGCCTCCGCAGCCAGACGGGCCTTGTCTCTCGCCCCTGGACTGCTGAAGAAATAGATGATGCCGCGGCTGGTCTGATAAAGGGCAAGCCCGAAGAACCAGATGGTTCCACGCAGCAAACCGGGATTGCCGCGGCGCGACATCTGGAACTGCGTCCACTGCTGCGAATTGGCAAAAATGAGATCGGCGACCAGACTGTGGTCGCGTGCTGCCTCCGGCAGATAAAGGCAGCCGACCGTGACGATATCGCCGGCGACCTGTGTGTTACGGACCGCCACCGGCAGAATTTCCTCATGACCGCTGCTGTATGGCGTGAACCGGATCAGGCCGCGCTTGTCCAACGGTAGGATTCCCAGGTTCTTCGCATAAACATTGACGCGAGCGCCATTGACGGAAACGTTATCGATCGTGGCCGGGTACCATTGTTCGTCAAGGCCGAATTCACATCGGCGCGTGACCTTGACCCTTCGGGTTGCCGTCAATTCGCCGCGCTCGGAGACAACGCCCAGCGCACAGCCGGCAAGCAGGAGGTTGAGGAGGTTCCAGCCACCGACCACAAGCGTGACGTCAGCTTTATACGGTTCCGTGTAAACTCGGTAGGCAGTTACAAGGACGGCGAGCAACAAAACGGCGAAGATGACAAAGAATGGCCGGCTGATTTCCGACAGGCGGCTGACGAGGACGGACTCGTCTTTGGCGGTCACCTTGAAGCTCGGCTTCCTGGGATTGACAATGGCCGAGACGACGGCAGGTAACAGGTGGATCGTCTGGACATATTCGTAGAGCTCGGAGATCCAGGGCCAGCGGAACGAGCCGTAGAGATAGTTCTGCATCATCAGGTTCACGAGCATATAGGCAAGGGTATAGCCGAGGAACTCACCGCCGGATGCCGTGAAGATCTCCAGGTCGAAGAACAGGTAGAAAAGCGGTGCAAAAAGGAAGATCGTACGCGGAAAGGGGAAGAGCCAGAAGAGCGTCGATGACATGTAGCAGAGCCGCTGCGGGATAGACAGGCCACGCTTCAGGAGCGGAAAGCGGAACCGCAGGATCTGCATCATGCCCTGCGCCCAGCGGCTGCGCTGGCCGATGAAGCTGGCAAATGTCGCCGGCTGCAGACCAGCAATCAGCGGCCGATCGACATAGACGCTGTTCCAGCCGCTGGCGTGCAACGCGATCGCCGTTTCGCAGTCTTCCGTGATACTGAGGCCGCTGAAGCCGCCGGTCTGGTCAAGCGCCTGGCGGCGTAGCACCGCGGCGGAACCACAGAAGAAGGAAGCGTTCCATTTGTCGAGGCCGCGCTGAATGATGCCGTAGAACATCTCGTTCTCGCTCGGCATCTTTTCGAAGGTCCGCAGATTGCGTTCGACGGGATCTGGATTGAGAAAGAAATGGGGTGTCTGAACGAGGAACAGCTTCGGGTCGTCCTCGAAATAGCCGACGGTCTCGAGCAGGAAATCCCGGGTCGGGGCGTGGTCAGCATCGAAGACCGCAATCAACTCGCCGGTTGAATGCTGCATGCCATTGTTGAGATTGCCCGCCTTTGCATGCTCGTTTCGGTCGCGGGTCAGATAGCGTACGTCGAGGTCGTTGCAGAGAATCTGTAGTTCCTGATGCCGGGCCTTGGCCATCTGGTCTTCGAGGAGATTGGGCGACGTCCGCTTCTGCAGCGTTCCACCGTCATCGAGAAGCCAGACAGTCAGCTTCTCAGCCGGATAGTCCATGGCTTTCGCAGCCGCCAGCGTGTTGGCGAGAAGCTGGGCGTCCTCGTTGTAACTCGGGACGAAGACATCGACGCTCGGATATTTGCCTTCCGATGCCGCGCGCGACGGCCGCGGCGGCAGCGGCATCGAAACGACGAAGAGGCTGAGGCCCAGCATCATGACGCTGTACATTTCGGCCAGGTAGAGCAGAAAGCCGGGAATGAAATTTTCGAGCTGGTTGAACGGCGGCAGCGTGCTGGTGGTGCGCCAGTAGACATAGCGCATGATGATGGCGGTGCCGAACGCAAGCGCGGTAAGCCGCCACGTGCCTTCCGCCCGCAATATCTTGATCACCGCCATGAAGGTGACGACGGCAATGCTGGCGATCAGTTGCGTCTGCAGGTTGATCGGCAAGGTAACCAGCGCAATCACGCCGAGGGACGTGATGATCCAGAAAAGGATAATGCCTGCCTTGCGCATGATGGATGCCCTTCAGGAGACCGCCCGGTGACAAGCCGTTCATGGCGGAGGCCCTTAAAACGCCACGGTCAACTCACTGCGATCAGCAATTGACCATGTCGAGGTTACTTGCACTGCGTGGTACCTTCAGACTGTGTCATACAGTCCGGCGAAGGAACAACGACGCCCCCTATATCCGTGCCTGCTGGTAAAGGAATCGTTTCACTCGAAGACGCTTGTTTCGCAGGCTCAACCTTCTCGACGCGCACGGCTTGCGATTGCCGGACGACGGGGCGAGGTTTCGTGCTTTCTACAGCCACGATGGCAGCATCGTGCAGCTCCTCTGCTTTCGGATAGATCGGGTTTCCGGTTCGGCCCAAAGTCGGATCAACGCTCGGCGGTTCGCCATAGGGGTTCCATCCCGCTGCATTGAACGCACCGCGAATGGTGTAGCCGTACATTGTGCTGAGCAGCTTCTCTTCGCTCGCACCGTCTTCGCAAAGGCGAAGGCGGACGTGGATCGTACCGCGGTTCTGGAAGACCGTCCTCGCTTCGTCAGGTGAGCGGATCTGCTGCCAGCCATAGAGACAGGCATCATTGCCGTGACCTCGGCCGTAGGCGTAGCTGAAGGGCCCGTAGTTGTTCTGCAGGTAGAGCGGCGACTGGACGAGGGCAACGCCCGGAAGCTCTCGGTGCATTTCCTTGGCAATGTCGCTTGCCCGGATCGACGAATAGCCAAGCGCCTTTTGCCTATCCATCTGCAGGCCGACCGGTCCGAACATCTGCACGCGAAGGACGTTCTGCCCTGGCGTCGATGCGGAGGTAAACAGAAAGATGTCCTGCTGGGTGCTGTTGCTGAAACGGCGCTCGACGATGCTGACGACCGCTGGCCCGCCGGGCGGCGGCAGCGCAAAGGCCGTCTCGTCAGAAACCGTCACCGCCGTATCGGACAGCCGTACCCCGTCGCGGGCGCCGCAACCGGCGAGACCGAGCGTCAGAATGACGCTGGCAAGCGCATACCACAATCTTGGGATTTCCGCAGAAGACAATGAGCCCCCGTCTGTTTCCTGGCAGGAGGATCGCGGCCGCGCGCATTTTCGAATCAAGGCGCGCCGAATCACAAGCCTATTGATAAATCATGCGCTTGCCTTCGGGAATCCCAATTCATCACGACGCACAATTTGCAGATGTGAAACGCTGGCCCGTGCCGTCCGGATCGGCTACGCGACAGTCTGTCTAGTCAAGGAAGACGCGAACGCTCGCGGCCCGGCCCGCCGCATCGATAACCGTCAGCGTCGAGTAGCCGGCCCCGTCGGGAATCCATTGATTGATGCGGCGCCGGGATGTTTCCGGCAGCGGCTTGCCGTTTGCCAGCCAGCGGAACGGTGCCCTTCCCCCTTGCAGCTTAAGAACCAATGGCATGGGAGTGCCCGCTGTATTTACCCCGAGTTCGACGCGGGCTCCCTCCGGCGGATAGACGATCTGCGGCGCCGGCTCGCCAACGACCGCTGAGACGAGACCATTGGAGGTCAGCGAGAACCGCCGCTGGCTGATCGGCAACTCGGACTGGGAAATCCGCATTGCGCCCGCCGGCGCGCGCGGCAGCGGCGTTGTCGCGACGCCGGATTTGGCGAACCCTTCGAACAGGATGGGTGCTGCCGATCCGTATCCGGTCAGACCTGGAACCGCCCCATTGTCCGGCCGGCCGACCCAGACGCCAAGCACATGACGGCCGTCGAATCCGACTGACCAGGCGTCGCGGTAGCCGTAGCTCGTGCCGGTCTTATAGGCGATGCCGCGTTGGACGGCTCCGGCCGGTGGTAACACGCCTGACAGGATATCGGTGATCTGCCAGGTCGCGACCGGGTCGAGAAGCGGCTCGCCTTCGATCTGCCCAGGCCGGTCCTGTATGCCATCGCCAAGCCGCATCGGTTGACCGCGGTTTGAAAGCGCCACATAGAGCTGCACAAGATCCTTCAGAGTGACACCAAGCCCGCCGAGCCCGATGGCAAGACCGGGCGCCTCATTGGGCGGCAGGATCGGCCTGACCTCGGCGCGGCGAAAACGCATCATCATCCGGCTTGGACCGACAGCGTCCAGCAGCCGGACAGCCGGCACGTTCAGCGACAGTTGGAGGGCCTGGCGGATGCTGACGTCACCCTGATACGTCATATCGAAATTGCGTGGGCGGTAGCCGAAGAAATCCGCGGGACGGTCCTCGATGATCGTCTCCTGCGAGACGAGCCCCTCCTCGAAGGCGAGGCCATAGATGAAGGGTTTGAGCGTAGAACCGGGCGATCGGGAAACACGCGTCATGTCGATCCAGCCGGAGCGGCTGGCGTCGAAGTAATCGGCAGAACCCACCTCGCCGATGATCTCGCCGGTGCGCGCATCGGCCATGACCATGGCGATCGATACTTTGGGGCCGAGTTTCGCCGCAGCCTCCCTCGCGACGGTCTCAAGCGCCTTTTGGATCGGGCGCCTGAGCGTCGTCTGGTACCGGGCGCCCTTTGGCTCTTTGCGCAAGGCCGCTTCCGCGACGTGTGCGGCAAGAGCCGGGAGTTGCAGCCGGCGGTCCGGCACGGTCACCGCGGCGGCGCGCTCGGCCTCCCCTTCGCCGATCACCGCTGCCACAGCCATGCGCGTCAAAACACGTTGGCGAGCCGCTTCGGCCGCCTTCAGGTGGCGGTCAGGCCGGCGCTTTTCCGGCAGTTGCGGCAGTGCCACGAGCAGCGCAGCCTCCGACACGCTCAGGCGCCGCGGCTCCTTGCCAAAATAGGCAAGGCTTGCGGCGCGGATGCCCTCGAGATTGCCGCCATAGGGCGCATGCGTCAGGTAAAGATCGAGGATTTCCGCCTTGCTCAGCCGACGCTCGAGCTGGATGGCACGAGCGAGCTGGCGAAGTTTTGCGGTAAACGAGCGACCTTCGCGTGGCTCGATCAGGCGGGCCACCTGCATCGACAGCGTCGATGCGCCCGAAACGATCCGTCCATGCGTCGCAAACTGCCAGGCGGCGCGCATCAGTGCCCAGGGATCGACACCCTTATGTTGCCAGAAGCGCTGATCCTCATAGGCGACCAGCATGCGAACAAACTGCGGATCGACATTCTTTGCCGTCGTTTTCAGCCGCCAGCGACCCTCAGGCGTCGCGAAGGCGCGCAACAACTGGCCATCGGCGTCGAGAACTTCGGCCGAGACAGTGCGCGCCTGGCTGAGCGGCGGTGGATAGGCACGGTCGGCTGCCTCCAGGCCAGCAACGACCGCCACTCCCAGAAGGGCGAGGCAGCAGAATGCAACAGAGGACTTCCACCAGAGAGACATTATTCGACCGCCTGAACCTCCATGCGCCCCATGGCGGTACGCGCGGAAAACTGCGGCCGGTACATGTCCTCGATGCTGGCAGCCGGATGATCGTAGGTCCCCGGCGTCACGGCCCTGACGACATAGGCGACAGTGATCGCCCGGTCGTCGCCGCTCGACCGGTCGAAGGCCGCAACGAAGCGGTCGCTGCGGAACTCGGTGTGCGCCGCCTCGATCTCACCGATCCATTCGAAGTTCGACAGCTTGGCGCTATCGACCAGGCTCGGATTGTCGATCTCGAAGCCCGCCGGCAGGAGATCGGTGATCAGCACGCGCGACGGCCAGGCATTGCTCTCCGTGGCGTTGATGACGACCACGTAGCGTTCGTTCTGCCTGGCCTGGGTGATGTTAGCCTCCTCGCCGTCCAGCGTGTAGTAGGTCCGCTGGATGGTGAAGCCGTTGCCGCCGGCGGGCAGCGGGAAGGCGGGTGCCGCAACCGTGGTGACGACAGCAGCGACCGGATCGCTCGACCGGTTGCTGATTGTGATCGGCTGGTCGAGGATCGCATCGCCGGTGAGACGCGCCGCGTAACCGCCGCTACGTGCCGTTCCATTGATGTCAAGCTTCAGGTCCTGGTCGCCGCCCTGGATGGCGCGGGCGGCAAGCAGGGTCCACATCTGCTCCTGCGTACTTGTATAGGAGGTGTGCTCCCATTCGCGCGCAACGATCTTGGCGAGTTGTGGAATGATCGCCGGCACCGGGCGGCTTTCGGCGGCCAGCGTCAGCACCGCGGCATCGTCGCGGAGCGGCGAGCCGTAGTCTGAGCGATCGAGCGCGCTGGTCTTCGCGTCCGCCGCCATTTGCAGCGCCTCTGCAAAAACGCTCTGGGAGCGCTGCGCATCGCCGTAAAGCGCGAGCGCCGCCGCCAGATGCCCCTTCGACAGGGGTGTCGGGAACTCGCCGATCTTCGTGTTGGCATAGTAGCGCAGGTCGCTGATGGCGGCCTTGCGATTGCGCGCCAGGACATAGAGCCCATAGGCGATCTCGTTGCCCTGGCTCTTCACGTCGACATCGTAGCTCAAGGCATTCTGCAGATTGTCGAGCGCCTGCACCATGGCCTGGTCGGGCACCTGGTATTTCTGTTCGCGCGCCCGAGTGAGGAAGTCGGTGACGTAGGCATCCAGCCAGAGATCACCCGACCCGGGCCCCCACAGGCCGAAGCTGCCGGTCGAGGACTGGTAGGACAGGACGCGGTAGATCGCTTCCTGCACCCTCTTCTGGACGTCGGTATCCTCGGGCAGGCCGGACTGCTTGGAAAGTTCGCTCAGATAGAGCAATGGCAGCGCCCGGCTGGTCGTCTGCTCCGCACAACCATAGGGATAACGATCGAGCGAGGTCAGCAGCGCCGGGATATCGAAGGCGGCCGAGCGCGTCACGCTGATGCTGACGGCTGACCCTTGCAGCATGCTTTCCGCCAGCAGCTCGCCGTCGACCTTCAGGCTGGCATTCGGCTCGATGGTGACCGGATGACGTGTCGTCACGGGCAGCGCCGCTGGGCGCACCGGAACAAACACAGATTGCTGCAGCGACAACCCATCGGCGCTCGTCAGTTCGATCGAGATAGCACCGCTGCCAGGATGAACGCCCGAGAGTGGCAGCGTCAGATCGAACTTGCCGCCCGGTTTGACACTGAAGGTCTGTTCGGCTTTGGCCGCATCGACAACGACAGATGAGCTGCTGGTGACCTTGAGATTGAGATCACCGGCGGGCCCGTCGGTATTGGCGATGTCAAGACGCAACTCTGCCTTGTCGCCAGGTGCCAGGAACTTCGGCAGGCTCGCCGTCACCACGACCGGATCGCGAATGACGACATCCGCGCTGGCGTGGCCGATACCCCTCTTTGACCACGCAACCGCCATGACGCGGGCCGTGCCGTTGAATTGCGGGATGTCGAAACTGACGATCGCCTTGCCGCTGGCGTCGAGCTCGACCGGGCCGGAGAAAAAGGCCACCAGCTCTTCGGTGGGCGGGTTTCCCTGAAGCGGCAGCTGCCCGCCATCGCCGCCCGTGCGCAAGCGGCCGGTGGCACCGAGCGATCCATCGATCAGGCGTCCATAGAGATCGCGGATTTCGAGGCCGAGCTGCCGCTGACCGAAATACCAGCCCTCTGGATCGGGCACTTCGTAGCGCGTCAGATTGAGAATGCCGACGTCGACGGCAGCAACGGTGACATAGGCTTCATCCCCCACGCCCGCTCCGACAACTTCCACGGGGATGTTGAGGGTCTGGCGTGGCAATGTCTTTTCCGGCAGGTCCAGCTTGACCGAGAGCTTGCGGTCGGCGGGATCGACGGTCAGCCATTTGATGCCGATGGCCCGCATCGGCATGCGGCTCTCCTGCGCATCGCCCGGACGATAGAGCGTCGCAGTGATATAGGCGCCGGCGCCGAACTCTTCAGTAATCGGAATATCGATCTCCCCGCCTTCTGCGGGAATGGTCGCCGTCTTCGTGGCGATCAGCTTTTCCGAACCGATCGTGACCAACGCCTCGCCGGCAAACCGCGGCGAGATCCTGAGCTTGGCTGTGTCACCGATCGCATAGTCCTGCCTGTCGAGCGCGATCTCCAGTCCATCCGGCGTTTCTGTCGAAGTCGTTGCGACATACCAGCCGGAATCGAATTCGACGCTCGATGCTGGGCCGTCGATATCGGCGGTCTCGACCTCGAGGCGGTAGCGCCCCCAACCGGCCGAAAGCGAAATCTCCCCCCCGTCCTTGGTGAAATCGAGTTTGCCGGTCGAAACCTGTTTGGTCGAAATCACCGGCTCGTATTTCCAGGCGGAGCCGTCCCGGTACCACTGATAGTCCTGCTCGACACGCAGCAGTTTCCAGACAAGGCCGGACCTGGCCTGCTTCTCGCCATTCGCGTCGATGGCGATGACATGAAACTTGCCGACCGCGTTTTCGGCGAGGTCGCCGGTGAACTGCGGCTTGATGCCGATCATGTCGCCTTGCGACCGGACGGGAAGGACCAGCGACCGCTCGACGGCCCGGCCACCGGCCTCCTGAACGCGCACGGTGATGGTGGCATTGAGCAGTTGCGTGGTCGAAGGCGTTTCTGTCAAATCGACGTCAAAGGTCGCCTTGCCATCCTCGTCGAGCGGCAGCAGGCCCTCGAGCGGCGTGCGGCTGTCTTCCGTCGCTTCCTCATCGGCAAGGCCGAACGAATAGCCCTTGAAATCTGGACTTTCGCGGGTCGGCTTCAGGCCGACTTCACCTTCGAGCTCGAGCCCTGCCGCCGGCGCGCCATAGAGGAAGCGGCCATCCACGGTCACCGGGGTCGGCTTGCCGATCTCGATTTGCCTGACGGCGCTTGCCAGATCGAACTCGACCCGATCCGGGACGAAATCATCCACCTGGAACTGCTTTTCGCTGATCGCCGTCCCCTTGGGATCGGTAAAGACCTGCACGGTCCAGGTGCCGCGCATGGCATTCGGCTGCAGGTCAAGATCGAGCGTATAGCCACCGGCCTGTCCGCCATCGCTGATGACGCGACGATCCTCCACCCCGTCGGGGCGCATGAAGATGAAGGTCAGCGGCAGTTTCTCGATCGCAACCGAGGCGCTGTCGCGCGCCAGCGCCGAGACGTGCACGGTCTCGCCGGCACGGTAGATGCCGCGTTCGGTCCATGTCAGGATATCGATGGCGCCCGGGGCAGCGCGACCGGTGACACCACGGTCGGAGAGGTCGAAGCCGGCTCGGGTCAAGTCGAGGAAGACGAAATCATCATTGCCGCCCTTTGCCGTGATGACCGCCGGGGTCATGGCGGCAGTGCCGCGCAGGAGACCGGCGTCGAAGGTGGCGCGACCATCGGCGTCCGTGGTCACCGTCCCCAGAATTTCGTTGTTCTTGGCGAGCAGGGTCAGTTCGACCCCGGCAATCTGCTTTGCCGTTGCCAGAGACCGGGCAAAGACGCTCAGGCCATCGGTGCCGGAATAGGTGGAGACGCCGATATCGGAGACGACGAACCACTGCGTCGCCTGGCTGTCCCACTCGTTCGTCGCTCCGGTGGCAGAGACGGCGGTCAGCACATAGACACCGGGCTTGCGCTGCGGCAACGCCTCATCGACCGGGAAGCTCGTCACCACCTCCTTGTTGAGGTCGGTCGAAATATCGATCGAGCCTTGCCAGACCATCTCGCCGTTCTCATCCTGGATGCGCTGGGCGCTATATCCGTCAAGCTGGGTCAGGAATTGCGAGGATGTCAGCAGCGAGGCGATGTTGCGGTCGCCGATGCGGTAGAGCTTGAGATTTGCACTCGTCGTGTTGACCGAGACAATCGGAATTCCGCGCCGGGCCGTCCCCGGCAGCACGAAGCTGTCGCCGGTGAAGCGAACCATCGCCGCCCGGTCCGGAATATAGACCTCGAGGTTGACCTGGGCGTCGAGCGGTTCGTCTGCGATGGACGACGGCAAGCCCTTGCGGAAGGCCAGTTTGTAGCGCTGGCCGTGGCTCAGGCCCTCGACGCAGATTTCACTGCCCTTTGCTTCCAGCGCTTTGGGCGCTGCGCCATCGAGCGTGACGAAAGGCGTGTAATCCGTTTTCGTCAAGGGCTCGGAGAACTGGGCGCAGACCCGTGGTACCGCACTGTCGGAATCGACCGTATGGTCGGTGACGCGGAAACCCTGGCGGGTTTTCAGTTCGGCGTAAGCGGCGCGAACCGTCTTTGTCTCGACGAGTGCGAGGCTCGCCTTGTAGGCACTCAGAGCCGAGCGGAAGTTCTCCGCGCTTTCGAGCGCCTTTGCCAGGACAGCAAGGGCATCGGCGCGCGACTGTGCCGTGCGTGTCAGCTGATAGCCGTTGATGGCCGCAAGCGCGGCCTGCGTTGCGAAATCGGTATTGCCGTAGACGCGGTTGGCGGCGCGAGCCGCCTCTATCCACAAGGCACCGTCATCGGGAAGGATCGCCAAGGCACCCTGGAAGGCTTTGAGCGCCGGGGCGATGTTGCCGGCCGCGAGTTCGCGATGGGCAGCCGCAATCAGGCCGTTGAGCCCCTGCCCTTCCTGATCCGCTTCCAGCGCGAGATTGCCCTTGGCTGCGCGGGCGTCGGCGAGCAACTGCTCGCTGAGGAACGGCAGCGCTGGCGGCGCACCGATGTCCGGCTCATTCGAGGAGGCGTCGACGATCTTGCCGGCAATCGCGCCGTTGAACGTGTTCAGCTTGTTGTAGTCGGATTTGAGAAAACACCATTTCACATTGGGATTGTAGGTGAAGGCACGGCAGGCGGCGTCGCCGATGCAGACCTTTTCACATTTGTCAAGGGAGACGTTCTGCTCGATGCGCAGGTCAAAGCCGAAATAGTCGCCGTTTTCCGTCGTCACGACGTGCCGGCTCGTTTCCGCCGCGTGGGTCGTGGGTGAAAATGCAAAGGCAGCGAGAATGATGGCTGAAAATCGGATAAACGCGCGCATAGACATAAGTCCTCCCCAACGCTGCCGTTTTGACCGGTTGTACTCTTCAGACTTGTCAGTCGTTTGTCAATCGAATCGGGCAGCCACCACTCTGTGGTTTCTGCCCTGGTTAACGGTTGGATCGCACCGTTTAATCGCGGGGCGTTGCATAAAAATGCGCAACCCCCGATGTTTCTCTCCTCAGAAACATCGGGGGTATGATCGGCAGCGATCAGGACTGGGAAACCTTCAGTGTCGGGCGATGGTCGCCGGCGATCGTTTCGCCGAACGGACCCGTATTGGCGCTCGCCGCATAGGTTCTCACCGGATGGTTGAGCGGCAGGTTCGGCAGGACCAGTTCGCCGAACCGGTAGGCTTCTTCCAGATGCGGGTAGCCGGAGAGGATGAAGGTGTCGATGCCGATCTGTCGGTATTCGTCGATCCGCGCCTTGACGCTGTCGGGATCGCCGACGAGCGCCGTACCCGCGCCGCCACGCACGAGACCGACACCGGCCCAGAGGTTCGGACTGATTTCCAGCTTGTCCTTACGGCCGCCATGCAGCTTGCTCATCCGGCTCTGGCCGACCGAGTCCATACGCTGGAAGACCTTCTGAGCGGCTGCGATCGTGTCTTCATCGACATATTTGATGAGCTCGTCCGCCGCCGTCCAGGCTTCCTTTGCAGTCTCTCGGACAATGACGTGAAGCCGGATTCCGAAGGTGACCTTGCGGCCTTCGGCATCCGCCAGTGCGCTGACCTCGGCAATCTTCTTCTCGACATCCTCGGGTGGTTCGCCCCAGGTGAGGTATTTGTCGATGGTGCGCGCCGCAACCTGTTGGCCGACACCGGAGGAGCCACCGAAATAGAGCGGGGGGTGCGGTTCCTGGAACGGCCGAAACAGGAGCCTTGCATCCTCAATGTCAAAGTGCTTGTTCTTGACGGTCACGTCCTCGCCACGCAGAACCGCCTTGTAGATGTCGAGGAATTCCTCGGTGACCTCGTAGCGTTCCTCATGGGAATAATGAAGACCGTCGCCCTTGTTCTCGACCGGGTCGCCGCCCGTGACGACATTGATCAGAAGACGGCCACTCGAAATCCGATCGAGGGTCGCGGTCATGCGGGCAGCAAGCGTCGGGCTGAGCAGGCCTGGGCGAACGGCGACGAGGAACCGCAGCTTTTCCGTCAGCGGCGCCAGCGCCGAGGCGACGATCCAGCTGTCCTCGCAGCTGCGGCCGGTCGGAATCAGCACGCCGTAGTAGCCGAGATTGTCAGCTGCCTGGGCGATCTGCTTCAGATAGTTGAGATCGACGTTGCGGCCGCCGACCGAGGTGCCGAGGTAGCGGCTGTCCCCATGGGTTGGCAGAAACCACAGGACGTCGATTTTTTCCGGAACGGTACTCATGTGCAATTTTCTCCAGCGCGTACGGAGTTGGCAATTTGGCCGACAGTCTTTCCGGGAATGGAGTCGACCGCAAAACAATTATATCTATAAATTTTATCGAGTAAGGAAAATCCGTCCCCGGACACACCGTTCCTGAGGCGTTGAGTTCAAAGGTACAACCGGGGAATGTCGACGACAGAAATTCGGCCGCAGCCCGAAGGCCGCGGCATCACACCACTGCGGGCGCTCAGCCTGTCCGCCGTCAGCCAGCCTGTAATTGCGGCCGAGATCGCGCCTCGATCAGGGCTGCGGCGGCGTAGCTCTGCGTCACGATCTCGGGAACGAGATCGATATCCGGAAGCGAACCGAGACCGAGCGGGCCGATAGCGAAGAGGCCAGCAGGCCGACCCCTTGGCGTCAGCAGTTCGCCCGCAGGATTTACGGAAAGGCCAAGGTCGAGTTCATCGGTGGTCGCGAGGCCTGAGGAGAGCAGGTCGGCGATGACGGGATCCTTCAGGTCTGGCGAAAGGCAGCGGCAGTCGATGACGTTGTCCGCAGCGAACGGTTCTTCAGCCGATTGACCGGCCCAGCGTACAACAAGCCCGCCGACGATATGCTTTAGCGTGGTCCCACGCTTGAGCTCCGTCATGCCGCCTGCCAGTTCACGGTCCAGCCTTGCATGCACGTCAGCCGGGAGCCGGTTGCGGTGGCTGTCGTAAATGGCCCTGAGATGACGATTGAATTGCCGTTTCTCGCTCGGCGGCAACGAGGCCCACAAGGTGCGGGCACGCTTGCGCAGGCCATTCATCGCCGCCTGCCAGCTCCAGCCGTTTTCTTCGGCTTCCGCGCAGGCACTGCGGACGAACCGGACGATATGGCGAAGCTGAGATGGCATGGGCTGCGACGGAAAGACAGCGTCCGCGGGCATTCGGGTATGCGGTTGCGGCAGGAAGCCGCGGCGTGACAGGATCGTGATGCGCCCGGTAAATCCGCCGTCGCGCAATTGCAGGACCTGATCCACCGCCCGCAGGCCATTGCCCATGACGACGACATGCTCAGCATTGTTCGAGGCACTTCGCAGAGCCGCTTCACGATCCTGCTCGTTCTTCTCAAGGGGAACCTTCAAGCCATAGCCGGTAGCCAGAAC
The DNA here is from genome assembly GCA_900473795.1 of Hyphomicrobiales bacterium. Classification (GTDB taxonomy): domain Bacteria; phylum Pseudomonadota; class Alphaproteobacteria; order Rhizobiales; family Rhizobiaceae; genus Pararhizobium. Next base: position 25,863 of record UCMT01000006.1, on the reverse strand, counting down.
CACCGCATCGCAAACAGCCTCGCTGCCGTCAGCGAGGCTCAGCGTGAACAGACCATTGTCGTTGCGCCGGATTCGAGCAATGCCCTCGTTGGACATCTGGACGCTGACATCGGTGCGTTGGGCCAAAGCTTCGGAAAATCGCTGATAGACATAGTCGCTGAACGTGGCCTTGGGCACGAAGATCTGGCCAAAACCCGGGATCGCAGCCGAAACGGCTTGCCGAAAATGCGCGTTGGCCTGAAGCCAGCGGGTGAAATCCTTCGGCTCACCGGTCGAGACGGAGAGATCGCGGGCGCGGCTATTGAGGATTTCGGTGGAACGGGCCGTTGCCAGGGCCTGGCCGCCGCTGATGATCGGCTGCGGATCGAACATGCGCAACTGGAACGGCTGGCTGACTGATTTCAGTAGAGCGATCGCCATCATCAGACCGGAAAAGCCGCGGCCGACGATGGCGATCTGCAAGGACTGGCCGCCGTGACCGTAAGGCGACGCGAAACCGTGAACCGTCATATCATCCCCTCCCCCGCATCATGCGGCTGGATTGTTGAACCTTGGCACTGTCACTCAAACGCCAGTTCACAAATATACGGCATACTCTATGTATTTAATCATTTTAACCACGGCAGGCACACGGTAGCAAGTCGTTTTCACGCCCTGTAATTTTCCGATATATTTCCGTTACTTATTTGGGTTGGGATGAACGTTTTGCCCGTGGGACGCGTCCCCAGAGGCTTTGTTTTACGCATAAACCTCAAGGGTCGACGTGGTCGGAGCGAAGCTTTTCGAATCGCCGGACAAAGGCATCAATATCGCTGCCGGTGCGCCGCAATTCCCGCTTGCGAACAAGCACGCACATAATGCGTGCCGCAGTAGAAAAGGTCATCTCATCAAGGGGGCTGTCGCTGCTCCAGGGCTTTGTCAGGCGCTCGGTAATGGCACTGACCATATTGTTCGGCAGAATGTCCGTGCAATCGCGCATGTGATCGAAGACGACTTCGATCGCAACTGGCATTCCTTGATGGTATACCGTCGGAGTATCTCCGCCATCGACCCAGTCGTCATAGGCTTCCAGGGCATCGCGGAACAGCTGGTGTAGCGTGATCGGCGCGTGTCCTTCATGGAGTTGTGGGAACCGGTTGTTCATCTGTGCATCCTCGCATCGTTGGAAATCACGGTGTTTGATGTCGACAGAAATCGACCGGACGCCTAACGCGCAACGAAATGGATTGTTCCAACCCATTGTCAGGAAAAATGCGCGTTCCTCCAAGAGCGTCTCAACCACGCCGCGCACATCCGCGCTGAAGGGCGCGGTTGACAACTGAGGCCAAGAAGGATGGCCGCACCTTCTATATGCCACCAGCTCCCTTTACTCGGCATCCGCCAGGAAGTTCCCGTACGTTGTCGAACCCCGGCTACGATGTCCTGCCCACTGATCCACGACGGAAAACAAAACGGTCTAGCACGACCCCTCCTCCTTCAGTCCCTGGCATTCGATCAGTTCGATCCGGCCCTTGCCTTTGATGTCCACGAAGCCCAGGGAGTGCCCGCGGCCCCGATCGCGAATGCGATGCCAAGTGGCCCCACTGGTCGCCACAGTCCCGGGGTTGGCATGAGCTGCGATCCGGGACGCCATATTCACGGTGTCGCCCCACAGGTCAAAGAGGTATTGTCGGTGTCCGATGATCCCCGCCACGACTGGCCCGAACTGGACGCCGACTCGCACCTCCCAATGCGGTTCGATGCGGCGTGATGCCGTCACCATCTCCAGCCCGCATTGCAAACTGGCAAAAACCGGATCTGGCACGCGATTGAACAGGCCGGCCGTCGCCATGAAAGCGTCGCCGATCGTTTTGATCTTCTCCATCTCGTGCTGACGGACGATTCGTTCATATTCCCCGTTCAGCTCCTGGAGATGCTCCACCACTTTCTCCGGCGGGTTCTCGTCGCAATAGGCCGTAAAGCCAACGATATCGCAAAAGAGCACCGCGACTTCGTCGTAGCGACGGGGGCGCACGGCATTGGTCGCTTTGAGCTCGCGCACAGCCCCGGGAGGCAGCATGGCGTACAGGAGCTCGTCTGCTCGGCGCTTTTCGTTTTCGATCTGCTGCGTATAAACCGCCTCTTGGTCGCGCAGTTTCTTCTTTTCCAGGCAGGCGGCCACGCGCGCGCGCAAAAGAACCGCGTTGAAGGGCTTGGCCAGATAGTCCTCTGCACCAAGGCCGATGCAGCGCGCCACACTTTCGATTTCGTCGACCGCCGATATCATGACAATCGGAATATTGCGCAGGGTCGTGTCGGCCTTGACCTCCTGGAGCACTTGGTAGCCGTCCATTTCCGGCATCGTTATGTCGAGCAGCACGAGGTCGAATGGCCTTGTCGCCAGCAGTTCGAGCGCCTCTCGACCATTGCTGGCGCATGCCACGTTTGCGTAGCCTTCTCGTTTCAGCCGCTCCGTCAGCGTGAAGCGATTGTCCTCGTTATCGTCGACGACAAGCAGAGCAGGCCCAATCTCGCTCATGATATCGTCCCCCTTGGAAGCAGAGCCTTGATCTTTGCAAGCAAGCGCGCGAACTCGACGGGTTTGGTATCGAAGTCATCGCAGCCCGCTGCCAGTGCTGTTTCGCGGTCGCCAGGCATCGCGTGTGAGGAGAGAGCGATCACGGGGATGTCGCGCGTCACAGCCAGGGCCTTCAGACGCCTGGTGGCCTCCCATCCGTCAATGACGGGAAGGCTCAAGTCCATCAGGATAAGCGACGGTGCATCCGATCGCGCACGCGCCACACCTTGCTCCCCATCGGTGGCGACGATGACCTCGTAACCTTTGCGCCTTAGCCGCGTGGACAGCATATAGATGTTGTCCTCATTGTCTTCGACATAAAGGATGCTAACCATGCGGGTGATCCTTGTCAGGCGAGTTCCGTTTAAGGCTGTACAGTGCAACCGTCTTGCGCAACTCCTCAAGAAGTTCGTCGCGGCTGAAGGCAGCTTTGGCGAGCACACGCTCGACGCCACCGCTGAGGCGCTCGTGGTCCTCCTCGCTGAGGGTCGCGGCTGTCACGACCACGACCGGCACCGCCTTGAAGGCAGGCCGCTTGCGCAGTTCGACAAGAAACTCGAAGCCGTCCATTTCCGGCATGATGAGGTCCAGAATGATGAGGTCCGGACGCTCACGGATGACACGTTCCAGCGCGAACCGGCCATTCTCCGCCTCGTCCACGTCGCAACCCTCTGTGCGTAATATGCGGCGCCATTGCTGACGCGTGTCCCCATCATCCTCGACGATCAGAACCCGCGGCGCTGAGCCAGGCACTCCGGACCAGAATTTCGCAATGAGTTTGCGCAGCGCATCGCGCTCGATCGGCTTAACCATGTAATCGGCGGCCCCGAGCGCGTAACCGCGGTTCCTCTCGTCGGCCATGGTGAGCATCACGACGGGGATAGTCGCGAGCTCAGGATCCGCCTTCAATTCCTGCAGGACGCTCCAGCCGTCGCAACCCGGCATAATCACATCAAGGGTGATAAGTGCCGGCTTCAGTTGCCGCGCCAGTCTAAGGGCTTCCACACCGTCCTTGGCCGTCACCACATCGCAGCCCTCGCGGACCAGAAACCGCCGCATCTGGTCTCGCACCGCCTCATCGTCATCAACGACGAGGACGATGTTCGAGACGAGGCGAACCTGCTCGGCGGCGGCGATCCCAGGGACCGGCGGCTGTGCCAACGTGGGAGGCGCCTCGATCGCCGACGGCAGCCACACGGTAAACCTGGTGCCGACGGCAGGAGTGCTGTCAACGGTGATGTCACCACCCATTGCGCGGCACAGGCGCTGGCTGATGGCAAGCCCTAGTCCGGTGCCGCCGTACTTGCGCGTGGTGGAACTATCGGCCTGGCTAAACTCCTGGAACAAGTTCTTCATCTGCTGCGGCGTCATGCCGATGCCGGTATCGGCAACCGTCAACAACACGCCCTTGGCATCGTCAACCTTCATGCGCGCCGCCGCAATCGTGACCTGTCCATTTTCCGTGAACTTGCATGCATTGCTCAATAGGTTGAGGAGGATCTGACGAACCCGGAGCGGATCGCCGCGCATGCTGCCAATGTCCTCTGGACATTCGATAATGATCCCGTTGCGGTTTTTCTGGGCAAGTGGCCGCACGGTTGTCGCGGCATCCTGAACCATGCCTGCGATATCGAACGCCTCGATATGCAGTTCCAGGCGGCCGGCCTCAATCTTGGCAAGATCGAGCACCTCATTAATAAGCTTGAGCAGATGCTTCCCGGCACGCGTAACGCGCCCAAGTGGTTCGATCAGCTCGTCCTGGCCAGCGTCGTTGGCATCTTCCTGCAGCATTTCGGTAATGCCCAGGATGGCGTTCAGCGGGGTGCGCAATTCGTGGCTCATGCTGGCAAGGAACTTGCTTTTGGCCTGTGTCGCCGCCATGGCCGCATCCCGCGCGAGCTCGAGCTCGGTTTCGTGCCGCTTAAGCTTGCTGATGTCCGTGTAGACCGCGACCGTGCCGCCGCCGGTTATGTGCCGCTCGTTGACCTGAACCCAGCGGTCCTGGCTGCGGTGTTGAACCAGCGTCTGCTTAGGATTGCGATGTGCCTCAAGCCGCGCAGCGAGCCACGCCTCCTCTTGGCCCTTCGCATCCTCGACGAGGCCCTGTGTCACCGCCTTTCGGACAATGGTCTCAAATTGTGCCCCCGGGACAACTGAATCGGCTATGCCGGGATAGAGGATTTCCCTGTAACGGCTATTGCACAGGACAAGACGGTCCTCTGTATCGTAAAGGGCGAAGCCTTCGGAGATGCTTTCGATTGCATCGACGAGCCGCTGGCGCGCTTCGGCAACCTCGCGCAGGTTCTTTTCCTCGATCTCGACCGCGGTGTCACGGAACAGTTGCAGCGCTTTGGCCATGCGACCGATCTCGTCGCGGCCCGTTGGAGGCAGTGGTGCCCGAAGGTTGCCGCCGGCGATGGCAAGCATGCTCTGGCTCAGCCCCGCCAACCGGGCGAGAAGACTACGGTCCACATAGAGCCAAACAATCAGAACCGAGCTGAGAAGGCTCAGGACGGCCGAACCAAGGACAACGCCGGTGCCAATGCGCTGGACGGTTGCAGCTTCGCGGCCAGCCTCGGCGATGTCGCGGTTGGCCGCACCGACAAGACGGTTCGCGGCACCGGTTAACTTGCGCGACAGCTGGTCATTCTCCAACAGGAGCTTCCCGCCCTTCGCGAGCACTGCGAGCTCTTCTTCGCGCGCCTTCAGGATGCCCTTTGCACCGTCGATCAGTCCCTCGAACTCGTCAATGCGCTGGCGGAACCGCATTCGCAGCTTCTCATCGATCTCGGGTGTCGTCGCAGCAAGGGACGCAACCGAGCGGCGCAACGCAAAGGACATCAGCGCCAGATCGCCGGTCGTCGGCGCCACCGCCGCCTTGAGCAACGCTTCATTGATCGCCGAGATCTCCCTTTGCGCCTTCTGTTGTGGGATGTAGGAAGAGATTGCAAGCGCAAGATCTGTTGTCGCCGCAGCACGCGCATCGGGTGGCGCGGCGGCATCTGCAACGGTGGCGCGCCACTGTGGAACCTTGGCATTCATCACCAGAATGCCGGGAGCCACGAGACGCTCGCTTGCGGTGGTCGTCGCCGACAAACGGCGCAGCAGGTCCTCCTTGCGTGTGACCACGGTGAGGCGAGCGGCGACAAGGTCGTCGAGAGCTTTGAGATTGCGCCGCAGACCGATCACCGCGGTTTCGATTTCAGCTACGGCCGCCGCGTTTACCGCGGTGCCCTTGAGCGCGGCGAGCAAATCTTCGAGGCGCGCCATCTCCGCTCCGATCGCAGCCGAGACGTCCTTGTGCTGAACCGTGCTGGTGGTAGCAAGGACAGCCGGCGCAGTGGCGGCGACCCGCTCAGCTTGGCGGGAGACTTCGAGCGATCCGAGCGCGGATGGGACCCGGCGATCCGTGATCCGCTCGACGACCGCACCCACCTGGAGGAAGGCATACACGGCCGCTGCGGTCGCGAGCACCGCGAAAGTGCTGATCCCAAAAAAAGCGAAGAGCAAGCGGCCGCGTATGCCGAGACGTTCAAACATCGCGGCGACCAATCGATCCGGCCGATGTGGTCAACATGGCGCGCACAGCTTTTTTCTCGAACACGATCCGCAGTGATCAGCGTTGTGTTATTTCAATGGCACGTATTCGCCATCCTTCCAGACATACCATACCCAGCTCTGGACCGTGAGGTCGCCCTTGTAATCAAAGGCGATGCGACCGAGCACCGTATCGAATTGATGGGTGCGCAAGGACGTAATCACGTCGCGCAGATCCTGCGAACCGGCTTCCTTGACCGCCTGCGCCCAAGCTTGAACGGCGCCGTAGCTCAACAGCGTATAGCCTGCGGGTTCAAAGTTGTCCGCCCGAAACCGCTCCACCACCGGAGCGGCCTGGGGATTTCGTCGGGGATCTGCTGAAAACGTGAACAGGGTTCCCTCAGCGGCGGGGCCGGCGATCAGGGCAAATTCCTCGGTCGCGAGGGCATCGCCCGAGATGAACTGTATTGGATCACCGCGATCACGTGCACCGCGAACCATGAGCGCTACCTCGGCATGATAGCCGCCCACATATGCCACGGCGACATTGGCAGCTTTCAGCGCGGTGATTTCAGCCGAATAGTCATTCCTTGCAGGCGTGTATGCCCGGTAGATCGCTTCGGTCACACCCCGCTTGTTCAACTGCTTTCTGGTCTCCTCGGCAAGTCCCCTGCCATAGGTGGTGCCGTCGTGAAGGATCGCAATCTTCTTGTTCCCCCAATGATCGGCCAGGTAGCTGCCGGCCACAACACCCTGCGCATCGTCGCGACCAATGACGCGGAAGACGTTGTCGCGACCCTGCTCGGTCAACAGCGGATTGGTCGACCCTGGCGAAATCTGCAGAACTCCTGCGGCCTCGTACACTTTCGAAGCTGGAATCGAGGCTCCAGAACAGTAATGTCCGACGACGAACACGGCACCGTCAGCCACGAGCTTTTCGGCGGCGACCACCGCTTGCTCGGGATCACAGAAGTCGTCGACCGCAATGAGCCGCACCTGCTGGCCGAGAACGCCGCCCGCCCTATTGAGATCGGCAACCGCCATCTCCGCTCCACGCTGCCCCTGCTCACCAATCCACGCCAGCCGTCCTGTCATCGCGGCCGAAACCCCGATCAACACGTCGGCATGCGCGGAGCAACTGACCACAGCAGCAAGGCCGACAATGACAAAGAGAACGATGCGGTGCATGGAAGAAACCTTCCGCGTCGATCCCGCAATTTAGCCAACGGAGCGGGTCTCGCAGTCAGCGACTTGCAGTTTCGGCTGCGATCATCGCCAACTCTGAGACCATACCATGCAGCACTGAGGAGTGATACGGTTCTTGGCGTCGAAGGCGCAACGAGGGCTGTTCGCTTAAGCGCCCGCCTCTCCTGCAACTGGCAGCTCGCGGGCAACAAGTGACGACAGCTCCAGCCGCTTTACAGAACGCAGCCAGCTTGTGTGGAATCCAGGCAGCGTCGACCAGTTGTCAAGTAGCGCCAGCAGCGTCCCTGACCACGTTTAAACCGGCGGCAGGGGAGCGAGTGAGAATGCGGTTGCGACCTTGCGCCTTGGCGTCGTAGAGCGCGGCGTCCGCCATCGACAGAAGGCGATTTGGCTCCGCGCGCAGAATGCCCCCTGTTGCGGACGAGATACCGATACTCGCAGTCACCCTGCCGAATTCACTCTGGGAATGGACGATATTTTCCGCCCTCAAGTGGCTTGCGAAGCCTTCTGCAACGATAACCGCTCCATTCTCTTCTGTTTCGGGAAGCAGAACGACAAACTCCTCGCCACCATATCGCGCGACGATATCCGCGGGCCGCTTCACGGATCGAAGCAGGCATTCGCTGACCAGGCGCAGGCATTGGTCTCCGGCGGGATGGCCGTAGGTGTCATTAAACGCCTTGAAACGATCGATATCGATCATCAACAGGCTCAGTGGTGTCTTGTTCCTTGCACTTCGCGCCGCCTCCCGCACAAACGCGTCGTCAAAGGCCCGGCGGTTGACGATCCCCGTCAATCCGTCGGTTTCCGCGAGGTTTTTCATCTGCTCGGCAGACAGCCTCAAGGCGATTTCGGCCTGCTTCATCGTCGTGATGTCCGAAACGACAACCATCGCGGTCCCGTCTGCCGCCCGTCGCGTCTTGATGCTGCGCCAGTCGCCGGTCTGAAGTTGAATCTCTTCGTTCTTGTTCTCATGCAAGGTGGCACTGGCCGCCTTGATCCAGTCTTCCGTCGAATCGTAGGAGATATCCAGCCGCTCACGGGTTTCGGCCACACGGCGTAAAATGTCGCTGATGTGCGCACCAACCACCCGAGCATCTGCGGACAACGGAAACGCGTCTCGGTATTGTTCGTTGCAAAAGAGGAGAATGCCCTCGCTGTCAAACATCGCAAAACCGTCTGGCATTCCCGCCATCGCGTGGGATAGCAGGTTCTTGCTTTGCCGCAATTCCCGTTCAAGGGCTGTGCGTTCGGTGATATCCCGCGTTACGCCGGCCAGACCGATCACGCGCCCATCCCGGTCCCTCAGAGGAACCTTGGAGGCGAGCAGATCTCTACCCTCGATATACTCGGCGCAGTCGATAAGGGGTATGCCCGTGCGCATGACTTCCTGCTCGCGGTGATACAATTCCTCAGCGAGCGGTCGCGGCAAGAGATTGAAATCCGACAGGCCCAACATCTCTGTCGTGGTTTCGAAACGATAGAGGCGGATCATATTTTCGTTGACGGTGATGAACCGGCTGTCCCGATCCTTCACGTAGAGATAGTCGGGCGATTGCGAAAATGCAGTCTCCAATATTCTGCGCTCGAGCTCGAGACGCTGCGTTTTCAATATGATAAGGCCGCCTACGATGGTCGCTGCACAGTTCATCGCCGTCATAGGTAGACCGACTGCATTCAGCGCCTGGACCTTCGACAGAGCAGGCAGCAATCCCATTGACGCAATAAGCAGACATCCGATCGCAGCCGCGAGTAGAACAAGGTGCGAGAAGACCGGAGCTTTCTTTCTGATCAAGAGGTTCGCTACAAGCCCCATGCCAGTGACGGCAATGGTCACCAGCACGCCATCGGTCATTCCAGTCCCGCCGATCCAAATGCGAAAAGCAACTGTAAGCAAGGCGGCCACGACTGCCGCAATCGGCCCGCCAAACATGCCCGAAAGGGCAAGCGGCGCAAAGCGGAGGTCCACATAAACGCCAGGACTGAATTGAACGGCAAGCAACATCGAGCCGATGGACGCACCGCCGGCCATGGTGCCGAACATGATTTTTTCATATCCGACAATTTGACGTTGAAACCAGATCGAGAGATGAGCCCAAATCGAAATGGCCAAGCTGACAAAGGCAAGGTTGCCAGCAAACTGCTCCCATATGCCATTCATCACGCTACGTGGGCCTTCTCACAGACTTGGAAAACCGATCTTACGCGAAGACTGGTTTGAGTTTCATTAAGACGCAACTTTTCGGTGAACATCAAGTCGTACGAAAAAGCACGACCGTATCCATTTTACGAACTATTCTCACAAAATGGAACCAGAGCAAAGCCGGTCGCTTTTGCAAGCACGAAGCGGCTAACCACAAGCAGGTAAACGGCGCCCTCTCCGGGCTGCTCATTCCTTCGGCGCGGAATGGCAGGCTCTCGCTTCTGGCAGACACCGGCAGACACTTTAAATGAACGCGGAGCATCTTGCCTCGACAGAGGTAGCGAGAGCCAGTGGTCTCCCCTGTGTTGCTGCAACCCTCGCCGCTCAGTGACCGAGCCTGCAAGATGCAATCAGCCTTCGGCGGTCAGGATAGACGCAACATCGGCGAGTTTAGGACGTGCCGAGCATGCCGCGATAGATTCCGGGCCAGGAGGCGGGAATCTCGAGCGCATCAAGGCGGTTGCGGTAAAATTCGATCGGGCCTGGATCACCGATAATGGCATAGGCGTAACCTGCCTCGTGCAGACCGTTGAGAACGGCAAACAACAGCGCCTCGCCCACCCCTTGGCCGCGCCGATCCTCTATGACCCCGGTCGGACCGAAAAAGCCCTTGGCCGTGGCGTCGCCGCAGCCAAAGCCGAGCATGTCGCCATCCTTGACCGCAATCCAGGTCATGATCGGATGGCCGCCGAAGCCGGTTTCACTTTCGGCGGCCCATTTCGGGCCGAAATGCTTTTCTATCCAGTCGAGGACCTGGCGGCGCTCCGGCGTCAGCGCGCGGCGTATCGTGATGCCCTGCGATGACACCCTTGCGGCGTCGTGGGCAGGCAGGTCGTAAAGGCGGACCAGAAGATCAGGCATGCAGGGCAGCCTCCCCTATCGATGGGTTCATGTCGGAATGATGGTAGACAAAGTGGCCGGGAACAACTTCACGGGATTGCCCGACCGGCCTGCGCGAGAAATCACGGACGGTCTCGGCATCTACCGAAAACGACTGGCTTTCCGCTCCGCTCGGCCCCACGATCCTGACAGCTGGATCAGGTACCGCCGACAGCAACAGCCGCGTATAGGGATGCTGCGGGTTACGGATTACGCTTGCCGAAGGGCCGTACTCGACGATCTGACCCGCAAACATCACCGCCGTCTCCTCGGCGATATAATGCGCCGTGGCGATATCGTGCGTGATGTAGAGGAAGCTGATGGCGCGTTCATGCTTCAGCCGGCGCATGAGATCGAGCACCGATCGGCGGATCGAGACGTCCAGCATGGATGTCGGCTCATCCGCCACGATCAATCTTGCATCGACGGCCAGCGCGCGAGCGAGATTGATGCGCTGTCGCTGCCCGCCGGAAAGCTCGTGCGGATACTTGTCGAGCGTCATATCCGGATCGAGCTCGACGTCGGCAAGCGTTTGCCGCGCCGCCGCCTCCAATGCGGCGCTCTTCAAGCCCCGTAGGGCGAGCGGCCGGACAAGGTGATGACGAATCGTGTGCGCGGGATTGAGGGCCGCGAATGGGTCTTGAAACACCATCTGTACCATGCTGAGATAGCGCATCCGGTCCGCACGCGTGGTGAGATCGGCGATATCCCGGCCCGCAAACAGGATGCGGCCCGATGTCAACTGGAAGAGCCGGGTGACCGCCCTCCCCACGGTCGATTTACCGGAACCGGATTCGCCGACGATTGCGAGCGCCCTTCCCGCCTCCAGTCTCAGAGATACGTTTCGCAGGGCCTCGACCCGTTTTTCAGACCCGAAGAGCGGCTTTAGCGTGAAGGTCTTGGTGACGTTCTCGAGTTGCAGCAAAGGAGAGGAATTACCTTCCATCATACGGCCTCCATTCCATGGCCGAGCCGCGGCATCGCCGCCCAAAGCCGGCGGGTATAGTCATGGCGCGGTGCGGTGACGATCTCGCCAACCGCCGCGGTTTCCACGATTTCTCCTTTCAGCATGACGGCGATTCGATCAGCGAATTGCGCCATCAGGGCCAGATCATGCGTGATGAACAGAATGGAAAAACCGAGCGTTTCCTTGAGCACGACGATCTCCTGCAGAATTTCCCGCTGGACGACCACATCGAGCGCCGTCGTCGGCTCGTCCATGATCACCAGTTGCGGTTCGAGCGCGAGCGCAATGGCCAGCACGACACGTTGGCGCATGCCGCCGGACAATTGATGCGGATAGTCGTCGAGCCGATTGGAGGGAATGGAAACCAGGCGCATCAGCGTCTCGGCCCGTGCCCGCGCCGCATCCCGCCCCATTCCCTCGTGCCGCGCCAGCACATCCCGGAACTGTTCGAAGATCGTCAATACCGGGTTCAGCGAGCTCATGGCGCTTTGAAACACCATCGACACCTTGCGCCATCGCCACTGCTCCAAGGCCCGGGGAGAAAGCGCGAGCACATCCGTCCCGTCGATCCTGATATCACCTTTTGAAATGATCGCCGGTGGGCGATGCAGCCGCATAAGAGCGAACGCGATGGTCGATTTTCCGCAGCCGCTTTCGCCGGCAAGCCCCATCACCTCGCCGCGTTTTATGTCGAAATCCACGCCCTTGACCGCCGTGAACAGACCGTTCTGAGTAAGGAAATCCACCTGCAGGCCACGCACTTCGACGAGATTGGAGGAGACACTCATTTCAAGCCTCCTGTTCATGGATCACGCGCCGGTCGCGATCCAGCTTGCGCTGCTTCCTGATGGCCGCACTAAGCGTCCCGAGCGTGCGCAACCGCGGATTGGAAATCTCATCGACGGCGAAATTGATCATCGAGAGACCGATGCCGACGACGGCGATTGCGGTTGCCGGCGCGAACACTTCCCACCAGGCGCCGACGCTCATTGCAGAGGCGGTCTGGGCGTTATAGAGCATGGTGCCCCAGGATATTGCGAGGGGATCGCCGAGACCCAGGAATTCCAGCGTCGCTTCGGTGATGATCGTATAGATGACCGAACCGATGAAGTTGAAGCCGATGATCGAGAGTAGGTTGGGCATGAGTTCGACCACGATCATGCGCCATTTGGGCTCCCCGATCAGTTCGGAGGCAAGGATGAAATCGCGCTGCCGGAGCGTCATGGTCTGCGCCCGCGTGACCCGCGCCCCCCAGGCCCAGGAGGTCAGCCCGATGATCAGCGCGATCACCAAGGGGCTCGCTTCACCGATAAACGCTGCGATGACAAGCAGCAGCGGCAGTTGCGGGATCACGAGTGCGATATTGGTGATGAAACTGATGGTCTCATCGATCCTGCCACCGAAATAGCCGGCGGTCACCCCCAGGATGACGCCGACCACAGTGACGATCGAGCCCGCCAGAAGCCCGATGAACAATGATGTGCGCGTGCCCCAGATCAACTGGGTAAAGACATCGCGACCCATGCGGGTCGTGCCAAGGATATGATCGAGCGACGGTGCCTCATGCGGCCGGCCGACGCGTTTGATGGGATCATGACCGGTCAGCACAGGCGCGAGCACGGCGATCGCCACATACAGGAAGACAATGGCAAGGCCGATGAGTGCCTTGCGGTTGCTGAGAAGCGGCAAGAAAATTCTCTGCATGATCAAGCCTTCCGCAGTCGTGGATCAAGCAGCACATACATGAGGTCCACCAGCAGATTGGCCGAGAGCATGGCGAGCGTCATGATCAGCAACTGGCCTTGGATGAGCGGATAATCGCGGGCGACAATGCCGAGATAGAGGAGATGGCCAAGGCCCGGATAGTTGAACACCACCTCCGTTACCAGCGACCCACCCATCACCGCACCCAGGGTGATGGCAAAGGCCGTGACGCTCGGAAGCAGGGCATTGCGTGCAGCGTAGTTGAACATCACCCGCCGGTCGGACAGTCCCTTGGCCATGCCCATGACAACATAATCCTCGCCGAGCTGGCCGATCATGTTGTTGCGCATGGTGACGAGATAGCCGCCAATGTGCACGAACGCGAGCGACAAGACCGGCATGGCGGCATGATAAAGCGCGCTGGAAAGGAAGCTCGGCGTCAGCCCCGGGTCAAGCTGCGGATCGAAGGCGAAGCTTGTCGGGAACCAGGCGAGGATTAGGCCGAAGACATAGAGCCCGGTCAGGGCAATGACGACAGCAGGAATGGATTGGAGTGCAAGCGCGCCGGGGGAGGCAACCGTGTCAAGGATGCCGCCGCGCCGCCAGGCGGCAGAAACGCCCAGGAGTGAACCCGTCATGAAGGCGAGAACAGACGCCGTACCCGCGAGCGTGATCGTCCAGGGCAGCGCATGGCCGAGCACCTGGCCAACACTCAGCGGATAGAATTTGATCGATGGTCCCAGATCCCAGATGAAGACGCTTTTCATATAATCGAGGAATTGCAGATGAAGCGGCCCTGAGGCAAAGCCGAAGGTCTCGATCAGCGCCGCCTTGGCTTCCGGCGGCAGGGAGGAGTTCATCTTAGCGAACATGACATCCACCGGATTGCCGGGCATCAACCGCGGTATGAAGAAATTTATCGTGGCCGCGGTAAAGAAGGCGGCAATGTAGAAAACCAGTCTTCGCAGGATAAAGGTCATCTATTTGTCTCCGGCAGCGGCCGAGCGGGCGAACGGCAGTGACCAATTCGGTTCAGGCGGGACGCCTGAACCGAAGGGGCACGTCCGGGCGGGGAGAACGCCGGACGCGCGTGGGGTTACTGGGCGACCGGTCGCAGGGCCAGAAGATGCAGGAGCCGTTCCGGCACACCGCCATAGACGACGGGACGGGCCACCGGATTGTCTGCGTTGAACCAGCCGGTAAAGCGCTTGGTGTTGTATTCGTACCAGAGTGGATTGTTGAACACCGCCACGAAGGGCATGTTCGCGCCGATGACGTCCTGGATCTTGTTCATGATCTCGATCTGCTTGCCGTGATCATTGGTGGTGTAGAACGAGTTCAGCAGGGCATCGAGCTCGGGATTGCTGTAGTGGGCTGATGCAAAGCGCGTTTTACCCTTGTTGCGTGAGTTGAGCGCCTCGTCATACATGAAATGCGGGGTGACGCCGGTGCGGAACGAGTTGATCGCCACATCATATTTTCCGGTTATCAGCGCATCGGTCCAGCCGGGAACATCCGGCGTCGCAAGCTTTGCCTGAATGCCGGCCTCGGTCAGTCCCTCGATCGCCAGTTGGCAAGTGTTCACCCAATCGGTCCAGCCATTCGGCACGATGATGTCGAAGCTGATCTTGCTGCCGTCGGGGTTTTCCACGAAGCCGTCGCCATCTGTATCCTTGAAGCCCGCCTTGGCGAGTTCGGCCCTGGCGCCCTCGATATTGTATTTCGAGAAGGAGCCGTATTTCTCGTCAACTTTCGGATTGTTCCAGGAATGGAAGGCGCGACCGAGACCGGAAGGATATTCGTTGAGCGTGGGGTAGCCATAGCCGGCAATATCGACCATTCCCTGCCGATCCATCGCCATCGAGAAGGCGCGACGGAATGCGAGGTTGTTGAAAGCCTCGTGATTGCCGGCGTTCGTTGTCTCGAAGTTCATTGTAAAGGTGACCATGGAACCGGCCGGAAACCAGTAGCCATGGTTTTTTGGGTCGGTGCCGACATAGGTCTTCTCGATGTCGGGAAGGAAAGAACCGAACCAGTCGAGTTCGCCCTTGGCGGCGAGCGCAATCGTCTGATCATTGCCGGCGACCTGCGGGAAGCGCATGCAATCGATCTTCAGCGTGGCATTGTCCCAATAGTTGGGATTGCGGCACTGCACATATTCCTGCGGCGTGAAGCGACGGATTTCTGTGAGTGGACCGCTCCCCACCGGCTTGGGATTGGTGAACGAGACGGGATCCTTGACCGACGCCCAGACATGTTCCGGTACGATGTAGATCTGCACGATTTTGAAGATCAGGCCGCTGTTCGGGCTTTTGTAATTGATCTTCACCGTACGATCGTCAGGCGCCTCGATACCGTCGATCTGGTCCCAGATCGCCTGCAGGTCAAGGGCCTTGTGTTCCTTGATCAAATTGAAGGTGAAGACCACGTCCTTCGCCGTGAAGGGTTTGCCGTCCGACCATTTCACATCCCTGAGCTTGAAGGTGACGCTCTTCAGATCATCCGAATAGGAAAAGGATTCCGCCAGCCGATAGTTCGGTTCGCCATCCTTGAGTGCGTTGAAAATCACCAGCGGCTCGTACATGAAATCTTCGACCGACGGCACTCGGGTCGTGGTATTGAAAGGATTGTAATTCTCCACCCATGCCGTCGATTCGTCCGGCAATGCGGTCAGTATCACTTCCGCACGTGCAGACACCGGGGCCATGACACTGGCAACGAGCACGGCCTTCAAAACAGTCTTGATGTTCATTTCCGTTCCCCATTTTCAAGGCGCGGGTCTCTGCCCGGCCGGTTGGCGAGGGCATATCAGCGCAGCGCCCACGGCAAAGTCACCCGGCAATTCCGGCAAGAGTTGCGGCAAAATCGTCAAAACCGGAAATTACGGTCATATCGAAAAAACCGATCCCTCTTTTTCCGCAATTGTATAGATTGCCCGGGATTGTCCGCCATGCGGAAAAGCGGGAGAGTGTATGCCAGACACGCTGCGGGAATATTGCCGATGCTGAGAGCGCTGTCGCCGTCCGGATTCCGGGGCCGCCTTCTGCTCATTCTTCTGGCGATCAGCCTGCTGCCGCTTTTGGCCACCGCTTCCGCCTTCTTCTATATTCTCAACCGCAGCGTCACGGCGGAAACCTTCGCCAAACTCGGTTTCGTTCGGGACGCCAAGCGCAGTGAAATCGAACAGTATCTGACCTTTGCCACGCGGCAGGCCGAAAGCCTCAGCCAGTCGAATGCCGTGCGCTATTCGATCGGCGACTTCTATGGCTTTGCCTATGCATTTCGGCAAATCGATCCTTCTCCGGAGCGGGCGACCGCCATTCTGCACCAGATGTTCGGGATCGATCGCGACGGCGGCGGAGAGGCCCTGTTGCCGAAGGACAATGACGCGATGCTTCGCTCCGCACTCGAATATGCCAATGCGCACCAGCAGTTCCACGATGATTTCGTAAGCTTCGTCACCACGTCCGAGTTCGAGAACCTCTATCTCATCACCCCCGATCAGCGCGTGGTATACTCGGTCGAGAAGGATCGCTATCTCGGGACTGATCTGAAGGCGCTGGTCACCACCACACCGCTCTCCCGCCTTTCCCGAGCCATGGCCGAAGCGCCGAAGAGCCAGACCATCTTGGTGGGCGATTTCACCACCGATCCGGTAACCGGCAAGTTTGCCGCCTACCTCGCCGTGCGCGTCGCATTCTATAACAAGGTGCGCGGCATGGTCATATTCCGGATGGGAACCAAAGGACTGAACCGGATCGTTCAATCACAGCAAGGCGCGGCTGGCAGCCTTTATCTCCTTAATTCCGACGGTCGCTACATCTCAGCACCGGAAGGTCGAAAGGCGGGCACGCAAAGCGATCCCGTCGCGACCGACTTTGACGGTGCGCCTTCGAGTGCGGCGCTAGTTGAGGATGGGCTGGGCGGTGTACCCGCGCTCGCGGCAAGCACCCAAGTGCATTTCGGTGCCGTCGCTTGGAGCCTGGTTGCCGAAGTGTCGGAATCCGTGGCCTTCGCCAACAGCAATTCACTCCGGCAGATCGTGATCGCGCTTGCCCTTGTCCTGCTCCCGGTGCTGGCGGGCTTGGTCTTCTACCTCTCCGGCACGATGACCCGGCCCGTACAGCGCCTGACCGATGCGGCTGGCGCCATTGCCGACGGCGATCTGGATCACGCCATGCCGGAGATCAAGAACCCGTCCGAGCTCGGCCGGCTGACGGCCAGTTTCACACGCATGCGCGATGCCGTCAGTGAACAACTCAACCTCATCAACCAGAAGAATGCCGAGCTGGAAAAGCATGTCGGCCTGATCGAGGAGAAGAACAAGGCGCTCGAGGAAGCAGATCGGATGAAAGACGCCTTCGTCGCCAACACTTCCCATGAGTTGCGCACGCCGCTCAACGGCATCATCGGCATTTCGGAAACGCTGGCGGCAGGTGTTGCCGGCGAATTGACCGCGACGCAGCGCAACCAGCTCCAGCTCATCAGCTTTAGCGCCCGGCGGCTCTCACGGCTGGTGGACGACCTTCTCGACCTCTACCGCATCCGTCAGGGCCGCATGCGGCTCGACATCCACCCGGTGCATATCGCCACCAGCGTCAGTAACGTTCTGAAAATGTGCGAACCGCTGCTGCGAGGAGAACCGGTGGCCTTGGAGGTCGACATCCCCGAGGACATCCCCTTCGTGATGGCGGACCCGGTACGTTTAGAGCAGATTCTCTACAATCTCTTAGGAAACGCCATCAAATATGCGGGCCAGAGCACCATCCGCTTGATTGCCGCACCGGAAAGAAAGGACATCGCCATCAGCGTGGAAGACACCGGCGTTGGCATCGCCAACGACAACCTGGAACGGATTTTCCAACCGCTGGAGCAGGCAGGCGTCGGGGATGGGACGCGGGGGGCGTCTGGCACGGGTCTTGGACTAACGATAGCTCGCCAGCTCGCAACCTTTCTCAACGGAAAGCTGACGGCACATTCGGTGCTTGGCGAAGGTTCACGCTTTACGCTCGTCCTGCCCGCCGCAACCGTCGAGCCGTCCTATGTCGACTATTTCGGCGAAGAACTCGATCAGAAGCGCCTCCACGAGACCGTGGACATGATCGCTCGCAGCCAGATAACCGCCGACGCGCCGGCCGATCCAGGCATGCCGCTC
Organism: Hyphomicrobiales bacterium; assembly: GCA_900473795.1. Classification (GTDB taxonomy): domain Bacteria; phylum Pseudomonadota; class Alphaproteobacteria; order Rhizobiales; family Rhizobiaceae; genus Pararhizobium. Next base: position 7,655 of record UCMT01000006.1, on the reverse strand, counting down.
ATCCTGGTGGTCGACGACGAGCCGATCAACATCCAGGTTCTACGCAATGTTCTGCAGCCGGTAGGTTATGCGGTTAGAGCGGCAGAGAACGGCGTTGACGCGCTGGCCTGCATCGAGCGTTTGAAACCCGATCTTGTCGTACTGGACGTGATGATGCCCGGCATGAGCGGGTTGGAGGTCGCCAAAGCCATACGGGAGCGCCACGACCTGCTCGACATACCCATCATCATGGTGACCGCCCGCAGCCGGACACGCGACGTGATCGCGGGTTTCGAGCACGGCGCGAACGATTACGTCGTCAAACCTTTCGTCAAGGAGGAGCTCCTCGCCCGGGTGGCGACATTGCTCGAGGCGGCGCGTGCCCGCAGCCAGATACGCGAAAATACGTCGCTGAAAGCGGAGATCGACCGGCGTGTGCAGATCGAGGAAGCGCTTCGGCTGTCGCAGAAACGAATGGCGCGGCTTCTCGACATATTCGAGGTCGCAATCCTCTGTACCGACCGCCAGGGCCGGATAGCGTATGCAAACCAGACCGCTCTGGGAATGTTTGGCACGCCTGCCATTGCCGGGGAAACGCTGCTGTCAGCCCTGACCGGCGGCGAGCTGGCCACACGCGTGAACCAGGCGGTCAAGCAGGACGGCGAATTCTTTCTTGGGGACGTCCGCTTCGGGGACCATACGTCCACTCTGAACGCATTCGAACTCGACAGCGGAAACGGCGGCGGCCTCGCGCTGGTCATACAGCCGTCTGCCCGCAGCGATCCCGGTCTGAGCCGGCGGATGGTCCGCCATGTGCTCGGCGCGATCGACAGCGTGGGCGCCAGCCTCGCTCTTACCGCCCCCGAACAGGAGAGCACGGACTCGCTCTTCGTCGAACCGCCAGCAGCACAGGAAAACCAAAGCGCTTACCGATCCATTGTCGTCGATATTATGCAGCACAGCCTGGAGCTCTGGAAATGTGCGACAGGCAAAGGCAAGATTGAATTCGCCGAGCGTAGCGGTATCTGGCGCGTGAGCTTCGACCGCTCTTCCCTTCAGGCCAGGACGCTCGACAAATATCTGCTCATCGAGACGCTGCCGCTCAATCCGCGCTGGCGCGACGTAATCCGCTCCGGTGAATTCGTACTGGCGCACGTCATGAAAAAAGGTGCAGCAGGCGACGACGAATTGAACAACCTTGCCCACGCCCTGCGCAAGGATCTCGAACATTTACGCTCTCTGCTACGCGATGGACGCAATTATGTCAGCGCCTGATCTGTAGCCCTCTGATTTGACGAGAGCTGAAGAGATCATCCGCTGCAGGCAAGAAGCTGGGCGTCGCCAGAAGCGCTTCAACGCCCTCGGCAACACGACCGGAGCCGAGGCTGGTGGGAAAGATCCTCGGGGATGGATATGTGCTGTCGGCGGCCTCGGTTTTGCCGCTGCCGTTGAGCGCATCCAGAGACATCACTGCTCGGAGAAGGCCCGGGACATACTGTCTGTGATTGGTTTTGCAAGGTAACTGAAGAACGTTCGTTCCGCAGTCTGAATCATGACCTCGACGGGCATGCCGGGCGTTGGCGCAAACCCATGGACCCTCGCGATTTCTTCTGACGAAATATTGATGCGAGCGAGATAGACGTCATGCTCCGCCAAGCCTGTCTTGCTGTTTTGCACGGCGTCCGCCGAAATGTAGAATACGGTCCCTCGAAGGACCGGTGTTGTTCGCTGGTTGAGTGCGACCAGCCGTATGGTGGCACTCTGTCCGAGCTTCACGCTGTCAATGTCGTTACGTGATATCTGCGCTTCAATGATCAGTGGCACACCGGCAGGAAGTATTTCGAGAATGGCCTTACCGGTTTCGATGACGCCACCGGTCGTATGGTAATGGCTGCGGACAACAGTGCCTGAGACGGGCGCATTGATCGTCGCGCGCTGGAGGACATTTTCAGCTTCGCGCAATTGCTCGCGAACCGCATCGCGTTCACTTTGTATCGTTTGCAGGCGTTCGAGAGCTTCCTCGCGATAAATCCCTTCCGCCCGAAGGACCTCTTGTTGCCCTTTCACCGATTGTGCCTGGGTTTCCGCTATCTCCGCCTCGAGCCGCCCGATCTGACCTTCAGCCTCGGCAATCGCCCGCTGTATGGATTTCACCTCATTCGCACGGACGAGTCCCTTGGCCAGCAGAGCCTTCTTACTTTGATGCTCATCCTTGAGCAGTTCGAGCTGCCGGACGGTCGCATCACGCTGCCGTGTATACCCTACCTCCCGAAACTGCAGGGCCTTGATATTTTGCTCAAGCAGGGAGAGTTCGCCGGAAAGCTTAATTTGCTGTGCCTTGAAATTGAGTTGCTGGCTGACGAGGATCGACCAGACATCATGATCGCCGCGGTGTTCCTTCAGCAAGCTCGATATATCGAGAATTTCGGCGCGCTCGAATTGCGCCGTCAGACGCGCCGCTGTGACGTCCAGTCTTATACGGCGTAGAAACAGCTCCCGTTTTTTTGCCAGCGCCGCCGTCTCGTCGAGCCGCACAAGCGGCTGATTTTCCACCACCTGATCCCCCTCGCTGACGAGAATTTGCTTGATGATGCCACCCTCCAGATGCTGCAAAATCTTGTTCTGGCCAGTCGCCACGAAACTGCCCTGCGTGATGACCGCAGCCGCAAGGGGAGCTGTCGACGCCCAGGTCCCGAAACCACCGAATGACACGCCCAGAAGGACCAACCCGACCGCGGTCTGCTTCCAGATCGATCTGGGAACGTCAGCATACCATTCGATATCGTGGACCTTGGCGATCTCAGACATATGTCCTCTCCTACTGCAATTGATGACCGAAGGAGCCGCCCTCGATATTTATCCCGCGCGCCTCCAACGCCTTCAATACGTCCATTCGCATGCCAAAGAGCGCCACCGTCCCGTTCACCAACAGGAGTACCTTGTCGACACCTTTGAGAAGCGCCGGCCTCTGAGTGATGGTGACGACCGTGATCTTTTGCTCCTTGGCGTGGCCGAGAGCCCGAACGAGCGCCGTATCGCCGGCGCTGTCGAGGTTGGAGTTGGGCTCATCCAGCACGACCAGATGGGGATCACCGAAAAAGGCGCGGGCAAGGGCAATACGCTGCTTCTGGCCGCCGGAAAGAGGAGAACCGTCGGCGCTGACGATCGTCTCATATCCGTGCGGTAGGGTCGCGATCATCTCATGAACGTCGGCCAGCATGGCAGCCCGGTAGACTTGCTCGTCGTCGGCATCCATCCTCATGCGGGCAATATTGGCCTTGATCGTCCCGGGGAAGAGTTGCACGTCCTGCGGCAGGTAGCCGATATTCTCGCCGAACTGTCGCTGGTCCCAGTTGCGGAGATCCATCAGATCCAACCTGACATTTCCCGAGGTTGGCAGGATCGATCCCACGAGCATCTTGCCTAACGTGGTCTTTCCCGCGCCGGAGTTGCCGATAACCGCGAGGGAATCTCCGGGCTGTAGGGCAAACGTGATCCCGTTGAGCACGACGCGCTTCGTCCCGTGCGGCACGTAGAGCAACCGCTCGACGTCAAGGCGCCCTTCGGGCTTCGGCAGATTGAGGCGTTCGAAATTGAAAGGCGATGCTTTCAGCAAGGCCGCGATCCGTCCGTAGGCGGCGCGCGACTGGCTGAACTGATTCCATCCTTCGATTGCACCCTCAATCGGCGCCAGGGCACGGCCGGCGATGATCGATGAGGCGATGACCATGCCGCCGGTCAGTTCGCCTTCAACCGCGAGATAGGCACCCCAGCCAAGCATCGTCACCTGGGTTAGAAGCCGCGTGCCCCTTGAGATCGCGGAAATCGCGATGTTCCTGTCCTGGGCTATCACTTGCGCTTTCAAGGAGGCGGCGGTGTCCTTTCCCCAGATCTGCACGGCTTCCGGTATCATCGCCAGCGCATTGATGATCTGCGAGTTGCGCGTCATCGAATCGAGGTGAAGATTGGCCTTGACCTGAGCCGTGTTTGCATCCGCGAAGGGTGCGGCTGTAATGCGCTGGTTTATCTGCGTCAGAATCAACAGCAGGATGGCTGTCGTCACGACGATAAATCCGAGATGCGGGTGGATCAGGAAAACCGCGAGAAGAAAAACGGGTGCGATCGGCGCATCAAGAAAGGACAGCAGCGTTTTCGAGACCAGAAAAGATCGAACCTGCTGAAGATCCCCGAGGGTCTGGTATTCTCGCCCATTGCTTTGCAGCGAAGCACGGGCCGCAGCGCTCAGGATCGGCGCACCGAGTTGGGCGGCAACTTCCACCGCCGTTCGCATCAGGACGAAACGCCGCAATGCGTCGAACATGGCTTGCAGGATGATCGCGCCGACGATCACGACCGTCAGCATGATCAAAGTGTCGATCGACCGGCTCGTCAAAACACGATCCGAGATCTGGAACAGATAGACCGGGATCGCCAGGACAAGCACATTGCTCGCGATCGTGAACAACATGACGATCATCAGATTGTGCTTCACGGCGCTGATGCCGGCCCTGAGACTGGCAGTAAAGTCGATCGGCCCGAGGCGCTTGTGGAACGTGCCGCGCCCGTCGCCCGATCCTTTGCCGTTTCCACCCGAAAGCGGCTTGAATGAAGGATCGGCGGGCAAGGGGCCGCAGTCTCCCTCTACGATTTTCATGCCATCGACCACCTTTGCCTTTGGCAGATCGCGTGCCGAAGGCTCTGGCCGGGCTCTGCTTGCCGGCTCGATCGAAGGGTGCGCCGTTCTCAGCGACGGGGCAAAGGTGTCACGGGCGCTATGGGGCGTTCGTATCGGCGACGCCCCCACCGCGCTTGGCTGTCGGGATGTGTCTGCGTCTGGTGAGGATGTGCCCGTACTCAGGCATTCTTCCACGGCACGGTCGAATTTCGCACACGCTTCCTTCATATCGTCATATGTGCTCAAAGGCGCGCTTGTGCTCCCTGTGTTGGCCTCCATCGGTGCCGTCGTGGCGGCAAGGCGGTTGCGGTTATCAAACATCTAACCCCCTAGTGTCCGAGCACGCTGTTCACCCCGTCGTCCGGGTGCACATCGTATTCTGCGGTGTAGGGCCGAGATGCCGCTGCATCCGTCGGCTCCAGCATGGAATCATCGAGGAAAAGCACTGCCTCGTTGACGAGTGCGTCCGCATCGGGACCGGCAAAATCAGGCCGGTGCGATATGAGTTCAGCCTGGAACAGCGTCTCTTGAGAATATTGATCGCCTCCGACATAGGTCTTTCCGAAGGAATCGAGATCAACGATGGCGGCATTGTTCAACAACGCGTTGGAACCGGTCGAGATCGACCATCCCGCATCGAGATGAGGCGATATCGCATCCATCGCGAGTGCGATTTGGTCACTATCGCCCAGAATGTTCGTCTGTTTGATGAACTGTAGGTTGAGGATGTCACCGCTTACATGGAGAACGCGTAGCCATTCCAGGCCGGCGAACGCATCATCCGACAGCACGTCATGGGATATATTCCGGCTACCGCCCGCAAGCGCATTGGCGGCATCCAGATACTGCTGCGGTAAAACGTCAAAGCGGTCCGGATGTCCGACGTTGGCGATATGAGCCTGGTTCCAGAGGAGGTTTGCGGACGAGGAGATGGTGCCCTTGCCGTTGGTCTGGAAACCGGATGTGGCGCCCACGACGTCATTGTCGAACAGGACGTTGAATTGTTGAATGATGTTTGCATCGTAAACTGAGCCTCCAACGACAATCAGGTCGTAGGCAAAGCCTAATTCGAAGATGGAGGTATGGTTGACGCCGAGATTGTCGCCGGTCACGACGCTTGTCGTGACGCCGGAGGACGAGAGAATACCAACGTCGTTGTCGCTCATGAAGATGAACTGTTCGAGCCAGTTCAAGATCATGAGGTCTCCCTTCACCTCCGTGATTGACCAGTATTTTGGGTAGTCGCCGGAAACAGCGGGATCTGTGTCTGTTTCCTTGGACGCGTCCGAACGTTCGAACGTTGCGCTGTTGAACAACTCGTTGGCGTCGCCACTCGTCGAAGCGCCGACTGCCGATGTAATCGCATCGACGTCCCACAACGCATTGATCTGGACGATCGCGTTCATCTCCACATGGTCGCCGACGACTGCGGTGACCGTCCCCCCGGTCCAGTAGCTCTTCAGGACGGCGTCGTTGACCAACGTGTTTCCGCCGGCCTCAAGTTCGACAGAAACGTCGATGGCTACTGTTCCATCGTCCCTCGTCCAGGTATTGGAGCTTGGCCCGTCTTCGGCGTCCTCCTCCTCGAACGAGTGGTAGTCCTCGAGCTTGGGAGCCTCCGAAACCAGTTCACCGTTGACATACACACCTTCAACGGTCTCTGCTGTGATGAATTCCTGCACTGCGTCGCCGGCACCGGATTGGGTAGTCTCAACCTCGCCCACGGCTGTCTTGATGACCGTGATGATTTCCGCGCTCGAACCGGGTCGTTCCAGATCGCCGATGGGTGTTAGCGAGACCGCGGCATCTGCGCCCTGAAGCAATTTGGAATTATCGATTGGATCTGCAGAAAAGACGAGGCCGTGCCCGCCAACACCAACATAGTCATTGTCGGCAAGAGCGATGGCCTGATTGAGATGATTGACGACCGATCCGGGAGGCTCGATCTCCGGAGGAACAAATTTCGTCGTTCCGTGGGAGGTGGCTGCGGCTGCTGCATGTTCCGGCCAGTCGTATCCTGTATGGCCTGGGACATTTCCATCATCATCTTGGAAAGGTGGTGCGTCCTGGAACCTTGCTGGCTGCGGATCGAGATGCCAGGGCTGGGGCGCGGGCGATCGGTAGTCCACTCCTGGCTCGTAACCCAGCAGCTCATAGGGTGCGGAGAAACTGGTTTCGACAACCGAAAGCGGATCCAGTTCGGCCTTGACGGGACTGAAGGAGAATTCTGGATACGTCTCCCTAAAGCGAGCGTCTTCGACGCTCACGTGGAAAAAGCCAATGAAGTGGGCAATCTCTTCGGTGATCTTGTCTAGCATCGTCACGGCACGAACTCCCGGTCAATCGCCGCCCGGACGAAGCTTGGCGGCGTGAGGTAGCTGCGCAGGGAACCTGCGCAGCTGAGGTTGCGTGTTCACAACTGGTTGAGAGCGAGTTTGCTCTTATGCGTCGTCGTCGCCATCTTCCCCGGCCACCGTGCTGGTGAGGCTGCCACCGACCACGGTCATATCGATCGCGTTCTGTTGCAGGTTTGCGCCCATCACGATTTCCTGGTTGAAGGCGTTCGTTTCGATGACGCCGTCAGCTGTCGCCGAACTTGTGCCTGTAACGTATCCGTCGTCACCATTATCAGAGCCCCACGAGCCGCCGTCACCGGCGCCGCCATAGCCCGTGGTCGCCACGCCACCGGCACCGCCGGCTCCGCCGGCACCGCCATAGGCCCAACCGCCATAGCCGTCACCGCCAAAGCCATCGGCCCATGCGCCGCTCAAAGCAGCACCGCCGTCTCCACCGCCGGCCCCGGCCCAACCGCCATAGACGTCGCCGCTCGTGGCGCTGCCACTGGTCGCATCGCCACCAGTTCCGGCAGCGCCATCGCCGCCGTCGCCGCCGGTGCCCGTGCCGTTGCCAGTGCCGGTGCCCGTACCAGTGCCCGTGCCAAGTGCGTCGCCACCGCGTGCGCCGTCGCCGGCGTCCGTCGCCGCGCCGCCTGCGCCACCTG
>UCMT01000035.1 GCA_900473795.1 Hyphomicrobiales bacterium | reverse complement strand
ACTGCTCTTGTTCCGACCCCAGAATGGCCGACAGCATCGACCAGAACCCTGAAAACATCGCTAACGACGGCGGTCGCGAGCTCTCTGTCTGTTGGTCATGATCGGTGGAATTGCCCCGAAACGGGCTTCGAACGACGGCAAAGCCCCTTCCCTCTCATGATTGCCCTCCTCAAACCCCGCAATTGCTGCATTTCGGCTACGCAGGGCCGCAGGCGCGTTTTGTCTCCTTGCCGGTGTCGATGCACCAGGCCCCCCTCCGTTGCGCTGTAGGAGGCTGCAAATTGATCGATAAAACACGCCTGCAAAGGAACCTTTTCTCACACATTGCGTAACTGTAAAAAGTCGGCGAGAATCCGCCCATGTCAACGCCCGGTCACACCCCCTCCCCTTCGCAGCCGCGCCGTCTCGCCGGCTATGCCCGGGTTTCGACTGAGGATCAGGCCAACGACGCTCAGGTCGACGAACTGAAGGCCGCCGGCTGCCGTATCGTCCATGAGGAGCACGGATCCGGCGCTTCGCGCTCCCGCCCGGTGCTGGCAAAGCTGTTGCGCGAGATCGCCGCCGGCGATGTCCTCGTCGTCGTGCGTCTCGACCGCCTCGCCCGATCTGTCAGCCATCTGCTCGAGGTCATCGAGCAGTTGGAGAAGCGCAGCGTGCATTTCCGCTCGCTGCGCGACCCGATCGATGCGTCGACCCCGCAAGGGATGTTTTCGCTGCAGGTTCTCGGCGCCGTCGCCCAGTTGGAGCGCGCGCTGATCGCCGAGCGCACCAAGGCAGGGATGAAGGCTGCCAAGGCGCGGGGCCGGTTGGCCGGCAACCCCGGCCTGCGCGAACGTCGGCCGGAAGCCGTCCGGGCGATCGCCGCCGCGCGCGAGCGCGCCTATATCGACGATTTGATTAGCTCCGCCCAGACATGGTTGCCGACGGTACGCCGGCTGCGGCCGCACCACAGCTGGGACGATGTCGTGCGCATCCTCAATCGCAAAGGGCATGACTGGACAGTCGAACGCCTGCGGCGTGGCGTGCATCGCCTGGTTCGGGAACGCATGGCGGACGCGTCCTTGATAAAGCGATCGCCAAAGCGGCCGCCGGAGGACCGTCTGATGACGCTTGTCGCCGGCATCGCCATTGCCGATCCAGATCTGACGCTGCTCGAAATCGGCCAACAGTTGGAGCGGATGCACGAACGACCGCCACGTGGCGGACAAAAATGGCAAGCCTCTTCGGTCAAGGCGTTGCTGGATCGGGCCCGCCAGCTCGGACTCGTGACGCCCGGCCCGGTTTCTGGCTCATGAGGTATTAGCGCCAGTTCACGACGAGAGGGCGTTATTGGTCCGGTGGCGGCGGTCCTCGCCAGATCATTGAGGTAGTCGAACCTCCACACGAACAAGGCGTCACAGAGGGTGCTTGGCTCAGGCCGCCGGTGACGTTACCGTTAGCTTGACGCCCAGGGCGCCAAGCACCTTGTGAACGGTATCGAAACGGAGCTTTGATCCTGACCGGAGGGCTTTATAGAGACTTTCGCGACCAAGTCCGCTTTCATTTGCAATCTCGGTCATTCCGCGTGCTTTCGCGATGTCGCCCAATGCGGCAATGAACAGGTCCGGGTTTCCATCCTCCAGAGCCGCTGCCAAATATTCGGCAACCATCACATCGCTGTCGAGGTAGTCGGCTGCGTCGAATTTTTCAAAGCTTGTCATGGCCGTTCCTTTTCCCGATGTCCTCAGCAATTTGTAAGGCCGTCTTAATGTCACGCTTCTGCGATCCTTTGTCGCCGGCGAGAAGAAGCAAATACACAACCTCTCCTTGCCTCATGTAGTAGACCCGATAGCCGGGCCCATAATGTATCCGCATCTCCGAGACACCATTGCCAACCGGCATGCAATCTCCAAAGTTTCCGAGCTCGGCCGATCGTATTCTGGAAAGAATGCGGGCTCTTGCACGCTCATCTTTGAGGGCTTTGAGCCATTTGTCGAAAAGATCGGATCGCAGGAATTTGTACATAGCATTATGTATCCGAATGGATACCCTAAGTAAAGGACTTTCACCAGTCGCACCGACTTGGTCCAACGCGGGTCGGTCGGGTGGATGAGGCGACCAAGCACCGAATCCCGTGCGGCGCTGGCGCCCCTTTGAACCTTGAGCCATTCGGCGGACATCAATCGGCGTCTTCGACGATCTCTTGTCATCAGGGCGTTCGTAATGACTCCTGCGGTATGATGGCGCGTCATGCCCGGAAGGAACGTGACAGCTACGTCCAGCAGCCGGAACGGGGCGCCGCTAATTGTCTGGCCTGTAAACCAAGGCCGGCTTTAGCCTGCCTTTCGTTCGCCAGGCGCATTGGCGCGCATCAGCGCCATTAGCATCGGCCCCAGAGAAAACTCGCCTTTTTCGGCCCGCCGCGTCAAATCCCGCAAATATCCACCAGCCGAGTTGATATGCCCTCCCCTTTCGAGAATGCACGCAACAATCGTCGCGGCGTTTTCAGGACCGAGGATCTCACAGGCCTGCTCGTAGGCGCTTGGACTGACCCCGAGCATTGACCGGACCACGACCGCCGCCGTCATCAGGTCGCGCCAGGAGGAAACCGAGCCACCAGGGCCGTAGTCAGCGATTTGCGGGCAAGCCTGTAGCACCATTCCCAATGGGAAACTCTTGGGCAGATCGCCATGATGCCGCCGTTCTCGCTGCGATTTCGCCCCCTGCTTCGTCTCGAGAGCTGGTTCAAGATCAGAGATAGATTCGGGATTTGAATTCTGTATGTGACCGCCAATATGGCGGTCATTGACGCTCATATTTCGAGCATTGACTAGGATTTCCAATCGGTTGACGATTTCCTCGCGCAAAAGTTCCAGCTCGTCGAGGATTGGTGCCATCTCGATGATCGTCGGGTGGCGAGGAATGCTGCTGCAAAGAGCATGATAGCTCTCGAAAACAGCCGTCCAATCCCCAGGAGCTCCCTCCTCGATCGCGGTCTCGATGAGCTTGGCCACGTCACGCCGGCACAGCGACAGCCGCTCGCGAACGACCCTTAACTCCTGGCGATCGGCTTCGGCCTCGGCGGCCAGCGCGGTGATCTCGCTCGCACGCGCGACGAGCGGCGCCACGCTAAAACCAAACGCCTGTTCGATCGCCCCTCCCCTGCCCTTGCGGGCATATCGCTTGCCGTTCGGGCTGTCGTTGCGAATGATGAGACCTGCGTCCACCAGGGTTGCAAGGTGCCGGCGCAGTGTTGTCGGAGCCATACCGTGCGTCCGAAGGCTGAGCTGAGCGTTGGAGGGAAACACGACCAGGCCGTGCTCCTCGGAAAGCTCGGGTTTCGGATAGAAGCTCAAGAGCGCATTGAGGACAGCAAGAGCCCGGTCAGAGACCCCGATACGCTCCCTCGCCTCGCACAGGGAGCGAAACAGCTTCCACTTGTCGACACTGATTTCCGGTTCGATTTCGGCCGTTTTGAACTGATTTGCCAACATGGCAAGCGTCATCGGCCGCCGCCCAAAGGGCGTCGTCACACCATGCGTCTGCATTTTCTTTCACCTTCTGTAAGGCAAAAGGAATCCGCTCACCAAAACGGCGCCAAAGACTCTTGACTGTGATTCGGGGAAATGCGATTCTCAGGCTGCTTAGACACAGAGAAGGGCTTCCACGACGGCGACGTTTGGGGGCCTTTTTCTTTTGCGGTTATCTCCTAGTTTCGTGTGTACTCGAAGCTTGCTGCAGGTATTCATCATGAAGCTGCTCAAGCCGTGAGGCTACGTAATCTGCAAAGCCTGTCGGCACGGCTTTCGTGAATGCCAACTTGGAACCCGCTTTTGCGTGCTGAAGCTGAGCGAACACAATTCCCTTTGAGACGATCTCCCGGGAGGGGGACGGCTGCACAGTACCGTCCTCCTTTGACAATGCGTCAAGGACGCGCTGGAAGCGCACTTCACTCGGCGTACTTTCGGGTAACAGAGACTTCAGAGCGGCGGCGGCGACTTTACCGGCCTCCGGATGCGCGGACCATTTGGCTTCAAACTCGATCCAGCGCCGACGACCCACATCGACAGCGGGTCCGATTGAAAGGACGACATCGCGCGGAAGCGATGACGCGATGCGAATCATCTCGGATACGTGAGACTTGCCAGTTGAGAGCGACGTACAAATTACATTCCGATCATATCCAGCCGTCTCCTGCGAATGGGCGAACAGGCAGCGCTCAATATACGATAGATCGTTGCGGTTGCTGTTCTCATCTCCCTGGAGGACAACAGCATCCTCGTCCGAAAGCTCTCGTATGATTGCCTTGAACTTGATGCCAAGCAGCTTGGCAGCGGCAAGCCTTCGGCGCCCGAAGACGATTTGAAAGGGCTTCTCGGCGTCGCTAACGGGCCTGACCAGACCGGGGGTGCTCTGCCCTAGAGTGCGCATGGACTCCATAAGGTCTGCCAACTGTGGCTCGCCATACGCGATCTCGAAACGATCGGGAATAGGAGATGGCTGAATGCTTTCCGGATCGATCTCAACGATATGATCTGCGTCGCGCAGCAAGCGTTCTGCCAGTTCTCCGCGCTCCTGCAATTGGCGAACCCCGGCGGCCACTTTCATCAGATGCGGTGAATTTGAACGAAGCGGAACGGCCGGTGCAGCGTCGGCATCCAGCTTCCCAAGTACGTTCGCAAACAGTCCCTTTGAATCTTTGCGGCTCATTCCCGACCCCATGCTTTCCAGAAGAGACTTTCCAGTTCGCTATTGGCGGCATTAATGGATTCAATGGCTCGGTCGTAAGTTTTCGGAGCCGAGAACCGAGAGCGTTGAACCTCGTAGAGGCTCTGCTTCCACGTCAGCGCGTCAGCGACTGCTGTCGATTTGATGACGGAGTTGAGAAGCAGGTCCTCACCAAAGACTTGTCGCATGAGGGCGGACATATTGGCCTGAGGGTGATCGTTCGCTTCGAACTTCGTGATGAGAAACTTGGCGAAATCCCATTGGGCTGACGTTCCAACTTCATCGAGGATCTGCATGTAGGAACCAGCCAGTTCCAGAAACTTTGCTGTTGAATCCACATCTAACATGTGTGCCGGAACAGGGATAAGAACGCCGGTTGCCGCGGTGAGCGAAGAAAGCGTTAGGAAGTTCAGAGACGGCGCAGAGTCCATCAGGATGAAATCGTAATCATCAGCCACTTGCTCTAAAGCCTGCGACACGCGGAGGAGAAAGCCTGTACCGCCCGCGCGTCTCATTTCAAGGGCAACGGCGGTTTCGAATTCGGTCAATTCCAGCCCTGCACAGATGACGTCGAAGCCTGCAATATGGGTTTTGTGAATAATACTGGCCGTCTCAACGGGGGCCTCGAATCGGATTGCCGAATAGAGCGTGTCTCCTGCCCTGTAGTCGAAATTTGGCAGGTTACCATGCAGCGCTGTCAATGATGCCTGCGGGTCCAGGTCGACCGCGAGGACACGATAACCGCGTAGTGCCAAGTAGTGTCCGAGATGGATCGTTGTGGAGGTTTTGCTCGAACCGCCCTTGAAATTGGTGACTGCTATTATCTGGCACCGCTCGCCGTCCACTCGGCGCGGATTCAACCATTTCTTACGTCCGTTTGTCGCTAGCGCGATGCGAAGCTCGAGCACCTGCTCGAGTGTGTACATGCGTCGGCCATTCAGCATTTCAGGGACAGGCCCCTGCTCTTTTTGAGCAACCTGACGAATATACGCCTCGGTCACGTCGAGCAGCGCTGCGACCTCAGTGGAAGAGAAAGTGCGCATGGTACGGCGAGCGTCGGGCGGAAACTGCGCCATACTTAAATTGTTTAATGCCGTTTCCAGTTTGCTGGAAAACGTCTGCATAAATGTCAGGCTGCTCAAGTGTTGTGTCATGAAAGGTCCCTCAAACGACCACATCAGTTAAGCGGCAAAATGGTTAACCAAAGGAAAAGATCGTCGTAGCTACTCAAAATCTCGAAAGTTCGAAGAAATTGCGCAACTGGACGCTACTCCGATTCGGCTTGCCCACTCAATCCCGACTCACGACGACCGCCACGACTCTTACAAGGCGGCCACATCGAGTTCCCCGCGGGGAACTTTCGCAGGATCGTTGGATGGCCTCCCCGTCAGGTACAAACCAGTTCCCCGCGGGGAACTCTCCCCTCCCCTCAGTTCCACGCGGCTTGCAGCATGAGGGCCGCTAAGCGGCCCCACTGTCCTTCGAGAGCAGACCCTGAAGGTAGTCTGCCGCTGATTGCGCTTTGGCGGCCGCAGTGATGATCGCCCGTTTATCGTTCTTCAACACCTTGAGCCAACTTTCCAGATAGGTGGTGGTATTGTCGCGGGGATCATGGGCGACGCCGAGATCAGCGCAAAGGAACGATGCCGAAAGTTCGGCAACCAGCTCCTCGATGGCGTAGCTTTCACTGCCGAAACGGCCGCTCAAATCACGGTCCAGGCGATGCTTTGCCCCTGACCAATGCGACATTTCGTGAAGCAGGGTCGAGTAGAGGTGTACCTCGCTGACGAACCTTGCGCGATCTGGCATCAGGATGTCGTCGATGGCAGGGCGATAGCAGGCGGTAGCGCCGCTGTAAGTGACCGCCGCGCCGCTATTGAGAACGAAGGTTTCGACGGTTTCAAGCTGCGGAACTGGTGTTGCCGCCAGCTCCTCGGCCGGTCGATAGAACCGCTCCGGAAGGTTCTCGATCTGCTCGACGTTGAAGACTGTATAGCCCTTGAGATAGGGAATGGCGCGTTCGTCATCGTCCTCGCGCTCGTTGGGAGTGAAGGTGCCGTACTTGACGACGAGGGCGCCTTTCTCACCCTTTCGGACTTGGCCGCCGAGATCCTGAGCTTGGCGGTAGGTTATCCAGGTGTTTTCCTCGTAGCCTGAGAGCTCGGTTGCAAGCCACAACATCAGGACATTGATCCCGCGATAGGCTTCGCCAGTGGCGCGGCGGGGAACGAGAGAGCCGCGGCCATTTCCGCGCCAGGGCCTGATCCACGGCTTGGTGCCGGCCTCGAGTTGCTCGATGATGCTATCCGTGATGCGCTGGTAGGTGTCCTTGATGTTCTGCATTGCCGTCTCCTTCCGTTGGTTGACGGCAAAAATCGGAGATAGCCGAAACGAGCCCATGCACCAGCAGGGCCGCAACGAAGTGGAGGACCGCGTCAGCGGTTGCATGGGTGAGGGGCTATCGTAGCTTGTCCGTCAATCATCCGACGAAAGGAGAGGGCGCAGAGCATTGGCGCCTTCCGGATATGGATAGACGTTTGAGCTTAGTAGCAGGTGGGCCGGTTACCGCCCGCGATCGTCGTCATCGCGCTCACGGCTTCGTTTCGCCGCCATCTTCGCCTCGATCGCCTTCAGCTCCGAATTATCATCCTGCTGTGGCTGCGTCGCCGGCAGCGGCTGCGATTGGGCCGCCTGCGTCGGCTGCTCGCTCGTCGCACGGGAAAAGTCCGACCGGGCAGTGAAGGTGACTTCCTCGTCGTCTGGCAACTTCTCCGGCAGATCGGCGCGATCGGCGACGACAACGCCCTGTTCGGTCACAAGGCTGGCAACGCGATTGTCGTGCCCGAGAACCTGGCCGGTGATTTCCTCGCCGGCACGGGCGGTGCGTATATTGTGCTCGAATGGTTTCTCGCCGAGTTCTTCAAGGTCGGCAAACGCCGCGCGCAAGGCTTCACGGCGGTTCGGATCGATCGCATCTTCGAGCAGATGTTTCATTGCCGGGCTCGATGGGTCGTTGGTGGTCTCAATCGATACCTCGATCATGCGCGGCTTGCTGATGACGGTGAAATCAACCTCGTGCCCGTAGTGGCGGCCGAGTTCCGAAACGAATGCCTCTTGTGCTCTTCCGTTTCCGTCTCGGAAGGGGTGCACATAGTTCAACTCCGAGAGCACCTTCGCAGCCCGCGCAGCGAATTCCTCCGGTGTGGCATTACGAAGGACTTGCGTATCTCTGATCGGCTTCAGCGCCTCGTCCAGGCCCATTTCTATGCGCGAGCCGGGTAGGAATGAAGTGCCGCCCTTGGACAGGCCACCGATCGGCTCGACGGGCTGACCGTCGACGATCGGACTTTCGTTGCGCGTATGGCCGGCCCACTCGTAAACGTCCTGAAAGATAAAGCCGTGGATTGCCTTCAGGTGCTCCTTGTCGAAATTGCCCGTCGGCCCGCGCCCCTCAGCGATCTGCATTTGCCGAACATGCGTCATGGCATACTCTGCGGTCCGAAGATCGGAGTGCGTGGTCAGGCTAAACTTGTTGCGCAAAACGCCGGTTCGGTCAGGATCTCCCGGCACGTCGGGGTAGGTGTAGGATCCGCGCGCCTGTTCGTCTGCCAAAACAATTCGTCATGAAAAAAGCCGCCCGTAACTTCAGGCGGCTTGTTCAAACCCAGCGTCAGTGGCTCAGGCGTGCTTGAAGCGTGCCTTCATCTGCTCGACAAATTCGTCGGATGTAATCTCGCCGGCGACGTACCGGGCATTCGCCGTCTCAAGGATCGGATCGTTGGTGTAGCCCTGACGGATGTTTGCAGCACGCGCCTGATCGGCGGCCTTCTTGCGCTTGGCAACAGCCTCCGGGGAACGATCCGGGCGACGGGTTTGGATGTTCATCGGCAAATCTCCAGTTACGGCAAGCTAGCAGCAAAAATGCTGAAACTCCAGCACTTTGCCGGATTTCGGGCCCTTTCGAAGGTGAGCGCCCGGCCAGGGCCGGGCGCTGTGTGCTGATCAATCGCGGGCATCCCACTCGATGATCGCCTGCAGCGTGGGGTCGTCCTGGCCGGGGAACCGGCCGAGATTGGCGTTGTAACCGAGGCGGCGTATCGAAAGGGTGTAGTAGGGTTTGCCGTCCTGGTTCTTCTTCTTCCAGATGCCACCGACCTCGATGTCATGGCCCCGGGGAGACTTGGCGTAGACGCGGTGCGTCGGGGCCTTTTCGTTGTCAGAGTCGAACGGGACAGCCTTGATATCAAGGTCGCGATCGATGGTGGAGATGAGGCCGGCACCCTTTGCGGTGTCGAGGTTGTCGCGGTCGAACTGGATGTAGTTGGTGGTGGTCATGTCAGTCACTCCTCTTTGGTGGTTGCAATGATCGTTCAAACGGCACGGCGGAAAGCGGTGGGCACCGGAGGCTGAAGCGTGAGCGGAGGAAGCGGGGGTGGACGCAAAAATTTGCTTCGCGAGGAAGCCGAACGGCGGGGAAATTTTTGTGGCGACCGGCTTTGCGCAAATCGCGTCGACGTGCGAACGAGCGTCAAAAGCAACCGCCTTGGAGGAGGGAGGCATGATCATTTTTTGCAACCCCCTCCTGTTCTCTAGCGATCAGAACCGCAGGATGCGCCAATATGGTTCATAAATGCGACCGAATCAACCGCAATTGCGGTGCTTTCTGATGACACTCGAAGCAATATGGCTCGCCGGCCGTCGCCCTCGCTCCAAATCGGGCTATGACTGTCACGGCATCTTGGATGTTTTCGAACGGCGGTAATCGTGTGGGCTTTCGATCTCTGCAGACCACATACCAAAGCCTTCGTCGCGGGCGCGGTTCTCGGCCTGCCCGTATTCGACCTCGTTGATGGAATGGGTCGCTGGCAGATACCGCAGCATTGCCTCTGCCAGTCCAGCTCTCACCATGGTGAGGCCGATATCGATTTCTCCGAGGAAGCACTGGCCGACAAGCCGGCGATACTGGTCCTGATCGATGATGTCGCAGCGAACATGCTGGCCGTCGATCATCTTTCCCAGATAACTGCGAGCTGCAACGCCACAGCGCCAGATTTCACCGTCCTTCAATCCGGTCTGATCGCGCTCGCAGGCATCGATGGCGGCAATCCTAATTCGCTGCTTCCTGATGCTGATCGTATCGCCGTCGATGACGCGAGCGCGACCTGAGTAGTCAGCCGCATCTGTTAAACCGGGGAGGACGAGAAGGGCGGCAAAAAAGGTTGCCGAAATCGCTCGATGTCTCACCGTTTGATCTCCATGGACTTGCGGGCGGCGAGCCCGAAAATAGAGCGGGCGAGATGCAACTCGCCTGCGGTGGCGCGGTCCGTCATAGCCCGCAAATAGCCTCCCGGCGAGATGACTTCCTGCCGGTCATATTTCTCGAAGGTGACGGCGACCGCGACGGCGGCTTGCTGCTCGCCCATCTGCTCGACGGCGCGACGGCGGGCATCCTCGGAGATGCCGGCAAACTGGCACATCAGCGGGACATGCCGGGCCAGATCGGCCCAACTGTTGAGCGCAAAACCGTAGGTCTTCAGGGCCGGTAGCGCCCTAATCACGTCTTGCAATGCCACCATTGGCTGCGGCAAGCGCCGTGGCTGGTTGATTTCGCTCCGGCGTCGCCTCAGGCTTTCTTCAAAAGCCCCTTTGCTGGCGGGGCCAGCCCCAAGCGAATCGAGTGGTTCGGCGTTCGCCGAACGCCGTTCTCTGTTACCGTCTTCAAAAGGATAGGGGCTTGTATTCTGTTTATGCATGTCGTTTTCGACACACGGGCATGTCATATTTTCAGTTTCTGTGGGTTTCTCTGCCCGTCGTGTGAGTTGCATCAACCGCTCCACAAGCCACTCCAGAAGGCCCGTTGCTCGGCGTAATATCCGGCTCGTTGCCCTGGCGGCGGCACCCACAAAATTGGTGACACGATCAATGCGTGCCGTGATGCGCCGCGAAACGTCCTCTGACAGATTTGCGGCGGTCGTGAGGGCATGCAGAGCACTGCGTAGCGCTCCGCGATAGCGCCGCGATGCGGCGTCGGCGGCTTTCTTCTCGGTGCGAACCTGCCGCACAAGCTGGTCGAGCTCGGCATAGCGGGCGATCAGGATCCGAAGATCGATCCCGCAACCGTCCATGATCTCGCCGTGGCTGTTGCGGATCGGATAGCGCTTGTAGTTGCCGCTATCCTGCATGGTGATCAGGCCAGCGTCGAACAGGCTCGACAGCATACGGCTGGCGCGACCGACCGACCGGCCTATCTCAAAGGCCAGTTGCCGGTTCGACTTGAACACGATCGGACGGCCTGACTTGTCGAATCCATCGGCCGGGACCGTATTGATCAGGGCCACCAACAAGTGGCTTTCGGTCCCATTGATCAGCCCTGTGCATGTCAGGCTTTGAGCAAGCACGGCCAATTGAGCGCGTGTCACAGTTCCGATTTCGGCCGACTGAGCCAGTCGCCGGTATTGGACACGCTGAGGCGTTATCCGGCGACCGATTGGCCGCTGATGCGTATGGGTCTGCCCCATTTCCTCGTCTCCTCTTGGGACCAGGCAAAGCTTCGCCGTTCACCGAAAAGGTGTGTTTCTTATTGACAGGGAAGGGGGGGTCTGCGAGAAATGATCTGGCTTAATTTATCGACTCGCAGACCGCTTCCGGACTTGTTCGGGAGCGGTTTTTCTTTTCTGGTCGGTGGGTCTTCTCCGTAGTTGGAATGCGAAAGTCGGAATCAGACGTGATTCCGCTGATTTGGGAAACATAACTCCACAAGCCATAATGGCGCAACAACGTGCTACACGCAAAAGTCGTCGGACGCGTGTGCAGCTTACATCTGCTTGTTTTCAAACGCTTTTCTGACATGTTGCAGAATTCAACATGCCGTCTCAACTGATGATCGAAACCAATTTGGCTCAGTACATGCCACGAACTCAATAAAGAACGCGGGTGGGAAGGGGTGATTGAGGGGAGGGGCTTGGGCTCCCCTCAACATGACAATAGGCCAGTCAATGCTGGCCAATTGTTAGGGATCCGGGAGGGCCGATCACGCGGGAGGGAATCGTGACCGGCCCGCGACTGATGTTACTCAGCCGCTAGGGGGAACTAAGCATCTTGAGCGATGCTCTCGGCTTCAACCTCCTGTTCAGCCACAGCTGGGGCGATGCGAACGGGCACCGGTAGCCAGCCGCTTCCGGCAATAAGGCGATCGGAGATCATCACGGCTTCCGACTTCCTGGCTGCGGCTCTCACCGACAATTCGGCCTCGCTACCTCTCGCTTCGGCGACGGCCAGTTCAATGGTGGTCCGGTTGACGTGTTTGAAATAGCTGTCGCCGGTCGTCTCGAACCAATCGGGCATAGTCACCTTGAGCGCTCGGCCAAGCTGGTTCGCTTGCTCGACTCGTTTCCGCTCGGTGAACTTCTTTTCCACCGCATTGACTGAGTGCGCCGCGCCGAAAGCCAGAAGCGAAAGGACCATGCCTTGCGGCTGTTCCATCAGCCAATCGAAGAGATCGGCAGGGTCTCCCGGCAGGTGATGACCGTAGTTCTCCGCAAGGTCATTGAAGGCAGAAAGCCCCTTGCAGCTTTCGGCATCCTTCATCGACGGCTCCAAGCGTTCATGCGTGAGCGATAATTGTAGGGCGCTCTGTTCCGAATTGTATGGGTACACCACGCGCAACAGCATCGCATGAACAACGGCAGCAAGTGCCACGTCCGGATTGTTCGCCAATTCGATACGCAGGGCGGCGGTCTTATGAGCCGTCAGGTCCTCGAGCAGTGCAGCGGAATGGCTCATGGTTGGCACGCGCGGATTTTCCTCGCCGCTGGCGCTCGGAATATTCTCGGTACCTTCGACCCCATCTTCCGCCTCGCCGACTTCCTCCGGCTTTACAAAGCCGCGCTCGATAGCAAGCCGCCCGTAATAGTCGAGGAAGACGAAGGCTCCCGCCAGCGACAACGCCTCGGAGCTATAGCTTTCTATGCGGCTATCGAGGGCCTTGATCCGCTTTTCGACATCGGCCAACTTCACCTCTGCCTCGTCGTCGGCGATGCCGCTTTCGATTAGTTCGGCAAGCTCATCATATTCGGCCTGTGCGCCGTCAAGTGCGGCCTGATCCTCCTCCGATAATGGAACGATTTCCGGGTAGTATCGCCTCATGGAATGAAACTCGACAGGAGCCGTAGCGGAGCACTCGACCCATTTCCAGCCTTCGGCGCGAACTGTCGCGGCGATCGCCTCGAGCTTTTCCGCCACCAGTTTCTCGATCAAAGCGGCGTCCATCGCGTAACCGGCGTTGCGGTCGTCAAAGAGGTCGCGCTTAACCGATCCACCCGCTTCCTCGTAAGCCGCCAGTCCGCCGATGAACTGCACGCGCTTGTCCGTCGCTGGAATCATTGCCTCGGTGAGCGCCCGCCGGATCGAATGGGGATCGCGGTTCCAGGAGGGGAGGGAGGTCCAAACCGTCACCTGCCTTTCGTGATCCTCACTGACGGTAAAGGCCGATAGCTGGGCAAAGCTCATGTCCTCGTCGCGGAATTGCTGCAACAGGACCGGCGAAACGCGGGCCAGCGCAAGCCGCTTGCGCACAACAGTCTCCGTCGTGCCGAAGCGCGCTGCGATGTCAGGGACTGCCTTGCCCTCACAGGCAAGGACGTTGAATGCCTCAAACTGGTCGGCCGGGTGCATGGCCTCATGCAGATTTTCAGTCAAGCTGATCGCCGTGGCGTCCTCGGCTTCACGCTGCTTGCACTCAACCGGGAAGTCCTTCGCGATCTCGCCTGCGTCGGCAAGAAGAAGGAGTGCAGCGCGTCGGCGGCCGCCAGCCGTCACAAAATACCGGCCTTTCTTGTCGCCCCTCCTGACGATGAGGTTCTGTAACAGCCTGTACCCGTCGGCTCGAATGGTCGCGGCCAGTTCTTTGATGCCCTCGGCGCTATAGGTCTTACGGACGTTCTTCGGGTCCACGTCCAGCTTGTTCAATGCAACGGTGATGATCTCAGTCATGAAAAACTCCTTTTTCCTATTCCCGCGAAGCGGTCTCGTGCCCGAAGGGGCAGGAGCCCCGCTCCTGCTCCCGAGCTCGTGCGGAACAGCGGAAGAGAGGGGGACAAGCGGAAAGCCGGAAGGGGCATCACCCACCCCTGGGGCCGGCCGGACAGAGCGGAGCGGATCCGGCCGGTGCTGCAGGTCGAAGACCGAAGCATGGGGAAGGCCGGTTTTCCGCTTGTGAGGGAGAGAGGGCAGCGTCCTCTTTCCCCTGTTAGGGCGGAATAATGAGCGCACCAGGCGAGGCGCAACCGGAGCCAGTTCGCGCACCGTTTGACCGGCCGCCCAAAGGCTGAAGGCCCCGGCAAACGGTTCATTACTGTGTCTCCTCGTGCGAAAAAGCGTGACCGGCCGTGCTGGCAACGCCCGATGCCAGAGTCACTACTTGCTGTAGCTATGGGCGTGCTGCGGTATCAGTCGCTAGGGCCGGCCATGATTAAAACCAACCAAGGGCATCAATGCCTACTCTTGGAGAGCGGAATGCCCTTTAGGCGAGCAAAAATACCGAACCAGAATTCGTAGTCGGCCTCTCGTCGATCGGTCCTGGCCTGAAGTGCGCAATATGGCACCGCCGTTGTCGCATCAACACCGTAGAGCTCTACAGCGGCTTCGATTGCCTTGTCTGGATCCAAATTGCCGGCGAAGATGCTTTTCATGCCGTCGCTCGCTTTCCAAGGCTGGTCTCCTGCCCCATGAATCGCGTTCCTTCGTTAGTCCATGCAATGGATGTTCGGCTTCCTGCAAGCGGCCCACCCACAATGACCGGCGTTGTGATCTCGACGAGGCGGTGATCTATCACGACGCGGAGCCTGCGCCACGGCAGGTCGAGTTCCTCGCCGCGAGCGATCAGCGCCATGTCTTCTTGCGCCTGCTGCACCGCGCCGCCCGTCATCGCAGGCAATTTTAAAAATGGTGTCATCACTGTGCCTCCTCGCGCGGCCCTCTGCACTGCCCCACCGAACACAGCGAGCGGGCCGCTAACCAGCACCAATCTCCCTGCATTCCTGACTGCCTCCCATCGCAATCAGGTCACTGGTGAGTTGAAGGCTGCCCGCTCCCTCGCTTCGCTCCGAGTGATGGGCACTCCGCTACTCGAGCGACCGGGCACCCTAGATTGACCCATTCAACCGGATAACCGCATGTTTCTTAGTACTGCAACTTCCATGTTGTTTCCTTTGAATAATCTTCACAACCATTCGGAGCATAAACACAGGGCAGCCGTCAAGCAGTCTTGTCTATTTTTGAGCTCGGCCCGCGCCCTGCCCGGCAGGGGCGTGGTCCCCTCACTTCGGCTTGTTGTCGCTATCGGTCATTGCCTCAGTGGAATCTCAGAAAAGCACCTATTCTCTGCGGCGATGGACGCACTGACTCGAGGATCTTTAATGCAAAAGGTGTAGCCGTCGACGGCGCGCGGAGGGAGGAGAAGCGGAGGGGAGGGGAGGGGAGGGGTGGGCGGCGTCCCTCTTTCCATCGCCTGAAAAAGGCATCGCCCCCGCCAGGGGAACGCCATTTTCACATCGAGAATGGGCCGTCTTGGTATTAGATCAGGGACGGCACCACGGTGCATGACTAGAAGGGCTAGCAACTTATCAGGACCAACTCACAATTGTCTTATCCGGCACACAGCCTGCTGATTTTCGCCCAAGTCTGAAAACCGCTATCGTGCCAATTTGCTTTGCGTAAGACGTTCTTGCCGCGATCTGGTTTTTGCGCAATCGATCCTTTCGAGTATGGGCGAAGAGGGCTTTTGCGGGCTCAGTGCCGGAGCGATTAGAGCCGGGTCGCGCCAGCCGATGCGCCAAAAAAGATCAGAACCCCTAAGGTTTCAAGGGTTCCACCGACGTATACTTTTCAGCTAGAAAGACGCGCGCAAAACAACCACCGGTAGGAATAATGGCAGGGCCAGAGCTTGATCAATGGATAAGCGAACTCGGTTTACAGGAAGTCGATGATCCAGGCATCGGAAGGCCGGTCTATCGGAGGTCCTTCGGCGGTAAAATCACGCTTAGCGCCGAACTGGAAGAACAGATCCGTGCCAGCCTTCGCGATGCCCGCGACAGACGCGAACTGCCACGCTCGAAACTCTCGCGCCTTCTCGGCCTCAGCGAGCAGGTTTACGTTCGCTACGAGGAACACCTTTTCCCTCGTACGGTGGGTCGACTGATCCATCTTTGCGAGGTTCTTGACGCAGCACCGGAAGAGATAATTGCGCCGGCAGCCATCCATCTCTGGGGCGAAACTGAAACCAAAGCGGATCTGCTGTTGGCCTCGATTGAGATGCTGCGGACGTTCGATGAAGAGACCTTGCGCGACGTTTTCAGCTTTCTCGGTCGTCTAGAGGGTAGCGACCAAAGCGACCACAGCCGTAATGACGGGGCGTCCGCAGCGCGTAGGGGGGTGATGCAGGCGCGCGAGATTCCCAATTTCGTCAATGACGTTATCAAGGCCGGCTGTGACATCTGCGCTGTCGGCCATGACAAATACGTACTAGGCGACTTTGAGGAGCAGGAGGCGGCGGCGGATAATCTCCGTCGGCTCGAAGAAAAATATGGCGATCGCAGTTTCCTGAAACTGGAGATCGTCGCTCATCTCCGCTCACTTGGCCGCTATCTCGATCCCGACTCGGCGGCGACGCATTGGACTGAAAACACGCAATGGCCGTAGGAGAATTGAATGCTGAGCCGTCATCTTGAAGGGAGGAGGGGGAAACCCACTCTCGTTGATGCTGAAGTCGGCCGTCGAATTCGCATGCGGCGGGTCTGGATGGATAAGTCCCAGCAAGCTCTCGGCGAAGCCATCGGCGTGACGTTTCAGCAAGTACAAAAGTACGAGAAGGGCACCAACCGAGTGGGGGCAAGCCGGCTGCAGCAGATAGCGACCGCATTAGATGTGCAGCCTTCGTAAGTCTCCGACGACATGCCTGATTTAGCCAGCGTTCGCGCCGAAAGCCGCGACCGCGCTAAACCTGAAATCAGTCCCGAAATTCCGGAATTATTGGAGTTTATAGCAAGCAAACACGGCCCTGCTTTGATTCGGGACTTCAACCGGATCGCGGACGACAAGATTCGAGCGAAGATCGTAAGCCTTGTTAAGGCTCTCGCCGGCCAGCAGCAGCCATAAGGTCGATGCTGCGTTTCGCAGATCCGTGTGGTTAATGCGGCATTGGCCAGACGCGGGAACCTGCATTTCCGTGGTTGATCGTTGAACTTTAGCACATACTTAATTGTTTCTTGATGTGCCTTTCCGCATTCTCTGGTGCAATGAGTTCATGCGAAGAAACCTCGCTCCATGGAGCTCCAGCACGATCTCGACAAGCCGCTGCGCAGCCGTCGTGGAAAGCCGCGTGATCCCGCCCAGCCGCAGCTTCCCTTCGACCCGATGCCGGCGCGCATCAAGCCCTGCATTCCTATCCTGGTCAATAGGCCACCGGTGGGTCCAAAGTGGTCGTTTGAGGTGAAGTGGGACGTGTGTGGACGCCCCGGAAAATGCAAGCAAAAACTTACTTCGGTACAGGCATGTGGTCAGGCGCCGACGTGTGTCCGGCCTCGTGTGGCGAGATTGACACGCCGCGGGCTTTTATGGAGTTCGTGGATCGGATCCCAATCGGCTACGCGTGCTTCGGAGCACTCATCCCACTGCTGGTTTATCCGATCCCGTTCTCTGACCGATTGCCCATAATCCTCCGTTAGACCTCACCACATTCCCGACGTCTCGCGACTTCTGGCTGTTGCGTCAGGCAGGGCCAGGGGCCGGAGCTTCGTAGACGCCCCCGCGGGCCATGAGAGCCCAAGCGATACGCGCCAATTTGTTGGCCAGAGCGACTGCAATCAGCTTTGGCGGTTTCGTCAGAAGCATTCTTGCCAGCCAGGTACCAGCCGGCGCTCCGCGTCGCCTCGCCAGCGGACGACGGTCGTAGCTCCAATGATGAGCAGCCGCAAATCCCGCTGCCCCATTTTCGATGTCTTTCCCAGACGCTCCTTGCCTCCGGACGAGTTCTGTTTAGGCGTGAGCCCGATCCACGCCGCAAAATCACGGCGCTTGGAAAAGGCCGCCGCCGTGGTGCCAAGGCTTCCATTGTTGTGGCGCAGATTGCACCAATCCCTGGGATGGTGGTCAAGCGCGAGGCAACCTCGTCCTGTCGAGCTCTTGTCCGTAAGTCTTGCTCCAGCGCGTTGATCTTATCCGTCAGAGATTCGATGTGCTGCAGCAGTCCGAAGCTCAGGTTTCTGGCGGTCTCTGGCAGATCCGGATGCGTTTCGATCAATTGCCGCAGACGGGGAACGTTTTGCATCCCTTGCGCGACGACCAAGCCGTATTCCATCAGGTGCCCGCGCAGCGCGTTGATCGTTTGCGTTCGCTGTCGAACCAAAAGGTCGCGAACCTTGAACGTCATGCAGGAGGCCTGCTTCTCAGCGCTCTTGATCGGGACAAAGCGCATGGTCGGGGACGGGAGGCAGCTTCCGCGATGGCTTCAGCATCGGCGGCATCGTTCTTCTGGCGCTTGACTAATCGTCAGGTGGCCATAATGCGAAGGAACGCGCGCAGATCGCCCTGATTGCAGGAGCTTCCGCCCAAAATTCCTTCGCATTATTTCAGAGCGTATCGAGCCAGGCGAGCAAGCTCGTATCCCGCTTCCATGATGGCTGATGACCCACCGTCGTCGGAACGTCGACCAGTTCCAGTGCCTTTCGCTTTGTTTCCAGATTCGCCTTCGCGTAGTGGTTGGTGGTGTCGAGGCTCACGTGGCCAAGCCAACTGCGGATGACCGTGATGTCGACGCCTGCTGAGACGAGGTGCACGGCGGTGGCATGCCTGAAGCTGTGTGGCGTTACATGCTTCGTTTGCAGCGATGGCACAGTTTCAGCCGCCGCCCTCACGTAGGCGGCTAGCTTGAATCGGACACCCGAGGCGCTGAGCGGCTCACCATAGCGGTTGACGAACAGCCGCTGGTCTGGTGCTCGCGGCTGCCGGTCGAGCAGCTTTTTCAACAACATCACCGTTTCTGGCCAAAGCGGGCAGATACGTTCCTTGCGGCCCTTGCCCGTAAGACGGACGCAACTTGGGCTATCGAACCGGACCGCTGCGGGGCACACATCCAGTGCCTCCTGTATCCGGGCGCCGCTGTTGTAGAGGAACGAGAACAGTGCATGGTCGCGCATGCCTTCGAGGCTCGATCGGTCTGGTTGGGCAAGGATTGCCGCCACTTCCGGCGGATCCAGATAGCAGGGTTCCGATACCGGCGCCCGCTTGATCGGGATGTTGAGGATTTCGACGCATTGCGCGATCGATGCGGGATCCCTGGTGGCCACGAAGTTGAAGAAGCTGCGGATCGCGGCAAGCCGGCAGTTGCGCGTGCCGATCGTGCCGCCGCGCTCATGTTCGGCATGACTGAGGAACGCTGCGACCTCGCTGGCGATCAGATCGGTCAGCGTGATCGTTGCAACCTTCTTTCCTGCGCGCTCCGCGACAAACCGGAGGAACAGCCGCCACGTATCGCGGTAGGATCGGACCGTATGCACAGACGCGTTGCGCTGCTCGACGAGCCATTCGTAGAAGAACGCGCGCATCAGTTTTGGGAACAGATTGGCCTTGCTCATGGCCGCACCTCCTGCGCCAGGTTAAGGCATGGTGCGCCGAGGGCCCTGAACCGCTCGTTGGCGAGATGCAAAAGATCCTGCGTGACGGTGATGTAGACCAGGGTGGAGTTGATATCCCGATGACCAAGGTAGGTCGCGAGGAACGGTAGTCGATCCTGCGGGTTGATTCCCAGTCGGTACCATTCAAGGATACGGTTTACGACCATCGAGTGGCGCAGATCGTGAACGCGTGGGCCGGCTTTTCCTTTCAACGGCTTAAACCCGGCACGACGTATGACGTCTGTAAGCAACCAGGTGATCATTTCTGGCGTGTAGCGGGAACTGCCTTGTTCGTGCCAGAACAGGGCGGAGTGAGGAGCCTGCGATGCGCCGGCCCGACGCCGTGCAGCGATATAGGTCCGAAGCTCAACCACTACACTGTCGGGAAGCGGCAGGATCCGGGTCTTGAAGAACTTTGTTTGCCGAACCGTGATGGTGCCGTCGTCGAAGTTAACGTCACCAAGATCAAGCCTGGCCAATTCGCCTCGCCGCAGACCCGCGCAATAAGCCAGCAACAGCATGGTATACATGTTCTCCTGACGAAGCGCAGCTCGCGGTGATGGATAGGATCGCGCAATGTCGAGCATCCGTCGCACGTCGGCAGGTGAGTAGATATGGGGCTTTCGCCATTGCCTGGCCACCTCTTTCCGGGGTCTCGGATCCGGCCGGCGCGGAGGGACCGACGGGTCACGAT
The DNA here is from genome assembly GCA_900473795.1 of Hyphomicrobiales bacterium. GTDB lineage: Bacteria > Pseudomonadota > Alphaproteobacteria > Rhizobiales > Rhizobiaceae > Pararhizobium. The sequence continues at coordinate 54,033 of UCMT01000035.1, read as the reverse complement.
GCCGTAGGATTTTCGCGAGGGCGCGCTCGAGTTTTTCGCGCTCGTACGCATGGTTGCGCGTGCCCTTCGTTGCCGCCCACTGATCGATCATCACACTCAGCGGCTCGGTTTCCAGTTCCGGGTTCAGCTGCAGGAACCGGTCGAACTGCAAGAACAACACGGGTTGCGACGTATACTTGTATCCCCTGCGACGCATCATCGCGACATGCTCAGCCATGATCCCGCCCAGCGCGCTGCCGAACGGTTTGGGCTGACGCAGTTGGGCAAGAGCCTGTTCTGGATCACACGATATCAATGCGCGCCAGACTGGCATGCACTGTTTGATGTGGCATGCCTCACGCAAAGCTTCGACGGGATTGTGATCAATCGCAGCCGTTCCCAGGAGGTGGTCGAGGAACCGGTCGATAATGCGCGTCCGATGTAGCAGCGTCGTCGCAGCCCAACGGTCAGACGCCTGCCGCAACCAGGCCAGTAGTACCTGTTGGTCGAGTGCCTCGTGACGTTCGACAACGTCCTGAAAGCCATGCAGGACTTGACGGTAACAGGTCCGGCTTTTGATACTGCGCAGATCAAGGCTCGCGACATAGCGGCCAATGTACGCGCGATCGGGATCGGGCCAACGGACGGTCATGCCGACACCTCCGTTCCCGGCACATCAAGAGCGATGGCCCTGAGATCCTCGGTCGCAAGCTTGAGGTAGGGAGCCGTCGACGCAATCGATCGATGCCCCAACAAATCGCCGATAATCTTTTGTGGCACTGCGGCGCGCAACAATTCGGTCGCACGCGCGTGGCGGAAGATATGAGGCCCACGCTTGCCCTGGGGCTTGACGCCAGCGTCACGAAGCCGACGTCGAACCATGCTGTATAGCTTGTCGAGCTTGCAATAGGGTGCACGCGTGCGGACGAAGAGTTCCCTGGCATCCGTCGCGGGCCGTCCGGAACGCAGATAAGCAAGGATTGATTCGCCAACCCGCTCCGTCAACGGAAGGAACGAGTAGGCTTGCGTTTTGCTGTGACGGACACGAATGGCTCCGGTCCGCCAGCCGATGTCCTCAATCCGCATGTTGCGGATTTCTCCTGATCGCAGTCCATAGGTGGCGAGCAGTCGTAATATCGCATGGTCTCGCAAACCGGCCGGTGTTTTGTCCATGCTCGCGCTTGCCAGAACCGCTGCGATTTGGTCTCGCTCCAAAATGGAGGGCACCCCTTCATAGGCGTAGAGCCGCGGCGCCAGGACATGCGGCGACAGGTCCGTCGCAATGTGGCTTGTCCTGTGGAGATAACGCAGCAGCGCGCGAAGCCGCTCCGCTGCACATTTCAGCGAACTGCGCGTCAGTTTCGAGGCACGCATGTCCATATAGCGGTCGATGTCGCCGACGCTCACTTCCATGAGGCCTTCGACTCCGCATCGTTCCAGTAGCCAACCCAGGAAGTGTCTGGCCTCCCACAAGAACGCGTCGATGCTGGCCCGAGCAAGGCCACGCTCCTCGCGAAGCCAGGTTTCGTATTCGTTGCAGATCGCAAACCGCAGTGCGTCGGCGGCGCAGGTTACTTTTGGAGCAGGTGGCCACTGATCCTGCACAAGTCGCAGCAGTGCGTGAATACCCGCCTGCGGAATTTCGTGCCAGCGCTTGCCGGGATTTCGACTACGGCGCTTCCGGAATAGGGCGACTGCATGGCACAGATATCGCGCGACCTCGGCTTCGGTCACATCTACGACCAGAATTCCTCGCTGCATTAAATAATCGAGAAACTCCTGTGCATAGGCGCAGTAATTTCCGATCACCACCGGACTATATCGGCGACTGCTCAGTACGGCTTTGAGTTCAGTGATCAGTTCTCGTTCAGATTTCGACATCTATAACTCCTCTGCTGGTCAAATGACCGCAGAGGTTCGCCGGAAAATAATGCAGAGCAAAGACGGCGACAAACAGCTGAATTGTATGGATTTTCTGCGCCGGTTCCGCGTTCCTTCGCATTATGGCCACCTGACGATTAGTCAAAGAATGGAGAGGTGCGCATTACTTGACGAAAGGCTTCACATAGGACGGATTGATCAGCCGAACCTCATGTCCCAATTTGCGGATCTCTCGCCCCCAGTAATGCGCGCTGGCACATGCTTCCATCGCGACGATACAGCTTGGAAGCTTGGCAAAAAAACTCGAGCATTCTGCCGCGCCCCAGCTTCTTCCGGAGAACCACACTCCCATCGGGTCTCGCGCCATGGATCTGGAATACTTGCTTTGCCAAGTCTAAACCGATGATGCCGATCTCATTCATGACGGGCCGTCGGGGGGCGTCCACCCCATCGGCTATCGGGTCGCTGTGCACATCGAGCGCGACCGCGTGCGGATATTGACGAAGAATGGGCACGACTGGACCGATCGCTTTCCGGCCATAGAAGCTGCAGCCCGAGGCTTGGGCGTGACGGCGATCCTCGACGGCGAGGCCGTGGTGCTTGATGATCGGGGCCGCTCTGATTTCAACGCGCTTCTGAAGGCGCTGGGCGGGCGAGGCGGTAAGCGCAGATCGGAAGAGGTCATCCTCTACGACTTCGATCTCCTCTATGTCGATGGCCACGATCTGCTGAAGATGGAACTTTCGTCGCGCCCGCATCTTCTGAGCCCCGCAACCAACGATACAAAACGGATCAGCTTTGAGCAAAATGCTCTGTCGTTTGGTCTAAATGGTGCGTTCCGACAGTGCAGATTGCCGCTCAGTATATCGGCATTCAAACACCGGAGGACAACCATGACAGTCTACAACATCGCACTGATCGGCTTTGGCGGCGTCAACCGTGCGCTTGCCGAATTGATCGCTTCAAAAAACAGCCTCTGGGAACGGGACCTAGGCTTCCGTCTGAACATCATTGCAGTTAGCGACCTGTACCTCGGGTCTGTCATTTCCCCGAACGGCCTAGACGCAAAGATCCTCGTTGAATCCAAGTTCGCCAAGGGCGGCTTCGGCCAGCTCTCCGGCGGAAGTGCCGAGGCCGACAACGAAGCCGTCATCAAGAATGCTCCTGCAGACATCATCGTCGAAGCGACATTCACCAATCCCAAGGACGGCGAGCCTGCTGTCTCGCATTGCCGCTGGGCTCTCGAAGGAGGCAAGCACATCGTGACGACCAACAAGGGTCCGGTGGCGATCGCAGGTCGGGAACTCAAGGCTCTCGCAAAGAAGAATCGCGTGCGCTTCGAATACGAAGGCTCCGTCATGAGCGGCACCCCGGTAATCCGCATGGCGGAAAAAACCTTGGCAGGCGCGGAACTGAAAGGCTTCGAAGGCATCCTCAACGGAACCTCGAACTTCGTGCTCGGGCGGATGGAAACTGGCATGGACTTCTCCTCGGCGGTGAAGGAAGCACAAGAGCTCGGCTATGCAGAAGCGGACCCCACAGCCGACGTTGAGGGCTTCGACGTGCGTCTCAAGGTCGTGATCCTCGCAAACGAGCTGCTCGGCGCGAACCTGAGGCCGGACGATGTCCCGCGCAAGGGAATCTCGGGCCTGACGGCCAGCGACATCGACGCCGCCACGAAGGCAGGCAGCCGCTGGAAGCTCATCGGTTCCGCCATTCGTCAAGCGGACGGGTCCGTAACTGGCAGCGTTGAGCCCAAGCGCCTTCCGCTTGAGCACCCTCTTGCCGCGGTTAGCGGTGCTACCAACGCCGTGTCCCTGAACACCGAGCTTCTCGGCTCCGTGACCGTGACTGGCCCAGGCGCTGGCCGCATCGAGACGGCCTACGCACTTCTCTCGGATATCGTCGCCATCCACAACGCCAGCGGCGCAAGCCCCAAGAAAGAAGCAGCATGATGCAGAGCGCTGCCCGTTCAACCCAACTCCAGGAAAATGCGATCGTCGTCCACGACCCTTTCAACGGGGTGGCCCTTGGATCGGTAGCTGAAACCAGCGCGGACTCCGTTCCGGAACTGCTTGGTCGCGCCAGAACCGGAGCCCGCATCGCGCGGGCCCTGCCCCGGCACCAGCGCTCCGCAATCCTGGAAAAGGCCGCATCGTTGATCGCTACCGACATGGAAGACTTCGCGACCCTTATCGTCCGTGAAGCAGGCAAGACGATCACCCAGGCCCGCAAGGAAGTCACCCGTTGCATCAACACGCTTAAGCTTTCCGCAGACGAAGCGAAACGCAACGCAGGCGAGGTCATTCCGTTTGACGCCTATGCGGGCTCGGAATCCCGCCAAGGCTGGTACACCCGCGAACCCCTCGGGATCATTGCGGCCATTACACCGTACAACGATCCCCTGAACCTCGTCGCCCACAAGCTCGGCCCGGCGATCGCAGGCGGCAACTCGGTCCTCCTCAAGCCGTCCGAACTTACCCCCCTTTCGGCGGTCAAGCTGGTGGATACCCTCGTGGCTGCGGGCCTTCCGGATGAAGTCATCACAGTTGCCATCGGCGGTGCGGAGCTTGGCAAGGCCCTCGTCTCGGCCAAGGAGGTCCGCATGATCTCCTTCACGGGCGGCTTCGCTACTGGCGAAGCGATCTCGAAGTCCGCAGGCATCAAGAAGCTCACCATGGACCTCGGCGGGAACGCCCCTGTAATCGTCATGGAAGACAGCGACTTTGATTCAGCGGTTGAGGGTTGCGTATCGGGTGCCTACTGGGCAGCTGGCCAGAACTGCATCGGCACGCAGCGCATCCTGGTTCAGCGTCCGATCTATGAACGCTTCCGGGACGAGTTCGTCGAGCAGACGCTCAAGCTGAAGACGGGCAACCCGTTGGAGAGTGACACCGATGTCGGTCCCATGATCACGGAGAAGGCCGTTGGCCGCGCCGCCGCGATGGTCGAGCGTGCTATCGAGGCAGGAGCGATCCTGCTCTGCGGTCACCAGCCTTCCGGCAATCTGTATCCGCCGACGGTTCTCGAAAACGTTCCCTCGACCTGCGACGCATGGAGCGAGGAAGTGTTCGCACCGATCGTAGTCCTCGAGCCGTTCGACAGCATTGCGGACGCAATCGAGCTCGCCAACAGCCCGGAATACAGCCTCCACGCAGGCATCTTCACCAACGATCTCGAAGATGCGCTCGACGCGGCTGATCGCATCGAGGCTGGCGGCGTCATGATCAACGACTCCTCCGACTATCGCTTCGACGCGATGCCATTCGGCGGATTCAAGTACGGCAGCATGGGTCGCGAAGGTGTCCGCTTTGCCTACGAGGATATGACCCAGCCCAAGGTCGTCTGCATCAACAGGTTGAAGCGCTCGTAAGAGCACTATCGAAAAGTCATCAGCATACGGAGTTCAAAGGTGTTTAAAGGTTCCATTACCGCGCTCGTCACGCCGTTCGCAGATGGCAAGGTCGATGAGGCTGCCCTGCGCAGCCTCATCGAATGGCAGATTTCAGAAGGTTCTTCGGGGCTGGTGCCCTGCGGTACCACCGGTGAGAGCCCGACACTAAGCCATGCGGAGCACAAGCGGATCGTCGAGATCACGGTCGAGACTGCCAGAGATCGTGTCCCCATCATTGCAGGCGCAGGCTCGAACAGCACCGAGGAAGCAATTGATTTCGTCCGGCATGCGCAGCAAGCGGGTGCCGACGGCCTACTGATCGTGGCTCCCTACTACAACAAGCCGACACAGCTCGGCATCTACGAGCACTTCAAGGCGATCGATGCCGAAGCATCGCTTCCCATCATTGTTTACAACATTCCCGGCCGGAGTGTCATCGACATCCAGGTCGAAACGCTCGCTCGAATCCACAACGACTTCAAAAATGTCATTGGCGTGAAGGACGCGACTGGCAACATTCTGCGACCGTCACTCGAACGGATGGCTTGTGGCAAGGAATTCAACCTCCTTTCGGGAGAGGACGGAACCGCGCTCGGCTATATGGCGCATGGGGGTCATGGGTGCATTTCCGTTACATCCAATGTCGCCCCTCGCCTCTGCGCCGACTTCCAGGAAGCTTGCCTCGCGGGCGACTATGCGAAGGCATTGGATTTACAGGACAGGTTGATGCCTCTGCATCAGGCGCTTTTCCTCGAAACCAGCCCTGCAGGCGCGAAATATGCTCTTTCCCGCCTCGGGCTCATCCGTGCCGATCTCCGCCTTCCGCTCGTACAGGTGAGCGAGAACGTGAAGATGGAAATCGATGACGCCATGCGTCACGCGGAATTGCAGACTAAGGGGGCTCAATAAGATGACCGTAGAACGTGTTGAAGCCGATCTCATTGGCTCGCTTCCCATCCCCGCCAATGCGCTTTATGGCGTACATACTCGGAGAGCCGAACTGAACTTCGACGTCTCCGGCATGCGCCTCAGCAACTTTCCGGAACTGATCCAATCCATGGCGATGGTCAAAAAGGCGGCGGCTTTGACGAACCATGATCTCGGTCTACTGCCTGCGGACAAGTGCCGTGCGATTTGCGAGGCGTGTGACGATCTGATCGAACTGAAAGAGATTGAACACAACTTTCCCGTCGATATGATGCAGGGCGGCGCTGGTACATCGACCAACATGAATGTCAACGAGGTCCTGACGAATATCGCGCTTCTCAAGCTCGGAAGTCGCCCTGGAGACTATTCGACGCTCCATCCCAATGACGACGTTAATCTGTCCCAGTCCACGAACGACGTCTATCCGACAGCCTTGCGCCTCACGATGATCCGGGCATGAGAAGCCTTGGTGAGTTCGCAGGTCGATCTGCGTGACGCTTTCCGCGCGAAGGCCCACGAATTCAGGGATACTTTGAAGGTTGGTCGTACACAGCTTCAGGACGCCGTCCCGATGACCGCCGACGTCGAGCGCTGCAAGGCGCTCCTCGATCAATCTCTTGTCTTGACCACCCCCCTTGCAAGGTTGATCGGGTACAGCACTGCGGCCTCGCTGTCCAAAAAGGCCTTGGCTGAAAACCGTGCCTTGCGCGATGTGGTCGAAGAGGATGGAGTTCTCGGGCAGACTGATCTCGATCGGGTTTTCGACGGTGCTGCAGCATTCGCGCAGGCAGCGACAAAACAATCAGTCTTATAAGGAAGTTGCAATGGGTGTATTTACCGAGCTTTCCGACGCGGATCGCATGTCAATCGCATCTACCTACGGAATGAAGGTCCTGACGTCGGTGATCGGTATCGCTAATGGCGATACCGAAACCACCTACCTGTTTCGAACCGCAGACGGCGAATTCATCGTCACCCTCTTCGAGAACGGTGCAGAGCCACTCGATCTCGAGCAGGCATTTGAGACTATGGACAATCTGTTTGCTCACGGCGTTCCGTGTCCGAAGCCGAGACGGACGCTTGAAGGGCACGCCACTTGCCGTGCAGCTGATCACCTCGTAGCAGTCGTCGATTTCCTTCCCGGATCACCCACGAAGAGCGCAAATGCGGAGCAGTGTGAAGGATTAGGGCGAGTGATGGCGCAAATTCACTCCGCCCTTGCCCGCAAGGCGAAGCGAAAGGTCTCGAGCCTTCCCTCGGGCTCGATCCACGGGGCTCTGGTTCCAGATAATATTTTCTTCCTTGGCAATGAGGTGCGCGGCGTGATCAATTTTCGGCTGCGCCACGAAGACTATCTGGTTTCGGAGATTGCCGAGGTTTTGGTTAATTGGGCACTCAGGTCAGACGGTGGGATCGACCCAGTCGGAGCAAAGGCGGTGCTACGTGGCTACCAGGCAGAAAGAGCATTGACCGACTCCGAGAAAGACGCTCTATCAGGTTTCGTACTGGCGTCCGCAGCTAGGCATTACGCTGGCAACGACGACGGGAATCGACTGGCAGAGTTCTCCATGGCAGCATACAATTCGATATCGCTCGACATGTTCCGATAGCCCTCGACAGCTTCATGAAATCTCTTGATCGCATCGATGAGCAACTGCTGACGGCACTGAAGGCCAACTCCCGGATTTCGCATGCGGAGCTATCCTCGAAGATAAACCTGTCGCGGAACGCTGTCAGGGTGCGAATCGAGCGCCTGGAGCGAGACGGCTATATCAAAGGATACACAATCATCACGGGCGATGGGGACGCCAGCCATAACCTCACTACTGCTCTGATGTTTGTATACCGCCACGACCGGATGCGCGGCGGCGAAGTGCTTCACGCTCTGAGAAAGATACCCGAGGTGGTCGCGTGCGACGTCATGACGGGAGATTTCGACCTTCTGGTGCGCGTTGAGGCGGAAAAGGCGGACCGAATTCGGCAGATTTGGCAACAAATTGCGGAAATGCCCGGAGTACGTGATACATTGACAGCATTCGCGCTGTCTTCCGTCATCCGGAAGTAAGAGCGGCGGACGTTCCATCCGTATAACTTTCCGATCCCCTTCGCGTGAGCCAGTGGAAGCAGCAGGATTTCACGGTACAGCTGGGCGAGACACCGGCGTTGATGACCGACTGGCTGCTGCCGTTGGTGGAAGCTGGCGTGGATGTCCTGCATTGCTCGCAACGACGGTTCTGGGAACCAGAATTTCCTGAGATCGATTGCGAAAAAGGTCTGAACTTCGCTGGATAGGCTAAGAAACTGACCGGTGCTGCAACAATCAGCGTAGGCTCGGTCGGCCTTGACAGCGACTTCATGAGCGCTTTTGCAGGCCAAGGGGCGGAAACAAAGGGCCTGGATCGTTTGATCGAACGAATGGAGCGGGACGAGTTCGATATGATCGCCGGTGGCCGCGCTCTTATCAGTGACCCCAACTGGTTGGCAAAAATCAAGGACGCCGATGAGGCCAGCTTGAAGCGCTTTGACGCTGCAGCCCTTTCTGAACTCGTATAATCCCAAGGTCGCGGGCGGAAGTGATGATAGTTGTCGCGTAGCTCGCGGCTAATCACCCTAGACTAAATAAGTTTGGACTACCTTGAGATCAAATATCTTTGTCTGGGGCTGTCGGTGTAGCCTAGCGGGCCAGCGACTTCCATCGCATGCCGGTTCACGCTCGCGGATTACCCACTTGCCTTGGCCCGGGTGCCTCTTTTTACACCGTGGTAGCGATCCTCGGCGCGGCCCGCCGCTGGATCGAAGGAACGCTCGCGATCTTCTCTGGCGCGGCCGGCATCCGTCCCTGCATTCGCGCAAATAATGGTCGTGAATTCGTTAAATATCTGAGTATTAAGGTCTGTGTCCACGCAGCAGTGAGAATGCGAACTGATTCAGCCGCCGCACTGACGAAAGGGGGCTTCGGCACCGAACCTCTTTGCAGTCGGCGTCGGCACGTCAAGCATCACGGGCGGCTAATATCCGTCGGCTGGCATCAACCTTGGTGCGGATCTCACTTTTGGGCGGCCGATTATCGCAACGCCGATCGGGCGCTTAACCGTGATGACCTTGTGTCCTTTGACCTCGAAACCTCGTGCGAGCTATCCTGAAGCAGACTCCCATGCTGGCCGCTTTTCTCGATCGTGGTCGCCGCATCCAAGTTTGCGCCCTCTCTAGACCGGCGCCGCTGTAGTCGCCATGTGCATAGCCTGTTGCGTGAAACGTCGCGAAACTCACCACAGACACCCGAAGCCCTGAAACTGAAAAAAATCCAGCGCAGCTTTGCCGTCGAGTACAGATCTGGCCGGCGAAAAGTGAATTCCAATCCAGCCTCGATCTGGGGAAACATCGATCTCCGGTCCGTGCGCAAGATCTGCACGGCGAGGCAACGCCAGTTCTGTCGGGAGCACCTAAAGTTAGCAGCAGCGAAATGTCTTCGCCTGCAAAAGAAGAGACGGCGGCGAGAAGGAGCGTAAGCCTCGCGCCAAAAAGCCAACGCCTGAAACGACCCCAAAAAGATTCGGCGCAACCGGCGTCGTCTACTGCTGAATCTGGACAGCGGAAGAGAACTGACGCAAGAAAAAGTCCGACGAAGGTGCGACAGCAGCCAAACGTGCGCCTGTCAACGCGCTCCGAAGATTTTCGAGGCAGCGACTGCACCGTCGGTGGTGGCAGTTGATGAGTTTGCGGATCTTCTCCAGCTGGAAGCGGAAAACCAGAAACGCGTAAGCTGCTGGCCGAGAAGCCGTGCTGAAAACGCGGATCTGCGAAAGCGGCTCAATTTCGGTTGATCGACAGCCTTCGGCCAAGCGTTGGCCGAATCTCATGCTTATCGGGGATGGACATCTTGGCGGCGGTTAATTCTGCCGCGGCGTGCGCCTTCTTGGCACGTGGTCCTGGTCGAAGTTCAGCGAAGGACCTCTTCAAAGCCCGCTAAACCAGTTGTAGCCTTGGTCTTCCCAGTAGCCGCCCGGATAATCATTGGTAACGAACACCTCAACAATATGCTTGGGGTTCTTGAACCCGAGCTTGGTTGGCACCCTAAGCTTCATAGGCGAGCCATATTTCAGCGGCAAGGGATCCTTGCCGAAGTCGAGCGCCAGGATGGTTTGCGCGTGCAGTGCCGTCGGCATATCGATGCAGGAATAGTAGCGGTCCGCGCATTTGAAGCCGACATATTTGGCTGTCATGTCCGCGCCAACATGCTGGAGGAAGGTGCTGAGGGGAACACCGCTCCACTCTCCGATCGCGCTCCAGCCCTCGATGCAGATATGCTGTGTGATCTGGGAGACCCGGGGCAAGCGGCGCAGATCATCGAGGCTCCAAGATGCCTTATTGTCGACGAGGCCGGAGACTTGCAGCCTGTAATTCAGGAGGTCAACGTCCGGCGCGCTGTCTTCGGGATAGAAGGCATTGAACGGAAACGGGTCCGTGACGTCTTCTGGCCGGTAGGTTGGCGCCAGCCGATTGCGGTCGAACAGGAACGTTTGCACCCGGTCGTTCCAGCGGGACATCGCCCAAAGCACCTTGTCGACAGCTGTGTCGTCCTGGAGATTGCAGCCCGACAGCATGGTCAGAGCACCCAAAGACAGACCTTGCCGAAAGAACAGGCGTCGGCTGATATTCTCCAGTTGACGACGATGATCACCGAGCACAGCTCCGCTCTTTTGTTGTTTGCGCGTCCATAGACTGGCGGGTGCCGCTTTTCTCGGCTCAGGCTGCTCCGCCATCACTCTTTTCCTTTCTTCTCTTCAAAAGTCCTGCTCCAAAAACCATCGACAGCAGTGTTTTCGGAACAAGGACAACCATGAGGACATGGATGACCACAAAGCCCAACAGAGCCGCCATGCCGGTGAAGTGCACGATACGGGCGGAGTCGAATCCACCCAAAAGCGCCGTTAACGGGCCAAACTGGATGGGCTTCCAGAGCACCAATCCAGACGCAAGCATCAACCCCCCGAGAAGAAGAACCCCAAGGTACATGGCCTTCTGGATGGCATTGTAGCTGTGGGATTCGTGCCGCAGGCTGAAAGTCAGTGCCAGCCGAAGATCACGTAGGAGATCGCCCAGGCGCAAAGTCAGCATGCGTTTACGCAGATAATTGCTTGCCGTGCCGAAGGCGAGATAGACGAGGCCGTTACCGACAAAGAGCCACATCACTGCGAAGTGCCAGGCGGTGGAGCCGCCAAGCCAACCGCCAAGCGTCATTTCCTCCGGGAGGCGGAATGGCAGGATAGGATGGGCGTTGTAAATGCCCATCCCGCTCATCACCATACAGACCGTCGCAAAGACGTTGATCCAGTGTGTGAGGCGAACCACAACCGGATGGCCTACCAACTGGGAGTCCTTCTTTTCTTGTCGCATCCCGTGCCTCACATCGGTGGCGCTATGCCGTTAGCACCGACGAGGATGGACATTGCTGTCAGCGAGCCGTCCTCGGCTTTGGTAGCGAGCACAAGAAGCTTGGCGCCGGTCGCCAGAAGCGCGCGGTCGGCCGGTTCCAGGCTGACGATCGGAACATCGGCAGGCACGAAGACCTTCTTCTCGCTATTCTCGTACTTGACCGTCAGCGTCCGGCCGTCGGTACCGAGAATGCTGCCGACCGTACCATTGGTCATCGAACTATCCCCGCCACTATCCCATGGCCTGGAACCCTCGCCGACGCCATGCATGGAGGCGGGAAAGATATGCACCTCGAGAGCCTTCAGCGTTCCATCCGGCTGCGGCGCCGCCGCCGTGCCGATGTAGCTGTCAGGCTTGATCGCGCTCAGATCGGTGAGGGCGACGGATATGACCATGGTTCCGGCCGCCAGCTTTACGGCAATGTCCTTGCCGTCTCGCGCCTTGACGTGGATTGCCTCCTGGGTCACTTCGGTGATGGCGCCGCGAACGCGTACCGGATCTGCTGCACTAGCAGCGCCGGCCAAGATGGTGAGCAGTGTGATTGCCTGCGCTGCCGAGCGGAAAGTCGATTTCATGGATTGGTGCATTGTTTTAAAGCCTCACTAACAGGTGAAAGAGATGAGGTAAAACTAGACTGGCGGCTCGCTCTGTGCGGTGACGCCAGAATGACAATTTCGTCATTCATCATTCACTGAATTGCCCCGGGTGAATTGCTAGAACACAATAAGTTTAGACGGGGCATTGGGCGGGAAAAACATGGCAATCCTGATCATCGAGGATGATCCCAAAACCGGTGACTATCTTCGCAAGGGACTGAGGGAGAGCGGTTATGCCGTGGATCTGGCGCGTACCGGCACCGACGGCGTGCATCTGGCGATGCAGCAGGTCTATGACTTGATCATTCTCGATGTCATGCTTCCGGCCATCGACGGCTGGGAGATCATCCGCCGCATTCGCGAACAGCACGATCTGCCCGTCATCTTCCTGTCTGCGCGTGACGATGTGAACGATCGCATTCGTGGCTTACGGCTCGGAGCGGATGATTATCTGGTGAAGCCCTTCTCCTTCGTCGAACTGGAACTGCGCGTCCGTACGATCCTGCGTCGGGGCCTCACGCGCGAAAGCGATGTCTTTGAGATAGCGGACCTGCGGCTGGATGTGCTGCGGCGCAAAGTGACGAGAGACGGGGTCGAGATTGCGCTCACTAACAAGGAATTCATGCTTCTCCATCTGCTGATGAAGCGGCAGGGCGAGGTCTTGTCACGCACGCAGATCGCTTCTGAAGTCTGGGACATGAATTTCGACAGCGATACGAATGTCGTGGACGTCGCAGTCAAGCGGCTAAGAGCCAAGGTCGATGCGCCTTTCGGACGAAAACTGATTTCGACGATTCGAAGTGTCGGATATAGCCTGAGCCTCGACGCATGATCCGCAACAGTCAAAGGTCATCCTCGCTCATCTTGCGGCTTATGGCCTCCCAGGTCTTCGTCCTTTGCGTTCTGACTGGTGCGCTTGGCATCTATTTCTATCACTCGGTGCGCTCCTCACAGGAACAGCGCATCGAGACGATCGTCTCTGGCCGGGCCAGCTATTACGCTCGGCTTGTCAGCGAGATGTATCCTCTCAATGAACTGAAGGAGCGGCCGTTGCTTATTGCCAAGATGTTGGGCGCCGAGCGCGACGTCCTTGCATTCCGCCATCCCTCGGGTGAGGTCGTGATCGAGGTCAATCCAGACGGGATCCCTCTTCCCCCGCCGTCCACCGCCGCTGCGTCGTCCAGTACTAGAACAGTCACCAGCGACGGTATCGAGGTCTACTGGACCTCAGTACAGGCTAAGGCAATGGAGACCAACCAGCCGATCGAGGTTCTGGCCGGTCACCCGATGGCCGACGAACAGGCCATGCTGGCGACGTTTCGCGACCGTTTCCTGATGGCGACGATTGCCGGTGTCATCGTTGCCGCCGCGCTCGCCAATGGCCTTTTGCGGCGTGGTTTGCTGCCGGTGCGGGATATGGCCACCAAAGCTGCCGAGGTTCATCCCGGGCAACTGCATGTGCGGCTGGATGTCCTTCACGCCCCAACGGAGCTGCGCGCCTTGGCCGGCGCCTTCAACGCGGTGCTAGACCGCCTTACCGATGGTTACCAACGTTTGTCGCAGTTTTCGGCTGATCTCGCCCACGAAATCCGCACGCCCCTTGGTATCCTGATCGGCCAGACCCAGGTCACGCTTGCCCAGCCACGGTCTCTAGATGAATACAAATCCGTGCTTGAATCGAATCTCGAGGAGTTCGAGCATCTCAACCGCTTGAGCGAGAATATGCTGTTCCTTGCAAGGGCGGACGAGGGACGACAGGTGGTCGATAAAGTCACGCTCGACATGGACCGTGAACTTCACAAGATCGCCGATTATTTCGAAGGCCTTGCCCTGGAGCGCGATATGCGCTTCAGCATCGAGGCTGCGGGCGTTGCAACTGTCAACGCCGAGCTTTTTCGTCGGGCCGTGGGCAATCTTGTCGTTAATGCCATTCGTCATGGTCGGGAAGGTACAACGGTCCTGCTGCGGTCAGCCAGTGCTGCCGATAAAATGATCATCGAAGTCGAAAACGAGGGGGCGGGGCTTTCACCAGACCAGTTGGGCCGGTTGTTCGACCGCTTCTACCGGGCAGACCCGGCGCGCAGCGGCAGCTCATCCTCGCACGGACTGGGATTGGCGATCGTCGATGCCATCATGCGCCTGCATGCGGGTGTGGCGGATGTTTCATGCCCGGAGGCGGGGATGATCCGCTTTCGCCTATCATTCCCCGCATAAGTTGCCAATCGCAACTGGGGAGTCGCCGCGGGACTGAACCATTTAACAAACTGTGAAAGGGCTGCCTTTAAACACTCCGATGCGAAAAGGCGGAGCCCTCTGATACCTGAATGCGGTAGTTCCAGCGAGAGCTCAAGAAGCGCGTTGAACTTGGTTAGGACGTTTAGATCGATATGAACGATATGCTATCTCCAAGACACCACACCTACCGCAAGTTTAGCAGTATTTTAGACCGATCAATATATGAGCCGTTGCCAGACGATTGGATCATTGGCCTCACCGATGTGGTAGGGTCCACTGTTGCGATTCAGGAAGGGCGCTACAAGGATGTTAATTTTCTTGGGGTATCCATCATCGCGGCCGTCGGAAACACAATTGGAAGCTTCGATTTCCCATTCAGCTTCGGCGGTGACGGTGCCACGTTTGCACTTCCGGGAGTATTTCGGCCGCAGGCAGAGGCGGCCCTTAGGCAGATTGAGCGGTTCTCGTTAAACCGCTTTAGTTTGAGCATGAGGGCCGGACTTATCTCGCTTCAAGAAATCAGGCGTAATGATCGGGATGTCCGGATTGCACGTTACGCGGTCTCACAGGAAGCAACCTACTTTATGTTCGCGGGTGGCGGTTTGCGGTGGGCCGAGCATGAGCTGAAAAACGGAAGGTTTACCTTGCCGAGCGCTGAGACAGTCCCAGATCCTGACTTGAGTGGTCTCTCTTGCGAATGGAATCCCTTTGAGACCCAGCAAGGAACTATCCTCTCGCTCCTGGTAGAGCCACGGGAATCTGCAAGCGATCTGACATTCAGCAGAATCGCTCAGGAGGTCATGCAGGTTTTCGAGCAGGCAGATCACAGTTCCAGTCCCTTGCCCACAAGCATTCCTCAACGAAAAGATGGGCTTCCTAGCGTTAGTTCTGCGACTTGGGCGGCCGTTGTCTCTAACTCTGACTTTCGAAAATTCGATGATATCCTTCGGTTAACGGTAGACTGCACCCGCGAACAAGTCGACGAAGTCGAGCGTGTACTCGGAAATGCCGTAGATCGCGGAGAAGTTCGATATGGCCTCCACCTACAGTCCCACGCAGTCATGACCTGCTTGGTTCCTGGTCCCAATACGAACTCCCATTTACATTTCCTTGATGGACTAGACGGTGGTTTCGCCAGGGCAGCCGCCATGCTCCGTATGAGTGATAGCTCAAGCGCTCAAGCAGCACCTGAACTGACCGTGACCTGAGACCCTTGTTCCCTCCAGTTTTCAGGAGAGTCTTGGGTTTTCAATCTGGCGTTACGCGGCTTGCTTTTCCAGAGCGATTTTCATTGCGAACTCATTGGGCGTGATATCGCTTAAGGAGGAATGTGGTCGATTTCGGTTGTAGTTGACCTTGCCCCGTTGAAATAATCCATTTTGAAGTAAGCTCTGGCCCATTGAGCGGACCAGAGAATGAAGCGCAACCGTTTTGCAGACGAACAGATCGTCGGCATATTGAAGGAGCACGAGGCAGGCACGCCGGTCTCGGAGCTTTGCCGCAAGCACGGTGTCAGCCACGCCAGCATCTACAAGTGGAAAGTCAAGTTCGGCGGCATGGAGGTGTCCTAGGCCAAGCGGCATGACGATCCCGTGCCGACCCAGCATGACGTGTATGCGCCGATAACCCAAATGACGGCGCTCGGACGCCACGGTCATAGCTCGCCATGAGCCTCCCCATGAGGATGGTTCCTTTGTGGGTGTTTATTTACTCCTTGTGGCTTTGCGATTCTGCTCTGGTCATTGTTTGAAGACCCAGTTGCGCCGCAGCGGTCCTATCGGCGACGCTACGCGGACCTCGCGAAACGACTACTTGCCTGACGGCGAGAAGTAAGCCAGTTGACCTCAGGTCGTTGATCTGTGCATGATCAGCGTGGTGTAAGAACGTGGTAATCGCGGTTGGTCTAGGGTCCATGAATCTAAGGCAGATCCGATATTTCTTGCAAATAGCCGAACTTGGCAATTTCACCCGGGCTTCTGAAATACTTGGCATTGCTCAGCCGGCGCTTTCCAGACAGATCAGGCTTTTGGAGGAAGATCTAGGAGAGGCGCTTTTCATCCGCTCGGGTCAAGGCGTCGCACTCACGGCTGCGGGAAAAGCTTTGAGGGAAAAAGCCACGGCGCTTGTCTACCAGTTTGATAAGCTTCGCGACGAAATAACGGACCAATCATCACCCCGGGGGCACCTGACGGTTGGACTCCCGCCCGCAATAGCTCACTTGCTGAGCATCGACCTCATAGACAGCTATTGCCGCGAATACCGGGATGTTCACCTCCACATCCGCGAGGGAATAAGCCTCGACCTAATTGCAGGGATTCAGCAGAGCAAGATTGATTGCGCTGTCGTTGTTTCCGATGGAAACCACGGTCTATGTTCAGAGCCTCTCTTCAGAGAGACGTTATTTTTGGTTGCTCCTTCATCTGACAAGTACGATATCACGCGCTTCCTCTCACTCAAGGATGTTGCAGGAAAACCGCTGGTTCTGACTAACCGGATGAACAATTTTCGAGTGGCTGTCGAGGACGCGTTTGGTCGTGAAGATATTCCGATGCACGTGCTGGCGGACAGCAATTCGACGAGCATGATCTCAGGTTTGGTTGCGAAGGGTACTGCTTATAGTATCCTGCCATATTGCGCCATTTATCCCGCGCTCAAACAAGGATTGATTTCCGCAAGCCCAATAGAAGGACTGTATGTCGATTGGGCTCTAGTCCGTCCTACGCAGACTGAGCTAACGACGCCCGCAAGGCTATTTCGAGACATGCTGATGAGACTGCTACGCGACAAAATCAAAGGCGACAACTGGTTAGGGGCGGTTATGACCGCCCATCCAACATGACTTCCGCAATTCAGCCACCAAGATAAAGCTGGCTGATTAAGGCGCTGTCTTGAAGTTCAACGGCCGAGTCCGCGGAGAACGCCACCTTGCCGTGCACGAGAACGTAGCCCCTGTCAGCAATACGCAGAGCTTCTTGAAAGTTTTGCTCGGCCATCAAAACCGTCAGACCGAACTCATCTTTGAGTTCGCGAATTTTGGAAATAGCTTGCGACACCATGATGGGTGCAAGTCCGACCGAGGGCTCGTCAACGAGAAGTATTTTTGGAGAGGACATAATCGCACGTGCCAGGGCAAGCATCTGTTGCTGGCCACCCGACATTGAACCAGAGAGCTGCCGACGTCTTTCCTTGAGAAAGGGAAAGGCCCCATAGCAAAAGTCAAGATTTTTCGATATATTGCGCCTGGCAGCTTTCCTATATGCCCCGAGAAGCAGGTTTTCTTCAACAGATAGCTGTGGGAAAAGGCGCCGCCCCTCAGGCACAATGCTGATGCCAAGTTCCACAGCTTCGTGCGTCCGGAGTTTAGTCAGGTCGACTACTCGCCCGTCTATCTCAAGGGTGATCGATCCATGCGTCGGCCGGACGTCGCCAATCAGGCACTTCATCAACGTACTCTTGCCGTTTCCGTTTGTCCCCAATAGAGCTACGGTCTCGCCGCTCCGAACTTCCATCGACAAACCGTGCAGAACCTGCACAGCACCGTAGCCGGCGTAAAGATCACGCACCGTAATCTTAGCTTCCAAGATAGGCCCTCCGTACTTCGGGATTTGCCATAACATCTGCAGGGGCACCATCACTGATGATGCGACCCGCCGTAAGACAGACAATCCGCTGCGAGAAACGCATCACGGCTTGCAGAATATGTTCCACCATGATGATTGTGATACCAGAGGCATTGAGCTCCATCAGTATATCCAGGATCTCATGGACCTCCTTAGTAGCGAGGCCAGCCATCGCCTCGTCGCATACAAGCAACCTCGGCCGGGCCGCAACCGCCCGCGCAAGCTCGAGTTTTCTCAACTCGACCTGAGAGAGTTGGCCTGCCGGAGCGTTGGTGCGGTCCGACAGCCTCATACGATGAAGTAACTCGCTAGCCTCCGCATGAACCGCGTTCCGGTTGCTCACGTCGACGAGACCGTGAACGATGTACTCGAGAGGAACCATCAGATTCTCGATGACAGACATCGAATGGAATGGCCGCGGTATTTGGAAGGTACGCGCAATACCCTTCTTGGCTCTTTTATAGGCAGCAAGTGTCGAAATGTCCTTATTTTCGAAAGCGATCGCGCCCTGGTCGATCTGTACAACACCGGAGATACAGTTGATCAGTGTTGTCTTGCCAGACCCATTGGGACCGATCAGCCCTAGCCGTTCGCCTTTTGCAACGTTCAGGTTGACGTCAGAAAGTGCGGTAAAGCCACCGAACCGCTTCGTAAGAGTCTCGACTCTCAGGAGAGTTGTCATGCCCTCTCGCTCCCTCTCGCAAGTTCGACTTCTTTTCTTCCTGGGCCAACCATCTTACGCGCCCACTGGACCAGTCCTACTAGACCATCAGGAGCGACGATGACGAAAAGGACCATCAATAATCCCACGACGAGCAGATGAAGCTCGGGACTGGCTGACGCGGCGAGTTGCTGGGTGCTAGCTATCAAAATGGCTCCCAGCACAGGTCCCCACCAACGTGACATGCCCCCGACGACAGCCATCGAAAGCGCCATAACGGAGTAGTTCAGGCTGAAAGTCGAATGGGGTTCGATGAAACTGGTATAGAGAGGGAAGGGGGCGCCGGCAGCCGCCATGAGCGCGCCCGAGATCGCGCATGCTAAGAGTTTTAACCGTAGTGTCGGAACTCCGGAACATTCGGCTGCCGATTCAGCATCCCTCAGTGCGTGAAGACCCCGTCCCACCCAGGATTTCTCGATATAGCGAGCGACGATGATCGCAAGCACGGTCAGTATCGTCATCACGAAAAACAGGAGCCGCGTATAGGTTTCGAACCCGAGCGGAACCTCTGGACGAATGACTTGCATGCCTGACGCGCCTCCGACGAAGCGCCAATTGAGAATGAATGTCTCGATGACGATAGCAGCCGCTATCGTGGCAATCGAAAAAAATATGCCCTTCAGCCGAAGAGTTAGGAGTCCGGCTCCTATTCCAAGCAACGCGCCGACGATTGCAGCGGCAGCGATCTGTACGAAGAGCGGCGCACCGAATGCTTTCATAGCAACGAGCGCGGTGTAGGCACCGAGCCCAAAGAAAGCCCCTGTACCGAAATTCACATAACCTGCGTAGCCGCCCAGGATATTCCACGCGGTTGCCAGAACTACATACTGTAGTACGACATAAGCGACGTAGAAGTAGTATTCGTTGAGACCAACCTTTGGCAAAACAAATCCGAGGATCGGAAGCGCCAGAGCGAAGGCCCAAAATGAAGTGGAGTTGTTTCTCATCGTCCAAAAAGTCCTTGAGGGCGCAGGCCCAACACGAGCAGCAGTAATCCGAACGCGACCGCGGGCGCCCAGGATGCTCCAAAAGCAGTGAGAACGAGCGATTCTATAACCCCCAGCATTATGCCCGCGATCAGGGTACCGCTCATGCTTCCAAGTCCGGCCAAAACAACCACGCAAAAGGTCCTGCCGATGTAAACCCTGTCGAGACTTGGTTCGACTGGGCTCACGATTATGAGCAGCGCACCTCCTATCGCGGTTGCGGCCGTGGCAAGTCCAAACGCCCATTGCTTGGTCATAACGGGGTTGGCACCTATTGCCTTGAGAGCCCACGGATCCTGCGCCACAGCCCGCATGGCACGCCCCTGGAAGGTCCTCGAAAGATAGAGATTCAACGCCAAAACAAGGCCAACCGCCACAAGTAGTGCAACGATCAAACGCCACGGAATTCTCATTTCCCCCAGTCCTAAACTGCTGCCGATATAAGACGCGGCCACGCTGCGTTGGTCGAGGCCAAACACTAGCGAAAGGATAACTTGCACGATGAAGGCAATCCCAAAGAAGAACGCGATGCCACGCACACCTGCATCAGTACCGCGTTTCTCGAACGCTTCGTAGTAGAAGCGGTAGACGACAGCTCCAAGCGCGAAGAACGGTATCAATATGATCAGGCCCGCCAGAAGCGGATCTATACCGTAAGATCCAAGGAGGAACGTCATATAGGCAGCAAGCACAAGGAACGATGCATGCGCTATATGCGGAACATCCAGAAGCCCGAACGCGATCGAAAGACCGATGCTGACCGCGGCGTAGAAGCAGCCAACAAACACACCGAAGATCAATCCCTCGAGCAGAAGATCTATTGACATTTTTTCATCCCTCCTAGTTCAGACGAAGCTCAATTGCGTTGTGCTTCGCTAAGTGGCGAAATGAGGTCACCAGTGCGGAAGCGGTCTGGATCTACGACGACCTGCTTTCCTTCCTGGCGGAATTGCTCGGCATCTCCGTCCTTGATTGTCCTGAATTGGATCATTACCACGCGCGGCTCCGCCCATTCGCCATCGGCACTCCAGCGAATGGGGCCGACAATGGTCTGGACCTCGTTAGAACGGAGATATTTGGCGAGTTCGACGCTATCCAAGCTGCCAGTTGCCTTTACTGCCTGTTCCAGGATCTGGCCTGCGGCATAGGAAAATGGAGCTACATAAAAGCCCAGTGTATCAACGTTCTCGGCCTTTGCTCTCTCGGTATAGCGATCCAAAAACTCACGAACGCCAGGAAACGCCATTGTTTTTTCCGGGACGTAGGTGTGATAGTTGACGATGCCGTTTAGCTGAGAACCCAAAGTGTTCATCACTGCTTCGTATTGAAGCCCGACCATTCCACCGCCGAACAGTTTAACGGATGAACCAATGCCAATTTCACCAACTGCGCGGATGATCGCCGTTGAATCCGCAGGATAAGATGCAACAAAGACCATATCGGGGGCAGCAGCCCTGATCGCGCGTATCATCGCGGAAAAATCGACCGTTGTCGGGGGATAGGTCTGTTCATATACCGACTCAAAGCCGGACTTTGTAGCGAGCGTCTTGGCACCGGCCAGAATATTCTGGGAAAATTCTTGATCAGCCGCTAGAAATGCGACCTTTTTTACGCCCACCTTTTGGCCAAGTTTGAAGTAGCCGCCCACCCAACTATCCGCGTCGCTCCACGGTGAGTTGTTGAACCACATATCATGATGAGTTTTTGAGTTGATTTGAAATCCGATTTGACCAATCAGAAGACGCTGACGTTCCTTCATCATTGGCATTACCGCTGCCGCCGGTACTGTTCCGTAGGGTGCTATCAAAAGATCGACTTGATCTAGATCGATGAGCTTTGAGAATATGCCTGGACTTTGGGCAGGACTTCCCTGGTCGTCGTAGGTAATAAGCTCGATCTTTCGTCCAAGAAGACCCCCTCGCGAGTTGATGTCTTCCACCCACATTTGCAGCGCGAGTCGCGATTGGCGCCCCCCACCGGCAAGCGGACCCGACAACGCCATGCTCGTTCCTACCTTGATTGGATTATCCTGCGCCCATATTGGTTGGGCAATGGTGGCTAATCCCAGGCCAAGCAGCATCGTGCGAAGAACACTTCGCTTCGTAAAATTGGACATATTTTCCTCCCGTTATGTCAGCTTCAATTCTCTGTGTTCAGCTGGTCGAGCGCCTCCAGCACCCTTTCCGGTGTCATGGGCATGTGGCGGAGACGCACGCCGACAGCGTCGAAAATCGCGTTGGCGATCGCTGGGGCCGTCGGCGATGTTGTTGCTTCTGAAAAGCCCTTCGCTTGATAGGGGCCGTCAAATTGGGGTATCTCGACGATGTGGGTAGAAACGTACTCGTTTGAAGGCGCGTCCTTTGCGGTCAAAAACCGATAGGATGAGAAATCGCCATTCAGGATACTTCCCTCGCTGATCTGCAACTCCTCCGAGATTGCCTGACCGAGCCCCATGGAAATTGCGGCATGCATTTGCCCTTCACATGACATTGGGTTAATCGCTTTGCCGAGATCATTCGCAATAGCGATTTTCTCAAGCTTGACCTGGCCCGTTTCTATGTTGACTGCCACCTCCACCGCCTGTGCCGCCCTGGTACAGAAGGAAAATATCTTACGCAGACCGTCATTGGCGGCATGCCCAGTTTCAGGGTCGATCTTGCTCGACGGGACCGTGAAGGTCGCCTTGCCTAACAGTTCGCCTCCGGCAGGAAGAAACGAACCCGTGAAAAAGACGGTACGGAAGAGGTCTCGGACCCGCATCAAACGTGCGGGGTTGTCTCTCACGAAGACATTCATGTCGGCCAGTTCGAGCTCTTCCGGGGTTGCCTGCATGAGCTCCGAAGCCATCTTTAAGACTTGTCTCTTGACATCTTCGCACGCCATTAAGACGGCATTGCCGGCAGCGAAGGTAAGGCGGCTTGATCCTGTTAGTTGATCGTACGGAGTCACCCAAGTGTCGACCTCCGCGGTCCTCACCCGCTCCGGCGTCACCTTGAAGAACTCCGCTGCAATCTGGATGAGAGTCGTTGAGCTCCCTTGACCGATATTGCCGGCGCTGTGGCGAATTTCCACAGTTTCGTCGTTATGAATCTTCACGATGGCGGAGGAGGCTGAGGGCGCGACGCTGTCCTTGTTCGCAAATGCGATACCTCTCCCGCGTCGCCAGGGGCCGTCAACCCGTTCAAGAGGCCCATGGCGCTCCAGACCGGACTTTATTTCATCGAGCAATTCCGCGCCCGCCACGGAATGTTGTATCTCGCCTGCCGCGTTGATCTCGTTCTCGTGGAGGACGTTTCTCCGTCGGATTTCGTAGGTGTCCATGCCGATTGCATGAGCCAACTCGTCAATGTGGGATTCAAGCGCGAAATGGATCTGAGTATTGCCAAAGCCTCGATACGCCACACCCGGAGGATTGTTTGTGTAGACGACATAATTGTCGAGCTTGAAGTGCGGAAAGCGATAAGAACCGAGCGGGCCGTAACTTGCCTGGCGTGTCACGAGGAAACCGTGTTGCGCGTAGGCTCCTCCATTGACGAGGACGAACATCTCGCACGCAGTGATAACTCCGTCTTTCCGGACGCCAGACTTGATGCGCATTTCAAACGGATGCTGAACTCCAGCCCAGCAAAGCGATTCCTCGCGTGTGTAGATGATTTTGATTGGGCGATAACCTGCGGCGCGCGAAAGCACGGCGCACAAGCCCTCAGCCTTCATCTCAATCTTTCCGCCGAAGCCGCCGCCGACATACTTCGGAATGATGACGCGAATGCGCGAGTGAGGGACGTCAAGGGCCTCACTGATTTGATTGAGCAGGGGATAGGCAGCCTGGGAGGAAGACCATACTGTAATGTTGTCATCCGCACCCCAATGAGAAATGCAGTTGTGTCGCTCCATTGTCGCATGAGCCATCATCGCGTTTGAGTATGTCTTCTCGATGATCGCGTCCGCTTCCTCGAAGCCTTTTGAGACTTCGCCAGTGCGGATACGGTAATAGCCGAATGCGTTAGGGTGCTTCGCGTCGTACTGAACGGGACCGATAGGAACCCGCCGATAATTTGCCTGGTTTTCGTGAATCAGCGTCTTGGGATTAGCCCCAAACGCCTCCCAAGGGTCGAAAATTGCAGGCAAATCCTCATAGTCGACCTCAATGAGGTCGCACGCCATTTCCGCAATGGCCTCGCTATCAGCAGCGACGGCTGCCACTGGTTCTCCGATATAGCGAACTTTATCTCTGGCAAGCAGGGGTTCGTCATAGCAGCCGAAGCCGAACAGCGTCTGAGGGCAGTCCTTGTCGACGACCACCGCATGCACACCCGGCAGGGCCTGAGCTCGGCTGATATCCACGTTTAGAATTTTGGCGTGTGGCCGCGTGCTCCGCTTGACCTTCGCCCAAAGCATTCGCGGAAACTCGATGTCAATTGCATACTTACCGAATCCCGTGACCTTTCCGGGACCCTCTTCGCGTATAACGTTCTTGCCAACAACGCTGAATTCTTCGGTCGGATTATTCATGAGCGTTGCTCCGCATCTCGCTTGCTGCTGCCAGAACGGCTTCGATGATCTTAACGTACCCGGTACAACGACAGAAATTACCTCTGAGCGCGTCACGGACCTCGGCTTCACTGGGGTTCGGATTTGCTGCCAGCAGGGCGTTCGCGGTAACGATCAGGCCCGGTGAACAGAACCCGCACTGAACAGCACCATGCTCCAAGAATTTCCGTTGAAGCGGGTGCAACTTCTCGCCATTTGCCATTCCTTCGATCGTCGTAACTGACTTTCCTGCAACTTGAACCGCAAGCGTTAAACAGGATCTGACTAATTCCCCATCTACATCGACTGTGCAGGAACCACAGACGCCCTCGCCACAACCTTCCTTCGTTCCGGTCAGGCCGACCTCCCACCTGAGGAAATCGAGCAGCAGAGTGTTGGGCTCGATCTCCGATGTGTGCCGCCGCCCGTTTATCTGAAGCGCTATATGGCTACGCATTCTTTTTCCTCCCTTACAACTTACTGCACGCGACTTGCTGCCGTTCGCAGGGCGTCGCGCACGTAGACTGCAACGAGCCTGCGACGATATTCGCCGGACGCGTAAACGTCGGTGTCCGGCGAACAGTCTTCTGCTGCGATAGACGAGGCCTGGAGAATCGTGCGATCATCGATCCTGGTTCCGACAAGCGCCTCCTCCGCGCGACCAACGCGGATAGGGGTCTCATCGGCTCCCGCCAGGGCAATGGTCGCCCCCGTACACACCCCGTCCCGGACCGACAGAATTGCTCCTGCCGCGACTAGCGGGGTTTCCATCGCAGCTCTCCCGGCATGAGCCAGATAGGCCATACCCAGATTGCCCTTGCGCCGAGGTATACGGATCTCACGAACCAGCTCCGTCGCATCCAGCGATGTTGTCATATGCCCGACGAAGAACTCGCTGATGGGCACGACGCGCTCACCGGTGGTGCCAACCACAACAAGGATTGCGTCGAGCGCGAGCAAGGCTGCTGACGGGTCACTCGCCGTGTGACCCACGCAGATGTTGCCGACGATGGTTGCTGTATTTCTGACCGCTGTCGTTGCAATTCGCGAGATGGCCTCGAACAATAGAGGAAATTCGGTCCGAACAATCTCCGAACGCAAGACGTCGGTCTGAGTCGCAGTAGCGCCGATACGCAGGACGTCCGGTTCTTCTTCAACATAACGCAGCCCGGGTATCGCTTTCACGTCCACTAGAAGCTCAGGGGCCATGATCCGGAATTTCATAACGCGCAATACGGATTGCCCCCCCGCTATCAATTTCGATGTGTCGGGTTTGGACTGCAGCGCTGCGCAGGCCTCTTCGATACTTTTAGGAGCGAGGTAGTCAAAAACGGGTAGCGCCATGGTAATGCCTCCCTATGCGACTTCTGCGATGCGTTTCACCTTCGTCTTTAGGTGCATGTCATACCAAGCAATGGTTTCAGCGATCACTTTCTCGAAGACATCCGGGTTAACGAACTGATACACATCATAGTGGTCCGCGTTCGGTATGGTGATGAGCTTCTTCGGTTCTTGGGCCTTTGCGTACAGCGCATAGCACTCGTCAATTGGAACGAGCCCGTCGCACTCGGTGTGCATAAAGAGGATGGGGCGAGGAGCTACCGCTTGAACGAAATCCTCAGGCCGCCAGCGGATCGTAGCTTCAGCGTTTTCAAGAGGGTAGCCCTGCGTGTAGGTTTCGGCGGCCTTCACCTTCTCCTGGATAACTTGCCGTGAGTGAGGGTCTCCGGGCATCAGCTCGGTGACGTCAACGCGGCGTGACTCGCCGGTGAGCACTCTCTGGCGACGATCCTCCGCGAGAACGTCCTGGAACTTCAACCATTCCCAATGTTTACGCAAGCTTTTCATCCAACGTTCGCCATTGCCAACGGGGACCACGGAGACAACGCACTGAACGCGATCATCGGTCGCGGTCGCCGCGATGACATTTCCTCCGCCAAATGATGTGCCATAGAGCGCGATACGGTCGGTATCCACAGAGGGCAACGTCGATACGAACGTTATCGCATTGCGAATGTCTTCGACTTGCTCAGGAGGTATCAGCCGAGCACGCACGCCGTCGCTCTTTCCGAAGCCTCGGTGGTCAAATGCGAATGCGACGTAGCCGTGAAGGGCCAGGCGTTCCGGGACGGGAAGGAGATATACATCCTTCATTCCGGTGTACCCGTGGCAGCACACTACCGTAGAGCGCTTCTCCCCTGGTTTCAGGTCGTCGGGCTCGTAGAGGAGACCTTTGAGCTTTAGACCCTCGCTGAAGAAAGTCAGTTCGGTTATTTTTGGCATTTAATATTACCTTTCGATTCAGAGTTTTGACTGGGTCGAAGATCTCGCTATTGGGATTCAGCGGTGAGGGGATTAGGTTGCAGACGGTTGGTCAGGCTTTCAAAGAAGCGGTCTGCAATTTTTTTGCTTGTGCTGGCAATCAATCGCTGCCCAAGCTGAGCAATCTTGCCATTGATATTGGCTTCAGCTTCATAAGACAGAAGCGTACCCCCGTCGTCGTCCGGGACCAGTTTTAGCGCGGCGCCACCTTTTGCGAAGCCTGCTATTCCACCATCACCCTCACCAGATATTCGATAGGAGTTCGGCGGGTCCAAGTCCTCCAGCCGAACCTTTCCCCGAAAGCGAGTCTTCAGAGGACCAAGTTCCAGTCGCACGACTGCTGCGAATATACCATCGGAGCGCACTTCCAGCTCTTCGCACCCTGGGATACATTCACGCAGGACGTCTGGATCGTTCAGCGCCGCATAGACGACTTCCCGGCTTACGGGTAACGAATACTGTCCGAATAGTAAGACCGCCATTAGAATTCCTCCCTGGATGCTTTCTGTAGGCAAATGCTAGCGCACTAATCTAGTCTTTGGCTCTGCGACCAACTCGACGCCAAAACTGTGCTGCCTTCGGCAGCGGACCTCTTGTCGCGGCTTGGGCCGCTTCGATGGCTAGAAACTGAGCAGTCAACAATATCGCTAAAGCTGACACAGTCTTATCGGGCGGCGGCGACGTTATCGATCGCAACGGGCACCTCAAACATAGAAAGCTTGGGCGGAGCACCATAGCGTTCGGTCAAGGCTTCACGCCAGGTTGCGTCGAAAAACGATTCTGCTGTCGCACGGGTCGACCAGAGGTAGAAGGCGCCGCCCTGAGTGTCTCCATCGAAAAGATAATATTTGCTTAGAAGCTCGCTGACATCTCGGAACCGAGGTGCTGAAAGCTCATATGCTTCCCTCATCTGGTCCAAAGTCGTCCCACTAGGAACAGGAAATAAAACCAACGCCGCGATCAAGAATCACTCCCCTTATTTGCTCGCGAACTAAGTCGAGCCCTCCGTCGATTGCCTCCATCGACAATTCTTAGGCTAGTTGAAGTTCTCCGCCGCTTCCAATATCATTTTCCGAATGTGCGATAACAAGCCGCTATAGGGAGGTGATCTCCTTGCGTTCCCTAATACCCTGCACCTCTCATCGACGCTCGTAGAGAGAACCTACTCTACCGTTGCCTGTATGCGGGCAGAAGCTCTACCGTAATGGAAGCGGAAAACGCGAAATGAATGAGCCTGGTTTGCCAGAGGATTACCGGTTCACCTGTGACGCGGTGCTCTGCGGAGGCAGATGTTCGATGAGCGGTTTGGAGATGTGAAACCGCCGATGAATTCAGGGGAGAAAATGCCTCCCGGCTTTGCGGCGAGGATGATGATTTTTATGTTCATAGCGAGTTAGAGGGAAATATGCAGCGGTTGACGTTTCGCGTTTCCTGTTCAGAGTGCGGAGGTGACTGGCCGACCCGCTCCTTTTCAGCAGGGCTGAGTCGAGCATGGTGGGACCCCGATGCGGCCGGACCGCGGCTATGCCCACGAATCGCAGTGGGAGGAAATCCGAATCGCGTCCGGAACCGGATAGCAAATTTGCTTTGCGATGCAAAACCTGAGCTCGCGGCGATCGATGAAATCGGTAGCCTAGATGATTGCAGGAGGTTCATCGCATGAATCAATCTGGCGTCAGTAACGAGCTCACGAAGCTTGATGCTCTCATCCTGCAATCGACGACGCAAAGTAGCCTCGCTAAGGCCCATCAGAGAACAGATCTCCGCTCCAGACCAGCCATGGTCCGGCCGCTCGGCTACGAGCGTGCGAATGCGCGCCGCATAGCTTTGGGCCTGAGCCAGTGGGAAGCAGAGGCCGCTCGATCGCATCCAGGCAAGCAGCTCGGTTACACGATGCTCGACGATAGCGTCCGGCAAGTCGTCCTCGTTGCCGAGGGCCGTGATAGCCGACTCGAAAGCGTCGGACAAACCCTTGCTCATGCGTCCGAGAAGGCGCGCGGGCGCGACGGGATCGCTGCTCTTTACGGCACCGAACGCGGCAATGAGCTTGCTGTCGACGGTCAGCCACCGCGCTTCATAATCTCCGTCCTCAGAGGGGGCATTCTCGAAATCGAAGACATGGCCTTGCGCAATGGCGATCGCTTCGCCCGGATCAACAATGAAACGATGACCCGGGCACTGAATGACCTTGCGGCCCCGATGGACGACGACGATCATAGGAAGCGTGGTGGTGATCGAGGTAAACCCCAGGCGCGTGGCTTGGGTGATGTGGCCGGTCGCGCCGATACCAGTCCGTGCCGCGATCATCTGCCGAGCTTCGTTATCCATGAGAGGCACTGTCCATCCTAAGTTTAGCGGCCGCCTTTGGCGACGACACTTGCCTCGGCGAGCTTGCTCATATTGGAGACGAAACCAGTCAGTGCACCCGTTGCATTGTCCGGTACCTGCAGCTTGTCAACTTTGAGCGCCTTGACCGTGATCCGATACTCATGAGTTTCGCCGGCTGGCGGGCAAGAACCGAGAAAGCCTGCCTGGGTTGCATCATTGTTAACCATCCGGGCGCCTTTGGGAAGCTTGGATGCGTCGGAACCGACGCCTGCCGCAAGCGAGGTCACGTCAGCCGGAATATCGACAACCACCCAATGCCAGAACCCCGAGCCGCTCGGAGCATCCTTGTCGTAGATCGTCACGACAAAGCTTTTAGTCCCCTTCGGTGTGCCCGACCAGCTGACTGCCGGTGAAATATTTTCACCGCTGCAGCCAAAGACATTTGCGAACTGTGCCTGCTTGACCTTGCCACCGGCAAATTCTGGGCTTTCGGCCTTAAAATCTGCAGCCTGCGTAAAGCCTGCCGCGAATAAGGCCGCCCCAGCGATCCAACCAAATTTCATAACGAATGAACTCCTTTTCTCCGGATGTGATGAAAGGAGCCTACGAACTCGACAGTCCGGCTTATATGCCTGCTCTGGTCAACGTTAGTCCCGAACCGATCATTCAGTACTTCGTGCCGGCGGTGTTCATCAACTTTGGAAGGCGGACACGAGATACAGTAATGCGGTACTGTTTCGAAGAGCGGAGATTCGAGCCGGCGGCTTTGTCACGAAGCGCGTTGGAAGTGTTTGCTAGTCTAAGCCGCACTGTTTTTGCATCAGCCGAGGGAAAGGCCAGAGCTCTCGATCTTGGGGGCCACGAATGCGTTCAGCGAATGGCGTCTGAGCACTCGTTCGTGAATTGGACGTTTAGAATCCGCAGGCGGCGGAAGCACACGAGCAAAGAGTTCGTGAGACGTTGGGTTTGGACAGCAACGCCGTCGTCGATGCCGCATCCGGCGCTGGCCTTGCACACTTACACCGACACGGCTGAGCCGCATCTAGGGACCGGAACACTGTCGTGCCGAACTCGCCGTAGGGCCGGAGTGCCGGCAAAGGCGGCCATGCTTGGAAACAACCCCCGGCGGCAATGGCTGTTCATCTTCGCGCCGCATAAATAAACTTGCGCCACGAAGCTCGCGTGATCCAGTCAGAGCACTTCTTGGTAAGCTTCGCGAGATTATTAAGGCAGTTGCACCTCCTGCAGCGAGAAGTTGTTCTCCAGTATCGAAGTCATGAAGGGCCGCTTCGCCGATCTCAACGTCTATGATTTCCAGACCCGATTCTTCGATGATTGCTTTTGCCCCTTTGTCGCCAGATAGTTCGCTGGCAGCATGCAATATGCAGCGCGGCAATATTACTTTGCCCGAACGACCGCCAGCGACGAGCACCGAAAGTGCTGCCAATGCTACGACCAGCCAGTCTCCTGAGCCGATCTGGAGGATTGCGCTGAGGATCACATGCCGGACACGGCATTCGTTACAGCCATCAGCGGCGTATGCAGGGAGTGACTGACACTCCAGATGATTTGGAAGCCGACGAAGCAGGAAAGCACGAACACTATGAAATGGCTCATGAAGCTGGCGGGAGCCACCGCACCGACAAGGAGCAAGAGCGCCATTACGACCGCAAGCAAGATGGCTTGGCCCCTCGTCTGAGCACTGAAAGCGGCAACCTCCTTTGCCCGCTTCTCCTCGGGCGTCTGTTCCCTGACTTTAGATTCCATGGGGAGTGAACAGCGGTCGGCGCTCTGCCAGAGTGAGGCTGCAAAACGCACTCACTCAATAGGAGCCGTCCATGAACGCTCAGCTCGAAACACTGACCGCTGTCCGTACCGATCTTGCCGCAATTTTCGTCTCCTTGGAACTCAGTCGTTCAACCTGGCTGATCACATCATTGTCTCCGGGGAACGGCGAGAAGATGTCGAAGCACGCGGTGAGTGCCGGTGATGCGGCCGGATTGTTGGATCGCTTTGTGCAACTTCAGGAGAAGGCGCGATCCCGTGCGGGCAAACAGTTTCCGATCGTGACATTCAGGAAGCCGGGCTTGATGGCTTTTGGATCGACCGTGTACTGAAGGCGAACGGGATTGAAAGCTACGTTGTTGATCCCGCTTCGATTGCAACCTCACGGAGGAAGAAGCGGGCGAAGACCGACAGGCTGGATGGTGAGGCATTGGTCCGGGCACTGCTCGCCTTCAAACGTGGTGAACCACGTGTTTGTGCAATGGTCAAAGTACCATCTCCCGAGGACGAAGATCGCCGCCGTATCTGCCGGGAGCGCAAGGTTCTGATTGCGGAAAGGATCCAACATGTCAATCGCATCAAAGGCCTGCTCTTTGCCCAAGGCGTGAGCGGTTACGAACCGTTGCGCAAAGACAGACGCAAACGGCTTGAAGAACTTCAGACCGGGGATGGTCGTCTTTTACCGGCATATCTCAGGGCTCAGATAAATCGCGAGCTTGCCCGGCTCGAGCTGCTGCTTGAGCAGATTGCGGCAGGCATCGTCGGAAAAAAGCCTGCTGCTTGACCGGCTCCAGCCTCGATCACGCACTGGTATCCAAGATTGCGGAGTTGGAGTGCGCTACGCTACACGCACCGCCGGCGGCGCTGGCGGTACGCGTGTTTGGTTGTTTGGGAGAGGTTTGTCCGAGCTTCGGATCCTTCGGATTCTATGGAAAAGAACTGCGACATCCCCGAGAACCGCTGCATCATTTGCGGGCTATTCTGCCGCCGTTCCGTACGGAATATTTCGCCGCCCGTATCGGCGCACGCGCACGTTCGCTTGCTCGGCGTGACCGACGAAGCCTTCGAGAATGCAAAGCCGGGAGCAGTATTCGCCAATCTTTGCAGCGGCCTCGTCTGTCACGACCTTTTGATAGGAATGGGTCTTCAAGAACTTGCCGACCCACAGTCCGCCAGTGTAGCGGCCGGCCTTTTTTGTGGGCAAGGTATGGTTCGTGCCAATGACCTTGTCGCCGTTTGCCACGTTGGTTCGTGGTCCAAGGAATAGAGCTCCGTACGAGTGCATGTTTTCGAGGAACCAGTCGTCCCTCTTGGTCATCACCTGCACATGCTCCGAAGCGATGTCGTTCGCAGCCTGGAGCATTTCGTCATAGGTGTCACAGACGATGATTTCGCCATAGTCTGCCCAGCTCTTAGAAGCTGTGTCCGCAGTGGGAAGAATCTCCAGGATGCGGTCCACTTCGACTAGCGTCTCTTCAGCGAGCGTTTTGGAATTGGTGACCAGCACGGCCGGCGAGTTGTACCCGTGCTCGGCCTGTCCAAGAAGGTCGGTGGCGCAGATTTCCGCATCGACAGTCTCGTCCGCGATGACCATCGTTTCTGTCGGGCCTGCAAAGAGGTCGATACCGACGCGACCGTAAAGTTGCCGTTTCGCTTCGGCGACGAAAGCATTGCCTGGACCGACCAGCATATGGACCGGTTGGATTGTTTCGGTACCAATGGCCATGGCACCGATGGCCTGAATCCCGCCCAAGACATAGATTTCGTGCGCGCCACCGAGATGCATCGCTGCGATGACAGCTGGGTTCGGAGCGCCCTTGAAGGCTGGCGTCGCTGCGATGATGCGGGGGACCTTAGCAACGGAGGCCGTCGCCACTGACATATGCGCCGACGCAACCATCGGAAACTTGCCGCCAGGAATGTAGCATCCGACGGACCGAACAGGGATGTTCTTATGACCGAGAATGACGCCGGGCAGGGTCTCTATCTCAATGTCGAGCATCGAGTCTCGCTGCGCCTGCGCAAAATTGCGCACCTGCGTCTGAGCAAACTTGATGTCCTCCATGTCCCTTTTTGAGACCTGGTTCATCAAAGCTTCGATCTCACCAGCTGAGAGCTTAAATGATTGCGGAGTGTATCTGTCGAACTTTTCGGAAAGTTCGCGGACGGCTTCATCACCACGCTTTTCAATATCCTTGAGAATATTTTCAACGGTCGTTTTGACTCTTTGGTCGTCTTCCGAACGCTCCGCCTCGGGCTTTCCACGTTTGATGTAGGTTATTGTCATGAGCTTCTCCCTTTCTAAGAGAACGATATGCTGCTAAATTCTCAGTGCAAGTTTTCAATAGCATAATGAAAAAGTTTCAGGAGCTGACAGCAATGAAACCAACCGCGAAGCAGGTTGCACACGCAGTAGGGGTTTCGATTGCAGCCGTATCACGCGCCTTCACGCCGGGAGCGCCGATCGACCAGGAAAAAAGAAAGATGATATTGGCGGCGGCGGAGGAGATTGGATACATCAGTCCAGCGAGGCGAACTGCGAACGTCGTGTCGGCCGGGACAGTAACACTGGTCGCGGGAAGCCTTCACAATCCGTTCTATCCGCTGGTCGTCGACACGCTTGCTCGGCAACTGCAGGAGAGTGATCGACGGTTGCTCGTCTATGCGTTGCCGGCAGATAGCAATGTCGACACGATCACCGAACAGATCCTAGCTGCACGACCTTCGGCGATCATCATAACCTCGGCATATTTAACCTCGAACATGGCGCGCGCATGCCGACAGCATCAAATCAAAGTAGTGCTGCTCAATCGCATTCAGCGGGATATCCGCGTCAACGCGGTTTCTTGTGACAATTACCAGGGCGGCAGAGATGCCGGGAGGCTTTTGCTTGATCGGGGATATCAGCGGATCGGGCTGATTGGAGGAATATCCAACACTTCAACGCACACCGAGCGAGTCCGCGGCTTCCGGGACGTGCTCGCAGAAGCTGGAAAGACCTTCCATGCCCAGGCATCTGGCGACTACAACTATGAAGTTGCGAAAACTGCTGCCGTGAAGATGCTGTCATCAGCCAACAGTCCGAACGCGATCTTCTGCTGCAATGACATTATGGCACTTGGAGCGATCGATGCGGCTAGAGAAAAGGGGCTTCGCATCCCCAACGATCTTGCCGTCATTGGTTTCGACGATATCCCGATGGCCAGTTGGAGCTCATATTGCTTGACAACGATCCGGCAGCCGGTGGAGCGAATGGTGCAAGAGGCGCTCAGTCTGATCGATGACCCGACCGTCAAGGCAGGTGACGACGGTTCAACGCGTATGCTCTCGGGAAATTTGATTGTCCGCCACAGTGTGTGAACCGCAGGCCGGTATACTCGTGCAAAAACAACAGACCTTGACCCTGAGCTATGCATTAATCCTCAAGAGAACGATGGCGATTTCAAGCGCGGCCGCGCCAAGCTTTAACGCCGAAGGTACACGATTGCTTCCGGAAAGGACTCTAGGTGCTGCCGGTGCGAAAGCACTGGAATTAAGGACGAGCGCGTTGCCTTATCTCGCGTCGAGAGATCGACGGCTTACGTTCAGGTCTGATATCCTCGACAGCATCATGGACACAATATGCAGATTCGAGTTGCGCCAGGCAGTCCCTAATCACAGACAGCACATGTTGAAGCTGGTATTTCAATTTGCTTGTCACGTCTCGTCTCCTTGGAGCTAGAAATAACGTGAGTGATCCGGCTCGCTCAACGATCCAGCTTTGATATTAGGTGAGAGGTCCGCCGAGTTCGCGACAACTGAAAGAACTTCGGCCAAGACGGACACTGCAAGAGCTCGCGGATCACGGGAAGATTGGATCAAGCCGATAGGACCCCGGACGCGCTGAAGCTCGCTTTGGTGCACGCCTGCCTCCTCAAGCCGCTTCAGGCGGGATCGTTGCGTTGCTCGGCTTCCTTGCGCACCGATGTAAAAAGCCGGAGTCGCGAGCATTCGCTTGATGATCTCTGGCTCATAGTCGTGATCATGATAAAACAGCACAGCAGCAGTTCGAGAATCTATCTCGACGTCATTGAGCTGCGACAGATGCGATAGTTCGCGCGACGTGTTACCAGAAGCTCGCGTGCAGGCCACTGTAGTCGCGTCATGCGAGATGAGAGTTTGTCCGTAACCCAAGCCTTCTACCAGGCCTGCGAAAATGGATGCTTCCGGGCCTGCGCCGAAGGTTACAAACCGAAGTGGCGGCTCGAAGCCAAGGGAAAAGCTATCTAAATTCCGTGCGGTCTTCTTGTAGACGCCAAGGCTTAGGCGGCCCTCACGTCCGATCACCAAGCTCACTGGTTGGCGCAGTTTCCTAACTTTAGCGAGCTGCTCAAGGATGTTGCGATCTTGCAAACGAAAAAGCATCACATCGATGCCACCACCACAGGGAAGCTGGATGTCCTTGAAAGGCGATCCTTCGCCATAACGGAGGACGCGGACGCCACTTGTCGCCCGAATGTCGTCGGCGTTTAAAATCAGATCTGCTTCAATGCATCCTGACGTAATTGCGCCGGCGTACCTACGGTCAGGCAGAATCGCCATCGCTGCGCCGGGAAGACGATAGGCTGGCCCAACCGTCTCAATTAACACTGCCATGACAGCATCTTCTTCGGCCGAAACTGCGAAATCCCATGGGTCCGCTATGGCGGGATGTGCCCCGGAGAGTAAGACTGGTGCTTGCCATTCGCACTGCATTTGCAACTCCTCCCAAATAAAGCCGGACGACCGAGACCTGGTCCGGCATTAGAAAAGACCGAAATCCTCTTCCTCCCAAGGAAACTTATTTATCAAGCGAAAATTAATCTGCTGCTTTGTCAAGCGAAACAAGAATCAGCCGCAGAAGACATGTGTAACCATCAAGCGGTCGTACCACCTTAGAGGCTGGCCGAACGGCGAGTCTCCTGTCTTGGTGAACGTTTCCCCTAGTCGGCAGTCCATCCGCCATCGACGAGGACGGCAGTTCCGGTGACTAATGCCGCCGCGTCCGTTGAAAGATAGAGAACTGCGCCGACCACATCCTCAGGCGTACCTAACCGGCCAAGCTTAATCTTCGAAACGATCGCGTCGCGTACCACAGGATCGTCAAGAAAAGGCTTCGTCATAGGCGTTTGGATGAATGTCGGACCTACCGTGTTGACGCGTATGCCCGCTGGGCCTAACTCGACCGCGAGGGCTTTCGTGAAGCCCTCCAAAGCCCACTTCGATGCGCAATAGATCGTTCTGTTTGCGGCCCCGACGTGACCCATCTGTGACGACATGTTGATGATGGACCCACGGAGATTCGCTGATGTCATGCGACAACTGACCGCCTGAGCTGCGAAAATTGCCGCGCGAAGGTTGAGCCCTATGACCGCATCGAAATCGTCCAGTGTCACTTCGGAGAGTGGCTTAGGACGGTTCATGCCAGCGTTGTTGACGAAAACGTCGAACGGCTGCAACTCGTCGATCTTCTGCCTGAAGTCTTCAACGTCGCTGACATCCGCAACGAGTGTCAGGGCTTTTAATCCCCTCGCTCGTATTTCGGCGGCACCTTCTTCAATCTCACTTTCGGTGCGAGCGCAGAGTGTTACTTCTGCGCCCGCAGCCGCCAAACCCTGCGCGATTGACCGCCCTAAGCCACGACCGGCCCCAGTGATCAAGGCCCGCCGACCTGAGAGTGAGAACCTTTCAAGAATGTCGAAACCAGACATGGTGTTCGTCACTTTATGGCTTGCGGATTTATCGGCGAACCAGCGCCACCGGGCAGGTGTAGGGGGGGAGCGAGGAAAAAGAACTCGTAGACTTTGTCTTGTGCGCAGTCTTCGGCCAACTCCTTCAAGTAAAAGATCTCGCCCATGGCAATTCCCATGGCAGGAATTACAACCCAGTGCCAAGGCTGGTTTGCTTCGTTTGTCTCGTTTGGCCGCACCTCGCAGCCCCAAGTATCGGTGCAAATGCCGGCAACATCCTTTGCCCTGAGCCAAAAACAGGTGCTGAAGGCCATGCCGGGAGCATCGCCTCCAGCGTATCCGTCCCAGCTTCCTTTCGCCAGGCATCGCTCCTGATGACCTGTGCGGACAATGACGAAATCGCCTTTGCGGATTTCGACACCCTGTGCCGTTGCGCAGCCGTCAAGGTCCTCTGGGCTGATCCCGTAACCGTCATCCAGCGAGTCAACGCCCTTCCAGCGCGCGATATCTAACAAAACTCCGCGCCCGACCATTTTATCACGATAGTGCTCGATGCCGAGCTTCTTCGCACCCTTCACATCAACGAGCTTTGCGTCGTAGCCGTTGTACATCTTGTCGTCCAAGAAGATGTGGCAGAGAGCATCCCATTGGGTCGAGGCCTGACACGGCATATTGATCGCATCATCTGCGTAGCGCAGGTAGGGTGCCGGTTCGTCCTGGTTGCCGGCAGCCGCATCTGTGCCTGTCGCAAGCATCGTATGGATCGGGTTCCAGCGCCCGCCGAAGAGGCCCGACTGAATCTGTTCCTTTAGTGAGAGGCCGAGAGCAAAGGTCTTGCCCTTCCTGACCAAGCCAGCAGCCGCAACGATGTCTGCAGGTTCGACGTTATTCAAGGTCCCGATTTGGTCGTCCTCGCCCCACCGGCCCCAGTTGGAGACCTGCTTCGCGGCATCGTAAATTGCTTGACGATTAAACGTCATAGTCGTCTCCTCCCGACAATTATCGACTGATAAATAAATCCTCTTCGCCATCGTAGTCAAGTGGTCTTTTTCCATGCTAGGGAATAGGAGCGATTTCTTCAGACCCACAGTTTACAGGCCTATGACACCAAAGCAGCCCCCCAAGCGAAGGCGCCTCCCACCGACCGAGCGGCGTGACGAGATACTCCAAAAGGCACTGAACCTGTTTGCGGAACACGGGTTTGAAAGCAGCACGCGCGAGTTGGCCAGGCAACTTGGCATCACCCAGCCCCTGCTTTATCGGTATTTCCCCAGCAAAGATGATTTGATCCGCGAGGCTTACCGGGCCGTCTATCTGGATCGCTGGAACATAGAATGGGATCGCTTGCTGTGTGATCGCAATGTCCCTCTGGAGGAACGGCTCAAATCCTTTTATGCAAGCTACACGAAGGCGATTTTCACCCGCGAGTGGATGCGTATCTACCTTTTCGCGGGCCTAAAAGGTGCAGATATAAACCGTTGGTATATAGGGTTGCTCGAAGAGCGCATTCTGCAACGCATCGTGAAGGAGTACCGTCATCTTGCCGGCCTCGATGATCAGACCAAACCTTCGGTTGAGGAGATTGAACTCGCTTGGGCACTTCACAGCGGGATTTTCTATCTTGGTGTCCGTGAGCACATCTTCAGCCTACCTCCTTCAGAGGACCGTGACCGGACCATATCGGCGGTGGTCGGTGTTTTCCACAACGGCATCCAGACGTATTTCGCGAAAGCAGCTGTTCCGAAGCCAACCGAAATCAAAGCTCACGCCTAGACCTGCGCACTAATCAACGTTGATGATTCGATCGTTTATCCGGCAGCCCGGCGGCATGCTTGCGCGGTTGATCGTGCATTTCACAAAAAATTTTGTCTTAACCCAACTCCAGTTGACAAATTAAATTATCAACCGATAACTATAGCGACTGGTGCTTCCTCCCCCGCGCTGCTCTCGGGCGTCATCTTTGACGTTCGAGAGCACCGGGAGAGAGGACTCTAGCTTTCAACAATACCGGTTTGTCAAGCAGTTCCACTATTTGTCGACCAGCGTAGTCCGTGACCAAGATCGCGGCGCAGGGATAAGTACTTCGGGATTTTAAGAGGAGGAGCCACGCCGCCCGCGCGACAAGCGGATGGCGCGGAACACGCGTTGCCAAGTTTAGCCTGGATTAGGGAGGATAAATGTTTGAGGCGCTCGACCGTCAGCAACTGCTCACGCGCAATCAAAAGGGTTTGGTCTTTGCGGGAGCTTTCGGATTGGTCCTGGAATTTTTAGACTACTTTCTTATTGGCTTCATTTTGACGTTCGTGTCCAAGCCTTGGGGCTTAAGCTTTGGTCAGTCTTCGATCATTTTGCTTTCTTCCGGCGTTGGGGCAATGTTTGGCGCTGCATGGTTTGGACGGATGGCTGACCGGGTAGGGCGTCGAAAAATCTTCATGAGCACGATCATCGTGTTCACCGTAAGTATGTTCGCCCTCATTTTCACGCCCGACACGCCGGAAATCGGATGGCTTTACCTAACCTTTTTCAGGTTCCTGATCGGTTTCGGAGGGGGTGGTCTCTACTGCGTCGATGTCCCCCTTATCCAGGAATTCGTTCCCACCAAAAAGCGGGGTTTGGTGACCGGCCTGGTGACATGTGCGGTGCCACTCGGTTTCCTCATCGGATCAGCGATGGTTGCTTTCCTGGCTCCCGCGGTTGGGTGGCGGGGGCTCATTGCCGTTTGCGTTATGTTGAGCCTGGGCGTGCTGTTGGTGAGGCGTTGGGTGCCGGAATCACCCAGATGGCTCATGCGTCAAGGGCGTCCAGGAGGCTCGCCAATCAATCGGGTGGGCACTCGAAGTTGACCCGGCGACGCTTCCGATCGAGGCACCACAGGCTGCTCAGCCAGCCGGGGAATTGAAGGAACTATTGCGTTATCCTCGCGCTTTAGCGATGAGCTGCGTGTCCAATATCGGAATGCAGACAGGCTACTATGGGCTCACATTATGGGCACCATCACTCTTGGTGCTGATCCGGGGAACAGCCCCCCGGAAGCAGCATTTTACATGATCTTCGTGACGCTCGCGGCATTGGCTGGGCGAGTGAGCTTTTCCCTTCTTTCCGAAGGCATTGGTCGGCGCGCTGCAGGAATTCTGTGCACCGCCGGCGCGGCAGCCATGCTGTTGCTTGCTGCGCTGTTTGCCTCTTCGCTGTCGGGAGATTTAGTTGGATTCCTAACGCTACTGATGCTTGCATTCTTTTTTGGGGAAGGGGGCTTTGCGATCGTCGGGCCGTATTCTGCCGAGGTTTGGCCCACGCATCTTCGTTCGACAGGAATGGAGCCGCGTATGGCTTTGGAGGAATTGGGAAGATCATTGGACCGATGGGGTTGGCCGTAATCGTGGGCGCGTCAACGTCGGCGCTCCCGCCTCAGGCCAGATCCCATTTGAGAACGCGTTCATCTATTTCGCCGCGTGGTACGCACTAGCCTGCGCGGCCTATGTATTATGGGGAATAGAGACGCGCGGTCGCTCAATCGATGCGATCGACGCCGTGGCATGACAGCGGTACGGCAACGGCGGTTTCACAACCGCCGCTGTTGCAGTGGCGGGTGCCAAGGTGGACCTTCGTCAACCGAGGATCGGGGCAATTTGAAAGACAGCCGGCATCAAAAATGCGCCAGTTTTTGCACGCCGAAACACAGCAAAAGGGCCGATCTGAGAATTCATTGGCAACGTCAGTTAGGCCAATTCGCACCGACGAAACAACTCAAATGCGGGGGAAGCGCCCCCGCATTTGAACCGTCGGGTCTAGGGTCAAGCGACCTCCCAAGCACTTCACCATGCCATCACCTGTCACGTCTGATCTCGCCCGGCGCCAGGGTGGCGACATTGCCTTCCTGCATTTCCTTAAGATAACCCTCGATCCCCGAGGCGCACGGCAGCGCCAGGCTTAGTGCGTTCTGGTCCGGCGTCGGGATATCTAGCGCACGGCCCTCGGCAGCTCGGCCATCCCGGAAGCCCAAATAGTCGGCCAAGCCGTCAGGGTGGATTTGGAGCGATTCGGCCCAGCCGTCGTTGTTGGCGGCGAACTGGAAAAAACGGCGATGGTAATCATCGATCAGCCCTTGGACTTCTGAGCAAGCTGAGCATCTCACGCGCAGCGCTTTCATCAGTCACCAAAGTATTGCAGCCTACTCGCCTGATAGCTGCCAAGATTGCGGCGGCTCGCTGTTCTCCCCCCGATGCGATAACCACGTGCCGTGCGCGTCTCACTGTATCGAGATCGACTGACATCACCCGATCGTTGACCGGATGGTCCACCGTGCGGCCGTCTCGATCCAGGAAATTGCACAGAACATCGCACATAGCCCCCTTGCCGATGAGCGTTTCCAACTCGTCTGGCGCAAGGGATGCGACCGACAGCGATGTTGAATGGGTGCCGATATCGCCGACGCTCACCAGTGCAATGTCCAGATCGGCGGACAGCTTCATGATCCGATTCAAGCCGCACTTTTCGATTAAGCGTTCTTTGGTATCGGGAGAGTCAACCAGCAGCGGCGCCATCAAAAGAAAACATTGCGCCCCGAGTTGATTGGCGAGCTGCCAGGTAAAATCGATCGGATTTTCATGCTGGGCTTCCACCGTACCTCCAAGCAGAGACACAATTTTTACCCCTTCGCGCCGCAGCGGGCGAAAACTCGAAAGCGCGGCACTGAGTGTTCGTCCCCAGCCAACCCCGATCGTCGCATTGCTGGGAATGGTGTCGGAAAGAAACTGACCCAGCGCTTGCCCAACGGCCCGGGCCGTTCCGTCGACATCTTTCGCCGGCGGCGTGACGATCACTTCATCGAGATTGAGCGCGGCTTCCAGCTCGGATGCCAGCTCCAACTCGCTTGCGGCCTGCTTCACCCAGATCTGGATTTCGCCCCGCTTCAGCGCCTCATCGAGGAGCTTAACGATTGTGCTGCGGCTGACACCCAGTTTTGCGGCGACTTCGTTTTGAGTAAGCTTCTGATTGTAATAAAGAAAAGCTGCCTTCAACCTGAGGCTTTCAGCGTCCAGCAAGCTGGTGTGGGGCATCCTTGTCAGTTTTGTCATCCAATCCGCCCCTGGATAGTCGTTGCGATCACGATGAGAACGGCGTCCAAATCCGTTCGCAGATCTTCGAGTAAAACATCTCTAGACGTGGCGTTTCACCCTTAACCGGCACGGCAAGCCTCCGCAATAGCTTGCGGTGCTTGGCGTCACACTTGACTGCCTTCGTCGTATCCAGCCAGGCTGATTTCTCTGCGCCACGGCGGGTCACTTCCGCGATGCTCGCAGGCAAGACTTGCAACGTGTGCGGCAAACTCGAGAGCTTTGCGAGCCCGGTCATCCGTCAAGGCGCCGATGCTATGGCGATGCAAGTCGCCGCTCTGCTGGAGATGGGTGAGAAAGCCTGCAATGAGTGCGTCTCCAGCTCCAACGGTATCAACAACCCTTGCAGGGCGTGCTGGAATTTCAACGACTCTGCCACCCGCAAGATAAACTGTTGCGCCCAGCGC
The DNA here is from genome assembly GCA_900473795.1 of Hyphomicrobiales bacterium. Lineage (GTDB taxonomy): Bacteria > Pseudomonadota > Alphaproteobacteria > Rhizobiales > Rhizobiaceae > Pararhizobium. The sequence goes on along the minus strand of UCMT01000035.1, from coordinate 12,061 downwards.
ACCCCGGCTGACGAGGACGATCTTGGCCCGGTTTGAAAGCCAACTCTCCGCTGCCGAATGCGGCCCGACACCCGGCTGCATGAATTCGAGATCCGTCACCGATAGCTTTACGATGTCAGCCATACCGCAGAGGCGATTGAGACGCTGGCGATATGCCTCTGGATCCTGCGCCAGACCGGGCCGGCAGTTTGGATCGATCGATAACACGCGCTTACCCTGTTCGTTCTCGAACAGTGACTCGCAAGCGCTTGAGACAGGGGGGTGAATCAACGTGACCGAACCGATGTGCAGGACGTCAACCTCGCTGCCCAAAGCTGGTGCCCCTTTCAGCGTCCAGTGCCGTGCCGCACTACCGCTGTCATAGAACGCGTACTCAGGCTCGTCACCTCCCAGACGCACAAAGGCCAGCGTCGTGTCGAAAGGCAGGCGGGTTGCGTAGCGAAGATCAATCCCCGCTTCGTTGAACTGCTGAACCAGCATGGCGCCAAAAAAATCCTCGGACAGCCCTCCCATGAATCCGACTTTACCGCCTAACCTGCCAATCGCGGTCGCAATGTTGCAGCAGGATCCACCACAGACAGGGATGTAGCCACCGCCACCTTCCGGGAGCGCGACCGGCAAGAAGTCAATCAAGGCATCACCGCAGACAACGATCATGAACTCATCCCCCCCAATTCCAATGCGGCACTCTTCAGAAATTCACAAACATACCGGCTTACGGCTCTGCTTGCCTCAACGTGAGGAAGATGCCCGGTATCCGGCAGAGTCAGCACTTGAGCGTTGAACCTCGACAGTTTCCGACGGTCGATCGGATTTATCGTGTCGTCCTCTCCCCAAATGACGATCCGCGGAACTCTGCTGACGGCTATGGAAGCCACATGGGGTTCAATCGAGGTCTCGACCTGGCTTAACTCCGAAGCCAGGGCTCTGAGAGCGGCACGAATGCCAGGTCGTTCCAGGTGATCGAGGAGCCGTTGAGCGATCGGTGGCGTTATCAGGCGCGGGCGCGAGACCAATCGCTGAAGTAGCGCCAACGCAGAGTCCAACTCGCTAAGTTCAGGCAGTTCGCTCAGAAAATCTCGACCGACCTCTTTGCCCAGACCAGCCGGTGCTATCAGGCCCAGGCCAGCGACCAAATCCGGTCGGCGAGCTGCCAGTTCTATGGCGATTGCGCCGCCCAGTGAATGCCCCACCACGACAAAGGGATCGTTCTGTCGCGCGAGTGCGTCAATCAGTTCATCGGCGATCTCCGAGATTTTCATGCCAGTCCTGCCAGGCGGTTGATCGCCATGCGCAGGCAGGTCGCAGCTAAAAACCGCATACGACTGCATGAGCGCGTCCTGATTGGCTATCCAGGTCATTCGGTCAGCTCCAAACCCGTGGAGAAGCAGAAGGTTCGGCCCCGAACCCCCCAAGCGAAAGACTGGAAGCGGTAAGTTTGCGGTCGCGTTTGTCATGTCTCGATGATCCCAAGTGTGGAGCCCACTGCCGCAAGCTCGTCTGCGGGAATCAGGATTTTCTTCAGAATGCCTGTCGCTGGGGCTTCGATTTCCATGGTGACCTTGGGTGTCGTGATCAGGACGACTTGTTCACCTTCGGTGACCATGTCGCCTTCCGTCTTGAACCACTCGTCGATCTGGGCCTCGTCGATTTCGTTTCCGAGATTCGGCATGAGGATCGGGGTATCCATATGTGTTCCTCGCTCAAAGGTGTGTTGGTTTATAGACCGAGACGGGCAAGTTCCCGATCGTCCCAGTCACGTATGCTGCGGCGGTTGCTGCGCTGGCTTGGAAACAACTCGCTGGTGATGACATCAAGGATATCATCTTTTTGGGGAAAGTAGGTTGATTCCATCTCAGCGCCGGGCACGATCCAATTCGGAGAGCCGATTACACGAGGCGCCGCGTGAAGAGTTTCATAGCCGAAGCGCGTAATGTTTGCGGCGAGCGTCATCAGGAAGCTGCCGCGCTCCGAAGCCTCGGATACCAGTACGATGCGTCCGGTTTTCCTTATCGAGGCGAGCACGGGTTCATAGTTAAATGGAACAAGCGAACGCGCATCAATCACTTCGGCCGAGATGCCGAAGGTGCTTTCGAGTTCTTCAGCAGCAGCGAGCGCGGAGTAAAGCGAAGGTCCCACCGTGAGAATTGTGACGTCTTCTCCAGCGCGCTTACAATCGGGTTCACCGATGGGAAGTTGATAGTAGCCGGTCGGCACGCCTTCGTTGCGGAACTGTTCCACGGTGTCGTAGAGGCGCTGGCTTTCAAAAAAAACCACCGGATCGTTGCCTGACAATGCGGAAGCCAACAGCCCTTTCGCATCATACGGCGTTGCCGGGTAGACAACTTTGAGGCCCGGAATATGGGCGCATAATGCCGTCCAGTCTTGACTATGCTGGGCGCCGTACTTCGAACCGATCGAGCAACGCAAAACGACGGGAACCTTCAGCTCACCCCCGGACATCGATTGCCATTTTGCCATCTGATTGAAGACTTCGTCGCCCGCCCGGCCTAGAAAGTCGCCATACATCAGTTCGACCAGCGCGCGGCCGCCCTCGAGCGCAAAGCCCACCGCCGTCGCAACGATCGCAGCTTCGGAGATCGGTGAATTGAACAACCGATCGTGCGGTAGGATTTCGGCAAGCCCACGGTAAACGCCGAATGCGCCACCCCATTCCCGGCATTCTTCCCCATAGGCGACAAGACTGTCGTCGTGCGTCATGTGGTGCAAGACGGTCTCGAACAACGCGTCACGCATTGTGATAGCTCGCATTGGTGACAGCTTGGCTCCGTCCTCGGCAAAGCCGTATCGACTTTTCTTCGCGTCCTGACGCACCCGGCTAACCGCGTCGACAGGCTTCAGGAGCAAAACTTCTTGCGAGGGCAGCTCTATGTTGGTGTTCGAGAACATGAGCTTGCCGATCAGCGTTGGATCTGCATGAATATCTACGGGGGGAGTGAGTGCCGGATCGACCGCGATCGCAGTAATCGAGCGCATGCGATCCGTCGTCTGTTCGCGCAATTCGGCGACCTGGCCAGCGGTCACAATCCCGGCCTCCTGAAGGCGATTGGAGAACAGAATGATAGGATCGTGCTGTTCCCACGCCTGCATCTCGTCCTTCGTCCGATAAGAGTTGATATCTGTCGTTGAATGACCCGAGCTGCGGTAACATTCGACGTCCAGCAAGGCTGGCCCGCGGCCTTGAACCAAAAGCTCGCGCTTGCGTGCGACGGCGTCAGCAACGGCGAGCGGATTTGTTCCGTCGACGGTTTCCGCGTGTATGGCTTGCTGGTTGACCGCCAGCCCTATGCGAGATAGGCGGTCCCATCCCATTGTTTCACCGATGGTCTGACCGCCCATCGCATAAAAGTTGTTGGTGAAGAAAAACAGGACCGGCAAACCGCCTTTGAAAGCATCTGCCCACAGCGTCTCGAATTGTGCCATAGCGGCGAAATTCATCGCTTCCCAGACCGGCCCGCAGCCAGTAGAGCCATCGCCCGCGTTGGCCACAGTGATGCCGCTGGCCCCCGTAAGCTTCTTTCGCAATGCAGCCCCCGTGGCTATTCCGGCAGACGCGCCGACAATCGCATTGTTCGGATAAGTCCCAAAAGGCGGGAAAAAGGCATGCATTGACCCGCCCATGCCCCGGTTGAAACCGGTTGAGCGCATGAAGATCTCTGCAAGCAGGCCGAGCAGTAGAAAATTCTCCGCGGTCTCGCTTGTTTTCGGACTCTGCAGAGAGGTCTCCACAGTCCTGAGAAGCGTACCACGCTCATGGCTCTCCATGATCAGACGCAAGGCATCATCCGGGAGCTTTCGGATCGCCGAAAGCCCCTTCGCGATGAATTCGCCATGGCTGCGATGACTGCCGAAAATATGGTCATGCGGCTCGAGTGAGGCAGCAGCTCCGACGGCAGCAGCCTCTTGCCCGATCGAAAGGTGAGCCGGCCCTTTGTAGTTAAACTCAATGCCGCAATATGCTCCCTTTCCCTTTAGCGAAGCCAAAATCGTCTCGAATTCGCGTATGATCATCATATCGCGCAGAATTTGCAGCAATCCTTCGTCGCCATACTGGGCACGTTCCGCCTCGATATTCTCATCGTACGCGTGGATAGGAATTGGTGGTGCATTCAGGGTGCTGCGCACCTTGAAGGTCCTAGGGTCGATGTGGATTTCCTTGGGCATTCTGACCTCCGATGGGATTTGCCGGGGTCAATCCCCTTAGCCACTAGACATATATCGTTACGTCAAATGTATTTCAAGAAAGATTATTGTGTTCGATAATTTTCAGCGATTATCGTACAAATACAACGGAATGGCTATGCCGTGGCGTGGCATGGCGTCAGATTGCTGCAACAAATGTGTTTTTAAATAGATATATGCGTTGACGTTTGAGAATTTTTCGATAACCATCCCCATAATGATCAGCGGCGAACAAACGTCGCGAAGAGGGCCATTTGCCGACGTCGCGCTGACGCTGTCCGGGTGCAGCGTTCTTGTTGGCTCTGCAGCGGATTACGGGAGGATAAATGCAATGACAAAATTTGGAATGCACTTCAGTCTGTGGGCGCCCGAGTGGACGACAGAGGCGGCCAACGCCGCGATCCCTGAGGCGGCGCGATATGGGCTGGAAATAATCGAGATCCCTTTGTTCGAGCCGGCCAAAATCGATCTGGATCACGCAAAGTCGATAATCCGAGATCATGGTCTTCAGGCAACCGCGTCGCTTTGCCTGCCCGAAGACAAGATGGCGCACCTGGCTCCGGAAGCCTGTTCGCAATATCTGTTTCAAGTTCTTGACGCCGCTCACCACATTGGGTGCTCCATGCTGACTGGCGTCACCTACTCGGCGCTCGGCTACAAGACCGGTGTTCCCCCAACAAGTCGCGAGTACGAAGCGGTGGTTCGGGCACTGAAGCCGGTAGCGCGGCGCGCTGCTGAACTCGGCATGACGTTCGGTGTCGAACCTTGCACACGCTTCGACACCCACATCCTCAATACGGCCGCGCAAGGAATGTGGCTGCTTGAGCAAATCGATGAACCGAATACCTTCGTCCACCTCGACACCTATCACATGAACGTAGAGGAGAATGGTTTCGACGACGGCATCCGCCGGGCCGCGGGACGCTCTCCCTATATTCACCTTTCCGAAAGTCATCGCGGTGTACCAGGCACCGGTACCGTAGATTGGGAACTGGTCTTCCGGACATTGCGCGACACCGGATTCGATGGCGATCTTGTCATTGAAAGCTTTGTCTCGGTACCGCCACAGCTTGCTGCGGCACTCTGCATGTGGCGGCCGGCCGCGCCCAATGCTGGCGCTGTACTTGATCAAGGGCTGCCGTATTTGCGCGGCTTGGCGACACGCTACGGCCTCTGAGGCGACAGCTGGCGGCGACTGGCCGCAGACGCAATTCCGAAAATCTAGAGTCTACAACGCTCACAGGAGGAGAAGAGCATGAAACGTCGTGACATTTTGAAGTTTTCTTTGGCCGCAGGCGTGGCATGGCTGGTTGCCACGCCAAACCTCGCGATGGCGGCCAACCCAGTCATGGTGACTGTCGTCAAGATTGCCGGCATCCCGTACTTCGGTGCCCTTGAGCGCGGCCTGCAGGAGGCAGGGAATCAATTCAACATCGACGTTTCTATGACCGGTCCGGCAAACATCGATCCGGCCCAGCAGGTCAAGCTGCTGGAAGATCTGATCGCCAAGAAGGTGGACGTGATCGGCCTTGTGCCCCTGGACGTCAAGGCGTGTGAGCCTGTGCTCAAGCGGGCTCAGGCAGCAGGCATCAAAGTAATTGTCCACGAGGGGCCGGAACAGGAGGGCCGCGACTGGGACGTCGAACTCATTGACTCGACCAAGTTCGGCGAAGTCCAAATGCAGAGCCTCGCCAAGGAAATGGGCGAGGAAGGGGACTATGTCGTCTATGTCGGCACCCTGACTACCCCGCTGCACAACAAGTGGGCCGACGCGGCCATCGCCTATCAAAAGGCACATTATCCCAAGATGAACCTGGTGGCCGATCGCTTCCCTGGCGCCGACGAAATCGACAGCGCCTACCGCACGACTATCGACGTGCTGAAGGCCTATCCGAAGCTCAAGGGTATTCTGGCGTTTGGCTCGAACGGTCCGATCGCCGCCGGCAACGCCGTGAAGGAAAAGCACCTGAGCAAGCGGGTTGCCGTCATAGGCACGGTGCTGCCGTCGCAGGCCAAGGACCTGATCATGGACGGCGTCATTCGGGAAGGTTTCATGTGGAACCCGAGAGAAGCTGGCTATGCGATGGCTGCCGTCGCCAGATTGGTCCTCGATGGAACGAAAATCGAGGACGGGATGGATGTTCCCGGTCTCGGCAAGGCTACGGTGGATGTTCCCGGAAAGCTCATCAAGGTCGACAAGATCACCCACATCAACAAAGAAACCGTGGATGGCCTGATCGCCCAGGGTCTCTAGCTGTCCTTGCAGGAAATACCGCAGGCGGGCCCTGGCTCGCCTGCAGCAGGACCGATGCCAGCTACTAAGGGTAAAGCCCACTATGACCGCATTCCTTGAATTGGCCCATATCTCCAAGCACTTCGGCGGAGTTCGTGCGCTTCGAGATGTCGATCTGTCGCTGGAGGCCGGCGAAGTTCACTGTCTTGTTGGCGAAAATGGTTCGGGCAAATCCACCCTGATCAAGATTATTGCTGGCGTGCAGGCGCCCGATCCGGGTGGTCGCATCGTTCTGGAGGGTCGCGAACATTCTCGTTTGGACCCCATTCTTTCCACCAAGAGTGGCATCCAGGTCATCTATCAGGATCTCTCCCTCTTTCCCAATTTGTCCGTGGCGGAGAACATCGCCATCGGCAGCCACATGGGCTTGCCTCGGCCCGCGAATTGGAACCGCATAAGTGACATTGCGGCGAAAGCGATGGCCCGCATCAACGTCAATCTCGACCTGGAGACGATGGTGTCGGACCTCTCTATCGCAAACCGGCAACTGGTTGCGATTTGCCGCGCCATGGCCGCCGACGCAAAGCTGGTCATCATGGACGAGCCCACCGCCTCGTTGACCCGGCATGAGGTGGATTCTCTGCTGCGTGTCGTCAACGACCTTAAGAGCAGAGACATTTGCACGGTGTTCGTATCCCACCGTCTCGATGAAGTAATGGAGATAGCCGAGCGCGTAACGGTTCTGCGTGACGGCGGTAAGGTGGGGACCTTCGATGCCAGCGAAATCACTTCGCGGCGGCTCGAGACCTTGATGACCGGACATGAATTCGACTATGCGCCTCCGCGGCCCGGAGGCGAAGCTGCGGAGGTTGTGCTGGCGGTTCGAAACCTGACTCGACCAGGCCACTACGAGGATATCAGCTTCGACATTCGCAAAGGAGAGATCGTCGGCCTTACCGGGCTTTTGGGCTCCGGACGGACGGAACTCGCACTCAGCATCTTCGGTATGAATCCACCATCCCGCGGCACGATCGAAGTCTCCGGGAAGCCGCTGATAGCCAGCTCCAATCGTGTCGCAATAGCCAGCGGCGTGGCTTACGTCCCGGAAGACAGGTTGATGCTCGGCCTGGCGCTGGGGCAGCCCATTTCTGCAAACATCCTCGCGACGGTCCTTGACAGCTTGGCCGGCAAATTCGGCCTCATCGACCCCGCCGAACGTGTAGCCGCAGCCGGTGATTGGATCGTTCGCCTGAACACGAAAGTGTCCGACCTCGAAAATCCTGTCGGAACTCTGTCAGGAGGCAACCAGCAACGGGTGGTGTTGGGCAAGTGGATGGCCACCAAACCCCGCGTGCTGATACTCGATAGCCCAACCGTCGGCGTGGACATCAAGGCCAAGGACGGAATCTATGAGATAGTGCACCGATTGGCGGCAGAAGGCGTCGGGGTACTGCTCATCTCCGACGAAGCCCAGGAGGTCTTCTACCACACCCATCGTGTCCTGGTCATGCGGCAAGGCAAGCTCGTCAGCGAAGTCCATCCGCTTTCATCGACCGAGAGAAATCTGCAAGAGGTTATCTATGCCTAAGACAATTCAACGCTGGACACGAAGTCACGAATTTTGGCTGCTTGCGGTCGTCGTCGTATTATCCATGTTCCTCACGGCAGCAACGGACAGTTTTCTGACGCTGCAAAACCTTTTCGACCTTCTCACTTCCACCTCGTTTGCAGGCATTCTTGCAGCCGGTCTGCTTGTGGTCTTGGTGTTCGGTGGGATCGACATCTCCTTTACTGCCATAGCCAGCGTCGCCCAATATGTGGCTCTCACGATTGCCAAGACCTATCCAATTGGGTGGTTCGGAGTGTTCTTTGTCGCCTGCTGCACTGGTATACTATGTGGGCTATTCAATGCGGCTATCATTCATAAGGTTCGCATCTCTTCCGTTATTGTGACTATATCCACTCTCAATATTTTTTTTGGATTACTGATATATATCACCCGCGGCGACTATATCACCTCCCTTCCCAGCTATTTTCGCGAAGGGATCTGGTGGTTCGAATTCACCGACAGTAATGGATTTCCTTATGCAATCAATTTCCAGGCGCTGTTGCTAGTGGTCGCATTCTTTATGACCTGGGTCTTGCTCAACAAGACAAACATCGGTCGTCAAATATATGCCGTGGGGGGGAATGAGATAGCCGCCGAACGCCTTGGTTTTCATGTTTTCGGCCTGAGGTGCCTTGTCTACGGCTATATGGGGTTCATGGCCGCGATCGCATCAATATCGCAAGCCCAACTGGCCCAATCGGTTACCCCGACGACGCTTATCGGCAAGGAACTCGAAGTGCTTGCGGCTGTCGTTCTTGGCGGCGCGAGTCTGACCGGTGGCAACGGCTCCGTGTTTGGCGCCGTATTGGGTGTGATGCTCATCGCAATTTTGCAGAACGGACTGATATTGCTGGGCGTGTCCTCATACTGGAATCAGTTCTTTGTCGGCTGCGTTATTCTGCTTGCGGTCTCGGCGACTGCGCTGTCTCAGCGGCGTCGGTATGCTTGACTCGCGTCTTAGGAAGGAGATCACCATGAAGCCGTCTGCCAATCGACCTCTCATATCCCGTTTCGTTCGAGAGAACGCCACGACGGTGACGCTTGCTTCCATTTTCATGGCTCTTCTAGCGGTGTTTGGCCTCATTCTCGGCGATCGGCTACTGAGTGTGGGAACATTTCAGTCGATAGCCTTTCAGACCCCGGAACTTGGCATTCTTGCTCTTGCGATGATGCTTGCGCTCCTTTCCGGCGGGCTGAATTTGTCGATCATTTCGACCGCCAATCTCTGCGCTTTGACGATAGCGTCGGTATTGCAGTTCACAATTCCATGGGGCGCTTCTGGAAGCGTGCTTTGGCTGACCTGGCAAGTCGGCGCGGTTGCCGCGGGCCTCGCCGTCGCAATCCTGGTAGGCCTGCTGAACGGCCTCATCATCGCCTATTTCGGTGTATCCCCCATTCTGGCCACACTGGGGACCATGATCGCCTGTAAGGGTCTTGCCATTGGACTGACGCGTGGAAATGTCTTGTCAGGCTTTCCAGATCCAATCGTTGCGATTGGAAATGGAACCTTTCTGGGCGTACCGCTTGCGTTCCTGCTGTTTGGTGTCCTTTGCGTGTTCGTGTCGGTGGTTCTTCGGCGATCATCCTTCGGTCAGAAGCTCTACCTTGTCGGCGCCAACGAGAAAGCTGCCCAGTTCTCGGGCATACATGTCAAACGAGTTTTGCTTTTGACGTATGCCTTATCGGGCGCGCTTGCAGGATGCGGCGGGCTTGTAATGATGGCCCGATTCAATTCTGCCAACGCGTCCTATGGCGAGAGTTTCCTTCTCATCAGCATCCTGGCGGCGGTTCTGGGGGGCATCAATCCATATGGCGGCACCGGAAAAGTATCAGGGTTGTTTGCTGCGTTGCTGCTCTTGCAGCTGATCTCCTCCGCGTTCAATTTGATGAACTTTAGCCAGTTCCTGACAATTGCAATCTGGGGGGCACTTCTGATCGGCGTTTCCGCGCTCCGCTCAGGCACGGGCATATTCGGTCGGTTGCTCCTTTTAGAATTCTGGAGAGCAAAGAGCGTCGTGTCCGAAAAAGCCTGATCTGTTCGTTCTGGAAAGCGGACGGAGGATGCCTTAACGACTGTGGCGCTCGAAAACAACGGAATTAGAGGAAATCGCAAGGCGTTACCACCTGGCGGTTATGGGGTCCATTTTGCGGCGCGTCGCTGCGAAATGGTGCAACTGAGGGAGGATTTTCATGCTGAAGAATATCGATCCGGCTCTGAATGCGGATGTGCTGCACGCGCTCCGGTCCATGGGGCATGGCGACACGGTCGTCGTTTCCGACACCAATTTTCCTTCGGATTCCATTGCCCGGCAAACGGTGCTCGGCAAGCTGCTGCGCGTAGAGAATGTGTCCGCTGCCCGTGCCATCAAAGCTATTCTTTCGGTAATGCCGCTGGACACGCCGCTGCAGCCATCTGCCGGACGAATGGAAATCATGGGCGCGCCGGACGAGATCCCTCCCGTGCAGCAGGAAGTCCAGGCCGTTATCGACGGCTTCGAGGCCAAGCCGGCGCCGATGTATGGCATCGAGCGTTTCGCCTTCTATGAGGAGGCCAAAAAGGCCTATTGCGTCATCACCACGGGCGAAAACCGCTTCTACGGCTGCTTCCTGTTCACCAAAGGCGTGATTCCGCCGGAAACCGTTTGAGGGGAAACGATAATGAAGGTGGGTGTTTCGATCCTCGGGATTTTCGTCGCCGACACGGCCTATCTGGCCAAGCCCATCACCGGGACCGGCTTTGCGGTAGGCCCGGGCGGCAAGGGATCCAACCAGGCTGTCGCTGCTGCCCGCGCCGGTGGAACAGTTTCCTTCATCTCGAAGATCGGCCGCGACGCGTTCGGCGACATGGCGCTGAAAACCTATGCGGAAGCAGGCGTGACGCCGAAGGTTGTGCAGATGGACGATATGCCAACCGGCGCTGCCTTCATCTACGTCAATGACGGTGACGGCGACAATGCGATTATCGTCTATCCAGGTGCCGCAGGCACCATCGGCGTTGGTGATGTCGAGGCGGCACGCGAGACCATCGAGCAATCGGCTGTTTTCGTGACCCAGCTCGAACAACCGGCCGAAGCGGCGCAGCGTGCCCTCGAAATCGCCTATGCGGCCGGCGTTACCACTGTTTTCAATCCAGCGCCGGCCGAGCCGTTTCCAGACACGATCTATCCGCTCTGTGACTATATCGTGCCAAACGAAACCGAGGCAGCCGCCATCGTCGGTTTTCCGCTCGACACACTCGACGACGCCAGACGGGCTGGCGACGCCTTTCTTGCCAAGGGCGTGAAAGCCGTGCTGATCACCCTGGGTGGTCGCGGTGTGCTCTATCATACGGCCGGACAATCGGTTCATGTTCCGGCGATCTCGTCGGGAGCGGTCATTGATACTACCGGCGCCGGCGACGCATTTGTCGGTGGCTTCTCGGCAGCGCTCTCGCGGGGCGCTAGTCCGGTCGAGGCCGTGCGTTTCGGCTGCGCGACCGCCGGTATTGCGGTGACGCGGCGGGGTACCGCGCCTGCCATGCCGAAGATCGAAGAAATCGAAGCGCTTCTCCAGAAAGGAGGCGCAGCATGACCCGCAACGACCCGATCAAACACTTCTTCATCTGGCCGGCGTTGCTGATCGTGCTGGTGATCTCGATCTTCCCTCTGATCTATTCGCTGACCACCAGCTTCATGAGCCTGCGGCTCGTGCCGCCGATCCCCGCGCGTTTCGTCGGCTTCGGCAACTATACGGAACTGCTTCAGAATCCGCGCTTCTGGAGTGTCACCTGGACGACGACGATCATCGCTTCTGTCGCGGTGACGCTGCAGTATGTCATCGGTTTTTCCGTGGCGCTGGCACTCAACCGTCGCGTACCCGGCGAAGGTCTGTTCCGGGTCAGCTTTCTAGTGCCGATGCTGGTAGCGCCCGTTGCCGTCGCCTTGATTGCCCGCCAGATTCTCAATCCTACGATGGGTCCGCTCAATGAACTGATGACCGCCTTCGGCTTTCCCAATCTGCCGTTTCTGACGCAGACC